>NZ_MCBP01000006.1:0-343812 GCF_001705305.1 Paenibacillus kribbensis
ACTGTGGCATTATGCATTCATTGTTTTCTTGGGAGGTTGCTGTTACGGGATATTGTCAACCTTTGTTAAGTTGGCGTACTCTGCAGGTTTTACAGTAACAGAGGTAACGGGTGCGCAATATTTGTTTGGTACAGTACTGAGTTGGATTGCGGTTTTATTTACGAAAAAGAAAAAATTAACTTATAAACAAACTTCAAAGCTAGTACTATCGGGAATTCCGTTTGGTTTGACAGGTCTATTTTATTATCAATCTTTACAAACCTTAAATGCTTCTCTGGCCATTGTTCTTTTATTCCAATTTGTTTGGGTTGGGACACTTTATGAGTGGGTATTCCAGAAGAGAAGGCCGACGAAGAAGAAACTTATATCCATCGGAGTACTTCTGATTGGTTCCGTTTTAGCTGCAAATGTCATGTTTCAGAAAAGTGTAACTCTTTCATGGCAAGGAACCATTTGGGGATTTTTAGCTGCGTTATCCTTTGCAATGTTCATTTTTCTGAGTGGCTCTGTTGAAAAAGGTACTCCACCTATATTAAAAAGCGCTCTTCTTTCTACCGGAGCTGTCATAACCGTTTTTGTCGTATTTCCGCCAACATTTTTGTTTAACTTTGATGTGTTAACAGGATTGAGTTCTTATGGATTGCTTCTTGGTGTATTTGGAGTTGTTCTTCCACCTCTCTTGTACTCCATTGGAATGCCTCATGTTGGATCAGGAATGGGTACCATTCTGACAGCTTCTGAACTGCCGATGGCGATTTTAATGTCCTCTCTGGTGCTAGGAGAACATGTAGGTTTACCTCAGTGGATTGGAGTCCTAATTATATTAGGAGGGATTGTTGGTAGCAACATCCGGCGTGGAGATTCGGAGCATCAATCTTTGAATATACAGAAGAGCACAACTTTTTAACAATACAATTCGTTAAAACCAAAGGCGAGCACGGAAGCAAAAATTATCGTTAGCCATATGGAAGCTGTAAATCACTGGGCATTATCGAGAAAAGAATTAAAAGGCTTCATTGAAGAAAAAGGAATCTCCTCTAATGTTTTAGTGCCCGATGATGGTGAATCCTATATATTTTAAGAAAACAAAAAAAGAAACTGGTGCAATGTTAAAGAACCCGGCTCAATAAAAAGCTGGGTTCTTCCTTGATTTGTCCGCAACAAAAAAAGCCGCTATTTCAGTAGCTTTACTTCATTTATGGTTTAAGCTTAAATCGTGCAGCTTTAAATGCTTAAAGTTCTTTGATTTCAATAGAATGTTCTAAGCAATACATTAGTTGATATAGGGAAGCGATATAAGTTTTTTTGAAATCAGGAGCGGTATAAATCGAACCAGATAACTTAATGGCTTCTTTTTGCAGTTCACTTAATTTAGTCATAGGATATAATCCAAAAGCCAGTGTAGTAGCAGCATAAATAAAGTTCATAATACTATCATTGCTTGCTTTTGGGAAAAGCTGGCTTACCAAGGATGTTATCGTGGAGTTAATTTCTATAGAACTTTTTTCAAATTCAGCAAGTGCTTCCAAGGAAACATTTTTTTCAATTGTTGTATAAAGAATAGCATGCAATTTAATTAACCGTTCATGCTCAATTAGTGTGTCCGTCCAAATTTCTCCAATCTCATAAATAGAGTATAGTTTGTTAATTTGAAAAGACTTACTTAGCGTTGAAATCCAGGACTTCAGATCCTTATTCAAAATCAATAGAAGAATTTCTTCTTTAGTTTTGAAATACTTATAAATATTAGGTCTTGTAAATTTAGTATATTCCGAAATCTTGGTGAAATTTAGTTCTTCATAACCTTCAGAGTCATAAATCATGGATGCTGCTTTAATAATTTCTTGAATTCTGTCTTGAATCTGGTCTTTAGATCTTGCTCGTTGGAAATTCATATTTCAAACCCCTCGATCAGAGATTTTTAAATTGGTATCACTCCCTCTTATTATAAACGATCAACAATTTATTGGCGAGTAGCCATAGCCTGTCATGTAATGAAGCAGAATGATTCAACGTCATGGGACCGACATTTAGTTTACACTCTGAATGAAATAATATTCATAAAAAAATGACGGGATCGTTTGTATAACGATCCCGTCATTTATAAACATTACATCATGAAATTGAATACTATATTAACCTTGCAATGGTCTTGCGTCAAAAATTATAAAGTTTGCAGTACGTTCCTTTATTAGCCAAGCTCCATTTTGACGTACATATACATCATCATATCTAACACTATAGTCAGTAATAACTTCTTTGCCATCTTCATCTCTCACCATTTTAATCTGGGAGAATACAACACCTGTTGCAGTATCTCCATCCACTTTCACAACGTGTTGTCCGTTAATGGAGAAATAACGTTTTACTTGTGAAGCATGGCTCGTGAAATCCTCACCCAATTGTTTGGTTCCTATAACCTCGGACAGTAAACGCTCACCTACGTAAACCGTATAGCGGCCATCAGGCGTAAATAAAAGCATTTGCTCCTCGATTTTTTTCTCATCTGTCAGATTTGCGTAAGCATCAACCAGTTCCCTTAATTCTAATTTGGCTTGTACAATTTCCAGTGACATGAAGTTGTCCTCCCTTGAATTTAAATTTCATTACGTAACTTAATATACAATATAAATTACATGACGTCAAATATTTTGTGTTATTTTTTGTTTGTGTTGTTTGTAGACATGATTTTATAATGTAGTCTCTAAGTCTCGTTATTATCGCAGTCTTTAACTTTTTTTCATAAATATTTGATATCATAATGCGGATTGCTGTGACCAATCTGTTTTCAAGCCATCATCCCTTCTTTTTCACATTCTTTCTCTTCATCATCCAACATTTGTTGAATAAATAAAACTTAATGATTATTATATGAAGTATATTGGCGAGTCCAATCGCTAATCTGGCGCATTTTGTTCAATATCCAACGTAAATCATGAAACTGTTAGATATTTTTTAAGGAGGGCTATGCAGATGGACATTAACATCGACAGAAGAATCGCCAAGACGAAGAATGCTAACGGAGAAACGATCAATCTAATCCAATCCTCCTTTTTGCCTGTCATTAATTATTTTAAAGAGAATCATTAATTTTATGCTTCCATGCTTTCGAATAAAGGAGTTCCTGCGCTGACATGTAAACCGTGCACCCATTCGACTCAAATTAAAGATTAATACATAAATCGTTTTTCATTCACCTCCCCTGAGAAAAAGTCGACACCAAAGCGGTGACGTTCTTTTTCTCAAAAACATATTTTGTTTTTTTTCGGAATTCTTTCGAGACACCAGGCTCATTCCCCACACTTGCAGCCCGCCATTGCATACACCAGGATTTTCATTTCTAGGTATTTAACTGCCGTACACCTCAAACGCATAATGTCCCGCCCTAACTCCTTTTGGCAATCCGTTGTATACGATTCTCACATACCGCCCCTTCGTTTCAAAGCGATCAATACGTGTTTGCTCATTTGATGTCTGTCCAGTCTGGTTCGATACGACGCTCCATTCGATTTCATCACTTGAAACCTGAATCACATAAAGGAAGTTACCTCCCTGATGAAACTTTACTTTGGTTCCCGTGATGGAACGTTCTTTCATCAAATCCACCTGCCACCAGTGGCCTGGAAGATCGTCCTTTGCCAGCCAGTACGTCTGATCGATGCCGTCATTTCCGTTCATAGCATCATGGTTGCCATCGCTTACGCTATCGCTTGATGCTATTTTCCCGTCGGCAAGCTCATACTCCGGAAAGGATCTGGGGGCTCCTGTTACAGCAGGGGGCGCTTTCTTCTCGAGCAATTGGCGAAGCTCATGCATGTCCATAGACTCTTTGGGGGCAAAAGAATCCGAGGACATATAGCCTAATAAGCTTCTGCGGAGTTGCGTTGCGACAGGCCGACTGTCCAAATCATCCTCAATATCGATTCCGCAGATAATTAGCTTGCCCTTCCCGATGTTATATTCCGCAAGGTTCGTCAGTTTTCGGTTGTGATAAAAATTGGGTATGACCTGAACGATCGGGTTGAAAGGCAAATCATCGTTAACCTCAAGCGATACGGACCGATCTAGCAGGTCCTTCCATGGATATTCTGCGTATTCCTTGGTCGGGAAGTCGTTCAATGCCGGGTGAGCAGGTTGAACGATAATGCCGCACGGATCTTCAGTCGCAAAGTGCACCGGACTCCAAAATACCGGATAGAACTTCCCAGGGGTCGCGTTTCTTAATTCACCATCCTTGGCCAGAAATAGGACGCGTCCTCCCTCCACCAGGCTTTGCTCCATTTCTTCGTCCAGACTTCGTTTCACCATAATTCCCCGAGGAGGTTCCAGCTCCTTCCCGATGCATTCGTAAACCCAGAACGTCCATTCGTTTCGTACTTCGCTACCCGCTAATTCCAATGATACCGTCAATCTGTCACTTTTCTGAATTCGATGTGGTGCGTGCGACACCAAGCGGCCTAATGGTTGACCTGAACCAAGAGGAATTGTGTCTGTCTGTAGAGAACCTTGATCGAGGATGCGACCTTCTCCATCCTGAATTGTCCATTGGATGGAGGAAGGCGGAATATCCCTTGCAGCGAAATGGGCAATGCTTATCTCTGCCGTAAACAACTCGGCGTTCATGTAAATCCGTTTGGGCATTCGAAGCAGCAGCACGGTTGGTCCGCAAAATTCTCGGAATTTATGGGGTTCGATCAAGCCCTTCGATTCCCAGAATGCATTGAGGATGCCCACAGTAGCGGTGCTCTGACCAGGGAAATCGTGCAAATCCAGCAATTGAAATCCTCCAAGACTCGGCGTACGCAGTGCGGCTTCGATCTCATCGCGATATAATTGCAGCGCAAGCATCCCCGTACCGTGGACGAATTGAGGAAGGTCTCCTAGCAGGCCCCGTTTTTTCATATCTGCGTGGATGACCTCCAGATTGACTGGACGTAATGTTCCGCTGTACTTCTCCACTTCTCGCACGTCCGGGTATACAGCATATTGTCCCACTTCATGAGATATAACGGGTACAGGTCGCTTGGCTACAGCGTCTCGGAAGTCAAGTAGAGTAGATCCGGCGAATTCTTCAGGGAAATATTGTCCACGAACACCAATACCATCGACCGATTGGGCGATGAAAAGGTCATCCGCCAAGTCAAGCTGCCGATCCCAGTTCGTGGTAAGCGTGTATAACCGCCTGTCATCGAGCGATTTCAAGTCGTCTACCATCCAATGCAGCAGATCAAAGTCTCCGTTCAGTTCATTTCCGTTACTGTAAATGCAAAACGAGGGATGATTCCCGTAGATATGCGTGATTCGGCGAGCCTCCTGAGGCAAGTAAGCGTAGTGCTCGGAATGCTTCCCAACAGCCATATTCCACGTATCCATCCACATGGGACATTCGACTTGCAGGTAGAACCCCAATCGATCGGCAGCTTCGAATGCCGCTTCGGGTGGGCACCAGGAGTGAAAACGGATATGGTTCAATCCATAGTCCTTTGCGGTCCGAAGCAGCTTTAGCCATGATTCAATGTCCATCGGAGGATAACCTGTCAGCGGAAAAATGCAGCATTCCAGGGTGCCTCGCAAAAAGACCGCCCTTCCATTAATTTGCAATGTTCTTCCCTTTCCATAAAAGCACCGCAATCCAAATGTCCGATTTTCCGCAATTCGAATCTGTTTATGTTCTCCAAGAAAAATGTTTCCTTCCATCCACATCTCATAGATATTGGGGTTGAATTCGTCCCATAACAAGGGATTTTCACCCATAACATATTCCCATTCAAAGTTTTCGGAGGATGAAGCGGAGACATGTATTCTTTTTTGCATCTCAGGCCCTTCATGTGGAGCTAATCCATGTTTGATGTATACGGATATTCGCAAATTTGCATGAGCTTCGGCATCTGTTGCATTATGACATGTGCCCCTCACTACAACTGAGCGTAGATCCGATCGAGGGAAAATCTGTACATTATTGATCCAGAACGGCTCTAAGGCATGAAGCTCAATTCGGCCAATGATCCCGTTCCATATCGTTTGAGTTTCTTCCGTATAAGCGCTCGAATGATTGCCCAGATTCTGAACGTCACGATTATCGATCCGGATGGTGAACCGGTTCTTCTTCCCAGGCTGAATCAATGAGCTCACGTCATATTCGTGTGGCACCGACAAACTGTCTTGCTGTCCGGCAAGCTGACCGTTTACCCACAAGGTGGATTGGAACATCACGCGTTCAAGAAAAATTGTAAAACGTTTTTCTGCCCATTCAGCAGGCACGTTTGTTTCGTATTCGTACCATGCTGATCCAATATAAGAATGACGCTGACGCAGATACCGGATGGACTCTCGATCCATCCCTTCGCCCCATTCCTGGGTTTCTCCAATCCCATTGTCTGACAGTGTACCAGGGAGTGTTACCAGGCCCTTCGATCCGGAAACAAAGGACTCGTACCAATGTTCGGTTTCGCCGACATCCTGAGGATCCAGTGCGTATTTCCACTTCCCTACAAGTTGAAGTATTCTCCTACCCTGCTGTTGATTCGACATGCAGTTCACTCCTTATACCAAGTGATATTAAACGCTTTCATATTATGTGGTTCTCGTATATTATTTTAGAATAAGGAGAGCAACGAAAGGAATGAGGATATGGCTAACAACCCTGACGATCCTGCTATGTTTTCTGTGCAACAGCAATACACGCATCCTCCCGGTATTCTCGTATCCGACCATTATATTCAACCCTATGGTTACACCTGTTACCGTCCGCAAGGAACCAAAGATTGGCTAATCATATATACTTTATCGGGAAAAGGAAGTATCAATAATGGAGGTAGAGGATATCTAAGCTGTACAGCGGGGACTTTGACCCTTTTATCTCCCGGATCCGTGCAGGAATACTTCACCGATGAAGGGCATGTTTGGGAAAAATTGTGGGCTCACTTCATCCCCCGTCTAACCTGGATGGACTGGATACCGTCCAGCAACACGGATGGGCCCATTTTTCACCTCCACATCGACAATGAGAGTTCCCGGAGAGTCATTGAATCAGCCTTTTGGAGAGTTATCTCCTACAGGCTAAATGGGGATTCCATTTTGTGGGATGAGCTGACATTAAACGCGCTAGAAGAAGTGATTCTGTTGGTCGCCAGTCAAAATAAAGTCAATAAAAAACTGGATTCGCGCGTTCAAGAAGTGCTGGATATCGTATCTTGGTATTACATGGAAAATATCCTTATCGAGGAACTTGCCAACAAGGTGTGTTTATCCCCGTCCCGGCTGTCTCATTTGTTCAGGGAACAGGTCGGAGATTCCATCATGGAAACGTTGAAGAAACATCGATTGAAACAGGCAGAAAAATTACTTATGTATACCATGCGGCCCATTGCCGATATTGCTCTTGCCGTTGGTTTCAATTCGCCAGACTATTTCTCCCAGCAATTCTCCAGCTACTTCGGAGTCAATCCATCGAACTATCGGAAGAAATTTAGGGAAGGCTTGTATTGACTAAACATCGTCCCTGTAAATACGGCCAATACGAACAGGTGAAATTTTGGAACAACTTGTCTTGCAGAAACGGGCTATATACGAATATTTCCGGTTCACGCCCTCTTGAGCAAAATGTGTTTGTCGAACTCGGCAATAGCACCACGTTTTTGTCCTTTACGGTAAAGGCATGCACCAAGATTTTGTTCTTGGCACGGGACAAAAACTTGATGCTGTGTAACAAAAAGCTGCTGAAAATAACGACGTTGATACTAAGTTCTTGTCTTGCAAACACCTATTATGCGCCTCTACTCACATACAACATTTTTGTTGAAGATAAAGGAAATATTATTCTCCTCTATTCTTAAGAAATTTGAGAGTTTTTGCCGCGTTAAATTTATATAATCCTTTCTAATAAATCCCCCACTTTTTCTGCCATTTCCTTTGGTGGATAAGGCATCCCGTTTTTTAGCCACCATTCCACTACGCCCACGTAAGCATTTGCAACAAATTCGATAACTACATCTTCATTTTGACCGAGATTTTTGCCTTTTGTTACATCTACGTCTTTTTTGAATTCTTCGATATTATGTTGGACAAACCGGCTGCGAAAATATGGAGCTCCTTCACTCGCCAACATCGTCGAAAAAAATAAATAATTATTTTCAAGATATTCCATGCAGTGTACAGTCGATTCAATCCATTCCAACTCAGCTTCCAACTCACAAAGATTAGCCATGTTATGAATATGTTCTTCTATGATCTTGTCCAACAGATCAAATTTATCCAAGTAATGTAGATAAACAGTTGCACGGTTAATATTAGCCCTGTCAGAAATATCCTGAATAGTAATGGTATCGAAATTTTTTTCTGACATCAATTCGAGAAATGCTTTTTTTATTGCTTCTTGAGTTCTCACAATTCTTCTATCCACTTTTACCATGTTATGAACACCATACCTTCCTTGAGATAGTCGACAATTTTTGTTTATCTGTTGTGTAAACAACAAATTCGGTTGAATTAACGATTTCTATGCCTTGCATTGCTTATATTTAGGCTATAAATTATAGACAGATGTCGCGAAAACATCAATCGTAGTTTATATTTTGCATAAAAGGAGGTTATTCAAATATGTCAAATTATATTTTCGAGTTAAGCGATAAGGTAACAAGAAGATCAGTTTTATACAATAATCGGTTTGGAATCAAACTTGCGGCGGATCTCTACTTGCCGAAAGACTTTGATGAGTCAAAAAGACATGCAGCCGTAATTATAGGTGCTCCCTATGGTGGTGTTAAAGAACAAGGTTCGGGTATTTATGCTCAGAACATGGCAGAGCGTGGTTTCGTGGCTCTTGCATTTGACCCATCATACAACGGATACAGTGGCGGAGAGCCACGGCACCTTTCTTCGCCTGATCTATTCGTAGAAGATTTCAGTGCAGCTGTTGATTATGTAGGTTACCGAAGAGAAGCGCAACAGCATACTCGATGCAATTGCCGAGCAGCGCTACGCGGAGTTTGCGGGTAACCCTCCAACGCTGACCGATCGAGGAGCCCCTATTGGATTTGATGAAAATACAGACTCCATTGGGCGCGAGTTTGGTGAGTTCTATTCTACGCCTCGCGGATACCACCCAAACTCAATTACTCAATTTACCGTAACAAGCAGCATGTCATTTATGAACTTTCCTCTGCTTACGTACATTAAATCGATTTCACCACGACCAATTTTGTTTATTATAGGCGAGCATGCTCATTCGCGTTACTTTAGTGAAGATGCTTACGAAATGGCGGCAGAACCAAAAGAGCTGCATACCGTTCCCAATGCGGGACACGTAGATCTTTACGACAAAACGGATGTGATCCCATTTGATAAGTTGGAAGCATTCTTTAACGAGAATTTGAAGTAACAATCGATTTAACGTAAAAGTAAGGAATTGAGAGTGGATAGACATCATTAAAAGTAACTTATGAATGGGTACAATAATACAACAATCTTAGTAAAACTTATACTTGACTAAGGTTTTAGCCATGACACTAACTTTAAAATACCATCAATATATTTTTGAAAGGACGAAAAACAAAATGGCAATTGAAAATAAAGTGGTAATAATTACAGGCGCAAGTTCAGGAATCGGGGAAGCTACCGTAAAGTTGTTAGCTGAGAAAGGCGCAAAGCTTATACTTGGTGCAAACGGGTGAGGCTCACGCTATTGCCACGGCTAAAACCTATAATCAGCTTAAACCAACTTTTACCGGTTCAGGATCCTTGACACTTTTCCCAGGGACCGATTTGTATCATGCTGCCCAGAGGGGAGAATTTGCGGAATCCACTGAATTAGAGCGAACAAAAGAATTAAAACTTTTATCGAGCATTTGGATACGGACACTTATATATTGTCTCACCATACGGCTTCTGTATCCATCGAAGGAAAGTTCCCTGAGAATAAACAAAAAATGCTGGATGACTTGCAGTATGCCATTGACCATTTCGATGAGGAAGGCCGCAGAAGCAAAAGAACCAGCACAAGAACGTTATAGTAACAACCTCCGTTTTAGTTCTCTCTAACAAGAAAACACCCCTCGTTACTTAAGTGAATGACGTATATTCACTCAACAATGTGGGGTGTTTTTACCTGTAATTACTACTGTTTATATAGCCTTTCCTATGGCATACCCGTCACGAACAGCATACTGTATATTGGTCGGCATTTTGGAATCGCCAATGTTCCAGACCTTGACGGGCAGTTCTTCATTAATCATGTTATACAAAGAATCATTGGAGACAAACCCCGCCGAGATAATGACCGTATCCGCCTCAAGCGTTTCCGTTCCATCCGGAGTTTGTAATGTTACGTATTTACCTGCAACACTTTCAACTTTGGAGTTAAGCTTCACATCAACTTTATTGTACGTTACCATATCAATCATCATCAGTCTATTGGGAATCGGGATCTGCTCTACTCCGCCTGCCATAAGCTCTCCCAACATTTCAACGATGGTGACCTGTTTCCCTTTTTGCTGCAGCCACACGGCAAGCTCACAGCCCACCTGTCCTCCGCCAATCACTACACACTTCTCACCCGCTTCTTTCTTGCCAAGAAGAATGTCAATGGCTGTTACGGCTTCATCCCGATTTAAATCTTTAATAGGTGGTATTCTTGGAGTAGCCCCAGCTGCGATGACGATCTCGTCGGCATGCAATGCTCTGACTTTGTCCATATCCATCTTACTGTTGAAATGGACATTAACCCCTAATTGTTTCAGGCTTCTTTCATACCATTCCAGTAAGCGCCGATCCGCATCTTTAAAGTCCGGAACTGCAGCTGCAATAATCGCCCCGCCTAATTTATCCTCTTTCTCAAACAAATCCACATGATGTCCTCTCATTTTGGCCACTCTTGCAGTTTCCATCCCGGCTATTCCACCGCCGATGATGGCAATTGATTTTTTTTCTAAAGCAGGAATAACAGGATCGGATTTTTCATAAAACAAAGCCGGGTTCACCGCACAGGTTAGAGGCTCTCCGGAAAAAATCCGCCCAATGCATCCTGTTTCGCACCCGATACACGGGCGAATGTCATCATCCCTCCCGGCCTTGGCTTTATTGGCCCATTCCGCATCTGCAAGCATTGATCTGCCTATAGCCACCGCATCAATCATTCCTGATTTAATTGCCTCATTGGCCAAATCGGGTGTTGTTATTTTCCCAGGACAAATCACCGGAATATGAACTGCTTCACGGATTTTTTGGGCATCTTCAAGCCATAATCCATCCTTTTGATACATAGGGGGATACAGCCAGTAAAAGGAATCATATGATCCATTGCCTATTAATACTGCGTCTGCACCAACGGCTTCAATTTGCTTGGTTAATGCAATGGTTTCTTCAATATCACGGCCAACCTCTTTAAAAACTTCTCCCGGCAATGCTCCTTGCCTGATTCCTTTCATGTAATGCTTCGGTGTTACCCGAACAGAGATAGGGAAATTTTCTCCACAAGCGTATTTGATCCCTTTGATCGTATCGACAATCATTTTAATTTGTCCATTCTGCTCAAAACCATATTCATCTGTTCTCAGATTAAATACTTTGGTTGCGTACTGGTCTGTAAGATATCCACCATAAATCCCTGCAATGTCAATCCCATCGGCACCGGACCTTTTAACCAGAACTGCGGCTTCAATAAGGGATGCTACAATACGCTTGTGTTCATCACTGGTAGTTTCTCGGCACATAATTGAAGGATCCCAGCGATTGGGGATGGCGGACGGGGCAACAGGGGTATTATTCATAATCGGGTCCATCGCATCAGGAAACATCACCCGTCCAGCCCCCATGCCAACCTGAACAAACAGTTTGGTATCATACGCATGGACTTTGTCAGCCAATTTTTTGGTTTGGCTTAAAAATGCATCTGGATGCTTAAATGGGGTATGCGTAATCGGACTCAATTCCAAATCAACATCCGGAACATTGCCGCCTGTAATAATCAGGCCTGCTCCACCTTTAGCGCGTTCCTCGTAGTAATCAATCGCAACATCGCTTATTGTGCCATTATCATTCATACGGCCTGTCAGATGCATAGGAGACATAACCACCCGGTTTTTAATTCTGCATCTGCCAATATTAAAGGGTTTAAACAAATCTGGATACTTTAAAGTCATTTAAATTCCTCCCTGTGTGTGAAACTCTCTTTGCTTGTGATAAATAGTCAAATTAACAGCAGAAAAATATTGTGACCATTTTCACATTCAATAAAATCACAAACCTCTTACTTACGACAAAAGCGTAGCCCCTACACTTCAGATGCACAAGTACTACCCTTTTTCGTATATACTACCCTTAATGATAGTAATGTGATTCTACCGCATTATTGCTTGCCAGTATAATGTCTCATATTCTTATTTATATATTGTAATGTTATAATTTTTATTATCAGGTACACGTATTTAAGGCTGTACATTTAAAAAAACATACTATAGGAGACCTGTTTTTATGGAAAAAGAACAATCGATAAATAACCCATGCAGCATGAACACCCTCCAAAAAATAATAGGCGGCAAATGGAAGATTATCATCCTGTGGTTACTAAGCTCCGGGACAAGAAGATTCGGAGAACTAAACAGGGAAATTGATGACATCACTCAGGCCATGTTAACCAAACAATTGCGAGAGCTTGAGGCTGATGGCCTTGTTGAGCGGCATGTCTATCCTGAAGTACCCCCTAAGGTTGAATATTCATTAACCAAGCTTGGAGAAAAGTTCATTCCCATCCTGAGCGGATTGTATAATTGGAGCGAAGAAAATCTTGAACTTCGTAATTAATGGTAGAAAGACAAAGCCTCACGTATATTTTCTAATCAAAAGAATCTGCTGCTACTCCAAACAGGAGAGCTGCAGATTCTTGAAATCAAACCAGGCTTACTTAGAATCAACGGATCTGTAAATCATTGAGATAATGGCTTGACCATTTCTCTCAAAAGGTCGCCCCTTTCATAATCGATTTCCAACTTCATAGAGCGTCTTGATGCAGTAATTTTTTCATTCCTCCCTCGATTTGTGCAAAAATGGCTTTCGCAAGATATTATGGCATAATCCAAGCAATAAGGCATCCCTACACTCAGACACATACTGCTGGGTATCCTTTAAATGAAGCTGCACTTTTTATGTATATCAGTAATGTGAGGATATCAGTTATTAGGTTTGACCTTGTGTTTTTTCGATCATCAAATAAATAAGTTCTTAAAGTACAACCCCCAAATTAAAATCATTTGATTTCTTTTTGGGGATTACCTAACTAAGATGGCTAGATAAAAGGACGAACAGGGTAACCGTCCTTTTATCCATGACAGGTTGCATTTAATGCCGTTCATTATGACAAAGGCTCTTACTTGACGTATTCAGCCATTACAATATTTCGATATACCCTTCTGTTCCATGAACGCGAATTCGTTGCCCATCTTTTATCAGTTTGGTAGCATTCTCCACTCCGACAACTGCTGGCAACCCATATTCACGTGCGATAACTGCTCCATGGGTCATCAATCCACCAACTTCAGTGACCAGGCCTTTAATGGATACAAACAATGATGTCCATCCAGGGTCAGTAAAGGAGGTGACTAATATATCTCCATCTTCCAGATCAGCATCTTCCATGTTTAAGATGACACGTGCTCGTCCCTCTATAACTCCGGAAGAAACAGGTAGACCTACAATAGCTTCGGCTGGCAGATTTTCTCGTTTGTACTCACCCGCAATGATTTCACCATCAGACGTGATTACACGTGGGGGAGTTAGTTTTTCATATAATTTGTAATCGTCTTTTCGTTTACTGATGATCTGATAATCCAGTTTATTTGTGCGTACGACTTCGTGAAGTTCTTCAAAAGTGAGATAGTATATATCTTCTTTTTCATGAATAACGCTAGCTTGTACGAGTTGTTCGGCTTCTTTCAGTAAAGCCTGCTTATAAACGAAGTAGCGATTAATCATGCCGTATTTTGGATATTCACGATAACCGATGAAATTCCGGATTAAGCTGATCACTCGTTTTGTTTCTTCTGCTTTTTGTTCACCATCCGGTAATTGCTTCAATCGATCTAATAACTCTTGTTCTTTTTCTAAAGCTTCCTGTCGCCCTTGCTCAAATTTCCGATTGCCAGCATTAGGCTCAAAGTTTTTGATATTACTGAGAATCATGGGGACAAGTGTAATTGGTTTTTCACTCCAACGAGTTCTCGAAATATCGATTTCACCGGCACATCGCATTCCGTATTTGTTGAGATAAGCATAGATAGCGTCTTGAGTTTCCTGTCCACCATCAAACTTAACCAGTTCATCCAAAAAATTATCATCTTTTACATGTTGTAAATAAGCAATGACTTCTGGATAAGGACGAATCACATCTGCGACATCCAATAGCGCCAGACCCATTTCCGAAGTAATGTTGTTTGGTACAGATTGAGAAAGCGTATCTGCTGCGTTTTTTTCACCTAACCACTCGTACATTTTTTCATTGATCCATGACGAAGCATTCATAGCAGTCATAAAAACCTTTGAACTTTGTGGGTCAAATAAGATCTTCTTTAATTCCTGGAGATCTTCCAGAATAAAATCAAATAAATCTGCTCCTGATTTCGTTTGGATGTTTTGTTTTAATTCTTCTATCGATGTTTGACTGTTCTTAATCAAATCAGAAACGATTGCCGGATCGTTTTCGATTTGTGCTTGAAAACCTGCAGACGACAACCCTTTACTGCTATTACCGGGACTCAGTTCTTTTCTATCATCTGGTAACGATTTAATAAAATCTCGCTCTATTAGGGTCATAAATGCGTCTTTTATGAGCGGATCGTTTTTTCCCAGGGTATTTAAGAAAGTTTCTCTGCTGACAGGTGAAGCCAGCATATGTGTAACATCAACAAACAACCTTCCACCGGCTTTACGCATGGGTGCAGGAGTTATTAACAGGTAAAAAGACAATCCCAGTGGTTTCATGGGATCCGTCATCATTTGTTGGTGACCGACAGATACGTAAACGTGATTTTCTTGATCATTTACTTCAGGGATCGGGTATAAAGTCGTGATTGGCCGACTCTGGACAATATAAAATGTATCATCAACCAAACACCATTCGATATCTTGCGGGTAACCAAAATAAGCTTCGATCTGTCTTCCGATGCGTGCCAGTTGCAAAATTTGTTGTTCAGTAAGTGTTTGAGTCTTTTGCTGACCAGGATCGATCTGCTTTGTCTCTGTTCCGCCTTCTTTTCGTCCGTAGATAGCTATTTTTTTGGTTGCTATCCTCTTATCGACGATTTCCCCTTCCTGTACTTTATAACAATCGGCAGATACCAAGCCAGAGACCAGCGCTTCTCCAAGTCCAAAACTGGCATCAATTGATAGCAGCTTTCGGTTGGAAGTAATCGGATCAGCGCTAAATAAAATCCCCGAAGCCTGTGGGAAAACCATCCTTTGAACGATAACGGACAAATAAACCTGACTGTGGTCAAATCCATTTTGCATACGGTAGATTACCGCACGGTCCGTAAATAGGGAAGCCCAACATTTGCTGATATGCTGCAAGATTGCTTCTTTGCCGGTGATATTTAAATAGGTGTCTTGTTGACCAGCAAAAGAGGCATGTGGCAAATCTTCAGCAGTCGCACTAGAACGTACTGCATAAGCATGTTCCTCTCCAAACCGGGAGAGATAGTGAGTAACTGCTTGCACAACATCGGAAGGAATATCTACTTCTATAATGATTTGTCGAATCTTCCTGCTAATTTCACCAATTTGATCTCGATCTCCTACTTTTAGCATGGTTAGTTGATCCAACAAAGCATGATACGTTTCGTTTTGCTCGATGGCTTTTTGATATCCCACTGTTGTAACACAAAATCCTTCTGGTACATGTATTCCTTCAATTTTTGATAATTCCCCTAAATTTAACCCTTTTCCGCCAACAAGTAAAAGCTGCGTTTTTTCCATTTCCTGAAAACCGAGAACCAAAGAACTCATTCAATATCTCTCCTAACCATTAAATTGAGAAAAAACATTTGACAAGAGTTTGCCGGCATGGTAAACTTAAATTGTAAGATGTAATAATTATGTCCACGAAATTTATAAAAGTCGTAATCTGATTATATCATCATGTCTGTTTTATATGCAATATAAAAGAACCTGATAAAACCATTCAGGTTCTTTTTTGATTTCCCGCTATCATTAGTCACATCAAAAACCATGGTTCGACCGAAGTCCGTCACTGCATAGTTCCTAGCGGTCCTATGCAGCCTAAGGAAATCCTGAAGTTGCGTCGGGTTCTTATTGAGTATCACCATACGTCACATTCGGTAAGAAGTTGGCTATAATTACGTTCTTATATCCTGTTGTTAATCCAAACCCCAAAAGCCCCTCTTCATGTTGATGAATGAGGGGCTGCCTTTTAGTCGTTTTATCCTTCGAAAGATAAAAGAACAATCGATTTTATTGGACTAGTGCTTATGCGGATCAGGTACTCCCATCTGAGCATGATTTCTGCATATGTCAGTCTCCGCCAAAATCATTATCTCATAGTTTTTTATGAAATCACATCGATTCTAAATTTTCCACTCTTTTCAACCAATCCGTAAACGTAAGCTTTAGCTAGACATTCCCTAATTAATATAGTCGCCTATTTGACCTCACTCTTCAATATACTCGTTTTACATATCTCAATATACGTTTCAACGTAGCTTTCCACGCCGTAGGGTATTTGACACTAGTATATCACAGTGCTAAAATTCGAATGTAAAATAAAACATGTTTATATTTACATATTTTATTTTTCTATTTATTTCATGTCCCATTCAATTCAAAATCATAATAAGGAAAGAAGGATCTACGATGGACAAGTTTATCGGTAGCCACATAATCTACACGTATGAGAATGGTTGGGAATACGAAATTTACATTAAGAATGAAGATACGATTGATTACCGCATTCATAGTGGTATGGTAGACGGGCGCTGGGTACGTGACCAGAAGGTGAGTTTGGTGAAATTAGTGGAGAATGTATATAAAGTATCGTGGACCGAACCGACGGGTACTGACGTTTCTCTAAACTTTATGCTTGAGGAGAAACGTACGCACGGTGTTGCTTTCTTCCCCAAATGGGTACATGAGCATCCCGAAATTACGGTGCGCTATCAAAATGATTTTATTCCACTGATGGAAGAATCGCGTGAAAAGTATGAAACCTATCCGAAATATGTAATTTCTGAATTCTCAGAGATTACCTTCATTGAAAATGCGGGCGTAAACAACGAAAAATTGATTTCCCAAGCACCTTACGCTGGTATGACGGATGATATCCGTGCGGGTAAGCTGCAAGCCTGATCAAATGTTAAATGTAAAGCCTGGGCCTGTGATAAAACAGCTCCAGGCTCGGTGAATTGAAGAAGTTGATCCCTCATACTACGCAAAAAATGCTGACCAATCAGCTGCGCGAGCTGGAGGAAGATAAGATTACGACTGGAAATTGGCCGCCGGGAAAATGCTTCTCACCTTCACAATAAATATTACATTACCACTCAACCTGATCGAAACGCATGTTTTTGTAGTAATATACTCTGTCATGATCTGTGATTTCACGGAGAACCTTGCACGGATTCCCTACTGCAATGACATTGGCAGGGATATCCTTGGTAACCACGCTTCCAGCACCAATGACACTGCCCTTTCCGATCGTGACACCTGGTAAAATAATTGCAGCGCTGCCAATCCACGCCCCATCCTCTATGACCACTGGCAGTGCAAACATTCCGCCTTCTTTACGCAATTCTGGGTGTACCGGATGGCTGGTCACAGCTATAGTTACATTAGGACCAAACATCACATCGTCTCCAATCGTAACCTTATAATCATCCACAACGGTAAATATTCTCTGATTTATCTGAACGCTTGAATTATAACCTTCGCCATTGGCACCCGGACGTGGAGTTCATTTTAGTTCTTGAAGGATCGATGGCTTATTTTGTAAACGGAAAAACGATGCATATAGATAAGGGCGAGGGGATTTTCGTCAATAGCAATCGCCTGCATTATGGTTTTTCTGAAGATCTGATCGATTGTTCTTATATTGTAGTCGTCATCCATCCCTCACTTCTTGGTGAAGGATCATCCCTGGTAAGAACGTATTGGGAGGAAAAGTTCGGGGCAAATATAGATGACTTTTTATTGCTCACAGACCAAATTGCCTGGCAACGAGAGGTATTGATTTCCCTGAGAGAGATATACGATGAAATGCACAACTGCAATACACGCAATCCACTTCGTCTATTATCACAGGCTATATCCCTATGCGCCTGCATGGGAGATCACGTACAAAAAAAATCCGGGCATCTTGAAGACTCCCATTTGTGGACAAATGTTTGGAAGATGACCGGGTTCATCCATCAGCACTATGAGCTCAAAATAACTCTTGATGATATTGCAGCAGCAGGCACCGTTTGCAGGAGCCAATGCTGTAAATTGTTTAATAAGTACGTAGGTCAAACACCCAACACTTATTTAACACGGTATCGCATTCAAAAAAGTTGTGAGATGTTAAAGGAAACCAATCGTTCGATATGCGAAATCGCTATGGCCTGCGGTTTTCAAAGCGCAAGTTATTTTTCATCTATTTTCCGCAAAGAAATAGGGTTGGTTCCGCAGGATTACCGTAAACAAACTCTCCAGAGCAGCATTAATTAAATCTATTTTCACGAAATAATTACTTGTTATAGCGAACCTTCAACCACGCATTCCCAGTGGTTGGTAGCTGGGGGATATTCGCCTAAGAAGGGCGCTTTTCCCCGGCTTAGGCGATTTAATCTTGCCAATTGGACCATGTTCTTGTCCTTAACGACAAAGAGAGCAAGCTCTTATCCCGACTTGCTCCCTTAAAACATGGTTTCTATTTCATCACACGGCAATCCGCCATGACTTCTGGTCTAAAGTACATACTGTCCGATTCTGTGATTTTGCGAATCACTCTGCATGGTACACCTGCAGCAAAAGAGTCCTCCGGGATATCGTGGGTCACCACGCTTCCTGCACCAATTACGCATCGGTCTCCGATGGTAACACCTCCGCATACAGTCACATTGGCTGAGAGCCACACATCGCTTCCGATGGTGACAGGCTTGGCGTAGCACAGAGACTTGGGCTCTCCGTTTTGATCAAGCATCTGCCGACGTTCCGAGGCGATGAACGGGTGGATGGGTGTAACAATCGTCACATTCGGTCCAAAATTGGCATTATCACCAATTGTAACCCTTGCATCATCTTGCACGGTAAGATTGTAGTTGCCAAAGAAATGATCACCGATTTCTGTATGAACACCATAATGGAAGAAAATTGGTCCCTGTATGAAGCAATTGTTTCCCTTGCGACCAAGTAGCTGCCTCAGTAACGCTTCGCGTTCCTCTGTTTGATCCTCAAACGTGCGGCTATATTGACTGCTAAGGTTGTGGTCACGGAGTTTCATAGCCTTCAGTTCCGAATTGCTTGGACTAAATAAAATTCCCTTGAATATCCGTTCTTCTTCAGTCATGTTTTCAACTCCTGTTAATATCACTATGGCAGTACAAAATTAGATTTAGAATAGTTATTCCGTAATTTCAATTTGAGTATTTTCAGGTCCTAAAATGCAACTTTCGTAATAGCCATCACCTGTTGTACGAGGGCCATTTAAGATGGAATAACCAGCTTCTACTAGCTGCTTTGTTAATAGATCGACTTTTTCTTTGCTTCCCACACTAAACGCTAAATGGGTCAAGCCTGTCTGCATCAACCCCTTATATCCATCCGTCATATTCGGTCTATTCATAATTTCTAACCTTGCCCCATCATCGAAGGTGAGAAAATACGTTTTCAATCCTGTTTTAAAGTTATAGTATAGCTCATTTGATTTGGCGTTAAAAAATTGAATATAAAATTGTTTGTTAAGCTCTAAATCATTTACATAGATGGCAATGTGTTCAATTTTCATTTTTTTCACTCCTTTTTGAGTCTATTCTTAGACCTATAAGTCCATTATTTTCTGGATCGTGAGCAGTACGCCATTTTCTTCATTAGATTTGGTAATGAAACTTGCCGCTTTTTTGGTGTTCTCACAAGCGTTGCTAACCGCAAAGCTGTATTTGGCAATGGCCATCAGTTCCACGTCGTTTTCCCCGTCCCCAAATGACATCGTTTCTTCAAAGGTTACAGCTAGCATCTCTTGCAGTTTTTTGACCGTTTCGCCTTTGTGGGTATGCAATGCTGTAATATCAAGCCATCTGGGCTCTGAATCCACAATGTAGATTTGTCCACCTAACCTCTGTTCCACTTGCTCTCGCAATGCGCTGCTCCGACCTTCAATATCGTAGACCGTTATTTTGATGAAACGGCTATCAATTTGTGAGAAGGAGTCGATCTTGATGACATGCTCATACGAGCCTTTAACGACGTTGAACATATCTTCGGGAATGGAAGAATGTACGTATGCCGCATCACTCGTGCATACAATAAGCGTCATGTTTGAGTCGAATCGTTGAATCTCTTTGATGGCCTGCAGAGCGAGATCCCGATCGATACTGAATTCCTTTACTACTTCTCCATCTTTCTTGATCCGGGCAGCGCTGTCCCCAAGAATCCATATTCCTTTGCCATGTTCCCCGAACAATTTTTCTACGCGCTCGCATTGTTTTCCAGTACATGCAACGAACGTAATCCCCTTCTGCTGCATTTCTGCATGAACTTGGTTAAACAGATCGATATCAAACAATCCCTGATTATTGAGAAACGTCCCATCCAAATCGGTTACCACGAGTTTAATCATAAATAAGTCCTCCGTTATTTGTAGTTGTTGTTTGTAAATACGAACCAATCAAGGCACATAAGGTCAGGATACATTGCGTCAATAATTCCATACAAACTAGCCCCTTATATTAATTTAGTGATCAAATACTTTATACAAACACTTTATAATGAATATTTACAAAGTGTCCATAAAAATAAAGTGGCGAAAGCCATGGTTTGTCAATGATACTCCTCGAGGAACTATCTGCTACAACACAAGTGTATTTTATGTAACTGGTTTCATGTCAACATCCTATTTTTTTGTTCCAAAATAACGAATTTATACAATAACTCCCTACTAAAAATATAGGTCATGATGGTCCCGGTAGCAATAATCATGGATACCAAGCCTGACTAACCCACGGAAGAATTGATCTCTGGTCATGCTTATGCAGTTCCTTGACCAGAGAGTTTATCGTAATAATGCTTAGTTTGGTCAGTGGCGCTAACTGAGGTTTTGCTGCCGTTTCAAGCCACTCAATCTCCACATTGGATATTCCTTCCATGAAATTTAGTTTACAGACTGCCGACAGTGTTCTCATAAACCAGAAAGTAAAAGAAGTATCCCGTGGTAACACAAATATTCAAGGTCAGGTACAGCATGATCAATTCCAGCCATCTGACATGAGTTTGGAACAATAGATGCATTAGTCAACAATGCTGGTTATGCATTAACAGGTCCTTTTGAGATTTCTACGGATGAACAAATTCGTAGAGAGTTTGAAGTGAACGTATTTGGAATATTTAATACAACGAGAACTTTCTTAAAGCATTTCCGTGAGAATAGAAAAGGAACGATTGTAAATATTGGTTCTATGGCAGGCAAAACGACCCTGCCTTTGATTTCTACCTATAATTCGTCTAAATTCGCAGTAGAGGGTTTTACAGAATCATTGAGCTATGAGTTGAGCAGCCTTGATATAAAAGTAAAATTGGTCGAACCTGGTTCGATGACAACGGATTGTACTGGGCGATCGATGGATTATGCCCAATCCGAAACGATCACTGACTATGAAGGGTTTTCAAAAAAATTCCTTGAGGCTGCAATGAACGAGAATGGGCAACTCACTAGCCCACCGGTGATCGTAGCAGAAGTTATTCATGAAGCTGTCACTGATAATACAGATACTTTAAGATACATTGCAGGAGAAGATGCGAAGCAAATGATTTCGTTGAGAGAAGCCAATGGCGATGAAGCATATGTTCAAATGATTAAAGAGAAATTATTTGGTTTGGTCATTCCGCATGCCTACTTCAGATCGACGGGAAAACCATATTAATCGATCCGATGTTAGGAAAGATTGGGGTGAAGAAAATTGTGGCCTAGGAAAGGGAGCAAGTTCTTAATGTTTGTCTGGGTAAGAACTTGTTCCCATAAAACAAAAAAGCCGCTAAATTAGCGACTTTTTAATGGGACTATGTTTTTGCCAAATTCTTCGTTTTGTTGCCTTTAATTCCAATCGGTTTGGCTGCATCGGATAGCAAACCGGCTAATACAACGCCAATAAGGACTACAACCATTGCATTAAGAAGTCCATAATGTTCACCTAAAAAACCTAAAACAGGAGGACCGACCAGAAAGGCAAGATATCCTGTAGTAGCCACTGCTCCTACTTTTGCAGCTGCACCCTGAGGTTCATCTCCTGCAGCAGATAATCCAACAGGAAAACCAAGTGAAGCTCCAAGCCCCCAGAGCACAACACCGAAAGCAGCGACGAGATAATGTTGTCCCCAGATGACCAGCACAATGCCAATAGCTGCCAGAATCGCGCTGACCTTCAATACAGGAACTCGCCCAAACTTATCCATTACAAAACCTCCGGTGAAACGGCCGATCGTCATGGCGGCAACGAATAATGCGTAGATATAGGTGCCGATGTTGGAACTGACATTGTAACCATCCACAATAATCAACGGTAACCAGTCATTTGCTGATCCTTCCGCAAATGCCATGCCGAGTACAATGAAGCCAATGAGTAAAATCCGTCTTTCTTTCCATACAGCAAGTTGCTGTTTCAAGGTGGAACCTGACTTCTCGGTTGTACTCGTCTCTTCTTTGCCTGTAGCTGCCGGTAAAAAGCGATAAAAATATAACGTTGCTAATGCAATAAGCAGAGACAACACACCAAAATGGAGAGCAACAGGAATATGTGTTGAAGCAGCTACACTACCAATGGCAGCACCTACAAGTGTACCCGCACTAAACGAACCATGAAATGCAGGCAGGAGGGTCTTGTTTAGCTGATGTTCAACTGTAGAACCTTCTACATTTAGTGCAACCTCTGCCGCCCCATGGCCGCAACCAAAGATCGCAAGTCCCCCAAAAACCACACTGGTTGATGTTAGTGAAGTCCCTGTTGCTACAATAATAAAACCTGTCAAAATCATAAATGAGCTTCCCAAGATGACTGAGCGCGCACCTAAACGAGAAATAATATGTCCTGTGCTAAGTAAACCTATTAAAGAACCGGCTGCTAATCCAAAAATAATAGTTCCCATTTCAGCCGTTGAAGCTTGCAAAGAATCACGAACAGCAGGTGTACGGGATACCCAGGAAGCAAAAGCAACACCTGGTAGTGCAAATAACAAAAACAATATGTTACGTACAATCTTTGGTTCAATAAAGCGGACTGCTCTCATAGATAAACTCCTTACTACTGAATTGGACTACGTATGCCTTATGAACTGTTATATCTGATTTTGGCCTTGCAGCACCACGACCACATGATAAAAAACATATGGTGGGCAGTGCCCCCCTCCCCTCCTACTGCAGGCCTGCCATAAGCCAATCCATGTATCCTCACCTCGATAAGATCGTAGTCGAACCACACTTTGTTTATTCTGCTGTAGGATCGACATGAAGGTCTTGATCGGGATTTGTAAAATTCCAGCGAGTAAAGGTGACCTCGAACCCGTCTCGTGTTGGGGAGCAGGCATAGGGTCCTGCTTGATTTCCCGTTGGGTAAGGAAAACGTGCTACACGAATCGTACGCCACGCATGGTGCTTTGTCCGCGCGCGGATAATCACGGCCTCCTTCATCACTGACGCACGAAGCGTAACCTCTTCTCCAGTCCATTCCGGTACTGCAGCAAGCGACCAGTCGGAGTAACCATCCGTCACGACTACAGACAGTTGGGGAATGCCATCATTAATTTCAACCCCGGTTTTAATCCATTGCTCCGGGCCGTGATACAATAAAATGCCAGCCTGATCGTAAAGCTCCGTGAATGACGAGAGCAGAAAAGATACCTCCACAGCAACGTTGCTGTCCCAATCCGTCAACAAAGCGGCGCCATCCTCATATTCAAATCCATAAAAAGTCTTTTTCCAGAAGTCTCTGCCCTTTTCAGGCACAACCTTGAAAAAATCTCCTTCTCTCCTCGCAGACAGGGGTGAATTCAGCCATTTGCCTGCCCCCCACTCTATATGCTTATTCGTCATTAAGTTGTCCTCCTTAAATTAACGCTATCAGTATTCATTTTTTTGATTTGAAGTGCATTATGGGATGGAGGTATCACAAAGACATGTCACTTTTCACCCACTTTTTAAAAGTCTTTTTATAATAGGAATTTAAAGTTGTTCAGTACAAATGTCAAGCTAATTCTACAAAGATGGCAAAATGGGTTGTGATATTTCGATGAGTAATTGAATTAACGTTAATTGCACTGGTGGTACTCGAATTTAGTGTTCTGGGAGAAGCCGATGATCTAAGCAGCGTACTCTTGGTTCAACGCATAACAATGCAACTCACAAAAAACAAATAAAATCCCCGGAATCATATTCCGAGGATGCACGTTATGTAAGGGAGATCAAGTTTGGTTGCAGTTCGTTTAGCGTCATTCTACGCATACCTGTCTCGAAATCCTGTTGAAATGTCTTCTGTAAAATGACTTCAGGATAAGTTGGCATAGGATGACTATTCCTATAAGAATCCCAAATGGGCTCCCAGTCGTCTAGCTCCACTCTGTCCTGGTAAATTACGATCTGATCTGGAGCGAGGACCGCATTTACCGTTTGAATGATCTGACAGATGACATCCACGAACACATTCGTGACCATCTCGCGCGCCCAATCAGGACTATTGGGGAGGAACTTGATTTCGCCAGACATGCCATGTTTGCCTTTGATGATTTTTCCATCCAATATGATGCCCATGCCTGGCGGATACCTGTTTGGAAAGTAAATACCCGCTACACATTGTTCTTCTGCTTCCGCCTGCTTCATAAAATAGCCATTGATCGCGGCGTTTACATCATTTTCGACCAAGACTTTTAATCCAAACTCGGATTCAATTTCTTCAATCAGACGTGAACCCGTCAGCTCTTGGTGGCTGCTGACCGTAATTTCACCGTTGACTACCTGACCTGGAATGCCTATGCCGATGATTTTGATGGAAGAATGCAGCGCAATGAAATGAGCGATAATGTGAAGGAACTGCTGCTTGTCAAAAGCAGGCATCATATACTCTTCCCTGGCTAAGATCTGGTCTTCTAAGTTGACAATCGCTGCTGAAACCAATTCTTGTCCCTGTTTCTCTTTTAGATACAAAACGAGCGCAAGGCTGAAATCGTAATTATAGCGATAGGTCTGCGCAGGTCGACCGCCATTGGATGGAACGATACTATCTGCAAATAACTCTCCCCTCTCATGCAGCACCTTGACCAGAGAGTTTATCGTAACAACGCTTAACTTGGTCAGTGACGCCAACTGAGGTTTTGTTGCCGTCTTGAGTCGTTGCATGACTTCGCGTACATTATTCAGATTGATTTCTTTCATTAAACTGGCGTTCGCTTTTCTCATAAGCCCCCCTATTTGATGTACACATGGAATGGTTCATTAGAAAAAAATTCATTTAAATATGATTGTACATCAATGGCATTTTAATTTCATCTACAGTCTAGCGTCGTTCAATATAAACTTTAATATGAAAAATATAGTTTCTATCAAATCAATAAAAAGATGGCTTTGCCCAATCCGTATTAGGCTCGCTTACTCCCAGACTGGTATGAATGAATTTACCAGTGTTCTCTCCAATAATGTCCATAATCAGCTGGGTTACAGCTTGGCGTGTCACTTCCGCACCTACAAAAGGTTCTCCTTTTTGGGTAATCATATATTTGGTATTCCCTTCCTGGTTATAAAGCCAGGTAATTCTGAGCAGAGTATAATCAAGCCCCGAATTTTCAAGGAGCCTTGCAGATTCAATCTGGGTGCGCATTCTGCTGCTTCCGCCAATCATCCGTCTGTTCCACTCTCCGAAGGCACCAGGCACCTCGTCATAGATGCCGAGTATGGAGGCCGCAATGACTCTTTTCACTCCAGCCTCCTGCATCGCCTCAATAATGGTTCTAATCGATCTGTCATCCCCCATGTCATTGATATAAATAAGGTCGATATCCTTCATCGCTTCAATCAGTTTATTCTTGTCTTGAAAGTCACCCTCAAAGATGACTTCCCGGCTGGCATCTATGACACTTAAGCGCTTATGCCCGTTTCTTGCATAAAGAGTGATGTGATGCCCCGTTTTATTTAGCAGTTCATTGGTCAACATGCGAGCAATTTGGCCGGCAGCACCTAAAATTAAAATTTTCACAATCCATTCTCCTCTTTACATGTAGTGTTCATGGTTTTGGGACTACTTTCTAAACAATTTGGCCATCATGGAATCGTAACAAATGTGAGTGTTTTAACCTTCTTCTTAATTATTCATCAAATGCTAACTCAGCCATTAGCCTATTAGTTTCAAATGGTTGCCTATTCCTATCGCATCCGATAATTTCACATGCGATGAAAATGGTATGTGACAGACCGATACTTAAATTATGTAGAAGCAAGAGCCAAAGGCGGGTTCGGGTTAAACATTAATGAAGCTACTTTGCAGGATCGAGAGTAGAAATACAACGTGAACCTTACGGATGTCACCCCATTTTTCACCGAGTCGATGCTGCTTTAACGAATTTGGCGATGCTGGAAACAAACCTTATGATTGATAAATCTTTGACATAGACCAAGAAAAGCGCACAATCTTCAAAATAAGATTGTGCGCTTTGCAGGCTGTCGAGACTTACTCGACAGCCTGAGGCTGGTATTTTACCAGCCTGCCTTTTGTTCCCTAAAATCGATCAATAAAGTGTTTTAAGTGCTTCAGGAGTGAATGGCACTAATTCGTCCAATCTTCCGTCGCGAATTTTGCTGACCCAATCAGGATCTACCAGCAATGCTCTGCCGATAGCAACCAGATCGAATTCTTCATTTTCAAACTTTTGAACCAATCCCTCGATACTTGCGTTGCCAGCACCTTTTCCTTCGGTGAAGAGTGTCATGAAATCACTATCCAGGCCAATCGAACCAACAGTGATGGTTGGTTTGCCTGTGATTTGTTTGACCCAACCGGCAAGATTCAAGTCAGATCCTTCAAATTCAGGTTCCCAGAATCGACGAGTTGAGCAGTGGAATATATCCACTCCCGCATCAACCAAAGGCTTCAGAAATTGTTTTAGCTCGTCCGGTGTTTTGGCCAATTTAGCTGTATAATCCGTTCCCTTCCACTGCGAAATACGCAACACAATCGTGAAATCAGGGCCGACTGCACTACGACAAGCTCTGACCACTTCTTCAGCAAAGCGAGTACGTGCAATCATGCTGCCTCCGTAGCGGTCTGTACGTTCATTGGTTTTCTCCCAAAAGAACTGGTCAATCAAATAGCCGTGAGCTCCGTGGATTTCGATTCCATCAAATCCAATACGCTTGGCCTCACCTGCCGCTTGTGCAAAAGCATCCACAATCTCATGGATATCGGATTCGGAGTAGTCATTAACGTTGCCCCGTGCGCCCATGTGCCAGATTTGAGGAATAATCTTCCCCCCTGCCGCATGTACTTCGGACACCACGTTTGCCCAACCATTTAATGCTTCTTCACCATAGAAGAAGGGTACATTCTCCTGATTGGATGAATCAGCATGATTAACTACTGTGCCTTCCGTCACGATGAGGCCAACGCTATTTTCAGCTCTCCGGCGATAATATGCGGCAACATCTGGCCCTGGAACACCATTAGGAGACAGATTTCGAGTCATTGGGGCCATTACTACACGATTGGACAAAGTAAGATTTCCCAAAGTAAACGGACGGAATAACGGTTGTACAGACGCAGAATGAGACATAGTAACCTCCAATGTTATTGAGTCTGGTATAAATTGATCCAGCTATACTACGACGACCTGAAAGCATCGTGTAGGTCCAACGCAACACACAGTCTGTCTTAGAATCCTGTAGTATACTGTTTAGGGATTGTAGTTTCTTTTCTTAATTTTGATGCGGCTTCCAGTGCCCAATAAGGATTTCTCAACAACCCTCTACCCACAGCAACCAGATCGGCCTCTTCATTTCCGATAACTGCATTCGCCAAAGTTGGATCATCGAGTCTTCCAACGGCCATTACCGGAATATTCAGAGCTTCTTTGATATCTTTTGCCAAGGGCACTTGATACGCTGCGTGAGTTCCTGGTCTGCCCCATGCAGCTATGGGTCCTTCACCGCCAGATGAAATATCAAACATGTCTACTCCTGCTTTTTGATATTCCTTGGCAAAAGCAATGCTTTCTTTAATGCCATATCCACCTTCTACATATTCTTTGGCGGAAATACGCATCAAGAGCGGCATGTCTTCCGGCATTTCGCCCTTCGCTGCCTGAATGATCTCCCGGCCAAAAAGGGTAAGGTCTTTACCATATTCATCTTCCCGTTTGTTCGTAAGCGGTGAATGAAATTGATGAACCAAATAGCCATGTGCACCATGAATTTCAATGGTGTCGAACCCAGCCTTGACAGCGCGAGCTACAGCAGAACGAAATTTCTCCACCAGTCCTATAACCTCTTCTGTTGCAAGCGCGCGAGGTTGTTTTGAATTTTCATCAAATGCAATGGCAGACGGAGCTACAGGAACTTCAGCATCTTCCGCTTTGCGTCCAGCATGCGCGATCTGAATTCCCACTTTGGCACCATAACTGTGACAAGCATCTACAATTCGTTTGAGAGCAGGAATCTGTTCATCTGACCACAAACCAAGATCATAATCAGAGATACGGCCATCCGGCTCTACATCTGTCATTTCAATCATGATAAAGCCGGTTCCGCCTACCGCGCGGCTAACGTAGTGCATATAATGCCAATCTGTGGCGATTCCATCCTTTTTGTCAACCGAGTATTGGCACATTGGCGACATAACTACGCGATTTTTCAATTCCAAGCCTTTAATTGTATAGGGACTAAATAAATCTTCCATATGAGAAAGACTCCTCTCTGATTTATAATGTTAAGCGCATTAATAAAATGCATGCACACGCATATATTAACATATTTATTTTATTTGTCAACTCTAGGAATGAATTCAAAACTTCAAACTTTGTGAGCATTTTATGTTTACCAGTTCCTTAAAGCTATTTTAAGCCGGAAATCCTTACAATATGCTGCATCACATCTTTTTTATCGGTGCTTCAAGTTCAGGATCAAATGATCCTTTTTTAAGTATTCCTGTCATAATTTGTGCCTATCTAACATTTGGAGCTGTAGTTCAACTTAAGAAAAACACATTTCGGTTATTCAGTACTGCAATCATTAGTAAAATAGCTCGGATCACAGCCACTTTTATGGCATGATTCGAGCTATTATTTATTAAGATTACGAATAAAAAGTCCTTATACTCAATATTGATGGAACACCTTGGAGATTACTTTCCATTCGCCATCTACTTTAAGAAGTGTGTGGTAATCGGCATATTCCACTCCTGGACCTTCCAAAATGACACGTACTACGGCAACAGTAACTGCAACATCAAGAACATCAATTCTGTATTGAAGATCTTTTGACGGTCCCAGCGTGTCAATCAGATCATACAGATTTTGAATAGAACCCTCGCTGAGTTTTCCATCATTCGTGTATCCATACATAATGGCATCTTTATGGAAAGTGGATTTCATCACTTCGCCCTTGCCCACAATGTTCCCTTCGATATAACCATTCATTGCATTTACGATTGCTTCATAATCTTTCAAAGTTGCTCTGCTCATTGTTCAATACCCCTTTATTATTTAGTTGCTTGCGCATGCATTTATAATATTTGGTGCTTAGCATCTTGTCAAGCATCAAAATTCAATACATCTTAATGACAATTCAATGACAATTTCTTTTTTAAGCATAAAGAAATACGAGCCCTTACCTATACTCATAGGCATCCCTGATTTCACCCACTTGGTAAACCGAATCCATCCCATACTCCGTGATTAATTCAAGACGTGTTTTTTCGGGTTGAATGTCTACCGGCTTTGAAAGCATATGAATCTTCCATTCTTAAACCACCTGGCTGGGTTCGTTTCTTAATGACATTCTCTACTTCCTGGACAACCGCAAGCGGAAACTTGAGTCGATTTTCAAGAGTTCCTCCTCATTTGAATTCATGCTTCATCCTCTTTTTCAGATTTTCTTCAATGCATCGACAACTGAAGCGTCACCAGTAATCAGATCAAATGCCCGCTTATAGGTGTTCTTCTCATTTAATGCAGCCACAATAGTAAGAGCTACATCTTTACGAGGGATACTGCCATAGGAGATATTCTCTGCAGCAGCCACTTTTCCCGTACCCGGTTCATTCAAAAGAATCCCAGGTCTTATAATTGTGTAGTTCAAACTGCTGCTTTCCAGCACTCGATCTGCATAATGCTTCGCTATATAATAGGGGAGGATATTGTCATGCCAGTTCTTCCGGTTATTCGCCTGAATTGCACTGACCATAATAAAACGGTCAATGCCTGCTTTTTCAGCCGCTTCAATTGTTTTTCCGGCACCATCAAGATCAATTAACAACGTTTTATCATATCCCGTTTTCCCACCAGAGCCAGCCGTAAACACTATAGCATCACACCCCTTGGCAGCTTCTGTAATGGATTCTACAGTCCCCTCCAAGTCTGCAAGAACCGTTTCAACGCCCTGCTTTTCATATACATCAGCTTGTTCTTGTTTCCGAACCATCGCACGGACTGTATGCTCTTTGTTTTCTTTCAACAGTTGGATGAGGCGTTGTCCAATTTGTCCATTTGAGCCTACCACCAGGACCTTCATCTAATCACTCCTTATTATTGATTTATCTTCTCCCCTTAACCTGAATATCACCATTCCTGAGCAGTAGGGGCAACAATAACGTCATTGATCATGACATTGGCTGGCTTGTTCACGACAAAACCAATGGTTTCAGCCACGTACTCCACGTCAATAGCAACTTTGTTCAAGTCTCCCAGTACCGTTTTGACATCCTGATCCGTTACTGTACTCTGCCAGTTCGTTGCGATAACTCCTGGGGATACCAAAACAGCTTGAATATTGTGTTTAACAGACACTTCTTTACGCAGGCTTTCCGTAATAGCCCGCATGGCATACTTCGTTGCACTGTAGACACCATGGCCTTCTCCTACTGCATGGCCTGCAATTGACCCAACATTAACAATTTGGCCCTGCCCTTGTTTTTTCATATGAGGCAATACGGCTGCGATTCCGTACAAAGTCCCTTTAATATTCAGGTCGATCATCTTCTCCCACTCTTCTACATGGGCATTATCCCACATGGAGAACAGCATGTAGCCTGCGCAATTAATCAGTGTATCTATACGTCCCAAATGGTCTATGGTGAAATTTACCAAAGATTGAACCTCGGCATTGACGGTAACATCGGTTGCCTTATAGAGTGCTTTACCGCCCTCATTCTTGATCCGTTCAGTTAAGGCTCTCAACTTCCCCTCATTTCTTGCTGCGAGGACAACCGTCGCACCATTTTTCGCCAAATATAGAGCTGTCGCTTCACCTATTCCGCTTGAAGCACCTGTTAAAATAATGACTTTATCTTTAATATACTGCATATTCAAACTCCTCTCTTGTTTTAAAAAACACTAAGTAATCGAATCATTTAGCACGATACCAAATATCGAAGCATGCGCATGCATTTAATTTAATGAAAAAAAACTGTGCTGTCAAGCCTTGCATACAAAGAAACCGCTCCATGATCATAATATTTCCCTGATTATGTTCTCAGGTATTACAGGAAGTGTGCTAATAAAAAGGCACTCCTCAATCTTCTGTGAGTGCCTTTGATATAACTTAATGATGATCTAGCGAAAAATAACTTCTTAAAACAAGTTTTGGGTAATACTTTGAAATTTCGACTTCAAACCTTCTTTTTGGAGCTCTGATTCTAGAACCTGATTGAAGGTTTGTAATGCTCGCTGATATTTATTTTCGCCTAGTTCCGTAATTCGAGTATAAATACCTCGCCGATCATCCTCACATATATGTCTTTCCAGAGCGCCACAGTCTTTGGCCTCCATTCTTACAACGAGCCTTGAGGTGGCACTTTGACTTAAACCCACCATCTCCTGAAGCTGCTGTAATCGTAATTCTTTATCCTCCGACTTGGATATGAAATTCAATACATAAAATTCCTTCAAAGATAAATCATATTCTTGTTGCAGAGCTTGTTCCAGTTTGTCAGCTACATTGGAATAGATCTGAGACAAGGACAACCATATATCTAAAAGGTCTTTTTTATTTTGCAATTTTAGACCCCCCAATCTACACAAGAGTATTAACACATAGTCTTTCCTATTGTATCAAGCTTAAACGGAACGGTCAAAATCCATATATCATTGATAATGATTTCAAATTGAAAAATAAAATTCGATCACTGTTAATGTTCTGCAAGTTCATCGCATGGTATCTGAATCTTACCATACCAAGGGAACTCTAAACATTTTTCATCCACACGATTTATGTAAGTTACATTGGGATAAGGGTATTATTTAGGTGGGGATAAATACGCAGCATTGGAGAGGACAAAGCGACTGGCGGAAAAGTGACAGCGTTCACCCTTGCCCCCGAATTTCTACCGCTTAAAAAATAGTTTGAAATTCGGGGCAACAGCGATTGGAGGAATGGTTCGTTCTCGGAGCGCCCTACTCCTTCGATCCTGTATTGGCTATCCCCTGCACATAATAGCGCTGTAGTGGAAGCAACAGCACAACAGGGATAAGGATGGACAAAATGACGGCCGCGAACATTTCGTTCCAGTAGGTGGCGTATTCGGTAACGAAGTCGCTCAGCGCGACCTGAATCACTTTGTACTCCTTCGAGCGCGTCACGATAAGTGGCCACAGGAACGATTCCCACTGCTGAATAAAAATAAGCAGGCTGGCGCTGACGGTAACAGGCTTGCAGAGCGGCATGACGATGCGAGTGTATACCCGCAGCCAGGAGGCCCCGTCCATGCGGGCAGATTCCACTAGGGACGTCGGCAGTTCGAGAAAAAACTGACGGAACAGAAAGATGACCAGTCCGTTGGCTATGCCGGGAATGATGATGCCCGCATAGGTGTCCACCCAGCCCAGGCTGTTGACAAGGCTGTACAACGGGATGGAGATGACCTCAAATGGAATCATGAAGGTGAGCAACACCAGCAGAAACAGCAGCTTTTTTCCGCGAAACTCAAAATATACGAATGCGAACGCGGCCATGGAGCCAAGCAAAAGCCCGCCAATCACGTTGACTGCCCCGACAAAAAACGTGTTCAGAAAAATTTTTCCGAACCCTCGCTCCAAAAACAGCATTTGATAAGCTCCCCATGTAAAATTGGACGGCCAAAACGTTTTCCAGGTGATCGGCGACATGTATTTATAAATGTCCTCCAGCGGACGGAACGACGAAACGAAGGCAAACGCCAGCGGCAGCAGCACCAGCAGCGCCAGAACGATGTGTACGGCATACAGCAGCAGATGAGAACGGGTAAATCGGTTCACGTTAAAATCCTTTCTAATGGGAGGTCCGCAGCCACTTGAACTGCAGGGCGACAACAGTTAGCGTAATCAGCAGCAAAATAACCATAATCGCGTACGATCTGCCCATATCGGAATATAGAAAAGCGTTATTGAAGCTTTCAAGCATCAGCACATTCGTACTGTTTTCGGGCCCGCCTTTGGTCAAAATGTACATCGGTGAAAACAGCAGGAAATTCGCCGTCGTCACGGCCACGACGATAAAGGTGAGCGGGCGTTTCATAAGCGGAAGGATCACATGGATAAATTGCTTCCAACGGCTCGCTCCGTCCAGGGAGGAGGCCTCAAGCAGCGAACCGGGAATCTCCTGAAGACCGGCCAGCAGGAACAGCGCCCAGTAGCCGACACCCTTCCATGATGCAATCGCGATAATGGAGCCGAGCGCCTGGATGCTGCTGCCCAAAAACGGCTGCGGGTCCAGTCCCAGCGCGACCAGGATCGAATTTACGACGCCCTGCTCGGGGCTGAGCATAATGTTCCATAAGACGCAGGCGGTCGGGACGGATACGGCGACAGGTACGAAATGAATGCCGCGAAAGAAAGCAATCCGCTTGATTTTCGTATTTAACAGCATCGCCAGCGCGAAGGCCAGCACAATTTGCAGCGGGTTAATGATCAGATTGAACACCAGCGTCACCTTCAGTGAATTCCAGAACACGGGGTCCGCGAACAAGGATTGGTAATTCTGCAATCCGACGAAGCTTTTTTCGCCTGTAAAAAATTGTGTCGTGTATACGCTTTGCACTACAGCGCTGAAGATGGGATACAGCTTAAACAGAAACAGCCCGGCAAGGGTAGGCAGCAGAAAGAGCAGGATAGGGCCAATATTATTTTTCAGTTTCATACATTCACCTTTTGCAGCAATTCGGATTCAGGGTCAGGAAGGACCGCCGGCATCCTCTTAAAGGAAAAAAGGGGGAACCGTGCTCAGCCTTTTGTTCCCCCGAATGCGTTCAATTTGCTGCTACACCCTTATATTTTTTCAATAGGTTATCTATGACGTTGACGGCATCATCCAGCGCTTTTTGCGGATCGGCACCGTTTTTCATATCTTCAAATGCTTTGTTCATATTCTTTTCCCATTCCAGGTAACCGGGCGTTTTTGGACGGGGAACGGCAGTTTCGCGCGATTCCTTGGCAGCAATGCGGATGACATTGTCAGGGAACTGCTCATATTTCGGATCGGTGTCGATGGAATTGAGCAGGTCGATCTGTGGAGGCAGCGTCCCTCCTTCTTCAAACAGGATTTTTGCTCCTTCGCCCAGCGTCAGATATTCAATGAACTTGGCGGATGCCTCTTTGTGCTCGGAATATTTGGAAATACCCACGTTCCATGCCCCGGTCGGCGTGGCTACTTTCTGACCCGCGAAATACGGATGCAGTGTGACGCCAAAGTTCAAGCCGGAATCCCTGATCTTCGGCATGTTCTGGTTGGTGGACACGAACATCGCCACTTTGCCGGATGTAAAATAGTCAATGGATTCTTCTTTTTTGATTTTCGGGCTGACTTTATCCTTGTTGAACAGGTCCGCGTAAAATTGGAAGGCCTTCACGGCCTCCGGCGAATTCGAATAGCCGCTGGACACGAGTCCGTCGTCGCTGAGCATTTTGGCGCTCAGGCTATCCGACAGGGCCAAAAGCTGGTACGCTTTGTCCACCTGCTCAAAGGAAAAACCATATACGTTATCCGAAGTCAGCTGTTTCGCCAAATCCCGGACTTCCTCCCACGTCATACGCTTGTCAGCGTCCGGGAAAGGAATGCCTTTCTTTTCAAAAATATCTTTATTGTAGTAAAGCACCTGGCTGGAGCTGTTCATAGGCGCGGCCATGAGCTCGCCTTTATATGACACCGTGTCCACCGCGGATTTCGTCCATTTGACCTTGGCGTCGGCTGGAATCAGGGAGTCCAGCGGCTCCAGATAGCCTTTCACGGAATAGTTCATGACCAGCGGGGTATCGACAAACAGCACGTCCAAATCCTTGGCTTTGGAGCTGAGCTTGATTTCGATCGTTTCTGTCAATTGGTCAATCGGAACAAGATTCATTTTGACTTTAATGTCCGGATTTTTCTGTTCAAAAGCTTCGACCACCTTCGTGAGCGGCTTCTCGTAATTGGAGTAGGCCTCAAACGAAATCTCCGTTGCTGTCGAAGAAGTGGAGGAGTCTTGCCCGTTCGAGCTTAAAGAATCTGCAGATGTGCCCGCTCCCTGAGAACAGCCTGTAAAAAGCACGGCTGCCGCCAGCATAGGCGCACACCAAGCGGCAAAGCGTTTTGCCGGTTGTTTGGAAATCATGTACGTTCCACCTCGATCGATTTATGATTTAACGATTTATGATTTAACGATTTATGTTTTAAAGAGTATGTTTTTTAAAGCAGGGCTTTATCCCGTAAAAACAATCTGTGGTTCAGCAGTTCAAAAAAACGGGCAGTATCAACCTCAAGCGCTGTTTCCACATTCCCGTCTGTGCATGCCTCGGCGATCGTTTGTCCGGAAAAATCTCCGCGTTCATACTGGACCCAAATGTTCATCCGTTTGGTGCGGATCAATGTAGGATCGATGAGCACGGCGATGGCGAGCGGGTCGCACATATACGAAAAATCTCGCTGCATGTAGTCCATAAAGTCATGCATCATCTGCACAAGGGTTCCCGCAAGCGGAGTTTCGCTGGCGCCCATGAGGTTAGCCTCTTCCCTGGAAAATACAGCTTGCCGAGTCACGTCCAGGCCGAGCATCAGGATGGGCGCGCCGCTTGAAAAAACAATCGCAGCCGCTTCCGGATCGCATTGGATATTATGCTCGACAGGGGACAAGTCGCTGCCGTTAGGAGCAAGACGGGTGACGCCGCCCATCATGACAATCTGTTTCACACACTCAGCAATACGGGGCTCCCGGATCATGGCCGCCGCAACGTTCGTATGCGGACCGATCATGACAAGCGTAATTTCTCCAGGATGCTCCATTACGGATTGCACGATGAAATCGACCGCATGCGTGTCAAACTTGCTGCCACTTCCTTCCAGATGCATGCCTTTTCCCTCGATTCCCGCTCTGAGTAACGGACGGTTGCGCAGAAGCGGTAATTCGATCCCGGGACATACCGGGATATGCGCGGCTTCGCACAGGTTCAGCACTTTTTGCGCAATTTGCGCACGGGTCCGGACTTTTCCGTAGACGGTGGTGATGCCTTCAATACGGATTTCCGTTGATTTAAGAGCGAGGGCGAGCGCCACCGCATCGTCCGCGTTGGTTCCGATATCCGTATCCAAAATAATTCTCGACAATAGATTCCACTACTTTCTCTGTTTGATGCCTGTAAAAGGTCAATTCATGCCGCCGGCGCCGAATATCGCTTGTACATTGTGAAGCACAATATGCTTCCGGTCATAGCTGATGATGCCCTGATCCTTCCATTTGCTCAGCAATTCCGAGACCGTCTGCCTGCTGCATCCGATCATGTTGGATATTTCCTCATGGTTCAGTACCAGGTCGATTCTGGAATCGCCATCGCCAACAGGCGTGCCCAATTGCTGGAGAAGCCAGGCGAGCCTCCACGGCACAGGCTTGGAAATCAGCAGTTCAACCGTGCTTTGATGATGAATGAGCCGATCGGTCATCGTATACAGGATGTCGCTCATGACCTCATGGTCTGAATGGATTTTTTCCTGAATGATGGCCGCGTCAAGCACCCAAATCTGGCTGTCGTGCAGGCACTGAGCGTAGCAGGGATGGCTTTGCCCCAGGACAATTTCCGCAAGCCCGAAGGCGTCCCCGGTTTTTCGGATGAAAAAGGTTACATCCCGTCCTTCCTCGGTAAATTGGCATACCTTGAGCAGTCCGTTTTCGATGAAATAAGAGCCGACAGGAACGCTTCCTTTGGTAAAGACAAACGAGCCTTTCGGGAACCTCCGCAAGGTTCCGTATTTGCGGTGAAGGGCATACACGGAATCGCCGGAGCGCTTCGGCGCTTTCGGCCCGGAAGATACAGTCTTTGCTGCTAAATCAAGCATTGCCGCATCCGCCTCCACTTCTGTACACCAAGCGTAACCTGATTGCTTTCATCGACGAACCCAAGCCCAGTATAGGAGAAAAAACAATATGATTCTGTCGGGTACCCGACAGTAATGTGTGAAGTTGCAGCATGCTTTTAAGCCCCCCGCTCTCTTGATTTGCACTACTAAGTATGGAGGAAGACGTTGAGGGACATGTTATGCAGACGTTAAAGTTTGTAAATCCCAGATTTTAGAAGTAGTTCTTTGTCTGCGAATAAGGGTATGTTGCCTAGAATTTTTCGGATTTCGCCTCACTATATCCCCTCCCAAAAAAAGTTCCTAAAAGGGTGAGTATCGGCACTTGGATGTCGCTTTCAGTATAGTTAACCATCAAAAGCCAAATCGCTTTTGTCATCGGGGGCTCTTTTGAAGCGGTCAGATGTGCAAATGTCGTTTCTCCAAGATGACGTTTCCACATCAATTGATGAGGTTGATTTTGGTGGAGCAGGTTTATCGGGCGTTTAGGATTTTGAGGGGGAAACCGTATCATAAATGACGTAGACACTTGACAGGGAGCAGCACAGTTTACCACATTTTCATGCTGTGCTTAAATTGTTTTTTTATATGCTCAATTAATTGATGGTGCTGGGGATCTAAATAGCGTTCGTCCCAGATTAAAACAAACTTGACAATGATTTGTTCTTTAAGCGGAATAAATTTCAATTGATTTATTGGATTAGGTAAAAACCCCTTAGCCAGAAAACATATTCCAAGATTAGAACGAACCATATTCAGCGCATCAAAAATGTCATTTTGGGCTATCATCTTTTTATGGCGTATATTAAACTTTTTAGCGTTTTGATTCATATATTCATGATTATAAGGTGCGTGCTCTATTTCAGTACTAATAACGGTTTCGTTGGCTAGCTGCTTAAATGTCAGGCTTTTTTTACTGGCCAAGGGATGGATATTTGGCAGAACCGCATAAATGGACGTTGTAATTAATTCCTCGTAAGCAAGACCGCCAAAAGGATTTTCTTTGATATTGTCATAAAAAGTCAGCATAAAGCCTATATCAAATGTATGATTTTTGACTCCTTCAAACACTTTGGAACTGCTGGTGTTGGTAATGCTGTAGCTAAATGAAGGATTAGCCTGTTTATAAGTGACAAGTAAATCAGGAATGTTACGATAAAAATTTCCGGTCATAAAACCAAGACGCAGGTTTGATTCCTGAGATTTGGAAAACGCCTGAATTTCATTGATAATATTTTGCTGATGGATTAAAAGTTCTCTGGCACGGATTAAAAAAAGCTCACCGGCTGGTGTCAGCTCTATATTTCTATGGTTTCTGATAAACAGTTGAGTTTTTAATTCAGTTTCCAGCTGCTTAATGTGAATGCTGAGTGCAGGTTGACTGACATATAGCTTTTGTGCGGCCTTTGTTACGTTTTTTGTTGTAGGAGTGTAGAAAATGAGTAAAGTACCCATTAGTGAAGAAGAAAAAAAGTCACCGTATTACAAATATTTTATGAGGGATATGGCGCCGATACCAGAAGAAAAACTGGAAATGCTGAGGAACAATCCACTGACACCTGAATCTGCTTTAAAGGTGGAAAATATGAATGATTTATTTAAAGAGGGTTATCTTCCAGGAGAGTTTGGATGGACTCGTATGGAAGATGGCACCTTAACGATGGCAAATATAACGGATATGCCAGGGGTTACTGTGGAAATGTTTGACTGGTGGATTGCGTGGCACGGACTTGAACCAATGAGGTATAAAATTTGGGATCCGGAAGATCATTATTATTGTTTGACACGACATCCTGAAAAAGCAAAAGATACACAATTATCAATGAAAGAACGGTATTGGGACACAATTCACGATGTCATTGAAGATATTGGTGGCGGTAAAGAAAAAATAGAAATCAATTTTAGAGCTCCAAAAGATATTGGTTTTGACGAAACGCAGCTAAAAAAATTTGAAGGCACCATTGTTTGTGCTGGCAATGAGAAAAACCCGGTAATTATGTGCCACTTCTTGCGCCCAACGGAAAATGGATGTGAATTAAGGACACGTTTCTGGATGGGCTATTGTGTTAAAGACGGAAAGCCGAAAAAAAGGATATTACCGCCAGTAAAGCTGATACCTGAATCCATTATTATAAAATTACTGGAACATAATATTAAGGAGTTTACTAATTTAAGAGCGATTTTACCGGAAGTTTATCAGGAATTTAAAGATGATCTGAAATAAGTTTCATCAAATGAAAGTGGAAACTGTACTGATCCCTGTAAGTAGACACAAAATTATATTAATCGGAACTTACCCTCCGACTGCAAATGCATGCGTTCACCAACCTAATAAAACCAGGATGTAAACAGATTGTTAACCGGTTTATAGACCATCATGACCAGTAGCAATGGGCTCGGTACATTGATCTTGTACAAGGAGCAGACCACCGCACCAATGCCCGTGATCCAGAACAAGCCCCAGACCAGAAGGTCACGGCGCCTGCTTCCTCGTGTCAGCAAAGGCACATCGATGATCACACAAGCCGAAACTGTAGCCAGAAGAAGCAGTAACACCATTTCGCTCACTCCTTAATATCTTGAAGAAAGGATTTGTCTGTAATGCCAATCCGGTTAATCGACACGCTGGCTTTGTAATGGATGGGTAGCGATTTTAGGTAATTGTCCCCTTTTTCCCTTTGCAACTTAGCCCAAGCTTGGGGATTGTTACGATAGATCAACTGTCCAAAGCCCATAGTATCCACATTGTAGCGCTCATTAATTTGCTCAACTGCCGTTCTCATCCGAAAGATAATTTTTTCTTCCGATTTTCTTTCCAGCTCTGTAATCACGCGCTCTGCCTCCAGATTATCTTTGCTCATTACCTCTTCAACATTACACAAGGCCTTTACATGGATGTAAATATGTGGTTTGCCGTCAATAATCTTGACTTTTCGTTTGGTGTCTGTATGAAGTGCTTCAATAACGATGGGTCGTCCGTCGTCTCCTTTTACAGGCCCCGAGCTTTTAACAACATTATTGGTGACATAATTGTAGCCGATCGTCTCGTTATCACTTAACCACCCGATCATCTTATCCCTCCGGAATACGGCTATATTACTGTAGCGTAATCTGGTTGAGGGTGAGCTATCTTCCACATTGCTCTTCTTTTCGCCCTCACTGACATTGCCGGACAACTTCACTCCGGTCAACACCGGATTCTTCCCCTCGTACAGCAAATCTTCAATAAATTGGTTCAAAGGAACAGCGACTGTTTTTGCCGATGCCTTATATGATTGGTCCAGGGAATTATACAATTTACTTGCCGGCAATTTCTCTAGCGGGGTAAGGACCTTCAGGACATCTTCGGCAGTGGTATCTTTGGCGACCATAGCGTAGAAATCATTACGCGGCTCTCGGCTCCGCTTCAGCATATCAAGTACCTCGCCAATTCCGGCCCGGGCAAGCTCCTCTCCGATCACCAGGATACGGATATGCCCATAGTAGCTGGCTCGCGCGCTTTCGAGACTGTACTTGCGCTGGGCTTCATAGATCGTGGGTACCGTGAAGGTAGATACAATCACCGGCACCCCGGCACCTCCCGTCCCTCCTGACGTCTGCGAGGCAATTGCTGAAGGAATAACCACCTGCAGCGTAACCTTATAGCCAGATTCAGCCTTATCTAGCCCCATTCCCAGCACAAAAGCCATTTCGTTTAACTCCTGCCTTTCCCAGCACCCGCTGAGCAGCATAGGGACCAAAAGGACAAGCAGCAGTCGCGAAACAGTTTTACGGTTTTTTGGGCTCATCTGCCGACTCCTTTCGCTTGGTTGTCCTTTGACGATCAAGGTTTTGAACCATACTTTCTGCCGGCCTTGTCTTTAGAAGCGGCCAGGGAAAGCGGAAGATGGAATCCTTCAGATCATTTAAGCGGTATGGCCCGATCGGACTCATATAGGGCATGCCAAAAGAACGCAGACCCGCCAAATGAAGCACGATCAAAAAGACACCGAATAGAATCCCGTATAATCCAAGAAAGCCAGCCAGACCGATAAGTACAAAACGAATGATTCTTGCAGCTATCGACATGCCCGACTCTGGTATGACAAAACTGGCTATAGCCGTAATGGATACAATGATAACCATCGCTGAAGAGATAAAACCCGCTGCAACCGCCGCCTGGCCTATAACAAGTGTTCCAACAATGGATATCGCCTGCCCTATATTTTTGGGAATTCTTACTCCTGCTTCCCGCAGAATCTCATATGTTAATTCCATGAGCATCGCCTCAACAAATGCGGGAAAAGGAACGCTTTCCCTCTGTGCGGCAAGGCTGATAACCAGATTGGTAGGGATCATCTCCTGATGATAAGTCGTAACCGCCACATAAAAAGAAGGGGCAAGCAACGTAATAAAAAAAGAAAGAAAACGGATAAACCGCAGCAAAGTGGCAATATCGGCCCGCTGATAATAATCTTCGGCAGATTGAAAAAAGGCAACAAAAAAAGTAGGCACCAACAGGACAAATGGTGTTCCATCCACAAGAATCGCCACTTTGCCTTCCAGGATTCCCGCTGCGATAGTATCCGGCCGATCGCTGTTAAAGATCGTGGGAAACGGCGTAGCAGCCGTATCTTGAATGAACTCCTCGATATATCCGCTCTCCAGAATACTGTCCGTATCTATTTTGGCCAATCTGCGCTTCACTTCCTGCACCAGGTCAGGGTTTGCGATGTTGGTGAGATACATAATGGATACGCTGGTTTGAGTCACCCTACCGATCTGGAAAGTTTCCAGCCACAATTGGCTGTCTTTAATCTTCCTTCGGAGCAATGCCGTGTTCGTGCGCAAATTTTCCGTGAACCCTTCCATCGGCCCACGTACAACTGATTGCGAGCTTGGTTCGCCTACATTGCGGTCCTCCCATCCAGGCAGTCCGATCCGCAGGGCGCTGGATGTTCCATCCACCAGCACCATGATATTACCGGATAGCAGCTCATGAACAAATTGCCTAAGGTCATGTGTAACGGACAGATCCCCCGCAATCAGCAAACGTTTTCGCAAAAGCTCCATCTTCTGATTAGCATCAAGATCTCTCATCTGCTCAGGGGTACAGCGTTCCTGAAGTGAAAATAATATGGAGTTATGCAGTACCTGAGTATCCACAAGACCATCAATATAAAGCAAAGCGATATGTGTAGACTCATCCAGCTGCAGCTCTTTAGTGATCAAATCGTTGCTTGTCCCGAGCAGTTGAACCAACTGCACCACATTGTCCTCCAGGCGATGTGATAGTGTGCCCGTAATGGTATCCTTCATGTCACAACCTCCGCATTCCGTGAGCAAGCTGCAAATAGTATGGCAGAAGAAGTTGAGAATTATTCCGTTACATCCCTTTTCACCTATCAATTAATAATTATGTTATAAAATCACATACTAAAGGAAATGACAAAAGAAAACTTGAGGGGCAGTTTGCAGCAGATTTGGAGGAATCTCATGAATCTTGAAAAAGACCGGATCAGTACGGCTCAAATGATGATGCTTGCGCTTTTCTCACTCATCGGGGAAATGGCACTTGTTTATCCTGCGGCAATAACAACAGGAGCCCACGAGGATGCATGGATTGCCGGCTTGATTAGTATTCCGCTAGGACTTGCAATCGTAAAGCTGATGGTATCTGCATCAAATATTGATCCAACCAAAACGATTATCGAACTTTCATTACAAGTATTAGGAAAATGGGTGGGTGGAGTTGTAGCGTTGAGCTATTTATTCTTTTACCTGATTGCAGCCTCCACCTATGTCAGAGAAATCGAAGATTTCATGTGCACCCAGATTTACGAGGCGACACCCGGCGGGGTCATTCGTTTCATGGCGATTGTTCTGCTGGTGTATGGCTTGCGGCTGGGTCTTGAAACACTTGGAAGAGCAGCCCAGATTTTTTTCCCGTTCTTTGCGTTTTTTCTGATTTGCCTAATCGTTCTCCTGTTCCCCGATGTCAAGATCGAGCGTATCCATCCTATTTTGAATACACCGTTTCCTGACATGCTGCACACCGTTATGTTCGGCGTATTTTATCCCTTTGGAGAAATTTGCGTGTTCTTCATGGTGTATCCCTATGTCCAAAAACAAAGTAATACAAGCCGCAATTTATTTATCTCCCTATTGATCGGGGGAGTTGCACTCAACCTCATTTTGTTTCTCTCCCTGACAGTACTCGGAGCATATTTCTCTGAGCACGAATTTTACGCTGCCTATATTCTTGCCCAGAGAGTCAACATTGCTAATTTTCTGCAGCGGATCGAGGCGTTAATGGCCACCACGTGGATCATTAGCACCTATTTCAAGACAGTGCTGTTCTTCCACGCATTTGTCTTGGGGACAGCTCAGCTATTAAAGCTTAAATCCTATCGGCCATTGATCTTTCCAGTGGCGTTTCTGATTTACGGACTGTCGCATCTGATTGCAAAAGATATTATTTTCTACGTCAAGGAGATCCCAGCCTACTGGGTAGATTGGGATCTCACACATGCCTTTGCTTTCCCGTTAATCCTGCTCATTGTTTATCATATCAGGAAACGCATCAATCAAAACAATCAGACTACTTAATCCATTTGATACATGCTCCCATCATTACGGTGATTGATGAGAGTGGAATTGCGAAATCTAATGAAGAAATGGGAGCGAGCTAAGGACATGTACGGTTATCGAACACTGACTTCGTAATTCGCATCTCTCATGCTTTTCTGTGCAACCCCGGTACGATACGCCGCTTCAATTACGGCATCTCTAACCTTTTTTACTACTTCCTGATTAAATACGCTCGGGATAATATACGTTTCGCTCAGTTCGTCATCTGTAACGACGGATGCGATCGCTTGTGCAGCCGCAAGCTTCATGGCTTCATTGATTTCACTCGCCCTGCAATCCAATGCGCCGCGGAAAATCCCCGGAAAGCAAAGCACATTGTTGATCTGATTGTGACCATCGGACCTCCCGGTCGCCAAGACCTTAACGTAAGGTTTGGCCAACTCCGGATCAATCTCCGGAATCGGGTTCGCCATAGCAAAGACGATGGGGTCCTTCGCCATAGAACGAACGTCATCCACCTTTAGAATGTTCGGAGCCGATACGCCAATAAAAACATCCGCATTCTTGATCACTTCGGACAAGTTGCCAGTTTCCAGATTCGGATTCGTTATTTGAGCAAACGCAGTCCAATAAGGATTATCGTAATGTGCATTCCGATGAAGAGCCCCATTACGGTCCACCCCGATCAAATTTTTCACGCCGGCGGACAGCAACATTTTTGAGCAAGCGATACCCGCTGCACCGATGCCGTTGACAATGACCTTAATCTCCGACATTTGCTTGCCGGTAATCTTGAGTGCATTCAACAAACCTGCTAGCAGGGCAACGGCTGTTCCGTGCTGGTCATCGTGAAACACAGGGATATCCAGCTCCCGTTTCAAACGCTCCTCAATTTCGAAGCAGCGCGGTGCCGAAATATCCTCCAAATTGATGCCCCCAAATGCCGGAGCCAGTGCCTTAATGGTTCGGACCATTTCGTCTGGGTCTTTCATGTCCAGGCAAATCGGAAAAGCGTCCACGTCTGCGAATTCCTTGAACAACATAGCCTTGCCTTCCATTACTGGCATAGCCGCTAGCGGTCCGATATCGCCAAGCCCCAGAACGGCCGTTCCATCGGTAACCACGGCGATCGTATTGTGTTTGATCGTCAGTGAGTAGGCTTTGCTCGGCTGTTCCGCAATCGCCATACATACGCTGGCGACACCGGGGGTATACACCCGTGACAATTCTTCACGGCTCTTCACCGATATTTTTGAGGCAATTTCAATCTTCCCGCCCAAATGTGCAAGGAAAGTCCGGTCTGACACGTTAATCATTTTGACACCACTTAGCTTCTGAAGCGACTCGCTGATCAATTGGCTGTGCGCTTGATCGAATACGTTCACAGCGATATCGTGGATGGTGCTCGTGTGATCGGACGAAATGACATCAATCCCCACAATATCCCCGCTCGTTTTTTCAATCATTGCAGCGATATCGCTGAGAGGGGTTCGTCCTTTATCTTTTTGAATCCGAAATATCATATAAGTGCTGGCACCGCTTGACACTGACATTTTTGGTCACTCTCCCTTTGCTTTCGTTGAGCGCTTATTGCACGCCTCTCTTTAATTCTTTTCCAATAATTCTGCTCCTGCGATACCTGGATTCGTCATCTCATATGGGTTAAGAATGATCTCAAGCTCCTCTTCCGTTAAAACGTTATAAAGAAGGCACAGTTCGCGTACCGGACGCCCCGTTAAAATCGCCTCACGCGCGATTCTCGCTACTGTCTCATAGCCTAAGTGCGGGTTGAGCGCCGTTATGACCCCCACACTTTTCTCCACATACTCTTTACAGCGCTCTACGTTTGCTTCGATTTCCTCCAAACAATACACCCGGAATACGTTGAACACCTGATTCATCATGCTGAGCGATTGCAGCAAATTGAATACGAGTACAGGCTCCATAACATTTAGTTCAAGCTGCCCCGCTTCGGAGGCCAGACAAATCGTATGGTCATTGCCGATGACCTGAAACGCCACCTGGTTCACTACCTCTGCCATAACCGGATTGACCTTGCCCGGCATAATGGACGAACCGGGTTGGCGTGCCGGCAAACTCAATTCCCCCAGCCCGGTGCGAGGCCCGGAGGCAAGCAAACGGAGGTCATTAGCAATTTTCGACATGTTGATCATGCAAACTTTTAAAGCGGCGGACACCTCAGTGTAAGCATCCGTATTTTGTGTCCCGTCCACCAGGTGCGTGGCATTGGTAAGCGGCAACCCGCTGAGCTCGGCAAGATATTCAACGACCCGTTTAATGTATCGGGGATCGGCATTTAAACCAGTACCGACGGCTGTTGCACCCATGTTAACTTCGTACAAATGGCCGCGAGTCTGACTGATCCTCTTGATATCACGTTCCAGCACTCTGCTGTAGGCCTCAAACTCCTGTCCAAGACGGATCGGCACGCCATCTTGCAGATGAGTACGGCCCATTTTGATAATCCCGTCGAACTGTACAGCTTTAGTCTGAAATGCTGCGTGCATCTCCTTCATCGTGACGATCAGCTTATCAATCAAAGAAAGTGTTGCAATATGAATCGCCGTGGGAAAAGCATCGTTGGTTGACTGAGCCATATTCACATGGGTGTTGGGGCTCACTTTGAAATAATCCCCCTTGGTTCCCCCCAGCAGCTCGATCGCCCGGTTGGCGATAACCTCGTTGGTATTCATGTTGATGGATGTGCCTGCTCCGCCTTGAATAGGATCAACTATAAATTGGTCATGCCATTTACCGTCCATGATTTCTTGTGCTGCCAATACGATCGCATTACCGATATGTGGATTCAATTGCCCAATCTCCATATTAGCCAACGCTGCCGCCTTTTTAACCGTAGCCATGGCACGAATTAACGATTCATGGATACGATAGCCTGTGATTGGAAAATTCTCCAATGCTCGAGCAGTTTGTATACCGTAGTAGGCTTGAGATGGAACTTCTTTTTCTCCAAGAAAATCTTTTTCTTTACGATATTCATTCATGAGTTTTTAACTCCCTTACTTCTAGTTTCAAAGTCTCATTTACAACACATGCTCCCGGTAGGCAACATCTACAACCCTCTTGGCTAAAATATAAGTTGGATCTATTACTTTAATCCCGTCTACTTCATTCAAAACAATTGGAATCTCTGTGCAAGCTGCAACAACGGCCTCCGTTCCTTTGGCAATCATCGTTTGAAAGGCGTTCACCAATAAACGCTTGCCTTTTTCGATATGTCCAGCTTTTACTGAATAAATACCTTCCATTACGATAGCTTGTGTAATCTCATCAGGCTCCAGCACAGTAATACCTTTTTCATGGAGAGCGTTTTGATATAGCAAGGTTTTCAATGTACCGTCAGTCGCTAACAATGAGACACGTCTTATACCAGCCTCGTCTATGAAACTTGCCGTTTCTTTGGGCATATTAACAATCGGAGCCCTAACGGTTTCCTGAATGTCTTGCAGATAATAATGTGCAGTATTGCAAGCGATTACAATCAAATCCGCACCGGCATCCTCCAATCTCTTGGCAGATTGTTTCATAAAGGGAAGGGGATCATTGCCTTTACCCATGATGGCTGATGTACGATCCGGAATCTGAGGATAATTATCAACGATCATATGAATATGATCCTGGTCATTTTGGGCAGGGGTTAGTCGAATAATTTTGTCCATCAAATCGACTGTTGCAAGTGGTCCCATCCCTCCCATAATCCCAACGGTTTTTATCATGAAGATTACCTCCACTTTTTTTCTTTTGCACATTAAAAGTATAAGTCCTGAGTGGTAAGCAGTGTATATTAAGAGGATTTATTCAAATATAGAAATTCTATATATCCAACAGAAACAATTGGAAAGCAATAAGGATAAAGTAATTTATTTTTGAGTATCTGCTTTTCCATGATCAAACTGGCCTTCCCATTTGGAAACAACGACTGAAGCTATACCGTTACCTACCACGTTAACAACGGTTCTCGCCATATCGAGAATACGATCGATTCCAGCAATCAGCGCAACACCTTCAACAGGAAGGCCTACGGAATTTACGGTAGCTAGCAGAACAACCAGGGAAGCGCCGGAAACACCAGCCATCCCTTTGGAGGTTAACATTAATACCACCACTATGCTGATCTGTGACCAGATCGGTAAATTGATACCATACATTTGTACAATAAATAGAGTAGCCAGCGATTGATACAGTGCAGAGCCGGCCAAATTAAAAGTATATCCGGTAGGAACGACAAAGGATACAATCGATTTTGGGCATCCAAATTGTTCCATCTTAAGCATCAGTTTCGGTAGAACGGCTTCCGAGCTTGCGGTCGAGAAAGCCAGAATAATTTCATCCTTCAATAATTTTAAAATTTTCACAATGCTGGTGCCACACATTTTTGCTACTATACCTAATACGACAAGCACAAACACAAACATGGACAAATAGAGTATAATTACCAGTTTGCCAAGCGGTATTAAAGAGGAAACGCCAAATTTAGCAACTGTAACACCAATCAAAGCAAACACACCGATAGGGGCCAATTTCATGATCTGATTGGTCATCCAGAACATCGTTTCAGAGACGGCTTCCAAAAAATGAATCACCGGTTTACCCTTTTCACCAATTACAGAAATACCGACCCCAAACAGTACAGAGAAGAAAATGATGGCTAGCAAATCGCCGTTACCCATAGCTTGAACGATGTTTGTCGGAACGATATTAACGAACGTGTCAGCCATACTGTGATGACTAGCGTTTTCTGCGGTATTTACATATTGGTGTATATCAGTTTTGGCCAGTTGCGACATATCAATGCCTGTTCCTGGTTTGAAAATATTTCCCGCGAACAAACCTATAACTATTGCTACAGTAGTTATAATTTCAAAATACAGAATCGTTTTAAAGCCTATCTTCCCCAATTTTTTCATATCTCCAGAGCCCGCTATACCTACTACTAGAGAAGAAATGACAATAGGCAAAACAATCATTTTAATTAGACGGATAAATACATCACCAACCGGCGTCAAAATCGCCGTTACTAGAGGATTTCCGTAGAATATGGCACCTACTGCAATGCCTAGAGCCAGTCCGATGAATATTTGCCATGCTAGTCCCAACTTTTTCATCTTTAATCTTCATCCCCTATTCTTAGATTGCGGTCAGAAAAGTGTAATCGCTTACATTTATTTGGACCTGCAATTATTTTAAGTTATAGGGTGCCATGTAGAAAATTAAATGTATTTTATTTCTATATAGGATAAATCTATATAGAAATAAAATAATAGGCAATCGTTATATTCATCAGTTGAAAAACTCTGGATCAGTTGTAGCCAGCTATTTTTTAATAAAATACTCTATATATGGAGGTTTATGGTTTCCCTTTGTGTAGATAAAATCAATTTTTACATCAAATCTCCCGGATGAGACCAATGGCACACGGAATAACTGCCCGCTTTCCAGCTCTTTCTTCACACAATGCTCCGGTAAAAAGCTAATTCCCATTCCATTTACCACTAAATTTTTTGCAGCTTCCATACTATCCACTTCAAGAACCACATTTGGCTTTAGATTTTTGGATTCAAATAAGCCATAAATCATAAGCCAGTCTACCGATCCATAATCAAAAAATATGAGCGGTTCTTCACTGACTTCTTCAATTGTTACCTGACTATTGAGCAATAGAGGATGGTTGATAGGGACAAACAACCCAATTGGATCATGACGAAATATCTCAGATTCAATTTGGGGATGTGTAACGGTTCGAACCATTCCGAAATCCACCTCGTTATTAAGAACCTTGTCTAATATATCATTAGAATGTCCGGTTAGAATTTTGACGTTCACATTGGGGAATTTAGTTTTAAAAGCGGGAAGAATTTCAGGGATAATGTAATTCGCGATTGAAGTAGCACATCCAATTTTCAATTTATCCAGAGTAAGTATCGGTTGGTGCAAGCTTAATTTGGCTTCCTGGTAAGATTGTAAAATGTTTTCTGCATATGGTAAAAATGACTTCCCCTTTTCATTTATTGAGATTTGCTTCCCAGAACGATGAAATAGTTCCGCATTGAGCTCACGTTCCAGGGAGTGAATACGGGCAGTTACAGAAGGTTGGGTAAGATAAAGTGCCTCAGCTGCTTTAACAAAACTCCCTAGATGAACAGCATAGACGAATGCCTCGATATTTTCTATATTCAAAACGATAACCACCCTTCTTCTCATCTAATCTTTTTAATTGTTCTCTTAATGAATGCTTCAAGTGTGCTTTTTTTAATTGACTGGCGGAGACTTTTCACATTCACACTTCAATAGCTAATATAGCATATCCTTCTCTGTCTTTCTCGATTAATTATTTTCATTTTCTTACCAAAAAATTATCAACTACAGATGAGCTAAGAACAATACGAAAAGCCGCCATTATGGCGGCTTTATATATATCCCTTAATTTTTAACTATCACTTTCGTCCAATGCCCGAATCAAATCTGATTCCTGCGTTCCGGTAATGACGGAAACGATGCTCTTCTGCAGTGCAGCTGCATTTTGCGCCTGATACGGATCGGCATCAAAAATAATCGCATCCGCAATATAACCTTCTGCAATATGTCCCAATTCGTTACCACTTTCCAAAATATCAGCAGCGTTTTCTGTGGCGGCCTGCCACGCTTCTGCCCGAGTCAAGCCATAATCCATCAACGTATCCAGCTCTTGAAGATTGTAACCATGAAGTGCAGGTGTGGCATAATCGGTACCGAATCCAAAGCGAACCCCTGCTCTCTTTGCATAGCTAATGGCTTTAGAGTGGGCTTCGGCAGCGCGAGCAGCCCGATCGCAAATAACCTGGTTCAAACCCAGAACGCCTTTTGGATCTGCAGCAATGCGATATATTGATGTTGTAGGCACAAAGGCTATGCCAGATTGTGCAAGTCTGCCGGCCTGATCCTCGGTCAAGAACATTCCGTGCTCTACAGATTCCACACCAGCATGGATGGACCAGTCCACCGTCACTCCGCCCCATGTATGAACCATGACCATTTTATGATGAGCATGCGCATTGCGAACAATGAACGAGAACTCTTCCTCCGAAAAAACGGGATCAAGCACTTTCTCAGTAGGTGATCCAAGACCGCCTGTTGCCATAATTTTGATCCAGCCTGCCCCTGTATCAAAAATTTCTGTCATTCGTTGTTCCAAATGCCTAAGACCGCGGGCATCCGCTGCTCCAAGCATATCACTGCTGGTTTGTACTCTTAAAGGCTGTTGATAGTGCGAAACGAGATGCTGTACGGTGCTTGGCAGAATCCCGCCCGCATCGCGCGCCGTCGTTACACCGGTCCGAAGGGTTGCTTCAAAGGCCTGTGCCTGCATTACTTCGATCTCCCCGCTGTCTCGTTTCAATTGATCAGCATGGTCAAAGTCCGTCCAGGCCAGATGTGTATGAAGATCAATAACCCCTGGATTTATCCATAGATCTTTGCTTGGATGAGTTGGCTGATCATTATGCGACTCCGACTCAACAATAGATGAAAACCGACCATTTTTAATCGAAATATCGAAACGTTTCCCGTCAATACCTGCTATAAAAATACGATTGAATATTTTCGCTTGGGGATGCTTATTGATCATGTTCATTCCCCCAAATCAGCCGAATAGCCTTTATTGCATGATCAGGGTCTTGATTCAACAATTGGGCAAGTGCCGTGATGGCTTCTTCCACGCTTTGCCGGCAAGCGTTCGCTCCAAAATGGTTTATTCGCAGAAGATTGCCAAACAGTTCTCCGTCTCCAGGAGCTACGATACCAATAGGCTGATCGATACGCAAGTTCTGCTCTTGAGAAATCCGAACCGTCGTAGTCAGCGTTGAATAGTATTTGCTATCCTTCTGCCAAGGCTCAACACCCAGGGCCTTAATACCGGCAATGGCGGATGATGCAGACAATTCATGACGCTTGATAACTTGTGCTAGTCCTTCTTCCTCAATTCGTGTCAATGCCGAGATCAGAGCTCTGGCCTCCAAGGTTGGAATGTTGGCAGGAACCCGTACCGACGCGGACCCATTCTGTGATGGTTTCATATCCAGTAAGGATAAAATGGAATTGCGCGGCGCATTTTCATTGGACTCAAGGAATTCCCAGCCACGTGGTGAAATGCTTACGGCACTAACGCCATTAGGTCCAGCCAAGGCTTTTTGCGCACCCACAGCTACAAAATCAACTCCCCATTCATCAACTAGCAGGGCCTCTCCCCCGACCGCTGAAACGGAGTCCATCACAGTAATAAGGTTAAAGTCATGTGCAATATTTAATATTTCTTTGGCAGGATTAGATCCACCTGTAACCACTTCAGCCTGAACAAAGGAAAGCGCGCACGGTTTATACCGTTCAATCGCTGCAGCGACCTCCTCCACAGTAACCACTTCATCAAAGGGGACCTTAACTTCAACCACCGTTGCCCCGCCTCGTTCAAGCCATTTTCCAAATAAACTTCCATAGGGGCCTGTTACTATATTTAAAATCGTACGACCAGGCGCAGATATCCCGGCTGCCATCGCCTCGATGCCCAAGATCGCCTCACCAGGAATGATGACTGGAGGATATTGTGTAAACAAGAGCTTGGAGAACAAGCTTGTAAGCGTATTGAACTCAGACAGTAAAAGTGGTACGAATCCTTTATGTTCCTGGCTCATAAAAAACCTCCTGATGTACTTAATTTAGGCATTTTCGGAACAGCGGACAACAGCTCACGACTGTATGCAGTTTCAGGGTGAGCGAAGAATTGATCCTTTGGATTGATCTCCACAAGTTTTCCCTGCCGCATGACCGCTACCGTATCGCTAATTGCATGGATTACCCCCAGATCATGGGAGATGAACAGCATCGTAAGATGAAGCTCTGCTTTGAGCATGTTAAACAGTTCAAGCACACTCCGTTGTACGGAAACATCCAATGCGCTTGTCGGTTCATCTGCAATCAGAATGCTCGGCTCAACGCTTAATGCACGTGCGATCGCTATCCGCTGGCGCTGACCGCCGGAGAATTCGTGAGGAAATCTGTCCAAAGCGCTTTCTGCAATGTGTACACGTGCCAAAAGCTCTTTACATCTCTTCTCGACCCCCGTGCGATCCACAATTTTATGAAACATCAGTGCTTCGGAAAGAATCTGTCTGATGGAATGTTTGGGATTCAACGATGCATCCGGATTTTGGAAGATCATTTGTATCATTTTGTGCTGCTCACGGCTTCTCTTTTTCTTCAAATCTTGTGAACCTAGCAGAATTTGCCCCTCATCAGGAGCGATCAACCCGGCAATGACCCGCGCCAGAGTGGATTTGCCCGAACCGGACTCTCCGACAAGGCCAAGGGTAGTATGGTGCTGCAGATTCAGATTGATGCGATCCAGCGCAGTAACCCCGCTATAATGAACCGTTACATTTTTTACTTGCAAGGCTAACTCCATGAATGTTCACTCCCTTCAAGCTTCGGCAAAGGAAGCACTGAGTTAATCAGCATCTGTGTGTAAGGATTTTGCGGATTTTGCAAGAGAGCAAGGGTATTGCCATGCTCAACAATCTGCCCCTCTTTCATCACACAGAGTTTTGAGCACATGGTAGCTGCAATTGCAAGATTATGCGTAACAAACACCATGGCAAAGCCCAGTTCATTTTGCAGACGAGTGATCGTTTCAAGAATATGCCGCTGAACGGTAACGTCCAGCGCAGTTGTCGGCTCATCACAGAGAAGAATGCCCGGCTTGCAAGCCAGTGCCATTGCGATGACTACTCGTTGACACTGACCACCCGAAAGCTGGTTCGGATATCGGTCCGATCTCTTTAAAGAATCGGGTAGACCGAGCATTTCGAGCAATTCCAGAGCTATCGCACGAGAAGCCTTTTGGCTTAATCTTTGTCTGTAATAAACGACTTCCGCAATCTGCTTGACAACTGGACAGAGTGGATCTAGCGCACCTCTTGGGTCTTGAAAAACCATTGCGCTGCTTATGTCACTCTTAATGCTTCCTCCTGTCTGCTCAACTCCACGAGGAAGTAATCCAAGAATCGAACGCAGCGTAAGCGATTTTCCAGAACCCGATTCGCCTACTAACCCTACACTCTCCCCTTTGCCTAGTGAAAAGCTAACATTGCTGACTAATCTTTTATTTGACTTTGTTGCCAGCGTCAGTGCCTCTATTTCCAAAATCGGACTTGTAGAAATCATTTTTTCCTCCATATATCGGCCAACCCATCACCTACAAGTGACAAAGCAATTCCCGTGTAGACCACCGCAAATCCCGGAACTGCCGAGAGCCACCAAGCTGTAGTTATGAAGGATTGTCCATCCGAGATCATCGTTCCCCAGTCCGGGGTTGGCGGTGTAATGCCGATGCCAAGATAACCAAGCGTAACAATCGCCACAAGCAACCCAACCATATCCGTCATAAGGACTACAACTGCTTGAGGCAGTACATTAGGCAGGAGATGACGAAGGATAATTCTTACTCCAGGCAGTCCTAAAGTTTGAGCGGACGCTACCCAGTCTTGCTTGCGAAAAGATGCACTAAGACCTCTGACTACACGGGCAAATACAATCCAGCCTACAAGTATAAAAGTGATATAAATGCCCCGTTGACCGGCTCCGCTGGCAAAAGCCACGATAATAACGATCAGATAAAAAGGAAAAGCGATAAACGTATCCGTAAGCAGCGTAATGACAGTATCAATCCATTTCCCATAATACCCTGCAAGCATTCCCAGAAATACACCAGTGCAAAATGGAACAATTTCTGCCAGAACCATGATTTTCAAATCAGTTCGCGCAGCATAGATCAGTCTCGTAAACAAATCGCGTCCCAATTGATCTGTCCCCAGCCAATGTTCGGCTGACGGTGGCTGCAAAAAGGCACTCAAATTTTGCTCGGAAGGATTATAAGGACTAATAAACGGTATGAACACAGCCAAGACAATAAGTACCCCAAACATGATACTTCCCACCAGAAGGGAAGGGGTAGTCCATATTCGATTTATGATGCTTGTCTTCTTACCGTACTCATGCAATTGAGGGACTATTCTTGTATGTCTCATTATTTTCCTTTCGTTCTGGGATCAAGCCACCGCGAAATGATTTCAATGAGGAGGCTGATGATCACAACAGATATCGCACAGTAAAGTGCTATTCCTTGAATGACCGGGAAATCGCGTTTTGCAATTGAAGTAAACAGCAAACTACCAATTCCCTTGATGCCAAACACCTGTTCTACGACCAGTGTACCACCGATAAGATAAGAAATATTTACGCCAAGCAGCATAAGAGTTGGAAGAGCAGAATTACGCAGCACATGCTTAAACAGAATTACCCTGCTGGGTATTCCCGCAGCCTTCAATGTGACTACAAAATCGGATTCCAATACTTCAAGCATCTGCGCTCTTAACGAACGAACCAGCGTAGGAATCTGCGAAAATGCGACGGTAATTGCCGGAAGTGTGAGACTGTACAAGGTCCCAATCCACCCTTCGCCTACTCCTCCAACGGGGAACCAATGAAAACTGACACTTAGAACCAGAATCAAAAGTAAACCAACCCAAAAGATTGGCATACCCAGAGTTATTGTAGGAAGAATACGTATCAAATGATCCAGCAGCTTATCCTTATGTGTGGCTGCAAGCGTAGCAAGCAGAAGTGCAATAATGATCGCCAAAACACAGGCCATCACAATGAGCAGTAAAGTAATGGGAGCACGTTCGGCAATCAACTCTCTTGTAGAAGTACCCACAATAATTGAATTACCGGTGTCTCCTTGTGTGAACAGCGTCTTCACAAACCTGATAAATTGTTCCCATAAAGGGAGGTCCAGCCCGAGAGTATGATGCATACTCTCGATGGCCTCAGGCGTGCTGTATTCTCCCAAAATCATTTTCGCGGGGTCCCCTGGCACGATTCTGATGATGAAAAAAACTGCAGTCATCACACAGAGGATTACTACCAATGCTCTTACAAGAGCTATCACAAGCCAACCGCATGTTGTATTGATTCCTGTTGGTTGATATAACGATTTAATGGACTTCATCATTTTTTAATTTGAACTTCTTCAAAGCGGACGCTGCCGTTAGGTAAAACAACGATGTTATTCACTGAAGAACGAACACCTTTCAAAATATCTGGATAATAAAGCGGAATGTACGGCACTTCATCTGCAAGAGTTTGCAGCAGCTTGGAGTAAATCTCCGCACGATCCTTACCATCCAACGTTTTTTGACCTTCATATAAAAGCTTGGTTACTTCATCATTCGTGTAATGCGTCCAGTACGATTTGCTGAAGCCTTTCGGATCTGTTTGGAAAGCAATAATAGAGTTCGCATCGGGAGAATCGGCTTGACCACTGTTGAGCATTACCGCGAAATCATAGGCAAAGAAACGTTCACGGAAAGTGGCCAATTCAATGGATTCAATCTCGATGTTGATACCGATCGCTTTACCCGCTGCCTGGATAATTTGCGCCTCTTGTGCTCTTGTGCTGTCTCCAGATGCCACAAGCAATTTTGTCGTGAATCCTTTCGGGAAGGCAGATTTGGCAAGCTCCTCCTTAGCCGCATTGATATCAAAGTTCAGTGCCTTGATCGTATCATTTGAATTATATGAAATAGCTGTTGGCAGTAATGAATTTGCAGTCTGTGCATAGCCAAAGGTAAGCGCCTTAGTCAAGCCTTCACGGTCGAGTGCCAGAGCCAAAGCACGACGGACATGCACATCTGAAAAATGCTTGTCCAGCGTATTGAAGAACAATTGCTCTGTCACCCAACTTCCATTGGTTACTACTGAAGTGTCAGCTCCTTGCTTGATTTCATTAGCATTTTGCAGAGCCAAAGACTCTACCGCATCAACTTCCCCCGCCTTAAGCTGGTTGATAGCTTGGCTGTCGTCTTCAATCAGCTTGTAAACAAGCTTGTTAATATATGGCTTACCTTCTTGCCAATAGTACGGATTCTTGGTGAAAGTCAGATCGCCCGCAGGGTCCCACTTTTCAACAACGAAAGGCCCCGTACCTACCGGTTTCTTGAAAAACTCTTTTTCGGAAACTCCACCGAAATTGTTCGGAAGAATACCGTTGGAGAAGTTGGACAGTTCAGAAATAAACGGTGTATATGGCTCCTTAAGTGTAATAACAAGCGTTTTGCTATCTTTCGCTTTAATGGTATCGACCTTTGCCGCTATTGCCAGCGGACCACCAACCTTCAAATGACGCTGCAATGAGAAAATGGCATCCTCCACCGTAACATCAGTACCATTGGAAAACTTCAAGCCATCACGCAGCACAAACGTATACGTCAAGCCGTCATCACTGATGCTATGTGACTTGGCAAGCCAGTCCACAATTTTGCCTTTGCTATCGAAAGTAACCAAAGATTCAAATACTTTGTCAATGGCAAAGGCATTGTTCGACGTAATCTCATTATGTAAATCAAACGAGGTTACTGAAGCAGGCCGTCCATAGACGAAAGTTCCTCCCACTGCAGGTTTGTCTGTATTTGCACTCTGATTCGCTCCTTGATTCGTGCTCTGCTGAGCGCCATTATTTTGATCAGGAACGTTCTTCGATCCGGAGCATCCCGCAACTAACACCAATAATAGAACTGCTAACGTTCCTATCCACAATGGCTTTCTTAATGATGCATTTAACTCTAGCACGTATAATCCTCCTTTTTCGTATAAAGCATATGCATTTAGTATGGATAGTATTATGATTTAATCCTCCCGGTCTGTCAAACAAAAAAACTTTATTATGACGGGCTAAAACTAATTTATTGTCAAGCTGACTCGATCTTGCCGACTGTATCATCGGACTGAGCTTTGTTTTGCTCTATCCGATAGTAACCTCTGAAACAAATAGATACATTAAAAGATGAACATATTGTAATCGTTCTGACATTGATTTTTCTATAAGACAGTTGTATTATCATAAATATAAACTACAATTGTCTTATGGAAGGAGAGTGTTATGGATAAGCTGAATCTGGGCGATTCCGAGTTGAAGGTCATGTCTGTCCTCTGGCAGGAAGGCGATACAACAGCCAAGCATATCGCCGGTATTTTGTCCGACAACTACGGCTGGAATGTAAATACGACATATACGCTTATCAAGCGCTGCATCAAAAAAGGAGCGATTCAACGCTCCGAACCGAACTTCATTTGCCATGCGCTGGTGTCTCAAGAGGAAGTGCAGAGAAAAAGCACAATGGAACTGGTGAACAAAATTTTCGATGGCTCCACCAACAAGCTATTCGCTTCACTGCTCGGCAAAAAGGAACTGTCCAATGAGCAGATTGACCGGCTGAAAAAAATGGTAGACGAGTTGGATGAATGAGGTGCTTATGATGAACTGGCTGCAAATGGATATTTCCGCAGCTCTGATGATCGTTATTGTGGTCGGTGTAAGGACACTGAACAAAAACACGCTCCCCCGCTCTGCTTTTTTATGGCTGTGGGCTATCGTCTGGCTGCGACTCTGTATTCCTTTTTCCCTGCCTTCGGAATGGAATTTGTATTCGTTGTTGAATACAGCGGCAAATAAGCTGAGTGGTCCAACAATTATGGCAGCTACAGCAGTCCCTACTTCTCCGGTGGCTGCCTGGACAGCGGCTTTATCGGATTCAACGCCCCCCCAGCAATCATGGGGCGTACTGTCCGTACTGCCTTCCACTTTTCCGCAATCAGCACCTGACGCGTCGGCATGGCTGCTCGTCTGGCTGATAGGTGCAATCGGGCTCGCAGTGTTTTTCAGCGTAGCGTATATCAGGTGGTATCGCCGTTTCCGCTCTGCCCGTCCGGTCAAGCATGAATTTGTAGATCACTGGCTATCCCGCCATCGTCTGCTGCGGAGCATTCAGATCAGACAGACTGAGCAAATTGCTTCTCCACTTACATACGGGATTATTAAGCCTGTTATTCTAATACCCGTAACAATAGATTGGAGCGATCACAAGCGACTGGAATATGTTCTGACTCATGAATACGTGCATATCCGCCGCTTCGACAGCGCCACGAAAATGCTACTGCTGCTGGCATTCTGTCTACACTGGTACAACCCGTTTGTATGGCTGATGTATGTGCTGGTTAACCGGGATATAGAGTTGTACTGTGATGAGGCGGTAATACGACGGCTTGGCTATCAGCGGCGCTCCGATTATGCGCGCACCCTGATCCATATGGAAGAGCAAAAGCTGGCACTGCCATCCATGAACAATTATTTTAGCAAATTAGCGATTGAAGAAAGGATTGAATCCATTATGAAAATGAAAAAAACAACAGGCGCAGGTGTACTATCTGCTTGCCTGCTTATCGGAAGTCTGGCGACTGTACTGGGAACCTCTCCTGTCAGCGCTTCTATCGTGGCCTCGCATGCTGGTTCTGCTACGTTAGCAAAACATGCGAATGAATATCGTGCCGGAGAAACCTGGAAAGTAAACAACGAATGGGAATTTACTGTAAATTCGGTTCGCGAGACCACACTCGAGGGCAACACTATAGATGGTAACCGACCGGCCAAGCAGGTGCTAATCGTGAACTACAGCTACAAAAACATCCGTCCAGCTGGAGGCGAGCCACTCGCGTTCTCCAAGGCCCATTTTTGGATGACAGATGCACACGATCCGGAAAATAATAGTGCAGACGGCTCGCATTATACCCTATTCGTGCCTGGTATGGATCGCATCGGGGTTGTAAATCCGGGCCAAAGCGTACAGGGCGCAGAATGGGTTTACGCTTTTTATGACAAAAAGACCGATAAGGTTGAATTCAACGTCGGTGCCTATGACTCACATGAGAAGCTGCATGAAACCAAATTTATTGTGCCTGTAGAAGCACATACGGCAGTGAAGTAAGAGAGCATTGCCCAAATGTGCAGAAATAATGTTAACCCTATATATGAGTAAGAATAAATTATTGCTGTTATAGTCGAGAATTATCTCTGAAGGCTTCATGAGTAAATTCTAGCATCAGCCCTAAGCCATATGGAACACAGACTTGCTGCTAATCTGCGGACGCCTTAAACGTACATGTTTATAGCGACCGCAGGTTTTGTTATTCAGTCTATATGCTCTGCTTGTATAGCTTTCATACAAAAGTACTTGCGAATCCGTAATGCTCCAACTCTTTTCTGAATCCATTCAACCTGGACGGAGAATGGTTTCTCGTTCCAAATTACACGGCTGCCGGGAACTCGCTCCAGGTTGTATTATTGCTGCTGGTTAGATAGAATCTTGTATTTGGATAAATGTTTTTAAAAAAAGGAGCATTAGCCCTAGGCCAATACTCTTTTTAGAACTATAAATAACCACCGGGAAGTGTATTTGAGGAATCCACCATGATTAAAGACCTACTAATCGTAACACCGCCAGTCAATCAACCAAGCTGACCCTGCTCTAGTCGCTAGTTCACTCCATCGAATTGATTTTTGCAACAACTTTCCCTGTTATTTTTCCTTCTTTTAGTTTAACTAAATACTCAGGAATTTCTTCCATAGAAATGACCGTCAATGCTGGAGGTGCAATTTTCTTTTCAACTAATAATCGAGCGAATTCATCTCCAATTTCAGCTAAATTGGTTTGTGCTTTGTAATCCCCTTCTGTGTGAGCACCTCCAAGAGCAATTTCATGCAGAGACATGCCCTTTTCATAAAATCGAAGTCGACTAAATTCAGGAAAACCAGCTGTGACGACAATTTCACCACCAAAGGCAAGTACATCAATATCTCTAGTAGCACTTGCCGAGCTAATGGTATTCAGTACGTAGTCAACACCTCTTTCGTTTGTCAACTTGGCAATCACTGCATACACATCTTCTTTTGTAAAATCAATTGCCTCATCTGCACCAAGACTTTTTACATATTCTATGTCTCTTCCTTGGCAAGTCGTATATACCGTTAAGCCGCATAATTTAGCCAACTGAACAGCATATCCCCCTACACCACCTGCTCCTCCGTGTATCAGTATCGTATTTCCTGCTTTCGGTCTGAGTTTTTGAATTATTGCCTGATATGCTGTAAAGCCTGCCCCGGGAGCTACGGCAGCTACCTCGAAGGGAATGGCCTCAGGCAGCTTGCTTGCTGTATGAGCTGTCGTACAGGCATACTCCGCAAATCCTCCATCCAAATTTGTTATGCTGCGGAGATAGTACACACGATCACCAACCTTAAAGTTGTTGACCTCGCTTCCAACCGCATCCACAATCCCGGCAACATCTAATCCGAGCACTCTCTGCTTTTCACTTGCCAGGCCGGTATAAGCTGCAACCTGATAATCTGAAGGATTTAAACCAGATGCAAAAACCTTTACCCTAATTTCATTTTCTTTCGGCATGGGTTTATCTCTATCCTCCACAACCGTAAGGCTTTCTATCTTCCCCTGTTCTTTTAAAACAAGTGCTTTCATAAAAATACTACCTCCTGAATTAATCTGTGGCACCGGTGCCTGCTACGTAGAGCTTCTTTTCTATTTGACATTTATCTTAAGAAAAAATAGAATACACATGTGTTTCCGTTACAATTGTAACGTCGGTGATTTCAAGCGTCAATCGGATAGGATACGGACTAAACAAAACAGGAGGAATTGTAATGTCTGAAAACAAAATGACAGAAATGCAGCGATTAGAGATCCTACGCTTGTCTAACGCAGAATCCAACCGCATCACTAAAACGTGTATTGAATCAGCCATGATTTTATTAATGAAGGACAAATGCTTCCATGATATATCTATTACAGATATTGTAAAACGTGCTGGTGTGTCTCGAACTGCCTACTACCGCAACTACGACTCTAAAGAGGATATATTGCGAAGCGTAATGAAGGAAATCGTGGATAAAGTCATAGTTGCCATGAATCTGCGTTTTCCAATAAGTAACACATATGAATACTGGTACTCCTTATTCCACATGCTAAAACAACATGCCGATAGTCTGAAAATACTTCTAATGGCGAATTTCGGAGATGCAATACTAAACGAAATCCACAGAATAATGCAGAGTTCTGTATCCAAAAATAGTATCCAGGAAAATTACAAATCTTATTTTTGGAGTGGTGCCATTTACAGTGTAGCAGCGAGTTGGATTCGAGATGGTATGCAGCAGACGGTCGAGGAAATGGCGAAGATTTGCTATCAAATCATAGATTGCATGGATGAGGATTGTCATGCCATTCAAAAAGAATAGCCGACCTGGTATAGGATGATAAACTTCTCATGTGCTATTTTCCTCCACGTATCTAAACAATAAACTAATAATTTTAGTTAGTTATAACTCTTTGACCATTACCTTTTCTCCGTTTATATCCAGCTCTCCATTAAAACGAAAACCAAACTTTTGGTATAAATACAAGGCTCTGTGATTCTCCTCATAAAGGCTTAGATAGATCTCTTTACAATGGTATAAATTAACAAGATGCTTGATAAGCGCTGTAAGCATCATGTTCCCAAGCCCCTGTCCTTGGAAATTCTCGTCAATCATGAATCGATCCAACCATACTCGGCCGCTATGACCTTCTCCAGGAAAGAATCCATACATGGCAAACCCGACCAAAACATTCTCCCAATAAAGTCCTGCTGGTCGGTAGAAAGTGCAATCTTTAGCATCTTCCAAACTTTGTTGAGAAGCTTCAATATATGATTTTTGATGATCACTTACACGCAAGGACAATATTTCTTTCACATTTTCCTTAGTCACTTCTCTAATAGAGACTGTCATCATATCTACCTTTTCCTATACATAATTTATGATTCCTAATTTCTACTGCAATAAAGTTAAGCAGGTGGATCACAGCAGTGGCCAGCACAAAAAGGTCTTCTCTCCCTTGCTTTGGCCCATTACTATTCATACAATAAGGTATACCGTAACCAGATAGTCAAGTGGGGATGAAATGATGAGGAAAAATTCAGAGACGTATTTTACAACAGGACAATTCGCTAAAATATGTAAGGTAAATAAGAGAACTTTATTTCATTATGATGACATTGGGCTATTCCAGCCTGCTTTTATAGATGAAAACGGGTATCGTTATTATTCTTATCATCAATTTGATTTATTCTCCATTATTACTGTTTTAAAGGAATTAAATGTCCCTTTAAAAGAAATCAAGACGTATCTTGATGAGAGAACTCCAGAACGAATATTGGATTTGTCGAAGCACAAGATATCAGAAGTGAATAAAGAAATCGAAAAGATGATTAAAATTAAGCACTTATTGGAAGAAACCATTGTGTATACGCACAGAGGATTAAACTCTACAAGTAAAGAAATTAAAGTGGAGGAACATGAAGAAGAGAAAATAATTCGAAGCACTTCATTGAAAGAAAACAATATAAAGGATTACGCTGAATGGATGATGAATTTCAAAAAATTTGAACATAGCACACAATCCGTTGGAGCATCTTTTGTTGGGGCTATGTTGGATAAAGATGCTATTTTAGCGGGGAAATATGCCTCAAAATCGTATCTTTTTGTAAAAATAAACAATAGAGATAACACACATTTTTCAAATTTCATAAAACCAAAGGGGTTATACGCGGTTGCATATCATCATGGAAGCTATGAAAAGATCGGCAGAACCTATGAGAGACTAATTCAGTATATTGAAAAGGAAAATTTTCTTATTCAGGAATTTGCTTATGAAGAATATCTTATCGATGAAGTTGGTGCAAAAGATGAGAGTGACTATGTTACTCAGATTACGGTTGGGGTAAAGAGTAAAAATTTATAATAGATTTCAAAACAACCGTTCCCCGGTCGAATACCGAGAAACGGCTGCTGTTCATCTTGCTAGCGTGAAATTTCATTAAAAATCACTTGGTTGTGGCTTTGTACAAACGCTGTAAAAGGGTAACAGCTTCAGCCCGTGTGACTTGCGCTTTTGGGCGAAGGAATCCTTCATCAGCGGTAAGAACGCCCATCTTGGTTAGGGTGTAGAATGCTTCTGCCTTTTGATCCTGGGAATCGCCATCATAGGAGTACTCTTCTCCGCTCTTGTTGATGTACAGTACCGGATAGTAGGCCGAGAAATTGTCATTGTAATTTGCCTCACGAACTTTCATATCCTTGTACTGCGCAGCTGCGGAAATCACTTCCTCAATCTCGGGATGAAGAGTTTGATTGGTATAATCCGTCCGAACAGAAGCAATCATCATCATATCCCAGCGAGTCAACGGTTTATCGGGCTTGACATAGAATTGATAGTTTGGATATTTGCCTCCTACACTTTCAGCATACGGCCAAACATAATCTCCGTTGAATATTGCTGCAAAATCTTTATTCGCCCAGTGTTTACGCGCATCCACAAATTCTGAAGAGTTGCCGGATGAATGATTGATTTCTGGAAAAAGCTTGTGGAACATATGTACAAATTCCGCTTTCGTGATGGTTTTGCCTGGCTTGAAGGTCCCATCCGCATAGCCGTTGACAACGCCCTTGTCGACCATCGAACGAATTGATTCGGAAGCCCATTCATATTTTGTCCCGTCCACATCGGGAAACGTATTTGCCGCGAATGCGGATGGACTGAAAAACAGTGCCCCCGCAACCAGCGGGGTGATAAGCCATTTCTTTTGCAACATCTCTTTCCACTTCCTTTAGGTAAAATTTATGTAAAAAATAGTTCTCCAAACTCCATATTATATCGGCATTTTAAATGCAAATGATGAAGCTTTCCGCTTGCAGCACGCCCGACTCCAAAGCTTCGATCACAAGCGGATTCAGATTTGCTCTGGATAAGTAGATAGCCGCTGTCAGCCCCGAGTGGACTTTTACTACCTGATTAATCGCCTAGCATAGCACAACAAAAACAGCTCTGCATCGCCTGCAGGAGCTGTTTTTGTTGGTTACTATAGTATTTTAACAATAGCCAGTATTTTAACAATAGCCCTTCTATTTGAGGAATATTTACTTGAAAGTTAATTTTTCTGGAGGTCCAAGCAGCTGAGTTTAGTGGTGTATCTAATATTGGATATTGCTGCTGGAACGTTGTCTCCGTTTTATTCCTCTATGATTGCTACGGGACGAGCCCATCCAGCACTCGCTCTTTCCACTTTAACCGGAAAACAGCAAACCTTGAAGCCAAACGGCTTCGGCAGAAGCTCCAAATTGGCCAACTTCTCGATCTGGCAATATTCCCGGTCTTTGCCGACATAGTGTGCTGCCCAAAGGACGCCGTCTCTTGGTTGCTGCTTGTAGGCTTCCGCCTGGAGATTGAGCGGGATATCCCAACCCCATCCGTCAGTACCGACTACCTTAATTCCTTGATCCAGTAACCACATGGTCGCTTCGGCCGAGACACCGGCATGAAGGAATGCATACTTTTCATCATACAGCCGCTTATCCGCATCACTTCGGATAAGCACAATATCGAGCGGCTTAAGCTTGTACCCAATGCGGCTCAGCTCCGCAACCAGATCTTCAGACGTTATCTCATAACCGGGCGGCTTAGAACTAAAATCAAGAAGCACGCCATCAGAAAAAAACCACTCTAGCGGCAGTTCGTCAATCGTTCTAGCCGGTTTACCTTCCGATGTTGGCCAGTAGTGCCAAGGTGCGTCGATATGCGTTCCCGAATGCGTGTTAAGCGTTACGGTTTCGGTAGCCCATGCTTTGCCTTCCGGAAAGTCGTCAGGTTTCAGACCAAGTATTGCTGACGCTTGCATCGCGCCTTCGCTATGGCTCGAATACTCAATCTTTGCTGCTATCGGCTCACGGATGCTAGGGCTTATCGGAACGCTCAAATCAATGAGTCTCATCGCTTTTCCTCTCTTTCGTTTCTTGTCTATAATTTTTCCGGTTCATGGGCATTATACCATATTGCACTTACTATCTGGCGGGCCGTAGTCCTAATAGACAGACGCAGCCGACCAGTGGTACCAAGTTACAGATCCTATCCCACAAACGGAAGAACACTGGGGAAACACAGTCAGTGCCCGTGAAATCGTCGTTTACACTGGCCACGGCACTTCTTACTTAAGCCAATTAATAGACTCCTCATTAAAAATACAATTATTATTTTTATCACGCTGTAAATTAGGAACTAATTCCTTATCCGTATAATCAGCTGAAAATTTTAAAAAAATGCGGTATGTCTGTAGAGGAAATGGACGACCTGAAATGCTTTATCATAATGATTCGGTTACAGCTCTATATTTTGAGGCTAGACTCACTAGCCAATAATCTCCCGTCATAATCCTCAATTTTCCAATCCAATCTCTTTATGGTTTCGTCAATTTCCATCCGTTTTTCTACTAGCTTTTCTCTTTCGTCAGTCAGGATTTTTTTCCGAGCTTCTATGGTACGGTCTCCTTCAATAAATAAAGATGTATATTCAATCAACGCCTCTATCGTCAATCCGGCGCTTCGCATGCATTTTATAAATTCGATCCATTTGATATCCTCTTCAGTGTAGTCACGGACCCCGCTTTCTTTACGGTTTACCGGTGGAATCAAACCAACCTTGTTCATAATATCTGAGTGTTGCTGACGTTAAATCAAACTGTTCTGCCACTTTTGCAATATTCATTTTCTTCACCTCGTATTTTCATTATGTATTGACCTTATCACTTAAAGTTAACTTTAAGCAAGGATTAGAGCTTCAAGCGTAATGGCGTTTTTTGTTTCAAAATTTTCTCTTGTCTTAAAGTGAACTTTAAGGTTTATACTTCAGACAAAACCAAAAAAACGAATGGAGGATGGCGTAAATCGCGATGATATTTTATTCGGTGAAGTTTGGTCAAGAGAGAAGGAACTCTCCCCTCGCGATCGCAGCTTGGTCGGCGTTTAACATCGCTAAAGAAACTTATACAAATTAAGAGAAAGTAGGAATGGAAAGATGGCTGATGAACAGCTAAATCAAAGCACCTATCGGAAACGTAACCTTCGCTCCGGAAGCTCGTAATAACTGGCACTCTCATGAGGCTGGACAAGTTCTATTAGTTACTGGTGGTGAGGGCTGGTACCAAGAAGAAGCTTGGCAATTATGCCTGGAGAAACGAAATGGTTAGAACCTGTGGATAATGAATACATTTAATTCATACAAAGGGGTAGAAAAATATGTGTCAGACTCGTGTTCTGAGTGTACCAAGTGCAAAAGCACATTTTGAAAAGACCACAATTAAGCGTAGAGAATTGCAGCCATATGATGTCTTAATCGATATTAAATTTAGCGGGATTTGCCATTCCGACATTCATAGTGCCCATGATGAATGGGGCGGCGGCATCTTCCCCATGGTTCCTGGCCATGAAATTGCCGGTGTTGTAGAAGCCGTAGGTTCTGAAGTCACTAAGTTTTCTATTGGCGACCGAGTTGGTGTAGGTTGCTATGTAGACTCCTGCAGAGAATGCGAATACTGCCTGCGAGGCGAAGAGCAATTTTGTACAAAAGGTTTTGTCGCCACCTATAATTCCAGAGACTACGACGGTAATCCAACTTATGGTGGATACAGTCAGAAGATTGTTGTAACGGAAGGTTTTGTTGTTCATATTCCGGACAGCCTAGAGCTGGATGTAGCAAGTCCGCTGCTCTGTGCAGGAATCACCACCTATTCTCCTTTGAAGCACTGGAATGCCGGACCTGGCAAAAAAGTAGCTATTTTGGGAATGGGCGGTTTAGGCCATATGGCGATCCAATATGCGCATGCTATGGGTGCTGAGGTCACTGTACTGAGTCGGTCGTTGAATAAAAAAGATGAGGCTTTGAGCTTTGGTGCTGATCATTATTTTGCAACAAGTGATCCAGAGACATTCACTGAATTGGCGGGCCGTTTCGACCTTATATTGAACACTGTATCTGCCAATCTTGACGTAGATGCCTACTTATCAACGCTAAGCATTGACGGAACAATGGTAAACGTGGGTGCACCCAGTAAGCCCGATCAATATAATGTCTTTTCCTTAATAATGGGTCGACGCAGTATTGCTGGCTCACTCGTTGGCGGTATCCGTGAAACTCAAGAGATGCTTGATTTTTCTGCTGAACACGGTATTGTTCCGCAAATCGAAGTCATTGCTGCGGATCAAGTTGACAAAGCTTATGACCGAGTTCTTCGGAGTGACGTTCGTTATCGTTTCGTGATCGACGTATCTACATTGTAATTGTAATATCGAAAAAAAGGGCTGCTCTTGTCTAAAGAGTTAGCCCTTTTTTTCGATATTAATATAAGATGGGGTTACCTAATTTGATCCGGCCTTGCTCTACGGTTAAAATCATATCTAACATTCCACTGCTCTGTCATAGTATTTAACCCCTATTAGGATGAGTAGCCTGCACCACTATACGTGGGAATTTCCGCTTACCTTTACTCCTGTTTCCCATTATACTTATATCATGCATGCTGAAGAATAACAGCCGGAACGATTTTCGTTATGTTGTCCTCCAATATACGAAGAGAATAACATCACGATATACAAACATGTATGGAAGGACTGCCTATGTTTAGATATATGATTGCGAATTTCGCCTTGTTAACAGCGTTCCTTTTTCTCTTCAACCATTTATTCCGGCGCTACTTGATGGAAGACCATCGTACCTTGCGATTTAAGTTGCTTATAGGGATCATGCACGGCTGCTGTGCTCTTCTTCTTCTGTTGTTCAGTTATCAAATAAACGAAACATCCTTTATCGATTTCCGCCATATCGTTGTCATCAGTTCCGCTTATTTTGGGGGGCTGCCTGCTTCTTTAGTGACCGCCTTATTTTTTGTGCTTGGCCGGGCAACATTAGTAGGGACTTTTACGCCTTCACCTGCCAGCATGACGCCATTATTATCGATTACATTAGCTGCCATCGGCAGTGGGATCATTATGCAGGTTGTCAAACGCTATAGGTACCGCTGGTTGCTTTCGGTATTACTGAGTATGACGCTCATTACGATTATGTCGCTTATAAGGGGGATTACAAAAGATACCTATTCCTATTTAGCACTTGTCGGTTTGGGCGGACTTTTCGCAGCATCGTTAATTGCCTTCTTTTCTACAACGAATCGACTAACTAAACAATTGGAGCACAGTGAGCGAAAATACCGTTCCCTACATGCACTTCAAGAAGCGATTTTTCAATCCGCAGTAGGTACGGCTATCATAGCCATCGATTGGCAGGGACAGATCACGCATGCCAATAAGGGTACAGAAAAAATGCTTGGCTACCGGGCCGACGAGCTGATTGGCAAAGAATCTCTTCTGATCTTTCATGACCCGAATGAAGTCGAGGCTTATGGGAAAGAACTATCCGAAAAAATAGGTAAACCCATTTATGGATTAAATGTGTTTTTTTACGGCGCGGCAGAATATGTATCCGAAGGACGAGAATGGTCATATATTCGGAAGGATGGTGCCAGGATAACGGTATTGCTGACATTGTCACCGCTTTTACTGGACGGGAAAACGGTTGGAGTCATTGGGATTGCCAAGGATATTTCCGAAAGAAAGAAAATGGAAGAGCAATTGAAGCAGCTTTCCCTGTTGGATGGACTAACCAAAATTGCAAACCGTCGTTTTTTTGATGAAATGCTCAAACAGGAATGGAAAAATGCAGAGCAGAATGAGAAAGGATTGTCTCTCATTTTCTTTGATATAGATTATTTTAAAGCTTACAACGATCTATACGGACATCAGGCCGGAGACGAATGCTTGCGTAAAGTAACGGCCATCGCCATAAAGACCATCAATCATCCAGCGGCTACAATCGCCCGTTACGGAGGGGAAGAATTTACGGTTATCCTGCCTGATACGAGTGCCAAGCGAGCAGCGCAACTTGCCGAAGATCTGAGATTAGCCATAGAAAATACCGCAATCATTCATAACGGAGCGTACATGAAAGGTGTGGTCACGGTTAGTATTGGTGTCGCAACCTGCTATCCTGATGCCAACAATGTTCCAGAGGAACTGATCGCAAAAGCAGACGAAGCGCTTTACTACGCCAAGGGTCATGGACGCAATCGCATTACTAATTACAAGGAGCTGCCAAAAAAGGCGGGGACGCTTGGGTATGATCGGTACTCCTGATACTGCACGCTCACGAGTTCATCTACGAGCCGGACATTAGTGGTAGTTTTCATAAATCAGCAGCAAGGAAGGACAGGAACAATAGCAAAATCCCCTGTCCTCCGACAGAATAAGAGTCATTAGAGGGATCAGCTTTTTATAATGGGATACAATAAGTGAATGTAATATTTATAACGTTCTTCTTCCATAAGACAAATATAAAAAATTTCATATTTCGTTTCTGCAATTTTGATTTGATGCTTGGTGCAATAATCGTTAACTTGGTTATCAATCCTTTGAGAATAATCGGAGTCCTCAAATGGATTTCCAATGTAGTTATAGCGCAGAGCACGGGGCAACTCAATACGTTCAGCATTTTCGCAAGCGCTCCCTACAATATTAGAGCAATACATTGCTTCTTCTAATCATGACTTCATTTAAACTCATTGAAAAATTCATACCTCTGCAGATATACAAGTATCCGTCTTCGATATACTCTAACTCATTGGGCTTTTCATGAAAACTTTTCAATCTTTCGTTAAACATATTTAAATAATTAATTTTCCTTTGCAAAACCATAATTTCATCAGACATGTCCTGAATATGAGAGTCATTTTGCGAGAGAATTTCATGAATACCGCCAAAACCCAACCTTTGTTTTATGGAAGAAATAGGTACATTTAATTCTCTCAGCATAGTAACATTTCCAAAATTCAAAGTTTCATTTAACGTATAGTAACGATATTTATTTCTTTTTACTATAGAAGGTTTCACAAGACCTTCTTTGTCATAATAACGCACTGTATCAGAGCTTGCATTATGAAATTTGGCAATATCACCCGTTTTAAAAAACTTTTCAGTCATTGCTTTATGACCTCTTTCTGTTATAGATCTGCTCGCTTACAGTAAAAGCATCGTAACGATCCGACTTAACTACAATATTTAGTATACATAATACAGTGATCAATTAAACAAATAATCAGAACGAGACGTTTACACAAAAAGAGCCCAACCAGAATATCCTGATTGGACTAAGTATTGATATAGAAAACTTAAGACAGGGATGCATCCTTACTCATGCTGAGTAATAATTCACTGTACGAAGGATATGGATGAATAGCATCTTTAATGGATTAAAATGGTATATTATAGCTCCGGCTCCAACAACAATAAGATCTTTGGGAAAGTCTTCATTTTAAAAACGTTTTCGTTCGTTAAATAATCTATCTCTTTCAGCCCATTAATGTTTGGAACAAATGCAGAAGACCCTGTACTAATTACGATATGGTCCGCTTTAATTTCCTGGCCTTCCACCATTATAGTGTGAGTATCAACGAATTCTGCAGTTCCATTCATATATTCAATACCGGCTCCGGTTAAAGCTTCAACAGCTTCTCCTTGATGAGCTTTTTCTGTCAGTCTCCTTACTTCGTTTAAAATCTCACCCGAGTTGATCTCCACATGACCATACTTCTTTGCTGTGTAAATCTCTTCAGCAATTTGGATAAGAGCCTTACTTGGAATACAACCTGCCCACGTACATTCACCACCGGGTTTGAATTTTTCTATAAGAAGCACTTTCTTTTCCAACTCCGCAGCTTTAAATGAAGCATTTAACCCTCCAGCACCTGCACCAATAACGACAAGTTCGTAGTGTCTGTTCTCCAGTTTTCAAGTCCCCTTTACTTAGTGATCTTACTTTAAGGAGGAGTATAAACTATGGAGCAACTCAATAGTCAACGTTCCTTTTCGTACCAATGTGCTTACAAATCGGTCGCTTTTTAAGATAAAGATATTATCGTTTTGTCTCCTCATTCAATGAATTCATTATTTTTATATTTTTTGTATGCTAATGGTGTCATGTTCATTGACTTTCGGAAATGATTAATGAAGTAGCTTGTGCTATTAAATCCTACTTGATAAGCAACATCTGTGACATTGCATTCGGCTTGTTGAAGCAAAATTAAGCTTTTTTGAATTCGATAATCCAATACATAATGTAAAGGTGTCTTCTTTAAAATTCGTTTGAAATATCGGCAGCATTCGGACCGACTTAATTGCCCAGCTCGTGCGATGTCGTCTAAAAGAATTTTCTCAGCATAATGCAGGTGAATCCAGTTCAGCATCTCCTTCATTCGAAGATTCTTCAACATTTCTGTTTGTTCATACTCCAGTTGAAAGCCGTTAACAATCAAATTTCTCCAAATCAACGTTAGCTGTACGGTAATGTCCATTTCATAGTAGGGTGGATTTTGCTGAATCAGCTGATTGATTTTTAAAATAGCGCTTAGAATGTTTTTGCCCCAAAGCTCCTTTGTATTCAAGTGTATGTAAGGTAAATTAGTTGCTTGGATATAGGGATATACATAGGCTGTATAAAGTTCTTGTGATAGTACAAAGTTTGGAGAAACATTTAAACAAATATAGATGCAGCCCGAATCATTCTTGTCTGTCGCCATGTGCAGACAGCCGCTATTTATGAACAAACCCTCCCCTTCGTGAATCGTAATTTTTTCTTCTCGTATTTGGAAGATGGCTTGTCCTTTTAAGATCAAAACAAATTGAAATTCCTCATGCCAATGAAGTGGTATATATCCATTTATATTTTGGCTAATCGTTGTTTCGTAACATGCAATCGGCAACACAACGGTACGATGCTCAGTTAGCTCTTTTAAATCCTGGTCAATCATGAAATTCTTTATTTGCATCTTGCCACCTCAATATATTTATACTTTTCCATTCGATTTAGATATTTATTTAACGATTTTTCACTTATCATGTGAAGTATAATATACTATTTTTATATTTTATGATGGAGAGTTGATTATGAATAGAGGAAAAGGAATATTTCTCATTATAACCGGAGCGATATTTTGGGGAATTGGTGGCACCGTTGCCAAAAAGCTGTTTCAACAATACGCCATTGACGTGAATTGGCTTGTTACGATTCGATTACTCATTGCAGGTTTATTACTCCTGTCAGTTCAATTTGTTGGAAAAGACCGTGCTCAGATTTTTGGGATCTGGAAAAATAAAAAGACATCGTTTCACCTCATAATATTTGGATTAGTCGGTATGCTTGGGGTTCAATACACCTATATGGCATCCATTAAACATGGTAATGCTGCTGTAGCAACGTTATTACAATATTTAGCACCTGTAATGATTATTGTTTACTTATTCATCAGTAGACAATCTACTCTAACAAGAAAAGATGTGTTCACCGTTTCGCTCGCTCTAGTTGGCTGCTTTTTCTTATTAACCAACGGCTCATTCTCGCAATTATCTGTGCCGCCAGTTGCGATCGTTTGGGGAATTTTATCTGGGCTTGCGCTTGCATTTTATACTTTATATGCTGTTCCTTTACTGAAGCAATACAATTCCTTGGTCATTGTTGGCTGGGCTATGATTATCGGGGGAGTCGCATTAAGTTTTATCCACCCACCTTGGCAAATGGATTTTAAGAACTTAACACCAGAAACCTACTTTTATTTGATTTTCATTATCATTTTTGGTACTATGCTTTCTTTTTGGTTTTATATAGAAAGTTTAAACAGTCTATCGCCGAAAGAGTCGAGTCTTTTAGGAAGCTTAGAACCACTAGCGGCTGTGTTAACAACAGTCTTTTGGTTAAAAGATTCCCTTGGAATGTTTCAATGGATTGGCACAATCTGCATCATTATAATGATTCTATTTTTGGCTTTTAATAAAGAATCTTCCACAAACAACACATGAGCAGCAACATCAGCCTTCTTTTCGGCTTGTTTTTCGTTTGCGCAAGGAGGCGACGGCCAGCAATAATAGCGGAATAAGCAGATAAGTCGATAGGATGTGGAATGGAACTGCCGATCTCACCAAAAATCCGAAGACCGGAAAATTGGGTACATCCCAAATGCCTATGATCAGACTGAGCAGAGCGAGCGGAAAAACAATCGGACGGTAGTCCGCTAACTGAAAACATTGTGCAAAAGAAAGTGTTGCAGCGTAAAGAAAGATGCCAACCTGCAGGAAATTTCCGATAACCCACATCGCCAGAAGCAATGATTCCAGATTTTCCAGGAAAGAACCGACGCTGACATAACGAAAAGCGATGAGAATCGGGTACACTCTACTCCCCAAGTTCGGCCCCAGCAAAAATAAGGCGATCAGGCTGGAATAAGTCAGAAACAAAACAATGCTGATCATCGATATGTATCCCCATTTCCTCCCCTTCTCTGGATCCGTCACATAGGGCAAAAAAAAGGTCATCAGGAATAATTCGTTCATCCAACCCATCATCGAGAAGGACCCTTTGATGACCGGGATTACCCCATGATTCAGGACCGGAAATATGGCTTTGACATCCAAATCGGGAAGCAGCAGCAGCAGAAAAAAGACAGGGAAAATAAACACTGGTAAAAAAATGACAGTGCTCCTGGCCAGCGTCTCCACACCGCCGTGAACGGCGATCGCGCTAAGCAAGATCAAGGATCCCATTATGATCAATAAGGGAGTTTTATACAAAAAATTGCCTGTGACAAATTCCGCATATTGCCGGGTGATCCCCCCGGTGGCATGCAGATTGTAAGTGATATAGGCGAGGCCGATGACTTTTCCGGGAATTTTACCGAGAATCTGTTCGCTGTACTGGACAACCGTCTGCCCTGGATAAAGCTCATGCAATTGGGTCACGGTATAAACGGTAATCAAACCTGTCAGAGCGGCCAATATTCCCGTAAGCCAAAGATCATTTTGGGCAAATTGGGCCGTTATGGTCGGCAAAACAAGAAAACCGGAAGCCAGCACAGTTGGATACATCATGAGTCCCATTTGAAAAGCTGATATTTTCCCCTTCTCCAACATGTTCCTTCACCTCCGCCTTAAGTTAGTCCTGTCCCTTCGTATAAAGATCGGTTACGGTTCCGTTAGACCCCGAAATGGCTTGAAAATGAACAGAAGCACTGTAGTTGGCCCGGGCGTATTGGGCAGGTCCAGCATGGATAGGATCCAAACCAGGAGCAGCAGCGATACGAATACAGCTTTATCCTTTACCGGCTTTGCTTTTAGTTTCGGCCACTCGAAACGGGTAATCAGCAGCACGGAGATCGTAATGAAGCAGAAAAAATACCATCTCATTTCTTTTTTACCTCTTCCTTGGGCACTCCTTCTGGAGAGCTGATTAATCCAGGTCTAAGAATCTTTGCTTCAATTTCCGTGTTGACTTCAACTTTGGAAAACTGCTCATCCCATCGGTCCTTCATCTTCTCCCATTGCTTGGGATACTTTCGTTGAAATGTCTGGGCGAAATTAAAAACGTCCGTCTTGTGCCGCCGTTGAACCTCATAAAGCGCCGACTCGATTCGTTTTCTTACATCATCCTTGAATCCCTTGCTTATAACAGCGAGCAGATGCGGATTCATGGGATCCATTATAGTGCCATTTTGTATAATGTCCCCTTCTGTTCTAACCCGGACCGTCATCTTCCAGGTTTCGCCTTCAATCTTTGGAATCAGCTTGACGTTCGCCTTTACCGGTTTTAAAGACATTAGTCCTTCCGATCCCTCCGGTTTAAACACAACCGTATATCCTTTGACTTCATTCCTCAGCCACAGGATACCCCTTGTGACTCTTTCTGAAATTTGCCCCACCATTTTGTCATTTTTGAATACAGCGCTCCCCAGCAGGTACGGAATAGTTTGAAACGGCCCGGCTGATTGGGGTTTCGGTAGGATATAGATCATCGGTAGAATAGCCGTCCGGGAATCTCCACTTAACATAAGGCTCAACTGGTGCATCGTCACCCGTATCCCAATCCGCAAATCGGACAGCTTCCGCAGCACCTCGGCCGAGGAATTTTCGATTGGCGGAAACAACTCAAGCGCTGATGCCGCTTCTCCTTTACTTACGAACATATAGGCCCGCTCTCTCGTCTCAGGAAAACGGATTAGGAAATCGAGATGTTCACGGATCCCCGCCCTGGCCACGGATTCGCTAAATATATAGATTCTGCATTGCCCCCAAAACATCTCCCTGGGGATTACCCGTTGCAGCTTGGACAGAGCATCCGTGATGTCAAAACCTGTTTCCGATCGGACGGACGTCCTTCTTGCCGCTCCGCCTCCCGTAGCGCCGCCCCCTGTCGTTCCACCTCCAGACTGATTCTGCGGAAGGACGAATTGTACGGTCGCGCGAACCTGATTATTCTCCACCTTGTCGAATGCGAGCGCTGTAATCAGCGCCAAGTCATTAAGCTCTGTGCGATCCCAGCAGCCTCCCAGCACAAGCAGCAGCGGGATGAAAACCGCTGTTTTTATCCATGTCCTTATCCATGTCTTCATCCATCCGACTCTCCTTTGCCAGGTGTTTGTTTCGGCTACTCGCTGTTCTCGCGGGCTGGATCAGGCTTTTGACCGGCTGGCTGCCGATATTTGTCATACGTTCCCGTAAAGCGCGGGCGTGTGTTCAATTTCCACCAGGGAGCTCTGACCAGAACATCTCTCCATTCATTCAACTTGGGAGTGCTGACTTCGGACAGATAGGGGACGCCAAATGAGCGCAAGCTGCACATATGCAGAACTATAGCGATGATCCCCATAACCACGCCGACAAGCCCCAGGCTTCCGGCAAGAAAAATTAATGGAAAACGCAGCAGCCTGATGGCAATGCCGGCGATGTAACGCGGAACCATAAATGAAGAGATCCCCGTAATCGCAACCACAATAACCATGGGCGCGGACACAAGTCCTGCCTGTACAGCCGCCTGACCGATGACCAGCGCTCCGACTATGCTGACAGCGGCGCCAACCTGCTTGGGCAACCGCACGCCCGCTTCACGCAACGCTTCAAAGGTGACCTCCATCATCAACGCTTCGATTAACGCCGGAAAAGGCACCTGCTCCCGGGAACTTGCCATACTGACAAGCAAAGAGCCTGGCACCATCTCTTGATGAAAAGTAAGCACCGCCACATATACTGATGGAAGCAGGAGAGAGGTCGCTATAAAGAAATAGCGCAGCCAACGAATGACGGTGGAGATCAGGGACCGCTGATAATAATCTTCATGCGACTGAATTAACGAAAAAAAAGTGACCGGGGCGACCAAGGCAAACGGCGTTCCTTCTGTTAAAATCGCCACCCTCCCTTCCAGCAAACAACCGGAGACGACATCAGGCCGTTCCGTGCTGAGCAATTGCGGAAAGGGAGAATACGGATGGTCCTCAATCATTTCCTCGATATAACCGCTTTCCAGGATTCCGTCGATCCGTATACGCATGAGCCGGTTGCGTATTTCCTCCACCAGCGTCTTGTCCACAAGTCCTTCAATATAAGCCAGGACAATATTCGTTTGGGTATATTCGCCGATTCTCGTCGCTTCCATTTTAAGCAGCGGGCTTTTAATAATGCGCCGGATTTGGGAAGTATTGGTCCGCAAGGTTTCGGTAAATCCCTCACGCGGCCCCCTAATCCCCACTTCTGCCGAAGGCTCTTCGACGGAGCGTTTCTCCCATTTCGTCAATCCGAAGCCAAAGCCGGAAGTATAGTTGTCAGACAGCAGGATCGTATATCCGTTCGAAAGATATTCGATGCACTTGGCAAACGTCGTGAATTCTCTCGCTTGTATTGCCGATACTTTCCGTTCAATAAGCTGCCTGATATCATCGTTGTCACCGGCTGCCTCCTGCATGAAAGGAGCAATAACATGCCGTTCGATCGCTTCGGAATCGGCCAAACCTTCAATATACACTAACAAGGCGTTTGTTCTTCCGCCGACCAGGAAGGAACGGTAAACTACATCCGAACAATTGTCGTAAAGCAAACGAAGGCGGAGCTCATTTTGCCGCAAATCCGGATAAAGCTGCTTTGCCTGTGGAGCCTCAACCCTTTCCCGCTGAATCTGCCTTCCATTCAATTGGATTCCGGTCGGTTTGAACAGTTTTCTGATTATGCGGAGTTTTCTCATGGAGATTAAATCCTTTCAAACCACCCTGGTTTTATATATAAAATCACCCAAATATTTTAGGTTTATTCATTGTTAACCGATAATGGACGCCGGGTTTGCACAAAATGGATTTCGCTTTTTTCTTCATTACCTCATGAATGATCAGAGGTACATTGACCTGATTTAGTCTTTTAATATAGCAGAAGAGACCTACGTCACGTAGATCTCTTCTGGACTTCTTGTTAGTGATGTTCAATATGACACTGGATTCCCGGTCTATCAATCTGTATTGTAATATGCTTGATCTCGTATTGCTCTTTCAACAACTTCTGTGCCCGTTCCAATACAACACTGTTGTACATTGGATCTTGAATGATGATATGACAACTCAGCAACGGAACATCCGATGATAACGCCCATACATGGAGATCGTGCACTTCAACCACATGCTCAAGCTCAAGCAGGGATTGCTTAATTTGATCTGTGCTCATATTCAGCGGCGTACCTTCCATCAGAATATGTATGGAGTCCCGAGTCACCCGATAAGCACTGATGATCACCAGAATCGCCACCAATATACTGGCAATCGGATCAGCCAAATTCCAGCCAAAGAACATAATCAACAATGCAGCCACAATTGCACCTACAGAGCCTAGTAAATCCCCTAGTACGTGTAGAAAAGCACTGCGAATATTGAGATTTTCAGATGTATCTCCTCTCATGAGGATAAAAGCAGCAGCTATATTGACCAGCAAGCCAATAACTGCGATTGTCAACATTCCTGAAGTCATGATTCCCGGTGGGTTAGAAAGCCGTTCGAAAGCTTCCCAGAAAATATAAATCGATATCAGGGCAAGCGCTAAGCCATTAATAAAAGCGGCCAGTACTTCAAATCGTTTGTATCCAAACGTCTTTGACTTGCTCGCTTGCCGTTGTCCCCAGGTCATCGCCAGATAGCTTAACCCCAATGCACCCGCATCACTCAACATATGTCCCGCATCAGATAACAGTGCCAGGCTGTTAGTCAGTAATCCACCAATAAACTCAATGATCATATAACCAGCAATTAAAAAGAATGATAGCTTCAAAGCATTTTTGTTCGCTCCATGTCCATGAGAATGCCCGTGGCTATGGGAGTGTCCATGCCCGTGAGCATGTGAATGCTTACTGTCTTTAGAATGATTGTGTTGATCATGCTGGTTGCAACCATGTTCATTATTATGGTTGTATGTGTGGCTTTTCTTACTCATCTACCTACGCCTCTCTTCTATAAGATTCTAATAATCCACTATTTATATCAATATATGAGCACTTGTTCATGTGTATTATATGTAATCTAAATGTAATTTGCAAGAATAATATGAATCCCAAGTATTCATGGTTTTTCTAATCGGATCGCTGATTTCATATTGATTAGTATCTCTATAAGATGAATCTTTTATGCTTTGACAATATATCATACACGAACGAGCCGGAACTGCTTTTGCTCTTTTTATTGGACATATGGACATTGATACTAAAAAAGCTTGAGGACAGGTCCCCAAGCTTCATGGAATAAAATATGCGTTCAACTAACAAATCCCATTCACTTCCACGCTCGATTGTATCATAATTGACTGCATAATCATCGCCTGCACGGTGGCAAAACACCGTTAATTTATTCAGATATCAAACCGTATTTTACAAAGCTTTTATACAATCCATCTTCCTCAACGCTGCCAGTAATATCATTTGCAATTTCTATCAAACCCGGCTTTGCATTGCCCATAGCAATACCTACAGCGCAATATTCGAGCATCTCGGCATCGTTCATTCCGTCCCCAATGGCAATCGTCTGTTCCTGGGGCAGGCTCAAATGATTCAGCAAATCTGCAATGGCGATTGCCTTGTGGATGCCAGGGATCATCATTTCCCCGCTGTCCTTACCAAAGATCGGAACGGTGCACTGGATGACCTCAAATTTCCCCTGGAATTCTTCCTTGATGCGTTCAAAGGGTACAGCACTTTCCAGAAAGCAAACCTTATTGACATCGTCTTTATACAAATCAGTCTCTCCATAAGTCAAACCCGCGATAAATGGATGAGGGGAACGCTCCATTTTTTCTCTAGCCACAGGGTCGTTCTCCACATCCCCATAGATCCGTCTCTCCAAATGAGGTCTTAAATTATGGCTAGCATAGAGCGCTGAATTGGATTCCAGATAAAAATCAATTCCATGTATATTAAAGAAATCCACCATCTGCCTAACATCCTCAGGCGTGACTTTTTTATGATAAAGAATCTCGTTCCCGGACTCTACATATCCCCCTCCTGCTCCAATAAGACCATCAAATCCGATATCCCAAATGGCATCGTAGATTTCAGCTTTTGAACGGCCTGTACACAGATAAAGCAGATGACCGTTCTCGCGTGCTATTTTGCAGGCATTCTGTGCCGATTCAGGCACCATGCCATCATCACCGACAAGTGTTCCGTCAATATCGATAAACACAATTTTTTGAGTATCTCTATCCATTAGTATGCTGTCTCCCCTGTTTAAACGAATGATGTTTAATGAGATGATTGTTGTTTGTTCTACAATTACACTGTAATTTGTGTAACGCATTACATGTCAAATTTTTTTTGATCAATATAAGTTCTTATCCTCTGAACCCTAATTTATTTTCACAAGATGGGCATTATAAAAGCAGCCGAATGATCGGCTGCCTGAATCTTACATGCTAAGCTCTTCAATTAGGCGTATTCATTTCACCGCCTTTATTTAACACCGAAACTATTGTTTTCCCTGGTGTCTACTCTGCTAAACATGATTTCAATAAACGTACCGGTCCAAGCAGCCCTGTCGGCTCCTGAATCATGTATTGGGACAAGAAATCCTGCTCCTGCTTGCCGAGGTTGTTAGTGACTTCAATAATGATTTCATTCTTCCCCTTACGCAGTGCATCTCCAACTTCAAAGATATAAGGTGGACAGATTTTCACTCCCAGATATCGACCGTTGATTGTTACCTCGGCTACCTCGTATACACGACCCAAGTCGATTCGGACGTCTTCGACTTCTTCTTCCAGATGGATCGACAGCTCATAACGTACTGTTCCGGAGAATCGTTCACGCCCTTCCAATCTGGAGATATCCTGAAGAGAGCCCAGAACATTTTGAGATGAAAAATGAGGATAAGCTTCGGCCGTCGAAAAGGAAATGTTCCAAGGGCCGCTGATGTTGGCCAGTTCTTTTACTGTTTCTCCGCTTGCTTCAACAGCCTCTTCACTTTCAAATACCACGATCGACTCATATGGATGCAACGTGAGAGATACAATCCTTTTTCCATTTTCCAAGGCTTGAGGAATGGACTTCAGACGGTTATCAAAGCCATCGTAAGCGGCAACCTGCTTCCCATTGCTTAAAGTTACCTTTGTCTCAATGATCCGGTAAGGGTCTTCATTGAAGAACATATATAGATTTCCATCCTCTTGCCGGTAGTGATAGTAACGAAGATAAGGCTGAAACTCCGATGTCTGGATATCACTAATTCCTTCTTTCTGGAGCTGGACCGCAAAATCACTTAAATTTTTAATAGCTGCTCCTGCCAGAAGCAGAGGATCTACCGCTTCTCCGTACTCATTACGCACGGGCAATCCGTCAATAAAATAGACCGGGATGCCGGCATCCGTAAGTGTCTTGACTTGCGTCAGCAGTGTTTGTGGTAAAGCTTCCGCATAGGGGATGACGAGAACCCTGAATGCTTTCCCATTGATCTTGTATTGATTTCCCTCGGGTTCAGCCTCCACAATCAGATCGACAGGAATCACATCAAAATCAATTTGATGCTGCATAAGCTCACGGGCAGGCTTTTGGAATAGCATATAGTCTCCAAGCCACTCCGCTTCCGCATGATAAAGCAGTCCTACAGGAGCAATATGCTCCCCCTCATTCAACAGGTGGCTGACACGGTTGAGGTAATTGAACAGCTCCCTCATGAACCGATATTGCGGATTATGTCCCCTCGCATCCAAATGTGGCGGGCAATCGGGGTCCGGAAATTCCTTCGGCGAAAAAGCATGAGGAACAAAATGGGTGACGCCCCGGACCAGCATATGATCCGTTATCCATTTCATCAGCTTAATGCCTTCCGCCCAACCATAGGCTCCGTATACTTCACACAGGGTGCGGTTGTTTTTCTTGGGATCGAGGTGCCCCAAGGATGTGCCCATTTTGGCAAGTCCATAATGGAAAAACTCACCGTCCCATCCTTTAGCGGTCATGGATTTGAACGGTCCTTTGTCCATTCCGGGCATAATTTGATTTAACACCACATCAATACCGGACATATCTTGTTCCCAAATGGCTCTGAAGAAATGTCCTGCTCCACATCCAAGGCGAGCATGCGCATTGTTGTCTTCGATCAGATGACCGATATATTCAACACCATGCTCACGGCACCAGACCGCCAATGTACCAGTAAAGGACTCACCGTACATACGGCTGATCATATCCATATATTTATAGCGAATCGAGTGCTCGGTTCCTTGTCCCTCTACCGTGGACAGCAGCGGAAGCTGAAGTCGCTCCTCAGGTGTAAATTTTTCGAGAAGTCCTTCTTTCCAGGGGAAAACCATTTCGGCTCTGCCGATGGACCCAAACGCGCCATGCATATTTCCAAAACGCGGCTCATCCGAAAAAAAGCCGGCGAACGTTTTTCCAAAATCATGTTTATAATGCTGGTAATGAGGTTCATATACCTCCTCAATCAATACTTTTACCGCTTCCGGATCTAGCGGGTTTAAATATCCATCCGTATGGGGTTCTCCCCCATGCACTGTCTGCAGCATAATGAATATCCGCCAGTCCCCTTCCGGTATGTCCCAATACAAAACTCCGTTTTTCTCAAAAGAGGTCACATCCTGCAGAGTTAAAGGATCTACGCTGTTCTCTCCAGTTCGGCGAGCAGCAACGATCCCCAAAATTTCATCTTGAATCGGGACTGGTTTCAAATCAAGACTCATCCGATTACCAGGGCTGCCCCATTTCACCAGAAAAGAGGAGTCCTTCAGAGGGCCCACAAAATCCAACTGGTGAATTTTCAAATATTTTTTGGCATGCTGCGGATAGTCAGAAACGATTTTACCGTTGGCATAACCTGTAGGAAAATGAGAATCATCCAGGAGCCATACCTTCATGCCCCGGTTGCGAGCCTCATCCATGATGATATCCATATCTCTCCACCAAAGTTCGCCAACAAAATCCGGATGTGGTCTGGACTCCACACACAAAGCCTGAATGCCGGCATCCTGAACTTTACCTACGGCTTCTCTAAGAATCTTTTCTTCTTCACCATGAATCCAAAACAGCGGAAAAATATAATTGTCCTGCTTATTTTCCAAGACATCAGTCAGCCTTTTCATAACACACCCATCCCATCAATTTGATTTATCATCTAAGTACTGTCTGTTTATTTTCAAGATGATCTTGAGTTCAATTTTATGATAACAAAGGTAGCCTTGACTTTAATATCTTCTTAACTTAAGGATTTGACTTACTAAACTTAATCTTCTATAGTGATAGCTGCAGAGGTGAATCAAACATGTATCGTGAAGAGCTCAGGCAACGTCTTATGGAAATGTCGGAAAGCGAACTCCGACATAAAGAGAACCCCGATAGTGGACTTCAAATGTACGAAAAAATGAGAACAACGACTAGTGTATCCGAAGAGCCAGTGTACCTATTTGAATTCGATAATGACTCGCTTCACAGTCAACGGAATTCGAAATTTCCGGAAAATGCATTTAACAAATTACAAATCAATCAAATGTCGATTCGCCAGCATTCCAGATACTCCAAAATTCCCGTTCACATTCACAGCTACGTGGAGATTAATTATGTTTATGCCGGTCAGTGTAAGCAGCTAATTAATGGGCAGCATATCACCCTTCAAGAAGGTGATCTTTGTATGCTCGATACCAATGTGCCCCACACCATTTTAGAAACAACAGAGGAAGATATAATTATAAATTTCATTATGCTCAAGCCTTATTTTACAACTTCTTTTTTAAGCAGGCTGGCAAGCACGGGAATCATTTCCCAATTCATTATCAATGCGGTTTCCCAGATTCAGGACCACAACCGCTATATTATTTTTCATACCGGTAACGAAATCTCTTTTAAAGAAACCATGGAGAATCTGATGTGCGAATCATTTGATCCCAACATGTACTCCAAGGAAATCATCGATTCCTATATGGTTATCATGTTTAGCAAGCTTTTGCAGACATTCCAAGGGAATCAGGAAAAACAATACATTGAAAATCCTTCCCGAACCAATCTGATTGAAATTTTGAAGTATCTCGAAGATCATTACAAGGAAGCAACATTAGCTGCTACAGCTAAGCATTTCAACTTCCACCCCAACTATTTGAGTGCTTATCTAAGGAAGGCCACAGGCAGAACATTTAAGGAAATGATTCAAATCCAGCGATTAACAAGCGCAGCCATGCTTCTAACGAACACTTCATTGACGGTTAACGAAGTGGCTAATGAAGTCGGTTATAACAATCTCGGCTTTTTCTATAAAAAGTTCACTTCCTTTTTCGGTCAAACCCCCAGCGATTACCGTAAAAAATACAGATAGCTGACTGGCTGGCAGCAAGCTAGCCAGTCAAGCCTCTGGAGACATGCTCATTTTATTGAATGCCAAGAACTGGATCTCCAGTTTGAACTTCTTGGTTTTCAGTAGTCTGGAGTTCAATGACTTGATGATCAAAGCTATTGGTGACGATGATCGGTGTAGTGACATCATAGTTGCTCTCAACAATCATGGCAAAATCTACTTCTACCAATAACTGCCCCTTTTTGACCATATCATTTTCCTTCACTTTAATATCAAACGGAGCACCTTTTAGTTTGACCGTATTGATTCCGATATGAATGAGCAGCTCCACACCGTCCGTGGATAAAAGCGCCAAAGCATGTTTGGAATTGGCGACTGTTACAATGGTCCCGTCGAAGGGAGCGTATACTCTGTTGTCTCTCGGAATGATCGCAAAACCTTTACCCATTGCGCCGCTCGAAAAGGCCTCGTCTTTGACTTCAGATAGCGGAATAAGCATACCTTGAATAGGATTGTAAACTGTCTTCGTATCACTAATGTGCAAATCACTTTTGCTGGAACTCACCTGTACAGGCTCGTCTACTTTATCTGCCGCCGGCTCTGGCTGGTTTTTGTAACCAAACAAATAAGTCAGTATGGTAGCGACCACCAAAGCTGTCGCACTAGAGATCAAGAAGGCGTAGAAGCTCACATCAATTCCTTTTGGATTGATAAACAGCGGAGCCGCAAACATCCCCGAGCCTCCGAAGCCATACATCTTGGCTCCCATAGCTGCTGTTATACCTCCGCCCATGGCTCCCGCTATTCCCGCCATCACAAAAGGCTTTTTCATGGGCAAGGAAATACCGTATATCGCTGGTTCCGTGACGCCCATGGCAGCTGATAAAGCGGCAGGCCCAGCGATGCTGCGAACTTTTTTGCTTTTGGCTTTAAGAAAAACACCCAATGCTGCTCCGACTTGCGCTAGAACAGTAACGTTCAAAATCGCGTTTACGGGATCATAATGCAGTGTAGTGATATTATTAATCAGGACCGGTATAAAGGCGTAATGAAGACCGAAAATGACGATGATCTGCCAAAATCCGCCCAGGATTATGCCTGCTACAACAGGGCTAAGATTGTAGATAGCCATGGTGACCTTTGCAAGACCATCACTGAATGCTGACAGTAAAGGACCCACGATCAGGAATGCCAGTATTCCCGTAATGAGAATAGTGAACAGCGGAACAAATATCATTTTGAGTGAAGAAGGTAGTTTTCGTTCAAACCACTTTTCAATTTTCGCGGCCATCCAAGCTGCAAAAATAATCGGAAATAATGACGATGTATAATTGGCCAGGACGACGGGAATACCTACAAAGTTTAGACTACTCCCGGCATTATAAGCCGTAACAATGTTGGGATATACCAGTGCTGCTCCAAGTACAGCCGTAATGAACGGGTTGGCACCAAACTTTTTGCCTGCAGAGAACCCAATCAAAATCGGAAGAAAATAAAACAAGCTATCTCCAAGTGCATTTAGTAAGATGTAGGTGCCATCTGTCTGCGCAAGCCAGTTTAAAGCGGTAAAAAGAGCGAGGAAGCCCTTAATAATCCCCGATGAGGCCATGACCCCAATAATTGGTGAAATAATACCGACGATCACATCAATAAGACGATTAAACGCATTTTTTTTCTTTTCCGATCCCGCTGTTTTGGATTCTTCGACCGTAAAATGAGTGCCCAACAGATTCATGACTTCTGAATAAACGTCTTTTACTTTGTTTCCAATGACGACCTGATATTGTCCGCCGCTGATGATCGCTGTCATCACCCCGTCCAGATTTTTAATTTTGTCCGTTTGGGCAGTGGCATTATCTTTCAGCGTAAATCTTAAACGGGTAACGCAATGCTCCAGATGACTAATATTTTCTTTACCGCCAACATACTGGATAATATCCTCGGCGAGTTTGCGATTGTCCATAGTGTCTCCCTCCTGAAAAAACAGTCATAACCTAGGTGTCAGCAAACGAAATTTCACGTAAGCAAAATCATTTTGAAAGCGCTTAATAAAGCGGTTACATTTTATTCTTAAATGTCTACGCTTTGCTCTTATATAACTGCAGGTAATCTCAACGGAGTAGGCCTATACCCTTCAATACCTTACAATTTAATAATAACAAAGGAAACTAACCTCTCCTATCATCTATTCTTAACGAAATCACTTACCAAACTTAAGAATCCAATGAGAATGTTTACAATAGCTCACCATCTCGGGGAGATCTCAATTGAATACAATTGAATAGCTAACGAAAAACACCTCCAAGGCATCTCCATATCTTACGACACGGTAGGATGCTCTTGAAGGTGTTTGAATTTCCTCACCGCTTCTCTGCTCTCTCTAAGCGGTTTTCTTGATGGCGACGATACGCAATCGACTTGTGTCGACTGTCCATTGTCCTCCCTGCTCCAGATGCGGCTTAACCTTTGCCTCGATGGCGCGGTAGATCATCGCTTTGTCTGTGGATGTGACGTCCGGGAAAAAATAATCGGCGAACCCGTCAAGCCAGTTTCGAATCCCTGCATCCCCCTTGAGCGGGGTAGGCCTATCGAAGTGCTGAGCCAATGTAACACGGAATCCAATCTGCTCGAGCAAGCTGGCGTATTCGCCAATGGTAGGAAAATACCACGGATTCCGTCCCTCCCACGCATAACCATGTGCCTCCAGCTCCCGTTGTATAGCAGTAGTCAGCACAGCGACATTGCCGCTGCCTGCGAATTCGGCTACGAATCGTCCTTCCTCCCGAAGGGCCAGCCAGATGGATCGGGCGACAGCCTCAGCATCCTTAATCCAGTGCAAAGCTGCATTGGAAAACACAGCGTCAAAGGGGATAGCCGTTCGGTAATGACAAGCATTTTCTACCTGAAAATGTAGTTCAGGGTACTTTTGTCTGGCCCGTCTCATCATCTCCTCAGACAGATCAATACCTGTGGTAATCGCTCCGGCGGCTGCCATCATGGCGGTCAAATCTCCATTCCCGCTGCCCACGTCCAGGATTCGCTCTCCACGTTGAGGCTGCAGCAAGGAGAGGGCACCACCTTCCAGCTTGGCGACAAAATCCAACTTATCATTATAAGCTTCCGGGTTTCCGTGATGGGTGAAAGGTTCGCTACACATAGACTCGATCTCCTTTTTGTATGAGTGCTTCAAATACTTTCAATATAATTTTTTTCTCCCTCTATTTTTAATTACAGATATTATATATCTATGATAACCTCAATATAAACAGACTGTCAAGAAGCTTAGCCACATATCAATACCAAGATCGATTATAAAAACATCTTTAATACAGTATAAACAGCTGCCGTTCGTGCAATTCAAAAGCTTGAGATACAAGGTTTTATTGAAAAGAGAGGGAGATCATTCATTAAACATCGAGTAAAAAAGCTGCCTAATTTATTACGGCAGCTTTTTTTTACTTATTGTGCAGTTTGGGTTCGTCCAAATCAGCTCAGGAAATATATCTTAATTTAATACGTTTTGAAGCTCTGTACAGCGATGACTTCACAGAACCTTCACTCTTGTTTAAAATTCGAGCTGTTTCTTTTATGGAGTACCCTTGAACTAGACGCAATTCAAGTACATTCCTTTGCTCGGCATTACTCACCATCAAAAGAATTCGACTGACTTCCTCTTGGATTTCAAAATCGAGGATATCCCAGCGATAGTAGAGCATTTCCCTATGTGAAGTGTATTCCCCAATCCGTTTTCGTTTTCTTATTAAATCTATAGCCAGATTTTTGGCAATTCTCAAAAGATAAAATCGGATACGATCTTGGGGCAAGTCAGGAGAAGCTCTTATTAACCGAATAAAACTTTCATGCAACAAATCTTCGGCATCCTGTTTGTTATGCAGTATTCTCAAAAGATAGCCAAAGAGCTCTGGTTTACAAGATAAATATAGATCCTCCAGATCTTTAATATCCATATTATTGCTTGTCCTTTCTGTTTCGATTGGTTAGCTACTTTATAGTCTTAAATTCATATCCCTGTTTTTTCAAATATGCAATGATTTCAGGCAAGGCTTTGGCTGTTTCTTCTTTCCCGTAAGTGTCATGCATGAGTACCACTGCTTTTTCTCTGGTTCCCATGCTCCGCTTGAATTCACGTATTAATTCTTCGGCATTCTTCGTTGCACCTTCTGCGTCTTTAGGTAATACATTCCAGTCGACCTGATGGTAATCCTTATCCTGTAGAGCTTTGTCTAGCACTACCATACCATTGGGATCTTTTCTCTGCCACGTCATATGACCGCCTGGAAATCGAATCACTCTTGTAGAAAAATCCTGCCCCAGAATCTGCTTTAAAATTTGATTTGTTTTTTCAATATCGTTCATAAAAATGTTCGAGTTCACACTCTGATTAGGATATAAATAACTATAGTCATGTGAGTAGGTATGATTTCCTATAGCATGTCCTTCCTTAACCATTCTTTTTATTATATGTTTAGCCCCCTCATTTTCTTCCGCTGCTTTTCCTACCAAAAAAAATGTTGCTTTCACATTTTCTTCTTTCAAAACATCCAATATTTTAGGCGTTACAGTTAAGGATGGACCATCATCAAAAGATAAATAGACAACCTTTTTACCGTCGATCCCCTCGGGCCTCTGGCCTTGCATTTGCTGATTCAAGTACTTTTCAACAAATGCTGCATCTTCAACGTCAGTATTATATTGTAGTGGAGAGGCCCTCTCCTTAGATTCGATATTAAATTCGTCGCTTGATACTGAATTAGTTTTTTCTGCAAATTCGATCCTTTTTACTGGCTGTTGTTTACTACTGAAAATGTCAAAGAGTTTTATAATAATTAGGACAACACAAATAACAATGATAATTAATAATCTCCTTCGATTCCTCCTCATACGATGTGCTCTTGTCCTATTATGCGTATAGCTTTTTTCCATTGTGTATGTTCCCCCGAATATAGACAGCTGGTTGCGGTTCATTTTGCTGCCACTTGCCAATAAAATTATTCGTATCTCAATGCATCTATAGGCTTCAATCTTGCTGCCTTATAAGCCGGATATACCCCAAACAGGATGCCGGTGCCTGCAGAGCTAAGAAACGAATATAGGATAGGCGAGATCGTAAATTCAATGGTCATATGTGCCGTTGCTTCGATTATTTTGGAGGCTCCTATGCCTGTAACAACCCCGAGCATACCTCCCAGCAGACCAAAGATGACCGCTTCAGACAGGAATTGAATCATAATATCTCTCGGCTTGGCACCAATCGCTTTCCGAATACCGATTTCTTTCGTGCGCTCTATAACTGACACCATCATAATATTCATAATTCCAATTCCCCCCACCACGAGCGATATCGCGGCTACACCTCCCAGCAAGCTGGTCATGATATTATCTACACCGGAAGCTGCACCTGCTGCTTCGGACTGACTCATCACTTCAAATTGATCCGGTTCCGAGGGTTTTAGCTGATGCGTCATACGCAAGCTTTCCAATATGTCTGAACGAGCCTGTTTCATCAAAGCTGGTGACTTGGCCGACACATCCAAGCCGGTAATGCTTTTCTCACCCAGACGGTTCATCATGGTTGTAGCAGGGATGTAAATTTGGTCATTCGTACTGTAGCTTAAATTCGTAGCTGGCTGAGAATTCAATACTCCGATCACCTTGAAAGGAAGCTGTTTAATTTGAACCGTTCGTCCGATCACGTTTTTGGTATCTCCACCAAAAAGACGTACAACCGCTTTGCTTTCCAGAATAGCAACATTCATACGTTTATCCATCTCATCGTTAGTAAATGTTCTCCCCTCGGCAAAGGAAAACTTTTTGACTCTATAAAATGAAGCGGATGTCCCTACAATGGTTGCATTATAGTTATATCGACCCCATACAGCTTTTGAACTGCTTGAAATACGGGGCATCAATGCCGCAATCGAACTCTTTTGTTCCAATGCCTTGACATCATTCCACGTAAATGAGGGCAAGTTGTCCCAATTGACTTCTTCCTCGGTCATCGGCATGGCTGGAGCAACCATAAGCACGTTATTCCCTAATTTATTGATTTCCTCCTTAATACTGGCCTTGGAGCCGTTTCCGATCGCCATAATGGCAATAACTGCTGCCACTCCGATAATAATACCGAGTATCGTTAAAAACGAGCGCAGCTTGTTGGTTGTTAAGCTATTCATTGACACCCGGATCGTTTCCATCAAATTCATAGGCTTACCATCCTTGATGAAATTCGTCTATTCGTAATACGTTCATCGCGTTCAATATTACCATCCCGAAAGCTGATCAATCGTTTGGCATATTCAGCAATTTCCAGCTCATGGGTAACCAGGACGATGGTTTTTCCCTGCTCATTCAACCCTTGAAACAATTCCATAATCTCGGTGCTCGTCTTCGTGTCCAGTGCGCCCGTAGGCTCATCCGCCAGCAGAATAACTGGATTATTTACCAATGCTCGGGCAATAGAGACACGCTGCTGTTGACCGCCAGACAGCTCGTTAGGCTTGTTGTACATCCGTTCTGCAAGACCTACGCTCCGTAGCGTCTCTATGGCTCTTTCCCGGCGTTCCTTGGCAGGTACACCTGCATACATCATAGGCAGCTCCACATTGGCTAACGCTGTAGTACGTGGAAGCAGATAAAATTTCTGAAACACAAAACCCAGTTTCTGATTTCGAATCTCCGATAGCTCGTTCTCACGAGCATCCAATATGGAATATCCATCCAGATAGTACTTCCCGGTATCCGGATGATCAAGGCAACCAATGACATTCATCATGGTAGATTTGCCCGATCCAGAGGGTCCCATGATTGCAACAAACTCACCTTCACTAATGGATAAATCCACGCTGCGCAGAGCCTGAATCTCCTGACCGCCTACCTCATACATTTTTTTCAGCTCTTTAATTTCGATAACAGTTTTATTGGATTGGGTTTCGCTCATTGTGCCTGTCCCCCTCCACTGGCATTCGGGTCAGCACTCCCGTTCTGAGGAGGAATAACAATGGTTTCGCCTTCCTTGACACCGGACTTGATTTCGGCCTGATCCGCTGTATAGACCCCCAGTTTCACCGGTCTAAACTCATAATCTGCCGGATTTGCGGCGTTCTTCGCTACATATACGCCATCCACTCCACCTTCGGATCTCAATGCGAGCAATGGCACAGACAGCGCATCTTTGCGCTCAGCCAACAGAAGTGATACATCTATATTCATCCCTGGTTGCAGCCTTATTTTTTGACTATCCAAAGACAATTCAATTTTGTATGTAGTCACATTGGAATCCACAACCGGCTCTGGAGAAACAAAGAGGACTTCGCCTTTAAATTGTTTGTCCGGGAATGAATTGGTGTGCATCGTAGCCTGAAGTCCGGTCTTCAATTTAGCGATATCACTTTCGTTAACCTTGGCGCTAACCTTCATAACTCCTGTATTGGAGTTGTTCATTACGATAAAAGGTGCGGTAGGACTGGTACCCACATCACCGTTGACCTTCAAAATAATGCCATCCCACGGTGCCGTAACCTGTAATTTGTTCAGGATACTTTTCTTCTGCTCCAATTCCGTTTCTGCCTGTTGTAAAGAAGCCTGTGCAGATTGAATGTTGGAGGCTTCAGGTGGGGACTGTGCAGCCTTTAATTGTATTAAAGCTGTTTTATAGCCCATTTCAGCATCCTCAATCGCCTGATTTTGTTTGGTCTGTACCTTCTTGTACTGCAGCTCAGCATTACTCATATCCAATTTTGCCTTATCCAGATTTTGCTTGGCCGTCGCGAGGTCACTTTCTGCAGCCGCATCATTCTGAACCAGATAAGCCTGATCATCATAATCCTTCTGGGCTTTATCCAAAGTCACCTTGGCTGCCACTTTTTGTGCAGCGGCTTCCTCTAATTCCATCCCGTCCTTGGCTGTTTTGATCGCCATCTGTGCCTTTAAGACATTTGCTTTCTGGAGCTCAATATCACTGGGCTTCGGTCCACGCTTGGCTTCCTCCAGCTTGGCCCTAGCAATCGCCACATTAGACTGGGCGTTTTTAATTTGCAATCTGGCATCTGAATCATCTAAACGGGCTAGAACCTGACCCGCCTTGACACTCTCTCCTGCTTTGACATTGACAGCGATGAGCTTGGCACCCTCGACATTTGTAAAATTAATATTGACTTCCTTGGAAGCCTGAACGGTCCCGACAACTGTAAGCGACTCGGTTATATTGGTTTTCTCTACCTGTACGATTTGGTTCGCAGGACCCTCCACGGGCTTTTCCTGGCTTCTTTTCATATATACAATACTGCCAATCCCCGCTAAAATGATCAGGACAAGAATGGCTATGATTCTTTTCAGCCTTCTTCTCTTTCTTACGACCTGCAATGCATCTTTCTTTTCTGTTTCTGGCAATGTAATATCCCCTTAAAATATATTTTTTCTAAATCTTATACGCTCCACGGCTTGTTCAAAGCATGTTGCAGCTGTGTCATTTGAACAATCAGTTCATCCATATTCCGTTCAATTTGCTTCACTTTTAATTGATTAGTGGCGACCTCTGCACCTGTCGCAAATCCCCGCGCCTTTTTTTTACGAGATATGTCCAACACTTTATTAGCGTTCTGCAGATTACTTTGCATTTGTTCGTATTGTTCATCATTTTGCTGTAGATTAAAGTAGATGCTCTTCAATGTTTCTGCCAGTTGGTCCTTGGTATTTTTAAGTCCGCCTTCCGCTGAATCTACATCTATCTGTTTAATTTCATAATCATCGGTTCCTGAGTTCCACGTGTAATATTTAATTTCCATCTTCGCCAGCTTGACAGCCTCTTCCTGTTTCCATACCGAAGGGCTCGCCGAGATTGCACGCGTCACAAGTGTATCCAAATTCGTTTTATCCATTTTTTGGTAAACGGGCCGATCAACCAGTTCATACACCGTTCCTTGCGGTTGCCCCATTTGCGTATTTAGTAAGTCCATTGCTTTTTGCAATGCAGCTTTTGCAATCTCTACATTCTTTTGTGCTTCTATACGAGTCTGAATAATGGTGCTTTGATCACCTGGGGAAATTTTCCCGCGGCTGGCCTTCGCCTCAGCAGCTTTTTCCTCCAATAGTGCAAGCGAAAGTGCGTCCTCACTATTCTTCACTTTGTTATCAGCCAGAAGCACATCATAATAATTCTTCATTGTAGTGTAGTCTGTCTGATCTCGGGCAAGTTCGATTTGCCTCTTGGATTCCAGATAAGTAACCGTCGATGAGGCATATCCCTTCCATGCTGAGCTACTAGCAGCATCCTGTTCACCGTTGCCTGTCCCTGCTGGAATGAAATCCAGATTCTTGCCTGCATTTTTCAGGTTAATTCGGTTTCGATCTATCGTTTGCTGGGCTTCCTTCAAGCCAAAGCTATTGGATTGCGCCCATTGCTGTGCTTGACTCAGTGTTAATTTCACACTTGCATTGGAAGCCAGTTGCTGCCCCTCTGCTTGAACATAGGACCCTGAAAAAGAGCTGGCCGACAAGGCCAACAGCAAAACAATTAACATACGTTTTTTCATAGATATCCCCACTTTTAAAATATGGTATCATATTGATGACGCTAAATTAATTCGTTGTTATATGAATTATAGATTTTCTCCTGAACCAGATTCACAGAAAGGAGGAACCCAATCCTGCCCTTCTGCAACTTTTTTTACACACTGCTTATCGTTCCTTACAGCATCTTTAAATCCAATTGACGAAGATACAGGAAACGTACAATAAGAAAGGAAAAGAATTGGATTGCCCAAAAGCACAGCATAATCTGGATAAGCGTAAAAGAGAATGGTGTTACATATCCCCCCTCTTTTGACATACATACACAAACCACGATACCTATAGATGACACGACTAATGGCAACAGAAATAGGAAGGCAATTTGTCTGGATGCAGCTTGTCTCATTTCCCTGGAGCTTAATCCGATTTTGGAAAGAGCCCGGTATATTTCCTCATCCCGTTGAAGATCTACATACAATCTGAAATACAACAGGCTTACCGTGCTTGCCAACATAATGATGGCGATAAATCCGCCAATAAATTTACTAATATTCAGATCCATCTCCGTTGTCAGATAATTCACTGCTCTTGAGAGCAACGCTCCTTTATTGACCTTGTTGGCTAACACGGAATACAACCAGATTTCCTGTTGAGTTTCAGAAGTTTCTAAGGAAAGTTGGCCATTCTTCCATTTTGGCACAAAGTAGTAAACAGATTTGTATGCCAACGGAACATTGAAATACCGTTGTTCAACTAAATGATCGTAAGTTCGATCTGGAACAATAAGTACCCTTCCTAGTTCAGAGATAATACTTCCATCAGACTGTACGTCATGTTCTATCATCTGGATATCCATTGTCTGGATATTCATAATCTGAGATCTTTCCTGACGGTAAGTTAGCTTTTTTTCTAAAAGGTCTTTCTTTTCTTCTGCGGACATTCCTTCTGGATTAAAAATGAGAAAGGCCTGATTATCCCGAAGCGGAGGTACCCGTTTCAGCTCCTTAAACCTGAAGGCAAGATCTTCATAGTCGGTTTGTTTCATCACAGGCATGAATTGTTCACGAAAGGAAAATAACAGCACTTCACTTTTCGAATATTTCACCCCAGCATTATAAAAATTTTGGTCAATCTCTTTTTCAAGATCTATGGAACTTACATCATCAGAAAAAAATGCGAATGAATAAGATTGCTCCCTAAAAAAGCTTTTTTGCTGCTGCATTGAGTCAAAAGTTGATGATGCTCCTACGCAGGAAACGATAGAAATGAGGGTAATCAATGAAAATAACCCGGCATTATTCCTAATTTTGTATGTGATCTCAGATAACCATAACAAATGGGTTCCACTCCAACACCATTTCCTGTTAGCTCTAAGCAATTGAATGAATAGTACGCATAATTGGCTGTAAAATAAGTAAATACCGACAAGCCCCATTACAATTGTATATTTAAATGTGTCTCCAACTGAATAGTACAACATATAAAAAGATAGGGTCCCTAAACGATACGGTGCCAAATAAATATATGGCGGAAAATCAATCTTCATTAAATATACAGCAGCTCCTATTAACCCTATGGCAAGAAGAGACAGGCTCCATGAAGCTTTAGATTCTTTGTTGAGCTGAGGAACCTTACTAAAAAGTTGCTGTAATTTAAATTGGCGTAAGAAGAAAACAGACACAAGTGAGATCAATATAAACAAAAACATAAAGCCAACCACGGTGAAAGCCAGTGCCTTCCAAGGAAAATAAAATGTTAAATACATCCTTATGACACTGGAGCCCAAAAGGAGAAGGAACTTCGCTGAAACAAACCCTCCAATAATCCCGGTAACCAATGATAAAAAGCCAATAATTAGATTTTCAAAAGCTATCAAAAAATAAATTTGTCTGTGATGTGTCCCCAAAATGGTCAGTATACCAAATTCTTTTTTTCGTGCTGCCACAAAAATATTGTTTGTGTATAGTACGAAGAAAAAGGAAAACACAAAAATGAGTAGAGCAGCAACTTGTAATCCCTTTTTTACATTAACTGCTGTAATTGCATATGAGACATCCGGGTGAAAAATAAATATCCCATATACGAAAAAAATTGAAATGATCAGAGAGCTGCTTAAATAATAAGGAACATAAGCACGCGCATTGCGTTTGAGATTATTCCATGCTAACAGACGAAAGCTCATGTGCATGTCTACTTCCCCCCAGAAAGGAGAGCATATCTATGATTTCCTGAAAAAATATTTGCTGACTATGACTACGGTGGATTTCATTATATAACTCACCATCTTTAATAAAAATAACCCGATCGCAATAACTGGCTTCCAATGCCCCGTGTGTTACCAGCACGATTGTGGAATAGTCCACACGATGAATGAGTTCCAGCATTTCCATCACAACACGTGAAGACTTGGAATCGAGATTGCCAGTTGGTTCATCTGCGAGCAGAAGTGAAGGAGAGTGAATAATAGCCCTGCCTATGGCTGCCCGTTGCTTTTGTCCCCCTGACACCTCATAAGGCCGTTTGTCCAAAATATCTGTAATATCCAGTTTTTTCGCTACGTCTTCCAGCTTATGCTCCATTTCCTTTAAACCTTTTTTATTCAGCATCAGTGGAAAAAGTATGTTCTCTCCCAAAGTGAGGGTTTCCAACAAATTATAGTCCTGAAATACAAGTCCCAGCTCTTTGCGGCGAAATAAAGCCAACTTATCCTTCTTAAGCAGATGTGGATTTTCCCCTCTAATGCATACCTCGCCAGATGTCGGCATATCAATGGTCGAAATCATGTTTAATAAGGTTGTCTTCCCACTACCAGACGGACCCATAATGCCGACAAACTCACCTTGTTTGATCGTTAAATGGATATTGTTGAGGGCACGGTAGGGAACCTTGCCATAGTATATTTTGGTAACTTGATCCATTCGTACAATCTCCATAATTCATTCCTTTCCTTTTCTTATGTCATGATCATAATCCATCCAGATAAGAGAGTCGATCGATTAACATTACAAAAACCTTAAACGTGCTGTAAGGTTTCTTATTTGCGAATTGAAAAGAAGATTTGAACCGTCGTCCCTTCGCCAACCGTCGAATTCAATTGAATGTCATGATTCAGCCTTTTGCAGATTTCAGACACCAAATAGAGTCCCATCCCGGTTGATTCACTATACTTCCGTCCATTTTCACCTGTGTAATAAGCCTCAAATACCCGGTCTACATCTTTTTTAGGGATACCGATCCCCTCATCCTGTACTTTCAACACAATCATATGATCTCTTACGTCAGACATCAGCTTCAGACTGTGGGCATGACCTGAAGAGTATTTCACCGAATTGGTCAGCAATTGGTTCAGTATAAATCGTAGCCATTTGGCATCGGTAATTACACTCAACTGGTCGTCCACTTCAATGGAAGGATAAATTTCGTTGCGAATCAATAACCTTTTGTTATCATAAATCACTTCATTAACCAGTTTTCGTAATATAACAGGCTCCACGTGAAAGTCAGGCTCAAAGGACTCCAATCGTGACATATACAAAATCATGTCCAGTCCTTTTCCCATTCGATCAATCTCATCGTGGATCTGATCCGATTCGGGGTCTATTTTTCCTTTGAGGATTAAATGAATAACAGAAAGAGGAGTTTTCATCTGGTGGACCCACTGATTAATAAACGTAATATGATCACGCTGCTGATGCTCCAACTGATGAATTCGGGACTGATACAATCGGTAATATTGTAAAAGCAAATGTTGTAAAGATGAGGTTAGCGGATTAAGTACCTTCATCTGAATAAGCTCATCTAAATCTCTAATTTTAGCAGTCGATAATATTCGATATAAACCAGAATACATGACGTACCGGAACAGTAAATAGACCAACAATAGGGTGGACCCAAAAAAGACGGAATACAGAGCCGTCGACCAGTTACGATAACCATCCATCCAATAGATACTTAACACAAGAAAAAGCTGGATGATATTAAAAATGACCAGTGAAAGATGGTCACGCCAAAAAAGCTTCACCGTTCTTCCTCCTCAGACAAGTGAAGCCGATACCCAGCCCCTCTAACCGTCTCTATGATATCTCCCAATCCCAGCTCACTCAGCCTTTTACGGACACGAGTGACATAAACATTCAGTGTATTTTCGCCCACATACTGGTGATCATCCCATAAAGCCTCTAAGAGATGAACTCTGCCCACAACCTGCTTGGGGTGCGTCATCAGCAGCTCTAGCAGCGCTGCCTCTTTATGGCTAATCTCTACCTGCTTGTCATGGAATACAAGCTCCAAAATATCGGGATATAGTGTCAAGCCTGACACCTTTAAGGAACGTGATTTTTGAGCAACTGCATATGAACCATAGGCACGTCGCAGATTGCTTTCTACTTTGGCTAACAGTACTTCGGGATGAAACGGTTTCGTAATGTAATCATCTGCTCCGTTTTGCAGAGCAATGACCTGATCCATTTTATCATCGCGTGCGGACACAAAAAGGATGGGACATGTAGATTGAGTTCGAATTTGTCTACACCAATAAAATCCATCGAAACGAGGAAGATTCACATCAAGTAGTACCAAATCAGGCTCTACCTCCTGAAAGATACCCAAAACCTGATCAAAATTTGAAACAACGACTCCTTGATAACCATATTTTTCAAGATAGGATTGGAGCAAGGAGCTGATTTGAGGGTCATCCTCCACTATTAATATCTTTTGCATCGTGTTTTCTACCTTCTTAGTGCTTGAATTTTAAATAACATGATTCTCTATATATAATGCCTATTTTTGATCGTTCAAGCAATAACAACAATTAAGAGGTTTTCATTGTGGTGTATATTGAATCCCGGATCATATGCATGGTGGCAAACACCAGACCGGTTAAAAATATAATCATAATAACGATAACAGTTGCTGTGATGATGAGCCCTCTAAAATTTTTTAACGTTTCATTAAAACTTTGCTTTGAATATTTCATATTCTCACTTCTCTCCTTGCCTAGCTATTGTCCATACTAATCAGCATCTACGTAAGGAACAACAGCTGAAGCTTACAAAAACCTTACTTTGCTGTAATGTTTCTGTTTGGCTGTATGCCATTGAAATAAAATAAGACCCCCTTTGCCGATTCAGAATCAGCTAAGAGCGCCTTATTTCCGATTTACCATGTATTCCTATCGATTTCCGACGATGCAAAATTTAACACGTGGCTTTGGGACGTATAATATCCTTCAGTTCCATCAGACTTTTTATCTCATAGGTGGGTTGAATTCCGGACGTATTTGTTTTTCCGGCAGGGTTAAACCAGCAGGTATCCATTCCGTATTGGTGTCCACCTTGGATATCCGAGGTCAAAGAATCACCGACCATAAGAACTTTGCTTTTATCTGAAATGGCCAGCTTGGTAAAAGCGTAATCGAAAATACCAGCCTGTGGCTTCTGACAGCCTACTTCCTCTGAAATAATCACCTGCTCAAACAGGTGTCCCAGCGACGAAAGCTGAAGTCTGGACGTTTGCACCTCTTTAATTCCGTTCGTAATGATCGCCAAACGAAAGTCGGACAGCATGCCACATAATTCAGCAGCTCCGTCAGTCAAAAAAGCACCTTCACCCAAATAACGCAAATAAGCAGCACTGAAATCATCTGAATTGAAATCCAGCTTATGAAGGGCAAACAATCGCTTGAACCTCTCCACTCGCAGCTGCTCCGAGGTAATATGTCCTTCCTCTGCTTCCCGCCACAGCGCACTATTGATTTCATCATAACTGGCCTTATACTCAGTAGCCCCTTGTGGCAAGCCGAATTGGGTAAACGTATGATGTAGCGCGTGACGCTCTGCCTTTTTAAAATCAAACAGCGTATCATCGATATCAAATAAAATAACTTCGTATTTCATGGTTCCCTCCATATTGCTGCATTACGATTCCATCCCGTTCCTTGAAATGCAGTGTGACTTCCCACTTCCCGGTTATTATACAGAATCTGGTCGATCCGTCAAGTCATTGACTTCATCTCCCTATACGTCGATGGTTTTATATAGTATGTGACGCATAACGCCACCGTATTTAAGCTTGGTATCTCCAATTTTATAGCCTTGATGAAGAAAGTTATGAAGACTGTGGCTATTTGAAGGATACACGGTTGCTAGAAAAGAAGAAAAGCCCATGGCAATGAGCGTTGCTTCTCCCTGCTTTAACAGCGCCTGTTGCAGACCGAATCCCCTGTAACGAGGCAATATGCATACGGAGTTCATAACAGCACTGGTTCGTATCTTCTCCGCCGACCAATGCAAGTCATATCCCAGGTGCCCTTCTTTCTCTCCGGCTGTATCCACAATTAAAAAGCCTGCCACATTGGATTGGTCCCAAGCCAACAATGTAAAGCCTTCTTCACTGATATGCTCCTTGACATACTCCAAATCATCCGTAACAAAATAGTTTCGATCATGGATTTCTTTATCAATCTGACACATGATTTCATATATACTTTGCATGTGCTTATCATCGGCCTTTTCTATTAAGAATTCCATATAATCCTCCATTCGACATTGTTAATGTTGATTATGCGTTTAAAAAGAAAAGACCGCAAGACTGATTGACAATCTGAAGCGGCCGAGTGCGTTTTAAATTTTTTTAGCGATCAGTGGTTTTTTTCAGTGAGAAAGTAAAGCAGCGATAAAAGCGGTAAAACAACTCCAATGAGTGCGGTGAAACTCCAGCCGCTATAGGCATAAGCCCAGCCTCCCAACGATGAGCCAACCGCTCCGCCAATAAAGAAAATCGACATAAATAGACCGTTCAAGCGACCTCTTGCCTCACTCCCCAATGAATATATGGCGCGCTGTCCAAGAACTAGATTTCCTGATACAGCCATATCGAGCGTAATCGCAGAAATGAAAAGGATGACGAGAGCTATAGTGGAATGGTCTTGAAACAGATAGATCAGCAAAAAAGAGATCGCAGCTATGACCATAGCTAATCCGGTCAACAAACGGGTCCAGCCCTTATCCGCCAGCTTCCCGGCAATCGGCGCGGCGACTGCCCCACCTACTCCAACTAATGCGAACAATGCGATACCTTGCTGAGACATCCCAAAGTCATCCGCCAACCGTAAAGGAACTGTCGTCCAAAAAAGGCTGAACGCTCCGAATAAGCAGGCTTGATAAAAGGCACGACGACGCAACACAGGTGTTTGTTTGAAAAGAACGCCCAATGACAAAATCAATTTACCATAGTTCACCGTAGGTGAAGGCTTACGCTCAGGAAGCGCGCGCGATAACAGAACGGCCAGCAGAGTGATCACAACAGCCGATAAGGAAAATACAGCCTGCCAGCCCCAAAGGCTGGTGATGAAGCTTGCGACCGGCCGGGCAAACATAATTCCGAGCAAAAGTCCGCTCATCACGTTCCCTACCACGCGGCCACGCTGCTCTTCCGCTGCCAGATAGGTGGCATAAGGCACCAGGATTTGGGCCACCACTGAGCCCAATCCAATAAACAGTGATGCGATTAAAAACAGCGCTCCGTTCGGGGCAAACGTTGCCGCCAGCAGAGCACATACCACAACTGCCAAAGCGACAACCGCAAGTCGCCGATTCTCAATGATATCACTGAGCGGTACGATAAACAGCAGTCCTGCAACGTAACCGATTTGGGTCAAGGTGACGATTAATCCGGCTACAGCTGAAGAAAGCCCCATTGCGGCACCAATCGGACCAACCAGTGTTTGGGCATAATACAGATTGGCGACGATAAGACCACATGCTGATGCCAACAGCAGCATCATCCAATTTGAAATACGTTTACTCTCTTTGACTAAACTTTCTTTAACTAAGCTTTTTTGCATAATCATCCTTCTCCTCTTTTGTTTTTTTGAATGAACGCAGGACACCATGTTCAACATGGCTGTCATCCAAAAATTAAATACTGAACGTTTAGTTCATTAATTTGATATTCAAATAATATACTGAACGTATCGTTTTGTAAATAGGCAATTTTATTTTCTTTTTATTCGAGTGTTTAGTATACTGAACGTACCGTTTTTATTTGAGGAGAGGATTTTTATGCAGCGCAAAAGAGGACGTCCACGGAATGTTGAAACGCAAAATTCCATATTATCCGCTTCCTATGATTTGTTGTTGGAGGGTAGTTTTGGCGCAGTTACCGTAGAGAAGATTGCAGAACGCGCCGGAGTCAGCAAGGCCACGATTTATAAATGGTGGCCGAATAAGGCCGCTGTTGTCATTGATGGCTTCTTGGCTGCGGCTGCGGAAAGGCTGCCCATACCGGACGCAGGTTCAGCTTTTCAAGACTTACTCATCCACGCTACCAATGTCACTCGATTTATGCTCAGCCGTGAGGGAAAAATCATTGCGGAATTGATTGGTGAAGGCCAGTTTGATGCAGGACTGGCAGAGGCATACCAGATCCGGTATATCCATCCTCGCCGACTTGAGGCCAGACAGCTTTTGGAACGGGGAGTTCGGAGTGGGGAATTAAAGGGGAATCTTGATATCGAATTAAGTATTGATCTCATTTATGGACCCATTTTCTATCGATTGCTGGTTACCGGGGGGCCTTTGGACGATGCGTATATAGAAAATTTAATGAACTCTGCATTTCAAGGGATTAGAGCGCAATGAGCGGGAGATATGCACATCTTCATTCGCAATGATGAATCAAAAGGATAGCAGTTCTTCCAGTCTCCTGAGAGATGCTATCCTTTAAAGTGTTTTTCAGCTTATTTGTTGAAGTTGATGGAAATTTCATACACGGGAACGATGCTGACAGAAAGGATATCAGCAATGGACTGCTCTGCCGTCTCATTCCAACCAGCCATGGTTGTATTACTGTTGACCACTGTACCTTTGCGGATCGGTGAAACGTACAAATACATTCCGTGCTTCACTAAACGTTCCTCGAATTGCTTCAAACCGATTTCCCAAGCTGTATCGTTGCAGAAGTTATCATTAATGAGCTCGCCTTTGATGAAGGCATATCCAATATCGCCTGTATAATGAATTCGCAGCAGCGCTTCCTTCAATCCTGTAAAGGCATTCCGTGCAAAGTCGAGCGTGGCTCGTTCATTGTTTATCTTGTTATATTCAAACTGGATCTCTGCTGCAGGTGCTTTCAAGCTGTACGTTTTGAATAGCCCCTCTTGGGTAATTCCGGTCTGCTCTCCGCCCTGAATGGATGCAAAAGAATCCTCAAAAGCCGGAAAAACACTCATGACAACCGTATGTTGATCTGTTGATTCCAGCTTCATTTCCTCTCCGTCATCATAGACAAGCAAATTGGCTTCCGTAAATACAACTCTTTCCCTGCCATGCAGCCTTACTTTCCAGAAGTTCAAGCTTTGCTGACTTGTCATCGTATAGATCATTATTTTGGGACCATGAGCAGCTTCAAGCTGAATCAGACTAGACTCCGAATTAGCGACTTCAATAACGGTCCATTCTCCAAACTGATTACAGTTTCCCTTATCTACCGTCACTTTTTTGATGCCTTCCGATTGTATTGCATACGAGCCCTTCATCCCTTCCGGGATATAGAAAAAATAATACGCTTCCCCGTCCATCTCCATTTTCGTAATCAGCTGTGTCGTGGCGTACTTGAGTGTTATGCCGCCAAGGTCAAAATTAAACGGCAGGATAGCAAAGCTGTCTTTCCCCAGCGTTAATTCACCTTGATGCGGAAACGTAATGGTTTCTCCCGGCAGATCAACACTGACATTAAAATCCTCCAGGTTGTGAGTATCCATATGATCCTGGAAGTTATTTAGAAATAAAAAACCTGCTCCCTTATGCGATCGGACGGCATAACGTAACGTTTTTACGTCATAGGGGTTCATTTGGGACGTATCTTCTGGCAACAGTGTTTTGGTGCGTGAAAAAAGCTTTTGGAATGTGGATAAGAAGTAATGCTGTAATTTTGTTCGCTTATACGATTCTCTCACCTGACCAAATTCTCCAATCATGGCGTTGAAATCGTAAGATATTTTGGGTGTAGCCAAATCGTTGGTATAGGGATTCAGTCTACCCTTTGGATTGGAACCGCCGTGGTACATGTAATAACCGATCAGATTGCAGCCTTCGCCTACCTTCATCACCGTCATAGCGGGTACGCTATTATACGGAAATACAAAACGATATTTATAGAATTGCACCATGCCGCCACCCATCTCGCAGCACGCATACGGATAAGTTTCCGGCAGATAACAAGGCTCAAAATTATAGCTGCTCGGAATGTTGTTATTATGTTTATCTCGGAAAATGTACTCCGGAGTGGCCGGATGTTCCGTTAAATTGGCTACACGTCCTTCCTCATAATAAATCCAGGGCCAATACGCATATCCGCCCCATAATGGCAGCATATCCGGTACCGGGGTTGACGCACCTCCCCAAGCTGTACAGGTGTAAATCGGTGTATCCATTCCCGCCTTCAGCGCCATTTCCTTCAGCTTTAGCATATGAGCGCTGCCATCTCTTCCACTGCTCACCCACATATTGTTGATGCCTACCGTCAGGCCCCACTGGGCCGAGGAATGCTGGTGCTCGTTTTCGATCTGGGTTCCGATCACCGGACCGCCGTCCTTGTACAGCAATCCTTGCACCTGCAAACTGATTTCCTGATACAGTTGGCGCACATAAGCAAGATAGCCTTCATCATTGGAGCGTACCTCAAAGGGACGGCCGAATAACCAATCCGGAAGACCGCCGTTTCGTATCTCGCCGTGGCAAAAAGGACCGATGCGTATAATGACGTATAAACGATGTTTGGCGCACAGCCCAATGAAACGGCGCAAATCTTTGTTGCCTTCCCATTCGAACACCCCTTCGACCTCTTCATGCAGATTCCAGAAAATATACGTCGCAATGATGTTGACACCGCCCATTTTGATCTTGACAATCTCGTCTTCCCAATACTGTTCATGGTAACGGGAAAAATGAAACTCACCGCAAATCCCAAAAAACGGCTCGCCGTCTTTCTCCATATAATAATTGGTGAAGCCAATCGACTCGCCTGCGGGGTTGGTTCCCCCCAGAGGAATATGCCCACTGTAAATGTGCTTGTGATCATTTTCGACGACTATTCGGTAATTTTTCATAAAAAGCACCTCTCTTTACATGGAGTTAAACCTGGCGATGCGATGCCGATTCGAGAATAAATGTATTCCACTTTCGCTGCCATGCGATATCGTTCCAGAATGGATGATGCGGTGCGCAGTTCGAGCACAAGGTCATTCCCCAAAAGCCAAGCGACATGCCTTTGCGCAGGGCGTATTCAGCAATGAACTTCCCGACAGGTCCTTCCTCAAAGCCGGCAAAAAGCGGCGTATAACCAACGTATCCTTCTCCAATGACAATAGGCATCCCGGAATGACGGGCCCACTCGCAAATTTCCTCCAATCGCAAGTCCGCCTTTTGCAGCATCGCCATTTTATGATCACTGTACCGGTCATACAAGAACAAATCCCATCGCTCGGGATCTACCCAGTCATGCAAATAAATCTGCTTCATGCCAACCGGGTTGCCCTCCATGCGCCATTCCTGTCCTGCAGGCAATGTCCATTCCTCAAAGGGAGGGGCATCCTCTCGCAGCAAGGATTGGACGAAGGAGTTGGGAAAAGCTTCCTTCTCATCGTTCAGTCCGGTGCGATCCATTAATTCATTTAATACACCTTTTAAATAGAGGTGAAAATGTGCCACCTGCATATTCCGTGCCACATACGCTTTCGGATAGGCTTCGTTCAGCGTATAGCTTGCCGTCATTAAGACGTCGGGGTGACGTTCCCTCAGAAAAGAAACGGCCTCCTCCACATAAGGCTGCATGGCTTCAACTAGCGCCGCAGTGTCAGATTCTGCAATGCCTTGAGCTGTGCCAACAGCTGTCAGCTGCCCAAACTCCACCTCGTTATGCAGCTCTGCATACACGATCTGGCTTGCATAGCCTTCGTCCTTGACAAAGCGAATGAGCTGATCCATGGATCGTGCAATGGCCATAAACCGGTCCTGCGCTGGAATAGCAGCCAACTCTTCGCGCAATGCAGGATGTGCCAGGAAGCTTGGGCTCTGTTGATACTCCCAGGAGGACAAAATAATATAGCATCCGTGCTTTTTGGCCTGTCTGAACAGCTCTAGCAGGTGGACATGACCGTCCAGTTCAGCGCCGCCCCGGCAATTGTACCAACGCGTGCGCTGTCCGACTGCTCCGAGATTGCCAAACTTTAATGGTCCCGGCCGCTTCCCCTCTGCTGTAAACAACATAAACGGCATTGCACATATACGAATGGTATTATAGCCTCTGTCTACAGCTTCCTTGAAACGGGCCGCAAGATCATGATAAGGCTCTCCTGGCAAAGTCATCGTATACCATGAGAAATCCCACATCGTAATTGTTAGCTTCCGTGGCAGATTTTTCATCAAATCGTTCATCCGAGGGCTCCTCCTTCGTTTGCAGCAATGATGAGATCGTTAGGTTTCAAATGAATCAATGCTCCTTGATGGTGCGGTTCCAGCTGCAATACGAATTCAAAATGATGCTCAGCTACTTGCTGCTGCCCCAGACCCAGTAAACCCAATGCTTTCATATAATTGCAATGTATCCGGTTACGCATATTCAAATCGTCTTCAAAAACGAGGAAATCAGGCAGGGAAACTGCAAAATAATCGATTTTCACATCATCAAACAGATGTTTATCTGCATAATCAATGAGCTTGTTGAAGCGGCTGCGCGCTTTCTTTGTCTGACCAAGCTGCTGGCTGGCCAAGCCCTGATAGAAGATCATATCCGGTGGCTGATCGTTATAATAGATCGCGCTGGCAGGCTCTTCAAGTCCCAGTGAAGCTACGGTGAACGCCTCACGAGCTTCATTCTCTTTTCCCAGCTTCCTATAGGCGCAGCCCAAATAATAATAAATGTTGTTCTCCTGCGCCCCGTGCAGCTTGCCTTCTCCCAGATTTTCCGGATACAGAAGCGCTTGCTTGAGCCTTTCCACAGCCTGATCGAACTTGCCTGTTTGCAAGTCAATCTTGGCAAGCTCCACCATGGCCAGCACATATTGACCGGTCACCTTCCCTTCCCCGCCCTCCCAGGGATGGAATATCCGCTGCTTCAATAGTAATGATGCTGTTTCATATTGCCCCAGCGTATTATGAAGCGTTACATACTCCAGATATAGATCGTCTCGCAGTGTGACTACGTCCAGATGTGCTGCAAGCATGTTCAGTCTTGCTTCCGGTTGCACGCCCACTTTCTTGTATAACTGATCAAGCTCATACAGGATGCGGGCATCGGAGCGATTACAGTCAAATGCCTTTTCCAGCGCTTGTCGTGCCTTCTCCGGCTGACCTAATTTATTAAAATACCCTAAAGCAAGATTCCGGTGAACCACGGAAAAGGTAGAATCAATCGTCCGTGATGCTTCCCAGGCAGCGATTGCGTCGGCGTGCCGTTTTTTGTCATACAACCAATTTCCCAAATAATAGCGGACTCTCGCATCATCTTGGTTCATGCGAATGGCAAACTCCAATGCATCAAGCTCAAGCAAACTGTTCGGAAAACAATAGTCGGATGGTGTGGCGGCGGCCAAGACGAGAGCTCTGTTCGAGTCCTGCGACCGACCCAGTTGCGCGCAGCAATAGGCTTGCACATAATGCACCATAGGATAATTTCGCGCCTTCGCTGGAGCATCCTCCAGCACATCAACCGCTTCCTCATACAAACCTGCTGCTGCATAATCCGCTGCTACTGCCATATAATTATATGCATCGCTGCGCATCAGTTTGAGCAGTTCGGCGGTCACTTCCGCAGCAAGGGATGTTCGCCCCAGTTTCTGAAGTGACAGTATCTTTTCACGATAGGCGGTGAAATCAGTCATATCCAGTTGAAGAGTTTCTTCGCAAAAGCGTATAGCCGTTTCATACTGATCAAGCTTGCGCAGCAGTGCCGCTTTCAAATTGCGCGCTTTATAGTTGCGGGAATTGCGAATGAGTGACCGTTCCGTCAGCTCAAGTGCTTCTTCATAGTCGCCTTTTTCGCATGCAATTTGAGCAAGTAGGAAGTAGCCCGCGTCTTGCCAGGCCGCCAACCATACCGATTTATAAAAAGCGGAGTATGCTTCCTCAAGTCGCCCCTGATGCTTGAGTGACAAGCCGAGTTGATAGAAAACCTCTCCATCATATGGGTTCGAATTGCGTCTGGTTAGACGCATCTTGGCCTGGCGAAAGTGCTTTTCGCTTTCGCTATATAACCCCCGGCGCAGAAGCAGTGTGCCGTAAGCGATATGAATTCGGCTATCCTCGCTGTCTCTATTCAGTCCTTCTGTATAATAGGCTTCCGGTTCAAAGGTGGCATGACGGTATTGCTCCAGATGCTGGCCGGCCAGGTACAGTTCTTCGTTTGTTTTTAATTGGGCGGGCTCAGGTAGTGGTGATGCCGCATCCGGCAATGGCTCTACTTTCGGTTTCTGCGGCTGGTAGCTGACCAGCAATCGTCCATTTTCATCCCTAACCGTCAATTGAAGCTCATCATCCTCGTCCTCCGCATCAAGCGTTACTTTCTTGGCAAAGGTGATATCCGGGGTCAAATGGACCGATTCTTGAAGATAAACTCTACGTGAGCTGCAAAGTTCGACAAGTACGTTTGGAAACGGTGAAGTCACATAGACCGATATTTCAGCCAGTTCTGCAGCCCGGTCAATTTCGAGATTTACAGCTGCATGGATCGAAGCGTTCTTCACAACACCGATGTTTTTGTAAGGCATAAAATATTGGGTGAATGACTTTTCCTCATAGGGATGAAGCCAAGAAAAATCCGGTTGGTTATCTGTATAGACTCCGGTCATCAGTTCGATATACGGCCCATCTTCATCAGTCAGATTGCGATCCCACGCCTTGCCAAATTCGCCGCTGCCCCACGTCCACTGTTTTTTGCCTGGGGAAATATGATGGTTCGCTACATGCAGCAGTCCTGCCTGCAGTGCATGGTCATACCCGCCTACAAAATTGTAGTCCGATTTATAGGCCATGTACGAGGTGGGGACCGGTATATTTTTATATCTGGAGATGTCTACACCCTCGGAATAGTCCATTTTGTAATAGATGCCAGTAGCTATTGGAAAACGAGACACATCCCGCTTCCCGTGATCCAACACGGCAGTAACATCTGGAGGAAACACGGATTGAGTATGATCGTTTACCGCTACAGCAGGATTGGCCCACCACAAGAATGTTTGCGGCTCCGGGGTAGGGTTATACAATTGAACCTTGATCTCGATAAATGCTTTGTTCGGGTGCAGCGTAAAACCAGCTGCCATCTTTGTGCCATACATCCGGTCAATCTCGCTGACCCATGCTGTTGCGCTCCCGTCCTCATTTTCCACCAGCTTATAATTAACAGGACCGAAAGTGTTCGGACGGTGATGCTGTGGCCAATTGAACTCGATGCCCCCCGAAATCCAGGGTCCAGCCAGGCCAACGAGTGCAGGCTTAATAACCTGATTATAATAAACAAAATCGTAATTATTCGTTTTGTCAATGGCCCGGTAAATACGCCCCCCGAGCTCAGGCATGATCTGGATTTGTACATATTCATTCTCCAGAAAGACCATTCTGTAGTCACGTAACTGCTTCTCATTTTTAATTTTGTCAATGACTGGATGAGGGTACACACGCCCCGAGCTACCTTGATACACCCGTTTCTCCAGAAACATAGGGTTCTTGTCAGGCTTACCAACTCCATATGTCGGGATTTGGGCGGTTTCTTCCCATATTTTCACCTTGGAGACGGAGATGTTCAACACGATCACTCCTCAACTCATGTAATGGCTTTCATGAATAAAAGTTTACAAGAGCATAAGTAGTTGCACAATTGACGATTTCCTGTTTATGATGGACTATACACTTATTTTTTTATGAAAAGGTTATAGAAGAAAGGCAGATCGCGATGGATAAAAAAGACGCAGGATTTGAACGGGAGAAGCTTTATGTCCTCCCTGCTTATATTGTGGATGAATTAAAATCGCATGCACTTACGAGGGATGGGTATATTACAGATATTGGCTATTTCCCACAGGCCCGCCATCATTTTCGTGAAAGACCTCAAGGCTGCAATTCTCATATTTTCATCTACTGCGCCAACGGCAGGGGGTGGATTCAAATGAGAGATCAAGGCGTCATATCTATGACTGAGCAAAGTTTTGCCTATATCCCCATGGACGTGCCGCATGCTTACGGAGCTGATGAAAATGATCCTTGGACCATATATTGGTTTCACTTGAGAGGAGAACAGATTGGAGAATTTATAGCTCTGCTGGAGCCATTCAAACCTTATATATCTCTGCTGTCCGGAGACGAGGCGAAGCTGCTGGAGTTATTTCATCAATGTTATGACCTGCTCGTGGACAAACCCTATTCTGTCATCCATCAGGTGCAAGTCTCGCAAAGTATCCGTTACCTGCTGAGTTTTGTTACATCCGTGGCCGCACGCAAGCAGGACAGCAAAACTCAGAGATATATCGATAGAGCAACCCGTTATATGAGCGAACATCTGGAATCCGCGGTCACTGTAGAGGAGCTTAGCCGGCACATCCAGATATCGAAGCAGCATTTGAACTATATATTCAAACAATCTACCGGCTACTCACCGATTGATTATTTTCTGCGTATGAAGATGCAACGTGCGGGGCAACTGTTGGACCTGACAAGTGGCTCGATTAAAGAAATCGCCGCAGCACTTGGCTTCCAGGATCCCTATTATTTTTCAAGATTATTCAAAAAAATAATCGGCTGTTCTCCTTCCAACTACCGTAACCAGTTGAAGGGGTAATTGGGCTTCATTCCATAGCTGCTTAGCAAACAATTACAGTGCAGAGGCGAAAAGAAAAACGAAAGCATGGTTTCGCTTTATGGAATCCATGCTTTCGTTTTTATGTGCACACCATTATGTTTTCAGCTTCCGTTTGATGCCATCAATACCAGATGGCTCCGCACTCGACACAATTTTCTCCATGGTATCTCTCCCAAACTCCTAAGGTGTTATTTTATTTCTCGATTTTTTTTGCAGCGGTATAAATAAAATCTTTTCGAGTAGCAAAGTTCCCGGCCCAGTTAAAGCAAAGGCAATAACGGTTCCGATGCCGACGATTCCCCCGAAAAAGAATCCGGTGCTTAGAAAGATAGCATCTACACCTATTCTGCCGATATCATACCTTAATCCAAATTTTGACTCTGTATATCGCAAAATAGCGTCTATAGCATACATGCCATTGCCAAATTTCATCAACAAAACATAAGTGATGGAGTAACAAAAGTTAGCCAGGATGACGATCACTATTTTAATGAATAGAGATAAATCAGACAGCTCCATGTGCGCAATAAACGGATGAATCCAATTAATGAATGGTCCGACAAAAAAGGAATAAATCATCGAAGAAAAACCTATAGATTTACGATTTAATAAAAGACCTACAGCAAGAAAAACCATATTTACGAAAAAGCTTGTCAGACCTATACTCATTCCGGTACTTTTGTGCAATCCGTCCAATAAGACAGTTAATGTATCGGACCCTATATTGCACTCGATAAATAAATTAACGGCTAGAGCGGTAAACCCCATGGCAACGACCAAAATCATGAATCGTCCGCCAAATTTCAAATAAATAGGCATTTACGAAACCTCAGTCCAAGTTTTCTCCATTGGAAGCGATCACTTTTTGCATCCAAGAAAAACTGTCTTTTTTGAAGCGTTTTTTACTACCGTTGCCATGATCATCTTGGTCGACGTAAATAAATCCGTAACGTTTGCTCATTTCCGAGGAAGAACAACTAATAATATCAATAGGCCCCCAGGCATAATATCCTCTTAAATCCACCCCGTCCTTAATGGCCTCTTTCATTTGCTCAATATGGGCCCGGAAATAGTCAACCCGGTAGGAATCATGAATGGAATGGTCTTCTTCCAAGGTGTCATGGTAGCCGATCCCGTTTTCCGTAATATAAATGGGGCACTGATACCGATCATAGAACAGGTTAAGAAAAGTGCGCAGACCGATAGGATCAATGGTCCAGCCCCATGGATTTGCCGGAAGTTCGGAATTGCGGTAAGACTCTGTCTTATTCTTCATACTTTCTTCATCAAAAATACGCGTATAATAGTAGGAAAATGACATAAAGTCAGCTGTGTTCTTTAACGCTTCTTCGTCACCTTCACCGAATTCCACGGTAATATTATTGTCAGCGAAATAGCGGAAAGCATAGCCAGGATAATAGCCGCGCAGTAAAACATCGGAGAAGAAGTATTCCATCTGATTTCTTCTCACAGTGGCAAAGACATCTTCCGGTCTGCAGGTAGCCGGATAAGCCGGTCCGCCGCAGAGCATCATACCAATTTGCAAATTCTTATTCAGATTTTTGGCATATTTCGTCACCAGACCACAGGCCACCATTTCATTATGCACACCCTGATATTTGGCAGAAGCCAGATCATCCACTACATCTTCGGCAATTCCCAGATGATTAAAGGATTCATGAACAATTAAATTAATTTGATTAATAATAATCCAATATTTCACTTTCTTATGATAACGATCAATAATTACTTTGCTGAATCGAACAAAGAAATCGATCATTTCTCTGGAGTACCACCCTTTATAAGCCAGGGTCAAATGAAGCGGCATTTCATAATGTGACAGGGTGATCATCGGCTCCATGCCGTTCGCTATAATTTCGTCGATCAGGTCATCATAAAATTTCAAGCCTGCTTCATTCGGTTGCTCTTCGTCGCCATTCGGAAAAATTCTTGCCCAGTTAATCGAGGTGCGAAAGGTTTTGAGTCCCAGTTCCCGCAACAATTTCAAGTCTTCTTTATAGGTGTGATAGAAATCGATTCCCCAACGTTTAGGAAAAATCCGATCTTCGCTTTTAACAGCTTCTTTAATATAGTCCGTAGTCAACTCCAAATTCGATTTTTTATCTAAAGGAATGCCATCCAAATATTCATTAATATCCGCTACACTTAAACCTTTTTCGTCAACATTGTAAGCACCTTCGATTTGATTGGCGGCGATGGCTCCCCCCCATAAAAAATTGGAGGGGAATCCTGTTGGAATGTTCTTCATTTTGATTACTTCCTCTCTTTATTTATTGGCCTTTTCCAGTTGGGTCAATCTCTGATTCAAGCTCTCGAAAATATCAATTAACCGCTTGGCAATATTAATTTCACTATAGACCGTCATGAGCGTGTCTTGCGCATGGGCAAATAAAACGGAGTACTCTCCTTTTGCTCCTTCGGTTTCTTTTTGGATACAATTCGTTTGCACGCGATGAGCGATGACAATTTCCGCATTGGCTAATTTCATCTTCTCCTTAGCCCCATCAAAGTCGCTTTTTTCAATATCCTTTAGTGCATCTGTACAATGCTTTCTTGCTTCCCCTGCGTGCAAAATGATTTGCATCGCATCTTGAGCCACTTGTTCCGAGGTCATAATAAAAATCTCCTTTATAGAGGTTGTTCAAAAAGTCATGTTTTGTAGATATAAGAAAGAATGGACATCTTAAGCATCAGCTTCCTTATATCGCAAGAATAACTACCGCTAGACGCGGTCTGTCTCCCTAGAATGTACGTCGACGGATGTTTTTCTTATCACGAAGACTCGACGTCGAATCTTGGATTCAGCCGGGCCTATAGCATATGCTTCCGAAGTATGTTTCCTACGGAAACATTTCAGTTGCTCACGTAGGTTCGCCTACGCTCCGCTACTCAGTTCCTGGCTTCATCCAACCTAAAGCGTTTTGAAAAAAGCATAAGCTTCGGTGCTGAAAACCTGACTTTTTAAACTCGCATTAATAGATTAATTGGTTTGCGGCAATTCTTTTTCAAGTTCTTGTTTTTCGTAGGTTTTGAAAAATGGATACCAAATCAGTGTGGCTGCCGCGACAACGATTAACATCAGGATAATCCCTGTAATGGTTCCCGTTGTAATCCACGTCGAAATTGGAAAAGGAACGTACCACATATCGAAAACCACTTTCGGGATAGGGCCAAAGTGAATGACTTTGGTTCCGATCCAAACGATCAACGGTAAAATTAAACCATTGATCCACATAGGCAGCATCATAATGGGATTCCATACGATTGAACCAAACACTAAAGGCTCGTTAATATTAAAGATGGAAGGTACAAGACTTGCGCGTCCCAGTGCTTTTAGCTTGGTGCTTTTAGAAAGCAGATGCATAATGGCCAGCGGCAACGTACAGGCCACACCGCCTACCCACAAGTATGCCGAATAAATCGTTTCGGCCGTTACGATATTGTGCGCCCCCATGGTAGCGTTTGCCATAATGGCCGCCAGAAAAATCGGCTTGGTGACAGGAGTCAAAATCCAACTGGAAATCCCCATGGAATACAAGAAACAGCTGATAAACAGAATTAACATGAATCCCCAAGGTGTCTCTACCACGCTGGCCAACGGCATAAAAATATTTAAAATGATGTTGTATATATCAATATGAACGAGATCGACCAACACCCAGGCCAGAATTATAGTTACCCCAATGGGAAGCATGGAATCAAACCAGGATCTGACAAAGTCCGGGATGACGGAATCTTCTTTGAAAAAAGAGAATTTCCCGAACAGACCCATGATATAACCGGTAAAAAGAGCGGCTATGATGGCAACGAACATGCCTCCGGTGCCCAAAGAATTATGAGTAAAACCAACCGTACCGTCCTTTACGACTTGGGGAGTAACGATGATCAAAAAAGTAATCAGGCTTGTACATCCGGCAATAAAGCGCTGTTTTCTTAACTTCTTCTTTTCCATCAAATTAAACGGAATCAGGAAAGAAACCAACAGCGAAAGCATGCCCATCGTCCATCCGAACGGAACCCAAAAATCAGGGTAGTTTTTGATATGATACACATCTCCAGGTATAGTCAGAAGACAAAATACCGATCCTAAAAGAATAAAAGGCAATAGTTGCATGACAGAATCCTTAAGTGTTATGACCCATACATTGTTATTGACTTTATTCATCTTTGGAGAGAAGTCGTTTTTCAGCCATTCTATTAATTTGTTCATTTTTGTTATCCCCTTTAACTGTTCAACTCACTCAGCAGATCATCTAAAGCGGCTTCCCCGTCTAAAGTGGAATAATAAGAAGGCTTCATTAAGAGAACTTTGACATGGACATCTTTGGTAAGCTCTTCGATTTCATCAACGATATAAGCCAAGTGGGGACCGACCAACAAAGCATCGATATCATGGATATAATTTTCAATTTCCGCTTCCCCTCTGGCTTTGATATCCATATTCAAGTTTCTCTTTTTAGCGGCCTTGCGAATATTGGCAGCCATAAAACCGGAACTTGCTCCGGACCCGCAAACTAACAACACATTTAACATTTCGCTTGAATTTGCCATGGTAATCCTCCTTACTTTTTTCTGTGACTGTACATCGATAGAAGTTTTTCTTTAGATTAAAGAAAGAATAAGTTTTCAGCGAAGCTGAAGCTTTCTTTAATCGCAGGAAAAATTTCCGCTAAACGCAGTCTATCTTCTGTGACTGTACATCGATAGAAGTTTTTCTTATAATTTTGGAATGATAGCGCTATCTTTGTTACAACCAAACTATAATACAAATCTTAAAACAGGCTCAAATAAAAAACTGCACCCCTATGGTGCAACATTTTAAAGCGAGGGATCCTAAATGAAAACGCAGTATATTGATCTAATTCAATATTTAACTGAAAGCAACAATGATTGGATTTCATCGAAAAGCCTGGCGGACAAATGCGACGTGTCCAAACGCACCATCAAATCTTATATAAGTGAGATCAATGCTATTCACCACGGGTTAATCCTATCGTCGAATAAAGGTTATAAGGTCAATACCGATCAAGTAAACAGGTTTCTAACCAGTGAACAAAAAGCAATCCCGCAAACCCAATCCGAAAGAATGGCTTATCTTCTGAAAAAACTGGTGCAAACCAATGAGCCCATTTATATTTACGATTTAAGCGACGCTCTGTTTATCAGCGAGTCAACGCTTAGACTTGATCTGAAGCTGATCAAAGAAAAGCTTGCCAAAAATAACTTGGAATTGCAGTTGAGCAAGGATCATATTGGGTTGCAAGGAAGAGAAAAAGATAAGCGCAAGCTAATGAGTAGTATTTTGTACGAAGAGGCCAACGGAAGTTTTATTGATATCGATAAAATCAAAGGATTTTATAAAGAGCTAAATATCGATTACATTCGGGAAGTCGTCGTTGAAACCTTTTCTGCCCATCATTTTTTTACCAATGATTATTATTTAACCAATGTGATCATCCACATCACCATTGCATTAGACAGAATGAAACATGATTTTCAGTTTTTAAATAAGACCGTGAATTATAACGTCGACAACACCGCATATTTAATCGCCAAAGAAATCGCCTTTAAATTAGAATCGTATTTTCATGTAACCTATCCGGAAGAAGAAATCACCGATTTGGCGATCTTAATTTCGTGTAATGCGACCAATGTTAACTTTACGCAAATTGAAGTAAGCGACCTGGAAAATATCGCAGGGAAAGACTGTATTGATCTGGTCAGTGAAATAGCCATTGACTTGGATAAATATTACTATATCAGTATTGCCGATTCTGAGTTTATTACGCGTTTTACACTGCATGTAAAAAACCTTTTGATGAGATTAAAAAATCATCATTCAACGAAAAATCCATTAACACATACGATAAAAAGAGAATGCCCGCTCATTTATGATTGCGCTGTTCATGCTTCACATGTGATTAAAGAAAAAACCGGTTATATCATTAGCGATGATGAAATTGCTTATTTAGCTTTTCACCTGGGGTATGCCATTGAATTGCAACGGCAATCGAACGTAAAAATTTCGTGTACGGTACTGTTTCCGCTTTACTACAATATGAATGTGCAAATCATCAATAAATTACAGCAGTATTTTGGCGATGATATTTCGATTCATTCGATTGTAACCGATGAGAGCGATTTGAATTATGTAACAAGTGATTTTATTATTTCTTCTGCCCAATTGCATAAGATTCCGGAAGTACCCTATGTCGTGATTACCCCATTTTTTATAGAAAGTGATCGGGAAAAAGTATCGAACAAAATATTTGAATTAAAAGAGCAAAAAAAGAAAAATCAATTTAAGAACCATTTAAAATCTTTTTTAGACGAAAGACATTTTTACAACTCCACAGCATTGTCCGAGAAAGAAGATATTTTACGTTTTATCTGTCAAATTATGAATCGGGATGGTTATACGGACGAAGATTTTTTGGGCAAAATTATGGAACGGGAAACCATGTCCTCTACTGCTTTCGGACACGTTGCCATCCCTCATGCGATAAAAATGGAATCTCACAAAACAGGCATGTTCATTTATTTAAATCCGAATGGGATCAAATGGGATTCTTCGGTCGTGAAAATTGTATTGTTACTCACCGTCAGCGGAGAGGATCGAAAAATATTCCGCGACATATTCGATGCATTGGCCACCATATTAACAGACGATAAAAATGTTAATCTATTGTCTTCTGCTCATAACTTCGACGATTTTATAAATAAATTAATCACTTGCTGGGAATAAAACTATCTATTTGCCGCTGTGATGCTTTATTCGTAATGGAGTTATTTGCTTTTCATTCTAACAATGTAAATATATGTCTATTCATATTAAAAGGAATCTTATGCCCAACATGATTTTTGAGGAGATATGTCCGATCAGCAATCGTTCCATCTTTTTCTTCATTACAAGATTCATCTCCTGGATTGTTATTTCACTGATCGTAAGTTCATTGCTAGTAAGTTCATGAATAATGAGCTTGTTTATTCATTGATACACGAAACTGCTCACATACTTGGGTTATGCATTCCTTCAAATAATGCACGATCTCCGGTACATGCTCCGGTTGGGTATGAGGCGAAATGACAAAAAATTTACTGACATAGAGCGGAATTTGCTGGCCTTCAACGGTCTTGACCAGCAGATGTTTCTTTGTATCCCCGAAGAACATCCGATCGCGATGTTTGCCCAATTTCTCAAACAGCCGTTCATTCAATTGATTGTTCCGCTCGATATCCTCCCAAGAACTGCTTCCGCTTATTTCTTCGGCAAACCGCGGGCCATCTGGTGGATAAATGCGGATCAGTGTTGATATTCCCGGATTGTCCGGGTTGGCAATATCGGCCTCCGGAATTTCCGCAACAAGCCGTTCACGAAATTGCAAATTCACCTCCAGAAATTGGGCGAGAAGACGCTGGTAGCCCTCTACCCCAAAGGCCAACAGCGAACTGTACATGCTGATGGAGCTGGCCATGCGAGAACACTCCAACGTATAGCCGGTGTGATACTCCCCGTAGCCGCGATGTCCGACATAAGGGGTTTCGTCCGCATCAAGCTCTAGAAGGCCAAGATCCGCTGCATTTTTGAGCAGAAACAGGCTTGAGACATAAGGTGATTGTCCAAGTTTTTGAAAATCGAAGCACATGGAGTCAGCCAGAGAAAGATGTCTCATCTTCTCCTGAATAGAAGTCAGCATCCCGATGACGCCCGGGCTGAATTGGTGCGTGTTCTTTTCCAGGTCGTAATCGTTGAAGACGGCAAAAAAGCCGCCTAGAGCCGAATCTGCATGGATATGCGGGCACGGCAGCCCGAATCGCTCCGAAAATTCCTCCGCAACGGTACGGATTTGGAGGATATCGTCAATACCCATGGCATCTGTTGTCCCTGTTGTTGCCACTATATACACAGGCACACCTCCGCCTACAGCGACCGCCGCTATTTTACATCTCAAATCAGCCACATCCATAGAACTGTCGGATAAAGCTTTTACTTTGATGAGGTGATCACTGCCGATCCCGGACGCTTCCATCGACTTGAACAGGCTGTAATGAGCCAATTCCGAGCAAAAGGCATACAAGTTGTCCGGAACCCCGTGCTTTAGCGCATTCGGGTCATATTTGGCAATGGCAATCCGCAATCCGGAAAATATGGCGCCCTGACCTCCCCAGGTGGTATAGCCCCCACTTGTCCCGGCATCATAGCCTACCAGCTTGGACATCATCGCCATTACTCTGACCTCGGCCTCGGCTCCGGCAGGCCCGTAAACATCCCAAAGATTGTTGCCGTTCACCAGCATCGCGGACAACATGCCCAATATTCCGGGAATGGAGGCCATTGGCAGTATATTCGTAAAAAAGTACTTTGTATGGTAAGGATGTCCGTGCAGCAACTGCAATAGCTCTGCGTTCACCTCCTTCAGAGGAGCACCTTCATAGGGAATCTGACTTTGTGCAACCAATTGACCGTAAAAATCCCCATCCCGCCGTTTCTCTCCTTTGAGATTGACAGCCTCGGGGTTCTTCAACTCATCTACGCCGCTAATCATTTGCTCGATCAATTTCATTATCCGTTTTCGTTGTAACAAATTTCCATCCTCGCTTGGAAACCAATCTCTAACATCCGATTTACTGTGCATTTCCATCTGAATCCTCTCCCCATTGTTCTGATTGTGTAGAATCCTCTTTGAATCTTGGAGTTGAAGAAATCCCTGTTTGCAGAAGTCTCGATAGACGGGCAGCTTGCCCAGAGGATTTTATTGCCTTACATTTCTAAATTATACAATAAAATAATAGAGATGAATAGGTATTTGTTCCATCATATGTAATAATTAATAGGACTAATGTAAGTATTCCCGGCATTACATCGGTCAATTAATAAGTCTACTATAACAAGTGACTCTATTAAAGAAATCGCCGCAGCACTTGGCTTCCAAGATCCCTATTATTTTTCAAGATTGTTCAAAAAAAATAATCGGCTGTTCTCCTACCAACTACCGCAACCAGTTGGAGGGGTAATTGGGCTTTAGCATCCTAGTTATTTTCATTAATCCATTCTGCTAATCGTTCTCGTGCTTTGCGCAGTCGTATTTTAACTTCAGCTTCCTCAATATGAAGTACATAGGCAATTTGTTTGATCGAACAATTTTGAAAATAAAAAAGGTGAATTACGATCCGAAAATCCTTCTCCAGTTGATTGACTGCATCTCGCAAATTCAGTCTTTGAACGCTTGCAACGTGAATAGTTTCTTTGAAATCATTGCGTGATTCTACAATTGCATCCGTTGTTCCCCTGCCGTGCATAAGTTGATTACATTCGTCAATCAAGATACGGATTACTTGTGTTTTGAAATGCTCTGGTTCTCGAAAAGTATTAATGATTGTATAGACTTGAAGGATCGTGTTTTGAAAAGCAATCATAAAATCTTCGTCATGGCTGACAATACACTTTGCCAAACCGTACAGTTCAATCTCCAGTCTCCGGTATAACTGAATAAACGACTCACGATTACCTCGCTGCGCATTGATAAATTCCTGTTCCATGTTATACACGATGATTGTCCTCTTCTTTCTTCATAAGGTGGTTCCTTGAAGTGTATAGAAAAAATGTACTTATGTATATTTTTTTGTACTTAAGTTTATTTATTTTAATGTTATAATAAAGCGATATAAAATGACTGTCAATTTGTTTTATAGGGGAACAAGAAACATGACCAAAAAAGAGCATATCATTGAAGCTGCAAAGTCCTTATTCCGTAACATCGGTTATCATCATACTTCTATCCAGGATATATTGGAGAAGTCGGGTGTCTCGAAAGGCACTTTTTATAATTATTTTTCTTCTAAATCTCAACTGATACTTAGTATTATTCAAAATGTCGACGGAAAAGTAGAAGAGCAGCAAAAACAGTTACTGGCAGAGGGCGATTCTCATAGCAAGGAAATTTTATATTCTCAGTTGGGACTAAAGCACACTATTTATAGCCGTGAAAATATCCTGGAGCTGTACAATATTTCGATGGCCGAGAATGACGAAGCATTAAGGAAATATATGGAAACAAGCCACTATAAAGAGTTAAACTGGTTAGCCAGACGTTTAATTGAGGTTTATGGTGTTGCAATTGAAGCCAGCGCTATGGATTTATCCACTCATTTTATTGGAGGAATCGGATACCAGTTCAGATACTCGAGGCAAATGAATTTTAATACGAATAGTTCTGATATACTGGCTTACAATATACTTCGGTTAGAAAAAAATATAGAAGTAACCAAGCACCATCAACAGGTTCTTTTTCCGTTTAATATTCAAAAGAACGATGAAGATCAAGAGGTAGTTGTAGGGCATATTAGAAAGCTATTAAGTGCTGAAGATACGGATCGGGCTTCTGAAGAACAAGAGTTAGTCGACTTTATTCTGGACGAATGTCAAAACTCGCGTATTAGATGGAGCATTTGCGAAGGGGTGGCCAGACAACTTAACATTCTCTTCTCCTCTTCAAATAAAGATCGGAATTACAATGAGCTTTTTAATATCATTTATAAACAAGCAAGAAAAAATAGATCTATTCCATAGTTGCTTAGCAAACAATTACAGTGCAGAGGCGAAAAAAAAACGAAAGTATGGAATCCATACTTTCGTTATCGTCATATAATGTATTGCTTAAATGCTTTAAAGAACTCTACACTTTTAAATAATTAGCGGCTTTTCACAAGCAGTTGGATCGCTTCTTTAACCAGCTTATCCGTATCTCCTCCAGCCTCTTGCTCTTCCAATATACAACGCTGCAGATTCTCTGCCACAATTTGCGCAATTGCTTTATCTGATGCGTTGCGTACCGCAGATAGCTGGCTGACTACATCCTTGCATGATTTTCCTTCATCCATCAAACGAAGTACCCCACGCACCTGTCCTTCAATCCTTCTCAAGCGTGTTTTCAGTTCATCACTGTAATTGTAATCCATAAGTATGCACTCCTTTTTTTGATTTACCACATACATGTATAGGTATATTATAAACCAAAAAAATATATAGCACACCCTAGATAAATAGATTTACCTTCCCTTGTGAAGCCTCCCCCAAGTAGGCGCCTACTCCGGCATATTCCAAACCGTCGATTAGCTCTGCTTGCTGCAGTCCTAAGAGATCCATTGTCATGGTACAGGCTATGAGTTTGATCCCCTGCTCTCGCGCCAGCTCTATAAGCTGTGGAAGGGATAGCGCATTGTGCTTTTTCATGACATGCTTAATCATCTGTGGACCGAGTCCTGCAAAATTCATTTTGGACAGTGCAAGCTTTTGCGGGCCGCGGGGCATCATCCAGCCAAAGGCTTTTTCAAGAAATCCCTTTTTCGTTCGTACAAGTTCATCCTTACGTAGCATGTTTAGACCCCAAAACGTAAAAAAGATGGTTACTTCATGGTCATATGCTGCTGCCCCATTCGCAATAATGAATGCTGCAATCGCCTTATCCAACTCCCCACTGAATAATACGATCGTTGTTTTGGGTTGGACATACTCCTGATTCATTACAACATTTCCTGCTGCTGTAATCATATGGATTGGCTCCCCTCAGTCTCTCCTCCCCATTCGGATATGCCTAAAAGCACAGATTTGACGTTTTTAGCGCCTTTGCCTGTCAATAACTGGCAAGCTCTTTCACTGCGAGCCCCAGCTTGGCAAATCACTGCGATTTCCTCATCCAGGTTCAGCTCGTCGAGCCTGTTTTCCAGTTCTCCGAGAGGGATGGATTTTGATCCAGGAATATGTTTAAGTGCAAATTCTGAGGGTTCCCGAACATCCATCAGTAATATGTTCTCCTTTCCAGATAATTTCGTCTGCAGCTCTGTGTGGCTCATCGTTAGAGGAACTATTTGTTCTACCTTCACTTCAGCAGGATTCGCTTTGCGCAGATAATGATGCATTACATCCCCATTATGATGTGTGCCTAAATATTGATGCCCGGTGCTCTGAGCCCAGCTCTGAAAATCCGCTAATGAACCCTTGTCAGTCGCTTGAACTTCCATAACCTGGCCTGCATTAAGCTCATTCATAGCCCGTTTTGTTTTTACAATAGGCATGGGACAAGCTAACCCTTTGCAATTGAGAATATAGTCTGCTTGAATGTTATTGGATGACATTGTTTATACCTCCACTTGTTTTTTTGAATGGGTATTGATTCAAATTGTTATATACATATACCCCTATATGTATAAAGATAACGAAGCTTGCTTCCATTGTCAACCTGTTTGGCGCTTTATACTCACAAGCAAAAGAAAAAAGCCGCGCAAAGGCGGCAACTCTTATTGCATAAACAAAAATTAATCGTCTATTTTCATCAGTTCCGGCAGATCCAGAGACATTGAGATATTACAGAGCATCCCTCTGGCAAGAAAGAGCATTGTTCTTTGCGATGCATGTTCAATACCAGCATGTCGAAAAGCATCGTACACGGTCGATTGAATTTCACGGAATCCCTGCTGCATCACGCTCACAACCACATCCTCCCCGATTGTCTGCGCCTGCATTTGTAAAAGTATTTCATTGCGGTATTCCACCATAATGTGCGAATAAGCCGCAATCAACTCCTGCTCTAGCTGTTCAGACGGGGACGAATGAATGACCTGTTGGAAAGATTCTAGAATGCGTGCAAAGGAAACCTTCAGGGCTTCGACAAGCAATGCTTCCTTGGTAGCAAAAAAACGGAAAACATACGGCTGGGAAATGCTGGCCCGTTCTGCCACTTTGGCTGTTGTAGCCCGATAGTAGCCCATCTCCGCAAACACTTCAATAGCAGCGGATATGATTTCATTTTGACGATTTATTGATACTGATGTAGTTTTTGCCATGACATCTTCATCCTTTTATTTATCACAGGTTTTGATAAGTGATTAATCAATTACTGATACCAGTATAAACAGCATGCCATAAAAATGCAACGGATTGTAAAAAGCCGCTTCCCTAATTGTAACGGAAACGACTCCCTTGCAGACACTATTTACGATCATAAGCTCCTAATTGTTGTTTAGAAAAAGAGTAAGGAGAGTCCTTCTTTTTCAACCATATATTCCCTTTAATAATAAAAACATATACAGCAAGGATAAAGTAGATCGTTCCCAATACCCAGTCCATTCCGGTTGACATGTCGCGCTTCACAACATCATGAATATACCAAATTCCGACTGGAACGTGGATGAGGAGCGCTGTGAACAAGCCAGGATTATATAAGGTTTTTGCTTTGATATTGACAACAATGCCGTGCCAGACGACCTGGAAGAATCCCATAAAAACTGGTGCAAGTCCAAGCCAGATTACTTGTGGTAAACATACAGGGAGCAAATAAAATATATAGGCAATCGCCACATTAATAATCATGGCTGAATGGGTGTTTAAAGGATAATGATCCGGTGCTTCACTTTTAAACATAGTGCTATTAAATAAACCGGGGAAATATCCAGGCCAGCGGTACTCCTCAAATTGATGAAACAGTATAGCTACAAAGCTTAGCCAGAGTATCCCCGTTATATCTGAGAGGATAGTCCTGTTCATAAGTAAGCCAATACATACAATCACACCGACTACAGCCCCCGCATCTTGCCAATATCTTCTCAGAAAATGCATAGTAGTCACTCCAGTCATTTATTGTTTATCAAAATATCTTTCAAACAGCAGGTTTAATTGTTCCTCTATTGACGGTACTTTCGCTACTGCTCCGGATTCAAGAATCGGGCTCATCAGCGCAGGCAGAAAAATCGCTCCGAATATTTGCAGCATCATCGCTAACAATTGTTCTGGTCGTTGTTCACCTGTCAGCTCCTTAATCGTACTCTGAACCTTTGGAAATCCCATCATACTTAAAAACCTTCCGTATTCCTGCTGAGATGTAAAGGGGGTGCTGCCCATAGCAATAATTCGCGATAGAAGCTCCGGATATTGGCGAATGACCTGCAAATAATCATACAAAAATTGTTTCAGTCTATCTTGAGGTGGTATCACTGTATTGTCCAAAATAGAAAATGTGTGCTGAAAGCCACTTAATATGACTTCAATAGCTTCACTCAGCAGATTTTCCTTGGAACCAAAATAATAATTAACTAGAGAAATATTAGTGGCCGATAGGTCAGCAATTTTTCTGATGGTAACCGCCTCGAAGCCTTCCTTTTTAATGACTTCCAGCGCAGCCTGTAATATTTTTTCTTTGGTTTGCTGTTTTTTGTCTGCCTGATTCATGCTTCTCCTCCTCTTATTTAGTCCGATGAGAGCGGATGAAAGGAACTGAATTTCTTAATCAAACATTATATAAAACAATAATTAAAACAACGTTTTAAACAATGTTTTAATTAAGTTTAGCACTTTAGATTTCGCTATGCAAGGGACAGTTTGACATTTGGGATATAGAAAAACCCGCAAAACGAATTGGATCGTTTGCGGGTTATTTGAATGGAGATTGAAAAAAAGCTAGATGGCCCAATTTCCTTTGCGAAACACAGCTTCTTTACTTCCGTCTTGCAGCTCGCCATCAATATCCAACTCGGCTGAACCGATCATAAAATCAACATGAGTCAGGCTGACATTGGCACCGTTCTTCAGCAATTCCTCCCGGCTCATTTGTGTTCCTTTTTCCATATTAAAAGGATACGCACTACCCAGAGCCAAGTGACAGGAGGCATTTTCGTCTATACCTGTATTGTAAAAAATACGATTGAGATTGGAAATCGGTGAATCGTGCGGAACCAGTGCAACTTCACCCAAATAGCTTGCCCCTTCATCCGTAGCGAGCAAATGAGTCAGATGCTGCTCTCCAGATTCCGCTGTATACTCGGTGACTTTGCCGTCCTTAAAGGTAAATGTAATACGATCCACCAGCTGCCCGTTCAGATTTAGCGGCATGGTGCTGGTGACATGACCGTTCACACCTGTACGCTTAGGCATCGTGAACACTTCCTCTGTGGGCATATTTGCCACAAAATAATCTCCACGTTCGTTCTCACCACCACCACTGCGCCAAATATGCCCATCGGCTAGTTCAATTTTCAAATCTGTTCCGGGTGCGCGGTAGTGCAGGCTTTTATACTTTTTATGATTCAGCTTGTTTTGCAGCTGTTCGAGATTCTTCAAGTGCTCCTGCCAATTTTGAACAGGATCAGAGCCGTCTACACGGTTCATTTGGAAAATCGTATCCCACATGACACGAATGCGATCCTCTTCTGCCACATCGGCAAACACTTTATCGGCCCAAGCCTTTGTTGGCGCTTTAATCAGACACCAGCTAATTTTATGATTCCGGGTATAATGGGAAAAGCCTTCTCTCACCGTGATTGCCGCCTTCGTCGCACGCGAAACCTTTTGCGGATCAATGCCTTGATACAGATCGGGATTCGGTACCTTAATGGTTAGCGTCGCTCCACCCTCTTCGGCGAGTTTTTCCATCATTTCCGCCTTCCAGGCCGGGTAATAATCAAAGCAGGTATCGTCACCATGTTCAAAACGACTGCGCGTAATGTGATCATCCTCAAACTCAACTTGCACGTATTTGGCGCCTGCTTCATAGGCTTTGCTGACAATCAAGCGCGTAAAATCAATAGTTTCCAGCGGTGCTGTAACCAAAAATACCTGTCCGGGCTGAATATTGACGCCTACTCTCACGACAAGCTCTGCATATTGCTCCAGCAATGTTTCAAATGTACTCATTTTTCCACGCTCCTGTTCCGTTTCATCGAATTTAAATCCTTATCATTACAGTATGGCTTGCTTCTCCAATTCACGCAGCGCCACTCTTCGAATTTTGCCCGAGCTGGTTTTGGGAAGCTCCTGAATAAACTCTATTTTTCGTGGATACTTATAAGGTGCAGTCCATTCTTTAACATGCTGCTGCAGCGCCTTGACCAGCTCAGGTGATCCTTCTATTCCAGCTTTAAGTACAATGTAGGCCTTAACGACATGCCCACGTATTGGGTCAGGACTTGCTACGACAGCACATTCCTGTACGGAGTCATGCTTCATAAGCGCTTCTTCTACTTCAAAAGGGCCAATAGTATAACCGGAGCTGATAATGATATCATCACCGCGTCCTTCAAACCAGAAATATCCATCCTCGTCTTTACGCGCCCGATCTCCTGTCACAAAATAGTCACCCTGGATACTCATTGCTTTTCGTTCCGGATCAAGGTAATACGTATGGAATAATGCCGGAAGATCAGCACGTACTGCAATATCACCGACTTGACCCGGCGGCAGCGGAATGCCATCCTCGTCTATGACCTCAACAAGTCCTGGGGCAATGGATTTACCCATCGAGCCTGTACGCAGAGGTACGTCCTTCAAGTTACCAATAATTAATGTGCTCTCCGTCTGCCCATAACCGTCACGAATCGTAATGTTGAACTGCTCCTGAAACTTGTTAATGACCTCCTGATTGAGAGGTTCTCCTGCGGAAACTGCGCTGCGCAATTGGGACAGATTGTACTGATCCATGCCATCCGTCTTGGCCATAATCCGATATTCCGTAGGCGTGCAGCATAATACCTGAATCCCATACTCCTGCAGGAGCTGTAAATAGCGACCCGGACGAAACGGACCATTGTATATGAATCCGGTCGCTCCATTCCCCAGTACGGATAAAAACGGACTCCAAATCCATTTTTGCCATCCCGGTGCTGCTGTAGCCCATACTACATCTGAAGCTTGGATATCCAGCCATGGGGATGTTATACGCAGATGAGCATACCCCCAGCCATGGCTATGTACGACACCTTTAGGATTCCCTGTAGTACCCGAGGTATAGGCCAGGATCGCCATGTCATCCCGATGTGTCTTCACAGCTTCAAAAGTATCGTCCTGCCCGCTCATCAGTTCATCCAGAACAAGCCAGCCGGGTGCAGATGCCGTGTTGTCACGGGAAACCATGATCCGATAATCCAGGGCAGGCAAATCATCAGTTATTTTGTCCACTTCCCCGGTTACACCGGTCCAGGCAATGATCCCTCGCGCTTGTGAATGGCGAAGACGATACGCAATATCCTTAGCCCGCAGCATCTCCGAAGAAGGAATAACGGCAAGTCCCAGCTTCAAGCACGCCAGATAAATCACATACGCAATAATACGCCGTGGTACTACGACCAGGACTCTGTCTCCTTTGTTAAATCCCAGACTTGTGAGTCCACCGGCCAGTCGATTGGCCTTTTTCAACAGCTCTCCGTAGGTGATCTCCTCGTATTCTCCAGTTTCGCTCAACCACTTGAGTGCTGTTTTATCAGCATCATGGTGTTCCATTTCCGAAGTCATATTGTAATATTCAGGCGCAAGCCATTGCTTCTGATCTGCCAAATTGTATCTTCCCCTTTATACATAAAATGAGAGCCATGATCTTATTGTAGTATAGCACGTCTTAGTACCAGGTTCTAATACCAGAATCATTTTTTGGGTGAAAGATAAAGTCTCTAGAAGCGAACGACAAAAAAAGAGCCTCGTTTCAGACTCTTTTTCTTACCTGCTATAGAGCTTACAACTGGAGCTCCGCTACTGTAGATGCGGCTTCTTGTCCATTCACAAGCAGTACAATACGGTGTGCGCCCGGGTAATGGCGACGGGTCGTCAGGTCTGCAAAATGGTGTGTCCGCACACCTGTAAGACGGGTTCCTCCGGGAACGGTTTTGTCGGAAAGCAGAAATAATTTACGCGAGACTTGTCCTCTCGCCTTTACAAAGTCGATACCGTATTCGATGCGGACTCGCACCGGGTCACCTTGCCGAAGTTGAAGCGCATAGCTCAGCTCACAGCTATCACCGAGCTTTAACACAGCCGGATCGGCAGTAAAAGACGCTTCGGTGACTAAGGGTGATCCGTTCGTTTCTTCGGCATAACCGAACAGTGCCATCACCTCGGGGCTGGACTTACGGATTAAAGTCCGGCAGCCATGACGGACAATCCAGTCCGTATCAGGATGTGTGCCTTTCCACCGCTTAGCCGTTGCTATAACCGTATCGGGGTGGTCCTTGGCGATATCGTTCAGATTGTTGGCTACACTTTTACGTACATACAGTGACGGATCGGCTTTCAACAATTCCAGCACGGCCAATACCGGTGCAGGATCGCGTTTAAACATGGGCAGCGCCTGCCCCCAGGGTAATCTTGGACGACAGCCTTCGCTGGCAAGACGGCGGACGTGCTCGCTGTGGTGTCCTGCCCAGGCTGTCATCTGGCGCATCATCCGTTCCGGTTCACGCAACAGGAAAGATCTCACGGCAAACTCCGCAGATGACTTCTGTGTGAAGCGTTCCAGTGCCTCCATGGAAAGTGTCCAATGCTCCTCCCCCTGTCCATACACCTCCACAAAGTCCGGGAAGAATAAGTACGGAAAACCGCTGCAATGCTCGTCTATAGCAAAAAGGACAGCCAAGGCTTCTTCATAACGACTTGGCAAGAACGTTCCCAATGTTAGTGAAATCCGTCGCATCCGGGCTTTTAGCTCCAGCTCATTCCACGTCTCGTCCATAACTTGAAGGATAAATCCTTGGGTATCAAACGAGCTATAAGCAGTTTGTACTCTTTCACCGAAAAGGCGAAGAAAATCCTCTGTGTATATATTTTTTAAAGGGTCAGCCATCTCGTATCTCCTCTTGTATCCGAATGTAACGATAGATTTATACCTTCGTCTATGATAACCATAAACGGCGCTCCAACACCAGCACCAAAATAATCAGCCTCAACGCGGCGAAGCCAGACATACTAAAAATGCCAGGCCCTGTGATGAGGACCTGACATTTTACATGCGTGGCTTATGAATTGTGGGAAGGGGCTACTGCTCCAATCTCTCCTGATGGAATCTCAAACTGGCGAATATCCTTGACCAGGAACATAACCAATCCGCACAATGCAGTAATCAGTCCGCTGAAAAATAGGACCTCACTCAAAGCAAACCGTAAAGTTAACGCCCCTCCAATCAAGGCCCCTAATGGCAGAGCCGCGCTCGACAAGGTGTTTAGAAAGGCTGTAACACGTCCCAGTAACGGCAGTGGTGTAATAATTTGAATCAAAGACGTTTGCAGTACATTGATGATGCCTGTAAAAACGCCTAATAACAGAGCTGCCAGCAGCTTCATCCACATCTCCGGCACAATGGAAAACACATAGATTGCCAGCCCCATAGCCACCCAGGAAACCGCAATGGTAATGCCGTTCTTTTTCAATACACTGACCAGAAAGGAACCGATAAAAATACCGATAAAATAGGCTACATAGAGCAAGCTGTAATAGATCGGTGAGCCATAGGATACAGCGATGGAAGGCATGGCAATTACCAAGATCGCCATCGAAAAGTTCGTCAGAGCAAAGAACGGAAGCATAATTCTCAGGAAGGTGTGCCGTTTTACAAAAAGATACCCTTCTTTCAACTCCTTCAGATAGTACCCCAGCTTCAGTGAACCCCTCCCGTTAGTGTCTTCCACCGCAGGAGCATCGATTTGCTTGTTGAGCCTGACGTACACAAAGCCTGACAGAAACAGCATCGCGCTGGCTAGAAAAAACGTATTTTTCATCCCCATTGCGATGATGAGCGAGGCTCCGGCCAGATATCCGGCGATATTAATAACCTGATCCGTCGACGAAATCATGGAATTCGCCCGGACAATCAAATCCGGCGAGCCTACCAGTTGCGGCAGCATTTTACTGTTGGCCGGATAAAACAGTGTGGAGAAGCAGGATGCAATAAACACAATAACAAGGATAGCGACCAGATTAACCATTCCATCCTGAATGAGAAACGGGACGGCCAAAATAAGCAAAGCCTGCGTAAACAAGGCGATGCTGGCCAACAAAGGCGGTGAATAACGGTCCACTAAAGGACCCACGAGAAAGCTGAAAATCGACGCCGCAGATACGGCTGTATACGTAAAGCTGGTCATCGCCACCGATTGCGTTGATTGCTGTACAAAATACAGCAGGACGATGGAATAAATGCTGTCCGCGATATTGGCAGAAGTACGGGAAGCAAAGAAACGGATAAAACGACTATCCTTAAACAATTGATTCACATCTTCATCTCCTTACTGCGAAATGGTCAAAGCGTTTAAAAGCCTGTCACTAGCAGTCTGGAAGATTTGATGGATATACTGTCGGTCCTCTTCATACGGAAGGATCAGAGAAATCTCCAGAACTTTGTCGACATGCTGTATCTCGAAAAAAATGGCTTCATTGACGCTCAATTTTTCTCCATCTGCATCCATTTGGTCAAAAAGTGCCGAGTCTTCTCTGCTCTCCCCCAAATAATTGAAAACGACAGGCAATTGTTCAAGCCCCTTTTTCAAGATACGGCTGGAATCGGGATAAGCCTCCTCCATATCTGCGTTGATCATTAGATTAAAAAAATTCAAATGATGGCGTGCAGCCGAGTCCAATTGTGCAAGGATGCCCTTTTCACGAGCTACGATGTCGTCTTCCTGAAGTACAACGGGAATATGATCAATACATTCGCCCACCGTTCCAAAATAGTTCTGATCACCATACTGTCTTCCGTAATTTGTCATCCATAGCGGAACCTCGGAAATATGAAAATAGGTGCTGAAAAATTGGTAAGCCATCTGTAGTGAAAGACTCCACATGTTCGCAGATTGCCCCGGCTCTGGAGTGTGGCTTACATCCAATCTCCAATGATACTTGGTAGATACTGCATGGTTACGATTTTGCGTTAGGGCCTGAATAAGATCGTTATTTTCGCCAAACACCTGAAGCCTGAATTGCTGGTTCATTTGCTGATCACTGATGCCTTGAGGGCCTTGACGGATATGCTCCACATAATCCCGATAATGATTGGCTTCTATTTGCTGTGGTGCCTGCTGGGGATGGTGATATTCGTCAAGAAGCTGTCTCCGCAAAATGCCACCGCTGGTAGCATCAAAAATAATATGTGAGCATGGCAGCAGAAGCAGTTGCTCCCGCAAGTTTAAGCGAATCAGGACAATACGATATTGTAAAGCATGTGTCTGCTCATACGGTTCCTCATAAAGCTGCGGTATCATGTAAGAAAGGAGCCTCTGCTGCATATATACCGGATATCCCGAAAGATCCACCATAGGCAAGCTGATATGCTCTGGTGCTGGTTTAAGCCCCCAGGTCCACGTTTCATCTGACTTCACAATGACACTTCGCAGCAACTCATGACGATGAATTAGTCGTAGAATAGCGGCGGTCAATCGTGGGATGTTCAAATAGCTGTCCAACCGGATAGACATGCCTGACCCGACAGGATGCTGCAAATGATAGAGCTGTACAGGAGCAAGCGGGTATTGTCCAATCGTGTCCGGAGCCAGTATATGGGTACTCCATTCCGTATTTAAGTCAGCAATATTGTCCTCCAATTCTTCTGCCCGATGTTGGATGAAGGCTTCTTGTTCAGGGTTTGTCGGCTCGAAGTCATCTGTCACGGGAATTCCGCAAACCCGATAGGGCTCGTCTATGCCCCATGGAATAATATAATGGGGATGCAGCTCGGGGTGTATGCGGGATTGAATAAATTCTGTAATGTCCTGAACCTGTTCTGCATGGAAAGGCTCTAGTTGCAGGAACAGATAGTCTTGTTGAGCACCAGACACGGTTCGAAGCAAGGCATGAGCACCAAAGGCCTCTCCGATAATCCGCCCGGCCTCCTGAGAGTCGGCTATAAGTTTGCTTGTTTCCTCTGCCCCCTCTTCCCCGCGTTGCAGAAGATCGTACAAGCTACGAATCGTCTGATATTGAAGCAATTGATGTATATCCAACGGGATGTTCAATTCCTGTGCTTGGGATACCAGCTGGATGGCTTTTAAAGAGTGCCCTCCAAGCTCGAAAAAGCTGTCGTCAATACCGACCTTTTCGACTCCAAGCACCGTTTGCCACAGGTTCGCCAGTTGCTGCTCTACTTCATTTCTGGGGGCCGTGTATTCTAGCTGGGAACTACTGATCGATTCCGGCTTAGGAAGCGCTTGCCGATCAATCTTTCCATTCGTGTTCAAAGGAAGCGACGGCAGAAATACATATTGGGCAGGAATCATGTAGTCTGGCAATTGCCCCGCCAAATGGGCTTTCATCTCACTTATAGTCAGAACTGCATCGGTTGCAATGTAAGCACAGAGTGTTTTTTGACCATCATTCGTAGCTCTTACGGCAACATGTACTCCATGAATGGCATCATGTCTCATGAGCCTGGTTTCTATTTCCCCAAGCTCGATTCGATAGCCGCGGATTTTAACCTGTTGGTCGATTCGTCCGAGATACTCCAGATTACCGTCTGGCAGCCATCTGCCCAGATCACCTGTCCGGTACATCCTTTCACCGGGAATGAACGGATTAAGGACAAATTTTTCCCGAGTCAGCTCATCTCTGTTCAGATATCCGCGCGCCAGACCATCGCCACCCACACAAATTTCTCCTTGAGCCCCGATAGGCAGCAATCTGTTTGAAGAATCCAATATATAGGCAGTGGAATTTCCGATTGGCCGCCCGATCGGAATGTTACTATACTCCTTTTCAATCGGAAAACAGCACGAGAATGTGGTATTCTCTGTCGGGCCATAGCCATTAATGATCGTCAAGCCAGGACATTTCTCTCTAACGTGAGCGATGATTGCAGGTGAAAGCACATCTCCCCCTACTAGCAAGTATTTGAGAGGGGAAAATAGTTCAGGCTTTTGCTGAGCAAGTTGATTGAACAATGGTGATGTCAGCCACATCGTCGTAATGTGATTTTGCTCGAGAGCAGTACCCAGCTTCACAGCATTTAAAATGATGGTTTCCGGCACGATATACAAACGTAGACCATTGAGCAAAGCTCCCCAAATTTCAAAGGTACAGGCATCAAATACTAAAGCTCCGGTCATTAGAATGCGGTCGTTCTCAGCGAATTGTACGTAATTTGTATTTTTGACCAGTCGTATGACATTTCGATGCTCAATCATGACTCCCTTAGGACGACCCGTGGAGCCGGAGGTGTACATCACATACGCCAAATGATCTGCTGTTGCTGATCGATTGGAACTGGTGAAGACGTCGGTATCATAAGAGTCGATATCACCTAAATCCAGCACAGTGCCGGAAAATTCGAATCCAGTTGTTTGGCCCCCACTGCCTGATAATGTAAGTAAAATATCGCTGCGGCTATCCTGGAGCATAAATGTAATACGGTCTTGCGGGTAGGAGGGATCTATCGGCAAATAAGCTGCTCCAGCTTTTAAAATACCTAGCACCCCAATAATCATTTCGGGTGATCGTTCGGTCAGGATAGCTACAATGGTATCTGGCTGAACGCCCAGCTTCCGCAGCTTGGAGGCCAACTGATTAGCCTTTATATTTAATTCCCTGTAGGTCAGCTCTCGATTTTCAAATGCAATGGCCACCGCTTCCGGTGTCTTTTCTGCCTGTTCCTCAAAACAGTGATGGATTGTATGCTCAGCAGGGTACAATGTCCGGGTATCATTAAAATCGAACAAGAGCCACTGTCTCTCCTCTGTCGTCAGAAAATCCAGGTCCTTAACGGATATATCCGGGTTAAGAAGGACCTGCTCCATGGCTTGGCTGAGATGGCTGGCGATAAGCTGGATCATGTTTGAGTCATAGGTTAGCTCGTTATAGCTAAATCTGATTTCAAGCTTGCGCCCAGGCACGACAACAATGTTCAGATCGTAGTTGGTTTGCTCGATTTCCTCCACTTCCGAGATGCGAATCGTTTTTGATTCTTCCTCAAGACTCATGAGATCCTCGGAAATCGGATAATTTTCAAATGCGACAATATGACCAATCAGATTTTGCTTTAATGAGGTGTGAGACTGGATATCAGCTAGTGACAGATAGGAATACCGATTGGACTCCATCATGGAATCCTGCACAGACGCCAGTAAATCCGAAAACCGTTGTTCCGGGGTGCTGATGATTCGTACCGGAATCGTATTGATGAACAAACCGACCATATTTTCTATACCAGGTACTTCATCCGGTCTGCCAGATACAACTGAACCCAGAATGACATCGTTACTGTTATTGTATGTTTGTAGTAAAATGCCCCAAAGGGTTTGAAATACGGTGCTAACGGTGACACGGTACTGCTTGGCAATATGCTCTAAGCCTTGGGTCAGGCGTTCTTCCCATACGCTTGTAAATTGTTTTGCCTTATAGGAGGAATCAAACGACCGCGTATAGCCGGGAACGACGGTTTCATTTTCAACATTAAGCAAATATCGTTGCCAGTACGCGGCCGCTTCCTCCTTGTCTTGTCTCTCCAGCCACTGGATAAAGCTGCTGAATGGAAAAACTGGCCCTAGCTTTAAAGACGTGTTGTCCCGAAGGGAAATGTAGATGTCGAAGAAATCCTGGGCTACTGTACCCATACACCAGCCATCCATCACAATATGAGGAAAGCTCCAAATAAGCTTGGAGTCTTCCTTTGTCCATTGAATTAAAGCCAGTCGAATCGGAACCTCTTTTTCCAGATCAAAGCCTGTTTGTCGATCGTTTTTTAGAAAAGATTCCAGAAGAGATTTTTTTTCTTCGTCCGGCTGTCCGCTCCAATTCTGAACATGGATGGGAGTGGCCTCCCGTTGTTCCAGAACGACCTGAAGAGGCCGTTCGGTTTCCTTATACATAAAGACGGTGCGGAAAATATCGTATCGGTCGACCAGCTTTTGCAAGCTTTGCTGTATTAGGCTGGCGTCCAAAATGTCTTGAATGGTGATGACGGTCTGTTCAAAATAAGCCTCCGACTTTTGATCCAATATGGAATGAAACAGCATCCCCTCTTGCATTGGCGAAAGCGGATAGAGGTCTTTAATTTTCACCTGAGCCAAAATTCACCTCTCCTTTACCGTACGAATGTTTAATTTCATGTTGGTTTGTTCATCTTTATTTGAGATTGTTCAACAGCTTGTCGGCCAAACGACTTGCCATATGTTCAAACTCTCCGATGGATAATTGCCCGTATGTGAAATCAGTCGGACTTTGCTCGGTTGTTTCCTTTGCGCAGCAATGGCGAATGAGCCCCAGCAAATGCTTTTTATATCCCGTAGTCAACCGCTCCACCGTAGATGGTTCATATTCACGCCCGCTATAGTCAAATACAAGATGAAATTTTCCATCCATTACCATACCATTGATATCAAAGGTAAATGTTCTTTCGGCATGAGGACTAACTTCAGCACCGACAAACGAAGAAAGCGTCGAAATTCGCAAAGGTGCATCTGCTCCAGCCTTCCCATCAAGTTGCCCCAAGTAGTTAAAGCTGATTTCAGGGACCTTGGCTAAAAAAAGTGTCTTCGTGCCCTGTTGGTTCCTTGGGGACAAATAGCGTAAAATCCCGTATCCTACGCCCTTGTTGGGCAACCGCCGCAGCTTGTCTTTAACCACCTTGATCTGATGGGCCAAGTCTTCCGGCTTGCTCACGTCTATCACAAACGGATACTCGGACGTAAACCAGCCGACTGTGCGGGAAACATCTATGTCTTTGATGAACTCCTCCCTGCCGTGCCCTTCCAAATAAACCGCAATTTCAGCATGTCCGCTCCATTCATGAAAAGCTAACCCTAGCGCCGTCAGTAAAATATCATTAATTTCGGTATTGTAGGCATGGTGCACGTGTTTCAACAGGTTTTCGGTTTCTTCCTGGCTGAGTGTCACTTCGGATTGGCGTACGTCACGGATGAGGCTAACCGAAACCTCATGATCTTTTGGCAGAGGGTGTATCTCACGAGCTTCTACCGCATTCCAATAGTTTATTTCCTGACGCGCCTGTGCGCTTTGCGCGTACTCGGACAAACGTATTGCCCATTCCTTGTAGGAATCGGTCTTGGCGGGGAGCTGTAGCTTTTCACCGTTAGCTAACTGTTGGTAAGTTGTTTCCAAGTCTTCCAGCAGGATTCTCCATGACACACCGTCTACGACAAGATGATGAATGACGATTAATAAATGATCGGCTTCCTGTAGCCGGAATAAAGCCAAACGCACAAGCGGGCCGTTGCGCAAATCAAAACGGCTCTGTAACGCGTCAGCAAGCTGCGCAATTTCTTCCTCAGGCTGGTCAGCATGTGAAAAATCGTAGCTTTCCAATGTGAAGCGTTCACCTTCGGCTGTGTCTCTGTTATAGGCGACAGGTTCTTTTTCACGCTCATCAAAGGTCATACGCAAGGCATCATGGTGCGTGGTCAGCTTATCCATGGCGATTCTCAGCCAGGTCTCGTTCCATCTTTCGGCGTTCTGGAGCATGACAGCCTGATTATAATGGTGACGTTCTGTTCGATGATGCTCAAAAAATTCCCATTGGATCGGTGTCAGCTCCACTACACCTTGTACTTCCCCCTGCGGGATGGTCCGGGTTACTTCTTTAATATAAGGAGCGATCAAATCAATCTGCGGATGACGGAACAAATCCTTCATATCCATTTTGAGGCCCTTCGCATTCAACCGGACCATAATTTGTAGTGCCTTGATCGAATCCCCGCCAAGGTCGAAAAAGTTGTTGCGCAGGCCAATCGGCTTAACGCCAATGACTTCCTCCCAGATGGAAGCGAGTGTCTGCTCCAGCTCGCTTTGCGGCGCTTCATACTCGACGTCGGTCAACGCAAAATCTTCGGGTTCTGGAAGCGCACGTCGATCAATTTTACCGTTATGGGTCAAAGGCAATTGATCCAGCACAATCATATGCGCAGGCACCATATAGCTTGGCAACTGCTTGTCAAGCTCTGTCCGCAAGAAGGATTTGTCGGTTGTACCTGCTACGTAGGCGCACAAATACTTTTGTCCGGTCTTATCCGTTCTATCCGTGACCACCGCTTGGCGTACCTCATCCAATTGGAGTAAGGCCGACTCAATTTCACCAAGCTCGATCCGGTAACCACGAATTTTCACCTGAAAATCAACCCGGCCGAGAAAATCAATGTTGCCATCTGGCAGCCAGCGAGCCAGATCTCCGGTGCGGTACAGACGCTCTCCGTTCACAAAAGGATTCGGTACAAATTTCTCCGTCGTCAGGTCAGGACGGTTCAAATAACCGCGGGCCACAGAAGCACCGCCCAAGCACAACTCCCCGGCTACGCCGATAGGGAGCGGCCGCAAAGCCTCATCCACGATATATACTTTATGATTTGGCAGTGCTTTTCCAATCGGGACGATACCTGATGGAGGCAGACGTTCAACTGTTTCTTCATAAAAGCTGGAATCAATAGCCGCTTCGGTTACACCGTAGGTATTTATGATGCGCATCGTATCGCCGAAGCGATTCAAAAGCGTCCGATAGTTTTCAATGCCAAAGCTGTCCGCGCCTGTAGTAAGCAACTTCATGGCACTGACATCTGTACCGTGTTCATATACGTAGGCCATAAGTAGCGTCAACAAAGCTGGCGGAACTTCAAACGTCGTAATTTCGTGCTGTTCGAGAACCTGGGCCAAAGCTGGAGGATCGTTGCGCACATCCTGCGGGCAAATGACCATGGTGCCTCCGTTCAAGAATGTCTTGGCCAGATCACCGGCAAAGACATCGAACGACATACTGGCAATCTGAAGGAGCTTAACTGGAAACTCTTTTAACTGGTGAGCTTCTCTATAGCCCCACGCCGTATTTACGTAATGGCGATGCTCGATCATCACGCCTTTCGCGTTGCCCGTCGTTCCCGATGTGTAAATGACGTAGGCCAAAGCCTCAGGATCATGGATAGGCACGTAGATAGGCGCTTGTTGGTGAGAATGCTCCGCTTGTGAAGCTTGTTGAAGTGAAGCTTGTTGAAGTAACGCTGGCAAGTCCAGCACTTCACCCGCAAAATCCACATCGGCCAATAGTCCAGTCAGGGAAAACTGCGTGAGCATAATCGTAGCCATACTGTCCTGAAGCATGTAAGCAATTCTCTCTTTCGGGTAGGTGGGATCGACAGGTACGTAGGCAGCTCCCGCCTTCATAATCCCTAACACAGCGATAATCATGTCTGCTGAACGCTCAAGCATCACGGCGACGAGATGTTCACGCTTAACCCCACGGTTTTGTAATGCTTGAGCAAGCAGATTGGCCTGCTCATTCAACTCATGATAGGTCAGTGCGGTATCTTCGTAGATGACAGCGGTCTGTTCCGGGATACGTTCTGCCTGCGCCTCAAATATTCCATGAAACGTTCCGGCAGGATAGTCGGCAATCGGTCCGCTCCATACATTGATTAGCTCCGCCTCTTCTGTAGCGGTCAGCAAACGAATGTCCCGCAGCAGGAGTTCTGGTATACGTGCAATCTGAACGAGTGTATGCTCCAAATGTCCAGCTAACCGTGTCATCGCTTCATCGCTGTAGACATAGTTGTTGTAGGACAGCATAAAGCTCAGCGCTTTTCCGTCCTCCACTTCGATGTTGAAGTGGTAAGGTGTTTCTTCGGACAGCTGAGCGTCCTCCACGACGAATCCAAGCCGTTCCTTCAGATCAGGCCGGCCAACCATATCCTCCAGCGGGTAGTTTTCAAATACAACAAAATGATCCATGAGTTGCTGCTTGAGCGCTGACTGGGACTGTATTTCAGCGAGTGAAAAATAGTCATATGCCCGTGATTGAACCGCACTGCGCTGCACTTCACGAAGCAGACCTGAGAATGGCTGATCTGCATTCAATTTGATCCGTACCGGTATGGTGTTAATGAAAAGTCCCAACATCTGTTCAACACCTTCAAGTTCCGGTGGTCGACCGGAAACAACAGTGCCGAAGACGACGTCTTCACTTTGGTTGTATCCTCCAAGCACCACTCCCCATGCAGTCAGAAACAGACTGCTAAGGGTTGTTCCGTTGCGTTCAGCCACCGTCCGCAATTGACGGGTTGTTTCATCCGTAAGTGTTATTTTATGCTCATGCAGCAAGTACCCGGTATCTGCCTGGAGCGGATCGGCTACAGGCAGAGTTGGCAGCACGGCTGGCTGATCATAGCCGTTCAGGATGGACCGCCAGTATTCCTTCGCCGCCTCCTTATCCTGCTTATCCAGCCAGCGGGCATAGCCAGTGTAGGGCTGCGGTGTTGGCAGTTGTACGGTCTTACCCGCTTTCAGTGCTTCATAAGCCGCGAACAGCTCGTCCATCACGATGCCGAGGCACCAGCCGTCCATAATAATATGATGAAAGCTTAAAAGCAGCGTATATGCGTTCGTTTGGGTTTGAAGCACAGTCAGACGAATGAGCAAATCCTTGCTCAGATCGTAACGATGGTTCCGGTCCGCGTCTGCGTAGCTGCGAATGGCTTCAGCTTGCTCCGCCTCGGGAATATTCATCAAATTCTCGTAACGAAGCGTTGGATTTCGCTCCTTAAACACGATGAGCCGCGAGCGGGAGGCACTTTTATGATAAATATTCGAACGAAGCGTTTCGTGACGCTGTACCAGGGTCTGAAAGCTCTTTTGCAGAGCCTCCAGGTTCAGTTCACCCCGGATGGTCATTCGTACTTGCTCATAGTACGCCTGTGATTCCGGCTCTATCACTGTATGAAAGAGCATCCCCTCCTGCAAAGGCGTTAAATTGGCCACTTTTTCGATTTCAAGCCTTTTACTCATCGGATTTCCCCCTCGGGCGAATAATTATAGGCTTTCATAAAAATGCTTCATCTCTTCGAACTCTTCCAGATCCAGATCCTCTGCCCCTACGTCTGTTGGTGTCAGTTCCTGACCGGACTGTTCCAGGCAATGACGAATGGTGTTCAACAGGTGTGTTTCAAAGCTAGAGAAAAGTTGTTTGACCGTGCGCTCTTCATATGCATTTCTGTCATAGGATATACGAATACTTAATTTTCCGTCTTCCAAGCGGCTATCCATATAAAGAGCATAAGATGAACCACTAACCGCATCCTTGGTACCTGACCCAATTTCAGCTTGCAGCGGCGATGTTGAGAAATAAACCGATTCCGGGTGTAGGGAGTCTATATAACGGAAACCGATTTCCGGATGACGGGAACGTTTGGAATTCGTTGGATTGCTCACTTCGGTCAAATATTTTAATACACCGTAGCCCAGTCCCTGGTTGGGAACCTGTCGAATGGTCTCCTTCACACGCTTGAGCAACAGCGCTATATCATCCGCAGATTTGATGTCCAGTACAACTGGATACACGGACGTAAATTGCCCCATCGTTCTGGAGATATCCAGCGAATTTGTTTCACCCGGCTCTCGGCCAGGGTTCTCCACGTAGAGTGCAATCCGTTCTTGCCCTGACCATTCGGACACTGTTTGACCCAGCACAGAGAGCAGTACTTCCTCCGGCACGGTATTGTAGGCATGGTTGACCTGTGTCATCAGATGCCGGGTTTCGGCTGTTGATAATTGCAGTTGGAGCCGATGTGTTTGTCTCTCCGATCCAGAATCCGTAATGACTTCATGGTCTTTGGGAAGCGTTCCCCACTCGGACAACTCTATCTTGTTCCAATAGTCCTGCTCCTTGAGCAGCTTTTTGCTATTTGCATAATGCTCAAGATGCTCTGCCCACGTTTGGTAAGCGTTCGTTTTGTCCGGCAAGACAATCGCTTCCCCATCCAGAGCTTGTCCGTAGCCTGTTGCCAAATCTTCGAGCAAAATATTCCATGAGATGGCATCAGCCACTAGCGGGTCTACGGCAAGGAAAAGATGATCGCCGCTATCCAGACGGAAAAGCCCTGCCCGAACTCGTGGTCCTTCAAACAGCCGCAGGCTGCTTTGGATGCGTTGGCATTCAGCTTCCAATTGGCCGCGTGCTTCGCTTTCCGTTCCCGTAAGCGACAGCACCTCCAGCGTGATTAGCTCCTCATTCAGTCCTTTGTGAGCTTGCGTGACCGTCCCGTCAGCCTGTTGTAATAAGCCAAGGCGCAGAGCATCGTGGTGTTCTACGATTTTCTTCAATGCGGCTCGCAATGGCTGCTCGTCAAAGCCCGACTTTGCTAACAGCAGTACCGACATTGCGGCAGGAAGTGCCACGGATGCTGGATGCCGTTCGAACCAATCGATTAGATGTCGTTGTATCGGTGTCAGTGGCGCCTCTCCATCTACCGTGCCTTGCGCAATCGGACGGGACAGTGTTTCTGTATAGCCGCTCAGAATTTCAATGGACGGATGCTCCAGTACGTGTCGGATATCCAGTGAATATCCGTGAAGACGCATGCGTGCAATGACCTGAACTGCTTTGATGGAATCGCCTCCGAGCAGGAAGAAGTTATCCTGAATGCCCACCTGATCACGTCCCAAAACATCTTGCCACACGGCGCCCAAAACTTCTTCCACATCATTTCGCGGCGCTACATAGGCCACATCCGGTCGGTATAGCTTTTCAGGCTCCGGCAATGCTTTTCGGTCGGTTTTTCCGTTCGGTGTCAACGGTATCCGATCCAGAAACACGAAGTAAGACGGAACCGAATAATACGGAAGCAACTTGGCGGCATGTTCATGAATGACCGTTAAGCTTGGTGTTTCTTCTGTATGCAATACAAGGTAGGCACACAAGACGGATTCTTGCTCTTTGTTTTGATTTACAATGACGACTGCCTCTTGAATTGCAGAATGGCTCATCAAAGCATTTTCAACCTCACCCAGCTCGATCCGGAATCCCCGTACTTTCACCTGATAGTCGATTCGGCCGATAAACTCCAGATTTCCATCTGCTTTCCAGCGAGCGAGGTCACCCGTTCTGTACATTCGTGTTCCTGTTGAAAATGGATTATCCACAAATTTTTCCACCGTCAACTCCTCGCGGTTCCAATAGCCACGGGCCAGCCCTTCCCCTGCAATGCATAGCTCGCCCGGTATACCGATTGGCTGTAATCTGTCCTGCGCATCCAGGACATAAATGTGCGTATTCGCAATGGGGCGTCCAATGTCAATCTGTTTGGCATGAGTAAGTTCCTGCACTGCCGACCAAACCGTCGTTTCCGTAGGTCCGTACATGTTATAAATGCGGGGACCGTTCAAATTCTGCAATGCCTCCAGCAGCCTGGGCGGAAGTGCTTCTCCCCCAACCATAATTTCCTGTACACCTTGCAGCGCACGGGAGCCTTCCTCATGACTCAACAGCATGTGCAGCCGGGATGGCGTCATTTGCAGCATGTCAATATGATGTGCAGTAATCAGCTCTCCAAGTGTCTGAGGATCAACCTGATGATGGCGGTCGCCTAGCACGACGGTCATTCCGCCCAGCAGCGGCAGAATCGTTTCCAAAACGAAAATATCGAACGAAATGGTGGTTAGCGATAAAATCGTTTTGTTCCCTGCAAAGTCGATCACTTCACGCATTCCTGTAATAAAGTTCAGCACCGAGCGATGCTGGAGCATAACTCCTTTCGGATTTCCGGTTGAGCCAGAAGTATAGATGACGTAAGCCAGATGCTCCGGCTGAGCAGTGGCTTCCAGATTGGTCCTTTCCCCTTGATATACTTCCTCATCTTCGATAAACAAGGTTTTGTCGCTATAATGATGTTCTCCTACCAGATCGCGACTGGTCAGGAGTACGGCAGCCTCACTGTCACTCAGCATATATTCAATACGGGCTGACGGATATTCAGGGTCGATAGGCACATAAGCGCCACCCGCTTTTAGCACGGCGAGCAGACCGATAATCATTTCCGCCGAACGCTGCACCATCAGACCGACTAGCTTATCGGGTCCTACACCATGCACTTGAAGTACCCGTGCCAGTGAGTTCGCGCGTTCGTTCAACTCCCGGTAGGTCAGACGCTGCTTTCCGAACACCAATGCTATATGATCCGGCGTCTGTAGGACTTGTTTTTCAAACTGCCCGTGAAGTGTCTCATGGTACGGGAAAGGTACGACGGTATCATTAAATCCGGTTAGCAGCAATTGCTTCTCTTCATCAGATACGATCGTAATATCGGCCAACCGCACCCTGACATCCTGCGTTACCGTTTCCAAAATTCGCACATAATGCTCTGCCAGCCGTCGGATGGTCTCCGGTTTAAACAGCTTTGTGCCATACTCCAAAGTGAAGGACAAACGTTCTTTCTCCTCGGTCACATGCAATGAAAAATCTACCTTGGATATACCCGCGTTGAATTCTTCTGGTTTAAAACGAATGCCTCCTGTTTCCAAAACATCCGTGCCGACATTTTGCAAACTGAATATCGTATCGAATACCGGGTTTCGACTTACGTCGCGTACCAGTTCCAGCTTGTCTACAAGCTCATCAAACGGATATTCCTGATGCTCCAGTGCCAGCAGCGAGTTCTTCTTAACCTCCTGCAAAAAGGATTGGAACGTTAAAGAAGCTTGCGGCTGATTGCGAAGAACCAGCGTATTGACGAACATGCCAATCATCGCTTGCGTATCCACATGCCGTCTTCCGGCAACAGGTGTACCCACGATAATGTCCTCTTGGCCAGAATATTTGCCCAGCAGGACATTATAAGCCGCCAAAAGTACCATAAAGATCGTCGATTCGGTATCTTGGGCCAATTTGTAGAGTCTGCTCGTAAGTTTGGATTCCAAGGTGACGGTCAAGCTGTCACCTTCAAAGCTTTGTGCTTGTGGACGTGAAAAGTCCGTAGGCATATTTAGTACAGGAAGCTCGCCATTCAAGGTCTGGAGCCAATATGATTCATGCGCTTGCAATGCGTCGTCAGTGATCTGCTGCTTCTGCCAGGCAACAAAGTCTTTGTAATGAAGCTGAATGTTCGCAAGCTGTCTACCCTGATACCGTTGAATAATTTCATCCAGCAGCACGGCCATGGAAAAACCATCGGATACGATGTGATGCATATCCACTAGCAGATTGAAGCCACCTTCGATAAATTCGTACAGTTCGGCGCGGAATAAAGGAGCTGTTCCCAGATGAAAAGGCTGAACAAACAAGGTCCGAACCTGTTTTGCTTCTTCCTTGGAAATCCGGGTATACGGAATGTCGAATGGAATCGTGTCCCGAACTTTTTGTACCACTTCCCCATCTTCCAGATCGAAATACGTCCGAAAGGATTCATGACGCAAAATAACTTCCCTAACGGCTTCAATGAAGCGGGGAACCTCCAGATCTCCCTCTATGAAAAGCTGACCGGGTACATGATAGGCCGTTCCGGCTCCCAGCTGTTCAAGCACATACATTCTCTTTTGGGAAGAAGATACCGGATAGAAGGCTTGCGATTTCACTGATACAATCGGTTTGTAGGTCTTCTTTGTTCCACTCGCAATATATGTAGCCAGATCACCAATCGTTTGCAGCTCAAAAATGTGGCTAAGTGGAATGTGTACACCCAATTCCTTGTTGACTCTCGACAGAATGACCGTCGCTTTTAGTGAATCACCACCCAGTTGAAAAAAGTTATCGTCATCGCTGATATCCGTTACATTCAGAACATCCATCCAAATGTTCACGAGCTGATCTTCTACGACGTGGTTCTTAGAAACGGCGTCTGTTTTAGTGAATACGCTTGCTTGTCCCCGCTCTGGCAAAGCCTGTAGATCAGGCTGACCATCCAACAGAAGAGGAATATGATCCATAGGAATCCAAAAACGGGGCTGCGTATAATCTGGAAGAATTTCGATTGCAGCCTTTTTTAGTGCTCCTTCTTCCCAAGGCTTCGATGCGTTTGCGACCACATAGGCGGTTATATATGAGACTTTTCCAGCTTCGTCCGTTTGTGGTGTAATGACGCAGGACTCCAATTGGAAAATCTGCAGCAGGTGTTTCTCCAGTTGCTCTAGATTAACCTGGTGTCCGCGAATGTGGATGCTCCGATTCAAATTTCCAATATGCCGCAGCTTGCCATCGTTCTCCACGTAAACCCATTCCCGGGTCGTTCCCAACAAACCTGCTGCTGAGGCTTGATACACCTCCCCTGCTGTCCCAACAGGTGCCAAATGCTTATAGGCATCAAGGACGCAAAGATAGTTTCCGTTGGCATCGGTATTTGCTGCCCATACAGCTCGAAGCTGTTCGTTCTCCGGCGCACGGAGTAAAGACAGCGCGGAAACACGAGCCCCTTCTTCCTCTACAAGGGAATGCAGCAGATTCAGGAAATATCCTGACCAGGCTTCGAGCATGTTTTGCTGAAAAAGATCCGAATTGTAGTCGAAATCAAGACGCAATTGCTTCTGCGTCTCTGTCACGTTCAAAAACAACTCGTATTTGCTGAATGACACCTCATTCTCAACGAGTTCTGCTTCCAGTCCATGGAATTGAAAACGCGGAATCGGTCGATCCATATTGAACACCGCGTTAATGACAGGCAAATGCCTCAGCCCCAACTGAGCGAGTCCGGCAAAGCTGTACTTTTGAATGCTGTCCAGTTCATTCATGCGCTTTTTGACCGTTTGGACATGCTCCGTAAAAGTAGCATCAGGACGCACTTCGCTGATCATCGGAAGCAAGTTGACACAGTTGCCGATCAAAGAGAAGGCGTCCATATGGGATTGTCCTGCGGTGGGAACCCCCACCGTTACTTCCTGCTGCCCTGTCAGGCGATGCAGAAAAATCTGAAAGGCGGATAGCAGCGTTACAAAAAGGCTGCTGCCCAGCTTTATGCTGGCGGATCTCAATTGTTTAACAAGCGGCGCTTCGAGCATTACGGTATGTCTGCTTCCTCTGGAAGACGGAATCTGTATTCCCCTCACCGGAGATGGCAGGTGGAGGACAGGCTGCTGTTTATCCAGCATCGCCGACCAAAAAGCCAGTGCCTCTTCTTTCCCTGCTTTCAACTGGTCCTGCTGCCAAATAACGTAATTCCGAAAAGGTACTGGTTCTGGAAGGCTGTAGTCAGCTTGTCGGACAAGCGCAGAATAGATCTGCTCCAGTTCCTGAATGAATACACCAATCGACCAGCCATCCGCGATAAAATGATGAAACGTAAAGACACTCAGATGCTCTTCATCCGATATTTTCAGCAGATGAATCCGGAATAACGGCTCGCCTGGCGTCATGGCAAACGGGGTTTCGCTGTCCTTGATCATCCATGCCAGGATATGTTGTTCCTGTTCATCCGGGTGGTGACTGGTAAAATCATGAAGCGGGACTTCCGCTTTCATCACAGGAGCGATCACCTGAGTTTCCCCATCGCCGCTCATAAAGGTATGTAAGGCTTCATGACGGTTTACAACGGTCTGGACAGCCTGGTTGAACGCCTGCTGCTGAAGTGGGCCACGAAACCGCAACAAGGCGGTTTCGTGTAAGGATTGAGAGTCACTTCGATCTGAAACAGAGGCGAACCAAAGCTGCTTTTGCTCTGGAGTTAACGCAATCACAGTTTCTGCTGCTTCAGCCTCTGGAGGTACGGTTACAGGTTGCTTGCCCGGCCCCGGGCCGTTTCCATTCGGGGGCGGGTCCGGTAAAAATCCCCCTTTGCGCAGCTCGTTCACGCTATCCTTGACCGCTTGTACGATTCGCGCAATATCTTCTTCGGTATGGGCCGTGGACAAGAAGCAGTTTCGTCCCTCCCAGATATAGATGCCTTTGTCCAGCATGTGATAAAAGAACAATTCCAGATCGCCTTTGAGCACGAAGCGGAATAGGGAGCCATAGTGAACGACCTTCATAGGTACGTGTTCGTCAGTGAAATAGCTGTTCAGCTCCGCTGCTAACGCCGAGGTACGGCTGTTTAAGCGATTTTGCAGTTGCTCGCCATTTTTCTCCAAATGGTCCAGCACCGCTAAGGATGCAGCCATGGCCAGCGGATGATGGCAGAAGGTTCCTGCCACAAAGGTTCGCTGCTGCTCATGCTGCGGATAGGAATCGTCCCCGAAGCTCCACGTGCCTCCGTCGATCCCGTTCATAAAGGCGGCTTTTCCGGCTACGATGCCGATGGGCAGCCCGCCGCCAATGATTTTACCGTAGGTCACGAGGTCGGCTTGCACCCCAAACCACGCTTGGGCTCCCCCGGGCTGAATCCGGAAGCCTGTGATGACTTCATCAAAAATGAAGGCAGTACCCGACTGCTCCGTTATCTGGCGAATTTCCTGCAAAAAGGCTTTAGGCTGAAAATCTGGTCGGCGGCTTTGCACCGGCTCCACTATAACCGCGGCCAGTTCATGCGCATGGGTGCGGATATAATCCAGGGAATCGTCCGTCCCATAATGAAGCACGACGACATCGTCCACCATATGCTGCAAGATACCTGGAGCCAGAGGTGTCGAATGCTCCTTGTTATCACCGGCGCTCCCCAGTGCCAGCACCCCGTCGAATGTACCGTGATACGAGCCAGCAAAAAGAACGACCTTAGCTCGTCCAGTGGCAGCACGTGCCAAACGGAGCGCGACCATGACAGCCTCCGTGCCGGAATTATACAGGGCAATCCGTTCCACGCCGGTCATTTTGCATATTCGCTCGGCGACTTGCCCAGCCATGTTGGACATGGGGCCGACACACATGCCGTTCTTCAGCTCTTCCTCAATTTTTACACGAATAAAGGCCGGATTGTGTCCGAACAGATTCACACCAAAGCCCATCGTCAAGTCGACATATTCATTGCCGTCCAGATCCCAAATTTTTGAACCGTCTGCACGCTGGGATACAATTTGGTACACCATTTCCTTCAAAACAGGCCGGAAACCAGCCACATTGCGGTTATTGGCGTATACAGAGCGATACTGCTGGGTGTACTGTTTGGTGCTACGCGTACGGGCCGTGTAGCGCTCAATCAGCTCTTGCAGGTGTTGTTCCTGACGGAGCGAAAGCAATTCACGTGCTTTAACATCCAGCTTTTTATAAGGCGTATACGGCTTGGCTTCATTGCCTGTCTGCTTGGCAACAGCCTTTACGGATGGAGCCGATGCTAATGCAGCCGCGACTTTCTGCTTGGATTCAGTACGGATGATCTGTGCGCTTTCGCTACTTGCCGTTGGCAAAACGCCCGTTTCCGGGCTAAATGGCTCGGAAGCTATTACGGATGCAGATGGCTGATGTCGGAGAACATCGAGCTGCTGTGACATCAGATGCAGCTGTTGCTCCAAAATTCGCTCTACAGCTGCAGGAGCTGTAGCGATTGGGAGACTTTGAGCCCGTGTATGCCCAGCCGAATCTATGGCATACACGGATGCGGCAACCGGAACGGCGGAGTCATGAGACGGTTGGGTTAACGGGAAAGCTGCATGAACAACCTGGTTCAGCGTTTTTTCTGGACGATTTTCCACAGATTGAACCGGGGTTTCAGCAGAAGTGGAAATGCTCACCCGCTCGGCTACGTAGCTGGCCAACAGCTCCAGCGTGGTCAGCGATTCGAAAAATTCGTTCATTGGAACGTCCAGTCCGAAGGTATCCTTGATACTGTGGCGAACCTGGGACAAATTAATGGAATCCAGCCCAAGCTCCAGAAAATGTGTTTGTGGCTCCAGTTCCTCCAGGCTGAGCTGGGACACGTTACCGATCATTTTCGCTAACTTTTGAAGAATAGATGATATGTGCTGATCGGCAGCAGATGCCGACGCTGAATATTCGTTCCCCATCATTCCAGACTCCTTTACTGTTGAGTTTTCATGAACTGGTGCCTTCCGCTCCGTTCGAACCTGTTCGGGCACGTTAATCCAGCATCTTTTCCGTTCGAATGGATACGTAGGCAGAGAAACCTTTTTGTAGTGCTTACCTGCATATAGGGCATTCCAATCGATCTGTGCTCCTTGCACGTACTTGGCACCCAGTTGCTCCAGTGATTGCAAAGTGTCCAAGCTTCCAGCGACCCTCTCTGCGCCACCTGTGCTATCCGCTTTCCCGGTGTATACACCTTCGACGACTCTGCCTTGTTCGTGCAACTGAAGCACCTTCGCTTTCAACGCATCCGCCCCTGCGGCAGTCACAGCAACCCGGTGATTCAGGTGACTTCTGCCTGTGTTAGCCGTATAGCATACATCCTGCATCACGAGTTCTTCCGCGCGTCCGAACCGTTCTGCGTACCGCCCGATCAGCTCTCGCAAAGCGGACTCACTCCGCGCTGACAAGGTCAGCAGCAGCGGTGATGATCTATTATTGCTGTCCGTTGAGGCTTGGTCTGATTCCGTCTTCGCTATATATTCCTCCAACACCACATGGCAGTTTGTCCCGCTGAATCCAAAGGAGCTCAGCCCGCTTCTTCTCGGGAAACCGTTCGTCTTCCATTCCCTCAGCCTCGTATTGGCATATACCGGGGATTCCTCAAAATGAATCTTTTGGTTTGGTGTGCGAAAATGAACGAGCGGCGCAATCTGTTGGTGCTTCATGGACAGTACGGATTTGATCAAGCCCGCAATCCCGGCGGCTTCGTATAAATGACCGATATTCGTTTTGACCGTGCTGATCGCCACAAACTGCTTACGCTGTGTATGCTTGCGGAAAGCCTTGGTGATGCCGTCAATCTCAACCGGATCGCCCAGCTTGGTTCCGGTGCCATGCGCTTCGATATAGCTGATCGTTTCAGGATCAATCCGTGCAGCGCGCCACGCCTGCGAAATCACTTCTGCCTGAGCCAGCGCATTCGGCGCGGAAATACCAATCGTGCTGCCGTCCTGATTGATGGCACTTCCCTTGATCACGGCTAAAATGTTGTCACCGTCTTGTTCCGCTTTGCGCAGCGGCTTCAGGAAAACGGCTCCAACTCCTTCACCCCAGCCCGTTCCGTCCGACTGGTCGTCGAAGGCGCGTGCCCGATCATCGGAGGATTCCATGCCAATACCTGCTTTCAGCGGCAGCAAAATCGTCTTCACTCCACCTGCCAAGGCCATGTCGCAGTCTCCATTAAGGATGGACTTGCAGGCCAAATGCACTGCCACGAGTGAGGAAGAACATGCTGTATCAACGGTTAGCGCTGGGCCTTTTAGATCGAGCAAATATGCAATCCGGCTGGAAATAATGGACGATAAATTACCAATGGCAAAGTTCGGCAGCGCGCCCGGTTCCACCTCGGACAACAAACGCTCATATTCGAAGCTGGTTTTGGAAAAACCGACATACACGCCAACCTTTTGGCCTGCCAGTTGCTTACCTCCATACCCCGCATCCTCAATCGTGCTCCACGCGGTTTGTAGAAATAGCCGTTGATTGGGGTCCATTAGCGAGGCTTCCCGCGGAGTCAGCTTAAAGAAGGAATAATCGAACTTGTCTACTTCGTCCAGATATCCACCTTCCGCGATTTGCACATTCCGTCCTTCCGTATTCAGACGGGAAATGAAAGCTTCGGCATCTTTTCTTCTTTCGTCGCTGTACGGGCCGATATTGTCAGCCCCTGATGCCACATTCGCCCAAAACTGCTCCAGTGTTTCCGCTTGAGGAAATTTGCCAGACATGCCAATGATGGCAATATCCCGGTCATTCGCTTCCTTCTTGCCCTCAGACTGTGCTGTTGCAGCCGTTTCACTGCTTAGGTCCTGACTGGAGATATACGCAGCCAGCTTGGCGATAGTCGGATAGGAAAAGAAGTCCGTCACCTCCATATGAATCCCTAATTGATCCTCCAACTGGTCCACAATTTGAACGAGCTGCAAGGAAGTCGCTCCGATATCAAAGTAGCTATCGTCCGTCCCAATCAATTTTACATTTAAAATATCCTGGCAGATTCCAATCAGCTTCTGTTCTATCTCTCCTTGAGGCAAAACTGCACGCTCAGCTGCTTGCACGGTTTGAGTGGCCTCGGCCAGAGTTGTCAGTATCTCATTAAATTCGCCCTGTTCATAACTCTGGGCTAATTTGAAGCGCTGAACTTTCCCGCTGGTTGTTTTAGGGATACGCCGGATCGGAACCACATCCTGAATATGCCAACCTCCCCGGTAATTCAGATGGCTTTTCAGCTTTTGGACAAGCGGTACAAAATGCTCTATCTTTTTCGTGTGCATCACAAAGGCAACAATACGATCCTGCCTGGTTTGCGCATCATGTACACCGCACACAGCTACTTTCCCGAGATCCACGCCATCCAGTTCCTCGGCAATCCGCTCGATGTCATGCGGGTAGACATTCTGTCCGTTCACGAAAATGATATCCTTGGCTCTACCGGTAATAGTCAGGCGGCCGTTCCGCATAAAACCTAAATCTCCGGTGATAAGCCAACCATCCTCTGTTTTGACCTTCGCGGTAGCCTCTGGATTGTTATAGTATCCGGCTGTCACATTCTTGCCGCGGATCTGTGTGTGTCCAATCACCCCATCTTCGAGCACCTGATTTTGTTCATCGCAAATGCGGACAGAGATACTGGCCAACGGATACCCCAAATCCACAAAAGTAAGACACCGCTTGTCGGACTTGTCCACTTCTTCGATGGGTTCACCTACGTGTAACTGCTGCCGATTCAAATGAATAGGGATAAAGGTATCTTTGTCCATATATGGAGAGGAAACACCCACACTCGCCTCTGCCAATCCGTAGACAGGGAGCATCGCATTTTTATTCAAACCGTGAACACTCATGGCATCCATAAACACATGACAAAGCTCCACAGATACGGGCTCAGCTCCATTTAAGATCATACGAACACTTGATAAATCCCAGTTAGACGCTGTTTCAGGTTTATACTGATCGAGAAAAAATTTATATCCAAAATTGGGAGAGCATATTTGAGTCACCCTATGCTCCGATACTTTTTTTAGCCATAAAGACGGACGTCTGATAAAAAGTGACGTCGGCATAATCAGCTGCTTGGCATTAGCGATCACACAGGTTAAATGAAATGCGATCAATCCCAGGTCATGCGTAAGCGGCATCCAGCCCAAATAAGCATCCTTGGAGCTCATGCCCGTTTGATTTGCGATATCCCGAATATTGTAAACCAAATTTTCATGCGTCAGCATGACTCCTTTGGGATCACCTGTAGAACCTGAGGAAAATTGGATAAAAGCTAAATCCTCCGGTTTGGATATATGGACTACACCTTTGCTCTGACTGGAATAATCAAATGTATGGCTTGAAAAAGTCGCTTTTTTAACAGGCTCAAAGGAATCCAGCAGTTCATGTTGGTGCGAGTATTTTTCCAGCTGCTCCAATACCTTGTCATCTGCAATCATATAAGGGCGGGAGAGTGTGTTCCAGATTTTAAACAATTTCATTTTATGCTCATCATTATTCCCTATGCTTACAGGAACAGGAACGATTCCACCGAGTAGGCAACCCCAAAATACATTCACAAAAGTATGATTGTCGTCGATCTGCATGATCAGCTCATCACCAGGTTGTATCCCTTTTTCCTGTAATTCATAAAGTACCTGTGATGCTTGCTCCAGAAGTTTACTGTAGGATACATATTCCTCTTGTTTATCACCAGTAATAAAGGTGATTCCGTTCTCATCCCGGCTTGCGCGGTCTTGAATGATTTCAATTAAAGTTTGAAACTGCTCCATCCTGATCCCTCCTCAATTGCTCCAGCATTACTTTCTGCTCTCCTTCGGAGACCTGTTTGGTTTGCAACACCAGGCGAATACACTCCAGTATTTCCTGTCTCTGCTCAGCAGCAGGAGATGGGCTGCTGCCTGATTCTGAGTTTCGCAATAATTCTTCCAGTCTCCGAACAGGTAAAATAACACCCTTTCGATACTCATCTTCATTCCAATTGGCATTGGGGGTAGACACCGCCAGTGACAGGGAACAGGCAATCCAATTACGGATCGAGAACCGGCGTTCCAGTTCAACGCGATCCAGGTCTCTGTCCAGAGACAGCACTTCGATGGTAGTATTTATTTCCTTCGCCAAATTTTTCAGCACCGTTCGTGGACCTAACTCGATGCCTTGTTTCACGCCATGATTCACCATATACTGCATGGTTTGAATCCATCGAACCGGTTGAGTCATTTGCAAAATCAATCCTTGACGGATGCTATCAAGATTGGGGTATGGCTGAGCGGTCACATTGGAGATCACGGGCCACTTCGCCTCATTTAAAGTGTATTTTTGCAGCTCTGCAGTCAGTCTGTCTGCAGCATGCTGCATAAGCGGACTATGAAAAGGACCGCTGACCTGCAAGTGCGTAATTTGGGCACCCCGCTGTTCTAACTCGCCAGCTACCACAGCGACAGAGGTGTGATGACCTGAAACGACATACTGATTAGGTGAATTGTAACAGGCAATGACAGCAGGCTGATCGACTGTGGAGTGCAGACGACAGAATTCTTCCACGGCGCCTGGCTCAGCTCCTCGAACGGCAATCATGCTGCCCAGTCTTGCCACTGCGGCTTCTTCCATGAAGCGTCCCCGCTCTTGGACCAGTCGTAAAGCGTCGCCAAAGGCTAGAACACCGCTACTTACCAGAGCTGAATATTCACCCAGGCTATGACCTGCTGAAAATTCAGGGATCATCCCGATTTCATGCATATAACGCCGAAATGCAATGACGCTGATCGTAAGAAGTGCGGGCTGAGTATAGAATGTTCTGGATAGCTGAGTAATCGGACCTGCCATGCATAAAGCTTTCAGATCATATCCCAAAATATCAGCAGCCTCTTCAAACAAGCGATCCGCTTCTGTAAAACCGCTATGCCATGCCGTTCCCATTCCTACATACTGAGACCCTTGTCCCGGAAAAACCAAAGCCATGCGATTCATACCAAACCCCTTTCCTCCCCACAAAGATGTGGCAAAACAAAAATGTTTTTACGATTCAGGTGTTAATGTACATATGTATGAAGACAACAGCTGTAGAGATAGATATAGCAAAAAGCAACAAAACCGATTGTCAAAAAACAGTAATCGACATGTAAAAGTGAATTGGTTATGAAGTTTCCATTCGTGGTGTGATTAAGATCAAAAGTCAGGTGTGTGAGTAGACTTGGAAGTGTAAAAACCTTGAGGTATACTGGAATTTCAGGCTATTGGAACCTGAAATTCAGCATCATAGATGAATGTGATGAGAAATTGCTGAGGTCATACAGGATGTTTTTCGATAAGTAAGTATTAAATGAGAAATATTTTATTTATATAATAGATATGGACTCGAAAAATGTCAATATCTTTTTAAATTCCTTTAATAAGAAAAAAATGCGATATATAAATGTTTTTGTTTCAATATAAACATAAAAGTAAATTAAAGTATGTCGATATAATGTATACATATATTATACACACAAACAATGCCCTCTTTTGTCTAAAAATCAGGCATTGTTTGTAATTTTTAATGAATTTTTGTGAAAATTTCTGTGTAGTAAAGTGTAAGAAACGGATTTTGTGTTAAGAAAGGCGTACCGTGTCGTTCCCGCTGATCGGTTCTAATTACGATTAGACGTCTCGGCTTCATTTTTCTCACGAATGTAGGTATCAAATAATTCAGGATTCACCACTTTACGCAGTAAATGCATCACTCCATCCCCTGTTCCGTGATCAAAAGCATGGATACGTTCATATCCCCAGCGCTCGTACATGGATAGCAGATATGGATGTTTCTCCGCTGTCGCCAGTGTCACCGCAGGGGCACCTACCTGATCACGAATAATCGCCTGTTCTACCCAGTTCAGTAGTTTCCTCCCGTATCCTTTGCCCTGTGCAGCCGGGTCTACGGCGAACCACATCACAAATGGTAAGTCTGTTATAAAATCAAGGCCTCTATTTTTCAGATGGCTAACCGTAGCCTGTATGGAGCCATCCACTTCCAGCACATAGCAATCATTATTTTTAATGTTTTCCTGAATGAGGGGAACGTCTGCCTGAGCGGCAGGCCACTGAAGCCCCAACTGCCGAATCGTTTCGTATGCCTCGTACGTCACATACTGCAATCTTTCGGCGTCCTCCTGTTGTGCCAGACGATAGATTTCACTCATATTAGCCCGCCTCCCTATGTTGTCGTGCAGAATGTGCTAAGCCACTTAAAACAATTATTCCTATCTATTTAATCAGATATAAAGAATAGTATTACTGTAGCACGCATACTATCGCAGCGACTAATTAATTTTTTCTATAGCTACATTTAAAATAACAATGACCTTGCGAAAGATTGAAATGACACGAACATCACCCAACACAAAAAAGCCCGAAAAACGGGCTTTCCTGCCTTCTCATCTATACAATACCAGCCTTATTACTGGCATTCAGACGAAACAGCATCATCTGTTATTCCGCAGGAGCTGTAAAACTGCGTTTTGCAAACTCACTGTCCAGCATGTAAAATGCGTTGCTGTCTCGTTCAATCCGTTTGAGCTTCTGGATCACGCTGTCGAACAGGGCTTCCTCTTCAACTTGCTCATCAATAAACCATTTCAGGAAATGGATCGTGGCATGTTCACGTGCGTCCAGAGCCAAGTCAGCCAGATGATAAAATTTCTGTGTGTTTTGCTGCTCATGCTTGTAGCCGTGCTCAAATACGTCCAGCATGGAATCGTAGCTATTTTTAGGCTCGGGTAATGCTGCCAAAGTAGCTCGTCCTCTGCGGTCATTAATATATTTGTACAGCTTCATCGCATGAAATCGTTCCTCCTCTGCCTGTACCAGAAAGAAGTTTGCGAATCCATCCAGACTTTCACTGGAGCAATAAGCAGCCATCGCCAGATACACATGAGCGGAATAAAATTCAAAGTTCATTTGCTCATTCAGAGCCTGTGCCAAATTGTCATTCATGTCTCAGGTCACCTCGGTCATTTATGTGATATGTAGCGTACTTAGTGTAACACAAGAGCGCCTACGGTAATACACGATGTTGTAGAAAAGACAGGGAAAGTAACGGTCCATTCGCCCCAAGCCCATAACCGACCCAAAAATAGAAACCAGCAAGTCTCCAATCCTCCGGAGACTTGCTGGTTTTCGTTTTCACAGCTCTGTGATGAAAAAGGCAGGAGCCTCTTCACAGAACGATGATGCTACTATTAAGGTTGCAAGCCCCAAACGAGCTTGTCATTGACATACAAAGGAGCTTTCTCCCATTCTGTATAAGACGATTTGGTTGGATCATAGGAGAAATCGTCGCTTTCGTTATAATTGCTCCAATCTGTTTTGTTCACACGCGTTTGGATTTCTCCAGTATCCTGTCCTGGTGCCAGACTTCCAGCACCGGGGCCAAAGGAGACTTCCATGTAATAATCCGCACCGGCCACAGGCGTGTCCAGCTTCACAAACTGGGCCTTTACGTTGCCGTTGCCCATCTGTGCATAGTCACAATGGAATTCCTGTGCTTTATCGCCATCTATCGTGTAATAATACCGCAGCTTGACATTTTGCAAATCAACAGCTTCCTCGCCCTTGTTTACAATACGGAAGCTTGAACGAATGTGATTGTCGCCTGCATTGGTATCGCCCACACGGTACAGTGCAACCAAATCTCCTGTAGCTGGTACAGGCGCTGCACTTGGTGTGACGCTAACCTCTTGGGAATCCTCGCTGGTACCCAAGGAACTCGTTGCACTGGTTACATAATAATAAGCTGTATCATTCACTACATTTGTATCCTTGTATGTTACATCCGTTACAGTTGCTACCGTCTCATAAGGTCCGCCGCTTGTAGTGGAACGTTTGAGTGTGTAGCTCTCTGCGCCAGTCGCTTTGCTCCAAGTCAGTGTAACTTCAGCATCGCCACCGGTTGCCTTCAGATTCTTCGGAGCCTTAGGAGCCGTTGGCTCAGCGATTCCGCCGCCATTAATCAGTCGATCATATTCAGCGTAAGCTGTTGCCATATCAACTTGGGACCAGAAGCGGTGATAAGTGAATTCAGGCGCGCCATTATCCCATTTCTTTGTTTCTTTGTTCCATGAGTTTTCATATTTATCCTTGACATAGGACCACATAGGGTCCTTCACAATGTTAGGACGGATATCTGCATAGCTGGAATACGTACCGTTGCCGCCCTTGGAAGGATCGGAAGGTACTGTATCTTTGCCAGGAATGGTGTTGCCTTGTCCTGTTTTACCGCTCCAGCCGTTCGGAATGTAGGTTTCCTTGGTAAAGTAGCGATAGTAGTCTTCACGTGCTTCCTTCGTTGTAATACCAATGCCGTCATTATAACCCCATGCGGCATCCAGCAAGGATTTGGACAGATCCTTCGCTTCTTTGCCCAATTCGGTGTAGTCTCCGCTTTCGGCCTTGGTTCCGGCAGCAAAGAAAGTGAGTGCCTTCACATAGCTACCCAATACCCCGGTATCTTGTCCCGGATTTTTGGTTACTACATGCAGACCACTGTTGCCTTTATGATTTGCAAAGCCGTTCCATTTATCCGGCTGTCCGCTCCATTCGAGGTTGCCTGGCAACCAGAATTCGCCTTGAGCTTCTTTGGTGGCAACTTTTACATTTTTGCCGCCCATAATACGTTTGCCTTGTGCATCCAGATAGTAGCCTTGTGCGTCAGTCACAGGGCGTTCATTGGCGAATGCATAGTCTTTGGACCATTTAACCCATTTTTCCGTAGCTTGCTTGGCCATCTTGAACTGCTCGGAAGAGGTGTCGCCTTTTTGCGCTAAAATGTAATACAGCTCCGCAACACGCTCCATAGGCCAAGCCTGCATGCCGAACCAGTTGTTGGACGGCGGATCATGATACACAGGAGCATCATCATAAGCCATGCCATAGAAAGTGCTTCTGCCAGCAGGATATGCTTTATAGGCACCATCCCAGCTGTTCGTCGCTCCGCCTGCAATTGCCCCTTCATCGGATTGCAGCCAAGTGTAGAACTCCAGCTGGCGTTGCAGCGAGGTGCCCCAATCCTGTCCTGCAGTTGGCGAATTTGGAACCAAACCGCCATCCTTGTCGGATAATGCGTATGCTGCTACCACGTTTTGATAACCTTGGTGCATATGGCTTGCGCCGATCCGCCATGCCCAGTTGCCGCCTTGGCCGAGACCGCCGCCCCATGCTGTATACCATGCCATCAGATATTGGCTTGCATCTTTGCCGGAACCGGAAGTTGGGTTTCCGTTGGCAGCACTACCGACTTTTTGGAAATACTTATCGTACATTCCGTAGCGCAAGTAGTCGCCCATTTTCTTTGCTTTATTCAAATAGACTTCGTTGTCATATCCCAGCTCTTTAGCCCAATACATTGCCTGAACCGCACGAGCATCCGCATCGGTGGCATTCGTATAACGCCATTGTGGAGCAGGATTTTGATCTTCCTTGGTGAAAAGACTCATGAAGCCTTGGTTAGCTTTGCCGAACTTCTGATTGTCTTGCGACGGATGCGGGATGGCTTCCCAAACCGATTCCTGTCCACCGCGCTGGAACGTATTAATATAAGTAGCAGTATGCGACGGATTCAACAGATTGCCAAAGCCATACCAGTTGTCCACGTCCAGCAGCCAGTGCATCAGATAAGTTTGATTGTTGCCATAAGTCGATTTCAGCTCTGAATCCAGCGGGTCCTTACCACCGGCATACTGACCGGTCAGACGGCTCGGATACACGTCTGGCTGCGAATACTCCGCTGCATAGGTGGCAGGGCTGTTTGGATTGTAGTTGCCCATCGTAGGCTGAGCCTCTTTACCAGGGATAATATATTTCTCCATGTTATCCCAAGCGGATTCCAGATTGCCCCAGTCTCCGGTGTAATGCCCATACAGCACTTCGAGCCACATCCAGTAGCTGTACGCTTCTGAGGTCGTAAGATGACCATAATCCGGGGCTTCACTCATCAGCGTTTCTACTGAATGATAAGGAATCCCTTCCTTTGAAAAATAACCGCTAGCCGGATCCTTCAACTGCTTGTACATTTGAAGAAAACGTGTCGCCTCTGATGAGACTGCCGAAGCTGTTACCGATTTTACGGCCGATGCCCCGGCAGGGCTGGCTTGAGCTAAGCCCATAGTTAGCGGAAGCACCAAAACGGCCGACATGACCATTGTGAAAGACTTCCTAAATGCAGATTTCTTGCGTATCACTACTACATCCATCCTCTCCAAAAATAGGTCTTGACATTACACAAAGCTTTGTTTCAAAAAAACGACAACACAAAAAAACAGCATATCACCACACTTTCCCGTATAAAAAAAGTAGAGGACACGCTGCCGATCATTCAAATGCTTCTCATTGGCCCTATGGAAAAAATATACCACAAACGCCATCAAATGAGAGTTGAAAAAATTAATATCTTTTGGTTAATATCCATGAAAATTGACGAATTCACACGAAATATGTAGTATTTCACAGAAGGGAGGAAATGAAATTTGCAAACATTGCTGATTATTGGCTGTATGATGATGTTTTTAGCAGTAGCTCTCGGAGCCTTCGGGGCTCATGCTTTGAAAAAGAGACTTTCCGCAGACATGATGAGCATATTCCAGACCGGAATCCAATACCACATTGCACACGGGCTGGGTCTGCTTCTGCTAGGTGCGGTGGCAGAGAATCTCGATCATTCTTCCCTGATCCTGGCCGCAGGCTGGGTTATGCTCGCGGGAATCCTTCTGTTCTCGGGCAGCCTGTACGCGCTTAGCTTGTCCGGTATCAAAAAGCTTGGAGCGATCACCCCGTTTGGCGGACTGGCTTTTTTGGCAAGCTGGGTGCTTGTCATCGTGGCGGTTGTGCAAGGCTAAGCCCTGCCCAACACAAGAGACTTGGAAAAGCAGGCGCTTCCAAGTCTCTTGAACAGTTCTCGTAATATGAAAGAGAGGATTACTTCGTCTGTACTTCCTGCGCTTTTTGAGCCGTTAACCGATGGCCCTCGATATAGCGTTTGGATTCGGCCATTTGATGCTCCTGCGCTGCTTCCATAATGATGTGAACCCCCGGCTTATACTGCTCCAGCAGTTCCATGTAGAGGCCATAGTTCATGTCACCAAATCCCGGCGGTACCGTCTCGATCTCACCTGATGATGATAACTGACGGTCTTTGGCATGCGCTGCGATAATGCGAGGCCCCAGCAGTCGGAAAGCTTCGCGAATAACCTCATCCTGCTGTGCCAGATTTTCCGTTCTCAGCAGATTCCCCGGATCAATGACAACACCAATCTGGGATGAAGGTACTTCCTCCAGCAAGGTTGCCAGTTCTGCAGCTGTTCCGACCAAATGATCGTTAGCGGCTTCCAATCCTACGAATACGCCCCATTTTTCCGCTTCATCCGCCAGTTCACGCACTACTTCCTTCACAACTCTCCAGTCCCGTTCCGTATACGCGCTGCCATCCTCATTGCGCCCGACTTCAGCTGCAACGATGGGTGCTCCCAACAGACTTGCGTATCGGATCAGCTCTTTGAAGCGCTCTACATTTTCACGCAACAATTCCTCATCCTGTACAAAAAAATGCAAATAGCACCCGAGCACCGATATGGATACTCCATGCTTGCGAAACTCCTCTGCGATAGACAATGCCAATCCTGGGCTGAACTTGCCCGGCTTATTAAAATCCACATCACTGATCGCTCTCCATGGAGCCAGCTGAACATGGGTGAAGCCCGCTGCTCCTACCTTGGCAGCCAGCTCGCGATATGGCAGCTTGCCAAATAAATGGGCCAATACACCTACAGTCATTAAAATCACCTCTTCTTTTTAATGTTGTATTCTGTTTGCCACTGTACTACATTCCAAATTCTCATTGATGATATGTGTAATTCGCTCCATTTCATCATGAATAAAAAAGTGTCCTCCGTCAAAGGTGAACATACGGAATTCCTGATCCGTATGCTGCACCCATGCCTCCACATCCTGCAAGGTCATTGTGTTATCGGCCAGTCCCGCCAAAGCGGTAATAGGACAATGTAAAGGCATGGATTTAGCCGTGTATTTATATGTCTCGACGGCTTTGAAATCCGCTCTCAGCACCGGCATGAAATAGTCATATAATTCTTGATTGTCAAAAATTGCCTCGGAAAGCTGACCATACCGCTGCAAATGTGTCCTGAACTGATCTGCAGGCAGATCATGTGACCACGGGAAATTTCTTGGGACATGCGGTGCTCGTCCACCGGAAACAAACAAATGAGCAGGCTCGCCATATCCGCCAGCCACCAGCTTGTAGCATAACTCGAATGCAATCATTGTCCCCATGCTGTGACCGTATATGGCATAAGGATCACCGGGAGCTATCTCTTGCCCGATTTTATGCAGTAGATCATCGCTTATCTCCTCGATGCTATCCTTTAGCGGTTCCCCGGACCGCATCCCTCTTCCCGCCAGTTCCAGTGGAACAAGCTTAATCTGTGGGAGCAGCAGCTTTTTCCATTTAAAGCTGACGGACGCCGATCCACCTGCATATGGAATGAAAAACAATGTAATAGGTGCCATTTTGCAACCTCCCGCCTTGCTGAATCCTAACTTTTTTTATTTTAGCATAAAAAGGGATATTTACCCATTTCAAATATTTTGCAATTTCAAAAAAATGGTCGAGAAAATCAAGCACCTTTTATTTCAGGAAGGAAATGTCTTCCTATAGGAAGAACAGCTTTATGTTTGAATATAATCAAGTGTTGGGTCTTTATTTTTTAATTCGAGAGGAGTTCTGCGCCATGAAGTACGGTTTTTTTGATGATTCCAATCAGGAATATGTCATCCACACCCCTCAAACCCCCTATCCCTGGATTAATTATTTGGGCAACGAACGATTTTTTGGACTGATCTCCAATACAGGCGGCGGCTATGCATTTTATCGGGATGCTCGCTTGCGTCGCTTAACAAGGTATCGGTACAACAATATTCCTGTCGATAACGGCGGGCGCTATTTTTATATTTATGATGACGGAGATTATTGGACTCCGGGCTGGATGCCGGTCAAACGAAAGCTGGATCAGTATGAATGTCGCCATGGACTTGGTTATACCTCCATTATGGGGGAACGAAACGGTATTCGGGCTACGCAACTGGCTTTTGTGCCGCTATCTTTTGACGGTGAAGTACATCAGGTCAAGCTTCGGAACACCTCACCACAGACTAAAAGGATCAAACTCTTTTCTTTTGTGGAATTTTGCCTGTGGAACGCCTATGACGATATGACCAACTTTCAGCGCAATTTAAGCACAGGCGAGGTCGAAGTACAAGACTCCGTCATTTATCATAAAACGGAATACCGGGAACGCCGCAATCACTATGCTTTTTTCTCTGCAAATCGTCCGCTGGCGGGCTTCGATACGGACCGTGAAGCTTTTCTCGGACTCTATAACGGTCTGGATCAGCCTCAGACGGTCATTGTAGGGCAGACCTTCAACTCTATTGCCAGCGGCTGGTCTCCCATAGGGTCGCACTGTATTGAGGTCATGCTGGAGCCGGGCGAGGAAACAAGCTGTAACTTCGTACTCGGTTATGTGGAAAATCCGGAGGATGAAAAATGGGAGTCCCCCGGCGTCATTAACAAAAAACAGGCACATGCCATGATTGCACAATTTGCAGATGAATCCGATGTAGAACGTGCCTTGGGCGAGCTGAGAGCCTACTGGAATAATCTCCTGTCCAAGTACACTATTCAAACCCACGATGATAAACTGAACCGAATGGTGAACATATGGAACCCGTATCAATGTATGGTCACGTTCAATATGTCACGCTCCGCTTCGTACTTCGAATCCGGTATCGGACGTGGTATGGGCTTCCGGGATTCGAATCAGGATTTGCTCGGCTTCGTTCACCAAATACCGGAGCGTGCACGAGAACGGATTATCGACATCGCCTCTACTCAATTTGAAAACGGCGGAGCTTATCATCAGTATCAGCCTCTGACCAAAAAAGGAAATAACGAGATAGGCGGTGGTTTTAATGACGATTCGTTATGGCTTATTGTCGGTACCGCAGCGTACATCAAAGAAACGGGAGACTTCGACATCCTGAACGAACAAGTACCTTTCGACGGGAATGCAGACCACACCGCTACGCTGTTTGAGCATTTGAAGCATTCATTTTACCATGTTGTAGAAAACCTCGGCCCGCATGGTCTTCCCCTGATTGGCCGGGCTGACTGGAACGATTGTCTAAATCTAAACTGCTTTTCCTCCACACCGGATGAGCCCTATCAGACTACACAAAATTTGGAGGGCCGCGTAGCCGAATCAGTGTTCATTGCCGGACTATTTGTATTTACAGGACCAGATTTTGTTGAGCTTTGCAAGCGCAGAGGTTTGGATAACGAAGCAGCAACAGCTCAAGCACATGTGAATCGTATGCGGACATCCACTCTGGAGCATGGTTTTGACGGGGAATGGTTCTTACGTGCTTACGACCACTATGGACATAAGATAGGCAGTAAGGATTGTGAGGAAGGCCAGATTTTCATTGAACCTCAGGGCTTCTGTGTCATGGCAGGAATCGGCGTCGAGGAAGGTCTTGCTCAAAAGGCTCTCGATTCCACACGTGATCGGCTGGAAACTCCCTATGGCATTGTACTGCAAAATCCGCCTTATTCCCGCTACTACATCAATCTGGGCGAAATCTCGTCTTACCCGCCAGGATACAAAGAAAATGCCGGAATTTTCTGTCACAATAACCCGTGGATCATGATGGCAGAGGCTGTAATCGGGCGTGGAGATCGCGCTTTTGAGCTGTATAGCAAAATTGCTCCAGCCTATCTGGAAGACATCAGCGACATCCATCGTACGGAGCCATATGTATACGCGCAAATGATTGCAGGCAAAGATGCCGTTCGTGAAGGAGAAGCCAAAAATTCCTGGCTGACCGGTACAGCGGCCTGGAACTTTATAGCTATTACTCAATCCATTCTTGGTATTCAGGCGGAATGGGATGGCCTGCGCATTGATCCGTGCATCCCTAAGGCTTGGGATGAATATACAGTCACCCGCGTCTTCCGCGGCGATACCTATGTGATTCATATCATGAATCCACAGCATGTATCCAAGGGTGTAGCTGCTATTACAGTAGACGGTACGGCCCTTACGGGTAATATTCTGCCGGTTGCAGGAGACGGTGCTGTCCATCAAGTAAAAGTGTTACTGGGGCAGACAAGTACTTAACCCTTTAAAAAATTAGCTTCAACTTCATCACATAGTATCTTATAATACGAGAATGGCTAAAGATACATTAAGTGTGGTGACATCATGAACAAGACAAAACAGGATACTCAAACAATGGATTATACTACAAAGCAAGGTCGCTGGGTACGCAAAATGCTATTGCTCTACTGGATGATCATAGCGGTACATTTTATCGTCCAGCTTGGAAGCTATCTATTTCTCGACTATCGTGCTACCCCTTATGAATTTTATGTTGGAACCCTTATTGTTCCCACGCTAATCATGTGCGGTTCCAACTTACTTGCAGAGATGGCTCATCATAAATACAACAGGTTTTCTTTCGTAATCCTGTTTATGGCAAGTACGGTTATTTGCTGGATGATTATTCGTTTAAACTATGATGTCCGGATTATTACGGCATTGTGCTTGTTGCCTATTTTCTCATCCGTCTTGTTTTTCAATCGCCGCCTGATATGGCTTTCCTTTGTTTTACAAGTTGTAGTCTTTTTTTCCTTAGTGGCTATTGACGGTTCCTTCCGTACCTACTTTTCGGACTTTGACATCGTAGCCATTCCGACATTTTTGGTTATGTCCACCTTTATTGCACTCATCATTCAGGCCAGCGGTCGTGATCTGCTAGTGGATTTGTATAAAACACAGCACGCCCAGCAGGAGTTAATGATCAGTAACGCGATTATAAGCAAAATGTCAATGACCGATGGACTGACCAAGCTATACAATCATTTATCGTTTCAAACTTTTTATGAGAAAGCACTTGAATATGCCAAGCAAGGTGCTATCATCCACTTAGCGGTAGTAGATATTGATAATTTCAAGAAAATTAATGACACTTACGGACACCAGTTTGGAGATAAAATTTTGGAAAGTATCTCGCAAATCATTACGGAACAGATTACAGCCAATGACATTCCAGCCCGTTATGGCGGTGAGGAATTTGCTATTCTAATGTTCGAGCATACTTTTGAGGAAGCTTATCAGATTGTCGAGTGCATCCGGCGTGAAGTGGAGAAGATGACCTTTGGCGAGAAAATGCAAAGCGTTTCCGTGACCGTAAGCATTGGATTAAAAAGTTATTCGGAAGAAATGAACAAAGATACATTCTTCCAGGGAGCCGATGACTATCTGTATCAAGCCAAGCGTACTGGAAAAAATAAGATTGTTGCTGAGCTTAACCATATCGCTTAATGTAAAAAACACTTCATTTGATGAGACTCCGGCATGAGCTTGCCGGAGTTTTTTATGTAGAGTTTAAAAATTTAAGGAGTTGACAATCCTATTAGTTGAAACTAAAATAGTTACATGTGTATTGGTAATTTACTTACAAAAAATTAGTTTAAAGGAGCTGTTTTTCATCATGTCAACACTCGTTATTGTCGTCCACCCTAATCTTGCGGAGTCTCGCATTAACAAAAGATGGGTGCAAGAACTCAAGCTGCAATCCGGCGTGACGATTCACAACTTGTATGAAGTATACCCGGATGAGCAAATTAACGTCGCTCAGGAGCAGGAGCTGTTAGAGCAGCATGACCGCATCGTTCTGCAATTCCCTTTGTACTGGTACAGCACTCCTTCCCTGCTGAAAAAATGGCAGGATAAGGTTTTAACCTACGGTTGGGCTTATGGAAGTGAAGGCGGCAAGCTGCAGGGCAAAGAGCTGTTGATCGCCTTGTCTGCTGCCAGCGTTGAGGAAAATTATCAACATGACGGACGGAATAGATATACGATTGAAGAGTTGTTGAGACCTCTGGAAGCTACAGGCCATATGGTTGGTACCAAGCTGTTGCCTTATTTCGTGCAATATGATGCCGCGGGACTGACCGATGAGCAGTTGGAGCAATCTGCACAAAAATACGCACAAACGGTTATTTCTTAATCTTTACGCTAAAATCCCCTTGGACGGCAGCTGTCATTTTCTGCTTCATAGCAGACGGCAGCTCCAGCCAAGGGGATTTACTAATTGCTTTACAAAGGTTATAAAAATTTATAAAGTAACCAAGGTACTGGACACCTGAGCCATACTTTCTTTAATGATGTCGCAGCCTTTGCGCAAGTTTTCCAAACTTATTGTTAACGCAGGCATAATTTTAATGACTGTATCGTTACGTCCAGCCCGTTCAATGATAAGGCCATTTTTAAAGCAGAGAGCAGCTACCTCTTTGGCGAATGCTTCTCCCAGATGAGACACATCAATTCCCCAGATCAGACCCAAACCGCGGATTGCAATAAGAGGGTCGATGGTTTGAATATGTTCACGCAAAAATTGCTGGACAAATGCCTCTTTTTCCTTCACCTCTGCTTCCAGCCCTACCGTATCCCTAAACTCCAGTGCTGCCTTGGCAGCGACAAAGGCAAGCTGATTTCCACGGAAGGTGCCATTGTGCTCACCCGGACTCCATATGTCCAATTCCGGCTTGAGCAGCAAAAGAGACATCGGCAGTCCGTATCCGCTGATCGACTTGGACAAGATAACCATATCAGGAACGATCCCCGCCCGTTCAAACGAGAAAAACGAGCCAACCCGGCCGCAGCCGACCTGTATATCGTCAACAATCAGCAAAATATCATGGTCATCGCACAACTGCCGCAAATCACGCAGCCATTCAGTATCTGCAATGTTAATACCACCCTCAGCCTGTACCGTTTCGAGAATGATGGCAGCTGGCTTTTCTACCCCGGAATGGGTATCCGTTAAAAGCTGCTCCATATACAAAATAGTATCCATTCCATTAAACTTACTGTTAAAAGGAATAAAGGTGACGTTATCCAGAGATACACCGGCGCTCTCTCTCATGGAGTTGTTACTGGTAACTGACAAACTGCCCAGCGACATGCCGTGGAACGCGCCCATAAAAGCAAAAATTCCATTTCTTTTTTTGACCTTGCGTGCAAGCTTCAGTGCTGCCTCCACCGCATTGGTTCCCGTTGGTCCGCAAAATTGCAACTTATAATTCAAGCCCTTAGGCTGGAGAATACGCTCGGAAAAGGACTCCATAAACTCTTGCTTGGCCGTCGTGTACATATCCAGACCGTGCATGATCCGATCGGAGGTTAAATAATCCAAAATCCGATTTTTCATAAAATCGTTGTTATGCCCGTAGTTCAGAGCCCCTGCCCCGGCAAAAAAGTCGATATATCCCTCTCCTGCCTCTGTGTACAGCACATCGTTTTTTGCTTTGTTGAAAACAACCGGAAAGCTTCTGCAATAGGATCTTACATTGGACTCCAGTGCTTCGAATGTGTTCATTGATTTCTCGTCCTCCCGCTGACCTGATTTGGAAAAATACAAGCATGGAAAGCAAAAAATGTAAATATGTAATCTAAAATGAGGTGACAATCTGAATCGCAATCGGGCTGCCACACCAAAGAATGCATGAGTACGATCATGAAAATGAATTGAGTACGAAAAATGATATATAGATTAGCATGCCTGAGAGTAGAGTACATTCAGAAGATGAGTGGTGGGGTTCTCTAAGGGGCCTATCAGTGGGTGTCACTCCTATGTAATAAAATACCATAATTTTTTTTGAAGTCAATGCATGTTTCTGATGTGATTTGTTAATTTTTTGTAATGGAATGACAAAGTCTTGCTGTTTATTGTTAGAATAGTTCGAAAATTGTCGTATAATGGTTTTAAATCTCAAAAATATTGCATTTTCATATCAAATAGATATAAATCCGAGTTTTTTGATCATAGGTTTGCCGCAATCTAGCTGATCTTTTGACAGACTGACCAAAGGAGTTTACTCTATCAGAAAGAACGTGTCAAATTTAAAAATAGATAAGGAAACATCAATATGTCTAATGTTTTAATTATTGAAGATGATAATATGCTTGGCGACACACTTTCCCTTTATTTGACAGGTGAGGGTTATAACGTAACCAGAGTGGCACAAGCGGCTGAGGGGATTGCCCAGCTTGATATCGTACAGCCTGATATTATTTTGCTGGATCTGTTGCTTCCAGACCTGGACGGCATAAATCCCTGCCCACTGATACGCAAGCATACGGATGTGCCAATCATCGTGATTTCTTCAGAAAACAACATTTCAGAGCGCATTCGTACACTTACGTTGGGAGCAGACGATTATATTTGCAAGCCTTTTAGTATGCAGGAGTTAAAAGCACGAATCGAGGCTCTTTTCCGACGTATTGAAATTACACGGTTACAGGGAAGAGGCCTTGCGCCTGAAGCCGAGTCTGAAACAGACATTGTTTTGGATCTGGCGCGAAGAATGATTACCGTTAATGGGCAGATTGTGGAGATGACATTTTCGGAATTTGAGCTTATGAAGCTTTTTTATTTGAATCGGGGAATTGTATTCAGCCGATATGCCTTGATTCAAGCTCTCCGTGGCACAGACTCCTTTATTAATGAGAGGGCTGTAGACGTACATATCAACCATTTGCGCAGAAAAATCGAAAAAGACCCTAAAAAGCCAAAATTGATCAGGACCATATGGGGAATTGGCTATAAATTTATGCAGTAGCACGATCAGCTCCAGGGAACCGATAACTTGATTTGGTTCATCTCCTCTTGAACTAATCTCAATTGCTCTCGCCAGTCTGGATACAGCTCCTCCGCTGAGGTTTCATGGCTACGCTTCAATCCTTTTTCCAGCTCGATGACCTTTGCCAGCAGCCTGTATGCGCACAGGTTCCCTGCTCCTCCCTTAAGCGAGTGGATTAATCGGAGAGCGGCAGATAACTGCCCGTTGTCCATTTTCCACATCACTCTTTGATCGAGATGCTGGTATTCCTGAATCCATTTGTAAAGGGCAAATTGAAAAATATATACCTTTCCATCCATGCCAGCTATCGCCTGTTCCGCGTGAACACCTTGTAATTCTTGCAGCCACGCTAAATGAATCCAGCTGTTTAACATTCTTACAGCATTCAGTTCATGGACAGGCTTGAGCAGCACAGCATTAATACCTGAACGAAGACAAACCTCCTGTTCATGCTGCCCGGCATCGGCTGTAAAGGCGATAATGGGCAGTCTGTTAAAAGCTTTCTTTCTGCGAATATGTCTGGCCGTCTCAAAGCCATCCATCTCCGGCATATGCAGATCAAGCATTACCATATCCCAAGGACGCTGCTCCAGTGACTCTAACAGTTCTTTTCCGTTTGCAACCATGGTTACTTCAAAACCACGTTCTTCCAGAAACTCGGTAATCACCACCTGGTTAATCTCATTGTCCTCCGCTATAAGAATTTGAAACTTCTGTACTGACACTACCTTTTCTTTTTCCAGCCCCCTGCGGATAACCTCCAACAGAGCGTTCCGAGTCACGGGCTTGGACAAAAAGACATCCACCCTGCTATCCTCGTTCCCGGCTGCCATCCCTTCCATCTCGAACACGGTTGTAAGTCCGATGACCTGAGTCATCTGTTTATCCAGTAATTGAAGCCATGATCTCCGTGTCTCCGGCTTCCTAAAGCCATCTATACTCATATCGACCATAACCAAATCAAATAGTTCACCATTTTCAAAAACCGCCACACACTCCTGAAAGGATGAAATGATGTATGTTTTTAATCCTAAGCCCTGCAATAATTCGTTCAGGCTATATCTCAACAGCTCGTGCTGCACAATAATTAAGACTTTGCCGTTTATTTGGTTTTCTACCAGGGTGTCTTCCGAATGTAGTTCCCCGATATCCAGCTCGACATTGAAGTAAAATCGACTATATTCTCCCAATCGGCTTTCCACTTCTATATTTCCGCCCATCGCTTCAGCCAAATGCTTGCTAATAGCCAACCCCAGCCCCGAGCCCCCATGTCGATGGCTGGTTGATGGTTTCGCTTGGGTAAAAGGGATAAACAGCTTGTCCACACTCTCCTCGGAAATACCTATGCCTGTATCCTCCACCATAAAGGACAACGCTACCCGCCCGTTCTGCTGACTTAGCATTGTTACCTGTAACAATACATGCCCCTGATCCGTGAACTTGACGGCATTGGCCAGAAGGTTTAAAAGCACCTGCTCCATTCGAAATGGATCACCTTTAACACTTTTGGGTAAATTGGGAGCCGTTATAAAAACAACCTCTATTTTTTTGTGCTCCAGTAAAGTACCTACTGTATCTGCAAGATACCGAAGCATTCTTTCCGGCTCAAAATCAATCCTTTCCAATTCCAGACTGCCTGCTTCCATTTTGGAAAAATCCAGTACGTTATTGAACATGGACGAAAGAGTACGCGAAGAGGCGAGGAGTTTGTGGAGGTAGTCTTTTTGAACGGCCGTCAGTTCTGTCTTGTTCAACAGCTTCAACAGACCCATGATTCCACTCAGCGGTGTGCGAATTTCGTGACTCATATGAGCCAAAAAAACGCTTTTGGCATGGTTAGCCTCGTCCATCTCCTTTCTTTTCTGCTCAGAGGCTTTATACTCCGTAATATCCATTGCATGCCCGATGACATGCTTGGTGATCCCGTTCTCCCTGACCGGATGTAATGTAATTAAAGCCGAGTATTTCCACAACTCCAGCTCAAATACCGTCCGGTCACCGAACCATGCCTGTTTGTAATATTCACTAAGCTGCTCCAGCGTTTCAGAGGATAGCTCAAAAATGTCCCCGAGCCGCTCTACATGCTCCCTTCGATTGTAGTTGACTTGCATATCCAGACCCATCCGCTCCAGCAACCCTCCTTCAAGCAGCCTATAATAAAATTCGTCGCCGCTTTTCTCCAGCTTGAATGTAAAGCCGGGTTGAACCCGAAGTAGACTTAGAAGATCTCGATTTTGATCCCGTAAACGTTGTTCAGAAGTCATCCACACTCTATCACTTATACCGAAATATAGAAACAGAATTCCGGCCAATCTATAAATAACACGCGTGATCGTTTGCCGGATGAGCTGAGAAGCCAAAACAATTAATAATAGCACGATAGCATATAGCACCAAGTCTCGAACCAAATGATCTCCCTCCTGTAATCTTCCCTACTTTGTAAGCTATATTGAACATATAAAAAAACTCAGGACAGATTCCTTATGCCATAAGGCTTAAAGAACTGTCCCGAGCATTCATTGTACTATAGATTCCATACGGTTCAAGTTCGTTTTAATATTTGAAACGACTGATCATCGACTTCAACTCAGCAGCCATTGTGGATAGCATCTGAGCAGAAGCAGATATTTCCTCCATGGAAGCCAGCTGTTCCTGCGAGGAAGCGGCGACTTCCTCTGATGTAGCAGCATTACCGGTTGCAATCGTCGCCAGCTCGTTGGCTGTCGCTGCAATCTCCTGCACACTGGCTGATATCTGTTGTGCAATCCCGGCGACCTCCTCCACCTGAGGTGTTGTCTCTCGAATGCCCTCCATCGCATGTCCCAGCTTGACAATAGTCTCCTTGGAAATCTGCAGCCCATCCTGTACCTCAGTCGTAACTTGGTTCATCGTCTGCACCGTGGCTTCCGTTTCATGCTGAATTTCGGTAATCAATGTGGCAATCTGTGTAGCAGATGCCTGCGATTGCTCTGCCAGCTTGCGCACCTCATCAGCAACGATGGCAAAGCCCTTGCCATGATCACCTGCTCTGGCCGCCTCAATGGCTGCATTCAGGGCCAGCAGGTTCGTCTGATTGGATATATCGCCGATAACCTGCGTAATTTCGCCGATTTCCTGAGACCGGGCTTGCAAGGTTTGAATCATCTGGTTAGATCGCTCTACCGACTGGTGAATGGAATTCATCTGTTCTCCCGTCTGCTCAACGGACTTTCGTCCTTCCTCTGCTTGCAATGAGGATCGTCTGGCCAAATCTGCTACCGAAACTGAGCGTTCCGCGATTTGTGTAACCCCTTGTGCAATTTCATCCAACGCCACCGTATTATTTTCCAGACCTGTAGTCTGCTTTTCCGCTCCGCTAGCAATTTCCTGAACGGCCTGAGACACCTGCTCACTTGCAGCACTGGTTTGTTCTGCGCTTACCGTTAGCTCGTTCGAGGATCTGGCGACATGATCTGCACTATCCCCTACGTTCTGAATGACAGATCGCAAGTTATCCTGCATATTTCTGAAAGCCAGTCCCAATTGTCCAATCTCATCCTCACTCTTCACTTGAATGTCCTGCGTCAGGTCCCCCGCGCTCACATTCACCGCTTGTTCCTTCAATTTCAAAATAGGCTTGATAATCGAACGAATCAGGAAATAGACAATGATTATGCCTACTACAAGACACCCGACAATCGTAAGCAAAGTGCTGATCAAAATCGGCTGTGCTGCTTCATCCACTTCAGATAAATACAGCGTTCCGCCTATTTTCCAGCCTGTCAGCTTGTTGGTCGCATAGTTCATGTATTTGGGCTGGCCTTCATACTGATACTCGTATTCACCCGCGTCGCTCTCATACATACGTGATTCAATATCTGCAATTTTGGTGCCTGGTGCCTTCGTCGGATGAACAATGTAAGTACGATTGCTGTCTAGCAATATAGCATAGCCCTCATGGCCTACTTTAATATTGTTCAAAGTCTCCTTAATACCGCTAATCTTCAAATCAATGCCAATAACACCCGAGCCATCCGCCGTGGCTCTGGACACCGTAACTGTCATTTGCTTGGAGGAAGAGGAGAGATAGGGCGAACTAATCACTGTTTTGGCTTGTTCCTTTGTGGCATCCTCATACCAAGATCTAACTCGAGGGTCATAGTTATCGGGTAATTGCTTTTGTGGATAGGTTATAAATTTACCATCCTTTGAACCATAATAAATGGCTTCTGCTTCAGGATGGATTGTAATATATTGCTTAAAAAATTCCTCCAGATCGGCTACCTTTTCCTCCGTCTCTACTCGATTGCCTTTTAGCTTCTCAGCAAAATATTCTGCGTCGTATATCTTAGGTGAAACAGCACTGTCAATAACATAATTAGTGCGGACAATGGCCTGCTCGGCGCTATATTCAATCTGGTTTCGAATCTCCTTGCTGGCGCTCACAAACGACAGAGCGCCAACAATCAAGGACGGTATGATCAAAAAGGCGATAAAAGCTACCATCAACTTCATTTTAAAGTTATTGCTGAGTTTCCCTCCCACGAGCCATTTTCTCGAAAACTTCTTCATCATCAACATCTCCATTTCATCATTAGAATGTTTGTATACGGTGAACCACTTCGTGTTACCAGTGATATTCACTCGAAAAATCCATTTTGCGTTCTTTATCAACTCCCCCTAAAATGCTTGTACACATAAAGTTATAAACATAGTAGCGAGTAGGTCTATGTACTTAGTTTTGAATGCGGCAAGGCTCCTTGGAACCGATTCCTTAATGTAATATACCTAAAAAATATTAAAAAAAATGCGCTATACATGTTAAGGAAATGTTAGTTTCAACTTATTATGCCTACCGCTTAACATGAAATAATCCCCTTGAAGGTGGCATACATAAGGTCATTTTTCGTAAAATTACCATATGCTTGCTACCCCAAAGGGGATCAAGTTTGTTTTTATTTCATTCTATTCAATCCAGTAAAGCTTTAAGATCGTCGAGAGTCATTACAGGTGCCTGGCAGGCAAAATGCTCACACACATACACAGCCGGTTTACCGTCGACGAGCGTATAGTCACGGATATAAGGGACTATGTCTGCGATTGCAGACTGCCCTTCATCCTTCAAAATAGCAACTGTATTCGGCCTGAATCCAGCCTGAATCGCCCGAATGAATTGGAGCGTCTGCGGATCATCACGCTGGCCTACAATCACAATTTCCTTCGTCGTCCCGGTCGCGTACAACAACGAGCTTAGCAAGGCCGAATATCCTGGCGGATCATAAGAAACCATACCCCCAAAAGCCTTGAACTGCTTTGCTGCATAATCCTCCAAGCGGGCTTCACCCGTCAGTCGTGCCAGCCGCACAAAATTATGGGCCGCTATGCTGTTGCCGGACGGGGTCGCACCGTCGTAGATTTCCTTAGGCTTGGCAATGAGCTGCTCACTATCCTTCCCATAAAAGAACAAACCATGATGCTCCTCATCCCAAAATAGATGAATCATATCCTGGTTTAATGTCAGCGCTCGTTGCAGATATTGTACATCAAAGGTCGCCTGATACAACTCAATCAAGCCCCACACATAAAAAGCATAATCATCCAGATATCCGGGATAAGCCGCATCACCATCCCGATAACGCGCCAGCAGTCGCCCGTCCGCCCGTCTCAGGTGGCTCCACAGGAACGACTCTGCCTTCTGTGCCCGTTCCGTATAAGTCACGTCCCCAAAAGCCTGTCCTGCCTTGGCCAATGCAGCGATCATCAGCCCGTTCCACGAGGTCAAGATCTTGTCATCCTTGTGAGGATGAACCCGCTTTTCCCTGGCCGCAAACAGCTTGTCTCGCAGCTCACGTACCCGATCTTCCAGCTCTTGTTTAGTCAGGTCATGCTTCAGCCCGTAGGCTTCCAGATTGATATCAATCAGATTTGGAATGTTGTGGCCTTCAAAATTCCCATAAGGTGTAATCCCGTACAAATCGTTGAAAAAGGAGGCATCCTCATCACCCAGTACTGCCCTTACCTCGGAGTCGTCCCAGACGTAAAATCTCCCCTCTTCTCCTTCGGAATCCGCATCCTCTGCCGAATAGAAGGCCCCTCCTGCATCCGTCATCTCCCTTGCAATATATGTAAAAATTTGTTCTGTAATCTGCCGATACAGCTCCTTGCCCGTCACTTGCCAAGCCTCCGTATAAGCAATGGCGAGCAGAGCATTGTCATACAGCATTTTTTCAAAATGCGGCACCAGCCACTTCTCATCCACTGCATATCGTGAGAATCCCATACCCACATGGTCGTAAATTCCACCCCGATACATCGCATCCAGCGTCTTCTCTGCTATTTCCAGTGCCTGCTGATTTCCAGTGTGCTGTGCATATCGCAGCAAAAAGGACAAGTTATGCGGAGAAGGAAACTTGGGTGCTTCTCCAAAGCCGCCATATTCCTTGTCAAAGGTGTGGCTGTATTGGTGGAAGGCTTTATTCAAGCTCTGTTCATCCAGTTCACCGCGATATCCTGCAAGCATGTCCTGCCGCTCATGCTCTGTCAGCACTTGCTCACTTAATTCCACCAGCTCTTCGGGCTGTTCTTTCCACCGGGTCCCCACCTTGTCCAACAACTCCAACAGACCGACACGGCCAAACTTTTGCTCCTTGGGCAAATACGTACCCGCAAAAAAAGGCTTCTGATCCGGCGTCATCAGAATCGTCAACGGCCAGCCCCCATGCCCGGTCATCGTCTCGCAGATGGACATATAAATATGATCCACATCCGGACGTTCCTCCCGATCCACCTTAATGGATACGTAGTCCCGGTTTAATATCTCCGCAATCTCTTCATCCTCGAACGATTCTCTTTTCATAACATGACACCAGTGACAAGTTCTTATATTATACCTATGTTAGCCCGAAGGCTAACTATAGCCTATACTTAAAAATATAGGTTTTCCCTCTCGTTTAGCCTTTGTAAAGGCTTCAGGACTCCATGAGAGCCAGTTTACAGGGTTATGGGCATGTTGTAAGAGGTACGGGCTTCTTTCGCTAATAAGGCTGTTTGTATGCTTGTGCTTAACGGTTTCGTCACGCATCCTAAATCACTCCATTCATGAAAAATAGGGAGTCTTCATTGACTCCCTTATAGTTTGCCCAATTTTATGAAATTGTTATATGTATGATTGATATTTATAACTATAAAAAAAGCTCACTCCCATTTTTATTGTTAAAGGAGCAAGCTTAAAAATTCCTATATGGCGCTGTAATGCAACTTACTTATCCTCATCATTAAAAATAGCTTCAAACTCTTCATCTGTATAATCTCTATTGCTAGGTACATGATAGCGCTGAGGTAGTCCATTATGATCAAGTACATGATCAACAATCCCATCACTATCCGAAACAACAAAAGTAATTTCATCATCGCCTTCATAGCTCTTTGGCGTGATATCAGCCAAAACCAACCAAGCAGCACCCTCAACTCTGTAGAATTCCGGGTAAAATTTTACGGACTTCTCAGTGTCAGCATGAATTACACCGTATAGCTTATATTTTTCTTGATAATCCTGAGCAATTTTTCTGGCTTGCTTTGCTGTTAAATTAGTATTTACTCTTTCGTCCACTATTCTTCATATCCTTTCCAACTAGGCAGAGGCCACTGTCCGTTTCTCAATTTATAAATATATCTCTGTGCTTCGTATATTTCGGAGGAATTAAATTTGTCATTACTTTTCATAATTTCATTATAAACATACTCTTCTTTTTCTATAGTCGATAACTTCATATATTTTTCTTTTCCAAGTTCTCCAAAGTGTTTTGCATGAACATTCATAATTTTCAGTCCATCTGGTGTTAACCTTCTCTGACCACTTACAGGCATTTCTTCCCATGATTTCAAATCTAGATCATGGCCTTTGGGAAATGGTCTAACCTCACCGTTAAATCTTATTGTATTACCAATCCCAATTTTAGGTTTGATTACCGAACTGACTCCTCCAAATAATCCTGCTGTACCGAATCATATTAGCCCAATGTTCCTTTGACCAGGCATTGTTTGGATTAAATGCCCCTTGAATCATACCCGTTACTCCAAATGTACCGAAATTGAGCATGTCATTCCATGAATCGTTTTGTTTAGCTGCCCGTTCCATGTAGCCTTGATACATTCCTTTTGGAATACCATACGAAATATAATCTAGGAAGCTCCAGACTTTAATGGTTGTCATAATTTACCTCTGATTTGAGTTCGTTATGACATAATAACACTATTCAAATTTATGGAAAATGACCTTAATTCCCAATTGTTATGAGAAGGATTAACCTTTCTACCTATGACCAAAAGCTTATAGTCGTCGCTTTCAACTCCTGATCTTCAATCATATCCTGTAACTCAGGAATCAGTGTTAGGAGTTTTTTGTAGTTATATAGCTGCTGTTTCGCGATACCAAGTTCATGAGCAATATCGGTTTGCGTTTTTTGCTGAGTCAAATATCAGCAATTCATATGTATGTTAATTGCTTAAATATAAAATGCACCCCCAATTTTTATTGGCTGAACCTGCTGGTCCTCTCCAATAACTGTTTTGGGAGTGCATCTATTTTAGCTCCTTTTTCATTCCGTTTTATTTATGTTTAAGCACCTCCAATGGTAACTTGAGGCTTAATACCGTGGTGGTGGTTAAAGGCTTGATCTGGCACAGTAACAATAAACAAAAAACTAGCCGCGATGATCAGAAGAGCTACTTTTTTCAACATTATCTAACCACACCTTTTCAATAAGATTTAAAAACTTCGCTTTGGTTTCGGTAACCACATACTCACGAAAATGTAAAAACAGACCCATACAATTTATAAAATAAGTCTCATTATTTAGTATATGATAACTTTCCATTGAATACATCAAATGTTTAAAACCATCAATATAGGAACCTCGATGTAAATAATAATAAGCTAACTCGTAACCAAACCACGCGATATAGTCCGGTATCACCTGTTTGGTGTACATATCATCGGATGAGGAACGCTCAGAAAACGAATTAATCTCCGTATCAAACCGTTGAAGTATATCATCCACTTCTAATTCAAATCGGTTTGCTGCAATTACAACATTCAACAATTTGGAGATTTCCTCTTGTTCGTTAGAGCCTGATGTTGCTGCAATATATTCAACATAATCTCGAAGCACACTTATATCTCCTGACAACAGCTTGTATACGTAAGTATTACCTTCTGCCCAATGTTGGAACAAACCAATCCAGTGTTGGGTTTTTTCGTCAGTCTCTTTGACCCAATCTAAATTAGTGTAGGTGTATGTATAATCTAGAGCTTGTTGGTAATCGCCTTGCGCTTCACATACACTGGCACACAGTAAATCAGCATAGGTGATGTAAACAAACATGGGGCGACTTAGCCTTTTAGAGCACTCATCATACTCTCGGCTGTCCTGTTGGTGTTTCATCGAATATTGGATTTCCGCTTTAGCCCTCATTTTTCTCGCCATTTCATCAACTTTGTCCCATTTACGCAAAGACCTGTACACGTTTGCCAAATCCTTCAATGCGTCAAGCTGATCTATTTCATCTAGGCGTTCAACAAACGCTTCAAATACTGCTGAGGCCCTGAGATTTCCGCTTTGATCGTCTCCAATCTGAATCGTGAATATACGATATTGACAAATGGCTAAGCGTTCGGAATGTTGATACTTTTCCGCTTCAGCTACGCCCTCATAGAGCAGTAGTGCGGCAGCATGTCGTCCCTGTGCAAATAGGGTTTCCGCAATGTCAAATAATTTGGGCGAATAGAGTAGATTGTCCATGATGGCTCCTACCACCCGATGGATCGCATCCAGCTTGTCCAGCTCTGCACAACGATATAGCAACCGCTCAATTCGACGCATATTCGGGGGGAAGTCGATGATGTAGTTTTCTATAAATAAGTCGTAAAAGTAGCCTTCCGCTAAACCCATAGCCTCAGTAATTCGGTCAAGCTGGTTTACAGACATAGACTTATTTCCTGTCACAATACTACTTACTATTCCCCGATTCATCCCTGCAATATGTCCAAATTGCGTTAGGCTCAAACCCTGTTGTTTTAAGTATCTGTCTAATTCAGCTCGTATCGTAGGTGTGATTTCCATGGATAAACCACCCTTTCAGCATAAACTTATCATTTGATGCATAGTTAAATAAACTATGGAATTGGAAAACAAGTAGTAATATAATAGTCTGATTGCTCATAATTGTACCATTTTTTAGAATAAAATCATATCCCTTTCAGATATTTACTCAAGATACCTTTTTGAATAGCTTCTAAAACCATTTTTAGTTTTTCAATCATTCGCTTACGTTGAGAAATAGCTTCATTTAACAAATCATGTGGTTTCATGCTTCTACCGAAATCAACGGATGCATTATTAAAAGCCTGTACATGGGGATGTTCTTCAAGGCTATATAGTAAATTGGTAACAAAAAAACGCCTATTGCTAGGTCGTCTCATCCTCAGTATGTTCAATGGCCTAAATAAAAGGCATCAATGATTTCTCATGTTTGTTTGCATATCATTATGTATACGCCATGAGAGGATGAAATAATCTCACAAGAAACAAAATACTGATTACATCCGCAGCACTCCTGTAAGAATGTTGCGGATGCATTCCTTCCTGTCATCTTATTGCTCCAAGTGTACATAATCAAAATTAACAAAACCACCAGTTGATTTAGTGGCATAATTGAACAAAGGTTTAGAAGCTTTAAGTCCTTTCTGAGGTTGAATCACCAACCGTTAATTAATTTCTAAATAATCCACGAATGCATCCCAAGTCCCGTTATCGGTAGTTACGATCAGTTTAACCTCTTGATTTCCAGTTGCATGGGTGATATTGGATAAGGTTTGGACCGTCGGCGTAGTTCCGGTAAAATAAAATGAACCAACTGTGGTTCCTCCTATTTGCAAGTCTACTCTGGCGGTGCTTGAATTATTGGAAGAGCCCCTGACTGAAATACTATGGGTGGAGTTTGCAAAATACTGAGTGTATGCGCAATAATCATTATTTGCATATAAAGCGACCCCATTGAAAGGAGAACTGATCTTCCCAGCGTAAGTACCGCCAAGAGTCATATTCTCGGCTTCAACCTTGGTTCCTCCAGTAGTGTTGGGTGAAAACTGCCAGTAATCAATATTAAATAAGTTATTGGTCCCTGCTCCGGTAAAGACTAAGAAAACCTTGTGAACACCGGTTGCATTGCTTACAGTGGTTTCTATTTCCTTCCATGTTTGTGTTCCTCCAGTGGAACTGACGTTAAGAGTTCCAACAAGAGTACCCGTGGTACTGTCCAGACGTATTTCTATTTTGCCGCCTACATTTGATGCTACATTTGCTTTAAACGTCTTGGCTCCGCCGGAACCAAAGTCAGCGTTTCCTACAGCAATCCAGTCACCATTGTGTATATTTGTCACATCAAGATTATTTGTTGGTCCGCCTGCTGCCTGACTTACCTCAGTTGTAATGCCTGCATTCCATCCGATCGTTTCAGCCTCAGTCCTATTGTATGGATTAAGATTGGCTATCTGAGATACACCTGCCATATCTCCCTGAACCTCTTGTACTGTTCCATCAGCATTATGCACAAGCTTATTGATATGCGGAGAACGGTATCCTTTTCCATCTCCCAATACAGCCTTGCTGACCGTTTGGGCATGGTACACTACATACCATTGGTTATTAAAGTTAAACACAGCATGATGGTTATTTCCGCCAACTCCAAAAAATGTAGATGGATTTTTCAGAAAATGCCCTTTATAAGTAAAGGGACCCATAGGACTGTTGCTCACCATGTAGCCGATTTCACCTGCTGGATAATTTGACGGGTGTGTACCGGAAAAATTAATACAATAAGAGTAATAATATTTGCCGTTATACTTATGAATTCCAGAATCTTCAAACATGTAAGGAGCATCAATGGTTACTGCACTTCCAACAATGCTAGTCATATCAGCGCCCAATTTTAAAACTCTGGCTGTTTTAGGATTTGCAATTGACGCTGGGTCCGAGGTATTGGGTATACCTCCACCAGCATACAGATATCCTGTTCCATCATCATCCACCAATACTGCCGGGTCAAAAAGCCATGTAACTCCGGACATTCCAGCTGTGCTTTGTGTAACAAGAGCTTTTCCGACTGGGTCTTTCCACGGTCCGATCGGAGTGTCTGCAGTTAGCACACCAATACCAGATGCACCATTTGCGAAATAAAGGAAGAATTTATCCTTACCGTTTATATTTTTGTGTGCAACTGACGGAGCCCATGAGAGTGATGCCCATTTTGCAATGCCAGTTCCATTATTTGCATTATTGTATCCTGCGACCGGAATTGCACCGTGGTCCGTCCAGTTCACCATATCAGCAGAAGATATGACGTTTATTTTATTAAGTGCACTAAAATCATTATCTTTAATCGTTCCGTCACTATTATAGACGTACGCATCGCTTGACATAAAGATATAAACCCTTCCATTATAGACTAGTGCAAAGGGATCGGCTCCCAATTTATGGTCCATCAGAGGATTTGAATTCCCAGAAAGTTTTGCAATTGTACTGTTAGCAGCATGAACAGACATCATTGGTAAACAGCTCAGCAATAATGTAAAAGCTAATATAAACACCGAAAGCTTTTTAATCATAAACGTATTACCTCCATTTTTTATTTATCAGTCTATTTAATGTTACATTTTCAGAAAACAATATGGTCTACTTTCAATTGAAATCGCTTTCAATATTTCAGGCATCTTTTGGATACCCGTACCTTAAGTTTTCCGAAGAGAAAGCCATAGCGAGTCTCTTTCACGCCGAATATATTAGCATTTTAGCATTTATCATATGATCTAGTTCATTAATTCAATTTCGAGTCTTTGTTAATAATTTTTTTCCTCCACCCTCTTCCTTTCGTCATCTGCAACAATTTTGTTGAGCTTTTCCCTGCCCCGCTAGCTCCATTTAATCCGGTGGTACTTCCATGTGCTGCTAAAGCTAGCGCCTCAATTAAATGGGGTGTTTATATTTTTTTATGCTTGATCTAAAACCTATTTAAAGCGACTATGCAAAAAATCAATCCTTTTATGGTAAGGAATGGGCCTGTAAAATATTGACCTATTTGAAACTCTATCTCCTCCAACTAGTACCTCAATGCTTTTCAAAACAAACCAAGCGTGCATGGACAGCACGAACCCGACTATTTATACTCTGCGAATGCCCCCTGCTGTTTCACCATGCCGTTAAATATAAAATATATAAAAGATTCTTTATATCTATAATTATCCCGAAATAAATATGGCTCACAGAACCAATTTTATTTCTTTGGCAAGTTCGGACAGCTTTTGATTTCTAAGATGTTCATCCATTTTGTTCTCCGCTGAAACCATTACTTTTTGAATTAAGCATTCTGCTTCATGGTTCATGCAACAATCGAACAAAGAAGTTGTGCCTTCAATCGCATGAATGACATCTAGAAACGAAATATCCTCCCAGTTCCGCTTCAATCTATAACCGCCATTGGCACCTGAAGTGGATTCAATCATTCCCGCCTTGACCAGCTTGGTCAGTATTTTAGACAAGTAAGTAGGTGAAACCCCTTGTCGATCCGCTAACTGTTGTACACCAACAGGCTTATTATTAGGAGTTAATGCTACTAAACAGAGCATGGTGTGAAGGGCATAGTTCGTCGCTTTAGAATACTTCATCCTCGGTGGCTCACCTCAATTCAGGATTTAATCTATATATGATATCCTTTATAATGCGGCATCGTCAAGTTTCGAATGCTCCGACAGATACAAGGAAAAGACAACGCCAATCTCTGAAATAAGCAAGGCACCTCCCATTACTTTAGCTGATTAAAAATATATTCTTGCATTTGGTCTAAAAAAATAATAATATTAGCATCTTTGCCATTTTTCAAAACCCAATGGATAGTCATCATTGAGTTAGCAGCATATAGTTCTGCTAAATACTCCAATGCGATCGACGTTGAATATTTCTGTTGCTTTAAATAAGCTAAGCAAGTCCTAAACAAAATTTGTTCAAACTCCTTACGTAGATCAGCTGATGCTATATGAACGGCTAACAATGTTGAAATCTCAAACTTATTTGTAATCATTTTATCGGTTACAAGTTCTATGGCATTAGCCACCTTCCCCTCTTCCATTGCCTCAAAACGATGTTCAACCTCAACTTTAAAATCAGAAGCATACTGTTTAACTATTTTTTCTAGCAAATCGTACTTATCCAAATAATGACTATAAAAAGTAGAACGTCCGATAAGAGCTTGATCACAAATTTTTTTGATCGTAATATCTTTAAAATCATGTTGCTGGAGTAATTCAATTAAGGCTCGTTCAATAGCCATTTTTGTTTTGTAAATTCTGATATCTTCATTCATTTAGCCATTTGCTCCTTATGTGTAAGTTTTCGAACAATTCAAGTATAACGTGTAAGATATCCTACAGATGATACGATATTAATTATGTTTTAAGCAGTAACTATGCTCTATAGTAAGCACATACCCGAATCGAAGGAGGAAAATATATGTTTAAGCAATATGTAAATAACGAACAATTTAATCTTCAAATTAATCGTTTTATCAATGATTATTACCAAGAAGATGATCGTGCCGAAGCTGATTTGGAAATAATCATTCCGAAATTAAACGATACCCATAGCTGGTATGAAGCTTGGCTAGATTTTGCAAAGAAACGCGAAGATAGCAAGGACTATGACTTAGCCTCAGCCTACTATCAAGCTGCCGAATTTTATCTTGCACCCACCGACCCCAATAAAGTAAAAATGTATCAAAAATATAGAGAAACATTCTATAGAAGCTTTCATGATTTTGATTATGAATCCTACAAGATTCCCTATGAGAACTCCTATCTGCCTGCTGTAAAATTATTGACACCTGGAGCTACGAAAACATTACTTGTCTTTGGTGGGTATGATTCTTACATGGAAGAGATGCTTAAAATGATGAAATTTATGAAAGGAATTGATTACAATATTATTGTATTTGATGGTCCTGGACAAGGAACTGCATTAAAAAACGGTCTTAAATTCATTCACAACTGGGAAAAGCCAATATCAACGGTGATTGATTATTTCCAATTAGATCGTGTAAGCCTTGTAGGTGCTTCTTGGGGAGGGTATTTGGCTATGCGGGCAGCAGCTTTCGAAAAGAGAATCGATAAAGTAGTTGCTTTTAACATTTTCTATTGTGGCTTGGATGCATTAAAAATGGGTATGCCAGAAGAAACGTATCAGAGTATAATGCAGCTAGTCGATCGTAATGAAGTGGTTCAAGTGAATTATTTATTCGAAAAGATGATGTCTCACAATATTGATTTACATTGGAAGATTACCAAGGGGATGGAAAACACGGGTGAAGCAACGCCTTTTGATCTCATTAGAAATTTCGAAAAACACACGATGCACGGCATTGGAGCATTCATTAATCAAGATGTTCTTTTATTAGCTGGAGAAAATGATCAATACGTACCTATTAGCCGACTCGCACAAATTCAACAAGAATTAATCAATGCGGCTTCTATTACAACCAAAGTATTTACTAAAGAAACGGGTGGCGAACAACACTGCCAAGCAGGTCACAGGGAGTTAGCATTTAATGAAATGAAAAAATTCCTATAACAATGGCTTATAAATAATTCGATATAAGTCCCAAAACCATGGTTGAGAATTTTGGACTCACCAAAAAACAATATGGGCATATGCTAGTGTATTCTTGCTGGAAAAAAGGAGGAGAATTAATTGGCATATACTCATTATCCGCAAACGGCTTATATGTATAGCCATTATCCGCAGTCGACTCATATGCACAATTTAAAAAATGAAACATTAGCAGTAGTTGAGCCTTGGGTAAAAAACGGTTTGTGGGAAGCCAAGACCATTTCCACGGAACATGCTTTAAGAGAGGCGGCAGCAGTTTCCTACCTCATCGGAAGAGGATATCATCCACAACATGCTCATCAAATTGTGGAATCGTGGTGGCATCATCAATAAAATAGGAATGTACAAATGGATCGCCTATGCGGTCCATTTTAACTTTAAAAACAAAGCGATCATGCAAACTAAGCATGGTCGCTTTGTTTTTTTCGACGCTATCGCCACTCCTTTCCAACTCTACACTTACCCAAAGAAAGAATTGCAAGCAATCAAAATAATGATAACTCCACTTAAGACCGTGCTGAACTGACCTAATGTGAAAGAGCCAATGCGAATCGACGACACTTTTTGTCCCAGGATCACACCAAGCCAGACCGTAATATAACTGCCGATTGCTGCGGTCAGAGAGATCGCGAGCGGTGACAGTCCTATCAGACCTGCACCGATCCCATTCGTAACGGCATTAGCGGCAAGTGCAACCCCCAGCACCGCTGCCTCAAGGTATCCAATAGAGCCTGATTTGTCTTTATCCACGGTTTCTGGATTTTGCAGAATTCCTTTGAGTGATCCGCCTGACGCAGCCTCTCCGTCTTCTTCACTGTCCTGGCTGGATTCCTGCTTCTTACGCGGTACTGCCAGCAGAATGATGCGGGCACCGACAATGAACAGCAATAATGCTCCAATCAGGACGGGGAATACGCCCGGAAGAAACTTCGCCAGCCACTGACCGGATATGATCCCTGTCATGCTAAGGATGAAACAGATAACCGCAATGATTAAATTTGATAAATAGTTAATACGGATCCCCCGAATCCCTTATGTCATGGGTCGGCAAAAAGAGGCTGTTTCCCTTTGCAGAAAGAACTCTGCACAGGGGACAGCCTCTATTTCTTTTTGTTCCTCTTTGTTCCGCCTAGGGTTGAAAAAAATTATAGATTGAACTGGAGAAGATGATCAATATGTACCTATTAGCCGACTAGCACAAATTCAACAAGAATTAATAAATGCGGCTTCCATTACAACAAATATGATGACTTTTCCTTGGCTACTGATTTTGAGGTTGAGCCAAAAAAATACTCACAGCCATGCTGAAAGCAGATGTTTTTTCAACAACGTCCATTCGCTCTCATTAATGCCCGATCCTTTTCTTTTAATCGCGGACATGCGTAACAGTAACCAAATTCACGATCCAAGCAATAAGCCAGGCAACAAGCTGTTTTCACTAACATTTTTTGATCAGGGATATTTGGGTGTTCAATGAAATTTGGTTTAATATTAAACGGGTTGTTACGGAGTCCGAACGCACTAGCATCGACATCGTGGGTGAGCAATTTGAAAAAAGAAATGATCCTGCTTCTACTTTCTTCATCAGACGCTTCGGCCAACTCTTCTTCCATTTGAGCATACAACGCATTAACGATTTGTCCCCATAATGGAATAGCGTTTATGGGGGCCAGTTGGGACAAAAGTTGGATTATAGGCGTTACCTGTTCCCTGTAAAAGGAATCAAGCGATTTCTTGTACCCCTCATCCCGGTCCATTATCGAAATTTGGTTAAATCGCACTTCGTTGATTTTAAATGAAAAAAGCGGATAGCCGTCAACTACATATAATTGTACGGCTAAATTAGATAATGATAAATCCAACAGCAACACGTTGCCTTGATACAGCATGTGCTGCATCGCACCGCATACCCCGGCGTACCAGCTAATAAAAAAAGCTGCCGCTACAGATCGTTCTTTAGCTTTGATGAGCGTGCCGTATGTGTCGATTAAGTGACTCATATTTTCAACTTTTAATAGATCAAATGCAGGGATGGTAAGCACGGTTTTATCGAGCTCATTCAAAGTAAGGAAAAAATTTTCTTCCAAATGTTGAAAATCAACCGTGCCCATAGCATACACTCCCATTATTGTTATCTATTTTTCAAAAGCATGAACGACATCGTTAATAGCATGAAGATCTGCCAGTGGAGACATGCCAAGACTAAACCATTCCTTGCCTCCCATCATGTGAACCTGTTTTTTCTTCACGGCTGTCATGTTTTTCCATAAAGAGCTGTTCAGCATTTCCTCATATCTATTCCGAACTTCTTGGCTGGAGTCATCATCTAACTGCAAAATGATATGGTCAGGATTATATTCCGGTATTTTTTCCAATGAAATGGATAGACTTAGCTCACCCTGTGGATATTCTTTAATCGGCTTTAGACCTAGTGTCTTATGGATGAAGATTCCCCGATCACTATTTTCTCCGTAAATAACGATCTCCTTCGCCATAATCATCATGTACATGACTGTCTCGTCACCAACTAGAGAATGGAGTTTCTCCTTGGCTTCAGTTTCTTTCGTTTGCAAATCCTGAATGACCTTTTCAGCCTGTTCCACTTTGCCTAGAACCTCGCCAATATCCCGTAACTCATCACGCCAATCATCCCGCTGCGGTAAAAGCACCGTTGGTGCAATTTTGGAAAGCTGAGCATAATCCTTATCGGACCACCACGTAGGGGCAATAATTAAATCCGGCTTAGAAGCCAGAATAGCTTCAAAATTAGGAGTTTGGGCAATTCCCATCTTCAGTGTATCTTTAAACGGTTCTTTTAAATAGGATGGGAAATCCGGATGATAGTTTTGTACCGCAACAGGCGTAACGCCAAGTGCATATAACAACTCCGGGTAAACAACAGAAAGTCCAATGACTCTTTTGGGCTCCGTTGGAATACTAAGGTCCCCTTTTAAAGTTGAAATAACGTGCTGCTCAGCAGTGGCTCCTTTATTTGCTTTTTCAGAATTGCCAGCTATGTTTCCTGCATTATTGGCTCCACAAGCAGTACTTACAATGACGAACAATACGATAATTAAACCTGCGATTATATGTCGTTGTTGCTTCATTCTTCGGTGGTCCTCCTGATCATTTGATTTATTTATGACAACCTCTAATTGATTATCATTATCATATATTAGGAGTATAGATGAATTTATAATTTCGGAATATTGACGATAGCGACTTTTTTTTATGCACGATCCCGCCAAATCTTTAAAACTTCATCCAGCATAAGCTCATGAGTGAAAGCCGTATATTCTACCCAAGGATATGAGGGAAGGAAGTCCACCCGGCTGTTCCTGACAGCTTTCAAATCACTCCATAGCTTAGAGTTCATGAGTGTTCGCCAACTTAATTGTGACTGAATGTCTTCGTCTACGATGAGCAATAAACGATCTGGATCAAAATTCGCTAGTTGATCAGGCGTTATCTGCTGATTTTGACTCAAAAGATCGACGCCTTGCACAGGCAGAACATGCAGATCATCGTAAAATACTGTACCTAGGCTTCTACTGCCCAAAACATTGTAACGATTGCCGGTGATTCTCAGAATGAGGAGACGATCATCCTTGAATACGTGTTTCACTTGCTCTCTTACAAAAAGAGCCCTTCGATCATATTTTTCAAGCCAAGTCTCGGCTGCTACGGTCTTGTCCAGAAATTCCCCAATTAAGCGCAAATGCGTACGCCAATCGTTCTTCACCCAGGGTACAAAAAATGCAGGTGCAATTTTCCTCAGCATATCCTGTTCCTCAGGAGGTACCAGAGTGTCGATACCAACAATAAAATCGGGTTCAGCAAGTCGAATTTCTTCTCTCTTGATCCATTGGTTTGAACTTAGAGGCAGCACGGCATCCATTTGATACTTTCGCTTGTAATATTCAGTCCATGGGTGGTCCGCTGGTGCAGCGCAAGGATTAATTTGAAGCGCAATCAATTGCCCAATGTTGGGGAAATCGTAAGCGACTATTTTTTTCCTGCTGTTCTTCATAAATGCCGCTGGAGGCACACCCGATACCTGTTTAAATTTGCGCCGAAAATAAGTATCATCATGGTAACCTACATGTCGTGCAATATCCCGAAGACGATTTTGCCCACCCGATCTCATCAGCTTTTGTGCCTGCTCAATTCGGAAAACTGCCAAATAATCTATCGCGCTGCAGCCATACCTTTTTTTGAATAATCGCATAAAATGACGGGTACTAATACCCGCCACCTTGGCCAAATGATCGATTGTGAGTTCTTGCTGATAGTGCTGCTCGATATATCCTTTAACGTATTCCAGAGCCGTTTCTGAATCATTTCCTTGTACAAGATAGGCATCTTGCAGGATGGTATGCAACAGTTCTTGAAAGAGAATTTGACCGCGAAAGCGTTTTAAACGATCCTCGTCCTGCAAGTATTGGCAAATGGTATCGCACAACGTATTAACAGAAACCTGCGACGTAAGGGTAACTTCCCCTTTAACGGGAAACGGGCTGTTCCTCTTAAGAATCTGCATAGAGTGGACTGAAGATCCCTCATCCATAACATCGAATCGCATATGATAAAATCCCCGTTCATCAAAGGTGTTCACGGCTGCTTCGACGAGTTGACCTGGCATGCACACGTAAACGCTGCCCTGTCGAAGTTCGGTGAATTGCCCATCAATCGTTAGCCACCCTTGGCCGCTTGCTGCAACAAGAATCATGTGGGATTCAATAAACTGAAGTCTCAGCTCCCAATCATTTGCTTGGTTCTTGATATGCTCAATTTCTCGAAGCTTGAAGCACATCCCTTCGAGTGATGCATATTCCTTGTGTTTAAAGTTCTTTTCTGTATCAACCAAGCAATCTCACCGCCCTTATACCAACTAAAAACATTTTAGCTCACAATTTTTCTCATCGCAATTTCCATGTGAATGTGACAGTTGACAGCGCGAACCCGGCTGTTGAGTAGTGAGCGCAAAGCGAGCGCCACCTCCAAATTCTGCAACGGCTTCGTCAAAGGGACAGCTCAGAAGTTTGCCTTTTGCCTTCCGGGCCTGAACAACACACAATCGAGTAGGAGGCTACCCATTAGTTGAGTAGCCGACCTCTCACACCACCGTACGTACCGTTCGGTATACGGCGGTTCAACCGCTTGAGTGCAATTGGCGTAGACGCTCGTACTGGGCAGGGAAGTCATAATACCCTGCCTGTGCGAGCCTTTCGTTTGTTACAGAGCGAGTCAGAATCGCGCTTCCGGCAATACGCCAGTAACCAAGCCGGGTATTTCCCCACTTGTAAGCTTGCCACTCCGGTATCCCTAACTTTCGCAGGTTTTGCACCTTCGTTCTCGGTTTCTTCCACTGCTTCCAGACGTACATGCGCATCCGCCTTCGCAGCCATTCATTCCAGCTTTGCAGGATTCGCTTCATGTCGGCTACATAGAAATAGCCGATCCATCCGCGAATGTAGGCCTTCACGTTCTCCATCACCTGCCGAGGGTTTCTGCCTTGGCTTCGGCTCGTTAAATCTTTCAGCTTCCTCTTTGCCTTTGCAAGGGATTGTCTGTGGACGCGGATATACACACCACTCCCGTTCTTTCCCAGCGCAAAGCCAAGGAATTTGAAGTGTTTCTGCGCTACGACGCTAACTACCTTGCTCTTCTGCGCATTCATCTTGAGCTTTAGCCTGTTCTCCAGATATGCCCCACATGATTCCAGAAGCCGTGTAGCCGCCCGCTTGCTTTTCGCCAGCACGACAATGTCATCCGCATAACGGATGACTGTCACACCTCGGCTTTTCATCTCCTGATCGAATTCGTTCAGATAGATGTTCGCTAAAAGGGGCGACAACGGCCCACCCTGAGGAGAGCCTTCTTCCGTTTCGCGGCGTATTCCGTTTTCCATGACTCCGCTTTTCAGATACTTTTTAATCAGGTCGGTTACACGCTTATCTTGGATTTGTTTACGCAAGAGGTTCATGAGTAGCTCATGGTTCAACGTGTCGAAGTATTTCGAGAGGTCGATTTCTACCGCATGGCCGTATCTCTGCTCCGCATACGCTTTTACTTTTCGGATGGCTTGCTGCGCACTCCGCCCCGGGCGATAGCCGTAGCTCCCATCCGAAAAGAGCGGTTCGAACAGCGGTTGCAACTGCTGGGCGATGGCTTGCTGGATGATGCGATCCACTACGGTCGGAATCCCGAGTTTCCGCACTCCGCTTCCATCTGGTTTGGGAATTTCCTTGCGACGTACCGGGCTTGGCTTATATCTGCCTTCCCGGATGTTTTGCAGGAGCTCGTCTCTGTTTTCCCGCAGCCACGGCAACGCCGCCTCGACTGTCATTCCGTCGATTCCCGGCGCTCCATGGTTGCGTTTGACCTGCTTGTAGGCTCTGTTCAGGTTGTCCCTGTCCAGTATCGCCTCCAGCAAGTCGCTTGCACCGTCTCTTTCTCCACTTTCCCGAGTTTCGGCACTCCGCGCTCCCGCATACTCTTCATGTTCCACACTATCCCTTTGCGGGCAGCCCTTTCGATATTCTGCTTTCATCGCACCGACTCTCCTTTCAGTATGTACTCGAGACTTACGATTGTTCGGCCCTTCCCGAGAAAAAAAACTTCCCGGTAGTATGGCCTCTGCTGACTTCTCACAGTAAGCTTTACTCCGTCTTTCGGATTTTTTTTTTTTCCCTACTCCACGTCTGTGAGATCTCCCCGGGTAAGAGCGATAACCTTCCCCTCATCTATCTGCCACATTTACATGATGGGATTCGGGCAGTATTGGACTTTACTTTGTCTTGCAAGCTCGTCCGTCCCACCATGCCTTCTATGTGATTTCTGTTCGTCAGACCGAGGGTTTGCCTCAGGCTTCCTTCAGATTCGGCCTCCCAGCCGACACCCTTGCCCTTGGCTAACAGTTCCTACTGCCAAGCCTGTAGCGGACTTTCACCGCCTAGTTATCGCCCATGCCGGGCGCACAAGAAAAAGCCATCTCTCCACTGCAACAGTGGATGGATGACTTTGAATTAGCGGTGCGCTTACTTACTTAAAGAAGGAATTGCAAGCAATCAAAATAATGATAACTCCGCTTAAGACTGTGCTGAACTGACCTAATGTGAACGAGCCGATGCGAATCGCCGACACTTTTTGTCCCAGGATCACACCAAGCCAGACCGTGATATAACTGCCGATTGCTGCGGTCAGAGAGATCGCAAGCGGTGACATTCCCATCAGACCTGCACCGATCCCATTCGTAACGGCATTAGCGGCAAGTGCAACCCCCAACACCACTGCCTCAAGGTACCCTATAGAGCCTGATTTGTCTTTATCCACGGTTTCTGGATTTTGCAGAATTCCTTCGAGTGATCCGCCTGGCGCAACCTCCCTGGCTTCTTCACCGTCCTGGCTGGATTCCTGCTTCTTACGCGGTACTGCCAGCAGAATGATGCGGGCACCAACAATGAACAGCAATAGCGCTCCAATCAGGACGGGTAATACGCCCGGAAGAATCTTCGCCAGCCACTGACCGGATATGATCCCTGTCATGCTAAGAATAAAACAGATAACCGCAATGATAAAATTTGATAAATAGTTAATACGGATACCCCGAATCCCATAAGATATTCCAACCCCCAAATTATCCAGACTGGATGATACCGCAAAGCCAAAAATTAAAAGCCATGCAACCATGGGTGTCTCACTCCTTGTTGTCGGTTTACAGTCATACTATTGAGCATATTGCAAAAAGGTGCTCATCATTTCTAAAAATGTTGAGATTCCCTCAACATTCGATTCAACACCAATACAAGGTGAGGTGAACTGCAAATGTCCGATGCGAAGAGAAACGCCACACTGGGCGAGACACTGCTCTCCTTGCTGAAAGAACGTTCTTTGTCTATGCGCAAGCTAAGCGCCGCTACCAGCATTGATACGGCCACGATATCGCGGATCGTTAACGGGAAGCAAAAAGCCAAGCCTGAACATCTGGAAGCTTTTGCCCTTCATCTTGATGTTCCTTCCGCTCCACTCTTCCAAGCTGCTGGTTATGGTGCTCCCGCTCCCCCTATTCATCAGAACCAGCCGAACGATATCTACTCCTCCATCAACAGCATTAAAGAAATTCTTCAAGCCTCCAACCTCATGGACCACCAGTTTACTGCCGAGCTGGTTCAGAAAGAACTGAGCAAATACGAACCCTATGTTCTAACCGAAGAAGGGGCACAGATTATCCACAATGACTTTCACGGTAAAGTAAAAAGCGTCAACGGCGCGGGACCGTTCATTGAGGAGCTCAAGAGAATGTATCAGCTCTACAGTAGCGATAACATCACCCTGGAGGAGCGCTCGATCCTCGGCAGCGGCTTGTTGTACTTCGTCTCCGCCACAGATATCATCCCCGATTATGTATTTCCATTAGGTTATCTGGACGATGCGATTGCCGTACAAATCGTACTGGGTCGCCTCCAGGATACGAGAAACAACAAGCCTCAGCCGTAGACCTCAGATTGTTATAGTATGGTTGATAATGCAAGAACTTATGTCATGGGTCGGCAAAAAGAGGCTGTCCCCTTTGCAGAAAAAACTCTGCACAGGAGATAGCCTCTTTTTCTTTGTGTTCCTCTTTGTTCCACATAGGATTGAAAAAAAATTATCTATATAAACAGGAGGCTTACCATTCGATTTCTTCAAATAGACGGAAAACCATCTTTTTTTCAAATTCATCTAAAGTTTTAAATCCAGATATTTCATCTTCTTTTTCTCCAAGTTTTATCAAAGTCGCTATAGCTAAGTCCCCCACCTTATAATGACCTAATAGCTTATCTTGGGGGTCCCTTTTTAAAGATAATTCACTTAATTTTTTTATTATTTTCTCTGTACGAAAGCCTTCTTTTCCGATATGTGCCATTGCATGATATAAAACTATGGGGTTTTTTTCTTCTAGCAAATTTTCCAACTCCATCTATTGAACATTTTCCTTCCGCTTTTTCGATCTAAAATTCCCTTATTTCAACTAACTTAGTTAGAAATGATCTTTTTTACTCTTAAATTATTCTATTTCATATGTGTTCATTATCTAATTTATTCAAAGTTACATCACTAATATCTTGAATGGGAATGTTTAAATTACGCCAGTAGTTTAAAGGATAAGCCGACCTACCCACAAGTATTTCACCTTGGCGTATATAGAAACTGCCCCCTCTTTCAAAGAATTTAATCATGGGTTCATACAAATCTATATGATCTAATGCTTCTTTGACCCCTTCATCGGCTAATGCGGAAATTTCCAAGTAACAGTAACTCAAAGCTTTGATATATATGTTCTCTAGCTCTTCAAGTTTGGGGCAAACTTTAGATACATCAAGGCTAACTGTTTTTCCAAGCACACTAGCAATACTAAATATAGGATACTTATTGACAGCAACAGATGAAGATTCTATAAATGCATTGACTCTTCTGAAATATTCACTAATCAAAATATGGTGTGAATCACACACCTGATCCCCTAAACTTTCAAAATGAATCGAGGACAAACGCTCTACAGCTTGATTAAGTATTCTTCCCAATTAGTTTAACCTCGCTTATTTAAACATATTTTTAAAATAATAATCTTCATATCCTGGAAAGGACTTGTTCGGTTGAGAAGGGGCATTTTCATGAGCACCGGGCGGATAACCTTCGTATGTTCCCTTTTCTTGATTCCAAGATTCAAGCGTGCGGTACTTCTGACCTTCCGCCATTAATTTACGCTCTGTTAGCTCATGCTCAGCCAATTGCTTAAACCACATTTTTTGTTCCAGAGATAATTCTCCTTTTTGTGCTGTTTTCCAAGCAAAAGCAATCTCATCATCAGCAGTAAATCGCTCAAGCCTAAATTCTAGTCCTCCCGGTTGAGGTACTTCATGTTTACCAAAGAATAGATGCTTTTTCATAGTTATTATTTCATCAATACTAAGACTTGTATTGCGAGCAACTTCCTCAATATCATTCATCTTTAAATTTCTTATTGATTGGTACTCTGCTTCTGCAAATGTATCATAATTCTTTGAACCAGCACCAGTAAAGCCTTTTCCATCTCTTGTCTCTGTGTTAAAACCAGGGTGCTGTTCGCTTTCTTTTAAAACATTAGTCGTATTCTTGGTAACTTCATATTTAACAGACCCTTCCAAAATATTCTTGGGCTTAATCAGCGCTTTGGTAGTCGTAGAACCTATCATCAAACCTGCTGTACCGATCATATTTGCCATATGTTCCTTTGACCATGCATTGGTGGGATTAAATGCACCCTGAATCATGTCTGTCACACCAAATGTAGCAAAATTGAGTTTGTCATTCCACGAATTATTTTGCACGGCTGCCCGTTCCATGTACCCTTGATACATTCCTTTTGGAATACCATACGTCATATAATCCATGAAGCTCCACACTGAATCGAATTTCTTCTCATAGCGTTCTGAATTAGCGTCTACAAAATCCTGACCCAGTTCAGTTAAGCTATCTGCCGATTTCTGAAATGCATTTCGTGTATCTGGAGTAGGAACAGCACATGAATTAGGTGGAGGAGGTAAACAACCCGTGTCAATATTGCCTGCTTCCATCAGATCAGCTAATCTGAATTTATCCGCATGATGGCGCAATTCTTTTGAAATTGAATCAGTTAGTGTAACAAAGTCATCCATATTCTTTTGTGAAATATGAAAGCTGTAGTAGAATTGCTCCTTCGTTATGCCATCCCAAAATCGTTCCATAAACGAAATTTGCTGCGATAATTGACTATTCATTTTCATCACGGTTTGCTGTGCAAGATCAAATTTCTTAGAGACAGTTATAAGTTGTTCAGGTGTCACTTTAATGGTTGTCATAATTTACCTCGGTTTAGGTTCGTTAAGACATAATAACATTATTCAAATTTATGGAAAACCATCTCCACTCCTAATTGTTATAAGAATAAGAAGACTTAATCCCTATGACCTATGACTTATATAATTAAATACAGCTCCCTCTTAATTATAAAAAAACACCTTCTATAACTCCTCATCTTCTGCTGAATATCGTGAAAATATATCTTATTTCAGTTATATGATCATAAGATTAAAAACCATCTCATATTAAATAAGCCGGTACGCTATAGCGTCCGGCCATGGCCTTTTAACTCTATTTTGTATAAGTTTTCTTTCCCTTTACTTTACAAAGGTATACCTTAGTTTAGATAATTTTTCCCATCAAATATTTCTAACATCATCAAAACTCCCGTTTTGTACCCAGAAATATAATCCGAAGCAGATAATATAGAAATTAGGACATCATTTAAATCAGATAGTTCTTCAATTAACTTATAATCGTGTTCTGGCAATCTTGCTTTTAGAGTTTCCATAGAAGCGGATATTTTCTGATGGGTTAGTTCAAGTTCAGGGTTCTTCGGTTTGCTTCGTTCACTTGGATACCATTTGCCGTAATATAAATCCTCCAATATACTCATATCATCTTCTCCTTCTTGATACAGACTTTGCGTAAATTTAGGATCCGTAGATGCATTTTGTTCCCCAAAAATAAGAATATCCTATTGGAAATATCAATATTGAATTTTAGCGAATATTTCACTAGAAAATAATTGAAGTACTGCCTTCTAATTTCCACCAAACAAGCACAGACTATTTATTAAATAGAACGAACCAAAAAAAGCCCTACCCCACAGGGTAGAACTCTAAAATCATCAAGCCGTCTCACATATGAGCATTTTCCGCTACAAAATGATCTGATCCTATTGTTCGGTCGGCATCTTCCGTTCAAGCAACAATTTCATCTTGATATCCAATGGGTAAGGGAACCTCCACAAATGAGGCTCCCTTTTTTTAATAAGATAACATGAATATTTAGAATAGCTCATTTATTAAGCAATTTTTTGGTTACCCAGGTTATAGCTGCATTATTGACATCTTCACCCTGGCCTCCGTGAGGAGCTTTAGAGTTAGACATAAAAATATTTTCTACTCCAGCATGGTTAAGAGCATCTCTAAGTCTCCAACTTTGTTGAATAGATACTAAACTGTCACGTCCTCCATGTGCAATAAACATTGGTGGGTCATCTGAAGATACATAATTTATAGGACTTGCCAATTCTGCCAACTTTACTTTTTTCCAATAAGGAGAATTGGTTTGTTTTTTATCCCGAATATCTCTCAGGACTGCCACACCTTGTCCTTCTTTATCAAATCCAAGAAGTTTGGCTTCAGCTGCTCGTGGAGAGTCATGTGTTTCGGCTGCCTCCTCAGGAGATTGCAGGGTTGGGTCCATCTCAGGTCCCATGGTAAACATATCTGTTGGACCGTAAAAATCAACTGCAGCCATTACTTTGCTTGAATACTCAAGATTGCCCCCAACATCACCTTCAAGCTCTTTTATATCACTAGTAACAGCAAGTTCGGTAGCCAGATGTCCACCTGCAGAATTTCCTGCTACTGCAATTTTTTCTGGATCAATACCGTATTCCTTGGCATGAGCACGCAGATATCTGATACTGCCCTTAACATCATAAATGGGAGCCGGGAAAATAGCTTCGCCACTTAGCCGATAATCTATGGAAACAAAAGTAATTTTATCCTCTAATACTTTTTTGAAAACCTGGTATGCTGAATCTGTAGCCACTTGATCTGTGGCTCTACCTGTCATTTGTGCTGGGCGATTTGGTGGTGCGGCTGTTTCCTTTTTTGCATCTTTAGGAGCATCATCGCCCTGATAGTCCCCTATAAGCCATCCTCCTCCATGAACATACACCAAGACAGGAGTTGCTTCGGTTACACCCTCCGGCTTGAAGATGTTCATTTTTAACTCTTTTTTCTTTCCATCGTCATTAGTTACGGTTGCATACACCACATCTTTATAGGTAGGAGCCATACTAATAACATCTGTAGGAGGACTTTCAGCTGCAGCGAAACTTTCCTTTTGTGTGGCAAAAGCCAATGTTGCTAAAAGTGCGAAGGATACCATTCTTAGTTTTTTATTCATACTCTCTCTCCTTGAATATATTATTGATACTGGTCTGGAATCATTTGATTTGAATTAGGATTCTCACTTTTTTTCATTCTCGCATTCTATCAGGTTATCTAAAGTTCTTATTAAGAAACTTTGATACAATGCTATTTCATCCTCGCTAAATCCCTTGTAAAAAATCTCTCCGACTTCATCAATAATCTTTTTGTTCAATTCCACTAGATTTTCATTTCTATTCACTACTTTAACTATTGTTTTCCGTTTGTCTGTTTGGCAAGGCATAAAACTGATATGTCCTGCTTTTTCCAACTTAGTTAATATACTCGTTAAAGTTGACTTCTGAAGATTGGTAATCCTTGAGATTTCATGTATAGGTATTTCGTCTTTCGTCCAAAGATAAAACAAAATCCTTGCTTGTGTTGCTGTTAAAGTATCAACCTCAGATTCCCTGTGTTTTCTTGAAACTATTCTAGCCAGCAATGCATCTATGGATGCTGATAAAAAAACAGATCTTCCTTTTATAATTCTCATTTGCACCTCCATTTTTTCAAAAAAAGTACCATATCGTACTAAAATTATAGTTCGATATGGTACTATTTTCAACAAGTATTTTTTTGGTGCTTGCATTCATTATCTTTTGCGACCTGTAGATCACCCCAATTAATAGTAGTAAGTACGGCCTTTTCTTTGTTTTCTAATCTACATCTTTAAAATTTGAACAGAGATCTTAATTAAATACTCTTCATAACCTCTAACTGAAAGATCATCTAACAAGACATCCTCATAAAAAAATCCCTGTAGTTCTATGCTCTTATCATTAGCATAATTTATTATTCGATCATAAGTGTCACATACACTCGAGTATCCCTCTGTATGGTACGCGATTAAATATGTTCCTTTTTTTCGCTTGAAATTTGAATAATTTGATTTTTTACTAACTCTAGTAAAAAGATAATCATAATTGAACGTTTCATTTGCTAAAACTCTTTTTGTATCTCTCATCCAGCCTACTGTGTGAGAGGCATCAATACTATAAATGTTCAAGTACTTTTCGTGTTTTATCATAGAATCGTAAATGCTTTTATCATTTGTATAAGGATCAGCCTCTGTTATTACCAAAAACTCATCGTTATTTTCCTCAATAATCATATCAGTTGAAATGATCTCAGTTGCTGCTTGGGTAATTCGTTTCTTCTCTGATATTATACTTTTCATTTTTTGCAGTTGTTTAATTTTTGAATTCAGCATTGCCTCTTCATGATCAAGTAGGGCAATGAGCTCATGAGGTGACCTTTTATTTAAATATTCTTTTATCTCTTTTAATGGCATTTCTAATTCTTTAAGTATTGAAATCACTTTAAAAACATCAATTTGATTAATTGAATAATATCTATACCCATTTTCAGCTTTAAATTCAGGAGAAAGAATTCCAAGTCGATCATAGTGAAATAAAGTATCCTTGCTAATACCCATCACTTTTGCAAATTGTCCTGAAGTTAAATGAGTTTGAACATTATTCTCCATGAAATCCCTCCTTGACTATGGTGTTACACCACACTTTATTATAACCAAGTAACCTTCAAATAGCAGTAGACCATGAGGAGTATCTAATCAATTTGCAGTGGATATTACGAAGAAGGCTACTTGGAAATTTAGTAATGCCTAAATCATTAATCTTGGGAGGATATAAGGAATGAAAGTTCTAGTTACAGGAGCAACAGGAAGTGTAGGAAGTTATATTGTTGAACAACTACTTGCAAAAGATATAGAAGTAAAGGCATTGTCAAGGAAGGAAGGCAACTTGCCTAAAGGAGCACAAGTAGTTCTAGGTGATCTTGATATTCCCGAAACTATAAAAGCACATCTCCGAACTATAGATAGCTTGTTTCTGATCACTCAGAGTGAACAATCGGACGAAAAATTTATAAAAAACAAAAGAATTATTCAGATGGCAAAAGAAGCTAATGTTGCAAGAATAGTAGCCCTGATCGATTTTGAAGGGAACCCAATTGAGGAGGTTATTAAAAATAGCGAAATGGAATGGACTTTATTAAAGCCAGTGGAATTTATGAAAAATGCACTTTACAGTGGTTGGGCAGAATCAATCCAAAAAGAAGGAATTATTCGTACGGCTTTCCCCGATAGTTTAAGCGCTAGAATTCATGAAGCTGATATCGCTGATGTCGCAGTAAAGGCACTGACAGAAGAAGGCCATGATAAACGAACATATGATTTGACAGGACCAGAAGCATTGTCTCCAAGAAGTATGGTTAAACAAATTTCTGCAGTTACAGATAAATACATTGATCTTGTTGAAATTACAGAAGAACAAGTAAAACAAGATTGGAAAAGCAAAGGCTATGACAATGAATTTATTGAATACTTTATTATAGGGATTGGGAAAAACCCTCCTAAAGGAGCCTATACAGTTCTACCGACAGTAGAACAAGTTACAGGCAAGCCAGCCAGAACATTTACTCAATGGGTTAATGAAAACAAGCATTATTTTGTATAATGTCAAAGAGTAAAACGATACTACATTAGACTAACCCAAGTAATAGAAACAGCGGTAGCCATGGATGGGAAATTAAAGTACTACCGCTGTTTTCTTGAACTATCGTACACATTAGCTGAACTGATTTGGTATCGAAGTGTGATTTGAGATAGAATTAATTAATAAATCCCAGTCTGTAGTTTGTTTCAACCTACTTCCTCCTCAATTTATATGTGACATATATTCAAATGCTGTTGTTCCATATACGCTTTTAAAGTGTTTATTTAAATGGGTTAAATCAACAAAACCACATTCTGCTACTGCTGAATAAATATCTCCATTTTTTTCTATTAACTGCTTTGCACGTTCGATCTTGCAGTTAAGAAAGTATTGGTATGGTGAGATTCCAGTATGAGCATTAAATAATCGGATAAACTGAAATTTCGATAAATTAAGCTCTTTACATATCTCGTCAAGTTTAAGTACATTTTCTAAGTCAGTATGAATCATATCCTTCGCTTTTCTAACTAGAGCGTTATCCTTCTTATCGCCTGTAGAAAGATTAGTTTGAAAAAGGCTATCAGTCAGGGATAAAAGTAATTCGCTACACAAAGCCTCATCTTTTTCGCTTAATATTGCATTAGAAAGACTTAATATTCTTTGTTCAAGTCTATAATCATACACAATAGGAGTTGAAAAACGTACGATATCCTTTTTCTCAATAATCTCTAAAAGCAATTGTGGCTCAATATATAGCATGACGTAATCAAGGCCCGCCTCATTATGTGCCATTCCGTCATGTGCCTGTTCTGGATTAAAGAGCATAACACCATTTTGATAGGATAATTGTAGGCTGCCATCCAAGTTATACTGTTGAATACCACGCAATGTTACGCCTATTGCATACTCCATGTGAGAGTGCTTCTTATACTTAAATTCAGTAATACTTGCTGATAACGCAGTAATACCTGCTGATTTTTTATAGATAAATTTGTCCATTTCAATCACCTCTAAGTAAGCTTACCTACATCCATATCATTATGGCAGCATAAGCTAAAAATAAGGCCATCATTACATTAACAGTCTTTTTATGATTCTGTAAAAACTCCTTGAAGATTGTACCGAAAAGAACCCATGTCACAAATGCTAAAAATCCAATAAGAGTTATAGCGACAATACTTATCGTCACCGCAGGTATTGCGATATAGTGAGGCATAATAAAACTAGGAATTACAGTCATTGTAAATAGTACTACCTTTGGATTTAAAAACTGCATAAGGAAGCCTGACATAAAGGTAGCCGTTTGGTTTACGGTTGGATTGGATGTATCCATTTTGTAAACTTGATATGCGAGATAGAACATATAACAGCTTCCGATTATCTGCATAACAATTAAAATTTTCGGTATGATCGTTACAAGCATAGTATTCAATATAGCAGAAATAACAAGTAATAAACCAAAAGCAATAGTTGCTCCATACGTATATTTCATTGCTTTTTTTGCACCAAAATTATGCACTGTGGATAATATGACGATATTGGTAGGACCTGGTGTAAAAGTAGCAATAATACAGTAAATCAAAACAGATGTAATATTCATGAGGAAAACTCCTTTTAACGTATTCTCATGAAATAATACATCTTAAGATAAATAGCATATAGTATATTATTGCAGGTATTGTAGCCTTCTTTTGAACAGTATAAAGACGTATCTGGACTGATCGTTCATTGATGTTAGTGAGTGGAACTTGGACCCAGAAGCGCCTATTTGGCTAGGGGAACGACTATTAATAGTTCGAAATTTCGATCAGATTACCATCAGGATCTCTTAAATACACAGATGTTATAGGGGCTAATGCTCCAGTTCTTTGTACTGGACCTTCTTCAACAGGTATTCCGAAGCTATCCAAATGGGAAATCACTTCTGATAGTGGGACATCTGTTATAAAACATAGATCAGCACTACCGGACATGGGGGATTTTGCTTTGGGTTCAAACTCTTTACCCACTTCATGCAGGTTTATTTTCTGTTGTCCAAAGCGAAGGGCCTTTCTCCCCTCTCCAAAAGTGATCATTTCCATCCCTAATACTTGGCTATAAAAATCACAGGTTGTATCTATATCTTTAACCGTCAACACCAAATGATCCAATCGAGAAATATGGATAACGTTCATCTCCCTTTTTTCGGTTATGCTCTAAGTACATTATACGATAATGAAACCGTGAGAGCTGGAATGAGTCTCTGAATCTAACCGGGAATGCACTTTTGTGGTATCCACTATTTCAATTTAGCAAGCAGCAACTCCAGTTCTTCTCTGTCTAAATGTCTCCATTTCCCCCGTTCCAGATGATCCAGTGTAATATTCATAATTCGAACACGCTCCAGCTTTAGCACCCTGTATCCCAGAGCCTTGCACATTCTACGAATTTGCAAGTTCAGACCCTGTGTCAAAATGATTCGAAACTCGTATTCGCCCGTACGATCAACCTTGCACGGCTTGGTAATGATGTTCAATATTTCAACACCGCGAGACATGGCCTGCGTAAATTCATCTGTAACAGGCTTGTCTACAGTCACCACATACTCCTTTTCATGACCATGCTCGGAACGCATCATTTGATTGACAATGCTTCCATCGTTCGTTAATAAGATTAGCCCCTCTGACGCTTTATCCAGCCTGCCAATGGCAAAAATGCGTGAAGGATAATTGACATAACTAATAATATTGCCAGCCACCTGCTCCGCTGCCGTACATACAATGCCGACAGGCTTATTTAGCGCCAAATATACAGGCTCACTACGATTAACTGGAATAGCTTCCCCATCGATCAGCACAATATCCTGTGGCTCTACATGAGCCCCTGCTTCACAGACTTTGCCGTTAATCGTAATTCGCCCGGCGGTTATCAACCTGTTCGTTTCCCGACGTGAGCAGAATCCCGTTTCGCTTATGTACTTGTTAATTCGCATGATTCACCTCATTTACGTCGTAGTAAGAGATATATGGATAAATAAGAAAGTACATTCTACACTGGTTTATTTAAAAAAACATCTGATTACGTATGCATAATCAGATGTTCGCTTTTGAAGACAACCCTATACATACTCGGCTTATTTACTTCTGCCGCCGCTTTTGTTCCCACTTGGTTTGGCAACGCTGCCTTTTGCAGCTCCTGCTGCCGTGCTTCCCGGTGCGCTTGTAGAAGCGCTTTTTCTTCTGACAGGCTTCGCTGTTTTATTCCAGCGTGTCCAGCCCTTACTGCCTGTACCTCTGCCGGTTCCGCCGCCTTTGCTTTTTCCACCCATATGATCACTCCATTAGTCGTCGTTCAGATGTAACTACGCTATCATACCATTACTTTAGGCATAATGCCTCCTTGTTTTGAAAATAGAAGCATAAGCTGTGCCAAATAAAGGAGAGCATAATTATGTGAGAGCTCACACATGTTAGTTTAGGCTGCAAAAAAGCTTTCTTTTCCCTGCTGATGAGGCTAATTTCCCTAGTAAAGAAGGATACAGGATGAATAATGACGTAAGGCTGTTTGTGGTCCGTCACGGTATCGGGACTGGTAATGGACCCGATGCTCCACTTAAAAATCCAGAGGGTTTCAATCAAGCCGAGCAGTTGGCGGATTCTCTGCTGCAAATGGATGGCTTCCATGTAGACCATTTGATTTCCAGTCCATATATGCGAGCCTGGCAAACTGCAGAAATCATTGGAGAACGATTAAACATAAGACCTGGTCCTGAAGATCGTCTTAGAGAACAAGGGGTAAGAGGTATTACCGAAGAAGAATCCGATGAAATGGTTACTGCCCGGGTCACTACCCTAACGGAAGAATTGCTGGAAAGCGGTCAACACACCTTTCTGTTAGTCACCCATCGCTTGATCCTAACACTTTTGTTGCATCACTATGCTCCAGATTTTGTTCCAGAGGAAATAACAAATCCGGATCTCTATCTTTTAACGTTCCGTGATGGAAAATGTCAAGTGAAGCGTTTGTGGAATACGAAGCAGCCTGTTGTAGTTTAATTCAAAAACCTGGGAGGTATTTAATTATGCAAGGAATGCTAGAAAGAAATCGCATCACTACCGTTAACAAACCCGATATATCCAACATGTCTGTTTGTATCGAAAATGTAAAGAAAGCTGTGCTCTCCAACCTTCAGGGACCGCCAGACCCTACGGATTATCACCAATTGATGGGAAGACTTCACACAGCCAAAGCCAAGCTTCCGAAAATTTATCAGGAAACAGTTGCCTGCCCTTTTATTAAAGTGCTGGAAGAGCTTGGACAACAGGGCTTCACCGAAATTTTACTGCAAGACCCGAATCGAAATAGTACGGCTAGGCTCATGCTGGATATCGCCCAAAGCATTCTCCAAAACGGAGAAGGCTATAATGCTCTAGCGACTGATGCTTTCCAGGAAATTGTCAGTGACCTGTATGATGGTTTTCTTAGTGCGGAAGATCGCGAAGGAATAAAAGAACCGGATCTTAGTGTTATCCCGGCACTTGTGAAATGGGGAGAACCAGAAAGCGGTCCATACACATGGCCTGCTGATGCCACAATAGTATTTAAAGTACAAACAGCGATTATCAGTCTTCCTCCTGCACATGCAACCAACGGACTGCTGGCTTGGTCCAGTATCCCACATGAAGTATGCGGTCATGACATTTTGCATGCTGATCTGGGCCTGCTTCAAGAGTTGACCAATGTCGTCAGAAACCGATTAAACAGCGAAAATATCGGACAAGGACTACCGGACTACTGGGCTTCCCGCATCGATGAAACCGCGTCGGATGTATTGGGTGTCCTGAATCTGGGACCAGCAGCTGCCATTGGTTTAATCGGTTATTTCCGGGGTATGAATGCCGCTTTTTCGGGAAGAGCTCAACTTCGAAATGAAGGACCTGCCCGTGATCCACACGCCGCAGATATTTTACGGGGATACTTGGGTGCCTACGCTACTGGACTGTTGGAGTTTGACCAAGCTGGAGCATGGGCGGAAGTCATTAAATCGGAAACCGATAAGGATTTGTCAAACATTAAACTTGACGGCAGAGCTATCGACGCTAACACAGCAAAACATTCTGCACAAATTGTGGCTGAAGCCATAATGAAGACTAAACTTGCAAGCCTTGAAAATCACAGTCTGAATGAAATCCAAAACTGGAGAAACGAGGATGAGAGCGTCGCCACACTTTTACGTACCTTGCTGCAAACCACCGGTTCGCTTACCGACGAACACCGCTCCGGCTTCTACGCCGCTCATGTGGTAGCTGCTGCTATTACCGAGGGACTTTCCCGCGAAGCAGATCTGCAAGTTATATTTAATCGGATGATGTCGCTGTTAAAGCTGATGCACGACACCAATCCTGCTTGGGGGCCACTTTTCGTACAGCATCCCGGGGATATTTCACGTCATCTGCTCTATCACCCAGCCACTCCAAACCTGATTTCCCTCTAGGTAATTCATAAGCATAACCCGCAAAATAGTTTGCTTAAGGACAAGCAGCCTTTTTGCGGGAACCTTTAATTCCCAACGTGGTATTTTTGCTTGTGTACAGGTTAATAATGATAGATGGGAATTTAGCCTATGAAGAAATCAGCCATAAAGGAGTGAAGCAGATGTCTGTTGATGTTTATCTTAACTTTAATGGTAACTGTCGTGAAGCAGCGGAGTTCTACGCAGAGGTTTTTGGTACGGAGAAGCCAAAAATCATGACGTTCGGTGAAGCACCGCCTAACCCCGAGCACCCTCTACCGGAAGAGGCAAAAAACTTAGTCATGCACACACGGCTCAACATTGATGGAAGTAATATGATGTTTTCGGATGTTTTTCCCGGTATGCCTTTTGTTGCTGGGAATAACATCAGCCTCGCCTTCGTCAATAAGGATGAGGAGAGAATCAGATCGGTCTTTCACAAATTAAAAGAAGGCGGGACCGTAAATATGGAGCTTCAAGAAACATTTTGGAGCAAATGCTACGGTAGCCTTAAAGATAAGTTCGGAATTGAATGGCAATTAAGTCATGACAGTGGAGAATCGGCCTAAGAAAAGTAAAAAAGACGTTAACCCTCTTCAAGTTTCACGTGGGTTAGCGTCATTTTCATTCATCGTATGCCCTTTAAATATCACTCCCGCACAAAAGTGTTGCAATAAGAAGCGAAATTCTTTTTTTACCAAAATTAACAATTATTTATCTTGGACGTGTCTTCAAACCGGAAATTGGTTCATATCGTTTCAATATGATAAATTGGCGTATACGTTCAAGGCCTTTTTGACGCTGGCTTCCATTATGATCTGGCTTGCTTGAGTTTGAAGACACGCCTTAGCAAACCCTAAAAAAGTTAAATTGATTTCTTATCTAAAAGGTTGTCTTGTACACTACTACTACCCATATAGTTTCTCATTAAAATAAATACCAAACTCAATAGTAACGATAAAATCCCAACTAATACGACGTATTGTGTACCCATTTCTGATATAAATAACCCGCCTACAGCTGCACCCAATGTTGTTCCTACGTTACAGGATGATATAAATAATCCATTGGCAAAATCAGGCGCTTCGGGAGCTGAAGACGCAATCAAATATTGATTAATATTTGCCATTATCCCTCCAGCCAATATTCCCCAAATTAAAGTTATAATTGCCATAGATGCGGTAAACTGTCCTGTGAAGAATAAAATGATGTAAACAGCACCCAATAACAAAGGAAAAGTTACTATAGATTTGGTGGCACTATGAGTAAGTGACTTTCCTGCGACAATGTTTCCAATAATATTGGCTCCACCGAAGATGAATAACGTTAAACTTATGGTATTCGGAGACATATTCGTTACTGTTTTCAGATATTCTGCAAGATAACTATAAACTCCAAATACAGCTGAGTTTAATAAAATGACAATCACGATGGAAAGCCATATAATAGGTTTTTTTAATACGGAAAATTGTGTACCATAAGAAAGTCTTTCTTCAACAGGCATAGATGGTACAAAAATCAATGTAGCAATGAATACAATGACATTAACAATAGCAAAGAATGCCATCGCCATTTCATACGAAACGGTACTATTAATAAAACTTGCGATCGGTACGCCAGCTACCATACCAGCAGATACTCCTATAAATACTTTAGCAACTGCTTTTGGAGCTTCTTCTTTACTTACTGAGGAAGCAGCTACTGTAAATGCCAATGAACAATAAATAGGATGAAAAAAGGCCAATATTACACGAACAACTAATGTAATGGTAAAGCTAGATGTAAATAGGGAGACTATGTTCCCCAACACGAAAACACCAAGTACAAGTAACATAACCTTCTTTCGATCTATACCCGAAAACAATAACGGCATAATAGGACCAGATATTGCAACACCAAGGGCAAAAAGACTCACCAGCCATCCTGCTTTTGGTATGGTGACATGAAAGTGATCAGCAATGGAAGGCAATAACCCAATAACCCCCATTTCGGTATTTAAAATGCCGAAGACCCCTATGGTCAATATGAAAATCAACAATTTATTTCGTTTAGTCAAAATAACAACTCCTATCTTCAAGACTTCTCAGTCTGTTCGATACACGTGACTTTACAAGTAACAACGGGCACTCATAAAAAAACTCCAATTTATTGTGATTATTAACAATATCATCAAAATTTACATAGCGTATGAAATTCTATTCAGTCAAAAAAGTGTGAACCCCGACAAGATATGCAGGATTCACACAGCGGTTTCACTCAAAGTACCATTGGCATGCAAAGCTCTCTACGAGTTTCAACACAAGCCTTATTTTTTCTTCAAATTTTCTTTGAAGAAGGATGTGAGCTTGTCAAAAGGAATTAAATTCACCCGGTCGTACAGATCCACATGACCTGCGCCCGGAACAATGTAGAGTTCCTTTGGTTCGGCCGCCAGCTTGTAGGCGTCTTCGCTGAACTCTCTGGAATGAGCGTTTTCACCCGTAATGAAAAGCATCGGACGAGGAGAAATCGTCTCTATGTCTGCGAACGGGTAAAAATTCATGAATTTGACGTTACTAGTAAGCGTCGGGTGTGTCGTAAGTTCAGGTGACGAGCCCTTGGGAGTGAATTCACCTCTTGGCGTGCGGTAGAAGTCATAAAACTCACGCTCAATGGCGGTAGAATTTTCATTCAGTTCATGTACTGTCCCACTGGTGTATTTAGTTTTACCGCCTGTGAACTCCACATAGCGTTGCTCCGCTGCCTCTTCGAGAATCTTCTTTCTCTGCTCGAGAGTCTGCGAGTTTTTAAGCCCGTTACGGTTGGCGGTACCCATGTCGTACATACTGACTGTCGCAATGGCTTTCATACGCGGGTCGATCTTGGCTGCGCTAATGGCAAAGCTCCCGCTGCCACAAATCCCGATAACACCAATCCGATCCCTGTCAACAAACGGCCGGGTGCCTAGGAAATCCACCGCAGCACTAAAATCCTCGGCATAGATATCCGGCGAAACAGCGTTGCGAGGCTGACCCTTACTCTCTCCCCAGAAAGACAAATCCAAGGACAAAGTAACGAATCCCCGTTCTGCCACTTTAGTGGCATACAGATTCGCACTTTGTTCTTTTACTGCGCCCATAGGATGCCCGACAATGATCGCGGGATTTTTGGTTTTCTGATTCAAACCTTTGGGAATAAAAAGATTCCCTGCAACCTTCATGTTGTATTGATTTTTAAACGTAACCTTCTGCACGGTTACCTTGTCGCTCTTGTAAAAGTTATCTGCTCCATTGGACATGTCTGGCGTGTATGCAGCGTCAACGCCGGTCGCGGATAAAACCAAGCACAGTGCTATCACTGTAAGTACAGGCATGATAATAGATTTTTTTTTCATTTTAAAATAACACCCTTTCTTAATTTTTAGGATAAGCAACCATATTACCTCTCTGTTATTTATTTTAGCGTGCTTTTTGTATATAACAAATACTCATATCTTATATCAAGATATGCTTGATAAGCATTTCTGAAACGTATATACTAAAACATTATAAAGGAGGAGTGATATATGGAATTTAGAGTTTTGCGATATTTTCTTACTGTTGCAAGAGAAGGAAGCATGACGGGTGCTGCTAATTTTTTGCATGTTACACAGCCAACCTTGTCAAGACAATTAAAAGAACTTGAACAAGAGTTAGGAAAAAAGCTATTTATTCGCAGTAGCCACAGTATCATTCTCACAGATGAAGGAATGCTCCTGCGAAAGAGAGCAGAAGAAATCGTTGATATGATCGATAAATTAGAGGCAGAATTTAGTTCCATGGAAGAAACAATAAGTGGCGATGTTTACATAGGTGGTGGAGAAACAGACGCCATGAAACAGATTGCACGGGTAGTAAAAGATTTACAGTTAAGTTATCCAAATATACGGTATCACCTCTACAGCGGAAACGAAGACGATGTAACTGAACGGCTTGACAAGGGACTGCTTGACTTTGGTATTTTAATTCAACCAGCCGATGTATCAAAATACAATTATATCAATATCCCCGCCAAGGATGTTTGGGGCGTTGTTATGAGAAAAGACAGTTCTCTTGCTTTCAAAGATACCATTCAAACAACAGATTTAATAAATGTTCCGCTAATCTGTTCGCGACAAGCAATGAAGCAAACATTTTCTAAAAATGAATTTGCGGATTGGTTTGGTGAAGATTTTGATAAATTAAACGTCGTCACTACATACAATCTTGCATATAATGCTGCTATTATGGTTGAAGAAGGCATTGGTTACGCATTGACACTTGATAAAATAGTGAATACGTCTAGTGATAGTAACCTTTGTTTTAAACCGCTAGAGCCAAGACTTGAATCTGGCTTAAATATTGTTTGGAAAAAGCATCAGGTCTTTTCGGCTGCTGCCGATTTGTTTTTAAAAGAAATCCAGGCTAAATTTTGAGATTCTTTATCAGATGTATAGGAAAAGCTCGTAGTCGTATGATGAATTAAATGTAAAGGTCTCCACGATTTCCTCCAAAGGTTCTACCGTTAAGTTAAGAGTCACGGTTACTGAAAACCGTGGTCGTTATTCAGGTAATCAAGCTGTGTGGGAATTTACGTACAAAATTAAGAAACAATAATAGAGCATGTAGAAATAGACCGTCACTCTTTAGAGCGTCGGTCTTCATTATTTTAATGGAACTTTTGCTTAATCGCGGTAACTCGGCACATACCATTTGGGTATATAGGTTTGAAAGTAATCATACGCCTCCAAAACCTCCTCAGCTCGTTGAACCATATCGTCCACTTCTTTTTTCCCAAACGGAATCGCCCAGTGGATGGATGATATTTGATTACTTGCAATATACAAAGCCATTAATTTAAAAAATAAATCGGGTACATCGTTGTTAAAGTAACCGTGGATACGGCCCGATGCGAATACGGGGCTTCGAGACGCACACCAGGTAATACGATTGAATTCCTCCCAGGGATCACCATAATCCAGTCTATTAAAATCAATGATTCCCAGTTCACCAGATCGCGTAATCAACATATTACCCACATGATAATCACCGTGCTGAAATGTCCTGGGACGATTGTCGAGTAGATGACGGTTTTGCTCAATAAAGCTGATGGCTTGATCTGCTCCTTTTAAAAGGATGCCGCATGACTTATAATTTCTAATATATCTGTTGATTTTGGCATTATAATATTCGGCCCAAGGTGCTTGATCCTGCTCTGCGGAAACCTTATGCATTTTTCTCAAAGCATTTCCTGCTTGAACGCCGAGTTGATACTGCTGTGCTGTGTTTAACGAAGGAAGAACCTTTTCAGCATCTTCGCCTTCGATCCAGGTAAACATAGAATAGACCGATTGACCATCGTTGCAAATCCCAAATTCTAGCGGCCGGGACATTAAAAGATTCTCCACATGATCCAGCTTTTTTACAGCTTCAAACTCACGTTTCCTTCTATTATAATGAGCTATATCCGCTATTCTTAGCAGCAATTCCCTACCGTCAGTGGTTTGAACATAATATTTCTTATCACTTGACCAGCCTTTATGAATCTCTTCCACATTGCTCCACATGCTGAAGCCCGGTATTTCACTAAAGATTTGATTCATGCGACACCTCCCACGGTCTCTCCCTTTTCCTTCCATAGTTTACCTTTAGATTGACAAGGAAATCAATACGTCCTGTAGCCGTGTGCGCCAATAAAAAAGGTTGAAAAGACAGTGCTGTCTCTTCAACCTTATTAGCAAGTGAGCTGCTATGATCATACTTAGTACTTTTGTACCGTCAATTAATAAGAAAACGAAAACTCATTTTTGAATGCGTCTACCCTTTGGATGGTTTTTAAAATATTGCGGCCTTCCCGGGTACCATCAATAATACGACGAGCTTGTTTGCTATCCCCGATGTTAACAACTTCCACCTGATGTTCTTTACCATATTCGAGCAAGCTGTCCATCAGCGGACTATATGAACGCATGCCCAAGCACACGAACCCAAGGTCAAATGGAATCTCAAACTCCTGTTCGCCGTGTTTTACTTTGAAGCGGTCGCTGCACACTTCTGTCAAAGCCGTTTCTGTATGGACGTTTACTTTCCGCTCCTCTACCATTTTCATCATGGAAATCCGCGTAATCATATCCAGGTCTTTGCCCAGTAACGGCATCATCTCAATGATCGAAACTTCTTCTGCTCCACGTTCTGCATAATATTCGACGACATCCAACCCTACAGCTCCGCCACCGACTACAGCAATACGTTTGCCTTCAAACTCCCGGAACTTCTCTATATTGTACAAAAGATCAAAGATGGAGAACACTTTGGTACCTGGCTTGCCCAGTTGCTCATGCAGACCTGCAATGGGTGGAAGCAGCGGTTTGGCCCCCGTGGCATTGACAATAATATCAGGATTCAAAGCAGTAATCATCGGCAGATCAGCCCGGGTCCCAGTGACGATGTTCAGATTCGTTAACTGCTTGGTGCGCTGGATCAAATAATCAGGAAAATCATTGATACGTGTTTTGTCCGGCAGACGGGCAATATCACGAGCCAGACCACCCAGCTCTACTTTTTCTTCAAAAAGGGTTACTTTGCAGCCCACTTCGGCTGCCGTACATGCCGCTTCCATCCCTGCGGTACCCCCACCAATAACAACAACATTGATACTGTTCTTAACGCGTTGTTTACGGTATTCAGCTTCTTTGAACAGATCAGGATTTACCGTACAGCAGATCGGTTTGCTTTTGGAAATACGGTGATCAGCACAACCGATGTTGCAGGAAATACATTTTCTAAGCAAATGCTCGTAGCCATTCTGTACTTTAACCACCCAGTTGGGTTCTGCGATCAACCCTCTACCCATAGCCAGAAGATCAGCGTCGCCTCTTACCAAAATATCCTGGGCAACCTGCGGGCTCCGAATATTACCTGAGGTCATCGTGACCTTCCCGAATTTTTCTTTTACAGCTTTGGCCATATAAGAGCGCCAGCCATCTGGCAGGTTCATTCCGTCAATCTGGAACTGGATGGAATCATTCAAAGCGGCAGACACGTTCAAAATATCTACCTCATCATTCAGATACTCCAACAACTCCAGTGTGTCTTCCAACGTGTTGCCGCCTTCTGTAAACTCCTCTGCACTAAATCGCAAGCATATAGGGAAAAATGGGCCAACCACCGAACGAATTTCATCAATGACTAATCTGGCAAAACGGGTACGGTTCTCTGCGCTGCCGCCAAATTCATCCGTACGCTTGTTATACATCGGGGACAGGAACTGGCTTAGCAGATAGGAATGTCCCGCATGAATTTCAACACAGTCAAATCCGGCCCGTTGCGCTCTTCCTGCTGCTTCTCCGTATTTGCGTACAATGGTGTAGATTTCTTCTTTTTCCAATGGTCTAGGAATCGCTCCGCCCTTTTTCGATGGAATATTCGAAGAAGATACAGGCTGAACTCCGTTCAATCGCCCGGCATAAGCGGAAGCACCTGCGTGGTTAATTTGGACTGAAACACAAGCGCCGTAGGAGTGTAAGGCTTCTGTTAATTTAAACAGTCCGGGAATAAACTGATCATTATCCATACGCAGCTGGGTTGTACCGTTCGTCCCCATCGGGAAATCCAGACAAACATTTTCTACGGTGATCAGGCCGGTTCCACCTTTGGCCCGTTGCACGTAATAATCAATATGATCCTGAACAAAGCTCCCATCCATTGCAGCAAAGTTAGTTCCCATGGGGGGCATTACAATCCGGTTTTTCAACGTCATCCGCCGTATGGTCAGAGGTTCAAAGATAGCAGGATAGTGGTTCATTGTTCTTCCTCCTTGCGAGTTTGCAAATTTCATTTTCAGGTTTCATTAAAGATTCTTATATGTGATTTTTTTCACTTTAAAGAATATCGAGATTTTGTTGAGTACGATCATTCCTTATGACTTGATTTTATATCATTCAATTCATAAATTCTAATGCTATTTTATGTACAAAACTATAGTTTCAATCTATAGATAATTGGAGCTAGACACAAAAAAGGAACAAACCAATGAGGAATGTTCCTTTTGTACAGACAAAGATTATACTTCTATTTCTATTCCACTTCTACTTCTATTCCACTACAATTTCAATTCACCATCATAGGTAGCAATCATTTTGTACAGTTCTGGACGACGGTCGCGGAAAATCCCCCATTCAATCCGTCCTACTTCCAGCTCATCCAAATCAAATTCGGCAGTAAGCACTTCCTCATCGGTACGGCCAGCCTCTGCTATCTTGTTACCTTGAGGCCCGGCAATAAAGGACGAGCCGTAGAAGTTGATACTGGAATCCTCATCTGTTTCAGTTCCAATACGATTGGAGGCAATAACAGGAATCAGATTGGAAGCAGCATGACCCAGCATGCAGGTCTGCCAGTGATCCTTGGAGTCAATGGAAGAATCCTGCGGCTCTGAACCAATAGCTGTCGGATAAAACAAAATTTCTGCGCCCATCAGTGCCATACAACGGGCCGCCTCAGGATACCATTGATCCCAGCACACGCCTACTCCAATTTTGGCATAACGTGTATTCCAGACTTTAAAACCGGTATCGCCCGGATTAAAATAAAATTTTTCCTCGTACCCCGGACCGTCCGGGATATGGCTTTTGCGGTATTTACCCAACACTTCACCGTCAGCATCAATGACAGCCAGGCTGTTGTAGCGCGCGTAGTTTTTCTTCTCATAAAAACTGATTGGCAGCACCACCTGTAATTCCTTGGCGATCTTTTTGAAATGGTTAATCGCCTTGTTGTGCTCCAGCTCGGTTGCATATACATAATAATCAGACTTTTCCTTCTGGCAGAAATACGGAGTCTCGAACAATTCCTGCAGCAAAATAATTTGCGCACCTTGTGCTGCCGCTTCACGTACCAGCTTTTCGGCTTTGCTTATATTTTCTTCGATATTGGTAGAGCAGCTCATTTGGGTTGCTGCTACTTTTACTTTTCTCACTTTAGTCCTCCTCTTTGATATTGTATCGCTTAGCGTTTTACAGCAGGCATCTGCTGAGTCGTGCAATGCACGTTGCCGCCTTCACGAATAACCGCCATACCATCTACAGTGCGGATCGTGCGATTCGGGAATACTTTGGCCAGCACCTGCTGGGCTGCAAGATCGCTCTCAGCGGCAGTGCCGCCAAACACCGGCAAAATAATCCCGCCGTTCACAAAGTAGAAGTTAATATAGCTCAGTGTCAATCGGCTATCTTCATAATCCACACGCGGCGGCTGACCGATCCGAATCACTTCCAACTTGCGGCCCTTGGCATCCGTTGCCTGCTCCAGAATACGCAGATTCTCCTGTGTAATTTCGTAATTTTCATCCTCAGGATCATCGCATACTTGCATAATGACCTTACCGGGAGCAGCAAAACAAGCAATATTGTCCACATGACCGTCCGTTTCGTCGCCACTCAGTCCACGTTTTAGCCAGATAATTTTCTCAGCCCCTGTGTACTCGCACACGTATCGTTCAATATCTTCTCTGCTTAGCTCCGGATTGCGGTTCGTATTTAACAGACACTCTTCCGTTGTAATCAGTGTGCCCTCGCCGTCTACGTGCAATGAGCCGCCTTCCATCACAAGCGGTGCATCAAACCGCGGTACGCCAAGCTTGTCCAAAATTTGCGGTGCTACCTGGTCATCCAGGTCCCAAGGAGCGTATTTGCCGCCCCAGGCGTTGAACTTCCAGTTCACACCTGCCAGTTGGCCATGTTCGTTCGTGAGAAAGGTAGGACCGTTATCACGCAACCACGCATCACTATGCTCAATTGGCAGCAGTTCTACCCTCTCCCCAAGTTCAAGCGCCCGAACGCTCTCCAGATCCTCCGGATTTACAACCACGGTAACCGGTTCAAATTCTGCCATAGCGCGTACAATTCCGGCATAGCCTTTGCATACATCAGCATGCATATCCGGGTAAACCATAGAAGACTGTACCGGCCAGGAAATATACGTGCGTTCATGCGCCGCCCATTCAGGTGGCATCTTATAATGTGAATCCTTAATTTGCATGTATTGAAGCTCTCTTTCTTTTTCATAATATGAAGCCTGAAGACTCCGCTCCTATCATACAATAATATGATCTTTGTCTCAATCAGAGCCTAAAAGTTTTGAATATTTTACATTCATATCGGAGTAACTACTTTGAAAATGTGATGGCTTTAAGCGTATTTCCTTCAAAATCCTTCACTGTAAACTGTGCTTCTTCCAGTAAAGCGTAAGATGGCGGATAGTTTTCCTTTGGCAACGAGATAGAGCCCGGATTTAGAACAAATACCCCTTTTTCTACATCCGCCACCGGAATGTGGGTATGTCCCTGAATAAATACATCCCCCGCTTCCAGAGGAGGTAAATTCCCGATGCTGAATCCATGTCCATGGGTGACATAAATACGCCGCCCTTCATGGTATAACAGGACATAATCGCCCATCATCGGGAATTCAAGCAGCATTTGATCCACTTCTGCGTCACAATTTCCGCGGACAGACACCGCAATATGAGACTTGTGCTGATTCAGCAAAGCAGCTACTTCTGCTGGGTTATATCCCTCCGGCAGTTGATTGCGCGGTCCATGGTACATATAATCTCCGAGCAGGACAAGACGGTCGGCTTTCTCCTCCTTGAACTTTTGCAGCGCCAACTGCAACCAGTGAAGCGAGCCGTGAATATCTGATATACACATCAATTTCATATTTATTCTTCCTTTCTGAAAATGCTCTATTTAAAAATATACTCCTGACCGCATCATATCCCTTCTGGCAATTACTCGTCAGTAACAAAATTATCAGCTAAGAAGCTCACAGGTGCTGGTCAGCATTTGGTTTGTATTATGTACTTTTCATACGAAAAAACCTAACGACCGCTCCCTGCCTAGAGGGAAGCGGTCGCTGTATAACCGTCGTTTTCACGGTTTATTTATAAATTAACGTTTAAGGCTTTGGCCGTTCGTGGCAATAACCTCTTTGTACCAGTGGAACGATTTTTTCCGGTATCTTTCAAGTGTACCGCTGCTATCATCATGACGGTCTACATAAATGTAGCCGTAACGCTTTTTAAGCTGAGCAGTCGAAGCACTGACAAGGTCGATACAGCCCCAAGACGTATAGCCCATAACCTCTACTCCGTCCTCAATCGCTTCCCCAACTTGAACCAAATGATCATTCAGGTAGTTGATCCGGTAGTCATCTTCAACGGTTTTTTCACCTTTTTCATTGGTGATAAGCTCGTCAACGGCGCCCAAACCATTTTCAACGATGAAGAGTGGTTTTTGGAAGCGATCATAGAACGTATTCAGCACATAACGCAGACCTTGCGGATCAATTTGCCAGCCCCACTCACTAGCCTCAAGATGCGGATTGCTGATACCACCGAGGATGTTGCCTTCACCTTTGACTTTTTTAGCTTCGTCGGCTGTCTCACAAGTGCTCATATAATAGCTGAACGAGATAAAATCAACGGTATGCTTCAAATCTTCGGCATCACCCGGTTCAAAATGAATCGTGATTCCTTCTTCTTTAAAGAAACGTTTCATGTAGCCTGGGTATTGACCTCTTGCATGAATGTCCGCAAAGGCCATGTTTCTGTGATCAAACTCCATTGCAGCGATCACATCGTCTGGATTAGGTGTCAGTGGATAAGTAGGCATGCTTAGCACCATACAACCGATTTTGAAATCAGGGTTGATTTGATGACCGATTTTTACCGCTCTTGCACTCGCCACAAGCTCATGGTGAATGGCTTGATAAAGATCTTGCTCACTAAGCTGATCTTTAGGTGTGCTAATCCCGCCACTCATGAATGGAGCTTCGAGAATGGAGTTGATTTCATTGAAAGTCAACCAGTATTTTACTTTATCTTTGTAGCGCTTAAATACGGTCGTAGCATAGCGCTCATAAAAATCAACCAGCTTGCGGTTTACCCAGCCGTCGTATTCTCTGGACAGATGTAAAGGTGTCTCATAGTGAGACAATGTAACGAGAGGTTCAATACCGTATTTATGAAGCTCGTCAAACAAATCATCATAAAATTGCAGGCCTTTTTCGTTCGGCTCCAACTCGTCACCCTTAGGAAAAATACGCGACCAGGCAATGGAAGTACGGAACACTTTAAAGCCCATTTCGGCAAAAAGCTTGATATCTTCCTTAAAATTATGATAAAAATCAATACCGATCAACTTCATATTATCTTCTGTTGGTACATCCGTAACCGGTCCCCAACCACCACGAGGGGTTACATCCTGAATGGACCAGCCTTTTCCATCTTCTTGATAAGCGCCTTCGAGCTGATTCGCAGCAACTGCTCCGCCCCACAGGAAATCTTTTGGAAACTGTGTACTCATGTTCTCTCCGCCTTTGCTGATATTTTTTCATTAACAAGGATAGGAATTTGTCTCCTCTATGCTAATGTGTTCTAAAATACTTCTAATTGAATCTTAAGTATTGTAACGCGTTTCATGTCAAGTATTTTTTTAACTCCAGAGGTCAGTGACTATCGCGGCACACTTCCAGTGCTTATCATGCTATGATCTCCAAATAGCTATTCTTCAATTGGCGGAAAAAGCATTGTGCTATACTATTCATATTGAGCTAATTTTTCAGTGTGTCATTTTGGGAGTACGCTTATGCTGATTAGGGAAGGAAGAAGTAAGATGAGCACCAGCAAAACAAACGCCATGCGTATTTTGGACGGGCAGCACATAAACTACAATATTTTGAGTTATGATCATCAAGATGGAAAAATAGACGGCATGAACGTAGCTGAAAAGATCGATAGAGCGCCGGAAGCGGTTTTTAAAACTTTGGTTGCACACAGCAAACAAAGTTTGTTTGTTTTTGTGATTCCTGTACATAAAGAGCTTGATCTTAAACAGGCTGCCAAATCCGCGGGAGAGAAAAAAATCGAAATGCTTCCAGTCAAAGATCTGCAAAAGCATACAGGATATATTCGCGGCGGCTGTTCGCCGATTGGAATGAAAAAGCTCTACCCCACTTTTATCGACCAGCCCGCATTGGAGCTGGAAACCATCGTTGTAAGCGCTGGAAAAATTGGAACCCAACTGGAGGTGAATCCACAGGATTTGGCTCAAATTATTCAGGCACAGTTTGCAGATCTGACCCATACAGCATAAAACTCTCCACATGCTCATAAAATCTTTATGCGTATTTTTCTTATCCTTAGCTTCAACCTGGAGAGGAAGATCAAATCATGTATAATGACTGCTCGAAAAATGGTGGAGTTCCACAGCCCATTAGAAGCGATGGCGCTGGGGGCATCGACAAGGGCCCTCGTGATGTGATGAGGGATTTGCAAAATCCCGATATGCTCGTCCCACCCGTAACGGATAATGGACTCATTCCGAACATGAGATTTTCTTTTTCAGACGCCCATATGCAGCTTAATCATGGTGGGTGGTCAAGAGAAGTGACTGTCAGGGAATTACCCATTGCCACAACCCTTGCCGGAGTGAATATGAGTTTGACGCCTGGAGGCGTCCGCGAGCTTCACTGGCATCAGCAAGCGGAATGGTCCTATATGCTGCTGGGAAGTGCCCGCATTACGGCTGTCGACCAAAATGGGCGTAATTTTATTGCTGATGTCGGCCCAGGCGATCTCTGGTACTTTCCCCCCGGCATTCCGCATTCTATACAGGGTCTTGAGGACGGTTGTGAGTTTTTGCTGGTCTTTGATAATGGCAGCTTCTCGGATTTAAACACTTTATCCATCTCCGATTGGTTCGCACATACCCCTAAAGATGTACTGTCTGCCAATTTTGGTGTTCCAGAAGCTGATTTTGCAGCGATTCCTCAAGACCAAGTATACATCTATCAGGATGCCGTTCCCGGTTCTCTTCAAAGCCAAGCGGTGTCCTCTCCCTACGGTATGGTTCCTCAATCCTTTAAGCATGAATTACTCGCTCAATCCCCGATTAAAACACCAGGGGGAAGTGTACGAATCGTCGATTCCTCCAATTTTCCAATATCCAAAACCATCGCCGCTGCTCTAGTTGAGATTGAACCCGGGGCCATGCGGGAAATGCACTGGCATCCCAATAATGACGAATGGCAATACTATCTTGCCGGGCAAGGACGGATGACTGTCTTTGGCGGTAATGGTGCAGCCCGTACGTTTGATTTCAGAGCCGGGGATGTTGGATATGTGCCTTTTGCTTACGGCCATTACATTCAGAATACAGGCACCAACACACTTTGGTTTCTAGAAATATTTAAAAGTGATCGTTTTGCAGATGTTTCGTTGAATCAATGGATGGCTCTCACGCCGACAGAACTGGTTCAGAGCAATTTACATGTTGGCACCGATGTGACCTCAAAATTACGGAAGGTCAAATGGCCTGTCGTCAAGTATCCAGGGTATTCTTAAGCATATCCTCATTCATTTCTTACTGCTTTCTAATGCGAATTTAATGATCTCCGGATATAGTTACGCAAATGGCATTTTATAAAAACAAAATGCTGTAAAAATTCGGGGAGTGAGAAATAAAGATGCAAAAAATCGCACAAGTTACGGCCATTTTTTGGATTATGAAGATTTGCGCTACTACGCTGGGTGAAACCGCGGGTGACTTATTGTCACAAACTCTTAATGTAGGCTATGCCATTAGTTCCATGATTTTGTTTAGTATTTTTTTAGTTAGTCTTATTTTTCAACTTTTCTCTAAGAAGTACCATCCATTTCTTTATTGGACTGTAATTCTTACAACGAGCACTGCTGGCACAACCATGTCAGACTACATGGATCGTAGCCTAGGATTGGGTTATGCAACCGGATCATTCATTTTAGTATGTATATTGTTAGCCATTTTTTCATTTTGGTATTTTAGTGAGCGATCATTGAACGTCAATAATATTACTACACGGAAAGTAGAAGTAATCTATTGGATTGCCATCTTGTTCTCAAACACTTTGGGAACAGCTTTAGGTGATTTTTTGGCGGATAGTTCCGGCCTTGGATTTGTAGGAGGAGCGGCTTTAATAGGGGGCTTGCTGGGTATTATTCTACTATTAACTTATTTTACAAATGTCTCACGAGTATTTCTATTCTGGTTAGCATTTGTATTAACACGTCCTTTTGGAGCGACATTCGGAGACCTTCTTACCAAATCACACGCAAAGGGAGGTTTGGATTTAGGTACTATGGGATCTTCGCTGGTACTGGTTACAATTCTTATAGCTTTAATTATCTATACTACTCTAAATGCTTCTAAAATGAAACAATCACCGGAGTTAAACGCAAGTTAATCATTTGTACCGATTCGTTATCCATAGCTACTTTATATACAAAGATATAGGCCCTCTGACTTTAGTCGGTAGCCTATATCTTTTTTAGCATTGTCTGTTCAAAATATAATATAGTAAATTATTGAAATTAATAAACAAATGCCTTATAATTACAAAAAACAATCTCTTCTAACAATTATAATCAGCAAGTCCCAGCCAAATTTGTGTTTAGGTTTCTCTTTCCCTCACATTGTTAAATTCATACTATTTTCGCGTTATTATTCTATTATTAGAGGAGTGGTTGTAATTATGGTTAAAAATGAGATTTTAACAAACTCAATACAGGAGCGCAAACAGATCGTAATCGATGATGTAGCAGCATTGGGCTACCCTTACAATGAGTACGATCAGGGGCGAAAGGTCGGTGGTTATGCGGCTATGGCGCAATTTTCCAAAGGAAATATCAGCACTGGACTTACCTACGTCAACATTCATTTGGATCGGAACAAAGACATGTTCTGGGGAATTAACGTAATGGAAGCTTATATGAAGTTTAAAAAGTATTACACACCTGAATTAAAGAATAAAGTAAAAGCAAAAATGCTCAGTTTTAACATTTTGAATGCCGATGGGACGGCTCTGTTGGGAAATACAGAAAATCAACGACTCATGTACGCAGCAGTCGGGGTTGTCGGAGCGGAAGAATGGCCAGATTATCCGGTGAATTATGCTACCATCGCCAGAAGCTATCTGCTGTCCGAACTTCCCACAATTACAAAACAGGGGTACTTTGAATACGACTCTCCAACATATTTTATCCATCATGTAGGACCGCTATTGTTCATTACCGAACACTTGAAAGATACGACATTGCGGAATATGGCCAAACTGACGTTGGAGTGGTATTTTGCCAGTATCGTAGGAGAGTGGCTGCATGGGTACTGGGTGACCAGTCAGGCCAGAACATATAATGCGCAGCAAGAGCCGGGATATACACTTGATGAGAGTGCAGTACTGCTGTGGATGTTGTTTGGAGACAGTCGTAAGCCGATATATCTCGGCAATGAAACCAATCTGAAATTTACCACGATTCCATTTACGGTTGCGAGCTACGAGTTACCAGACATTTTCAAGCGTATAGCAACAGCCCGTTCTACAACTTACACACATAAGGAACGTATGTCCAGAAACAGCAACAAACCGTATAAGACAAGCTACATTACCCCGGATTACGCCGTATTCAGTCAAAAGGACAATCGGCTCGCACAAAACCAGCTTCATCGTTGGGGCATCAAATGGGTGGGGGATACATACAGTGACGAACCAAATACGTTCTTCATGAAACAACACTTCAATGAGCCGATTAACTTGAATCCGTCCAACTCGGAATATTGGATGGGCGGAACGAATATGGAGGAAGTGCTTCAGGACGACGGTGCACTCATTGCAGTATACAATATCACAAATTCAAATACATGGATCGACGGCCCTGTTTCATATAACGGAATTAAAGCAACGATCGAACAGGACCCATTCAACAGGAACGGCTGGATATTCTTTCACACAGGTAAAATGCTGATGGCTGTCAGGACGGCACAACCTTACGTTTGGCCTTATGACACGGAATCGTGGAAATATGGAGGTTATCAGAGAGCATTGCGGAGTGACGGGGCAAAAAATGCAGTCATCGTTGAAACAGCACCTCTTAAGGACTATGCAGGAGGTACTTGCATCAGGGAGCTCAACTGCTTTGCTGAGGCTGTACTGACGAAAACCGTAGTGGATTTCAGCGGTGTTAACGATGCCAATCCCCGGGTCTATTATAAAGGTTTAACAGGTAAAGAGATGGAAATCGTATATGCCACCTCACGTAAAATTCAGGGTGCAGAAGTCAATTATGCGAATTGGCCTCTGCTGGATGATCCGTGGATGCATCAGAATTATAATGGAAATAAACTCGATTTGGTTCATGATAGAGAGAGACGGACCTATGATTTCAATAGCTGGAAGGTAACATCTAGCATTATGTAAGTGTCTGTCTACAACTGACAAGGGTGTCGCAACCAGGCTATCAGGCTCTGTTTGTGACGCCCTACAATTTTAGTTGTCAATAACAAAAAACACCGTATCGAAATACGATGTTTCTATAATCTGTTCAACAGAAGCTATTCCTCAGAATCTACGTTGTGGTAAACCTGTTGAACATCCTCCAGATCTTCTAATGCATCAATCAATTTATCAAATTGTACCTGTGCATCTTCTGGTAGTGAGATGTCATTTTGGGCAAGCATGGTGAGCTCAGCCACGGTAAATTCAGTCACTCCTGCCTGTTTGAAAGCTTCCTGTACAGCATGGAATTGGTCAGGCTCTGCATATACGATAATGGCTTCATCTTCTTCGATGATGTCACGTACCTCTACATCTGCCTCCATCAGCAGCTCCAGCACTTCATCAGCAGTTTTGCCTACCAAACCAATAACAGCTGTTGAATCAAACATGTAAGCTACTGATCCGCTTACTCCCAGACTGCCGCCATTTTTGGTAAAAGCAGAACGCACATCCGATGCTGTGCGATTTACGTTATTCGTCAGTGCATCTACAATAACCATGGAACCGTTGGGTCCGAAGCCTTCATAACGAAGCTCTACGTAGTTTTCATCGCCGGCACCTTTTGCTTTTTCAATAGCGCGGTCAATGATCGCTTTCGGTACATTGTACGTTTTTGCACGTTCTAGTACGACTCTTAACACCCGATTGGATTCTGGATCAGGTTCGCCCTGCTTGGCTGCTACATAAATTTCCACACCGAATTTAGCATATATACGACTCGTATTAGCATCCTTGGAGGCCTTTTTTTCTTTAATGTTATTCCACTTACGTCCCATAGTATCCCGCTCTCTTTCTATATGAATATACACAACGGTATTCATTATATCCTTGTATATTATATCTCCTAAAGGACATATGAACAAGTTCAAACGATTTAGTCATATTAAGAAAACGCTTTCTCATGAAATTCTAATTTTCATTTAAAGGTGCTCCCATGTTAAAGAGTTAAGATCATATTACTTTCGAATCACATTAGAAAAGGAGTATCCCTGTATGTTATCCAACCTGGACTATCAGATTTTTCACCTTATCAATGAACAAGCGAGTACCTTTACTTTTCTGAATGGAGTCATGCGTTTTTTCGCCGAAGATGCTCAATATGTGTTCGCCTTGGCTTTGATTCTCTACTGGTTTTCAAGAAATAAACTCAACCGGAAAATGGTCTTGTCTGCTGCAATATCTGCAAATCTGGGCATGGGGATCAGCTTTATCATCGGACATCTCATGTACCGGGATCGTCCATTCGTCACCCACACCGTTATTCAGCTCATTAAACACCCGGCCAATGCCTCTTTTCCGAGCGACCACGCCATTGGAGCTTTTGCACTGGCGGTCACGTTCTGGCTGTACGGTAAGAGGTTTAGAATGTTCTGGCTCGCCGCTGCTCTGCTTATCGGTTTCTCTCGTATCTGGGCAGGCGTCCATTATCCGTCGGATGTTGCGGCTGGTGCGCTGGTCGGTGCCTTATGCGCAGTTAGTACTCAGTTTATGCTTCTACGTTTCAAGCGTCCTCAGCAATTGGCAGACTCGTGCCTAGAGTTGTACGAAAAAGCAGAACATAAAATTTGGAACAAATCAACAAAGCCTCAATCTGAGGATGCTTGAGTGTGATGAGGCCCCATTAGCCATGGATATGGTTTATGGGGCTCCTTTGATTTATCCAGTATGTTCAGACCCTGTACGCCGGCAAACAAAGCGTTACGGTTGTCCCTATATGTTCAGTACTGCTCACTCTGATGTTACCGTTATATCGCTTGACCAGCTGCTTGGCTATAGCAAGGCCCAGGCCTGTCCCCCCCTGCTCACGACTTCTGGCCTTATCTACCCGATAAAATCGGTCGAATAAATAAGGCAAGTCCTCTGCAGGAATCCCGATTCCGTAATCCGTAATATGAATAAAAACCTCGTTTTGTTCCAGCGTTCCGGTTACAAGGATTTCTTTCGAAGAGCCTGCATATTTGACGGCGTTATCCAGCACGATCAGCAATAACTGTTCCAGATGCTGCGGCGTGATATGAACCTGTACCTGTTCGAGGAGAGTTAGTTCCCCCCGGAATATCATATCAGGATGCAGCATAGTAAAATTGGTGAGCGTATATTGAATGGTGTGACTGATATCTATCGCAGGCACATCCTGTTCCAAATTTTTGGATTCAGCTCGCGTCAACTCCAGAAGATCGTTTACAATACCCTTCAATCGCTCAAGCTCCTGAACAGAAACACGAAGCGACTCGTCCAATATGGCCGGATCGTGCTTGCCCCAACGGTTCAATAAGGAGATATGACCTTCAATAATCGAAATTGGGGTGCGCAATTCATGGGAGGCATCCTCAACAAACTGTTTTTGTTGAAGGAAAGAACGCTCCAACTGATCAATCAACTCATTAAATACTTTCCCCAGATTTGACAGCTCGTCATTGTTATCGAATACTTGCACACGTTCCTCATGCAACCCTTTTTTGCGAATTCTGATCATCGTATCCGACATGGACTGAATTGGCCGCATCAATTGGCGTGAAAGAAAAATCCCTCCCAAGGCGCTTAATATAATCGCTCCTATACCGCCTGCAATCATGACACCTTTTATTTTGTCACTAATCTTCTCTATATTTTCCATGTTGTTTATAATTTCAATGGTTCCGCTAAAGTGATCTGAATTCAACGGACTTCGCATAATCAAGACCTGATCCTCCAGATGCCAGGCAGTCATAATCTGGGTGCTATGTGTTGTTTGGGGCAGGAACCAATCCTCAGGCAGCTCGTTGCTGACGCTGAGCAGTGGAACCCCCTGCTGATTCAAAATGCGGATCATTTGATGCCGATCATTCAAATTCTCAACAAAACGTCGACTGTTCACTATTTCCTGAGCAGACAAGTGTTTTTCCTGCAAAAGGGTTTGGAGTTCGTTCATACTTTTGCGGATACTCACTTTTCCCTCACTGACCATCCACTGATTAATCGTAAAATATTGGACACCATTATACAAAACAAACAAAATACATAACAGCAACGAAGACCACACCGCCAATTTCCAACGGATGGGCAGCCGGGAGAATAGGGTTCTTAGCGTTGCCATTATCGAATCACATACCCTAATCCGCGTAATGTCTGTATAAAGCTTGGTTCTCCAGGCTCGTCGATTTTGCTACGCAAGTAACGAATATATACGTCGACGACATTCGTTTCGACCTCCGAATCATAACCCCATATAAGCTCCAGCAGTCTCTCCCGAGTCATGACGCGTCCGATGTTATGCATCAATATGGACAGCAGATCAAATTCACGCTTCGTCAATTCAATCATCTGTTGGTCTTTTGTCAAAATACGCGCTTCGCTATCCAGCACCAGCCCGTTGTAAGTAATTTGCTTGGAATCTTCAACAAATCCACTGCGCCGAAGCAAAGAACGCATCCGGGCCAGAAGTTCCTCAATGGCAAAAGGCTTTGGGATATAATCATCGGCTCCACTGTCCAGTCCCATCACTTTGTCCATCACACCGTCCCTTGCAGTTAGCATAATGATCGGGGTTTGCTTTGTTTTGCGAATCCGCCGGCACACTTCAATTCCATTGATGCCTGGTAGCATTAAATCCAGCAGAATGATGTCCCATTCCTCGCTTAACGCAGACTCCAACCCTTTCCGCCCCTCGTACTCGACAGTCACCTCGTAAGATTCATGCTTTAGTTCAAGCTCAATGAAACGGGCCAAGTTTTTCTCATCCTCAATCAGGAGTATCTTTTTCATAGCTTTCCTTTCCAGGCGCAAGAGCGTCTTTTTCCAAACGCTTGATATAGAAATCAGTTTACTCTATGTACATTAAAAAATAATGATCTTTTCAATTTATTTTTCTCATGATATTTTAATGTGTCCTGTGTAAGCTGGATCATGACTCTATGAACATGGCTCTGTTAGCCGTTCATCATGAAAGAAGGTTGTATTCTTGAAAATGAAAACACTGATAACCGCCATCACTCTATCGGCAGCTTTCTGTATGTTGTCTCACGTCGGCTGGTTTACTGTCCGCTCTGATGCTAAGGCCGTTCAATCCACAGCCTGGGCTGACTCCTCTGTAAAGGTTAAAGCATCTCAGGCCAGTACTGTCAAATCCCCGCAACGTATTGACCATATCGTCATTGTGATAGAAGAAAATCATTCGTCGAAAAAAATCTCAGGCAATCCCTCCGCCCCATATATGAACGACTTGATGAAAAAAGGTGTCAATCTGATGAATCATTATGCGATTGAACATCCAAGTCAACCGAACTACCTGGATTTATTTGCCGGTTCCAATCAGGGCGTCCACAATGATTTGGCTCCAAAGAAAATGAACACCAGCAATCTGGCTTTGCAGCTTATACAGCATGGATATACGTTTGGGGGTTACTCGGAGGGGCTGCCTCAGACCGGATTTACCGGTCCATATGATCTGAAAACCCTGTATGCACGTAAACATAACCCGTGGGTGAATTTCACCAATCTGCCTGCTTCAATCAATATGCCTTTGACCAGCTTTCCACAAAACTTTAATCAACTGCCGACGGTTTCTTTTGTCATTCCCAATCTGAACCACGATATGCACGACGGTACGATCCGGGAAGCAGATCAATGGCTACAGGCCCACTTATCCTCTTATGCTCGTTGGGCACCGCAGCATAACAGCCTTTTGGTTATAACATGGGATGAAGATGATATGAGCAGCAAAAACAAAATTCCGACTGTGATCATAGGCGCTCATTTGAAAAATGGCCCCTACAATGAGAAAAGCAATCATTTTTCCATGCTGCGCATGATTGAACAATTATACGGATTGGATTTGCTCGGCAAGAGCAGAACGGCCCCGCCGCTTAATATATGGACATCAGGCTCATAAATGTCTAATATGAGGGTGAAGTATGACTTGAAGGAGATTAATCACTTGGATGTATTGTATAGCAAACGCAGTAATAACCATGAAATCACGGTGTACGACACCTCGGAACTATACGGTGAAAAGGGTTCATTCCGTGTCATGCAATTTTCGAATGCAGCGATTCAAGGTGCTTTGGATTTGAATGATCCGCAGCGTATTCTGTTTGAATACCCGCGAGCTATCATCCATCTGATGGAGCTGAACGATCCTTCGTTCGAGGACGTATTTGTGATCGGGCATGGAATTGGAACGATTGCTCGTCATTTTACAGAAAAAAACTTTAGAATTGCAGAGCTGGATGCCCTGGTCGTGAAGTTAAGCCAGCTCTTCTTTGGATACGATAAAGACAATGTGACGATTGGGGATGGACGTCGCATTTTGGAGCAGGAGGCATCGGACGCTTATGACTATATTATTTTGGATGCCTTCACGGAGCAGGGTACGCCACTGCATTTGGTATCCAGAGAATTTTTTAAGCTGGTCAAAGAAAAGCTGGATACCGAGGGCTCTATCATCATGAACTTAATGGGTAAAAGTGAACACGATCACGTGATAAATGCTATTCATACGACATTGTGTGAGGAGTTCGCTTATGTTACTGCTTTTTCATTACCCTCGGAAGGCGCTGCTGATATTCAAAATATTATCATCATCGGCCGGCACAAACCGATCCGATTTCAGACACGTCAAATGGCCGGCTTCTACGAGATTACACTTGGTGAAGGTCATATTTTACGAGACACTGATGCTTGAATATCCAAAATCCGTCTGCTTGCTTCTCTAATGTGAATCGTCTCCCTGTTGTATCCAGAGAGATGAACGATATTTGGATTTCAAAATAATCAAACTGCGTTGGCTGCCATATTGCATAATGGACGGCCAAATTTTAGGTCGTACACGTCTGCGAAACCCCAAAACAAAGCGGACAAACCGAGGCGAAATGTCCCAAATACGGACCGCTTCCTGCTCTATTTCTTCGGGCAGCTCCTTAGAGAAAAGAAAGCGATTAAGCGATCGTGTAATTACTCCTGTTATCGCCTCAATCGTACTAACATCCATTACAATGATCGTGTCAGAGCGCTGGAGCCGCTCGGTAAAATAATAATCATGATAATTCCCTTCAATGATCCATTCTTCCTTTTCGAGCACTTCTTCCAACTGTTTGAGAAATTGTTTGTCCGTGCTCCGCTGCCACTCCGGTCCCCAATACAAATCATCCATAGAGATGTACGGCAAATGAGTCCGTTTGGAAAGGCGTTTGGCCAAAAAGGTTTTGCCGCTCCCTGGCGAACCGATCACGCTAATACGTTTGGCGTGCCGCACAGCAAGAATTTCGTCATCCAGCCTCCGATGCAGGCGCAGCATTGGGTACATCATTCGATAAAGCAAACCTGCCACGAACGAACCTCCCTTTAAAAACAAATACAGGAGGAACAGCGGCAAAAAAACGATGGCGTATTTCATATTGTTCATCAATCGACCTGCTCCTTTTACAGTTTCAGCACCAAAAGTAGGTTAGATTCTCTTTTTATTTATGTATCTTTCTCCTTAAAATACATACATTTATAAAACATAAACTTTTGCGAATGTATGCCGTACAACTGTTTAAACATGGAATGCAGCTTATTCAGAGATAGAGTCTCTGAAACCGTCCGATCCGTTTGAATAGTTAAGGCGGCACAACTGATTCCGAATTGGCACACCTGCTCCATAGGGTATCCTTGGATAATTCCATATATCATTCCGGCAATAAAGGCATCTTCTCCACCCGTTACATCAATAACTTCCGAAATGTATTGTATGGAAATTTGTGCATGAGTTCCATCCTGAGAGGCAAATAAAACACTGTCCACTCCCCGGAAAAGAATTACATTTTGAACTCCAAGTTGATGAAAAATTCGGGCTGCGTCCATTAGTTGCTGATCATCCGTAAATTGCATCCCCAAATAGGCTTCAGCTTCCATATGATTGCATACCATCCAATCCACTCCATGCAAATTTCGGGGAAGTCTGCTCATTTTGGAGGCTGATACCGAAGAAATAACAAGCGGGACCCGATGTTCATTGCATATTCGTATGGTGGAAGCAATTACACTCATAGGGAAATTAGTGTCCAAAAACACCAGTCGGGATGCGGTGATTAAGGGGATATTCCCAAGGATGGCTGAAGGACGAATCTGATCATAAATCTCCATCTCTGCTGTCGCTACAACCAGCTCACCATGCTCGTCCAGCACAGCAGTGTAAACCCCGGTTGACGGTTCTCCCTTGACCTGCAAAGGAATCACATTCATGTAAAGTCTGGATTGCTCAACTATAAATTCACCTTCCGCATCATCGCCAACTGCGGTTAACAGGCTGACCTGCTGGCTGAGCCTCCCCAAATTTTCGGCTACATTGCGAGCCACTCCACCACAGGATTGCCGCCTGGCATTGCTCGGATTGGAGGTGTGAAGCTGAAATGCACCTTTAACCTTAATTTTGCGGTCTAAATTGGCTCCCCCGATGCATAGTATTTGTTGTTTAGTGGGCCAAGGCTCGTCCAGTTCATTTTTGCGGCTTAGTTTTAATTTCATCATTTGACCCCTTTCGCGAGTCTGCTCGCGCTGGTTGTTTTTAATTTGTAAAGCAATGAATTAGATTTTATAGAAAATAGGTACTTACTAAAATTAACACGTTCCAAATGTCGAATTCCCAAGAACCATGTCGAATACCTTAAAATAAACTGAAAATGCATCTACTCTCTACAACAAAAAAATCACTCTATCGTAAAAGCCATCCATTACGATAGGGTGATTTAATTAAAATACTGATTATATCCTTCGTTACAGCATACTATTTTAAAATAAACAGTGCGGCTCCATGAGGTGGTAAATCTGTGGACAATTCTTGATCCAACGCGCCTAAATCCACATGATTCCATAAATCTCTGGCACTTGCCTGCCCTTTAATACCAAGGTCTTTTAACGATAAACGGACCTTCGAAGCTTCATCTCCAGCATTAAATAAAGCCGCATATACATGACCTTCCTCGTTATGCGAAGTCCAAACGATATGATCTTCCTTTCTGTAAACCTGCCGCGCACCCATACCGTTGCGATGAGCCTCCAGTACTTCTTCATTAGTCAACAGCGAAAGTGTCCATGCATCATTATCCCGCAGTTCTCCTCCGAACATCAGCGGGGACCGGAAAATGCTCCACAAGGTCATCATGGTCAGCTGCTCATCTTTGGTAAAGCGTGTCCAGCGGTCATGGCTGCCGGACTCTACCGAATCTACCGAACGAATACCCAGATGACCCAGCGGCAGCATGTCGCAATCCGGCCAGTGACCCGAACCCACATGTTCTGCCCACTTCTCACAGCGCTCAAACATACCATATAATAAAGGCCACACATCCCAGAAATCGTCAGTCATACGCCACATATTAGCGTTTGCAATAAGCTCTGATGCATGCTCCAGCGGTGCAGGACCAGGAGACAGACTCAATACCATCGGACGTCCGCACCCAGCAATAGCCCGCCTGATCAATTCAATCTCTGCCAAATGAATACCGTAGAGACGGGACGCAGCAATGTCATCGACTTTGACAAAATCAACTCCCCATTCCGCATACAGGTCAAACAACGAGTTATAGTACTCCTGCGCGCCTTCCTTGGATGCATCCACCCCATACATATCTGTATTCCAAGGACAAATAGAGTTGGTATGCGCAATTTGTCTGGCCGTTGCCGTAGTTCCCAGGATCGGTGTATCCTGATGCACCGCTTGTCGGGGAATCCCTCGCATGATATGTATGCCAAATTTCAAGCCAAGACTGTGTACATATTCCGCCAGAGCCTGGAAGCCGCGTCCATCTGCTGCCGATGGAAAACGATTGACCGCAGGAATCAAACGTGAATATGAGTCCATTTCCAAAGGCACAAACGGACGATACTGTGAAGATACAGCTCCTGACTCATACCACTGGATATCCACCACAACATATTCCCAACCATATTTTTTCAAATGCTCCGCCATATATTGAGCGTTCCCTCGTACTTCCTCTTCCCGTACCGCCGCACCATAACAATCCCAGCTATTCCACCCCATAGGCGGTGTATGCGCTACCAAATGATGTTGCATTCCCATTCATCCTTTCATCTCATTGAACTCATTCAGCTACCGAAATTCACCTATCACTATGACTCTATTATAATGTAACCCCTTACTTTTGTCGCTTGTCATCTTTTACATTTCCACTTTTTATACATTTATGTTGACTAAGTTAAAGAATGTGATACATTTAAAATTGGTTGTTAAAAAACTTTGACTTGAATCAGAGGGTGATTTTACATGTGTGAACATGCTTATCGAATTTTGTTGTTTTATAAATATGTAAGTATTGAAGATCCTGCTGCCTTTACGGCAGAGCATCTGGCTTACTGCAAGGAACTGGGCGTCAAGGGAAGAATCTTGATTGCCGGGGAAGGTATGAACGGAACATTGTCTGGTACGGTAGAGCAAACGGAGCAGTATATTCGTGATTTGCGCGCCAATCCGAAATTCCACGATATCGTTTTTAAAATAGATGAATCTGACGGTCATGCGTTCAAGAAAATATTTGTGCGTCATCGTCAGGAGCTTGTTACGCTGCGTCATGAGGATGAGCTCGATCCTAATGAAATTAGTGGCAAGCGTTTGTCACCAAAGGAGTTTTATGAGCAGCTTCAAGATGAGGATGTAGTTGTACTGGACGGTCGTAACGACTATGAATATGATATCGGTCATTTCCGCGGAGCTATTCGCCCGGAAGTTGAGTCGTTCCGTGAATTTCCGCAGTGGATTCGTGATCATATGAGTCAGTTTAAAGACAAGAAAATCCTGACGTATTGCACCGGAGGTATTCGTTGCGAAAAGCTGTCCGGTCTTCTGATCAAAGAAGGCTTTAACGATGTAGCCCAGCTGGATGGCGGCATTGTGACTTACAGCAAGGACCCGGAAGTACAAGGACGTTTGTTTGATGGCAAATGCTATGTGTTTGACGAACGGATTTCGATTCCGATCAACCATACTGATGAAGACGTTATTGTCGGCAAGTGCTTCCATTGCGAAACACCAAACGATCATTATATCAACTGTCCAGTGTGCAATCTCCAGCATATCGTATGTCCTGACTGCGAAGAGCAGCATCAGCACTATTGCTCTGACGAGTGCCGGACCAAAGCCTCCTCGGAAAATAAAGTATTAGGTTCAACTGCCTGATATTCAGGGCTTTAAGGAAAGAAATATCCTCAGCCTTTGTAATTATATATTAGAATGGCTCTAAAAATGAAACAGCGGCGTACCAGGACTTGAAAAATAAAGCCTTGGTACGCCGCTGTTTTTATGCTCATCTCTCTGTTAACGAGCCATTGTCAATTTGCTTGATAACCCTAGCAGGGTTACCACCTACAACCACATTATCAGGAACATCCTTTGTAACCACTGATCCAGAAGCAACAACCACATTATTGCCTATTTTTACACCGGGGTTGATAACTGATCGCCCACCGATCCATACGTTATGACCGATCGTAACCGGCTTGCCAAATTCCGCTCCGGTATTTCTTTCCTGAGCCTCCAAGGGGTGAGCCGCGGTATAGATATGTACGCCTGGAGCCAGAAAGCAGTTGTCGCCTATACGAATTTCACACACGTCAAGAAACACACAATCAAAATTCGCATAGAAGTTCTCACCGATATGAATATTATAGCCATAATCACAGTGGAACGATGGTTCTATATAAAAATTCTTGCCCGTTGATCCGAGCAGCTCCGTTAGAAGCTCTATTCTTTGCTCATCATCTGTTTCAAGTGACTGATTGAACAATCGTGTCAATCTCCGAGCGTTCAAGCGTTCCTTCACCAGCTCTGGATCAGACCCATAATAAAGTTCACCACTTAGCATCTTTTCTTTTTCGGTTTTTGTTTGCATAATAATGTTCCTTTCGTAAAAAAATGCTTGCCTAAATGATTTCTTTTCGCTTGAACAAATAAATATATAAAATAATACCGGTAACCGCGCATAACGCTGCACATAAACCTATAACTCCATATCCAGCCTGAAGTCCGCGAAGCAGTCCTACTTGTGAATTTTCGCCGAAATGCCTCTTAACGATTTCGATTACTCCCCCAATTAGATAATTACCGATAACACTGCCTAATCCCATAAGTGTAACCGTAATTGTAATGGCTGCATCGCTTCCGTTCGGGTATCTTCTGGCTATAAAAGCCATAACTGTCGGATAGATCATTGCAATACCTACACCAGCGGCAGCAAATAGGAAGGCTAAGCGTTCTCCGCCCACAATTGCGGCAAACGTGCATACGGCTGAAAATCCCGAAAATATAATCAGTGATAATGTAAACCCGATTTTATCGGTGAACGAGCCTAGCAAAAGTCGTGCAAGCGCAAAGCATAAGAAAAAGGCAGACAGCATTCCTGAAGCCGTAACCGTGTCCCAGTTGTAAGCCTTTTCTAGAAAGTTAACAAGCCATCCACCGACCGCCAGTTCTGATACGACACCAAAAGAAAGAATGAGAACCATAAACCATAAAACAGGGTCCATCAGCAAAACTTTTAAAGGAACACGTTCCTCATGCTGAATATCATCTCCCGGAAAAGTGCTGAACAACGCAAAAATGATCGGCAATATCGACAATAACAGCATAACGAGATACATTCCGCGCCAGTCCAGCGTATAACCATTGACCGTAACTTCCATCAGACCTGTCGCGATCAGCGGAGCGACTGTCGAGCTAAGACCGTAAAAACCATGGCTCAAATTCATCATCGTTCCCGTGTTTTTCACAAAGATACGCGCACCAAGAATGGCTAATCCAATCTCCAGCATTCCATTTCCGATGTACATCAGGAAGTAAGAGGCTGAAAACATGGAATAGTGATGCGAGAAAAAAATGAGTATACCTGAGACAGCCATTACCGCAAAAGCCGTGACCGTTACCACCCTAATTCCCCATAGCCTGGTTAAATATGCCGTAAAGGAGCAAGCGATCAAATAGCCAAGGGCATTCAGGGATAATAAGGTGCCAAGCTGCGATTCATTCAGCATAAAGTCAAATTGTATGCGCGGAATAGCCGGTCCTTTAATATTTTCCGAAAACCCGAAAATGACGAAGCCTAAAAATATTGTAGCCAATTGCATGGCATATATCTTGTTGAATGTGCCTGTACGCTTCTGCACTCTTTGCCTTCTCCTTATTCGTTATCTTTTTTCAATGACTTGCAGTCGGTAGGTTAAGCTTTCCAAGGTTGCTGTCACCATGCCTTTCATGTATTCCCGGTACGTATCGTTTTGAATGAAAAGCTGAGGCATATGCTCTTGCGGAATATCCTTTATACAGCCCATATAAAGCTCGTCTAGCTGAGTCTCACGGGGAAGCTCACCTGTAATCGCAATAGTTACCGGGTTAATAATGGCAATGATCGAGGTTAGTGTATTTACAGCCAATCGTACAAAGCCCTCATCGGTATGCAATTGCCGCAGCTGCTCCTCGCGTGTCATTCCAAAAGGTAAAAAAGAAACTTCGCCGCCGAATTTCGTGTTACCGGATAATATGTGCCCGTCAACGATAAAACCGGCACCGGGAAAATGGTTTTTGGGAAACGTAACGACGGCAAACGTCTTTTCTTCTTCGAAATTTTGTAAATGATAAAAACCGTAAACCGTCATATTCATGTCGTTTTCAATGGTGACTGACACTTCATATTTTTCTTCAAAATAGGGCCCTAACGGTTTGCCTGCAAGGTCTGGAACATCGCAAACGCCGATTACTCCGCGATGGACGACGCCGGGTATTCCAATGCCGATTGCCTGTACATTACCGTTTTCGCCTACAAGTTTTTCGATCAGCCCATCAATCACTTCGACGTCGATATGTTGAAGTTCCAGAGTTGTCTCTTTGACGGTCTCGCCGACCAGATTCACGATACTGTAACTGATGGAGTGAATGCCTCCTTCCGTCTTGACAAGCAAACAAACGACGCAGCCAAAGTCGGCGTTATACTTATATTGTTTGGCAGGTCTGCCGCCACTTGCTCCATCTGACTCCATCTCAATAACTTCGCCAACAGCGACAAGTTCGTTTAATATGGTACCGCATGTGGCTACACTTAGCTTGGTCAGGCTTGCAATCGACGCTTTCGTTCCAATTTCCTGCGCTTTTAACGCATTTTTCACTAGTTCTACGTTCATTTTTTTGAGTTGAATCGTATTGTGTGTAACAGGCTGCACGTTCTCATCCCTTTAATTAATACTTTTTATAACTCATTTAATAAATGGAGTATAACGTTCCTTGTTCGTGAAGTCAATATTCTACTCGGTGCATGCTTAGAATAACTGCCAAAAGCTTCATAGTATGTACCTATAAGCTTGATCGGATTTACATCATGGACGAGCTCGAAAGCTGCATCTTATAATGATAAATGTTCATACAGAAAGGATGAGTGGATTTTATGATTCAAATTGTACTCTCAACACTTTTATCCGTTATCGTTCCGCTGTCCATACCGGTGATTTCCGGGTTTTTGCTCGGCAAATTCATGAAGCTGGAAACCAAACCGCTGTCGACGTTATACTTATACTTTTTAAGTCCTGCGATGATTCTGGACACGCTGCTCAAGGCACAGCTTTCCCTGCATGATGTGGCGCAGACTGCCGCCTTTTCGATATTGAATCTGCTGCTGTTATGGGGAATTGCTCAATTGGCAGGAAAAATCTTCAAGCTAAGCACCCCGGAAACGGCCGGACTTACCCTAATCTCCACGCTGACCAATAGTGCGAATTATGGGCTGCCGCTCATTTTACTTGCCTTTGGGCAGCTTGGATTGGATAAAGCCTCTGTGTATGTGGTCATACAGATGATTCTGGTCAATACTCTTGGAGTTTATTTTGCAGCCCGCTCTGAATTTTCCATTCAAAGTGCCGTTAAGTCGGTATTCTCACTGCCTGCGATCTATGCAGCTATACTTGCCCTGGGGCTTCGTCTGCTGGATTGGCATTTGCCCTCCGGCATTCAATCAGGCGTCTCTATGATTGCTGCGGCCTATTCTCCGGTCGTGCTGGCGATCCTTGGCACCCAGATGGCTTATGTGAAAATATTCAAGCTGGAGCCGTCCATTAAAAAAGCCAGCTACGCAGGACTCATCATCCGGCTTCTGCTCTCTCCGCTTTCGGCCTATCTTGCCATGCTGATACTGGGGATATCAGACCTTTTGTTCTCCGTGCTCTTTATTCTGGCCTCCATGCCGGTTGCCGTGAATGCGGTCATCTTAGCAGAAAAATTTAATGCATCGCCCAAACTGGTATCCACCTGCATCCTGTGGAGCACGATCGCCTCATTCCTGATTTTGCCTATTCTCATTATGATCGTAGCAGGATAGCTAGAAAAAAAAGACGCTTTATCGTGTAGATAATCCAGTATGCAGCCTGTTGTCGACTCCAGGCTGCATACAATCCATTAGCGTATTCGTGGAAAACTGATCCAGCCCAGCAGATTTAATCTTGATTTTTTTCCCTTTTCCCGGATTTGTCCCATAAATTCCCCGAGAAATTGTTCCCACTTTAAACCTATTTCTTTTTTCGTGCTATCGTTTTCAAGCACGCATCTTACGCTTTGGTTTAAGGCCGATTCCAGGTGCGTTAAGGCTTCGCGTAAATGATTATCTATATTTTGTTCGTTCATCTATCCGTTCTCCTCACTTTTGGGTATCGTCAAGCAATGAGATTTCTTGGTCGAGCTGTTTTTTCATTCTTTCAAATTGGGCTTCGGCAATGATATCTTCTACTTCCTCCCGTGCTAATTGAATGTAAGATTTGCCCCGGTTGATCAAGTCGGCTCCGCCTTGCATGCCAGCTTCGGCAAGAGGACGGAAAGTAGTTTTAGCAATGGGAAGCAAAGCGGAAGCGGCAAAGGCGAGCGCAGTGCCGATAACCATTTTTTTAAAGCTATTTTGCAGCATCGTGATCCTCCTTGTAATTAAGTATTACTGCGGCTGATTAAGCCGCAGCGTAGGTGTTGTTTGCAGAGTCATCCTCACTTGTCTGATTTTTTGAAATCAAAGCCAAAATCGGTTTGGACAAAAGAGATACCGATCCGGCTACGCCAAGGATAGGAATCCAATATTTCAGCGGCAGACGGGCGGTGTGGAAAAACCCGGCCAATGGCGGGATATACAAGGCTCCTAGTAGAGCCAGCCAGGAAATGCAGAGAGCCCCGATCAGAAAGCGATCTTTTGTCCAATCGCGCACTGTTTCTTCAGAGCCTTCCTGTCGCCACGAAAAGGTTTGTATCAATTGCCCTGCGACCAATGTTGCAAAAGCAACGCTTTGAGCCACAGGCATTGGAGCACCAACTGCAAGGCTTGCGGCAAATAGGCCGAGCGATCCCAATCCCAGCAGAACCCCTCTTGTAATCACTTTCCGGTACAGGTCTTTATCGATGAAATCCGTTCGTTTCTGCTGCTTTGTTTTCTGGCCTGGATTTACAGCAAGAACCATTGCCGGTAAAGCATCAGTCAACAAATTCATCAGCAGAATTTGAATAGGAACCAAAGGAATCGGCAATCCGACCATCACGGCGACGCTGGTGACGATGATCTCTGCCAGATTTCCGGTTAATAAACAGCCGAGTGCCTTACGAATATTTCCAATAATTGTTCGGCCTTCTTTAACCCCCTCCAGAATCGTGCCGAAATGATCTTCCGTTAGCACCATATCCGCAGTTTCCTTCGTTACTTCCGTTCCTGTTCTTCCCATTGCGATACCAACGTTGGCTTGTTTGATAGCAGGCGTATCGTTGACGCCATCGCCAGTCATGGCAACGATTTGCCCTCGTTTTTGCAGCGCTGTTACAATGCGAAGCTTGTGCTCAGGCGTGACCCGGGCAAAAATGGATACTTGCTCCACAATTTCGCTCAACTCTTCGTCTGATAAACGGTCAAGCTCATGCCCGGTTACCACACTCTGCGCATCACTGTTAATTCCGAGTTGCTTCGCGATGGCAATGGCGGTAATCGGGTGGTCGCCTGTGATCATCACAGGTTTTAGCCCGAGTGCAAAAGCCTCCTGAATATTTTGTTCTACTTCAGGCTTGGGTGGGTCCATCATGCCAGCCATACCGACATAAATTAATTCATGTTCGTCATCAATGGACTCGTTGTCGATGCTCTCATCGAGAGGTCGATACGCGAAAGCAAGCACACGAAGTGCTGCGGCTGAAAAATTTTCATTTTGCTGTACAATGTGCTGCTTCTGTTCTTCGGATAGAGGCAATATCTCCCCGTTTTTTTGATATCGATTGCAATGGCGGAGAATCGTCTCAACGGCTCCTTTGGAAAAGAGATAGCATTCCTGCTCCGCCTGAACATCCTTGCAAACCACGCTCATTTTCGCGGTTTTAGAATCAAATGGAATTTCATGCCCACGATGCCAGTGGGTCATATCGTCAAGCCACAGTCCGTTTTTGGCGGCAAGCGTCAAAAGCGCGCCCTCAGTCGGGTCCCCTTTGGTCAGCCACTGTCCTTCCTGCTGCTCAAGCTTGCTGTTATTGCATAGCAAGCAGATTTGCAGCAAGCGAGTCAAATCAGGATGGGTTGAGGGGTCTTCACAACTTTCTACATTATTGAGCTCTGCAGCTGCAGCGGCAGCCTCGGAAGCTAGCTCCTCCAATGCTCCCGTCGGTTCGTAGCCATCGCCTGTTACAGTCCACGCGTGATCCGCGGTAGAGAGCGCTTTTACTGTCATTTCATTTTTGGTTAATGTACCAGTCTTGTCTGTGCAAATAACCGTAGTCCTTCCTAATGTTTCCAATGAGGAAAGTTTTCGGATCAGCGCGTTTTTCTTCGCCATACGGAATATGCCTGCGCTGAGAGCAATGGTGATGGTAACCGGAAGCCCTTCAGGGATGGCAGAAGCCGCCAGCGTGATCGAAGTCGAAATGATTTGTGGAAAAGGGATGCCACGGAGCATACCAATTGCAAATACGATTCCTCCCACGATGAGAGCGCCTTTCACAAATTTTTTGCTAATTGACGTTACTTTTTCCTGTAAAGGGGTTACTTCTTTTTCATCCTGCTTTAAAAGCGACATTAAATGCCCCATCTCAGTATTCATTCCGGTTTGTACAACAATACCTATTCCCTTGCCTCCGCACACGTCGGTTCCCATGAAGAGCATGTTGGTTCGCTCAGATAAAGCACAATCCTCTGAGAGAGATGACTCATTCTTTTCGACGGGAAGAGATTCCCCAGTCAGGGCCGACTCGTTGACGCTCATGTTCCATGAGTTGATCAACCGAATATCGGCTGGAACGCGATCCCCTGCTTCCAGGGTAACGATATCGCCAGGCACCAATTCCACAGCGTTTAGCTCTACGTGCTGGCCTTGTCTGATGACTTTACATACCGGGGATTGAAATTGATTCAGCTTGTCCACAACTTTTTCCGCTTTGCGTTCCTGAATCGTACCAATTGCGGCATTCGCGAGCAGGATTGCCCCCATTGCAAGTCCATCAAATAATCCCCCCGTAAGAAAGGCGAGTGCACTTGTGCCAAGGAGGATCAGAGTTGTGAATTCCTTGAATTGACCCAAATATGCAATGAGCCAAGGAGTAGGTTTTTTACTTTCAAGCTGATTTGAGCCATATTGGGTTCTCATAGAAAGAACCTGATCAGACGTCAACCCGTTTTGCAGGTTTGTTTGAAACTTCGTGAAAATCTGTTCGTTAGGCAGTTGATGCCAGGCAAAAGCTTCGGAAGCGACCGCAGCCTCGTCCTTATACGCCATTTCCGGTGAAGCTGCCAAGGCTTCACTCCTGCTTTTCGTTCTGGACATAAACACAAGCGATAAAGCATCACCGATCAAATTGACCGCTGGGGCACTAATCATGCCTAATGTAGCAACAGCAGACCCGAAAATGTTCCATTTTTTAGCGATTAAAGCATGCTCGTTTACGATTTGCTCTGTTTTCTCGGCGTACAGAGCACTTTCCAGAATAGGTTGCAGCTCATGAATGGAAATCGTCTGGATTCCAGCTTCTTTATAAAACTCATTGAGCGGATTTTGCTCCAGACCGGTGACAAATAAAACCTCTTCGCCTTGCTGCTTGAGCACTGCGATCCGTTCAATCACTTCGCCTTGTTCAAAAGATGACCAGCTTGTATCTACGCCGTATTGCGAAAGCTCGTCAGCACTGATATGTAGGCTGTTATGCAACACTCCAAGCCTCCAGCCTTTTTCTCTGAATGAAAAGGCGGCAGAGCTGTATTCGTTGAATGTTGATTGCCGATGTCTGGCAATTAACCCAAGACATTCGCCTTTGACATTTCCCTGACTTCCGACCAAAAGAACATCGTATTCTTTTCTTTCAAGCCTCTTTGATTTAAGCTCATAGGTACTGCAATCAATACCGTGCTCCTCCATATATTTGTAGCTGCCAATGATAATCTGTCTATCATTGACTTTTCCTTTTATCCCCTGCGACTCTTCTTCCACATGAAAAGCAGTGCGGATCGTCCGGCAAGTTCGTTTCGCCTTGCTGAACACCTCTTCTTTCCATGGATGTTCTGTTTTCTCCATTAATGAAGCCGCCAAACATATCACTTTATCCGCATCTTGCTCCTTCTCCGCCATGCATTGAATTTCCTCAATCTCTGAACGGTTAAACAGAAGTGACGAATCTTCGAATAAAATCGTTTTCGTTCGAGCGAGTTGAGATAATGATCCTTTTTCCGGAACTACGTATTTTCTTTCTTCTGAAACGAGCTCAGCCTGTTTCCAGGCATATTGGGCAGGTACAGTAATTACCCGTGGATTTGCTGCCAGAAGCACGGCGATTGCACGAAACGGATTCCGGGTAACGGCCCAGGTCATTCCGGCTGCAATTAAACCCAGTCTACCTGCTTTATCGCTATATGCTTGAATTTCCGGTGACAAGGAAGCCTCTTGCTGGCCATTTAATTCAGAACGACTTCGCTTCCAGTTCACATATTGCAAAATACTGATTCCGGCAAGCACTACAAGATTTTCGCGCATAAGCGCAAGAGCGAGAGCGCTTGTACCTAAAATGAGATCCGAGTTTAGTTTTTTCTTGTTCGAATAGGCCTGGATTCCTCGTTTGAGAAAAGGGTAGCCGGTTACGACAGATACGAGCGCCGATAAATAGAACGGCGCCGGACTTCTTGCCAGGGCTGAACGTCCGAAAAAGACCTGCTTGATTCCCAGCACGGCTAAACCGCCCATGGAAACAGCCAACGCAATGGGGACTTTTTCTCTTGGCTCGCCCGTATTGGCCTTAGGCGTCGTAGGGATAATCGGCAGATCACAAGGAATATCCAATTCAGCCTGAGCAGCGGCAGCTTCTCGTTTCGCTTCCTTCGACCCGGTAACCTCGTTGTGGATATCCGGGCGGGCTGTTAGATTGGCCGAACAGATCCGATCTTCTGTTTCACGGAGTATATGGAAAATGTCCTGCTCAGACACAAGTTTTACATCGTAAAGGAGCAGCACTCTGCCCGTCACTGTACAGGGTTCCGCTTTGTAAATTCCACTACAAGCGGACAGAGTTTTGGCTAAAAGCTCTGCGGCAGCTTTGCTTCCTTTCAAGCCGTGAATTTCCATCCGTATCCTTCCTGGCAGAACATGAAGGAACCTGTTTTTGTTTCGCAGCGATACCATATCTAACCTCCCTTTTCCATAATTAAAAAATCAACTTTACTTATGATTAACAATAGCTAGCAAAATATGCATTTTGTTTTCCGTATGTAAACCGGTATAAAAATTTCATATAATGGAATTATTTTATTAACAACTTTTTTAAGGAGAGGGTATTGTGGTCAAATCACCGCTTGGTATTATTTTCGCTGCTGCGGCCATCGCACTTGCTGTGTCCCCCGAAGCCCGAAAAGCCGCACGCAAACTTGCCGTTAAAGGAGCAGTGATTGTGCTTGAGCTCGCGGATCAAGTCAAAGACAGTACTAGAGAGCTACAGTCCACAGAAGCAGTAAAAAATGAAGAAAAAAATACAGAACAGCTTTTGCTTCCGTAACAATTGGCAAATGTAAAATAATTAAAAAAATGCATAATGGGGAACTACTATCGTGGAGTAAAAAAATCAAACAAAGGAGAGATCAGAATGCTTCAAGGCGGCTCATTATGGGGAGGTCTTATCTCCGGAGGTATGACCCAATTGCAGAATACCATTAGCTTGACGAAAGGAGAAATGGATAGCAAAGATTATATGGTTCATACGTCGGGGAATGTGACAGGAGCACTCGGCGTCATGGCCGGTATTGAGTATGGGGCTATCCTCGGAACTTCGTTGCTGCCAGGAGTAGGGACAGTCCTTGGGTCCGTTGTTGGTGGGTTGTTAGGGAACAGTGTGGGCCAAACAGTCGGAATGCAAGCAGGCAGTGTGCTTCTTAACAACCGTTTGGTCAGCAACATGACACAGTACGCATCGAAAGTAACCGAGTCAATAACGGGCCCGGTCGCGGATGAAATGCAGACGACAACATCTCACGAATAAAATATCCATACAACTCGCTAACTTCGTTTAGCGAGTTTCCCCTATTTTAAAAACGAGAGGAACCTGACAACCATGACTAAAAACGAACATGAGAATTTTCCGGACACGATTACGATTCGCCTCAGCGCCACATGGCAATTGTTCCAAAAAATACGGTATTTATTATTTAGAAAAAAAGAATAAGCAGATGGAGGCGTGGGCTGTGAACTATATTAATCGTGAAATAAGCTGGCTTCAATTTAACAGACGTGTTCTTGAGGAAGCGCAAGACGAAAGTACTCCTCTGTTGGAGCGAACAAAGTTCTTATCGATTGTTTCCACCAATCTGGATGAGTTTGTCAGCGTCAGGGTCGCGGGACTTATGGATAAAATTAGAGCGGGCAATCAAGAGGTCGATTTCACGGGCTTTACTCCGCAACAGTTACAAGATAAAGTAATCGTCATGATTGAGCAATTAGTAGCAGATCAGTATGCAACCCATGCGCGGATTCTTCAACTGTTAAAGGAAGAAGGCCTTGTTTTTACTGATTTTGGTAAGCTTAATCCTGCGCAGAAGAAAGAAATGGAAACCTATTATCTTGAAAAGGTATTTCCCGTGCTAACTCCTCTAGCTATCGATAAAAGCCGCCCTTTTCCTCTGATTCGTTCGAAAAGTGTATATTTAGCCGTCGGTTTAAAGCCGCCTTCCGATGCATCAGGCAAGGAGGTTTATATTGCCTTGGTTGAAATTCCGTCCAATTTGCCTCGCTATATTAAAGTTCCGTCTCTATCGGATCATGATCATTGGCAGTTTATTTTGCTCGAGGATTTGATTAAGCAGCATATACACACTTTGTTTACCACGTATACGCCTGTAACTTACCATGCATTCCGTTTAACTAGAAATGCAGACCTTGATTTAAACGAGGAAGAAGCCGAAGATATCCTTGATGAAGTGGAAAAAGTATTGCGCGCAAGAAAATGGGGTACTCCGGTTCGTTTGGAAATAGAACAGGGATTTGATCCATTTGCACTGGAATTGCTAGAAAAAGAACTCGAAATAGAAAGCCGGTTTTTAATTACGAATGATGGACCTATTGACTTGAGCTACTTTATGTCATTTGCCAATTCGGTCGAGGGTTATGAGCACCTCAGGCATTCGAGATTTGATCCTCTTTGTCCGCGGGAGTTTATGGAGACGGACGATTTTTTTTCAGTGCTGCGAAAAAGAGATGTTCTCTTATTTCATCCGTATGAATCGTTTGACGTGGTTAACGATTTTGTCGAACATGCTGCGGCCGATCCATCCGTTATGGCTATCAAAATGACCTTGTATCGTGTAAACGGCAATTCACGGATTATCAGATCTTTGAATCAAGCTGCCGAAGCAGGAAAGCAGGTCACTGTAGTCGTCGAATTGAAAGCACGGTTCGATGAAGCCCGAAATATCGAATGGGCAAAAGAATTGGAAAAAGCAGGGTGCCATGTCGTCTATGGCCTGTCCGGCTTGAAAATTCATGCCAAAATGATTTTGGTTGTACGTAAGGAAGCGGATTCTCTTAGACGTTACATTCATGTCGCCACCGGAAATTACAATGAAGTGTCGGCGCAAATATTTACAGATATCGGACTGTTCTCTTCCTATCCGGAGATCGGCGAAGATGTCTCCAATTTATTCAACAAGATTACGGGATTTTCTGCCCCGAGTCAGTGGCATTACCTCAGCGTAGCTCCGGCGCATTTGAAACAACGGTTGTTGGGATGTATTCAGCGCGAAGTGGAAAATGCCTTGAGCGGTAAACCTGCAAGGATTATAGCCAAAATGAATTCGCTATCGAATAAACAGTTGGTCGACGAACTATATGCTGCATCCCAGGCAGGCGTCCGAATTGATCTGATCGTTCGTGGCATCTGCTGCTTGCGTCCAGGAATTCCTGGACTGAGCGACAATATTACCGTTCGCAGCATTGTCGGCCGATTTTTGGAACATTCCCGAATTTTTTATTTTGAAAATGCTGGCACGCCCCAATTGTGGCTATCCAGTGCGGACTGGATGACCAGAAATATGGACAAGCGGATTGAATTAATGTGTCCGCTATTGAATGAAGAACATCAATCTGTCGTCATCCAATATTTATACCTGTTGCTAAAAGATAATATGAAAGCCAGGGAGCTGCTTCCCGATGGACGATATGTCATGGCAGACAATGAACAGCCCCCCTGCTGTAGCCAGATAGAGGCCAAAAATCTTATAGTAAAGAAAAACAATTCTTTGCCTATTCAAAACGACTGCATAACCCCGTTAACAGCCTCTGCATATACAAACGGGCCAGACCTGATTCACTGACTATTATCATCTCCTGTTTGGTATTGCTTAATAAGATTGTGCAATTTATCCAAAAGATGTGGCGCCATATCCAAAATCTTGTCATATACAGTAGGAGAATTATCCAGGTAGATCGTTTGAACGCCCATTTTGCCGATAATTAAAATTGCGAGAGGTGTTACGGACACACCTCCACCCATACCTCCGCCAAATGACGGCATTACCCATGCGGGTTCCTGATTGTGCCTGTCCAAATCGCTTCCACCTGCCGCAAAGCCATAGCTCACTTTACAAACCGGTATGATCATGGTTCCGTCAGACAAGGCAACCGGTTCTCCAATGGCCGTATTGACGTTCACCATGTCCTTTAAGTGATCTTTCGCCGTTTGTACAAAAGATTGTAATGGATGTTCAGACATTCCAATCACCTCTCCACAATGGTTCTATTATGTCATTGTAGTCAGGATTGGAAAAGAATAAACCGCATTGACTCTCTACACCATAGAGAGCCATGCACGTTCCTGTCTCCAATCTACTTGCACAGGTGTTTCAAAAAAAGCACTAAGCGTTTCGCTGCTCAGAATATCTGTCGTTTTACCTTTGGCAAAAACAGTGCCCCTGCGGATCAAAATCGTATGCGTGTACATCGGTAAAATTTCTTCGATATGATGTGTAACATACAATAAATTCGGCGAACCTGGCGATTCGGACAGCTGATGAATACTGGTTAGCAACGACTCCCGGGAAAAGAAATCCAGACCGTTACAAGCCTCGTCCAAAATCAGCAGCTTGGGCGAGGCCATTAGCGCGCGGGCAATAAGCACTTTTTGCTTTTCACCCTGTGAGCACCCTTGATACAAACGGTCCACAAGGTGAGCACAGCCCAGTTGGGTCATGAGGTGTACGGCCTGCTCATAATCCGTATCTGTTGTTTGGTCATACAGTCCAATAGAGGCAAATTTCCCGCTAATGACAACATCCTGCGTGCGCTGACTGCCATTGATTCTTTCCTGTAAAGAAGAGCTGACCCAGCCGATAGATTTGCGTAGCTCCCTCAGATCCACGTCCCCGAACGTATGCCCCAGCACCCCGACACTACCTGTAGTTGGCCATATGTAACCATTGATCATATTCAGCATCGTTGTTTTACCCGATCCATTCAATCCAAGTACAGCCCAGTGCTCTCCCTCGGCTACCTGCCAGTTGATCTGATCCAGTATGGTGCGATTGTCTCTTTTCCAGCTTACATTGTTAAGTTCAATGACACGGTTCATCGTTGTTCCCCCCTTATATTGATCATATCATCTGATGTTTATAAGCATAATAAAACCATTATTTTTACTACGTTAATCTTCACTTTCGTATAAGAATAGCACAGGGTTGCAGGTTGTTCAACAGAAACGAAGCCATGGCTAATAACCCGCTTTCTGCTGCCCATCCACATGGGAGTAAAAAGCGGGCTGTTCCGTGAGGTTATGATTCCACATTTCCAGCTTCAAACATATGCTTATTCTTTATCAATCGGTTGCTCAATTTGATCCTTATACTCATCAAAATATATATTTCCATTAGAACTGATTACAGCATAATTGACATTTTCAATAGAGAGTCCCTTCTTTTTGATCTGTGAATGCAGCCACTCATTTGTTATGTTATTCTGTTGTAAATTCGCGTCAATGATGTCTCCGTCCATAATCAATTCAATGGGAAAAATCTGCTCAGATTGATTTTTCAAATGTAAATCCTTTCTGGTTACAGGCTGACTCTCCGGCTTTGGCAATACGGAAATGCTTCCATTCAGTTCAAGTACGGCATACTGAACATCTTGAATATTAAAAATATTCTTTCCCCTTAGCTCCTGATTCAGAGTATCCAGTGTAATCTTAAGTTTTCTCATATTGCTTTCCATAATTTTTCCTTCCTGAATTAAAACGGTTGGTTTTCCCGAAAACCAACTTCGCAGTTTCCGGTTCTTCATGGAAAAAAACATCAGCAAGTAAGCAATCCCAGTAAATGTAAGTAAGGATGTTAATAAAATCTTTATACTTATTGTGTTATTAAAGGCAAGATTCGCAGTAATGGCCCCCAATGTAATGACAGCTACAAAATCATGGTAGGTCATTTGTGCAATAGTCGATTTGCCCAATATACGTGCTATAAGCATCATTAGGGTAAATGCAGATATTGACCTTAACATCGTTTCCAATAATTCCATATACCAAGACCTCAGTTCTGATTGTTTCCATGTAGTTTTTCCAACTTCACTTTTTTTCATTACATTGCACTGCGAGAAGCGGGGTTTGCCGGTCAGTCTAATAGGACAAATAAAAAGGATGAATCTATAAAGCATTCATCCTTTGATTTCTTCAGTTCAGAGCTCCCGTCACTAAAGCGAATCCTGGCTCATGAACTTTTTGCTTTTTTAGAGACTTTAACTTTTTCTTTAACTTTATCCTTGTCTTTATCCTGAACTGTCATTTTCCTTTTTTCTTTGGCCAGCCGCCAATACCTTAGTACTTTGCGGTACATCGATTTATCCTTTAGCTGATTAAAAATATATGGATCAGGCTTCGTATTTACCTCAAGAATCCATGGGGTAAAGCTCCGGTCCAATCCGATATCCAATCCAATTTGCCGGAAATTAGGATATGTTTTTTGCAGTTGTGCAGCTATGGTAAGGCCCAGTGAATTCAATTTCTTGATCAGTTCGACCTGCTTGCTTGGGGATAAATGGGATTTCAGCAACTCCTCCAATGCCATCGGCTTGCCGCCGCTATGATAATTGGTTACGATTTTACGAGGATGACCAAGTCGGCCAATAATTCCGGTCGCCTCCCATGTCCCTTTGGCATTGCGCTGCACCATGACCCGGATATCAAAATAACGCTTTTGGTGACGCAGCAAATGAATTCCCTTTTGAATGAGATAGCTTTGGTTCCCCGTTTGCTTCGACATGCTCTTATACAGTGCCTCTACATTTTTGAACTCCCAGCGCTTTTCCCCGTATTGATAGGCAAAAGGCTGACTTCCATCCTGCTCTACTTTCATTACGCCTTTACCGAATGTACCTCCATCGGGTTTTACATAGACCATCTTGTACTTCTCCAGCATGGACGTCAAACTGACTTTGTTATATTTTCGGGTCTCCGGTATTATAGGCCTGATCCCCTGATGACGGAGCAGCAATTGGGTTTTACGCCACTTGCTGCGTATAGCCTGTGCTCGTGAAGTTTTCATTTCCCCTTCTCCTCTCTCTTTCAAGGTAGAACGCTCCTGTTAAAAAGATCAATCCATCATATGCGCCAACTCCCGATCCGAAAGCTACATTCGCCCTGTCTTTGCTTAGAAATATTCAATTGACCTTGCCCGGTCGAAATCGCCTGTCCAGGCATACGATAATGTAAGATACGGGCACGTACATTCCATGTATAGGGAGTGAATAACTTTGTCAGCGCAATCGGATGGGTCACAGAAGGGTTCTCTTACAATGGATGTTTTGATTCCTGCAATTGATAAAGATATGGGCACATTGCCGCTGGTGATTGACAGTCTGCGCCGTTACGTGCAACACCGAATTGGGACGATTTATATCGTTTCACCGAAAAGCGATCGCATTCGTCGACTATGTGCAAGCAAGAACTGTACATTTGTAGATGAAAAGACGGTGCTGCCTATCACTAAAAAACACATTCGTTACGGTACAGCGCGCTGGGACCGCTCTGGCTGGCTGTATCAGCAATTGCTCAAAATGAACGGTGATAAAATTAGCAAAGCGCCTTTCTTTCTCGTCATTGATGCGGATACGATTTTGATTCGTCCCCATGTGTTTCGAAAGGATGGCAAAACGATATTTTATTATCGGAGTTGGAGCCAGCCCGAGTATTTCCGCACCTACCGCAAGCTGATGGGCGTGAAAGCTCCCTCACCCAAATCCTTTGTTACTCACTATATGCTGTTTGAGAAAGCGCAGCTTACCCGGCTTAAGCAGGTCATAGAAACCCGTCATGGAAAACCCTGGTACAATGCGATTATCCAAAGCATAAACCGGAAAAAGCAGTTCGGTTTCTCCGAATATGAGACATATGCCAACTATCTGTACAGCAAGCAGCCCGCTCGGATGATTTTACGCAAGTCCCTTAATAAAGCGCTTCATAGCCGGGCTTCATCCCTGTCGCAAAAACAATTGGATAGCTTGGCTAAAAACCATCGCTCTTTATCCTTCCATCAACGCAAGGTGTATCAGCGAGCTCCAATATCCAAGCTCAAATCATTGGTGAAATCGTTTAAAATCAAAAAAATTCCGTAAAATGATACGCTCCGGCATGGAGCTGTATCGAAGGAGGAAGCGTCTGTGCAACTCGTATTATTATGCGGTGGGGCTGGAAAAAGGCTGTGGCCATTGTCCAACGATATCCGCTCGAAGTTGTTTCTCCGACTGTTGCCTGCCCTTGACGGGCAAATGGAATCCATGCTCAGTCGGGTGTATCGACAGCTTACTGCAGCCGGGCTGGATTCCTCTGCCCTGCTGCTGGCTCATCAAAGCCAGGTAAATTTAGCCTTGCGCCATACGGAAGGTCGTCTGCCCGTTCTCGGCGAGCCTGCCAAACGGGGAACCTTCACCGCTGCTGCGTTCGCAGCTGCTTATTTCCACGCCAGAGGCGTGGGATTGGACGAAATTGTTTGTATCGCTCCTGCGGATATGTTTGCAGGCGAGGATTTTTTTCATAGTGTAGCGGCACTTTCCGATCTGTTGCTTGATAGTGGAGCCGATCTGGCCATGCTTGGGACAAGGCCTACACATCCCTCCGACCAATACGGCTATATCGTTCCAGGGCAGCAAACAGGAAGGAGTGGGAAATCCTCCTATGCGTCAGTTGCCCGCTTCACAGAAAAGCCGGATCGCATTGGGGCGCAACAACTTATAAGCCAAGGTGCACTCTGGAACTGTGGCATTTACGCCTTTAAGCTACGGTATATGTTGGCCTGCATGGAGCGTAGTGATTTGCCCCTGAACGATAAGGCATTATGCTCGATGTATGACGGACTCCCTGTTCGCAGCTTCGATGAGGAGATTGCGGAGCGTGCCGAACGCGCCGTCGTCCTGCCCTACGAGGGTGAATGGCGCGACATCGGCAGTTGGCAGACATTAACCGAACAGCTTGGCAGCCGAGTGATCGGGCGCGGACAGATCAGCGGTCCCGCTCATGACACTCATATTGTCAATGAGCTGCCCTTTCCACTCCATGTCATTGGCGTGGAGGGTATTATTGCTGCTGCCAGCCCCGATGGCATCCTCATTGCCGCCAAAAGTCATGCCCACGCGATCAAGGAGAAGCTGGGGACACTTAAGCTGCGTCCCATGCATGGTGAAACCTCCTGGGGCAACTACCAGGTACTAGACGAATTTGATCATCGGAGTTTGAACGATATTCTTGCCATACGTTTAACGGTACTCCCGGATCATCGCTTAAACGGCCATTATCATGGCAGTGGACTGAAAGTGTGGACGATCGTTTCTGGTCGAGGGGAGGTCATGCTGAACGGAGAACGCTTTACGGCGGTAAGCGGTTCAGTCTTTCGTATTCCGGTCGATACGCATCACACGATCCGTGCCGATCAGGATAAGCCATTGGAGCTGATTGAGGTTCGTCTGGGAGAAAGCCTGGTGAACTCCTTCTATAAACCCGAAGCCTGACACGAAGAGATGTCACATAAGCCCCAAAAATCAATTTGTGCACGAGAATCACAAATAAAAATCGCTCTTGAGTATGGGAGAGGAAAGTCCATTGCTCTAGAAGCGATTTTTATTTTTGTATTGTTACATTGTCACATTGTCATAGATAGCAGTTCTAACCTTGGTAGATAAATAGACCTCGCTGGCTTTGATCAACCCGGCTTCTCTCAAGAGATGCTGCACAATTTCCAGCTGATACCTTATACGTACCTGCTTGGGCAGACTCCAGCCTGTTTCAACGGTGACTGCGCGTGCGCCTAAAATGCGAGCTGCCGCGGTGCGGGAGGAGCCTGGCAGCTCATGTAACCGAATGTTAAAATGCCAGTCTTTGCTTTTGATGGAATGGTTCATTCGCTTTATAGTTCGACGCACCGCAGGAACTACCGGATTCCCCTTATCGGAAATTAGCGTTTGACCAAGCACCTTGGCATCCTTTTGTGATAATCCGTTGGCTTCATGCAGATCGAGATACCACTCGGGTTGATGCTTTTGTGTTAATTGGAATACCGCAGCGGAAAGTGGATTGGATGCCGCCTGCTTTTTTTTGCGTGGAAAGGTTCGATTGAGATCGGGTACGCCCCTGATTCGTTTGCGATAAGCAACTTGATTCACAATAGGCACAATAATAAGCTTGCCTTGGCTGATTTGCAGCTTCTGCTGATTTAACAGCTTTACCAGCTTTTCAGCCGCGCGAATGCTTGCGATTTCATTGCCGTGTATGCCCGCGACTACCATCACATGCGGACCTTCCTGCTCCCCTGTGGCTATATAATAAGGAGTGGCCCAGGAATTACCCTTTCCAAGCATAAGCTTTTTTACCTTCATTCCCTTCACCTCCGTTTAGGCTCAGGCTTTTGATGTCCTTTTCTCCCCTCCTTGGCCGCGGATAATTTGACGGTAAAGTTTCAAGTATTTATCGGTCATCTTTTTGTTGGTAAATCTTTGGGTGACATACTGGCGCAGCTGAGCGGGTGAGGGGTAATTTTTTTGCTGCACCTTTCGCTCCATTTGGCCAACTGATTTGCAAATCAGCTGTGGAAAGCCTGATAGCACCTCGGGAACGGAGCCGTGTTTTAAAGCTAGTACAGGTGTTCCACAAGCCATCGCCTCTACCATCACAAGTCCAAAAGGCTCTTCCCACAGTGTCGGAAACAGCAGGCATTCTGCATGCTTCAACAATTTCTGCTTCTGTTCCCCTCCGACCGCCCCTACATAGCTGATTTTGGGATTGTGCTGAATTCGCTTTTGAATCTCTTGGCGAAAAAAGACAGGGGCTTTGATAGGACCGGCAATAAGCAGTCTTTTTCCTGTTCGTTCTGCAACCTGAATGGCTTGCAATACACCTTTATTTCGTATAATTCTACCCATGAACAGTAGATAGCCATGCTTCTCGCTGCTGAACTCGTATTCATGTGTGTTGATACCGTTATAGACATAAGATCCTTGCCCACCGCCCATAAGCTGACGTGCCCGCTTACTGACAAACACCGGATTTTTACCGTGTCTCTTCACTGGAAGATGAACTGTGCATATCGACGGACAAGGCAGCTTTTTGCGCCCCAGAGCAGAGCGAAAGGTATGATCATGGATGATTTGTGTCCCGGGAGGCATGTGCTGAAGGACATATTGGTAGATCTGATCGTGCTTCAATCCCTTGGGATAGGTAATCAGTCGCGCACTGCTCCTGCTCCCACGGGCGGCAAACAAAGTTACATGATGTCCTCGTCTTACCAGTTCCTCCGTCAATTCATACACGACCTTTTCCGTTCCACCCTTGATGGAGGGTACCGGCTGTGCATTGGGAGAGTTGGAAATGACCTGAACAATGGCTAGACGTCGGCCTTCGGGCGTTTTAATCTGCTTTGAAGCCATAGGAATTCCCCTTCCTGACCGGAAATACGCTGTGATCTTTACAATATAAACGGGAACCTAGGCTTGTTCCCGTACAAGTTATTAACTCTAGTATATAGGTATGTATATTTTGCATGATTGCTTGTGCGAATCGTCTGCAAGTCGCTTTTTGTCATACGGACCCAGTGATAAGGGGGAAATGCACATTCTGTCAATCAAAATTTCAGGTGGAAATTCTCATCGTTTTCTAATAAATGAGGAAAAAGCGTTGGGGTAACAGGATTGTAACTATTAGTGGTAAATTCCGGATATTTTATTTGTGTTATTGTCATATCAGGACATCACGACAAGATACAAAATACGAAATAACGGAGGTATCTTATATGAAACACACTTCAAAAAAATTATGGATGGGCATTTGCTTTACGATGACTTTGGCATTCGGCGCAGGAAGCTTTGTAGTTGCACCTGACACCACTCATGCCGCTTCGGTAGATACAGCTGATCAGATCATTTCTACAGGATCCCAATTTATGGGTGTACCCTATCAGTTTGGATCACAGGCAGGCAACACTAGCTCTTTTGATTGCTCTTCATTTACTCAATATGTATTTGGACAAAATGGAATCAAGCTTCCGCGTTCATCGAGACAGCAATCGACTGTCGGCACGTTTGTACCACGTAGTCAGCTGCAAAAAGGCGATCTGGTCTTTTTCTATTCACCTGTTCACCATGTAGCCATTTATATGGGAGACGGCAAGATTTTACACACATTTGGTAAAGGCGGCGTAACGATCACGAACCTTAATTCCGGATGGTGGAATTCTCACTACACTACAGCACGTCGTGTCCTGTAGGACAGGCATAGATAAGATTCCATTCCTCTATGGCCACTTATAAGTATCAACACAAAGGGCTGTTCCGCGAGTAGATATGTCTACCGGAGGGACAGCCCTTCCTGTTGTCTTCGGGGCAACGTGACGGTCACCTGTGTTCCTTCCCCTTCCACGCTTTCCATTCGTATCGTCCCTTGATGGGCGTCTGTAATAGCCTTGGCAATGGGCAGCCCAAGCCCGGTTCCTCCGGTTTTACGATGTCTGGAGCTATCTACCCGATAAAATCGCTCAAAGACTCGCTTGACCTCGCCCTCTGGTATTCCGATTCCGTAGTCCTTGACCCGGATGTGCACATCCTTTTTATCTGTGGACAACAGAATTTCTATCGGATCTGAGCTGTACTTTAAAGCATTATCGAGCAAGATAAGCAGTAGCTGCTTGATTTTGGCAAGATTGGCATCAAGCCAGATTTCTTTTTCATCTGTAAGAATAGTCATTTGACGATCATGTACAAGTTTGAGATGTGCTACTACCTGTTGAGAACAACCGATCAGTTCCATTCGCTCATACGGCTCCGGGTCTTTCTGCTGTGAGGAAGCCAAAGTCAGTAATTGCTGCGTCATCGTTCGCATCCGCTGCGTTTCTTCATAGATGGATTCAATGGATTCCTTATGAATTTCCTCGTCTCGCGTGCCCCACCGTCGCAACATGTTAGCATAGCCCTCAATGATCATTAATGTCGTATTCAGCTCATGCGAAGCATCTGAGACGAATTGTTGCTGGCTTTGAAAGCTCTCCTCCAATCTGTCCATCATTCGATTAAAGGTTGCGGTCATTTGGGACAATTCATCCTGATTATGACTCCGAGCAGGGATTTTTTTGAATTTAAGACTTCTCTCAATTTCCTGCATCGTCTGGATACTGCTCGAAATCGGTAGCAATATGGCATTCGCTAAAATCGTGCTGCCTACCAGACTAAGCAACATAGCTCCTATAGTTTGAGTGACTAGAATCGTATCTAAAATATCGAGATTGTTTTCGAGTGCATCCCATTTTTCCACAATCTCCAGCGTCCCCTCCTGATTTCCCTCCGGAGAAAGCACTGGAAGATGAATGACCAGGATTTTATGGCCCTGTACATCTGTCAGCTGTGAACTTTGAGAAGGGTTAAAACGTATATCACCCAGCTTAAAGCGGGACTGACGACTTATTTCATACAGAAGGTGGGATTGCTGATCAAAAACCCTCAGGATCGTGTCTCCTGAAAGCTCATCTTTCAACTCGGGTCCCCATGCATTTTTTAAAATCATCTTGGAACCGGTTTCGGAAATGATTTCAGTCCACTTATTTTGCAGCACTTCTCTTTCATTGCGAGTGGCGATTTTGACAAACAACAGATGCACGGTCACATCTACAAACAGGAGAATGGTCATCACTAGAATCGAGCTGAGCAGGGTAATTTTGGTCCGCAGCTTCAATGGTCTTCCTCCCTGATGCAATACCCTACGCCACGCACGGTTTTAATCAGCTTTTTTTTATAGCCATGATCCACTTTTTTACGAACATATCGGATATACACATCGACTACATTCGTATCCCCCACAAAATCAAACCCCCATACGTCCTGAATCAATTGATCCCGCTGTAATACCTGATTTTTGTGTTCCATGAGGTAATGAAGCAGATCAAATTCTTTGGGCGTCAGTTCGATTCGCTTCCCTTCCCGCATCACAGAACGTGTCTTGGATTCCAGCACCAAGCTATCGACCTGAAGATACGGCGGTTTGTCCTCTTCTTGTGAAGAGGTAGCTTTCGACTCCAATTGATGCCTCATACTGGCCCGCATGCGCGCTAATAGCTCCTCGATTTCAAAAGGCTTCGTAATGTAATCATTCGCACCTCCATCCAGACCGGAGACTTTATCAGTAGTTGTGTTACGTGCAGTGACCATAATTACGGGTGTATGATTGTCCACTTTTCGAATCTGCTTCAGCACCTCAACCCCGTTGAGCTCCGGCAGCATCACATCCAAAATGATGATATCCCATGTGTGTGCCAAAGCTATTTCCAATCCTTCTTTGCCCGTCTGAGCGATTTCAACTGCATATCCTTCGTGGGATAATTCCAATTGGAGTAACCTGGATATCTTCTCTTCGTCATCAATGATCAGTACTGATTTTTTCACCACAAAACCACCTATTTTCTATAGAAAAACAAATGACTACTGGTAAAGACATGCATTTTTATCTGATTTTAAGCTTTAATTCGTTGGGATGCTCTATAATTTAATTTTGTAATTCATTTTTTGATATTAAGGAGTAATTTATTCATGTTAATTAATGTAGACTATGCTTTATTTCACTGGATCAATGAACTGGCTAATCACCTCTCTTTTTTAAATGGAATCATGCGTTTCCTGGCTCAATATGCACCCTATTTGTTTGGATTGGCTTTGCTGGTGTACTGGTTCTCCTTTAAAATGCCACATCGGATGTTGGTTATAGAAGCAGTTGTTACGGCTGTTGTTGGCTTTGCTATCAGTTGGGGTCTGGGGCATTTGTTTTACAGAGATCGGCCTTTCGTCGGTCATGATGTCATTCAGCTAATTCACCATGATGCCAACGCTTCATTTCCGAGTAATCATGCGCTTGGAGCCATTGCTTTGGCTACAGTTTTTTGGCTTCATCGTCAAAAATATCGCGTGCTTTGGGTTATCCTGGCTGTTCTCATTGCCGTATCCCGAGTCTGGACCGGTGTGCATTATCCTTCGGATATTTTGGCAGGTGCGGTCATTGGAGCAGGCTGCGCTGTCGGCATTCATACATTCATACGGAGTCGGAAGCTTCCTGGTATTTTCATACAGGCCGCTATTATTTTTTATGAACGTTGGGAGCAAAAACTGGGGCTCAAGCCTGCTGTACAGGCCAGAACTCATATTACCGCCCCCACTTCCTCTGCCCAAATGAAAAGCAGACGCTAAACGCGTCTGCTCAGGCTGTCGATTTAGAGCGAAGTGACGGCTTTCGCTCTTCATATCGCCGATAAAACCAAATACAGGCCGCCATCCAGCAGCCGCTCATAAAATAGCCGCCTAGAACATCGCTTGGATAATGCACGCCCAAATAAATGCGGCTTGTCCCGATCGCTATAATCAGCAGGCTGCTGAGCACGATCAGCAGGATACGGCCTAGTCTGAAAGGAACATGCTTCCACACTAAAAAGGTCAGCGCCGCATACATACTGAAAGCAGTCATGGAATGTCCGCTTGGAAAGCTGTATCCATTCGCTTCAATAATACGGTTAATTTCGGGACGCGCACGGTGAAAGAGCAACTTTAATACCGTATTCAGCAACACCGAACCCAGCACAGCAATTGCTAGAAACAGCAGCTCTCTACGGTGTCCCAATACTCTGTACAGCACCAGCATGACGATTAAAATAATAATCACAACCGGAATCCCGCTGCCGATTAGGGTGAAAAATTTCATGATATGAGTCATTGCTGGTGACTCCAGCTGTTGAATATCCGTAATGATCTTGTAGTCAAAATGCCGTATCTGATGGTCGCTGACCCATAATGCGATTAAAGTAAAACCGAGCGCACATACTATACCTGTGAGTAGGGCCAAGGAGATAGGCAGCTTGGTTGATGTTTGTTTCATGTCTTGTTGGTCCTCCGTGATGTTCGTTTTCGTGTTTTTACTTTACTCACATTTCTTTCATAATTTCACCCAAAGAATCAACTTTTATCGTAAAGCAAGCTCAGCTTTTTTGCAAAAGAACGCGGAGTCAGTCTGTGATATGAAATCAATTCACCTTTAAAGATTACATGGAATACACCATAAGGGGTCGGGGACAATTCCATCAGCTGTGAACGATTGTGTATATACATGATTTCGGGTTGTATGCCCACATTCTCTGCCGCTTCAATCACATTTTGCGTAGCAATCTCCAAATAGGGGCATTGATGAGTTCGCAAGATGGTCAAGCCTTCACTAAAGCGCTGTAGTCGCTGCGCCCAGTTATTTGGAAAATAAGGATCAGAATGATCTCTATTAAGCTTATAAACATACAGCTGAAAAGAATAAGGGGCATTCTCCACATGCTGAAACCCGTTCTTTAGAAAAATGTCGGGGCCTGGCGCCCACGATGTATCCGTGTTGGTGACCACAGCAACTCCCTTTTTACCCAATCTGACAGCGTCCTCAATACAACGCTGAATAAGTTGAGAGCCCAGCCCCAAGCCGGTTATCCCCATCCATAAGCAATGAATTACAAGATATCCATCCGCATGAACGGCTCTCCAGGCCTGTTCACCCCGTGCGTACTCTATAAATCCGGCTGGTTTGTTGTCTTTTCTTATCTGTATGTAAGTCAAACCTTGGGAAAATTCATTTTCTGTCCAATTCAGCTTGTGTACATAGCCCGCTGCCTTTTGCATACTTCTCATGCAATAGCAGCCGTCCTCCCTGATTTGATTTTCATACCATTCAATGGACGTGGCTGGATTTTTCATATCGCGCCTCCCAATTCTAAGAATGAACTTATTAAAATAGGATTTCATAATGACTGAAATAACGCAAGCGAATTGTACACAATCAGCACAAAAAAATGCCGTTCAAGCCTGATAATGGCTCGAACGGCATCCTGTTATTGCATATGTCATGCTGCAATACAATTCGATATTTAAACAAACGTCTTCTTCTTTTAGGTTGGTGTGACTTCTCCAAGCTTAGCCTCTGCTTCCTCGGTTGGATAACGTTTACGGAACCATAGCGACTGAAGCAGCAAAAAGGTGCCGCTTACTGTCCAGTATAATGGCATGGCCGCAGGAGCATTGAAGGAAAAAACCGCCATCATGATCGGTGAGAGATATCCCATAATGGCAAATTGCTTGCGCTGGTCAGCCGTCATTTGAGACTGAGAAAGCTTGGCCTGTGCCAAGTAAACGACTGCAACGATAATTGCCAAAATCCAGTCCGGCTGTCCGAGCCGAAACCATAGGAAGGAATGAGACGCCAGCTCCGGGGTTAACCGGATAGCAGTGTACATGCCGCTCAATATCGGGAGCTGAATGAGAATAGGCAAACAGCCGATATTGAGCGGATTGAATTGATGCTCTTTGTAAAGCGACATCATTTCCTGCTGCATACTCTGCTGGCTGGCAGCATCCTTCTTATTTTCGTACTTCTTCTTAATTCGGTCCAGGTCGGGCTGCATGGCGCTCATCTTGCGCTTCATTCCCTGCTGGGCACGTGTTTGACGCATCATTAGCGGCAGTAACGCCAGACGGACAATGAACGTCAGTATCATGATCGCCAGGCCAAAGCTTCCACCAAACCATTGCGCCAATTGCTGGATGAGCCAAGAAAGCGGGAACACCACATAATGATTAAAAAATCCGGGTGTCTGTGCATTTATCTCTCCAGTACTCGCACCGCAGCCAGACAGCAGCATGACCACCGCCAACGCTACCATGATTCCTAATATCCGTTCTCTTTTACCCCAAAAGGTGAATCCCTTGAAACGTTTCATATGTTCCTCCTCGTTGATTGGTTGTACCATCGTTCAACGAGAGGAAACAATCTGATGTGTCTTCATCCGGCGCTTCCTTGCGCCGGATATGGCGTGCCAGTCGGACAGGCATGTCCTGTCCACGGGCAGATATCGGCATCAGCGAAGAAGCATGCGACCGCACAGCCCCGCCTTCTACCCAGCATTCGGGTACATTGCCGTGCAAATGAGTGAGGTACGTATAGGTTACCGTACACAGCAAGCCGATTGTAAATAAATAGGGGAGCAGGTCCTGAAGCTCAAACAAGGGATTCACCTCCTTCGGTTGGTTGCTACGATTATAGCACGAAACCAGGCCAACGACTAATCTTTAAATAGAGATACACGTAGGTCCACAAGCAACTCATTTTAGTGTCTGAGCTCAACTGGAGGGGTATATGGTTCCGCTTTTTTGTACGGCAAAGATCTTTATGTCTTTCAGGGAGAGGCACTAGCTTCCTATGACTTCTGGAACTACAAACCAGACAGCAAACCTGCTCGCAAGTGGTCGCAAAATGGCTATGAACAGCTTGTCCCTTTATATTCCATTCATGAAGGCCGCATCTTCTACCAGGATTTTAGTAAAGGCGGACTGACGCCATGAAGCTGGCCTCAGGTCAGTTCATTCATTTCGGCGGTGATAATCCGATCATTCAAGCTGACGTATTTGGCAAAGGTGTATACGTCGGACAATCAGATGGCATATTTCACGGCTATGACCTGATGGCCTTGAATCCCGTGTTTACTGTCAACACAGGCTCACGCTCCTTCGGTCCTACGCTCAAATCCGGCGGGATGATATTTATTCAAAGCGGCAACCGTCTGCTTGCCGTCAAGCTCCCTGCATCTCTAAAATAAGTCCAAAGATTTCAAGAAGCAATCTCGCTGGCGCGGCACAAGCTTAACGAATAGCCAGCATGCGATTCAGCGCCAGTACAGCCTCCTGTCTGACCTGCTCATCCACACGAATCACACCAACAGGCTCTCCCTGATCAATTTGCTCCAACGCCCATAGCAGATGTGGGAGATCGATCCGATTCATGGTCAGGCAAGGGCACATATCGGGATTGAGCGATTCTATCTGCTGTTCAGGGTACTGCTGCTTGATCCGTTGCACGAGATTCATCTCTGTACCAACGGCCCATCGGGTCCCCGGCTCTGCCGCACGGATGGTATCGATGATGAATTTGGTGGAGCCGGCGCAATCTGCGAGCTGTACGACCTCATAAGAGCATTCGGGGTGAACGATGACCCGGATGTTCTTGTCACGCTCACGGACGCTGCGAATATGATCTACCGTAAATTTTTCATGAACAGAGCAATGCCCTTTCCATAAAATAATTTTCATCGTCGCCGGGTCCCGTTCAGTCTCCAACTGATCGGTCATCGGATTCCACACGGCCATTTCATCCAGCGGAATTCCAAGATCGTAGGCTGTATTGCGACCCAAATGCTGATCCGGTAAAAACAAAATACGTTCCTTTTGCTTCAGCGCCCATTCCAGCACCTGCTTGGCATTCGAAGAGGTTACGGTAGCCCCGCCATGCCGTCCTACAAAGGCTTTGATCTCCGCTGTGGAATTCACATAGGTTAACGGAATAATCGTGTCTCCAACAAGCTCCTGCAAATGCTTCCAAGCCCGTTCGGTTTGCTCCATATTCGCCATATCTGCCATCGAGCAGCCTGCACGCATATCCGGCAATACGACCGTTTGCCGATCGGCAGTCAGCATATCCGCCGTTTCCGCCATAAAATGAACTCCGCAAAACACAATAAATTCCGCTTCCTGATTTTGTGCCGCCATTTGCGCAAGCTGTAGAGAATCCCCTGTTATATCAGCAAACTGAATCACTTCATCCTTCTGATAGTGATGGCCCGGAATGAGCAGCTTTGGCCCCCATTTTTGTTTCAGCTCGGCGACGCGACGCTCCATGTCTGCAACGGTCAGTGTCTTATAGCTCTCCGGCATCAGCCCTCGATTTCCTTGTAAAACATCAAGTATAGACATTCCAATCCCTCCATTATCTCTGCGGCCGTCTGTCTCTGCTTTTATGAACAGACAGCCGATTGTGTTACATGCATATTTACAAGTGTCTTGACACTTATATTTACACATGCCTACAATAATCTCAAGGATTTTTGTGATGGAATTATTTTTAAGCAGGGAGGATTCGCTGTGATTTATCTGGACTATGCCGCTTCCACACCAATGTGTGACGAAGCTTTGAATATGTATAACGCATTAAATAAGGAAATGTTCGGAAATGCCAGCAGTCTTCATGACGCGGGCGGCCAGGCAGCTTATGCGCTGGATTACAGCAGACAACGGATAGCGGATATGATTGGCGGGCAAAAGGAAGGCGTTTATTTTACAACAGGAGGAACGGAATCCAATATGTTGCTTGTCCAGTCGATCCTGAACGGATTGCCGCAGCACAAAAAGCATTGGATTATGAGCGCACTGGAGCATCAGTCTATGTACAATCTTGCCACTTTGCTGAAGCGGCAGGGCTATGAGCTGACAATTGTACAACCTGACAAGGATGGACGAATAACCGGTGAAGCTCTCTTGCCTCATCTCAGAGAAAATACCGGACTCGTATCTGTACAACACGCCAATTCGGAAACTGGACTGATTCAGGATCTCGCTGCCTTGTCTTCCCTACTGCGAGATCGTGGTATTTTGCTACACAGTGATGCGGTACAGACCTTTGGGAATATTCCTATTGATGTAGCAGCCATGGGAGTAGATGCCCTCTCCGTATCAAGCCATAAGGTGTATGGTCCGAAAGGTGTCGGTGCTGCATATCTCAAGCCGGGGACCCCGTGGCGTCCGGTGTACCCTGATACACTGCATGAAAACGGATTTCGTCCCGGAACGGTTAATGTTCCCGGTATTGCTGCATTTGTCGCAGCAGCAGAATTGATGACTGAACAAATGGAGCTGCATCAGCAGCGGTATGCTATGTTAAGGCAGTATTTTATGACCCAAGTTCAAAATAAATCCATTCCGTTGCATTTGGTCGTACAGGAAAGCAACACAGAAGCAGTGCTCAGTCATATCGTGGGATGTTTTTTTCACGGTTACGAGGGACAATATGTTATGCTGGAATGTAACCGCAGCGGTGTCTGCATATCTACCGGCAGCGCATGTGCCGCCGGGCATCACGAACCTTCGCCTGCCTTGCAAGCACTTGGAGCCTCTGACCGCGAAGCTTTACAATTTATCCGTATTTCTTTCGGAAGGACGACTACAATTGAGGATCTGAATGTACTGATAGGTATTTTGGCAGACTTGACGCATCGACAAGAAAGGAGCTTATCCCATTGACTGAATCTTCAAAATGGTCAGGAACGGATCGCCGCAAGCAGCTGCTGCTGTGGCTCAAAAATGAATCTCCACTGACCGGGAGCGAGCTGGCACGCAGAGCCTCCGTCTCCAGACAAGTAATTGTACAGGATATTTCCCTGTTAAAAGCAAGCCAAGAGCCTATTCTGGCTACGAGCCAAGGATACATTTACATGGAGCCTGCCGGGCAGGCTGCCCCCATAGCCTCACGTATTATCGTGTGTAATCACCGACCTGAACAGACAGAAGAGGAATTAAAGCTAATTGTGGACTATGGTGTAAGCGTGCAGGATGTTATTGTGGAGCATCCGGTATATGGCGATCTGACTGCTCCGATACGAGTCGGAAATCGCAAGGAAGTGGAGGATTTTATCCGCAAAATCAACTCCACTCAAGCCACCTATTTGTCCCAGCTGACCGGAGGCATCCATCTTCATACCTTGCACGCCTCGGATGAAGCTAAAATTAATGATGCCTGTGCTGCATTGGAGCAAGCCGGCTTCCTGATGACGGACTAGCTTATATGGCTATGCACTACTACGAGCACTTTGTCCAGCATATGGAGCGCAGCGGCGCTCCGTAAGGCTGGTACGTGAGCAACGAGAAAATAAAAAATCCCGGCCCCCTTATAAAGGGAAACGGGAATGAACTACGTGAGCTTAATTTCGAGCAGCTCATATTTAATGACAGACATAGGTGCGTCTACATGAATGATACTGCCCACTTCTTTACCCAAAAGCGCCTTGCCTAAAGGACTCTCATAGGAAATTTTATTATCCAGAACGTCTGCCTCAGCAGGACTTACAATTTTGTACTCCATCTTCTCCGAAAATTCAATATCATTGAGAACGACAGTTGAGCCGATACTGACAGTTCGGAGGTCCAGATTGCTTTCATCCACAATCCGAGCTTTGGTCAACATTTTCTCCAATGTCAAAATACGAGTTTCCATAAACGCTTGATCATCCTTGGCTGAGTGATATTCACTATTTTCCTTCAGGTCTCCGTAGCTGATCGCCAGCTTGAGACGTTCAGCCAGCTCCTTGCGTTTTACGGTCTTCAGTTCCTTGAGCTCTTCCTCCAGCTTGTCTAAGCCCTCTTTGGTTAACAACACTTCTTCATTTGACATTTTTTATTCACAACTCCTATTTCGTTTGCTTTATTGTAGTTTACTCTATATTGAACGAACATGCGAAAATAATTTACATAACGATAGGAGTCCGGAATACTCGGTCAGGGTTATTCTTGCAGTAACCAATGCTTTTTTATCGCATACTATAAGATCATAACGCATTTGGTGAGCACGTGCAGTGCCACTGTCCTTGTCCCAAACTTTCTTCATACCAGACAAGAACAGTTTATGGTGGGAGGAAGATTCAATGGCTTCCTTAGGAAAGAATGGAAATGGGAATCGCAGCTCCAAATCATCCCCTAGCTCCTCCAACGGACAAAAGAAAAGCAAACTGGACAGCAACGCGGCTATCTTCTCTGCTCTGCATGGAAAAAATGTAGAGGTCGTGGTAGCGGCCCTGTTGTTAACAGGCAAGCTGCGCGTCGATTCCGTTACTTTATACAGACAAGCAACTCTGCTTGTAGGATTAACGGGAAAATTCAAAACACTGGCATCGAACTCCACCAATGTCGACAACATGGTGAAATTTTTAAATGATAACGGAAATATGACGCTGGATCAAGTCATACAAGCCTTTCAAAAGAAAATGGATAAGTAATATACCGATGACGAAAGGGGTTATTGCGGTGAGTGAGCTTACGGCAGGCGAGTTTGACGGGGAGCATTTTGCAGAGTTTATCATTCTCACCATTCTGATTGTTTTATTTTTCTTCGGCTCTGCCGATTTAGATACTCTTTCGACTACACCAACTACATCTTAATCCTAAATGGGCAGGTCCCCGTTCCAGCAGGGCTTTTTTTGATATTAAATAAAGAAGAGCATCTATCGGGCTCCGCAAAGCCAATAGATGCTCTTGCTATTTATTAACGCTACTTCACTTTTACAGTAATCGTTTGGCTCGAAACTTTTCCTGAGTCATTGACCAGTTCGGCCCGGTACTCATAGGTACCCGGCTTCCGGCCTTGAATGTTTGTAGCCGCACTTTGAGCCTGGGGAGTTTTGCTCGCCAGCTCTTGCGTGTCGATCAGCTCACCATTTTCATATAAATTATACTTTGTCGCATTGGTCCCCCACCACATATTCATGGAAACCGTGTAGTTGCCGTCACCGTCCCAATTGTCGTGAGAGAGCACCGGAATGCCCGGTAAAGCATCGGTCACTTTGACGACTAACGGATCACTGGTCGTTTTACCGGAAGCATTGATCAACTCGGCAGTGTATGCGTAGGTACCATTTGCTTTCCCCGTTACTGGAATGATTGCATGCTGTGCTCCGGGGGAAGCGGCTTGCAAAGACTGGGTCCCGATCAACTCGCCGTTCTCATACAGTTTGAGCTCATCGCCGTTCGTACCCCACCACAAGTTCATCATGATATGATAATTGCCATCCTTCAGCCCGTTGGCGTGTCCGTTATCATCGGATAATACAGGTTTACCCGGCACTTCACCAGTATTGGCTTTGCCGACGGTAACCGTTACAGGATTGGATACAACGGTTTTGCCTTCCAGGGTGACGCTGGCTGTAATTTCGGCGCTTCCCTCTTTTACTGCTTGAAGCTTGCCATACGTATCCAGCGTAACAGACTCATGACTGCTGGTGTACTGCACAGAAGCATTGCTTAAATCAGCTTCACTGCCATCCGTCAGCGTACCTTTAAGCGATGTAGTTGCGGTATCCCCCACGCTGAGGTTCTGGTGGTCCAGCGAAAGCTTTACTTCTTGCAGTTCTGCCCCTGCTTGAACTGAAAAATCATCCAGCCCGCGGGGCTTTAACTGGTAATTCCCTTTAAAAATCGCTGATATCCCCTTCAACTTTACCTGCTGCCCTTCCTGATATGGAAAGGATGTCCGGGTTACGCCTGTACGTGCATCCACGCGTACATGGTGACTTGCCTCGCCAGCTACCGCATCAAATTCAAATGAACCAGTTGGAGTCGCGTCGATCACATTACGTATTGTAGCTGAGGGAAGCTCAACCAGCTGTCCTTGATTGGCATCGCTTAATTCCGTGATTGGCATGGCCGCTGGAAGCTGTCCTGCTCCCGTTTTTTCAATAGCCACCGGATCGGTCAGCTCCAGTTCACTGTTGTACAATGCCAGGCTGGCTGTAATCTTTACTTGATCGCCCTGCTGGAAGCCGCTGTGGTTTTGATATACATAAATGCCTCCACTTTCGTCCTGCATATAAAAGGCTTGACCGCCAAAGGCGCCTGGCTGTGTCGTCACAACTCCCTCCACGGTCACAGCTTTGCCAGCTGGGAGGCTCCGTGCTTCGGCAATACTAATGCGTGCCGGAACGGCATTTCCTTCCTCAGGCAGCGGCTCTGCCGGGACATCAGCCAGCACGACCGATTGGGTCAGCAGGTTGCTGCCATTTTGCCTCAATCGAAGATTGGCCGCACCGCTGGTTCCCGGCTTGATCCGTACGGTGAGGTCCTTGTAGGCATGCCCCTTGCTGTCGGACGCCAGACTAAATGCTCCGCTATAGCCATACGAGGTCGGCCAAGTGCCATCCGGGTTTTGAATCTGGGCTACCTGAGTGCCCCCTGCTACATAAATACCTGTGCTGAATCCAGTAACCGTGGAATTGGGAGCCAGCTGGTCAGCAGCAATTCGAATTTGAAAAGGCTGTGCATTCGGCAGCTGCTCCTGACGAACGATACTGTACACAGGCTGTGCGCTGGCCGTGGGTCCTCCATAAGAGCCAGTCTTGAAGGTTTGCTGATCCCACCATTTGTAGCCTGCTGCGGGAGCGGACCAAGGCTCGGCTTGCGGCTCCGTCGAAGTCTGCGGCTCTTCAAAAGGCAGCAGCGCCGTTGGCTGGTCAAGCTGCAAGCTTTTCACATCCGTCAGGCTGGTGTAGTCCTCCTTCTTGGACAACCAGTCGATAAGGTTAACCAGCAGCACGGCATCATCCTGCTCCTTAAAGCCGTCATATGTCGTCTTCTTGGTCCCTGTCTCTTCGCGCAAATATTTTGGGACTGCGTCTTCGACAGGAGACGAATCCCCGATGAAAGCAGCTTTACCCAGCCCTACTTTTGATACGGCTGCATAGGGTCCCTCCGGTATGCCGCCTCCGTTATAGACGCCCTGATCGACTGCACTGCCCCAAGCTTGATTCGTTTCAGGCAGGTATACGATGCCCTTGGCTTTGGTCGGGTCCATGATCGCCAACGTGGACCCTGCATGCATCGCGACATTGCCCACCCCTGCTGTAATGCCGAACGCCTGCGCCGGCTCCACAATCTGATTGGCGGTAATATCACCTAGTGCATTGTAGCGGAAACGCACACCAAACTGGCTGCCCAGCCAGTCCGAGCTGACTACACCCTGCATCGCTGCCGAGCTTCTTTCTTCCTCACTCATCCCTTTTGCCGGATCTTCCCAAGCTCCGCGACGGTAGCCGTTCATACTTTCCGAGCCGTCCCAGCGGTTTTTATTGCGGTCTGCATTATAATGATCTCCAATGAAGAAAATGCTGTTGCCTGCTTTGACATACTGCTCCATTGCAGCCTGTTCGCTTTGTTTAAAAGGAATATTCGGCTCTGCCGTCACAAATACATCATAATTTTTCAGATCATCGTAAGTAATCGGCGTAGATTTGCGAAGTTCATGCACATCATAGCCACGGTTCGCAAGGGCCTGTCCGAAGTCGGAAAACCCTCCGTCAATGACCCAGTCTGCAGCACCGGACGTCTGTCCGTGTGTATTATCGAACAGCACTTTTTTGCCGGCATTCTCATTCACCACCTTGGCAGCGATGAACGGAGCAGGATCAGTTGGGCCTTCGGCCGATGCCGGTTGTATGCTGCTCGTAGCACCAGCGTACAACGACAAAGTGAACACCATTGCAGTTGCATATTTGAAGCTGCGGGATGCAAAAAGACGAATGATTCCCATTCTATTCCTCCTGTTGGTTAGTTTGTGGCTCCAGTTAAGGGGAACCAAATACAAATTTTAGCGTTCATTTATGTTCGGACATGCAATGTTTTGTAAATGTTCAGGAATAATGGACAGGAAGGAAATTCCAATAAAAAAGATATACCACATGCATCAAGGTGAGTACCGCAAACAGGATCTTCCCTGTGGCTCTGGCTCTCCTTTCCCCTGTAATCAGCTTTGCGCTATTCACGATCAATACCCATACGGCAATGAGCGCTGAAATCAGCGGGAGCGCGCAAATCCCCCAGATATACCAGGCGGGGTAGCCATATACAATCTGACTGTTGCCATAAATAAACTGTACACCGAGAAAAATCGTATTCAGCAGCGCGATAAAAGCTAGGGTAGAAGAAATGTGAGCTTTATTTTTGCGGATAGCTCTGATCACATATCTTACGATCCAAATCAGCAAGGTTGCGATGAAAAACAAGGAGGCCGCAGCGTAGCTGACCAGCAACGTCCAGGTACGATGCCAAAGTGTCGTCTGCTTCATGGTCTTGCTATCCGGGGCGATCATCATCCATGTACCATTTTGCTGATACAGCAAAATTTTAAGCTGGCCTCCCTTTTCCACAAACAGCCCATCGCCTGCCGCTTGAAAAATTTTGTCCATTGCTTTATTTTCGTCCGGGTACTCTCCGTTGACGATTAACGTGTGATCATTTTGAATCCGAACGGTATATTTGATGCTTCCGAGCATCCGAATCCATTTCCCCCACCCATGAACGGGACTCAAATTCACCTGATATAAGCCCTCGATCTCTGGCGAGAGCTTCACTTGCGTGGCAGAACGATCCATGGACTGAGGAGCGGTCTGCGGCTCTGCAAGCAGCATTTGTGCTATCGCATTTATGACTTCTCCATGAAGCAGGGTGTCCGAGTCAGCTGCATTGATGGTCACAAAAATTCCGAGCTTTTGGGACGGGATCAGTACCATTTCGGAAATAAAATCATCAATTTCCCCGGTAGCCCACAGCATGGGGACTCCCGTCACCAGTTGACCGCGAAAAAATCCGTAGCCCACGCCATCCAGACGTGCATCAGCCGCAAATTGCTGTGCATGCATAGCTTTGATCGATTGCGGCTGTAGCACTGCTTTTCCCTCATACTTGCCTTCGTTTAAATGAGTGATCAGATACCGTGAAAATTCGTTGGGTGTGACGCTCAGCGCTCCTGCTCCCGGCAGATTGATATACGAAAATGGCTGTTTCTGATACGTTCCATCACTCCACCGATACGATTGGGCCAACGCAGGATTATTTCGTGGCAAATCCAGTGTCGCGCTAGGCATATTCATCGGCTGGAACAGATGTGTTCGGAGGTAATCATTCAGCCGCTGACCGCTTACTTGCTCTACTATATTACCAACCAGACCGTAGGCGACATTACTGTAATCGAACTGAATGCCGGGCTCGCGGATGGGAGGCTGATTTTGAAAATAGATACTGAGATATTGCTCAGTGGGCAAAGAGCCAGCCTGGGTATGGCTGCTAATGCCATACACCGCTTCGTCCAATCCCGAGGTGTGTGTCAAAAGCTGATGCAGATTAAAAGGTTGATTTTGGTATTGCGAAGCTTTATAGCTGTGGAGATAGCTGTTCACATCTTCGTTCAAATCAAGCTTGTTTTGCTCGACCAGCTGCATAGCGGCGCTTGCACTCAATGATTTCGTTAGAGAGCCGACACGAACAATGGTCTTCGCCGGGTCGAAAGCCATTTTCCGCTCCAGGTCCGCATATCCGTAGCCTTTAGTAAAAAGAATTTGGTCTCCTTTAGTCACGACGACGGCAGCTCCGGGAATATGCCATTTTTCCAATTTTGTACTCATGATGTGATCTACTGTTTTTTCCAATGTATTCGGCGTTATGCTGCCTGCTGCCCATGTCGGAGCATTGAGCAGGTTCCAGAAAAACAACGATACTATGAATGCGGATAGGCAACAAATGCCTCTATTCTTCATGTGAGCACCATCCTTATGTGTGAAGTTGGTTCATTGTCTTGACAGTGCGGTGATTGCATAGCGGAGCAGATATTTTCACTCGGTATCGGAGCCATCAGCATGGCGCTATGAAATCATCGCACTTCCCATCACGGGAGTGCAGATGATAAAGTGAATCCTGATCGAATCGCGTAAGCGGAAGGCCTCTTACCTGTTCGATCAGGATTCATGTGTTACAGATTAAAAATTAGTGATTCCAGTTAGTTAAATCATCGACCGTAGATTTTCAAGATTTATGATGTGCCAAATCTTGTGTCATGTCTTTGTCCGTGTTCCGGGTTATCTTTTGTATTGCGGCACGGATACTTTTTACATTTCCCTCGATAAATCCGGGTTCCAGCAGTTCATAATGATTGCCAATCAAGCTATGCTCTTCATAGCTACCTTGTGTAGCGTCTTTCCATAAAAGTCGATTATCTCCTGTACCCTTCACCGTTTCCGATCCAACGGCGACAAAGCCGTGAATATTCGCCTGAACGCTCTCTGTATTCACAAGCTGGTTGCCATACACCGCGTAAGCGATCATTTTACGCTGGTACGTTTCATTCAATAGCTCACGGTAGGATTCGGGAACCTGTTCAAGCATGGCATGAATTTCGTGTTCTGTTTCTTCGACTGTAAAGGGCAGGGCTTCCGTCCTTTTGACCGAATCGAGCATAAAAATGTCGGATACAGCATGACCTTGACGCTCCAGTGTGTCGGCAACCTTATGCGCCAGATTACCGCCTATGGAATAACCAAGCAGCACATACGGACCTTGCGCTTGCGTGCTGACGATCAAATCAACGTAACGTGCCAGCATTGCCTGCTCATCCGCAGCATCATCCACGAACTCCAATCCATACACGACTGCGTCCTGATCCAGTTGTTTCGCAAGCTCCGCGAACGACAGCCCGTATCCAAGCATGGGAGGAAAGCAGAAGATGGAGACCGGACCGTGTTCATTCAACCGAATGATTGGACTATCGGCCTTGTATTCCAGATCGGCTTTCAATAATGTGAGCGCCTGCTCTTCAATAGTCGGGAACTCCAAAACACTACGGATGGGAAGCTCAATGTCTGTTGCAAGGTGAACTTTGCGTATAAGCTCCAGCACTTTCAAGGAATGTCCACCCAACGTGAAAAAGTCATCGTGGATACCCACTTGTGGGATTTCAAGCACTTCCTGCCAAATGGCTGCCAGCAACTGCTCCACATCGGTGCGCGGTGCGACATATTCTATACCCGTGTGCAGCGCTTTGTCCGGCACAGGTAAAGCTTTGCGGTCGATTTTGCCGTTTGTCGTCAGCGGAAACCGATCCAGCTGTACAAATGCGGATGGAATCATATAGCTCGGCAGACTGGCCGACATCACAGCTCGAATCTCACGGATGGTCAGCTGTTCATCGGCAGTGAAGTAAGCACATAATTGCTGCTGACCTGCTCCATCCCGCAAAGCGATAACAACGCTATCCCGCACGGACGGTACACTTGCCAGCCGCGCCTCCACCTCGCCCAGCTCAATCCGGTAACCGCGAATTTTAACCTGTTGATCAATCCGTCCAGCGTATTCCAGTATGCCGTCTTCACGCCAGCGAACAAGGTCTCCCGTACAATACAGGCGATCTCCGTTCACCCACGGGTTAGCAAGAAATCTCTCAGCCGTCAGCTCAGGACGGTTCAGATAACCACGTGCAACTCCGTCTCCGCCGACAACCAGCTCACCCCAGGCTCCGACCGGTTGCAGGTTAAATGACGAATCCACAACATACGCCGTCGAATTGCGGATGGGGCGTCCGATCGGCACAGAATTCAGCTGTTCTTCTGTAATGTGATACGTCGTCGAAAAGGTTGTATTTTCTGTTGGCCCATAGCCGTTAATGATGTTCATGTCCGGATTATCACGCAGGACCCGGTTAATATGGGGTGCAGACAAAACATCACCACCAACCAGCAAATACTTCACATCGCCAAAAAGTTTACTATCCTGCTGCGAAAGCTGATTAAATAACGGTGTGGTCAGCCACATCATGGTGACGCGATGATCCCGTATCGTCTCTTTAAGCTTGGCCGCGTCCAAAAGATCATCCTTATGCACGAGAACAAGCTGACCGCCGTTCAGCAGCGCGCCCCAAATTTCAAACGTAGATACATCAAATACAAACGCACAAGTCTGCAGCATTCGGGTCGATTCATCAAATGGCACATAATCCGTATTGCGGACGAGGCGCACGACACTTTGATGCTCAACAACGACACCCTTAGGCTTACCTGTTGAACCCGAGGTATAAATGACATAAGCAGCATGATTACCCGCTCCATCTATACCCAGATTGGAAGCATCTGCACTGTAGGACGTATCCTCATTCAGATTGACAATCTGTCCGTCAAAATAGCAACGATCCAGTAAATCCTGCTGTGCCAGCAGCAGCTTGGCTCCCGAGTCCTCCAGCATATAGCGGATACGGTCCTCCGGATATTGAGGGTCTACCGGCACATACGCGCCTCCAGCCTTCAAAATAGCGAGTGTTCCAGTAATCATATCCAGCGAGCGCTCCGTCAAAATGCCAACAGGTTCATCGGGTTTCACCCCTGCATCACGCAGCGTATGCGCTAATCGGTTGGCCGTCTCATTGAGCTCCCGATAGGTCAATGATTGATGACCCAAAGCTACGGCAATATGATCCGGCGTGCGCTCTGCCTGCTCCTCAAACAGTTTTTGGATTGTGTGATTGCCTGGATATGCAGAGGCAGTGTCATTAAACTCTCCTGTAATTTGTTGTTTTTCCGCCGCTGTAACCAGTTCCAGCTCTTCTACGAAAACATTCGGGTTAAGCAAAATTTGCTCCAACAGATTCACAAAATGTCCATGCAGACGCTCAATGTCTGTTTGATCATAGCTTAACGCGTTATACATAAAACGAATCTTTATGCATTCTCCCGGCATAACGACTACGTTCAGATCGTAGTTGGTCTGCTCTGTAGCCACCACGTTGGAAATCGGGAATGTATCCTGCCCGTCATTTCCCAGCTCCTCGACCTGCTCATCCACCGGATAATTTTCAAACACCATAATATGGTTAATTAAATCCTGTTTCTGGTCGGTCAATGCCTGAATCTCAAACAGTGGATACGTATCATACGCATGAGAAGCCAGCGCCTGCTCCTGTGTTTTCTTCATAACTTCTGCAAAAGATTCCCCTGCCTCACTAAGGATGCGAACGGGAATGGTATTAATGAACAAGCCGATAATATCCTCGACCCCGATAATATCCGATGGACGGCCTGAGACGACACTGCCAAATACGACATCACTGTGGTTGTTATATTTTTGCAGCACAATCCCCCATGCGGTTTGTAATAACGTATTCATGGTCACCTGATATCGCTTAGCCGTCTCCTCCACCCGGAGGGTCAGCTCACGCTCCAAAACCGTCACCCAATCGCTGGCCGTGTAGCCTTCACTCTTACGACCGGATTTTACAGCTGGTAGTGCTGTTTGCTGCTCATATCCGGATAAATAGCTGCTCCAGTAGTCGGTTGCCGCCTTGAGATCCTGTGCTTCCAGCCATTCAATAAAGCGGCTGTACGGCACTGCCGGTGCCAGCTCTGGCACTCTGCCCTCCTGAAGTGCTGCATAGCTTTCAAACACTTCTTTATTTATAAGGGACAGACACCAGCCGTCCATGACGATATGATGGAAGCTCCATACAAAATGATAGCTGTCTTCTCCGGTACGTAAAATCGCTACACGCAGCAGGACATCCCGACGCAGATCAAAGCCCCGTGTTTTATCCTGTAACTTGAAACTTTTCACCCAGGTATCTCTTGCATTTTCATCCAGATTGTGTAAATCTTCATATTGAAAGCCGCAATCCCGATTTCGATACACCACCTGCAACGGTTCCGTATCTCTGCCAAAATAAAAATGTGTACGCAGCGCCTCATGTCGTCGAACCAGAATATTCAGGCTTTCTGCAAAAGCCCGAATGTCCATCTGACCTCGCATATCATAAGAAACCTGCTCAAAATACGCGTCATTCGCGGCTGCTTGACTATCTAGCTGGCTGTGAAACAGCATCCCTTTCTGCATCGGGGTCAGTGCATATACATTGTCGATCTCACCCGCAGCACTCATTTCAGATAACAGGCTGTCCAAGCCCTCCACACTCATTCCTTTATAGGAAATATCACTTGGGGTAAGCTCCGGGTGTTCTTTATGGATGCAATGCGCCAAAATTTCACGCAGGCTCGATTCCAGTAATTTCTCCAATCGCTCGATCGTCTCCGGTCTATAGCTGGTACGGCTATAACTAATCGTCAGACCCAGCTGACCTCCTGAAATGATGCCGCCAAAATCCAGCGTATACGTCCGAGCCATGGTTGGGCTTAGCGGCATCCCACCTTCATATGAGGATGATTGCAAGTCGTTCCCTTTCATATCCTGATCGAACTGTCCCAAATAGTTAAAGCTGATTTCGGGATCTGTCGTAAATATGGCTGGAGATGCCTCCGGTGCCTGCGTCTGGCGGTCGGCTAAATATTTCAGTACACCGTAGCCAATCCCTTTTTGCGGGATGCCGCGCAGTCCTTCCTTCACACGCTTAATCCGCTGCGAAAGAGACAGCTCTTCTGCCATATCAAGCAAAACGGGATATTGGCTTGTAAACCATCCTACCGTTCGAGTAATGTCCACCTCTGGTAAAATAGCTTCCCGTCCATGTCCCTCCAGATGAATCAGGAAACGCTCATGTCCGCACCACGCTTGCAATGCCATCCCTACCGCTGTCAACAGCAGGTCGTTAACCTCTGTTCGGTAGGCACGATTTGCCTGCTTAAGCAGCTGCTCTGTCTCCTCACTTGTCCAAACAGCGGTAACCGACTCACTGTCGCCAATCAACGGCTTTTCGTGCTCGTTATGCCCATAATCCTGCGGCAAAGGAGCCAGTTCCGCTTGTGCGAGTTCCCCCCAATACGCTCGCTCACGTTCAATGGCTGCGCTGTTGGCATAAGCGTGCAGCTGCTCGGCCCACGTTTGGAACGAATCTGTTTTATGAGGCAGCTGAATCGCCTGTTCACCCTTGGAGGCTTGATCATAGGCAGTCGCCAAATCCTCGAATAAAATGCGCCAGGATACCCCGTCCACCGCCAAATGATGAATCACGACCAGCAGATGATCTCCATCCGGGCAACGGAACAGCCCCAGTCTCATCAACGGACCTTCGCTTAGGGAAATACCAGATTGAATTTCATTGCATTTGGCTTCAATTATCTTCGCCAAATCTTCCTTGTTTACATCGCTGTCATTATAGTCAAAGCACTCCAGATGGTACGGTTCGCCTTCCTCTACACTGCGGTTCCATGCTGTACATCCGTTCTCCGACAAACTAAAAACCATACGCAATGCATCATGATGCGATGTAATCTGATGGAGCGCCCGCCGTAGTGCCTGTTCGTCATAACCTTCCTGCCGATAGAGCATGACGGATTGGTTAAAATAATGTGGTTCTCCTGTTGGCTGTTCAAAAAACCAGCGCTGAATCGGTGTAAGCACTACATTTCCTGTAACCTCGCCCTGCTCGGCTATTCGGTTAACAGGCTGAATATATGTGCTTAGTCCCGCAATTGTGGGGTATTTGAACAAGTCCTTCATTTCCAACTTGTAACCAGCCTGAAACAAGCGGGACGATACTTGGATGGCCTTGATGGAGTCACCACCCAAATGGAAAAAGTTATCCTGTATGCCCACTTGCCGGATACCCAGAATGGCCCCCCAAGCCGCAGCCAGCGCCTGCTGAACATCTGTCTCGGGTGCCACATAATCCATGCCTGTATCGACATTATGCTCAGGTGCAGGCAGTGCCCTGCGGTCTACTTTACCATTCAGCGTCAAGGGCAGTCTGGAAAGCTGCACAAAGTAGGAAGGCACCATATAGCCAGGCAGATCCTGCGACAAAACGTTACGTATGTCGCTCGCACTCAATTCGCTGTCTGTTACGAAATATGCGCACAGCTGTTTTTGCCCGTTATCATCCTGCCGCACTGTAACTACCGATTCCTTCACACCTGCAATCATGGACAATCGGGTTTCAATTTCACCCAGCTCAATGCGGTAGCCGCGAATTTTGACCTGCTCATCCATTCTTCCCTTGTACTCCAACACGCCATCTGCACGCCAACGCACCAAATCTCCTGTACGATAGCAGTATTCTCCGGGCCGGAATGGACTTTCAATAAACTTTTCCGCCGTGAGCTCGGACCGATTCAGATACCCGAGCGCCACGCCGTCGCCACCGACGATCAGTTCTCCCCATGCCCCGACAGGCTGCAGCTTTAACGAACGATTGACCACATATGCGGTCGAATGATGAATCGGACGTCCAATGGGAACAGCCTGGGCTTGCGCTTCTGTAATGTCATAGGTGGTGGAAAAGGTGGTGTTCTCCGTCGGCCCGTAAGCATTGATCAACCGAAGCTGCGGGTACTCCTTCAGCACGTCATTGACGTGTGGTACGGACAACACATCACCACCCACGAGCAATTCCTTCAGGGAAGCAAACACTCCAATGTCTTGCTGTGAATGCTGATTGAATAAAGCTGCGGTCATGAACATGGTGTTAATACGATACTTGTCAATGGTCTGTTTGAGCTTGGCGGCGTCCAAAATCGTGTCATGACTTACCACATACAGTTGGCCACCGTTCAGCAGCGCTCCCCAGATTTCAAACGTGGAGGCATCGAACACAACTGCGCCCAATTGCAGCATACGCGTATTTCCGTCAAACGTGGCATAGCTTTGGTTTTTCACCAAGCGCACGACATTGCGGTGCTTGATCATAACGCCCTTCGGATTGCCTGTCGTACCGGAGGTATATATGACATGCGCAAGATCGGAGGAAGATCCCTCCGTTGAGATCGCAGCAGATTCATCCGCATGAGTATTAAGTTCAGGTTCGCTGCTCCATCCTGGATCATCATTCAAAGCTATAACCGGAATACTTGGTTCAAAAAGAACCTGCTCGCGTTGCTGTGCCAGTAACAGCTGAGCGCCGGAATCCTCCAGTAAATAACGGATACGCTCCTCAGGATAATCGGCATCAATGGGAACATAGGCCCCTCCAGCCTTCAAAATCGCCAGCATACCGACGATCAGTTCGATGGAGCGCTCAGCCATAATCCCTACCCGCTGTATTTCCGGCTCAGAGCCGCGCCGTATCCCATGGGAAGCAAGTATGCGTGCGAGATGGTTAGAACGTTCATTCAGCTCGCGGTAGGTAAGCTGTGTGCTCGCAAAGGTGATTGCCACCCGATCCGGCGATTGTGCTGCTTGCTCCTCGAACAACACATGCACAGCTTGATCACACGGATACGGATAGTCTGCTGCTGTATCGTTAAATTGCTGCACAATCTGCTCTTTTTCTTGGGGCGAAACGATTTCAATAGCCGAAAGAACGATATCCGGCTGTTCTATTACCACATGGATAAGCTGTTGGAAATGTGTCGCCAAGCGTTGTATCGTTTCCTGCTTGTACAGCCGGGTTCCATATTGAAGACCGCAGATGATTTCCTCCCCATCTTCCAGCGCGAGCAGACTCAAATCAAATTTGGCCGTCGTTTGTTCACTCGGATAGGGTGTCAATTGCAACCCTGCCAGCTGCTGCTCCTTTTGCTCCAGATTTTGCAGAGCAAACAGGGTATCAAATAACGGATTGCGACTTAAATCTCGATCCACATCCAGCTTGTCCACCAGCTCTTCAAACGGATAATCCTGATGTTCAAAAGCCTTTAACGCGTTATCCTTGACCTCCAGCACATAATCGCGGAATGTTTTCCCGCCTTCCGGGTAATTGCGGATCGCCAGTGTGTTCACGAACATCCCGATCAGACTGCCAAGATCAGCATGGGGCCGTCCCGCAATCGGCGAACCAACAATAATATCCTCCTGCCCGCTGTAGTGGCTAAGCAAAGCCGTATAAGCAGCCAACAGCACCATATATAATGTCGATTCCGTCTGTAGCGCGATGCTTTTTAATCCCTCGCTTTGCCGTTGATCGAGCGTAAATTCCAGCAAATCTCCTTCAAAGCTTCTCACCGCCGGACGTGGGTAATCGGTTGGTATATCCAGCACGGGCAGCTCTCCCGCGAAGGTATTCAGCCAGTAGCTTTCCTGCTCCCGGTAGCGTTCACTTTGCTGCTGCTCCTGTTGCCAGGCGGCGTAGTCCTTATACTGAATGCGCAGTGATGGCAGCGTGTCGCCTGCATATAAACGGATGAAATCCTGAATCAGCACATTTATAGAGGTGCCGTCCGAAATGATGTGGTGCATATCCAGCAGCAAGATATGATGCTCTGGACCCATTTCAATCAGACCAGCCCGGAACAGCGGAGCCTGCGCCAGATCAAACGGTCGGACAAAATCATGTACCAGCTTATCCGTGTGCATCCGGTCGGCTCCGTCGGCCTGAAGCAGCTCGATGTGAAATGGAACCTCGTCATGCACTCGCTGGACAGGTTCACCGTTCATGGTCTCAAAGCTGGTGCGCAATGTTTCATGGCGGTCAATAAGCTGGCAGAACGCTTTTTCCAGTGCTCTATGATCGAGTGAACCTGTTAGTGTCAGGGCACCGGGGATGTTATAGCTAACTCCCGCTCCGTCAAGCTGATTGAGGATGTACATCCGTTTTTGCGCTGAGGATACTGTATAAAACGGCTTGTTCTCAGCAACAGAGATGGATTCATAGGCGGTTTGCTCCAGCGTTTCAATCACCTGCGCAAGCTGTTCAATCGTCGGGTGCTCAAACAAATCCTTCAACTGCACATTTTTATGCAATTCCTTATGGATGAGCGATATGACATGTGTCGCCCGCAGAGAGTGTCCTCCCGCTTCAAAAAAGTTATCCTTAGTCCCAATACGCTCAAGCTCCAGCACCTCTTGCCAAATACTCGCGAGCTGTTCTTCCAATGGAGTTTGAGGAGGTATATATGCTGCGCCTGAGTTTACACTTCCCTCCGGTTGCGGCAGTGCCCGGCGGTCCACCTTGCCGTTAGGCGTCAGCGGCAATTGCTCCAGCTGCACAAAATACGACGGCACCATGTAGCCCGGCAGCTCCTGGCTCAACGCGCTGCGCAGCTCATTTACCGCTACATCCGTATCGGTCACCACATAAGCGCAGAGCTGCTTTTGTCCCTGCTCATCCTCACGTGCGATCACGACGGCTTCTCGCACCGCCTCCAACTTCAACAGCTGTGCTTCCACCTCGCCCAGCTCGATCCGGTACCCCCGGATTTTCACCTGGGCGTCGATCCGTCCTTTGTATTCCAGCGTCCCGTCCGCATTCCAGCGCACCAGATCGCCTGTGCGATAGCAGCGTTCTCCGATGCGGAACGGACTGTCGATGAACTTTTCGGCTGTCAGGTCCGGGCGGTTGCGGTAGCCACGTGTCACCCCGTCACCGCCGACGATCAACTCTCCCCACGCCCCGACGGGCTGCAGCTGCATCGAACGGTCCACGACATACACCGTCGAGTTATGGATCGGGTTGCCAATCGGCACCGATTCCGATTGCACGCCAGTAATCGCATGCGTGGTGGAAAAGGTCGTATTTTCCGTCGGCCCATAGCCGTTAATGATCCGCAGGGACGGATAAGCCTCCAGCACCCGGTTAATGTGCGGTACGGACAGCACATCCCCGCCGACCAGCAGCTCCCGTATCCCCTCGAACAGCTTCAGATCCTGCTGGGACAGCTGGTTAAAGAGCGGCGCGGTCAGCCACATCGTGGTAATGCCGTGGCTGCGCACGGCTTCCTTCAGCTTGGGTGCGTCCAAAATGACATCCTGACTCACCAGCACCAGCTGTCCACCGTTCAATAGCGCACCCCAAATTTCGAAGGTGGACGCATCAAAGACAACGGCCCCGGTCTGCAAAATACGCGTATCGGCATCCAATTGCGCATAGTTTGTATTTTTCACCAAACGTACGACATTGCGGTGCTCCACCATAACCCCTTTGGGCTGGCCTGTTGTCCCTGAAGTGTACATGATGTATGCCAGGCGATCAGCAGCGGTCGCCTTCGATTGTTCTCCAGCTGTGTAAGCCTGTTGTATCTGTTCTGCTTGATCTGATTGTGTAGCTTCTGATTGAATAGTTATTGGTTGATTGGTTTCTGGTTGTGTCGTTGTAGTAGAAGCAAGCTCGGAACTAGCGGAAATGGAATAGAGCGGGTTTAGGCAGTCTACGTATCCCATATCAGCCGTGTCAGTATACGTCCCGTGATCATTTGGCAAAACGGGATCGCAACGATCAGCATCATCCGTTCCATAGATTGCGGAATCACTCAGGTCGAGCACAGTTCCTGCAAAATCAACGGGCCGATGCTCCATTCGCTGTACCAGCAGTATGTTTGCACCGGAATCCTCCAGCAAATAGCGTACGCGCTCATTCGGATAATCGGAGTCAATCGGCACATACGCTCCGCCTGCTTTGAGAATCGCAAGCATACCGACGATCATTTCAATTGAGCGTTCAGCCACAATGCCGACCGCCTGCTCGGTGCAGATTCCCAGCTTACGCAATGTATGAGCCAGACGGCTCGCTTTTTCGTTCAATTCTCCATAGGTCAGCCTGTCTTGTCCGCACACCACTGCCACCTGCTGTGGTGTCTGCTTCGCCTGTTCCTCAAACAACGCATGTATGGACGCATGACGCGGATAATCCACAGCTGTATCGTTGAAGGTATAAGCCAGTTGCTCCACTTCTTGCTCTGACAGCACTTGTGCTGCGGAAATCGCCAGCTCTGGCTGATGCAAAACAATGGTGTACAACCGCAACAGTTGTTCAACAAAGCGTTCAATCGTCGCCTCGCTATAACGGTCGCTACTGTACTTCACGTTCAGGGAAACCGCTGCATTTTCCCATTGAAATTGAAAATCCAGCTCAGACTGTACATGATTCAGAAAATCAGAAATATGGATATTTCGCAGAGACACGGTGGTGTGGATAAGAGGCTTGTCAGCCTCGCTACGCGGAATTTCAAGTAATTCCGAATAGTTCCAAAAGGGAATATTTTGGTGCTCAATCGCTTCGCTGACAGAGGTTTTGATTAGAGCCAGCAAGGCTTTGAAGGTTGTGGTGGAATCCAGCGTGTTTTTTAGTAAAAGTAGATGATTGATCGGCTTTGTTGCACTGTTGCCAGATTTGGCTACCGGAATGCCCAGCAGCACACGTTCCTCACCTGTGTATTTATGTAATAGGCTTTCTACTCCAGCAAGCAGAACCATAAACACTGCCCATGGAGCGCCACCTGTTATAGAAGATATTCGCCCGGAAATTTCAGATGGAAATGTGAGCGTGTACGTATGGGAATTTGAATTCGTTGAATTTGCATCCTTGGATACGTTGTTGGTGTATGGCAGGCAAATGATATGATCCTCAGGTTCCAGCTTATGACTCCAGTAATTTTTTTCCTTCTCAAATAAGGCTTTCAATGACATCCCTCCTGCTTCATGGGGCCTGTACCCCGGTTGGAATCGTGCGTTGTTAGTAGATGAGCATTGTTACGTAAGTGAGCATTGTGTCGGAAAAATAATACTTTGCAGGCAAGGGCAGTCGGACAATCCGCCGCCCTCTGCACACGCAAAGTGAAATCATTGCATTTTAGAAAACGAATTTAGAAAACAAAGTCGATGGAATCCGGTGAAAAGCCTTCCGGCTGCTCGCCCGAGTTCACCTGAATATCGCTTAACAGCAAATCTGAATTTGCCCCAACCTGTGACAGAATCGCTAACAAATCTCCCGTTAATCGTTCAATAGCATCTGCCCCAAACAGCTTCGTGCAATATTCAAAGGAACCCTTGATCACCCCGTCTTCATCACTCATGGATAAGGTCAAATCGAATTTGGAGATGCTGTGCTCCTGAACATACGGACTGAAGGACAAGGTCTCAAGCTTCGCTTCCTGCGACTCCGTATTTTGCAGTACAAACATCGTGTCAAACAATGGGTTGCGGCTTGCATCCCGTGCTACATCGAGCTTTTCCACCAACTCTTCAAGTGGATAATCCTGATGCTCGAAGGCTTGCAGCGTACGATCTCTGGCTTCCAGCAGGTAGCTGTGGAACGTTTGGTTCCCCTTTGGCTGATGCCGGATGGCTAGCGTATTGACGAACATTCCGATCAGTGGCTCCAGCTCAGGCAGCAAGCGGCCTGCTACCGGAGTACCGATGATCAAATCGTCCTGACCGCTGTATTTGGACAGCAGAACGGTGTAGGCGCTCAAAAGTACCATGTACAGCGTGCTTCCGGTCTGTGCCACAATTCGGTGCAGCTGCTCGGATACATTCGGATCAACTGTAAATTCATACAGCGCACCCTCGAAGCTGCGGGCAGCAGGTCTTGGATAAGCAATCGGCAGATCCAGTACCGGTAATTTTCCGGCTAAATGCTCCAGCCAGAAGTGTTCCCGGCGTTGGTATGACTCGCGCTGCATTTCCTGCTGCTGCCACACGGCATAATCCTTGTACTGAATTTGCAATGGCTCCAATTCCCGTCCCTCGTACAGCTGTACCAGTTCCTGCACGATATTGTTAGACGATACTCCATCCGAAATGATATGGTGCATGTCGTACATCAAAAGATGGCGCTCTGGTCCGGTTTGAATGAGGCGAACACGCAGCAGCGGTGCCTGCCGAAGATCAAAGCTGCGTACAAATGACTCTATATGCGCTTCGGTTTCGGATTCATCCACCTGCAGGTGCTCTATTGCAAACTCAACCTGATCGTAAACCCGCTGAACGACCTCGCCTTCCACCATCTCAAAGGAAGTCCGCAGCGTTTCATGACGGGCAATTAACTGACGGAACGCATCCTCCAGTCGATCTGCCTGAAGCGGGCCTTCTACCGTTAACACACCCGGCATGTTGTAGCTGACATCCCCGCCTTCCAGATGGCTCAAGATGTATATCCGTTTTTGAGCCGAAGATACCGGGTAGTACGCCTGCTTAGCCGCAGCAGGTATCACCGCATAGGTATCTGTTCCGTGCGCAGCTATGAGCTGAGCTTGCTGCTCAATCGTAAAGTGTTGGAACACCTCACGCAGTGTAATCCGGCTGTCCAGTTCCTGATGGATTTTCGCCACCAGCGTCGTTGCGCGCAGGGAGTGTCCGCCCATGTCGAAGAATGAATCGGTGACTCCTACGCTGGACAGCTTCAATACATCCTGCCAGATTCGAGCAAGCTTGGCTTCCAGCGGCGTCCGCGGCGCAATGTACTCCATGCCTCCTTCGAGACGTGCTTCCGGCGCAGGCAGCGCTCTGCGGTCGATTTTTCCGCTTGGCGTCAGCGGGAATCGATCCATCTGTACGACATACGTCGGGATCATGTAATCCGGCAGCTTCGGCTGCAGCGCGTTCCGCAGCTCCGGCAAACTCAGTGACGCTGAGGCTACGATGTAGGCACACAGGTCCTTGTGCCCATCTTCGCTTTCCCATGCGGTCACCACGGCCTTCTGGATACCGCCTACGGTCAGGAGCTGCGCTTCCACCTCGCCCAGTTCGATCCGGTAGCCCCGGATTTTCACCTGGTGGTCGACCCGGCCCAGATACTCAATGCTGCCATCAGGCAGCCAGCGTGCCAGGTCGCCTGTCCGGTACATCCGGTTCGCGTGAGTGGTGCCCGCTTGTTCGGCTGTTGCCGCATCGGCAAACGGATTCGGGATGAACTTCTCTGCCGTCAGTTCCGGCAGGTTCAGGTATCCTCGTCCTACCCCAGCACCACCGATATAGAGCTCGCCCACGATACCGATCGGCACCAGTTGTTGCTTGGTGTTCAAGATGTACAAGGACTGGTTCGCAATCGGTGTTCCGATGGATACCGTGTGCTCACCTTTTTCCAGCAGTACATTCAAGGCTTCCACATCTTCAATCGTGTAGGCGGTCGCATCTACCGTCGTTTCAGTCGGGCCATACACGTTAGTAATCACCGGACGATACCTGGACCACTTGTGCAGAAGCCCGTGAACCAGTGACACAGGCAACGCTTCGCCGCCGATCAGGTAGTGCTTCACTTCCGGCGCTTCCGTCACGTTGACACTTTCATTCAAAATATGCAGATGCGCAGGTGTGCCGTCCGACAGATCAATCCGGTGCGTGCGGTAGTAGGCGATCAAATGCTCCCCGCTCAGGCTGACGTCACGGGATACCACATGCAAGGTGTGGCCTAACAACAAGCTGGCAAAGATTTGCTTCACCGAGGCGTCAAATACAAATGCCGACAGCCAAGCCACTTGAAGCGGCTGCTCGTAGCGGCTGTACACCCGCTCGAATAAAGCATCCACCAGATTGCTGACGCTACCCTGCTCGATCATGACCCCTTTCGGCTGACCGGTTGTACCTGATGTGTAAATCATATAGGCCAGGTTATGCGGACCAGCTACAGGGATCAGGTTGCTCGCATCCTGTCCGTCCAGCCCAGCCTGAACGTCCTCGTCATCAAGCACTATAGCCCGTACTGTGGATGGCAAGCTGAGCGAGAGAATGGCGACTTTGCTTGTAATCACGACCTGTGCCCCACTGTCTTGGAGCATGTAATCGATGCGCTCCTGCGGATACATGGTATCCATCGGCACATAGGCGCCTCCGGCCTTAAGTACCCCCAGAATGCTCACCAGGATATCCGCAGAACGTTCCAGCAATACGCCTACCGGTTGATCTTCTTCGACCCCTTCCGCCCGCAACACACGGGCCAATCGATTCGCTTGCTCGTTCAGCTCGGTGTAGGTCAGTGCCGTGTCCCCGGACACGACTGCCACCCTCTCTGGGCTAAGCTTCGCTTGCTCTTCGAACCGTTCGCTCAGCGAACGAGCTTGCGCCTGTCCGTATTCGGCTCCACGTACGCTACGCGCGTTCGGATCGTTGAATACCTTCAGAATCCGTTCGCTTTCTTCCGGCGTAATCAGTTCCAGCTCACCCAGCTTCACATCCGGGTTCGCCGCCACGGCTTCGGCCAAACGAATGAAGTGACATGTCATCCGTTCCACGGTTTCCCGTTGATACAGTGCGGTCGCATACTGCAATCCAAACTGGATGCCTGCTTCTTCCTCACTCGCTTCCAGCGTCAGATCAAACTTCGCTGGCGTTTGCTCCAATCCGTATGGACGGAAGCTCAGGTCCGCCAGCTTCAGCTCGCCTTCCTCGGTAGTTTGCAGCGTAAACATCGTATCGAACAGCGGGTTGCGGCTCATATCCCGCTTCACGTTCAGCTTTTCCACCAGTTCCTCAAACGGATAGTCCTGATGCTCGTAAGCTTGCAGAGCACGAACTTTCACTTCTTCCAAATAGCTGCGGAAGGTATGCTCTGCCGTTGGATAGTTCCGCATAGCCAGCGTGCCGACAAACATCCCGATGATCGGCTCCAGATCCGCATGCGGCCGTCCGGCAATCGGCGTGCCGACTACAATGTCCTCTTGGCCGCTGTATTGATGCAACAGCGCGGTGTACGCCGCCAGCAGCACCATATACAGCGTGGAGCCAGTTTGCGCCGCCAGTTCTTTCAGGCGTTCGCTAACTTCACGCTCCAGTCCGAATACGACCGTATCTCCTGCCGTATTCCGTACCGCCGGACGTGCAAAGTCTGTCGGTAGATCCAGCACAGGCAGCTCACCCCGGAAGGTGTCGAGCCAGTACGCTTCCTGACGCTGCATCCACTCCTGAAGGGCTTCACTTTGCTGCCATACCGCATAGTCCTTGTACTGAATCCGCATTGGTGACAGTTCTTCGCCGTCATACAAGCGGACAAATTCATCGGTCAGTACCCCCATGGACACCCCGTCGGAGACGATGTGGTGCATATCCAGCATGAGCAGATACTGCGGTTCTTGCTCCACTCCTTGTACGCCCAGGTCCACCAAGCCTACCCGCAGCAACGGAGCGGTTTGCAGATTGAACGGACGGACGAAGCGCCGTACCAGCTCATGTGTTTCCTGGTTGACCATCGTGTCCGTAGCCGTATCTGTATGCGCAGCTTCGACTTGTACCTTCGTATACTCCACCGCAAACGGCACGGTGTCCTCAATCCATTGCATCGGCTCACTGTCGATCAGATCAAAGCGGGTGCGCAAGGTCGCATGGCGGGCGATCAGTTGACGGAATACATCTTCCACTCGCTTTACGTCCAGCGGACCGCTCACGTGCAGCACCGACGGCATGTTGTAGTTCACATCATTCGGGTCGAATTGATGCAGTACATACAGTCGTTTTTGTGCCGATGACAGCGGGTAGAAGGCACGGACTTCCGTTACCGGAATCGACGCATACGCCACTTGATCCTGACCTTCCAGCACGGCTGCCAGCTGTTCAATCGTTGGCGCCTCAAAAATACTACGCAGTGGAAGCGGCTTGTTCAGTTCTTTGTGAATCTTCGAGGCCAGGGTCGTCGCCCGCAGCGAATGTCCACCTATCTCGAAGAAGTTTTCCTTCACGCCGACCTGCGTGAGGCCCAGCACATCCTGCCAAATTTGCGCCAGCTTCACTTCCACCCACGTCCGCGGTGCGACATAATCCGCTCCGCTTTGCAGGCTGCCTTCCGGTGCCGGCAGGGCCTTGCGGTCGATTTTGCCGTTTGGTGTCAGCGGCATCTGCTCCAGCTGGATGAAATACGAAGGCACCATGTAATTCGGAAGCTCCTCGCCCAGTAAGCTGCGCAGCTCACCTGCGCTCACTTCTCCTTCAGCAACATAGTACGCTACCAGTTGGTTTTGCCCCTGCTCGTCCGCCTGTGCCAGTACGATGACCTCTTGCACATCTTCCACTTTCAAAATTTGTGCCTCGACCTCACCCAGTTCGATCCGGTAACCCCGGATTTTCACCTGATGGTCGATCCGGCCCAAATATTCGATGTTGCCGTCCGGCATCCATCTCGCCAAGTCGCCTGTACGGTACATCCGTTCATAGCCCGCTTTGCCAACCGCAAATGGATTCGGTACGAATTTCTCAGCCGTCAGCTCTGGACGATCCAGATAACCGCGGGCCAGACCCAGACCGGACACGCACAGCTCACCCGCTACGCCCACAGGCGCCAGATGTCCATGTGCATCCACCATGTACACCCGGTGATTCGGCATAGGGCGTCCGATGGAAATCACTTCTCCCGCTCTTTCGTCGGATACCGGCCATGCCGTCGTCGCTACCGAGTTTTCGGTTGGGCCATAAGCATTGTAGTATGCTACCCGATTCTTCCACTTGTATATCAGCTCTGTTGAAGTGGCTGAACCCGCAGTGACCAGAATACGCAGGTTTGGCATCCGATCTGGCTCCAGATATACCGCATACGTCGGTGGTAACGTCGCCACCGTAATCTGATGTTCTGTCATGTAATGCTCGAATCTCTCATAGTCCAAAATCGTCTCTGACGTTGGCACATACAGCGTGGCACCGCAGAACAGCGCCTGAAAGATTTCCCAGCATGCCGCATCAAACGAATAGCTGGCAAACAGCAACGTATGATCCGACGTACTGATCCCGAATTCCTGTTCAAAATACGTTTTGAGATTGCATAGCCCACGATGCTCCAGCATAACGCCCTTCGGCTGCCCCGTCGTACCCGACGTATAAATCACATACGCCAGATCGTTCGGACCGGACAACGGTTCCAGATTGGAACCATCCTCGTGATACACATCCTGAGCCCCATCCAGCGCCAGCACATTGCCGTCAAAAGCCGCTTTGTCCACCAGATGGCTTTGTGTTAACAACAGCTCTGCCCCCGAGTCGTCCAGCATGTAGCGGATACGCTCCTCTGGATACGTCGGATCGATTGGGACATACGCGCCTCCGGCCTTCAAAATTCCGAAGATACCCACGATCATGTCCACCGAACGCTCGGTCATCACACCCACCAGACGATCCTTCGTCACGCCTTGACTACGCAAGGTACGGGCCAGGCGGTTCGCACGTTCATTCAACTCGCGATAGCTCAGCAGCTCTCCTTCGAAGAACAACGCTGCCTGCTCCGGTGTCTGCGCGGCTTGCGCCTCGAACAAGCCGTGAATCGTTTGCTCGCTTGGATAGTCAGCCGCTGTATCTCCCCATACGCCCAGAATTTGCTCACGCTCCTGCTCGCTTAACACATCCAGCTCATACACCCGAATGTCAGGCTTCGCTACCACCTGCTCCAGCAGTTGCACCAGATGACCCTGGACCCGTTCAACAGCTTCACGATCATACAGCTTCGCATTGTATTCAAATCGGATTTTCATCGCTTCCTGCGGCATGACGACCAGATTGAAATCATAGTTGGTCTGTTCAATCATACCTGCATTGCTAATTACAAAATCCGATTCTGCGCCTTCGCCAAGCTGCTCGACCTGTTCCTCCACCGGATAGTTTTCGAACACGATGATATGGTTGATCAGGTCTTGCTTTTGCTCGGTCAAAGCTTGGATTTCATACAACGGATACGTTTCATAAGCTTGAGAAACCAGCGCCTGCTTTTGATTTGCTCTGATCATGTCGGCAAATGTATCCTCAGCCCCACTGCGGATACGTACTGGAATGGTGTTAATGAACAAGCCCACCATATTTTCGATACCCGGAATGTCAGCCGGACGACCAGACACTACGCCGCCAAAAACAGCGTCGTCACTACCGTTGTACTTTTGAAGCAGCAAGCCCCATGCCGTTTGCAGCAATGTATTCGTGGTCACGTGGTGCTGCTTGGCAACCATTTCAATGCGTCCTGTCAATTCCTTGCCCAGATCGCACAGCACATGCTCAAATTGTGCACCATCCGCTTTCACGCCTGCTTTTCCGGTCGGAATCGAGGTTTGCTGATCATAGTCGAGCAAATAATCCTTCCAGTATGAAGATGCAGCCTCTACATCCTGTGCTTCCAGCCACTCAATATACTGACTGTATGGAGTAACTGGGGCAAGCTTTGGTTCTCTGTGCTCCAAGGCTGCAAAATAAGCCTCAAACACCTCATCCGTTACCAGCGCCACACACCAGCCATCCATCAAGATGTGATGAGAGCTCCACACAAAATAATAATTCTCGTCACCTGTTCGTAAAATCGCTACGCGCATCAATGCATCCCGGGACAAATCGAATCCGGTTGTCTTGTCCTGGCGAATGAATTCCTTCACATACGCGTCACGCTCATGATCATCTAAATGTCGCAAATCCTCATAGCTGAAACCGACATCCTTACGGCGGAAAATGACCTGTACAGGCTCATCCTGCCAGCCGCTGTAGAAATTAGCTCTAAAAATCTCATGCCGCTGCGCCAAATGATTCAAACTGTCTTGGAATACATCCACTTGGAAGCGTCCGCGCAGATCAAATGTGGTTTGTTCAAAATAAGCACCTGACTCTGCATCCATCAGACTATGGAACAACATGCCTTTTTGCATCGGCGTCAATGCATATACATTTTCCAGCTCGCCCATGTCGCGAGTTTGTTCTACTAATTGATCCAGTTCGGCCATCGTTACATTTTCAAGCATTACATCGCTTGGAGTCAGCTCCTGCTGTTTGCGGCCTGCACAATGCGTAATGATTTCCTGCAAGCTGGTTCTGAACTCTTCGGCTAGCTGCTCCATCGTTTCACGACGATATTCCTGATTGCTGTAGCTGATCGTCAATTGCAGCTCGCCTTCCGAAATCAGTCCGTTCATGTCCAGCGTGTGCGATCTGGCTGCATGTGCGCTAAGCTCTGCACCGCTAGAGTAAGGAGATACGTCAATGGATTGATTTTGCATATCTTGATCAAATTGTCCCAAATAGTTAAAGCTGATTTCAGGTTCGGTTACAAAATGCTGTTGCTCACGTGCTGCGGACAAGTATCTCAAAATACCGTAGCCGATGCCCTTTTTCGGAATGCGACGCAATCCTTCCTTCACATGTTTGATACGCTGTGAAAGGTCTTGCCCCACGCTCATATCCAGCACAACCGGGAATTGAGTCGTAAACCAGCCCACGGTGCGAGTAATATCCAGCTCTGGCAAAATGGACTCCCGTCCATGACCTTCCAGGTTGACGAGCACTCGTTCAATGCCCGCCCAGCGATGAATAGTCATTCCCAATGCGGTAAGCAGCAAATCGTTCATATCCGTGTTGTAGGCACGATGCGCCTGTTTTAATAGCTGCTCCGTTTCCTGAGCTGTCCACGTGACAGTAATGATCTCACTGTCCTTATTCAAGGAATAGGACTGTGGCTGGTCTTTTGGAAGCGGCTCATACATTCTCTGTTCAATTTCTTGCCAGAATGCGAGTTCTGCTGCAATTGCCGGACCGTTCGCATATTGAGACTGCCCATCAGCCCAGGTGCGGAACGAATCTGTTTTGTGCGGAAGACAAGTCGCTTGTCCGTTCAATGCCTGCTCATAGGCTGTCGTAATATCCTCGAACAAAATGCGCCAGGATACGGTGTCCACCACTAAGTGGTGAATAGCAATCAGCAAATGATCTCCATCCGGGCAATGGAACAACCCCAGCTTCACCAGCGGTCCTTCGCTTAAATAAATACCCGCCTGAATTTCATTCACTTTGGTCTCGATCGCCGCAGACACTTCAGTCACATTGCTGAAGTCCGTCCGTTCCAGCGTATACAGCTTGCCCTCGCCAATCGCGCGGTTCCAGGCTTCATATCCGTACTCGGTAGGACGGAAAATGATACGCAGTGCGTCGTGATGGCTAACCATTTGATCCATCGCCGTGCGCAGTGCCGGTTCATCAAAACCGTCCTTGCTATGCAGCATGATGGACTGGTTATGATGATGAGCATCCGTCAGGTTTTGCTCAAAGAACCATTGTTGAACGGGTGTCAGCTTCACAGCGCCCACCACTTCGCTTTGATCTGCCAATCTTGTAACCGATTGGACTTTCAGCGCCAATGCAGACACTGTTGGATTGCTGAACAGGTCTTTCATGTCCAGTCGATAACCTGCTTGTAGCAAGCGGGAAGATACTTGCAGCGCCTTGATCGAATCGCCGCCCAGCTCGAAGAAGTTATCCTGCGTGCCTACCGCTTCCATGCCGAGTACTCCGGCCCATACCGAAGCCAATACCTGCTCCACCGTGGTACGCGGTGCCACATAGGCTGCACCCGTCTGGATACTACCTTCCGGCTCCGGCAACGCCTTGCGGTCGATTTTGCCGTTGCTGGTCAGTGGTATCGTCTCCAGTCGCATCAACCGTGCTGGCACCATGTGCGCTGGTAGCCCGGCTTCCAGCTCGGCCTGTACCTCCTCGATCCGCAGCTCGGCTTCTCCCGTAATGTACCCGCACAAATACTTGTGTCCACGCTCGTCCGTCCGATCGATCACTACTGCTTGACGCACACCCGGCACCCGCTGGATCGCCGTTTCAATCTCGCCCAGCTCGATCCGGAAGCCCCGGATTTTGACCTGATAGTCCATCCGGCCGATAAAGTCCACATTCCCGTCCGGCATCCACCGTGCCAAATCGCCTGTGCGATACAGTCGTTCACCTGGTACGTACGGGTTCGCTACGAATTTCTCGGCCGTCAGGTCTGAACGGTTCAGATATCCGCGTGCTACCCCGGCTCCGCCAATGCACAGCTCGCCCAGCACGCCGATCGGCACTGGATTCAGCTGGCTGTCCACGATGTAAAACCGTGCGTTCAGCCACGCCTGACCAATCGGCACACTACCGCTGCTTGGCAGCTTCAACAGCTCTTCGTCGTAGAAGCTGGAGTCGATCGCCGCTTCCGTGACGCCGTAGCTGTTAATAATGCGAATATCCGCGCCAAACCGTTCTTGCAGCACCCGATAATCCGTCACGCTGCAGCTATCCGAACTGGTGATCAGCAATTCCAGACTGCTCATGTCCAGTCCCTGTTCATGCACATGCTGCATAAACGGTACAATCAGGGCCGGGGTTGATTCGAGCACCGTAATCTGATAATCGTGAATCCAGCCATACAGACGGCTTGGATCAATCCGGTCATCCTTCGGACAGATGACCATCGTGCCGCCGTTATAGAACGCCCGTGCGATATCCCCGACGAACACGTCGAAGGAGAAGCTTGCCAGTTGGAGCAGCCGTACCGGGAACTGGTTCAGACGATAGTCCCGGCGATACGCCGCAGCTGTATTTACCAGGCTGCGATGCTCGATCATGACACCCTTCGGACGTCCCGTTGTACCGGAGGTGTAGATTACATACGCCAGATCCTGTGGCTCGTTGATGTGTTCGATATCCGTGGTATCCCCGGTGTACAGCGACTCATCGTCCAACGCCAGTACGGTATGCAGACGCAATCCCGTTGCTGGTTCAGATGTAGGTTGGCTTTCCTTGAGCCATGTCTGCGCACGCTCCTGCAAACCGATTTGGGTCAGCAGCACCGTCGCACCGCTGTCCTCCAGCATGAAACGAATACGTTCTGACGGATAGTCTGCATCCAGCGGCACATAGGCGCCTCCAGCCTTCCACACCGCCAATACGCCGACCAGCATGTCTACCGAACGTTCACTCAAAATGCCGACAATCGACTCGCGTCCAATCCCTTCATTCCGCAATCTGCGGGCCAATTGGTTCGCACGCTCGTTCAGTGTGCGGTACGTAAGCTGCTGCTCCTCGTACACAACCGCCACGTGATCCGGTATAAGCTGTGCCTGCTCTTCTACAAAGGCATGGAACAGGGCTTCTGCTTCGACAGCAGCAACATCCGATACCCCCACATCTCCAAAACCGTAGATGATTTGCGCTTTTTCCTCGACGGTTACCATATCCAAAGCTGCCAGTGGCTGCTGCGGATGCAGTGTAATTGCACGAACGAGTTCGGTAAAATGCTGTGCCAATCGCGCGATGGTCTCGGGATTGTACAGCGCCGTGCTGTATTCCAGACTGCACAGAATGCCTTCCGGCTGCTCCACTGCATCCAGGGTCAGATCAAATTTGGCCGTATTATTGTCCGTCGGATACGGCTTAAAGGTCAGACCTTCCAGCTCGAACTCCTGCTGCTCAAATGTTTTCAGTTCAAACATCGTGTCAAACAGCGCATTCCGGCTCGTATCCCGCGTTAAATTCAGCTTTTCAACCAGCTCTTCAAAAGGATAGTCCTGATGCTCATAAGCACTGAGCGCATGCTCTTTGACCTCTTTCAAGTAATCAAGGAATGTTTTGTCGCCAGACGGATAATTACGGATCGCCAGCGTGTTGAGGAATACCCCTACCAGACTACTCAACTCCGCATGTGATCTTCCGGCAATCGGCGTTCCGACGATAATGTCCTCCTGCCCCGAATATTTATGCAAGAGCGTGCTATACGCTGCAAGCAGCACCATGTATAAGGTTGATCCCGTTTGAGCGGCCAGTTGTTTCAACTGCTCGCTGTCCTCTGCGCCGATCGCAAAATCGTATCGAGCTCCTTCCAGACGCTGTACAGCTGGTCTTGGATAATCCGTTGGCATATCCAGCGCCGGAATTTCACCAGCCATCGTTTTCAGCCAATAGCTTTCTTGCTCACGAAGACGTTCACTTTGCATACCTGCATGCTGCCAAACGGCATAGTCCTTGTACTGGATGCGAAGTGGCGGCAGCTCCTTGCCTTCATACAATTGAGAGAACTCCTGCACGATAATTCCATCAGTAACGCCATCCGAAATAATATGGTGCATGTCATAGAGCATTACGTGACATTCCGGTCCGGTTTCCACCAGCTGAACCCGTAGCAACGGTGCTTGTGCGAGATCAAATGCACGTACAAAGTCCAGTGCGTACTGCTGTGTCTCTTCTTCGCTTGCCTGCACATGCTCCACGTTGAATTCGACGTTTGATTCAATCCGTTGAATAACCTTGCCATCTACCATATCGAAGCTGGTTCGCAGGGCTTCATGACGGGCAATCAGCTGGCGGAAGGCATACTCCAGTCGCGTTTTATCCAAGGAACCTTCAATAATCAAAGCTCCCGGCATATTGTAGCTAACCTCTCCACCTTCCAGGTGACTCAGAACGTACATCCGTTTTTGCGCCGAGGAAACTGGATAATATGCGCGATCCTCCGCAACAGGTATGGATGCATACGTTTGCTGTGTCTGATGTTCCCCCATCACCTGTACCAATTGCTCAATCGTCGGATATTGGAAAATATCTCGCAGCGCCAGCTTGTGATTCAGCTCCTGATGGATTTTCGCCATCAGTGTTGTGGCGCGCAGAGAATGTCCTCCCACTTCAAAGAAGTTATCCTCGATGCCTATCTGCGGATGATTCAGTACACTTTGCCAAATACGTACCAGTTGCTCTTCCAGCAATGTCCGCGGCGCAACGTACTCCGTGCCTCCTTCGAGGCGCGCTTCCGGTGCAGGCAACGCTTTGCGGTCGATTTTTCCGTTCGGTGTCAGTGGGAACCGATCCAGTTGTACGACATACGTCGGGATCATATAGCCCGGTAGCTTTGGCTGCAGCGTGTTGCGCAGCTCCGACAAATTCAGCTCCGCTGAGGCTACGAGATACGCACACAGATCCTTGTGTCCGTCTTCGTTTTCCCAGGCGGTGACTATGGCTTTCTGAATGCCGTCCACGGTCAGCAGCTGCGCTTCCACCTCGCCCAGCTCGATCCGGAAGCCCCGGATTTTGACCTGGTAATCCAGCCGGCCGATGAAGTCCACATTACCGTCCGGCATCCACCGTGCCAAATCGCCTGTGCGGTACAATCGTTCACCCGGTACGTACGGGTTCGCTACGAATTTCTCAGCCGTCAGATCTGCACGGTTCAGGTAGCCGCGTGCCACCCCGGCTCCGCCAATGCACAGCTCGCCCAGTACACCGATAGGCACTGGATTCAGCTGGCTGTCCACGATGTAAAAGCGGGCATTCAGCCACGCCTGACCAATCGGCACACTGCCGCTGCTTGGCAGCTTCGACAGCTCTTCGTCGTAGAAGCTGGAATCGATCGCCGCTTCCGTGACGCCATAGCTGTTAATGATACGAATATCCGCGCCAAACCGCTCCTGCAGCACCCGGTAATCCGTCACGCTGCAGCTATCCGAGCTGGTAATGAGCAATTCCAGACTGCTCATGTCCAGTCCGTGTTCGTGCACATGCTGCATGAACGGTACGATCAGGGCCGGAGTCGATTCGAACACCGTAATCTGATAATCGTGAATCCAGCTATACAGGCGGCTTAGATCAATCCGGTCATCCTTCGGACAGATGACCATCGTACCGCCGTTATAGAGCGCCCGTGCGATATCGCCGACGAACACGTCGAAGGAGAAGCTTGCCAGTTGCAGCAGCCGTACCGGGAACTGGTTCAGACGGTAATCCCGGCGATACGCCGCAGCCGTATTCACCAGACTATGATGCTCAATCATGACGCCCTTCGGACGCCCCGTTGTGCCCGAGGTGTAAATCACATACGCCAAATCCTGCGGCTCGTTGATGTGCTCGACGTCTGTGGCATCTCCGGTGTATAGCGACTCATCGTCCAGCGCCAGTGCGGTATGCAGACGCAGTCCCGCTGCTGGTTCGGATATGTTCTTGCTTTCCTCCAGCCATACCTGTGCACGCTCCTGCAAGCCGGTTTGAGTCAGCAGCACCGTCGCACCGCTGTCCTCCAGCATAAAGCGGATTCGCTCGGACGGATAATCGGCATCCAAAGGTACATACGCGCCTCCGGCCTTCCATACCGCCAGTACGCCGACCAGCATGTCCACCGAACGTTCACTTAAAATGCCGACAATCGACTCGCGTCCAATGCCTTCATTTCTCAATCTGCGAGCCAATTGGTTTGCACGCTCGTTCAGTTTGCGGTACGTAAGCTGCCGCTCCTCATACACAACCGCTACGTGATCCGGTACAAGCTGCGCCTGCTCTTCCACAAACGTATGGAACAGGACTCCTGCTTCAACAGCAGCAACATCCGATACCCCCACATCTCCAAAACCGTAGATGATTTGTGCTTTTTCCTCGGCGGTTACCATATCCAAAGCTGCCAGCAGCTGCTGCGGATGAAGTGTAATTGCACGAACGAGCTCGGTAAAATGCTGTGCCAATCGCTCGATTGTCTCAGGCTTGTACAGCGCCGTGCTGTATTCCAGACTGCACAGAATACCTTCCGGCTGTTCCACTGCATCCAAGGACAGATCAAATTTGGCAGTATTATTTGCTATCGGATACGAATGTAAGGTGAGACCTTCCAGCTGCAACTCCTGCTGCTCCAATGTTTTCAACTCAAACATCGTGTCAAACAGCGCATTCCGGCTCGTATCCCGCGTTAAATTCAGCTTTTCAACCAGCTCTTCAAAAGGATAGTCCTGATGCTCATAAGCGCTGAGCGCATGCTCTTTGACCTCTTGTAGATAATCAAGAAACGATTTGTCGCCAGACGGATAATTGCGGATCGCCAGCGTGTTGATGAACACACCTACCAGGTTCTCCATTTCCGCATGCGGTCTTCCGGCAATCGGCGTTCCGACAATAATGTCCTCTTGGCCCGTGTATTTATGCAAGAGCGCGGTGTACGCCGCCAGCAGCACCATGTACAGTGTTGAGCCTGTTTGCGCCGCCAGTTCTTTCAGGCGTTCGCTAACTTCACGCTCCAGTCCGAATTCGATCGTATCCCCTGCCGTACTCTGCACTGCCGGACGGACAAAGTCGGTTGACAGATCCAACACAGGCAGTTCGCCCCGGAAGGTGTCGAGCCAGTACGCTTCCTGACGCTGCATCCACTCCTGATGGGCTTCGCTTTGCTGCCATACCGCATAGTCCTTGTACTGAATCCGCAATGGAGATAGCTCTTCACCACCATACAAGCGGATAAATTCATCGGTCAGTACCTCCATGGACACACCATCCGAGACAATATGGTGCATGTCGAGCATGAGCAAATGCTGCGGTTCTTGCTCTACCTCTTGTACGCCCAAATCCACCAAGCCTACCCGCAGCAGCGGCGCAGCTTTCAGATCGAACGGACGGACAAAGCGCAGCACCAGCTCTTGCGCTTCCTTGTTGACCATCGTGTCCGTGTCCGTATCCGTAGTAGTCGCACCCTCTGCCTGTACCTTCGTATACTCCATCGCAAACGGCACGGTGTCCTCAATCCATTGCATCGGCTCATTGTCCACCAGCTCAAAGCGGGTACGCAAGGTCGCATGGCGAGCAATCAGTTGACAGAACACGTCCTCTACTCGTTTCACGTCCAGCGGACCGCTCACTTGCAGCACCGACGGCATGTTGTAGTTCACATCATTCGGGTCGAACTGATGCAGCACATACAGTCGTTTTTGCGCCGAGGACAGCGGGTAGAAACTGCGCTCTTCCGTCACTGGAATGGACGCATACGCTACTTGATCGAGACCTTCCAGAACGGCTGCCAGTTGCTCAATCGTTGGTGCTTCAAAAATACTACGCAGTGGAAGCGGCTTGTTCAGCTCCTTGTGAATCTTCGAGGCCAGTGTCGTCGCTCGCAGCGAATGTCCGCCAATTTCGAAGAAGTTCTCCTTCACGCCGACCTGCGTGAGGCCCAGCACTTCCTGCCAAATTTGCGCCAGCTTCACTTCCACCCACGTCCGCGGTGCGACATAAGCCGCCCCGCTTTGCAGACTGCCTTCTGGTGCTGGCAGGGCCTTGCGATCGATTTTGCCATTCGGACTCAGCGGCATCCGCTCCAGCTGTACAAAGTACGATGGCACCATATAGCTTGGCAGCTCCCGGCCCAACTCACTTCTCAGCTCGCTTGCACCGATTTCCTGCCCGGCGACGTAGTACGCCACCATTTGTTTTTGGCCTGTTTCGTCCGCACGAGCCATGACGACGGCTTCTCGTACAGACTCTACTTTGAGCAGCTGCGATTCCACCTCGCCCAGCTCGATCCGGTAGCCCCGGATTTTCACCTGATGGTCGATCCGGCCCAAATATTCAATGTTCCCATCCGGCATCCATCTCGCCAAATCGCCTGTACGGTACATCCGCTCATAGCCTGCTTCACCGCCAGCAAACGGATCGGCTACGAATTTCTCGGCCGTCAGCTCCGGACGGTTCAGATAGCCACGTGCTACGCCTACACCACCGATGCACAGCTCTCCTGCAACCCCGATCGGCTGCAATTGCTCCGTGCCTTCCTTAACGATGTACAGACGAATGTTCTGAATAGGTTTCCCAATCGGAATAACCGTATATTCCTCTCCTGGCTCGCAATCGAAGTACGTGACGTCCACCGTCGCTTCGGTTGGGCCGTACAGGTTGATCAGCTTCGCTCCGTCCAGGCTCGACACGAGCCGTTGGAACCGCGCCACATGCTGCGGCGGCAACGCTTCCCCACTGGCAAATACATGGCGCAGCGTGCCCAGCTTCGCTTGCATCACTTCCCGTGGCTGCTGCTCGATATATTCCAGGAACGCATGCAGCATGGCAGGTACAAAGTGCATCGTGGTGACTCCATCGCGGGCAATCGTGTCGATGATGTCCTCCGGATTCTTTTCCCCGCCAACCGACAGCAGACTCACCTTTGAGCCGACCAGCGACCACCAGAACAGCTCCCACACCGACACGTCGAATGTGAAGGCGGTCTTTTGCAGGATCGTATCCTCCGCACTCAAGCCGTAACGGTCATGCATCCACAAAATCCGGTTCAGGACGGAATGGTGCTCAACCATGACGCCCTTCGGCTTTCCAGTGGAGCCGGAGGTGTAGATGACATAGGCGATATGTCGCGGCCCAGCCAGTGGCTCCAGATTGGAGCCGTCTTCGTGGTAAATGTCTTTGCCACCCTGCTCCGGACGATCCAGCACCAACACCTTGCCATCGAAGCTCTGCGACGCCTGCTCAGCCAAATGCGATTGCGTCAGCACCAGCTTCGCTCCCGAGTCTTCCAGCATGAAGCGGATGCGGTCAGCCGGATAGTCCGGGTCGATTGGCACATAGGCTCCGCCTGCCTTGAGGATCGCATAGATACCGACGATCATTTCCAGCGAGCGTTGTACCAGAATGCCCACCGGCTGATCCGGTTCAACGCCTTCCGCACACAAGGTACGTGCGAGACGGTTAGCCCGCTCATTCAGCTCAGCGTAGGTCAACGATTCCGCTCCGCATAGCACCGCCACTTGCTCCGGCGTGTTCGCTGCCTGTTGCTCGAACAGGGTGCTTAACGTTTGATCCTGCGGATAGGCTGCCGCCGTATCTCCCCAGACCTGAACGATCTGCGCCTGTTCTTCCGGTGTCACCAATTCCAGCTCATTCACACGGATATGCGGATTGTCGATAATTTGCGCAATGATATGCAGTACATGTCCCCGCATACGCTCTACCGTAGCCCGATCGTACACATTGGCGTTATATCTGAACATGATGCGGAAGATGTCATCTGGCATTACAATCAAGTCCAGATCATAGTTCGTCTGTTCGACAACCTCTACATTCGTAATTTCAAAAGCGGACGGACGAACTTCACCAAGCTGCTCGACCTGCTGCTCGACCGGATAGTTCTCAAATACCATAATGTGGTTGATTAAATTTTGCTTCTGCTCGGTCAGCGCCTGAATTTCATACAGCGGGAAGCTATCATATGCTCCCGAGGTCAGCGCTTGCTCCTGCGTTTTCCGCATGATTTCCACAAAAGTGGCATTCCGTTCACTTTGAATCCGAACCGGTATCGTATTAATGAACAGGCCGATCATGTTCTCTACACCAGCAATATCCGTCGGACGTCCAGATACGACACTGCCGAACACAACATCCTCGTTGTTGTTATATTTCTGCAAAATAACGCCCCACACGGTCTGCATCAGCGTATTAATCGTCACCTGCTGCTGCTTCGCAATCCGGTACATGGCTTCACTCCACGTTCGATCCAGATCAACCGTTATTTTTTCAGAAACATATTCGCCAATGTCACCCGCTGAAACAGATGCAGCACTTTCCTTATTGTCCAGCGCTTGATCCTTCATTGAAGCATCTGAACCAGGCAACAACGTCTGCTGCTCAAATCCGGCCAAATAGCTGCTCCAGTAGTCTCTTGCCGCACGCTCATCCTGACGGTCCAGCCATTCAATATATTGGCTGTATGGTGTAATCGCGGCAAGCTCCGGCTGCTTCTGCTCCAGCAGTGCAAAGTACGTACCGAACACTTCGCCTGTGACCAGAGACAGGCACCAGCCATCCATTACAATGTGATGGAAGCTCCATACCAGGTGATACGTCTGTTCATCTGTCTGCAACACCTGTACGCGCATGAGCGCATCCGTACCGAGATCAAAGCCCCGAGCTTGGTCCTGCAGCTTGAACGTCTGAATATACGCCTGTTGTTCCGCTTTTTGCATTCCGCGTAAATCCTCGAAGGAAAGATCGCTGCCTTTGTGACGGAACACAATCTGCAATGGCTCCTGATTCCGGCCTGTCTCAAACATATGGAAATTCGTCCGCAACGCTTCATGCCGCTGTGTCAGTAGTTCAAGGCTCTTACGGAATACAGCAACATCAAAGCTGCCCTGTTGATCAAACGATGCTTGCTGGAAGTAAGCGCCTGACTCCGGCTCCATCAAACTATGGAAAAGCATTCCCTTCTGCATAGGGGAGAGAGCATACACATTTTCCAGTTCACCAACAGAAGCCGTTTGCTCCGTCAATTGTTCCAACTGCTCTAGTGTCAAGCCTTTGAACAATACATCACTTGGTGTCAGCTCACTCCGCTCCTTGGAGGCGCAATGAACGATCACTTCCTGCAAGCTTTCCTGCAGCAGCCGCGCAAATTTCTCCACGTTTTGCCCATGATATACCTTGCTGTCATAGCGAATTTCCAGCGTCAGCACGCCTGCTGTAATCATGCCGTTCACATTCAGCGGATGCTCTAAAAGAGTGCTGTCACTCATCGGCTCTCCACCTGCATGTGAAGATAGACCGATGTCACCATTTTCCAAATCCTGATCAAATTGTCCCAAATAGTTAAAGCTGATCTCAGGCTGCAAAATTAAGGATTGATCGGCATCACCAGCAGACATATATTTTAAAATACCGTAGCCAATGCCCTTATGCGGTACATGGCGCAGGTCTTCCTTCACCTGCTTGATTCGCTGTCCTACTTCTGCCTTTCCGTCAACATTGAGCAGTACCGGATATTGGCTCGTAAACCAGCCCACTGTACGTGTGATGTCGATATCTGGAACGATGGCTTCCCGGCCATGGCCCTCCAGATTGACCAGTACGCGCTTCTGACCGCTCCAGTTGTATAATGCCGTGCCGAGTGCAGTTAACAGCAGATCATTGACTTCTGTGTTATACGCGCGATGCGCTTCCTGAAGCAGCAGTCGTGTTTCCTGCTCGCTCCAAGCCACTGTTACAGTCTCACTGTCTCTCAGCAGATAGTGCGGTTCTTCCGCTCTCTCATGATCCTTAGGCAGCGATACGAATTCCGTTTGGGCAAGACGCTGCCAGTATGAGCGTTCATTTTCGATGGCCGGACTATTCGCATATTGAGACAAGCGCTCTGCCCACGTGGAGAACGAATCCGTTTTATATGGCAGACGAATCGATTCTCCCTGAACCGCCTGCTCATATCCAGTGGCAAAATCCTCAAACACAATCCGCCATGAAATGCCGTCCACCACCAAATGGTGAATCGCAATCAGTAAATGATCTCCATCCGTGCAGTGGAAAAGCCCTAGCTTGACCAGTGGTCCCTCGTCTAGACGAATGGAACTCTGGATGGCATTCGCTTTCACTTCAATGGCCTTCACCACATCCGCAGCATCTTCGAAGCCCGTTAAATCAACAACGTCCAGACTGTACAGCTTGCCTTCGTTCAAGCCGCGATTCCACGCTTCATAGCCCTGTTCGGTCTGACGGAAGACCATACGCAAGGCATCATGATGCTCGGTAACCTTGGTCACCGCTTGATGCAATGCGTCTACATCGAAGCCTTCCGCTCTATGCAGCATGACCGACTGGTTGAAATAATGCGGCTCTGCCGATGATTGTCCAAAGAACCATTGCTGGATCGGGGTCAATTTAGCTGTCCCAGAAACTACCCGCTGATCAGCTGTACGGCTGACCTTGTGTACATGACCACTCAGCAGCGATACGGAAGGATATTGGAACAAATCCTTCATTTCCAGCTTGTAGCCAGCTTGCAGCAAACGGGAGGATACCTGGATTGCCTTGATCGAATCGCCGCCCAGATCAAAGAAATTATCCAAAATCCCGACTCTCTTCGCACCCAATACGGCCTGCCAAACGGAAACCAGCGTCTGCTCCAGCGCTGTGCACGGCTCTACATAATCCGCTCCACTTTGCAGACTGCCTTCCGGTGCCGGCAGGGCCTTGCGGTCGATTTTGCCGTTTGGTGTCAGCGGCATCTGCTCCAGCTGGATGAAATACGAAGGCACCATGTAATTTGGAAGCTCCTCGCCCAGCAAGCCACGCAGCTCACCTGCACTCACTTCCCGCTCGGCCACATAGTACGCCACCAGTTGATTTTGCCCCTGCTCGTCCGCCTGTGCCAGTACGATGACCTCTTGCACATCTTCCACTTTCAGAATTTGGGCCTCGACCTCGCCTAGCTCGATCCGGTAGCCCCGGATTTTCACCTGATGGTCGATCCGGCCCAAATACTCGATGTTGCCGTCCGGCATCCATCTCGCCAAGTCCCCTGTACGGTACATTCGTTCATAGCCTGCTTCGCCAGCCGCAAACGGATTTGGTACAAATTTCTCAGCCGTCAGCTCTGGACGATCCAGATAACCACGGGCCAGTCCCGGACCGGACACGCACAGCTCACCCGCTACGCCTACCGGAGCCAAATGTCCATGTACATCCACCATGTATACCCGATGATTCGGCACAGGGCGTCCGATGGAAATCAGTTGTCCTGCTCTCTCATCCTCGGATACCGGCCAGATCGACGTCGCTATCGAGTTTTCGGTTGGACCGTAGCCGTTGTAGTACGCCACCTGGTCCTTCCACTTGTATACCAGCTCTCTCGATGAGGCAGAACCCGCAGTGAACAGAATACGTAGGTTTGGCATCCGTTCCGGCTCCAGATACACCGCATAGGTTGGCGGCAAGGCAGCTACGGTAATCCGGTGATCCGCCATATATTGCTCAAACCGCTCATAGTTCAAAATCGTCTCTGATGTTGGAACGTATAGCGTCGCTCCGCAGAACAGCGCCTGAAAGATTTCCCAGCAAGCCGCATCAAATGAATAGCTGGCGAACAGCAACGCATGATCCGTCATACTGATTCGAAGAGTCTGATCAAAATACGTTTTCAAATTGCACAGCCCGTGATGCTCCAGCATAACGCCCTTCGGCTGTCCCGTCGTACCCGACGTATAGATCACATACGCCAGATCGTTCGGGCCGGACAGCGGCTCCAGATTGGAACCATCCTCGTGATACACAGCCTGCTCCCCATCCAGCACCAGCATGCGGCCGTCAAACGCAGCTTTGTCCACCAAATGACTCTGCGTCAACAGCAGCTTCGCTCCCGAGTCGTCCAGCATATAGCGGATACGCTCCTCTGGATACGTCGGATCAATAGGGACATATGCACCCCCGGCTTTCAAAATCCCGAAAATGCCCACGATCATGTCTATCGAACGCTCGGTCATCAGACCCACCAAACGATCCTTCGTCACGCCTTGACTACGCAAGGTACGAGCCAAGCGGTTCGCACGTTCATTCAGCTCGCGATAGCTTAGCTGCTCTCCTTCAAAGAACAACGCTGCCTGCTCCGGTGTCTGTGCTGCTTGCGCCTCGAACAAGCCGTGAATCGTTTGTCCACTTGGATACTCGGCGGCTGTATCTCCCCATACGCCCAGAATTTGCTCGCGCTCCTGCTCGCTTAACATATCCAGCTCTTGCACCCGAATGTCCGGCTTCGCTGTCACCTGCTCCAGCAGCTGCACCAGATGGCCTCGAATTTGCTCTACACTTTCACGTTCAAATGCCAGTGCATTATAACCAAAGCTCATGTGAATGGTGTTCCCCGGCAACACCACCAGGTTAAAGTCATAGTTGGTCTGCTCGGCAGACTCGGCTCCTGTGATACTGAAGCTGGACTCATCATCACCGTTGCCTAATTGCTCAATTTGCTCCTCTACCGGATAGTTTTCAAAAATAAGAATATGATTAATCAAATCCTGCTTGAGCTCCGACAACCCCTGAATTTCATACAGCGGGTACGTATCGTAGGTATGGGAAGCAATGGATTGCTGCTGATTTTGCTTCATCACGTCCGAGAACAAGCTGTCCTCTTGAGTGCTGATGCGTACAGGGATCGTATTAATAAACAGACCTATGATGTGCTCCACATTCGGAATTTCTGCCGGACGTCCAGATACTACGCTGCCAAACACCACATCATCCGTGCTGTTATATTTCTGCAGCAAAATGCCCCAGACGGTCTGCATCAACGTATTAATAGTCACCTGATAACGTTTGGCTACTCGCTGAATGCCAGCCGTTAGCTCCGCACCCAGGTCAAAGTCCAGACGCTCTGCCTGATACCCCGTTTTGCCCTGAATTTTTGCCTGTGGCAAGCGGGACTGTTCCTCATACCCTTCCAGATACTTGCTCCAGTAACCGGATGCAGCCTGACGATCCTGCTGCTCCAGCCATTCGATATATTGACTGTACGGCGTTACAGGTGCCAGCTCCGGCTGCTTATGAGCCAGTATCGCAAAATAGCTCGCAAACACTTCGCCTGTCACCAGCGACAAGCACCAGCCATCCATCACGATATGATGAAAGCTCCATACAAAACGGTACGAATCCTCACCTGTGCGTAAAACAGCGACACGCATCAAAGCATCTTGCGCCAGATCAAAGCCTCTCTGCTTGTTTTTGCGTGTATATTCAAGGATGTAATCGTTTTGCTTCTCTTCCTCCATATCCCGCAAATCCTCTACATACAGTTCGCTGCGCTTATTCCGGTACACGACCTGAAGCGGTTCATCCTTCCAGCCGCTGTAGAAATTCGTACGCAGTGCCGTATGCCGCTGCACCAGTACATCCAGACTTGCCGCAAACGCAGCGATATTAAAATGTCCTTGCAAATCAAAGGATGCCTGCTCAAAATAAGCTCCGGATTGTGAGTCCATGAGATTGTAAAAGAGCATACCCTTCTGCATCGGGGTCAGTGCGTATACATTTTCCAGCTCACCTATACGCGCAGCCTGCTCTGTAATTTGTTCCAGCTCTCCAGTCGTCAGACCTTTGAAGGACACATCACTCGGGGTCAACTCCGGTTGTTCCTGAGCGACGCAATGCGTAATCACCTCTTGCAAAGCGGATTGAAGCAGTCCCGCCACACGTTCCAGCGTTTCCTTGCGATACTGCTTACGGCTGTAAGCGATCGTCAATCGCAACGTGCCTTCTGAGATCATCGCGTTCAAATCCAGCGTGTACTGTAGCGGTGAATGTGCATCATCTGTCTCCCCTGCACTGCAGGAGGACAACGTAATTCCGCTGTTTTGCAAATCCTGATCGACCTGACCCAAATAGTTAAAGCTGATTTCCGGTTCTGCTGCAATCGTACGCGCTTCATCCGATGTGAACGCATGGGACAAGTAGCGCCACGTTCCATACGTCAGCCCTTTATGCGGAATCCGACGCAAACCTTCCTTCGTTTCTTTAATCCGCTCTGCCAGCGTCAGGTTGACACCTGTGTTTAGCAGCACCGGGTACAGGCTCGTAAACCAGCCTACCGTACGTGTAATATCCACCTCTGGCAGAATGGCTTCCCGACCATGTCCCTCCAGATTCATCAGAACATGTCCTGCGCCTGTCCAGTTGTACATTGCCAAGCCTAGCGCGGTCAGCAGCAAATCATTGACCTCGGTGTTATAGGCCCGATGAGCCTGCTTCAACAACTGCCGGGTTTCGGCTTCGCTCCACTCCACCGTCAGCACTTCGCTGTCGGCATTCAAGGAACCTTCATAGACAAAATCCTTAGGCAGTGGGGCAGCTTCGGCTTTGGCCTGTTCCAGCTGTTGCCAGTAGGCTTCATCCACTGCCGCCTCAGCGCGGTTGGCATAGGACGTCAATTCGCGTGCCCACGTTTGGAAGGAATCTGTTTTATATGGCAATCGTACAGGCTCGCCCTTTATTGCTTGCTCGTAGCCTGTAGCGAAATCCTCAAACAGAATTCGCCACGACACCCCGTCCATCACCAAATGGTGAATGGCTATAAGTAAATGATCGCCCTCTGCTGTGCGGAACAATCCCAGCTTCACCAAAGGTCCTTCCGACAGATGGATGCTGCTTTGAATTTCGGTCGCCTTCGCTTCCAGCGCCTCCGCATAAGTCGTCCGTTCACGGTAGTCCACGGTCTCCAGCGTATACAACGCGCCTTCCTCTACACGGCGTGTCCAAGCCGCGTAACCGGAGGCACCCGGACGGAAAACTGTACGCAGCGCATCATGATGCTTCACGATGTGATCCATTGCCCGGCGAACCGCCGTCTCATCAAAGCCTGTGGCGCTATAGAACATAACCGCCTGATTAAAGTGCTGCGGACGCTCACGCTCCTGCGCAAAGAACCAGTGCTGGATCGGAAGCAAGGCAGTTTCCCCGCTGACTTCTCCCTGATCTGCAATTCGTCTTACCTCGTACATATACGGTGCCAGTGTTGCGACCGTTGGATACTGGAACAAATCCTTCATGTCGAGCTTGTAGCCTGCCTGGAACACACGGGATGCGATTTGAATCGCCTTGATCGAATCGCCGCCCAGATCAAAGAAATTGTCCAAAATACCGACGGTTTGCACGCCCAGTACCGACTGCCAGACCGCCACGAGTGCCCGTTCCGGCGCGGTACGCGGCTCTGCATAATCCGCTCCGCTTTGCAGACTGCCTTCTGGCGCTGGCAGGGCCTTGCGGTCGATTTTGCCATTTGGACTCAGCGGCATCTGCTCCAGCTGTACAAAGTACGATGGCACCATATAGCTTGGCAGCTCCCGGCCCAGCTCACTTCTCAGTTCATTTCTCAGTTCACCGGCTCCGAGCTCTTGCCCGGCGACGTAGTACGCCACCATTTGTTTTTGCCCCGTTTCATCCGTACGTGCCATGACTACGGCTTCTCGGACCGACTCCACTTTCAGCAGCTGCGATTCGATCTCGCCCAGCTCAATGCGATAGCCCCGGATTTTCACCTGATGGTCAATCCGGCCCAAGTATTCGATGTTGCCATCCGGCATCCATCTTGCCAAATCGCCCGTGCGGTACATCCGCTCATAGCCTGCTTCACCATCGGCAAACGGATCTTTCACAAATTTCTCTGCCGTCAGCTCCGGACGGTTCAGGTAGCCACGCGCTACGCCTACACCGCCAATGCACAGTTCGCCTGCAACCCCAATCGGCTGCAATTGCTCCGTTCCTTCCTTGACGATGTACAGACGGATGTTCTGAATCGGTTTTCCGATCGGAATAACCGCATATTCTTCTCCTGGCTCGCAATCGAAGTACGATACGTCCACGGTCGCTTCCGTCGGGCCGTACAGGTTGATCAGCTTCGCTCCACCCAGGCTCGACACAAGCCGTTGGAACCTCGCCACATGCTGCGGCGGCAACGCTTCGCCGCTGGCAAATATATGGCGCAGCGTACCCAGCTTCGCCTGCATCACTTCCTGCGGCTGCTGCTCCGCATATTCCAGGAACGCATGCAGCATGGCAGGAACAAAGTGCATCGTGGTGACTCTATCACGGGCAATCGTATCGACGATGTCCTCCGGATTCTTTTCCCCACCGACTGACAGCAGGCTCACCTTCGAGCCGACCATCGACCACCAGAACAGCTCCCACACCGACACATCGAATGTAAAGGCGGTCTTTTGCAGGATCGTATCCTCCGCACTCAAGCCGTAGCGGTCATGCATCCACAAAATCCGGTTCAGGACTGAATGGTGCTCGACCATAACGCCCTTCGGTTTTCCAGTCGAGCCGGAGGTGTAGATGACATAGGCTGCATGGCGCGGCCCGGCCAATGGCTCCAGATTCGAGCCATCCTCGTGGTAAATGTCCTTGCCATCCAGTGCCGGACGATCCAGCACCAGCACCTGGCCCTCAAAGCTCTGCGACACTTGCTCCACCCAACGCGCTTGCGTCAGCACCAGCTTTGCTCCCGAGTCCTCCAGCATAAAGCGGATGCGATCCACTGGGTATTCTGGATCGATTGGCACATAGGCTCCGCCTGCCTTGAGGATCGCATAGATACCTACGATCATTTCCAGCGAGCGCTGTACCAGAATGCCTACCGGCTGATCCGGTTCAACGCCTTCCGCACGCAGCGTCCGGGCCAAGCAGTTCGCACGCTCATTCAGCTCAGCGTAGGTCAACGATTCCGCTCCGCACAGTACCGCCACTTGCTCCGGCGTGTTCGCTGCCTGCTGCTCGAACAGCGCACTTAACGTCTGATCCTGCGGATAGGCTGCCGCCGTATCTCCCCAGACCTGAACGATCTGCGCCTGTTCTTCCGGCGTTACCAATTCCAGCTCATTCACACGGATGTGCGGATTGTCCACAATTTGCCCGATGACATGGTCGATATGGCCTTGGATACGCTGCATGGCATATCGGTTATAGACCAGGGCATTGTACTCAAGCAGGATGGAGATATCCTCGTCAGGCACTACAATCAGGTTAAAATCATAGTTGGTTTGCTCTGCAATGGCCACATTTGCTATGGACAAACCAGCCTGTGTACCTGTCTCGCCGGAGCCGGTTGCCTGACTGATCTGCTGCCCGATCGGGAAGTTTTCAAATACCATAATGTGATTAATCAGGCTTTGCTTTTGTTCAGTCAGCGCCTGTATTTCATACAGCGGGAACGTGTCATACGCACCCGAGGCCAAAGCCTGCTCCTGTGTACGCTGCAATATTTCAGCAAACGTAGCATTCCGCTCACTGTAAATGCGAACCGGAATCGTATTGATGAACAGCCCGATCATGTTTTCCACACCCGGAATTTCTGCCGGACGCCCGGATACAACACTGCCAAACACAACATCCTCATTGTTGTTGTATTTCTGCAATATGACGCCCCAGACGCTTTGCAGCAGTGTATTAATCGTTACCTGTTGCTTCTTGGCAATTTCGTTCAATGCCGCGCTCCGTTCTTCACCCAGCACGAATGACAGCTTTTCCGAAACATATCCGGAATTTGAAGTCACACCGCTTCTGCCTGTTCCCTCAGCCCGTTCCATTACAGATGCCTGTACACTTTCCCCGGGCAACAAGGTCTTCTGCTCAAAGCCAGCCAGATAGTCGCTCCAATAGCGGGTTGCTTCCTGCGCATCCTGCCGTTTCAGCCATTCAATATAGCGACTATACGGCTTGACAGGTGCCAACACCGGCTGCTTGTTCTCCTTCAGGGACAAATATGCACTGAGCACTTCTTCTGTCACTAGCGACAAGCACCAGCCGTCCATCACAATGTGATGGAAGCTCCACACAAAATGGTATGAGCTATCAGCCGTACGGAAGACAGCTACGCGCATAAGCGCATCCTTGCCTAAATCAAAGTTTTGAACTTTATCCCGAGCCACAAATTCAGCGATAGCGTCTTCACGCCCTCTGACATCCTCATAATGCAAGACCGGCTTTTTGTGGCGGTATACGACCTGCAGCGGTTGACCATGCCAGCCACTGTAGAAATTCGTCCGGAATATAGCATGCCGGCTTACCAGCAAATTCAGACTCGTCTCAAATACATCCCGCTCAAAATGTCCCTCCAGATCAAACGTCGCCTGTTCAAAATACATTCCTGATTCTGCGTTCATCAGACTATGGAACAGCATACCCTTTTGCATTGGCGTTAACGGATATACATTCTCCAATTCTCCAACGGCTTTTGTCTGCTCTATAATCGTATCTAGCTGCTCCAGTGTCAGACCTTTTAACAGGACATCGCTTGGAGTTAATTCAGTCCGCTCACGTGTGATACAATGCTCAATAATTTCAAGCAGATTTGCCTTTAACAGGTCAGCCAGCATTTGGATCGTGTCCTTGCGGAAGGCCTTGCCGTTATACCGAATGTCCAGTTCCAGTTCGCCGTTCGTGACGAGTCCACCCACATCAAGCGCGTATTTCATCTCCGTCCGATCACTGACGACCGATCCAATAGGATATGGAGACATACGAGTATCACTGTTGTGCAAATCCTGATCGAACTGTCCGAGATAGTTAAAGCTCACTTGCGGTTCGGCATAACCTTCACCGGATTGACCAACTGCCTGACCGGATTCACTGAGATATCTCCAAATACCGTAGCCAATCCCTTTATTCGGAATTTGACGCAGGCTTTCTTTGACCTGTTTAATGCGTCCCGACAAAATCTGATCACGACCGATGTCCAGCAATACCGGATATTGACTCGTAAACCATCCTACGGTACGAGAAATGTCCATATCCGGCAAAATATTCTCACGTCCGTGTCCCTCTAAATTAATCAGACTGCGTTCATGCCCGGTCCATGTGTACAGCATCATACCCAATGCAGTCAGGAGCAGATCGTTCACTTCCGTGTTATATGCGCGGTATGCCTGCTTTAATAGCCGTGTTGTCTCTTGTTTCGTAAGCTTGACAATCACTGTATCCGTGTCAGCCAAGGTAAATCTGCCATCCTGCGCTTGATCCTCAGGCAACCGTGCTTGATCAGCCAAAGCAGATGCATTCAATTGCTCCCAGTAGACGCGTTCGCTTTCCATTGCCGGACTATCCGCAAAAGTGACAAGCCTTTGAGACCATGAACGGAAGGAATCCGTTTTGTCTGGCAACTGTAGCCCTTCCTGACGGACGGCTTGTTCATAGGCTGTAGCCAAATCCTCAAACAAAATGCGCCACGATACCCCATCCACCACCAAATGGTGAATCGCCATCATCAGATGATCCCCATCAGCACAGTGGAAGAGGCCAGCTTTGAAAAGTGGTCCTTCATGCAGACGAATACTGCTTTGAATTTCGCTGGCTTTCGCCTCGATCGCTGTGCTGAGCAAGGCTTCATCCGTCAAATCCGTAAAGTCCAGCACATCCAGGTGGTATAGCTCACCTTCCTGTAATCCGCGGTGCCATGCTTCATAGCCTTGCTCGGTCTTGTTGAACACCATCCGCAGTGCATCGTGATGCTCTGTCAGCTTGCTAAGAGCCTGACGCAGAGTGGATTCATCAAAGCCCTTCTCCCGGTGCAGAATGACTGCCTGATTAAAGTGATGTACGTCCACCTGCTCCTGCTCTGCAAACCAGTATTGTATCGGCGTCAGCGCCACTTTCCCTGTAACTTCGCCTTGCTCGGCCGTTTTCTTATCCGCTAGACGCAGATGCGAAGCCAGTTCCTTGACGCTCGGATATTTGAACAAATCCTTCATATCCATTTTGTATCCGGCTTGAAGCAGTCTGGAGGAGAATTGAATCGCTTTAATCGAGTCACCGCCCAGATCGAAGAAATTATCCAGCGTGCTGATTTGTCCAGCACCAAGCACCGTTTGCCAGACAGCCGCGAGCGCCTGCTCCGCTGCTGTTTGCGGTGCTACATACTCAATTCCAGTCTGTAATCCGCCTTCCGGCGCAGGCAGTGCTTTTCGATCCACCTTGCCGTTCACCGTCAGTGGAATCTGCTCCAGGTGAATGAAATAAGAAGGCACCATATAACCCGGGATTTCCTGCGCCAGCAGATTTCTCAGTTCTCCTGTACTCCACTCCCGATCAGAGGTGTAGTACGCGCACAGTACTTTTTGTCCAAATTCATCCTCGCGTGCCAACACCACAGCTTCACGGATGGAATCCAAATTTAACAGCTGCGTCTCCACTTCGCCCAGTTCAATCCGGTAACCGCGAATTTTAACCTGTTGGTCAATCCGTCCGGCATATTCCAATATGCCATCCTCACGCCAGCGAACAAGGTCACCCGTGCAATACAGACGGTCAGCCTCCACCCATGGATTGGGCAGGAATCTCTCAGCCGTCAGCTCAGGACGGTTCAGGTAACCACGTGCAACTCCGTCTCCGCCGACAACCAGCTCACCCCAAGCTCCAATTGGCTGAAGATTGAACGCCGAATCCACAACATACGCCGTCGAATTACGGATTGGACGTCCGATCGGCACAGAATCCAGCTGTTCTTCTGTAATGTGATACGTTGTCGAAAAGGTAGTATTTTCCGTAGGCCCATAACCGTTGATCATGTTCATGCCCGGATTATCACGCAGTACCCGGTTAATATGCGGTGCGGACAGCACATCGCCTCCGACCAGCAAATACTTCACATCGCCGAACAGCTTACTGTCCTGCTGTGAAAGCTGATTAAATAACGGTGTGGTCAGCCACATCATGTTGATGCGATGATCCTGTATCGTCTCCTTGAGCTTGGCCGCGTCCAAAAGATCATCCTTGTGCACAAGTACAAGCTGACCGCCGTTCAGCAGCGCACCCCAAATTTCAAACGTAGATACATCAAATACAAACGCGCAAGTCTGCAGCATTCGCGTCGATTCATCGAACGGCACATAATTCGTATTGCGCACGAGACGCACGACACTTTGATGCTCAACAACTACACCCTTCGGCTTGCCTGTAGAGCCTGAGGTATAAATGACATAAGCGGCATGATGGCCCGCGCCAGCAATCTCCAGATTAGAGTCGTCCGCACTGTAAGACGTTTCATCATTCAGATTCACAATCTGCCCGTCAAAATAGCAGCGGTCCAGTAAATCCTGCTGAGCCAGCAGCAGCTTGGCTCCCGAGTCCTCCAGCATATAGCGGATACGGTCTTCCGGATATTGAGGATCTACCGGAACATACGCGCCCCCAGCCTTCAAAATAGCCAGCGTTCCGGTAATCATATCCAGCGAGCGCTCTGTCAGAATACCGACAGGTTCATCCGCCTTGACTCCTGCATCCCGCAGCGTATGTGCCAATCGGTTGGCCGCTTCATTAAGCTCCCGATAGGTTAGAGATTGATGTCCCAAAGCTACGGCCATATGATCCGGCGTGCGTTCAGCCTGCTCCTCAAACAGCTTTTGGATCGTCTGATTGCGCGGATATACAGAAGCAGTATCATTAAACGACGCTGTAATCTGTTGTTTTTCCGACGCCGTGACCAATTCCAGCTCTTCAACACGAACATGCGGGTTGAGCGAAATTTGTTCCAGCAGACGCGCAAAATGTCCATGCAGACGCTCAATGCCTGCCTGATCAAAACTGAGCGCGTTATACATAAAACGAATCTTGATGCCTTCTCCCGGCATAACGGCTACGTTCAGATCGTAGTTGGTTTGCTCTGTAGCCACCACGTTCGAAATCGTAAATGGTTCCTGTCCTTCGCTTCCCAGTTGCTCTACCTGCTGCTCCACCGGATAATTTTCAAATATCATAATATGATTGATCAAATCCTGCTTCTGCTCGGTAAGCGCCTGAATTTCATACAGCGGGAAGGCGTCATAGGCATTGGAGGCCAACGCCTGTCGCTGTGTTCGCTTCATCAGTTCGACAAAGGCTTCGCCCTTTTCTGACTGAACACGTACTGGGATCGTATTAATGAACAGCCCGATCATGCGCTCCACACCAGGAATATCGCCTGGACGACCGGATACAACGCTGCCGAACACGACATCCGTACTGTTGTTATACTTTTGCAGCAGGACGCCCCATACCGTCTGAATCAGTGTGTTGATGGTCACCTGATTTTGTTTTGCCACCCGTTCAATCTGAGCAACCAGCTCCGGCTGGAAGTCGCATTCCAGCTCTCCGGCGACATATTCCCCGGCTTGTATGGATTTAGGCTGTGTTTTTTGCTGCGGAAGTGTAATTTGTTGCTCGTAGTCTGCCAAATAGCCGCTCCAGTATTGCAGGGACGCCTCACGATCCTGACACTCCAGCCATTCGATAAAGCGACTGAACGGCGTGACAGGCTCCAGCACTGGCTTCTGACCTGCACGAAGTGCCAGATAGCTGCCAAATACCTCCTGTGTCATAAAGGACAAGCACCAGCCATCCATCAAAATGTGATGGAAGCTCCAAATAAAGCGGTACGTTTCATCCCCGGTTTGCAGAATGGAGACACGAATGAGCGCATCCTCTGCCAGACGGAATCCTTTGGCTTTATCCGCAAGGATAAAAGCTTCAACCCGAGCTTCACGTTCCTCCTTTTCCAGTCCGCGCAAATCTTCATAATACAAGGCTCCGCTGCGGCTGCGGAAGACGACCTGCACAGGCTCATCCTTCCATGAACTGATAAAGTTCGTCCGCAGTGCCTCATGTCGTTGGACGAGCAGATCAAAACTTTTGCCAAAAGCAACCACATCAAAACGTCCGTTCAACTCAAAGGTTGCCTGCTCAAAATAAGCCGCTGAATCCGTGTCCATTAAGCTGTAGAAAAGCATGCCCTTTTGCATTGGCGTTAAGGCATACACATTTTCCAGCTCACCCAGATCCCGCGTATCTTCCACCAACTGCTCCAGCTCGTCCAGCGTGACGTTATTTAGCAGAACATCACTTGGCGTCAATACCGTTCTTTCCTGGGCGACACAATGGCTAATCACCTCACGCAAACCAGCCGCCAGTAGCTCACCAAGCCGTACAATCGTTTCATGACGGAATTGCGTTGTGCCGTAACGAATGGTGAAGAGCAGCTCGCCATCCTCGATCACGCCATTGATATCCAGTGCAAAATCCATAGCCGCGTTTGTGCTGACAGGCACACCGATGGAGTAGGAGGAAGGCTGCAGATCATTGCCTTTATAATCCTGATCAAACTGTCCCAGATAGTTAAAGCTGATCTCTGGCTCCGCTTGAAGCTTCACACCTGCTTGCGCAAAAGCATCTGTATTTGACAGGTATCGCAAAATACCGTAGCCAATGCCTTTTTGCGGGATATGACGCAGCCCTTCCTTGACCCGTTTGATCAAACGAGCTGTGTTTCCGCCTTGTCCCAGACTTCCATCCAATACAACCGGGAATTGGCTCGTAAACCAGCCAACTGTGCGCGTAATATCCACATCCGGCAAAATGACCTCCCGTCCATGGCCCTCCAGGTTGACCAGCACCCGTTCGGAACCGGACCAGTCATATACGGCTTTGCCGAGTGCAGCCAGCAGCAGGTCATTCATCTCCGTGTTATACGCGCGGTGAGCCTGCTTGAGCAGCAAATCCGTTTCCTGCTTCGTCCAGCGGACTGTGACAACCTCACTGTCTCCAAGTAAGGCATGATCGTTGGCAAAATCCTTCGGTAACGGCTTCACCATGCTGGCTTCCGCTTGTTCGATATACTGCCAGTAAGCAAGCTCCCGTTCCATCTCCGCACTGTTCGCATAAGCCGACAGATGCTCGGCCCATGTCTGGAACGAATCTGTTTTATGCGGCAGTCGAATGGCTTTGCCTGTTTTCCCTGCGACAGCCTGTTCATAACCAGATGCCAGATCCTCCAGCAAAATACGCCACGAGACGCCGTCCGCCACCAAATGGTGAATGACGATTAACAAATGATCGCCCCCAGCGCATTGGAACAAACCGAGCTTCACAAGCGGACCCTCGCTTAAATGAATGCTGGCTTGAATTTCACTCGCCTTGGCTTCCACAGCGGCAGATTCGTCTTCAACACCGCTGAAATTGACAATGTCCAGTGCATACAGCTCGCCTTCCTCCACACTGCGGTTCCAGGCTTCGTAGCCACGCTCTGTCTTGCGGAATACGGTACGCAATGCATCATGATGCTGAACCATTCGTTCCATCGTGCGCCGCAGCGCGTTTACGTCAAATCGTCCAGCTCGATACAGCATCATCGCCTGATTGCTGTGATGAAGATCAGCCGGTTGCTGCTCAAAGAACCACCGTTGAATGGGTGTCAGTTCCACCTTGCCTGCTGCCTCTTCCTGACTGGCGATCTTGCCATCTGTACGAAGCAAAGGACTCAGTGAAGCTACCGTCGGATTGCTGAACAGGTCTTTCATGTCCAGTCGATAGCCTGCCTGCAACAAGCGGGACGATACCTGCAGCGCCTTGATCGAATCGCCGCCCAGCTCGAAGAAGTTATCCTGCGTGCCTACCGCTTCCACGCCAAGCACCCCGGCCCATACCGCAGCCAATACCTGCTCGACCGTTGTACGCGGTGCCACATAGGCTGCGCCGGTATGGATGCTGCCTTCCGGCTCCGGCAAGGCCTTGCGGTCGATTTTGCCGTTGCTCGTCAGCGGAATTGCCTCCAGTCTCATCAGGCGTGCTGGTACCATATGCGCTGGCAGCCCCGCTTCCAGCTCTGCCTGGACCTCTTCGATCCGCAGCTCCGCTTCTCCGGTGATGTATCCGCACAGATACTTGTGCCCACGCTCATCCGTCCGGTCGATCACTACGGCTTGACGCACACCCGGCACCCGCTGGATCGCCGTTTCGATCTCGCCCAGTTCGATCCGGTAGCCCCGGATTTTGACCTGGTGATCCATCCGGCCGATAAAGTCCACATTCCCGTCCGGCATCCACCGTGCCAAGTCCCCCGTGCGGTACAGCCGTTCACCCAGCACGTACGGGTTCGCCACGAATTTCTCCGCCGTCAGGTCTGCACGGTTCAGGTAGCCCCGTGCTACCCCGGCTCCACCAATGCACAGCTCGCCCAGCACGCCGATCGGCACCGGATTCAGCTGGCTGTCCACGATGTAGAAGCGGGCGTTCAGCCACGCCTGACCAATCGGCACATTGCCGCTGCCCGGCAGCTTCGACAGCTCTTCGTCATAGAAGCTGGAGTCGATCGCCGCTTCCGTGACACCATAGCTGTTAATAATGCGGATATCCGAGCCAAATCTTTCCTGCAGCACCCGATAATCCGTTACGCTGCAACTGTCCGAGCTGGTGATCAGCAATTCCAGACTACTCATGTCCAGTCCATGTTCATGCACATGCTGCATGAATGGTACAATCAGAGCCGGTGTCGATTCGAACACCGTAATCTGGTAATCACGAATCCAGCCATACAGACGGCTCGGATCAATTCGGTCGTCTTTCGGGCAGATGACCATCGTACCGCCGTTATAGAGCGCCCGTGCGATATCGCCGACGAATACGTCGAAGGAGAAGCTCGCCAGTTGCAACAGCCGTACCGGGAACTGGTTCAGACGGTAGTCCCGACGATACGCCGCGGCCGTATTCACCAGGCTGCGATGCTCGATCATGACGCCCTTCGGACGTCCCGTTGTACCGGAGGTGTAGATCACATACGCCAGATCCTGCGGCTCGTTGATGTGTTCAACGTCTGTGGCATCCCCGGTATACAGCGACTCATCGTCCAGCGCCAGCACCGTATGCAGGCGCAGTACAGTCGCGGATTCGGACCCTGCTTCACGGTTAGATAGCGAAGCTAATTTTAAAGGACTCAGGTCTTCATGGAGAGCATCTTGTTCCATCGTCTCAGCGCTAACCGCCGTTTCCAGTTGTCCTTCGGACTTTCCTCCGGCCAAAGCCCATTGGCTTTCCTCCAGCCACGCCTGTGCACGCTCCTGCAAGCCGGTTTGAGTCAGCAGCACCGTAGCACCGCTGTCCTCCAGCATAAAGCGGATTCGCTCCGACGGATAATCGGCATCCAAAGGCACATACGCGCCTCCGGCCTTCCATACCGCCAGTACGCCGACCAGCATGTCCACCGAGCGTTCGCTTAAAATGCCGACAATCGACTCGCGTCCAATGCCTTCATTCCGCAATCGGCGGGCCAATTGGTTCGCACGCTCGTTCAGCTCACGGTATGTTAGCTGCTGCTGCTCGTACACCACTGCTACATGGTCCGGTACAAGCTGCGCCTGTTCTTCCACATAGGCGTGGAACAACAATTCTGCTTCCTTCGCATCACTCCACGCAGACACGCCAACTGAACCAAAACCGTCGATGATTTTTGCTTTTTCCTCAGCAGTCACCAGCTCAAGTTCATCGACCAGCGCATCCGGTCTGCTAATCGCTTCTTCTATAATATGCAGCAAATGTTCACGGATTTGCTCCACAGCTCCGCGTTCAAACACCAGCGCGTTATATTCCAAATGAACACTGATTTCATCGCCCGGCACAACTGTAATGTTGAAATCATAGTTTGTTTGCTCTGACATGGAGGCGTTGGCAATGGTAAAACCGTTCGTGGCATGGCTGCCCATTTGCTCCATACGCTGTTCCACCGGGTAGTTTTCAAACACCATAATATGGTTCACCAGATCCTGCTTCTGCTCTGTCAGGGCCTGAATTTCATACAACGGATAGGTTTCATAGGCACGGGAAGCAAGCGCCTGCTCCTGTGTCTGCTTCATCAGCCCGGCGAACGTAACATCTTTGCCGCTATGAATCCGTACTGGAACGGTATTAATAAACAAACCAATCATCTTATCGATGCCTGCAATATCCGCTGATCTACCCGATACGACACTGCCAAATACAACGTCCTGACTATTGTTATACCGTTGTAATACAACGCCCCACGCCGCTTGCAGCAGCGTATTGACCGTCACCTGCTGCTGCTTGACCAGCTTGTTCATCCGTTCGGTCACTTCACGGCTCAGCGTAAACGAAAGCTTGTCCGCCTCATATTCCTTGGCGTGACCATCCAGCTGTTTCGCTTGCGGCAGCACCGTCTGTTGTTCAAAGCCAGCAAAATAGTCACCCCAGAATCGCTCAGCCTCTGCGTTGTCCTGCCGTTCCAGCCATTCAATATATTCGCTGTATGGCGTTACCGGAGCAAGCTCAGGCTTGCGGTCTTCAAGCAATGCAAAATACGTATTGAATGCTTCCCCAACAATCAGGAACAAGCACCAGCCGTCCATCAAAATATGGTGGAAGCTCCACACAAAACGATATGACTCCTCGCCTGTACGCAAGATAGATACTCTCATCAGCTCGCCTGAGCTAAAATCAAAGCCCTCTGCTTTGTCGCGCTCAGCAAAATCGGCAATGTACGCGTTCAGCTCCTCTGGCTCCATGGAACGCACATCTTCAAACCGGAATCCGCCAGCCTTATGACGGTACACCACCTGTAAAGGCTGCTCATTCCAGCCGCTATAAAAGTTCGTTCTGAAAATTTGATGGCGATCCACCAGCAGATTCAGACCTTCGGCAAAAGCATCCACCTGAAAGCTGCCCTGCAAATCAAAGGTCGCCTGCTCAAAATACGCTCCTGATTGCGGCTCCATCAAGCCGTGGAACAGGATGCCTTTTTGCATGGGTGTTAATGAATAAATGTTTTCCAGCTCACCCGCAGCAGCGGTCTGCTCTACAATGTGCTCCAGTTCTCCAGCCGTCAGTCCTTGGAAGGACAGATCGCTTGGTGTCAGCTCCGGCAGCTCCTTTTCCACGCAATGGGCCAATACCTGACGTAAGCTTTCCTGCAGCAGATCAGCCAGTCTTTTGATTGATTTTTTCATGAACGTCTTGCTGCTGTAGCTGATCGTTAGTTCCAGCATACCGTCCGTGACCATGCCGTTGATATCAAGAGCATAACGCTTGGTCAACGTGTCACTTATGGAAGCCCCGATGGAATAAGGAGACATGCGGAATGCATTATTTTTCAAATCCTGATCGAATTGTCCGAGATAGTTAAAGCTGATTTCCGGCTCGGCTACAAAAGCGGCTTCCCCTTCCCCAGCAGCGAGATATCTCAGAATTCCGTATCCAATCCCTTTATGCGGCAAACGGCGCAGCCCTTCCTTGACGTTCTTGACACGTCGTCCCACATTACGATCCTGGCCCATATCCAGCACAACCGGGAATTGACTGGTAAACCAACCGACCGTACGTGTAATATCCACATCCGGCAAAATAGCTTCCCGTCCGTGTCCCTCCAGATTCACAAGCACCTGACTGATGCCTGCCCACTCATGAATAGCGGTTCCCAGAGCTGCCAACAGCAGATCGTTCGCTTCCGTATTATAGGCACGGTGTGCCTGCTTCAAAAATTGCTCTGTTTCTTTGACCGTCCACGCTACCGTAAGTGTGCGGTCATCGCGCAGCTGAGGCTTGGTCTCAGATTTGCGAGTGTAATCCTTGGGCAAAGCTGCTTGAGCAGCCCCAGCTTGCTCCAGCTGTTGCCAGTACGCACGTTCCTTCTCCAATGCTGTGCTGCTCGCATAAGCTGACAGCTGATCAGCCCACAGACGGAAGGAATCCGTCTTATTCGGCAAACGGACAGACTCGCCCCGTAAAGCCTGCTCATATCCAGACGCCAAATCCTCCAGCAAAATGCGCCAAGATACACCATCGACCACAAAATGGTGGATCGCGATCAGCAAATGATCCCCATCCGCGCAGCGGAACAGACCCAGCTTCACTAAAGGGCCTTCATCCAGACGGATACTGCTTTGAATTTCGCTCGCTTTAGCCTCCAGCACATCAGCAAAATCAGGCTCGTTCGTAAAGTCCACGACTTCGAGACTGAACAGCTCACCTTCCTGCAGGCCGCGATTCCAGGCTTCATATCCACCAGCTGCATTCTGATGGAATACGATACGCAGAGCGTCATGATGCTCGACAATGTGTTGCAGTGCCTCACGAAGCGCCGTTTCGTCCATACGATCCTCACGGTGCAGCATCAGCGCCTGATTATAGTGCTCCGGCTTGGAGGGCTGCTGCTCAATAAACCAATGCTGAATCGGCGTTAACGCTACCGTACCCGTGACTTCCCCTTGGTCCGAGACACGGTTCACCTTCTGCACTCGGCCATTCAGCTCCGCAATCGTCGGATATTGGAACAGCTCCCTCATTTCCAGCTTATAGCCGTTTTGCAGCAATCTTGAAGACACCTGAATGGCCTTGATCGAGTCGCCGCCCAGATGGAAAAAGTTATCCAGCACGCCGATATGCTCGATACCCAGTACAGATTGCCATACCGATACCAATGTCCGTTCTACGTCATTTCGGGCTGCTACATAGTCCTCGCCGGAATCCACACGTCCCTCCGGCTGCGGCAGCGCCCGGCGGTCTACCTTGCCGTTAGGCGTCAGCGGCAATTGCTCCATTGCAACGAAATACGACGGCACCATGTAGCCCGGCAGCTCCTGGCTCAACGCGCTGCGCAGCTCATTTGCCGCTACATCCGTATGGGTCACCACATAAGCGCAGAGCTGTTTTTGCCCCTGCTCATCCTCACGTGCAATCACGACGGCTTCTCGTACCGCCTCCAGCTTCAACAGCTGTGCTTCCACCTCGCCCAGCTCGATCCGGTAACCCCGGATTTTCACCTGGGCGTCAATCCGTCCCTTGTATTCCAGCGTCCCGTCCGCATTCCAGCGTACCAGGTCGCCTGTGCGATAGCAGCGTTCTCCGCTGCGGAACGGACTGTCGATGAACTTTTCAGCCGTCAGGTCCGGACGGTTGCGGTATCCACGTGCCACCCCGTCACCGCCGACGATCAGCTCTCCCCACGCTCCAACCGGCTGAAGCTGCATCGAACGGTCCACGACATACGCCGTCGAGTTATGGATCGGGCTGCCAATCGGCACCGATTCCGTTTGCACGCCGCTAATCGCATGCGTCGTGGAAAAGGTCGTATTTTCCGTCGGCCCATAGCCGTTAATAATCCGCAGAGACGGATGAGCCTTCAGCACCCGGTTAATATGCGGGACGGACAGCACATCCCCGCCGACCAGCAGCTCCCGTATCCCCTCGAACAGCTCTAGGTCCTGCTGGGATAGCTGGTTAAAGAGCGGTGCGGTCAGCCACATCGTCGTAATGCCATGGCTGCATACCGCTTCCTTGAGCTTCGGCGCGTCCAAAATGACATCCTGGCTCACCAGCACCAGCTGTCCACCGTTCAATAGCGCACCCCAGATTTCGAAGGTAGACGCGTCAAAGACAACAGCCCCGGTCTGTAAAATGCGCGTGTCAGCATCCAGTTGTGCATAGTTTGTATTTTTTACCAAACGCACGACATTGCGGTGCTCCACCATGACCCCTTTGGGTTGCCCAGTCGTTCCCGAAGTGTACATCAAATAGGCGAGTCGATTCCCGAATGTACCTGCTTGTAAAATCTCATTTTTCGGATTTGTATAATGGGTATAATCCGCATGATAAGCCTCGTTTTGCTCCGATTGTACGGTATTTAAGCCTTGATCATCCTCTGCCCCATATACAGTGGCATCGCTCAGATCCAGCACAATTCCGCTGTAGTCATCGGGTTGCTGCTCCGCGCGCTGCACCAGCAGCAGCTTCGCACCTGAATCCTCCAGCAGGTAGCGTACACGTTCTGCCGGATAATCCGGATCAATCGGCACATATGCGCCGCCCGCCTTGAGGATCGCCAGCATGCCGACGATCATATCTGTAGAACGCTCAGCGACGATACCCACCGTCCGTTCAACAGTAACACCGTAACCGCGCAGCGTGTGAGCCAGTCGGTTGGCCTGTTCATTCAGCTGTCCATAGGTTAGACGACTGTTTCCAAACACGACCGCCGTCTGATCCGGTGTACGCTCTGCCTGTTGCTCGAACAGTTCATGAATCCCTGCATCGTGTGGATATTCTACTGCTGTAGCATTGAATACATCCACAATTTGCGCTCGCTCTTCTTCACTAATCAGCGACAACTCCTGTATCCGCTTCTGTGGCCCTTTCACCATATGCTCCGCCACACTCAAAAATTGTTGGATGATTCGGGCAATTTCCTGTTCACTGAACAGCTCGGTACGATAATCCAGGTACAAGACAAGTCTATCGTCATCCAGCATTTCCACCATGTGAATATCGAAGTCGTTCACCGTATCTCCACAGAAATCGTTGTTCACCTGCTGAATGGCTTCATCAAAACGGGAGAAGCTCAGCGTACGGTACTGAATGGAAACGCCAAACAGGCGCTGAATGTCTAGACTGTTTTGCTGTTCACGCAAATCCTGAATAATTTTGTTGTACGGATAACGCTGATGCCGCAAAATGGACGACTGCTCCTTGCCCACACCTTGCAGGAAGGTCAGCAGCTCGGATTCCGGCCCAACCAGCAGGCGCGTAGCCACGGTGCTGACGAACATGCCAATCGTATCCTTTTCCTTTTTCGACGTACGGTTAGCGTACAGTGTACCTACTGTTAAATCCTGTTCCCCCGTCACTTTATGCAAATATATATACAGGGCGGCCAGGAAGAACGTAAAAATACTGATTTTATGCTCCTCGCAAAAAGCCGTAACACCACGATACAATTCATGCTCCAGTATAAAGCTCTCCCGGCGTGCAGCCGTGCTCAGTGTTAGCGGATTGTATGATTTTAAACCTGTAGTCTCCGGCAAATCGGCAAACTTCTCTGTCCAGTACGTCTTGTCCTTTTCATAGCGGTCAGATTGCTCATAGCTTTGCTCCACCTGAATAAAATCCAGATATGGATTCGCTTTAGCTGGTGCATCCTGACCACTATCATGCACAATATCCATGTAATGCGCAGTAATTTCATTAATGGCCTGATTCATGGATACACCGTCTGAAATAATATGGTGCATTTTGAAATTAAACCAGGTTTCTTCTGCCCCCAGCTGCAAAATAACAAACCGGTAAAGCTGCGAATCCAGCAATGAGAACGGCTGTGGATTATTGCGGTTTAGCCATTGATTAGCTTCCTCCGGGGTAACTTGGAGTATTTCTATGCTTTGAGCGGCAAATGGCTCTACATATTGATATGGAATACCGTCCTGAGCAGTGATTTTGATACGAAAAGAATCATTTTGCGCAATGACCTCGTTCATCGCCTGCTGCAATGCATCTATACGAACAGTTCCCTTGATTTTAACCGTTGCAATAATCGTAGACGTGTTGCGATTGGGATACAAAAGCTCCGTATACCAAATACGTTGCTGTGGCTGGCTTAATGAAATCAATTGAACATCATACTGAGTCATATGTCTCTCTCCTCGCAAAATAGATATGGGTAAAAAGAAACTTTGGATATTTATGCGGTTTGTTCCTCAGGATGCTTTCGAAACTGGAGCTCATACAGCTCCGCATAATGGCCTCCCCGGGCAAGGAGCTGGTCATGAGTGCCCTGCTCTTTCAGCTCGCCCTCGGCAAGGACACAGATGGTATCCGCCCGCTCAATCGTAGACAAACGATGGGCAATAACTAATGTCGTGCGATCCTTCATCAGCTCATTTAAGCCCTGCTGGACTTCGTATTCCGATTCTGCATCCAGCGCCGAGGTTGCTTCATCCAGCAGCAAAATCGGTGCATTTTTGAGCAAAGCGCGGGCAATCGCGATCCGCTGCCTTTGACCGCCGGACAAGTTGGCTCCACGTTCACCGACTATGGTGTCGTAACCCTCCGGCAGGTCGGCTATGAAGCCGCTGGCATAGGCCGTTTTGGCCGCAGCCTCTACCTCCTCATCCGTGGCATCTGGTGAGCCAAAGCGGATATTATCCGCTACTGTACCGTGGAACAGCGTAGCCTCCTGCGGGACATAGGCCATCAAATCCCTGACCTCATCCAACCGATATTCTCCTGCCAAACGACCACGGACCCGCAGTATACCCTTATCCGGTGGGTAAAAGCCCAGCAACAGCTTCATAACTGTGCTTTTGCCACCACCACTCGGGCCGACGAGTGCGGTTACCTGCCCTTCCGGTACGATCAGGTTCAGCCTTCGCAGCGTTGGACGATCCGGCTGATAGCCAAAGGTGATGTCGTGCAGCTCCAGCGCAGCCGGAACGTGTTCAATGGTGTGACCTTGATCCACAGTCTCCACATCACCATAAAATCCCTCCGTATCACTGGCTGATAAAGCTGCCGCCTCCGGGTCGATAAACCCAGCCCGAAATCCCTTCTGTTGTGCTGCTGGAAAGTGCTCCTGCTCCTGCGACTCATCCAGAATTTCGCGAATACGCACCAAGCCCGCCAAGGAGTTTTGCAGCAGTGATACAGCCGCCCCCAGCTCCAAAAACACCGTGGAAATGCCGCTTTGCAGCTGCACAATCTGTCCCAGGACTCCCAGCTCCATTTGCTTCTGCGAAACCAGAATCAATCCGGCGACAAGCACACCGCCCAGCGTAATGAATTCAACTAGAAAATTGCACATATCCTGCAAGCCCATATGACGTCCCTGCCGGATGCTGATGCGTTTTATGTCCTCGCTTGCATCGTTACAAAGTCCGCCTACCTTTGTCCGCAAGCCGAACAGCTTCACCGTCTGCAAGCCGGAAAGCAAATCACTCAACCGTTCCGTGAACCTGCTCATCCGTCCCTGTAACTCATCACTCGTCTGTCGCATCTTTTTTGCGAAATGAGAATTGACCCAGGCTGAGGCCAGCCCAAGCAAAACCGCCATAACCCCAAATCGCCAATCCAGTGCCATCATAATGACCAACGAGCCAAAGAAAAGCGAAATTTCCAGTATAATTGAGCGAAAATGAACGGTGTAAGCCTGCTCCAACGTCTGTACATCGTTGGTCATGCGGGATACAAGATCACCCGAATGGCGTTTTTCGGCCTTTTCATACGATAGCTTGACAATATGCCCGAATAGTCTCACCCGTACATTGGCAATCGCCAGCTTCACACACCGCTTATACATGTAGCTGCACAGCGGGGAAATAAGACTTAATGCCAAAAATGTACCACTGACCAAATAAATCGCCCGGTAAAGCTCCTGTACATCGCCATTAACCGCAAAATTCAGTAAATAATGCACCACAAAGGAAAGTAAAATCGTGATGCTCGCATTGGTCAGGCTATTGCCAATCAGCCCGGTAAAATACCGTTTCCGGTGCGGCTTCATCAGGGACATCAGCTGCCTAAACTCATAAAACCCCTGCTTGAAGGTCACGCTTCTCGCTCCTTTCCTCCGGCATCGAATGGCCGTTTTCCGCCGTATGCTGTTCTTCTTCGAAATTTTGCAAATACAGCTTTCGATACTCACCGTCGCGGCCCAGTAATTCCTCATGGGTGCCCGATTCCACAATGCCCCCCTGATCAAGTACAATAATCCGGTTCGCCTGACGCACGGTTGACAGTCGATGAGCAATGACCAGCACCGTCCGGTTGTGCATTGCCGCATTCATCGCGATCTGCACCTGAGCCTCCGACTGGCTATCGAGCGCTGAAGTCGGCTCATCCAGCAGAAGCAGCGGAGCATTTTTCAGCAATGCTCTTGCTATGGAAATACGCTGCTTTTGTCCGCCGGACAGTCCGCCTCCCCGCTCGCTCAAAAGGGTTTCATAGCCCTCGGGAAGCTGAACAATAAAACTATGCGCATGTGCCGCCTTCGCCGCCTCGACAATTTCTTCCCGGGTCGCCTCCAGACGTCCATATCCGATATTTTCTGCAATCGTGGCCGGAAAAAGCGACGGCTCCTGAGACACCATCGAAATATGGCGGCGCAGGCTTGTTAAATTCCAATCTGTCAAACTCTTTCCAAATAGCTGAACGGCTCCAGCATGCTCTCCCGGTTCATTAAATCCGCAAAGCAGCTTGAAAATTGTGCTTTTGCCGCCACCACTGGCACCGACAATCGCTACCGTTTCCCCTTGTCGCACCTGGAAACTGATATCCTTGAGCACCGTGTTCCCCTCGTTGTAGCCAAAGGTCAAATGCTCAAAGCTGACCACGACCACAGCAGCGTCATCGTCGCTTTCTGCTCCATCTGTCTCGCTTCCACTGGCTTGACTAGCTTGGTAGGCTTCCCTATCTGCATCGTCTTCCAAACGAAGGATCTTATCTCCACGATCCTGACCGACTGAGGTGATTTCGCCGCCTTGACGTTCATCTGGCCAATCCAGTACCTCAAACAAATGCTTCGCCGCTCCCCCCGCTTCCTTCATTTGCGAGATGATCGTCGGCAGCATGGCAATAGGCTGCAATATGAACGAAATCAGATATAAAAACAGGACAATGCCTCCAGCATTCAGCTCCCCATGTTGAATCAGGTATCCTCCGTACACAATGACCAAAATAATCGGTGTTGCCAGCATCATCACACCTACCGGAGTAATGGATGCATAGCGTTTTTCCAGCCCCAGGCCGCGCCTGACGACCTCCTCCGTAATCACCATATATTTCTTCAACAGCACAGCCTGCATATTGAATGCCTTGACGATAGGAATTCCACCGATCGCATCCTGCCCGACCGCATTCAAATGAGCTATTTTCTCCTGAAGCTGCTCCGAATATTTTTCAATTGGCCTGCTCATCAATGATGTTATGATCATCCCTACAGGCATGAGCGCGAGGCTTGCCAAAACTAGCTTCCAGCTTGTCATTAAGAGCAGTGTTAATGATGCCGTAAACACAAGCGGTAAATAAAACAGATTGGCAAACTGCTGGATAAAAAAGTTCTGTAACATCGCCGTATTGTTCGTGAGGCGGGATACCAAATCTCCGGTGAACTTCCTCTCTACGCTGGAAACCGGTAAATCGCAAAACTTATGTACGAGGTCGCCTCTCAAGTCGCGCAGAGCACTAACGCTAAATCGAGCCGAAGCGTACCTCATCACAAACTTACAGGGCATTCCAATGAGTGTCATACCAACTACCAGATAAATCATGTTCCGGGTGGAGGAGAAGGTCCCCTGTGCCATTTGCTCGATGGCCTTACCCAAAATAATGTCTATGGCTGCCAGGGATAAGGAGGCGATTACCGTGATGAAAACCCATAGATTGTACGGTCTTACATAACGGGCGAGTCTCCGGAAAGCAGAATTTGATCGAAACAAGGGCATCCCTCTTTTTCGTTGCCCACACTTTCGCAGTGTGAACTTTTTTTAGATTATAGAATTTATAAGTTTTCAGCAGAGCCGAAACGATTCTATAAATCGCAAGAAAAGCTACGATCACATGCGGTCTGGCTTCTTGGAAAACACGTCGATAGACGTGTTTCTTAAGTTGCAATGGACATGGTGAGATAGACTCTGGCTCTGGATGTATGAGTATTTACATGGAATGAAATCGTTCTTGAATTATGCTGTGAGTTGTATCCTGGTGGTGGGTTAATTGTCGAATGGTTGCCGAGATGTTAATCATGTTGTGGATCGTGGTGTATCGTGATGTGTGGGGCATTTAGCTCTGTCTAAATCGTGGTTGTAGGGTATTGGTGCTGTATGATGCATGAGCTGCGGCAGCGTGGTTCAGGGCTGAGGATGCGGACAAAATATTCACGACTGCGCTTATAACTTGTTGCTCTTGTTCATGGATGAAAAAGTGGTTGCCTTCGAACATTCGCACATCTATGGGCGATGAGGTGTGCTGCTGCCAGGCATGAAGTGAATCCGTGGTCACCTCATAATCCTTCATGCCGCCTAAAATGGTCATCGGACAGGCCAATGGATTCCCCGGCTGATAAACATACGTTTCGCACGCCTTAAAATCCGCACGTAGGCGGGGCATAATAATTTGCATTAACTCTGCATTTTGCAGTACTTCTTCGGGTGTTCCCTGCATCAAACGAAGCTCTTCGATGAAAGGCTGATCTGCTAAATCATGGAGTTGTTTTTTGGAATACGGAAGATGTGGCGCAGATTTACCGGATACGATGATATGGACAGGCAGTCTTCCGGTTTTGCTAGACAACTGCCGTGCTGCTTCGAATGCAATCAGCGCTCCCATACTGTGTCCAAAAAAAGCAAACGGCTTATGTATGTACGGAGCCATAGCAGGAAGCAGCGAGTGCACGACGTCCTGAATGGTGTCCATTGGGGCTTCTGTTGAACGGCTTTCACGCCCCGGAAGCTGTACAGGTAAAACAGTAATGTCGGGCGCAAGTCTGGACTTCCAGGAACTAAATATAGAAGCGCCACCACCGGCATAAGGGAAGCAAAATAGTTGGAGCTTCTCAGCCGGATGAACTGCGGTTTTCGCAAACCAAGATTGTGACCGGGTCGTCATGTGAATTCCTCCATCCTCTATGCAGTTCAGGATTTTACAGTAAATCCTTATATCGCTTTTTTTCTTCCAACACTTTCTAGCTGTTTTTAAATATACAAACTTTAAAACCGCTTGACATGGGACAAAAGAGCTAAATTGATAGAGTTCATAAAAATAAAACAAAATCCAAATTATGCTATTTGTTTCAAGTCTTTAAAAGCAACAATTTCACTTTTTGCACGAATTGCCTGCTAATCATGATCTGTTAATTTGATTCAAACCGAGTTTTCAGATTTTCATGAATTTTGTAAAATCAAAACCTTGATGATTTTCAAAAGAGCTTCAAAAGCCTTGTGCTACAACAATTTTACCTTTACATGCCATTAACATAAATGTAACAAATTCTCCCTGATATCATCCGACAAATTCCGCCTTTTTCCGCAACAGCCTTCGACATCCTATTTTATGGGGTTAAATTTAATCAAGCTCACATTAATCAAAATTAATAACACTTTAATTTTTCAATAAATAACACTATTTTATAGTTCTAAAGAACTAATTTACACACAAATTTTTTTGGCTCTCCGTCTAAAAATTTTAGTTCAGATTGAATTTTTTTCCCCTAAAGCTATGAAATTTCTTTTCAAACTTTAATAGAAACGTTTTTATCTACCTTCAAAAGTATCGATTTTCAGGAAATTTATATCTTTGGTTATGCCCCTTATGCAATCGGCAAACAAACCGGAAACACCAAAAAGCAAGTCTCCATATGGTAAGAGACTTGCTTTTTTTTAGCTTATTTTGACTTGGACTTTGATGTAGCTGTGAAGACTTAAGAGGATGCCGCTGCAGCGAGCGTACCGGAAGCATCTGATGTATGGTGAATACTGCGCACGAATCGAATCGTTTTCGTTTCCGAGTGCATCACGACCGAATGAGTTTCCGCCCTGTGACCAGGGAGAGAACGAACCCCCTGCAACCACTCGCCAGGTGTCACGCCAGTAGCCACAAACATCACACCTTGACGTCCAACCATATCAGCCATGGACAGCAATGCCCCTGGATCGGTAATCCCCATACGTTTGCAACGCTCAATCTCTTCTTCACCATGAGGCAGCAGACGGCCCTGGATTTCTCCACCCATGCATTTCAGTGCTGCCGCGGCCAATACACCCTCAGGAGCGCCGCCGGAGCCGATATGCAAATCTACACCGCTATCCAGGCAAGTTTCAATCGCCCCCATCACATCTCCATGACCAAGCAGCTTGATCCGAACGCCGCTTTCCCGCAGAAGCTTGATGATTCCGGCGTGACGTGTACGATCCAGAATGGACACTGTAAGATCGGGTAATGATTTGCCCAGTATCCGAGCGGCCTTGGATAATGTAGCCGGGATCGGTTCGTCCAGTGACAGCTTTCCAGCCAACGCCGGGCCAACAGCCATTTTTTGCATGTACATATCTGGAGCATGAAGCAAACTTCCACGAGGTGCAGCAGCAATGACCGAAAGAGCATTGTTCAAACCGTTCGCCACCGTTTCGGTTCCCTCCAGCGGGTCGACAGCGATATCTATAGCCGGTCCTCTGCGATTGCCTACTCTTTCCCCGATATACAGCATGGGAGCCTCATCCATTTCTCCTTCGCCAATAACGACCGTACCGTCCATCGATACCGCATTAAAATGGGTGCGGATGGCTACTGTAGCCGCCTCGTCTGCGCTATTCTTATCTCCCCGTCCTGTCCATTGTGCCGATTGCAATGCTGCCGCCTCTGTTACCCGAACGAATTCCAATGCCAATTGACTCTCCATACCTATCTCTCCACCTCTCCTATATAATGATTATCCCACGCCAAATCATTTTTTTGAGCAGCTGTGCTGCTGTTTTATCTGTTTATCTATTTATATAATCTCCTATATCCTACGGCCGATCCTTATCTTTAGAGCAGTTTTACTGCCTTTTATATATTACACTCCTGTATCCTGTGGTTCACATTTTCTCTATATAAGTTACTTCTAAGTTACTTCGCTACTACAGCATTCTGATAATCAGACCTGCTGTCTCTTCAATTGCTTTATCCGTGACATCAATGACCGGACAACTCAGTTCCTTGAACAAAGACTGCGCATACGCAATCTCCTCCTCCACCCGCGCCGATGTGGCATACTGCACATTGTTAGGAAGCCCCATAACCTTTAGTCGCTCACTGCGTATTTTTAACAGCAGCTCCGGCTGGATCGTCAACCCGAACACCCGACCGGACTGTACATCCTTCAGCTGTGCAGGCGGTGTCAGCTCCGGTACAATCGGAATGTTGACTGTTTTATAACCTTTATGTGCCAGAAACATCGATAACGGGGTTTTGGAAATACGGGATACCCCAAGCAATACAATATCCGCTTTGAGAATGGCGCTCACATCTTTACCATCATCGTATTGAACCGCAAAATCCAAGGCTTCCACACGGCGAAAATAGTTGTCGTCCAATCGATGCAGCAGACCGGGCTTTTCTTTGGGATCATTATGAAACGTGTCGGCAAATGCCTGCATCATCGGCCCCATAATATCCACCGCCCGCACATTCAGCCGGACAGCCTCCTCTTTCATCGCCTCTCTCAATTCCGGCTGAACCAGCGTATAAGCCACAAAACCTCTCCGCTCGGCGACCTCCTCCATCACCCGGCTCAGCTCATCTTCATCCCTTACATTCATAAATCTTTTGATCTCTGTGTCCGGTAGCTCAAATTGGCGCATGGTCGCCTGTACGACAGCTTCCGCCGTCTCACCAATCGAGTCTGAACAGATCGCTATAAAATGACTGCTCGCCTGAACCATTCGATTCCTCCCATTAATCTTCTGCTACCATATCGAGCAACATTTTAATAATATTCGTTTTCGTAATGCGTCCCACGACCTTCCAGTGTTCCCCTGGTTTGTCGGAGTCAGACGGGACGACGACAGGCAGGCTGTCGATTTGACGGGCAATAATTTTGCGCGCTGCCTCCAGAACGGTGTCCTCCGGGGAAACGGTGACAACATTCGCCTGACGGGTCATTACGAGACTGACAGGAATAGTCGCCGCATTCGGATTGCCTAACGTAACCTTGAGCAAATCCTTGCGGGAAGCTACACCCGCCAAATTCCCATCTTCATCGGTGACGATCAAATTGCTCACATTTTCCAAAAAAAGTGCCACCACAGCTTCCTGAATCGTTGTTGTTTCACGTACGATAACCGGAACCCCGTGAAGATCGCCAACCTTCATTTGCATGAGCCGGAATTTTTCCTCCCGGTTCGGGGTGCCACGCTTTCCGACAAAATAGCCAACCTTGGGCTTCGCATCTATGTAATTTAGAATGCCCAGCTTGGATAGGTCGGTCCGAATGGTCGCCTTGCTGAGATTAAGCATTTCCGCAATTTGATCACCGGTAATCGGGGCATGCTTTTGTACAATAGTTAAAATTTCCACTTGTCTTGCCGTAAGGTCGATGATGAACGCCCCTCCTTTTTTCTTGTCATCTGATATTGAATATAATACGTCATATATATTTATAAATCAACCTATAAAAGCATATAAAACATCACATATATAAAATTAAGGCGGTTATTCATGCTTTTTTATCGTTTAAAGCACTTATTCCACACCAAAAAGCGGATACTTTGCACCCTACTCTTTTCGAGCAAGGTGGAGTATCCGCTTCCCTTATTCGTACCTTAAAGCATCAATCGGACGCAGCTTGGACGCCTTCCGCGCCGGATAGACTCCGAACAACACACCAACTCCCATACAGCACAGAAAAGAGTACAGCACTGGCTCCATCGAATACACAATCGGCATTTGGACGAATTTCTCGAGCAGCTTTGCGCCCCCAAGACCCGTCATCACGCCAACCAATCCACCCATCAGACTGAGAAAAACGGCCTCAGCCAGAAATTGCAGCATGATATCACTGCGCTGTGCACCAATCGCCTTGCGAATCCCGATCTCCCTCGTCCGTTCTGTCACAGACACCAGCATAATATTCATAATGCCAACACCGCCGACGCCGAGTGCAATCGCGGCCACACCAATCAGCAGCATATTCATAACCTTGTCTACACCTGAAACCGTTTCAAGAATCTCCGTTTGGGTCGTAATCTGAAAATCATCCCCCTCCGAAGGCTTCAGTTCATGCCGTGCACGTAATGTCTGCTTGATTTCATCACGCGCCTGGTCAATCTTCTCCTCCGTTGTCGCAGAAGCGTTGACCTGTTGGATGCTCATATTCCCCAGCCGTTCCATCCCCGTCGTGATCGGTATATACACCTGTTGCGAGCTATTATTCATACTGGAGTTGGAATTCGCTAGAATCCCTACCACCTTGAAAGGAAGCTGTTTGATCATGATCGTCTCGCCGACCGCCTTGGATGCATCCGGGCCAAAAATATTCCGGGCTGCATCGCTTCCCAGCACTACAACATTCAACCGGTTTTCCACTTCATAATGAGTAAACGATCTGCCCTGAGCAAGTGACAGCTTCTTCACATGAACAAAAGCCTGGGAGGTTGCTTCAATCTGCCCGCTGACCTTATTGCGACTCCACGTAATGTCCGCACTGGTCATGGCACTTGGAGCCACATCCGCCACCGATTTTTGCTGCTCCAGTGCTTCAACATCCTCAAGCGAGATTCCTTTGGTCTGGCTAAAGGACATAGAGCTCGAACCATCATACGGAGCATAAGGATAAATCATAAGCAAATTATTGCCCATACTGTTAATCTGCGACGTAATCGTAGCGGTAGAGCCTTTTCCAATCGCTACAATCGTGATTACAGCAGCTACTCCGATAATAATTCCCAGCATGGTTAGCAAGGAACGCAGCATATTGGTTCGCAAACTGTTAAGTGATACCCGGATAATTTCCCGAAATTTCATGCTCTCACTTCCTCTGCCGCCATTCTTCGTTTTTCGACAGGTTGATCCTCTTCAATCCGCCCGTCACGAAAATGAATGAGTCGCTTGGCGTATTCCGCAACCTCCTGATCATGAGTAACCAGTACAACTGTCTTCCCCTGGTCGTTCAGACGCTGAAAAATCCCCATAATTTCAACACTTGTTTTGGAGTCCAACGCGCCTGTCGGTTCGTCCGCCAAGAGAATAACCGGATTGTTCACAAGCGCGCGCGCAATGGATACCCGTTGCTGCTGACCGCCTGACAATTCGTTCGGCTTGTTGTTCATCCGATCGCCTAATCCCACACTATTGAGCGCCTCCATCGCCCGCAAACGCCGCTCCTTGGCAGAAACACCCGCATAGATCATAGGCAGCTCCACATTCTCCAAAGCCGTTGCTCGCGGGAGCAAATGAAATTTTTGAAATACAAATCCGATTTTTTGATTACGTATAATGGCCAGTTCATCATCACGGGCATCCAATATCGAATAACCGTCCAAATAAAATTGTCCCGATGTAGGCAAATCCAGACATCCGATAACATTCATCATCGTTGATTTTCCTGATCCAGAAGGTCCCATAATGGCAACAAAATCACCGTCAGCAATGTCGAGCTGCACATCACGCAGGGCATGAATTTCCTGATCTCCGACCTGATACACCTTTTTCAGCTTTTCAATTTGAATGACGTATCTCATAGCCTGTTAAAATCCTCCCTGCATGCCGCCGCCCATGTTGGAAGGGTCTGGCGGTGCTTCAGGAGCTGGGATAACAATCGTGTCGCCCTCTTTTACACCCGATTTCAGTTCAACCTGGTCCGGCGTATAAAATCCGAGCTCTACGGGCTTGAACGTGCGCACCCCTGGATTTGCAGCAAGATAGACACCATCCTGCCCCCCTTCAGATCTCAGCGCAGTCGCAGGTACAAACAGTACATTTTTATGTACTCCCAAAATAACGGCCACATTCATAATCATGCCTGTTTTAAGCTTCCCTTTCGGGTCATGAACGGACAGCTCCATCAGATACGTCGTCATCCCTTCATCGGTAGATGCTTCCGGTGAGACGAATTGCACCTTCCCCGGAAACGTTTCACCCGGATATGCATTGGTGGATAACACCGCCGAAAGGCCTTTTTTCGCCTTGACAATGTCGGTCTGGCTAACCTTCACTACCACCTTCAGATTGTTGGAATCCGAGTTGTTCATCACAATAAATGGAGCTGTCGGACTGGTCCCTACATCCCCGTTCACCTTTAAAATAACTCCGTCCCACGGTGCCGTGACCTGAAGCTTGTTAAGCTCATTTTTTTTCTGCTCCAGCTCAGTCGCGAGTCTTCGAACCTCAATCCGTGAGGCTTGAATATTGGATGCATCAGCCGGAACCTGTGCCTTGCGAAGCTCAGCCATAGCCGTACTGTAGCCGATTTCAGCCTCTGCGATGGTGCGACGCTTTTGTGACATCATTTTGCGGAATTGTAGATCCAGACCATCATAGTCCGTCTGTGCTTTATCCAGCGTTTGCTCTGCCTGCTCCAATTCACTGCTCGATACCGCACCTGCATCATGTAAAAACTTTTGATCTTCATATGCCTTCCGCGCCTGCTCCAACTGCTTTTGGGAAGTCTTCTTCTGACTTTCGGCTTCTTCCAGCTCAAATGATTCCTGCGCTGTATCGACAGCCATTTTGGCCCGAAGTACATTCGTCTTCTGTATTTCAATATCCTCCACCTTCGGCCCTTTCTCCAATTCAGCCAGCTTGGATTTGGATATTTCCAAATTATCAGACGCACTTTGAATCTGCATTTTTATTTCAGAGCTGTCCAGAAGCGCCAGTACCTGTCCTTTTTTCACCTTGTCCCCGGCCTTCACGTGTACCGCCGCCAGCTTGTTTTCACCTGCGCTCGTGAAGTTCAGCTTCACTTCCTTGGACGCTTGCACCGTGCCGGACGTATCCAGCTTCTCGCTTACATCCCCGCGCTCCACCTTAAGTGTCTCGTCCTGAATCAATGGTGCAGCCTGCTCCTTGGGCAGATTCATGTATACTGCTGCTCCGCCCCCACCTACAACCAGCAGAACAATTGCAGTCCAGATCCACTTTTTTCTCCGTTTTCTTCGTAACTTGATTAAAGCATCATTTAAAACCGTTTCTGCCAACGCCGTTTCCTCCCTATGTGCTCCATGGCTTGTTCAACGTGTACTCATTCTGATTCAACTCAATTGCCAGTTCTTCCATTTGCCGTTCAATTTGGTCCACCTTCAACTGGTTATTTTTCAGCTCCAGCTCGATAATTAAGCCCCTGGCCCACTTTTTGCGTGACAGCTCCAATCCCTCTTTGGCCGTACGCAGGCTTTCTTCCAGTTGTACGTATTTCTTTTGGTTTTCCTTGAATGTGGCATATAGATTGCGAAGCGATTCGGCAAAATCCTTTTGTCCCTTGTCCAGCTCCTCCTTGGCGATATCGACATCCAGCTTGGCCAGATCATAAGCGCCTGCACCGCTGTTAAAATCAAAATATCTTGCATTGAGCTCCGAGGTCTTGATGTTATCTTCCAGCTTCCACAAGTTCGGATTCATATCCATCAGCTGTTGTATATGTACTTCAATATTCAGCTTCTTTGGTTCCTTGTATATAGGACGATCCACCAATTCATAGACTGTCCCGTTCGGCTGTCCCATGAGGAAATTCAGAGCATCCCGTGCTTTCTGGAGCGCGGTTTTGCTCTGCTCTACGGTCTGTTGCGCCTGGCTTCTGGCCTGTACGCTCTCGTTTTTCGCATACTCGGACAGCTTCCCGCGGGCAAACTTGGCGAGTGCAATCTTTTCCTCCGCCTGTGCAATTTCAAGCGCTTCCAGATCATTTTTCACCTGATTCTCTGCTACAAACACGCTTTGATAGGTTTTCATCGCATTAAAATAAAGCTGGTCTTTGGCGTACAGGGCCTGCTTTTTGCTGGCTAAATAAGATAACGTCGATGAATTATAATTTCTCCAGGATGCTTCATCGCCAACATATTCACCGTCTATAAAATCGACATAGGCATTACCAAGGTCCTTTTCCGCATTCTTAAACTCAATTCTGCGACGCTCCACATCGCGCTCGGCGGAACGCGTGTTGTAGCTGTTGGTCTGTGCCCATTCCGCTGCCTGCTTAAGCGTCAATGTGGGCAAAGCCTGACTCGTTGTGGAGACTGTACTGGTTGTAACCGCAGCAGATGAAGTACCTGGCGTACTTGTTGCTGTATTTTTTGCTATACTTTCCGACACGCTGTCGGCTTGGACAGTCGAAACCAGACCTGCTGATAATGACAACACAAGCAGCGTGGCAGCCGCTTTTTGCTTCATAGATGAATTTCTCCCCTTTCCGTACCTAACTCGGATCATTTCAATTGCATTCGACATAAATTTCCACATCTATCCGCAATCTATTGTACTTTCCGGTTTATGTGGGTACAAGGTGTAAAAACAATACATTTTTGTAACCTTTAATTTGACGCCACTCGGCCCCAACGCTCTTCGTGTCTATGAGAAATATCAGATTTAGTCTGTTTTTACCTGCACTTTACCTAATTTTCAGCTAATCTTAAGGAAAACAACAGAATCTATTAAGGTTTGGGACATATACTAGAGAAAGAATAACAGCCGCTCACTAGGAGGGTTAATAGATGATAAAAGAATCTCGCATGACAACTACGAACGAACCGTCTGATTTGTGGATGACCCGTTTTTTACGTGAATCGGAACAGCAAAAGATGCAACTGATCCGGGAAGCGCGAAAAAATAACGATATACCGCTGATGAACAGCATTTCCTTTCATCTTGCCCAACGGAATCAGCAGCACCTAATTGGATAAACCGACAGGCGAATTTTAGGCTATATATGAACGGGCATCCCCATCTGCCTGCATAATGTCCGCTAGATTAAAAAGAACCGGGACAAATCGATAGTTTGATTTGTCCCGGCTCTTTTGTGTTGATCCAATCTGTGCTGTTCCTCGCCTATTCTTCCATCTCAACCTGCGGATCATAAAGATATTGATCCAGCGGGATACGTCCGTCTGCATTAAAACGTATGCCCTCTTCTTCCAAATACAGACGCTGCAGCGATGCTGATCCATCCTCCTGCAAAGCAATCTCGCCCAAGCGGTTGACTACTCTATGCCAGGGAAGCCGATGCTTCTGGCTTAGTGAATGCAAAATGCGCACCACCTGCCTGGCTCCTCTCGGACTGCCGGCTTCTGCCGCAATTTGCCCATAAGTCATTACTTTTCCCTCTGGGATCAGCAATATAATTTGAAGCACACGGGCAGTGAAAGGCTGCATATTCTGATTCCTCCTGCATTACTATTGCTTTTTTCTATGATTATATCACCCCCGCTATCCCAAATGTAAACTCAGAATCCGTTCAGACCCTGTCTTTTTAAATCCTGCGCCACCAAACGTGCCAGTTCTCTTGCACCTGCAAAATTCGGATGAAGCGTGTCACCGTTCATATACAGGGCGAGCGTAGCCTCCTTGCCAATAGAGGTGAAATAAGCTGAGCTAAGTACGTTCAGATCAACCAAAGGCGTTTGTTCCTCTTGAGCCAGCGCCAAAATAGCACTTCTATACCATCTATGCTCAGCGTTGTGTACATTGTTAGCATTAAAGTCAGTAGCTCGGCCTTGCGGTGTTGACAGGATGACTGTCGCCCCCTTCGCCTTAACCTGACGGATCATATCCCGCATCCAGTCCTTAAACTCCGCTTCGCTTTCATTATGCTTTGGATTGGTATCATTAATGCCTAGCTGGAGAATGAAATAATCCCCCGGCTTAATATACTTGACAATGGCCTCTAATTGACCGTCCTGATGGAAGCCCCTGGCAATTTGGCCGCCTGACGCCATGTTGCGAATTTGGAATGTATTCGTGTTCACAAACTCTGGCAGTAGCTGTCCCCACCCGGCCTGCACACTGCTATCTAGCGGATAATAGTTACATACAGTAGAATCCCCGCCGATATAAATCGTTCGATTGGTAACCGGGTCGCCAGACAATGGCCTGATTTCCAATGCACTGAGTGTAAAGGCTGCACCCTCTTTGCCTTCTGTGACCAGCAGGTTTAGCTGTCCGTCTGTCACTGGAATTTGGAAGCGATCCCTGGCTCCATTCCCTGTCATATTAATGACCTGATACACGCCTTCAGCGGCAATACTCGAACGGGAGGTATTTCCTAACGTAACCGACACCTCATATAGTCCGGGAGGAAGATCAACATCAAAGGTGTTCTCACTTTTCGTTCCGGTAGCCAGAAACTGTACCGCATCACTAGCTACTCCAGCCCCAGAGGCACTGACATTGCGCATGTTCTCAGGAGTACGGAAGCCATAGCCGCGTGCCTTGTCGTAAGACAGCGAAGCACTCACTCCGGTATAGCCCGCTTCGACCGTGCCTCCCCCAAAATCAAACTTATACTCGCCTGTGGCTGCATACGCGGGTGTAGCCAGACCCAAACCCGGTGCACCATATAAAAAAGCAGCTAAAAGTATACCTGTCAAACCTTTTTTCCACATCAATCTTCATTCCTCCTCCAAAATTTAAATTGAACTAAATGAACATTTTAAACCTCATTGTAAGCGTATACATAAAAACTTTGCCACATAGATACAGGTTTGTACCTATTTAATTTCTATGCAAAAGAAAAGCAGCTTATTCGTTAAGCTGCAGCTCCCTGTGTGTTTAATCCGATCTCTCCAAACAATTGAGGCGTATTCACTGTTTGGCCCTGAGGGCAATGCTTACGTCAATGTTCACACCATCCGTCATCCGACGGAGCCATTCGCGGACAAATCAGTATACAAAAGGTTATACAGTAAACAACCGAATTTTTAATTTCTTAACAAAAGTTAAGAAGTTGATAAGCGTTTCTTAAGCCCTATCCTTTCGGATTGTTAAGAACTTTATCTTTTAATAAAGAAAGTTCAATAAGATCCGGTTCACGGCCGAAAGGAAATAAAGCTTATGAAGCCTACAAACAAAGAAAAAATCCCCGAATTGCAGTTGGTCAGAGCCATGGCGATTTTAGCCGTTATTATGGTTCACGCCACTTCCTATGCAACGGTTCAACTTACAGATTCCAGCCTTTATGTTGTATATAATGCGCTCAATGTGCTGATGAAGTATGGTACACCTGTATTTATCGCGCTAAGCAGCATGGTGCTGTTCTACAACTATAAGGATCGTCCGATGAGACGACAGCTGCTAAGCCGCTTTTATAAGCAGAGATTGCTGTATATTCTCTTGCCTTACTTTATGTTCTCTCTGTTTTATTTTGTCCTTTCTCTTATGGCTGGCAGCTCCGAACCGTGGAATATAGCCGCGCTTGCGGAAAGCTTTGCTGTGAAGCTGGCGACAGGTAAAGCGTATACGCATTTATACTATATTTTTATCATGATGCAATTCTATCTGGCATTTCCACTCGTGCTGTGGATGTTCCAGCGTCATCGGCATATTCCGCAATGGTCTATCGTCATGGGTCTGCTGGTACAATGGTCATTTGTAATTGGCAACAAATTTCTATTTCAGGTTCAAAACAAAGGTAGCTGGGCGCTGTCTTATATGGCCTGCTACCTGCTGGGCGCTGCTCTTGGTTACTACTATCCGCAGCTCCGAACGTGGTTCCTGATGCGCAAGGGGGAACGAAGTTTTGCCGGGGTGCTGTCATGGATCGGAGTTTGGGTCCTATGGTTGATTTCAGCTAACGTGCATGTCTATATGTGGTACGAAAGCAGAATGTACGGAACTTCCTACAATTCGCTGGTTTTTGAGCTTATGTACAATATGTACAGCCTGTCCAGTACGCTGGTATTACTGCAAGTTTCCTTTCTAATGTATAGACGACAACATTCCTTTGTCATTCGCAAGCTGGAACGTCTGGGCACCCTGTCCTTTGGCGTATATCTGATTCATCCGTTCTTCCTGCTCCTGTATCGGCAGTTTTCGCCACACATCGGTTCACCGCAGCTTATTCATGTGTGGTACGCCGGAGGCTTTTTCTTTGCACTTCTTTGCTCCTGGTTCGTCGTGTCGATTATCGCCCGTTTCCTGCCATTCGCATGGATTTTATTCGGCCAACTGCCGGAAATACGGAAAAGCCCATTCAAGCAAACAGGCCACATTTCTTCATCCGAAACGAGGCTGTTCAAAAGCTGATGACGCCTTACAAACGGTCAACTTTGATATCAGTTTATTTGCAAGAACATAGATACCGATTTTATCCAGATTGGCTAGCTATACAAAAAGCTCATTCCTTTTTAAGGAGTGAGCTAAATGTCGCATTTTTATTTATCTTCGTGTAATTTTGTCAGTAATAACTCAATCATGCGCTCGATCTTTTTAATGTTCAAATTTCTTTGTCCATATAAATAAACAAATTCTCGTACGCTATCCCAAGTCTTTAGTTCATTTATTTCTTCAATCTCCTGAGTCAGACCTTCAACATAAGCAGGTAGCTCCCTACTTTTAAACTCCTCAATCAAGTTCTCTAAATCAGCATAATCCATACTCCAGTTAAAGTAACTCTCTATAAAATACTTTAAATTTTCATAATTCACTTCTTGGTTCATATACTATTCTCCTCTTTTATTTAAAGACAGGATAACCCGTAATAATTCTAAAGCCGGTAGGCATAGAGGAATCTTTTACTAAATACAGTTGGGACTTCGATAAGTCATTTGTTACATGCTTTGAAGATGAGTTTCCTCCATTTTTTACGTCTACGCCTCGTCCAATAGAAAACTCGTGATCCGCTTTTGTAATGAGATATCCTCTAGAATTAGGGTTTTCTATCCATTCTGCAATCTTATCAGCGTTTCTTCTGATATTCTCTTGCGTAGATTTGAGAGCTATACTTTTATCAGAAAACGTTGTAGAAGGAACTCCTTCTTGGGAGGCACGTTTTATTAATTCTTCATTTGTCTTGCCAACGTGCTTTTGAAGCAAATGTCCACCATTAGATTCCATTTCATCTAATATATTATTATTTACGTTTTTACGTATATCATTGGCTTTATTTTTTAAGATGTCGGCCTTATAATTCCCTTCTCCCTTCGCCATCTGCCACAATTCTGCTGAGCTTTTCCCTATTCCGCTCGCACTTTTAACTGTGGTTGTACCTCCATGTGCCGCTAAAGCTGCTGAGCCAATCAATCCAGGTATTCCGATTATACTACCAACTCCCGTAGTTGAAACAGCAACTGATAATCCTTCTCCACCAGTTCCAACGATTACCTCACCAGCTCCCTGCAATGTCGTAGCTACGTGACCGAGAATTTCACCTACCTTAGCTGCCATTGGGTGATCATAGTTGCGTTCTTTATCAGGCAGCATTCCCAAGGTTAAATCTTCCTGAATGGCTCCTTTTGCTCCTTGAACAGCATCCCATAAAATTTCTCCTTGAAGCTTACTAGCTTCCATCTGGGCTTTAGCCTTAGTGATCTCAGCTTGTCCAATTTGTTCAAAAATTTTATGTAGCCAACCTTCATCGCTGGATGCCATTTTAATAGGTACACCATTTCCCGGCACATCCAGTACGACTTTTTCTCCGTCCACCTGTGTGAAGCTTTTTGAAATAAAAATGAGTTCCTGCGCTATTGTTGATAGTCTTCCAAGCGTCATACTCATAGATTGACGAGAAACCTGAAATTCCTGAAAAAATCTCTCTCGGGTAGCTCCAGACCAACCTTGTTGAACAAAATCAATTCGTCCGCTCAAAAAGTTAAGCATCCGTTCCATTTCATGTTTGCCTTGCAAGAACTGGTCAGCCACTTGTATCAGCTTGTCAGGTGGAACCAATATTCGCCCCATTCTACCACTTCCACTTTAATTTGATGGAAATAATCTTATCAGAAGGGGTGATTTAGGGAAATCCATCTGTTATCCTGTTATTTCCTTTTAATTGATATGACATTTGAACTGAAATAAAACAGAGATGACTACGACTAAAGTACTTGTATATCGCTGTTAGATGATACCTAAGTTAGGATGTAGCAGTGGTCGCTCTCAAATCTTGATCCTCAACCATATCCTGTAGCTCAGAAATAAGAGTTAGGTGTTTTTTATAATTCCTAAGTTACATAAAAAATACACTCCTTAGAATTTTATCGGCTCAACCTTTGTTAGGTTCCTCCAATATCCATTTTAGGAGTGCATTTTTTAAGATGGGCTTTTTTTCCACATTCGTTTGAAATATTAAGCCCCTCCATGTTGATCGTAAAGCACGATATTCTGGTGTTGGCTATGAGTCTGAACAGAACAGGTGCAGTCACGATAAACAAAAAACTAGTTGCGAAGATCAATAGCACCATTTTTCTTAACATTGTCTAGCCAAACCTATAAGATTTACATACGGGCTTGGAATTTAACTTTGAAAAATTAATCACCACTAATAATAAAATAATTTCTCTTTTTGCCCTTCACTAACTAAATTTTCGTACTTTACATAAGCTTTAACATCTGCAAATTCTTTAAACTGTTCAAATAATCTTATGCACCTAATAAAGAAAG
>NZ_MCBP01000007.1:0-294537 GCF_001705305.1 Paenibacillus kribbensis
TTTCTTGAACTCTGCTGTAAAGGTACGTCGTTGTTTAGGCATGTAGATGATCCGCTCCTTATGAAGATATGTTTATTCTACAAGCCCTTATTTTTGTTGTCCAACTAAGTGTAGCCGATCCAGAGATCATTGCTGGTGGTGGATGGGCCTCTCATAAGACGCCTACTAACGTTGCGTTTCGAAAATTTGCAAGGATAGGTGGGGGAATAGATTTAACTAGTTACAGGCAAATAGCTTCAACACATGAACAGAAAATTGCTTTAGGAATTTATAGAGAAGCATTCAGTTCAAATAGTATTTTTTATAAATTTTTGAGTTGTTTTAAAATCATCAATATGACTTATAAGACGGGGAAAGAACAAAAAGACTGGATAAATAATAATATAGAGAAACTCATTAAAAGTAAAAGTAAGATTGAACAGTTGAAGCAGGAAGGCATCACTAACTTGGGAGAACATTTTTATCATTCCGGGAGATGTGCTATAGCACATTCTAATATCATTAGCGGCGAACCCATTGCAGATGCTGACAATCATGAAGATAACTTTAGGATTGGAAGAGAGATTGAGGTTATCAAAGAATTAGCGGAAATAATTATGAGTGATGAACTAATGATACCGACTAGTGGACAACTAATTAAGTATTATTAAGCGTATCCATGGAGTCACGGTACAGCACATAACATAATATTCACGTATCATACGCCCTCGGCCCGGCAGAGGGATTTCAGGGAAGCAGAAGCAGCCGGATATACCTGGCATACGCCAGGCGTCGTGAATACGGGAACGTTATGTGACACAAGAGCAAAGTAAATTATTGAGAGGGAATTCGATGATGCAAAACAGAAAAAATTATCTTAATGAAATGTTAAATGATCGTGGAAATGTAATCCGATTTATTAGTATTACTATATTATTATCTTTTGGACTTAATGTTATTGCTGGGAGTATAACCTTAACCAGTGGTTTTAATGCACAGACGGGTTTTTGGCTTGGAGGTGCTGTTTCATTACTTGTTCTTTGCTACCTTATTCGGTTCGTATTGAAGAGTTTGAGAAAGATTATAACTATTGAAAGTTTTATCATTCATGATAATAACGAAAATTCGCTTCTTGATATTGATAGGTACAAGTTTTCAAGAAAAATCAATGAATATTTAGTAGCTGCAATGTCAGAAGATAAAGATATTAAAGCAATTTGGGATCGAGAACCGATAGGGTGTTTCCATACAGTTGGTGATTGGATACATGGAAGAATAAGTAAGTCTAGAATTGTGATTGAAGAGCTTGTTGAATATTTTATTATCGAAGAATTATCAACTCACCTCACAGATTATTTTAATGATGACAGATATAATGAGAAAAATCTTCAAAAGATAGGGCGAAATGAGATTCCTGAAGTACTTTTCCAGAACAGATTTCTAAATTTATTTTCAAAGCCTATGGAAGAGAGGGCTTCATTTGAAATTAAAAAAAACAAGGTAGAAGAACCACCGAAAGAATATATTGTGAATGGCAAGAAGGTAGTTCTCAAGGTGGGTGAAACAGTTTTTGCATATGGTAAGGATGGGGCAAGATTTAATCGATTTGATTTAGTTTTACCTAGAAATAGTAAAGTAAAAAGAATTGATAAAAATACAATTCGATTAACAACTGATAGATTTGATATTGATATTTTTGTCAACTTTGAGGAGGAAAATTACTATCCTCCAGATGGATTCATTGAGCATTATTTATGCCCTGGGATAGACAGAACTGACAGTTTCTTTCGGTTTAAAGGATATAAAATTAATATTGAATTGCAAATTAAATTTAAAATTCTAAAATTTCTATTTAACGGAAAGTGGGAATTCTTTTACTGGCTGGATTCTTATTTAGATAAGATTAATAAGGATATGTCAGCTGATGTATATTTTGAAAGAATAAATTGGGAGTCTACTTATACGATGCTTGAAACAATCAAAAAGAATAAAGATTAATTTGCATTTCATAGAAGGCTATTGCGTCACATAACAACATATTCACACTTCAGGGCATTCGCCCCTCGGTCCGGCCGAAGTCAGATGTGGATTCAGGGATGCCATTGGCAGTAGCGGGGAGGATTATTCAGCTCGACACATCCTTCCCCCTAAGATAAGAGCTATCTAAGAGGGAAGGACGTCGTGAATACGGGAACGTTATAAGAAATCCCCATAAAATTAAAGAGGGTGAATTGTTTGGAAGACACTTTAATAGAAGTTGAGACATTGAAGAATATAGTAGTCTCAAAGGCAACAGGTGGTGTTGTCAACGAATTGGAGTATAGAAATCTCCGAAAATCATTACTCGAAAACCAACGAATTAAGAAGTACTTGCCACGGTTTATACATACTTGTCGTACTATTTCTGAATTTTGGGGATATATCAAGCAGGAATCGGATACTTATCAAGGGCGTCGTGATCATTTGAGAGATGAATTTGATGCAGTCCTTACTTTATTAGAGAACGACAATAGTATACCAGCAGATAATATAATTACTGAGACTCTTTCAGGCAAAGTAGATGCACATTATATCCAAGAAGCTTGGACAAAGTCCCTTGAAAGAAGAGAGTCTGATCCAGAAGGTGCAATTACGATTGCAAGAACATTGTTGGAAACTATTTGTAAATTCATAATGGATCAAGAAGGAGTGAAGTACGAGGATAAGTGGGAAATGCCTCAACTTTACAAGGGTGTTCAGTCGGTTTTAAACTTATCCCCCGATAAACATACAGAGGATATATTTAAACAAATATTAGGTGGATGCTCTTCGGTTGTTAATGGGTTAGGTTCCCTAAGAAATAAGCATAGTGATGCACACGGTAGAAGTCATAGAGTACCAAAGCCATCAAAGAGACATGCACAATTAGCTGTTAATCTTGCTGGAGCTATGGCTGACTTTTTATTTTCTTCTTGGGAAGAAAAACCCAAATAAATGAATAGTTGTTTGTATGAATTCCAGGGCTGACGTTGACATCTTATAACATAATATTCAAGCTGCGGCTCCGTTGGAGCCTTGGTCTGCGAGTTGGATTTCGGAGAGGCATATCAGCAAACAACCCCATTGGGGTTCATGAATACAGAAACGTTATAGGAAATATCAGCAAACCATAATGATCTAGAAATTTCAGAGAAGGAATGAACCGATAATATGATGATTTCATACAACGTTGGTTCAAATAAATTCCAATTTAGAGTCGCTAGTATTTTATTACATAATAATAAAGTCCTACTTCAGAGGTAACTGTTTTTCCATTTTCATCCTCGTTCTACTTGCTTTTCTACTTCGTCAACCACTAATTATGGTTTTGAGCCATTAAGCGGCCTTGGTCCTGAATTTCTTTGGACTGAGGCCGTTTTTTTTTGCTTGCAACCGTTCATAATTGTAAAAGTGGAGTAGGTCCTAATGTCTCTTTCAAGCTCCTCAAAGGTAGGATAAGTATCTAAATAATACCTCTCATTTTAAAGTTCCCCAAAACGATTCCATAGGGCTATTATCGATGAAAGCCAGCGAAGTGTATTGATAGCCTCAGTCACTATGAAGCATAGGTTTACTTCCCGAAGCTTCTAGTAAAGCTAATTTCAAGGTCTGGAACACAAGAAGCTTGTTATTTGGAACGCCCGAATACATAGGAGACAATGGATTTGTCATAAAGGGCCAAGAATAGCGCTCTTAAATACGCTTTTTGACCCCTTCAGCTTCATTAACCGGTACACACGTTTAAGGTAAATCTTTTTTTTCGTATGATATCCACCAGCTCGGTAGCGCTTACATTCTTGCGAATTAAAGTTGCAAAAAGCTGTACTAAACTTATTAAATTTAAATAACTATAATCAAATTAAGAAAGGGGTTACATTTTATGAAGGAACGGACACGACGAATATTTGCAAGATTTTTAAGAGTAAGTACGCCATTAACTTTTGAGGATTTGAGCAAAGAATTTCGTATCAGTGAACGTACTTTACGAAACGAATTGGTGCTGATTAATGAATATTTGGCTGAAAATAATTATCCAGTTGTTACTACTTCAAGAGGCGAAGGAATGAAATTGGTTCTGCCTGATAAAGAAACGAAAAAGTTACTGGCGCAAGTCGGTGACAATAAGGAAAAGAATTATTATCGACCGGATGAACGTTTTCTTGCCTTGCTGTTGGATATTACAGATACTACAAAAACCACGTTGCTTTATGAAATGGAAGGGAAGTTGCAGGTATCTAAAAGTACGTTGGATGAAGATATGCGTAAACTTCGTCAATATTTAAATCAATATGGGATTTCCGTCGAAAGCTTGACGAAGCAAGGCATTGTATTGCAAGGGGATGAGCGGTCCATACGGTCTATGCTGTTTGAGGTTATTAATAGTATGACAGATATTGATCAACTGATGCGGTATACAGATACCGTAAGTAAATTTGTACTGGATTATTTGGATCGAAAAGTATTGCAAACACTCGGGAAACATTATGATGAATTATTGAAAAAGTCTAATGTGGAGACTAATCATGTGTACCGTAACCAGATCACTTTGTTTGTAGCTATATGGGGAAGACGTGTACAAGAAGGAAATACCGTTAGTGAATTAACAAAGGCACGGGCAGAGATAAAAGAAGGCCCGGTAAGAAATTTTGTGGATTCGATTTGTGCCGATTTTTCATTATATCCTTCGTTAAATGAAATTAAATATATTACATTCACCATTGAATCGTTGAAACCAAAAGATATGAATAGTTCATTTGATTGGGTTGCAGCACAATTGTTAGCGATTCAATTAATAGAACATGTAGAGAAAGTAACGGGGATTCCTTTTTCTCAGGAAGAAGAAGATTTATATGAAGGTTTGTATAAGCATATCACCGGATTGTTAAGTAGAACCAAGAACGATTTACAGGTATTTAATCCATTGAAAGACACGATTAAAGAATCTTATGCAGTAATTTATAACGCAGTAGCCTGCTTCAGCAAGCGAATAGAGGATTATACCAAGAAAGCATTATCGGAAGATGAGATTGGCTTCCTAACCGTGTATTTTTCCACTTCAGCAAGCCGGATGAACCAAGAAGAACAAGATGTTTATCAGGCGGTTGTCGTTTGTAATCATGGAATTTCAACCGGAAAACTATTAGCTTCCAATTTAAAAAGGCAGTTCAATATCGAGATTGTAGCCGTTTTAAGCTCGTATGAATTAGCTTTTATTGACAAGTTGGATGTAGATCTGATCTTTACTTCAATTCCCATTGAGTACCCTAAAAAGCCGATTTTATTACTAAACCCTATTTTAATGGAAAGTGATAAGAAGGAAGTGAAAGCGTTCTTATTTGAACACCAAAATAAAAGAAGAACGATTTCCAATAAATTGGATGCCACGAAGCTTATCCAGGATGTTCTGGCATTGATCGTTGAAAGCGGCGGTACGATCACACAGGAAAGCTATGAGAAAGTAGAAGAAACTTTCAAACAACATCATTTAAAAATTAATACAAGGGAGATACAGCCGATGCTGCAGGATGTTTTAACGGATTCTAACATTTTACTAAATCAGGAAGGGCAAGACTGGAAGGAGGTGATAATGAAGGTTGCAATGCCTCTATTACAAGAGGAGGTCATCGAAGGGCGATATATAACCGCAATGATTAAGTCTGTTGAAGAATTTGGGCCATATATTGTTGTGGGAAAGCATCTAGCGTTAGCACATGCACGGCCAGAAGACGGAGTCAATAAATTAGGCATCAGTGTCATGACGTTGAAGGAGCCAGTTCATTTTGGCCATCCGGATAACGATCCTGTAAAAATTGTCTTTTGCTTAGCTGCAGTAAATTCACATTCGCATATAAGAATTATGAAAAGTCTGGTTGAGTTAATTGACGATACAGAAAAATTAAATAAGTTAATTGTTGCAAAAGATATGAGGGCTTTTAATGAGGCATTACACGGGAATCCCCCAATTCAGGATATACAAAGCGAGCAGAAGATTCAATAAGACAGATTTCAAGATAGGATGAGTAGAAACCAAACGATTTAAATTAAGGGGAGAGCAGTATGAAAAAAGTAAATATCTTATTTGTATGTGGAGCAGGCTTGGGAAGCAGCTTTGCTTGTCAAATGGCGGCTGAGGATGTTCTAAGGAAGCTGGGTGTTGATGCGAAACTGGATCATAGTGATATCTCGTCCGCAGTATCAAATAAGCCGGATATCATTATGACTGCACAAAATTTCCAAACTCAATTTGAGAAATTCTCAATTGATCCCAAACAAACGACAATTATTTATTTGAAAAATATTGTATCCAAACAAGAAATTGAAGAAAAAATCACCCCGGTATTACAGGAAAAGGGCGCTTTGGCTTAATCCATTCTGGAAATAAGGAGGGAGAAAATGGGAGTAGTAAACTTTATTATCCAGAATATCTTGACACAAGCATCAATCACCGTTGCGTTGATTGCCATGTTAGGATTGATTTTGCAAAAGAAGTCATTAGGACAAGTGATTTCAGGTTCGTTAAAGACGTTGTTAGGGTTTATGGTGTTGTCGGCGGGTTCTAGTATTATTGTCAATAGTTTGACTTATTTTGGAAAGATTTTCACAGAAGGGTTCCATATGCAAGGGATTATTCCTTCGATTGAAGCAATTAACGGTCAAGCAATGAATGACTTAGGTTTAGGTCGGGATATTGCATTAACATTTTTGGCTATCTTTGTATTCAATATTTTAATTGCGCGGTTTACGAAATGGAAGTATATCTTTTTAACGGGTCAGGCGATTCTTTGGATGTCAACGATGACAACGGTGTTTGGTTATTTCGCAGGTTTGCGCGGCGCCGCATTGATTTTGGTAGGCGGTTTCATTGGGGGGATTTTTGCCGTAGCTATGCCGGCGATTGCACAACCGTTTGTTCGTAAGATTACGGGTATGGATGAAATTGCTCTGGGACATTTTTGTACGGTTGGATATGTATTTGAAGCGGGTGTAGCGAAACTATTTGGTGAAAAGGGTGAAAACAAAAAATCAGTTGAAGATTTGAAATTACCAACGCAATTAGAGTTTTTACAAGATACGTATTTATCATTGATGGTATTGATGGTTCCGCTTTATATCATTACGGCAGCGTTTGCAGGTCCAGAGTTTGGTTCTACCTTATCGGGAAATACCAACTATATCATGTTTGCGTTTATACAGTCTATTCAATTCGTAGTAGGGGTATATGTCTTATTAGCCGGGGTTCGCTTATTGCTGGGTGAAATTGTTCCGGCATTTAGAGGGATCGCAATGCGCCTGGTTCCAAATGCGGTACCTGCGTTGGATTGTCCAGTACTGTTTCCATATAGCCCTAATGCAGTCATTGTAGGGTTCATCACAACTACGATAGGTTCAATTATTGCCATGTTTGTATTGCCTGTCTTTGGTTGGGCTATGATCTTGCCAGGTATACTAACAAACTTCTTCGCGGGTGGTACTGCCGGGATCTTTGGTAACTTAACGGGTGGACGTCGCGGAGCAATTATTGGAGGTATTGTACATGGCTTCTTCATTACGCTGTTACCGGCACTGTTAGTTACCATTTTCAATAATATGGGATTTGTCAATGCAACAGCGACAGATGTAGATACCGTAACAGCCGCTTTACTATATGCATGGATCATTGGTCCAATTCTAAAAGCATTTTAGGAATTTAAGTGGACCTTTTTAAGAAAGAGGTAGTGGGAGGTTTGCATCATGTTTGGATTTGGTAAGAAGAAGAATAAAGAACCGAAAAAAGAAGCGGCAGCAGAAGTGGTATTAACAGAAGAGCGTAAGGAAGAATTATTACGTACTATTTCCTTGAAGAAGGAAGAAGTAAGTCAAATAGCTGGAGAGGAACAAGCAAAAGTTTATGAAGAGATCGGCTTAGCATTTCATGAGCTTGGTGAAGAGGATGATGCGATCGATGCATTTGAAAAAAGTCTTCAAGCAAAAAAATCAGTTGGAGAAGGTTATAAGACTTTATTAAAACTTTATAACAAGAAACGTGCGGAAGCAGCAAAAGTAAATGATGAAGAATCATTACAGATCTATTTAAAGAAGATGGATCAAATGATGCAGGTTTCTAAAGATGTTACACGTGGTGTGCGATAAGGTAGCAAAATATAAAGAATTCTCAGGAGGGATATGATTTTATGTATATTACATTAAAAGAAGCAGCACTAAGAGCTGAAGAATTAAATTATACTGTCGGTGCATTTAACGCACATAATTTAGAGATGTTACCTGATATGATACGTGCGGCAAAAGAGCAAGGGGCACCCATTATTATTCAAACAAGTATTGATACAGCGAAATATATAGGTCATGAAAATTTCGTTGCCGTATGCAAGTCTATGGCTACAACAGAAATGGTAGATGTAGTGTTGCATTTGGACCATGCAAGAGACTTTGATGATATTAAAGAGGCAATTCACAAAGGATATACATCCGTAATGTTCGATGGTTCTCATTTACCTTTTAAAGAGAATATTATGAAGACAAGAGCGGTAGTAAACTATGCTCATAAACATGGTGTTTCAGTAGAGGGTGAATTAGGAACTATTGGCGGTACTGAAGAAGGGATCCATGTAGATGAAGATAAGAAGAGCTATACAGATCCCAAAGATGCCGTAGATTTTGTTAGAGCAACAGGAGTAGATGCTTTAGCAATCGCAATCGGTACTAATCACGGTCAATATAAATCCAAAACAGAAGTAAATATACCACTATTAAAAGAAATCAATGCGGTAGTCGATGTACCTCTAGTTATCCATGGGGGGACAGGTGTAAACGAAAAGGATATTCATGAATTAATTGATAATGGGATTCGTAAATTCAATGTTGGTACTGAGTTGTTAGTAACATGGACACAAACAGCGAAGGAAACATTTAGAGAAACAAAAGTAAATAAATCATTACGTCATAATATCATCCCATGTAATGAGGCAGTGAAAGAAGTTGTAAAACACAAAATAGGAATCTTTATGAATAAAGAGGGTCATCTCAATACAGTAAAATAATTACAAAAGTGTGTTAGTCTTTTTCATAAGGGATAATGAAGAGCAGAATAATAAGAAGAGTACAAGAATTCCTTGTGCTCTTTTTTAATGAGGTGATAGGGATGGATAGGGTTTTGATCTTATTAGCGGGTTTACCAGGTACAGGAAAAACTTATCTGAGCAATATCTTGATAAATTCTTTAGGTCCATTTCATATGCTTTCTCAGGATAGTCTGAAAGAATACTATTCTGATTTGTATGGTTACAATAATCTGGAAGAAAAGCAAGAGGTAGAGAAGATAGCATGGGTAAAATATTATGAATTAATGGAGAAACAAATGCAAGGAGAAAAAAATATCATATCTGATTATCCTTTTAGTCAGAAGCAAAAACCCAATATTCAGAAATTGGTAGAAGAATATGGTTATAAGGTTCTGACTATTCGATTAATTGGAGATTTAGATATTTTGTTTGAACGACAAAAAAAGCGGGATTTGGATCCGTCAAGGCATTTAAGTCATATTGTAACTTCATATAAAAAAGGGCGGTATTTGGCCGATAGAGGTAAAGCAGATCATTTATTGACTTATGAAGAATTTATAAAAAGATGTACAACAAGAGGATATGACACGTTTAAACTAGGGAAGTTATATGAAGTAGATGTAACAGATTATACAAAAGTGAATTATTCTAAGTTGTTGGAAGATATAAAACTGTGGGATGAAAATGATTGTGCAGAGAATTGAGTAAGTATAGGAAAATTCCTTGGTCTAAAGAATTAATCCTGAATTCGGTCAATATCGAGAATAATGTGAAGAAGATAAGAAGTGAATTGCCAAATTGTATGAATACAATAGATATATATACTGATGGTTACTACTTGAGGTTTCAACGGATTTTCTGAGGAATCAATTCATTATGGTGATGGTCGAAAAAAAGGGATACAAGCTCAATACGATCAATAACCGGATCAAAGCCATAAAACGACTCTTTCAGTTCCTATCGGACGAGGGCTGGATTGCGCATAATCCTGCTGAGCATTTGAAGTTGCGCAAAGGCCACCGGCCAACGATAGCTTCATTCTCAGAGGATCAGGTTATTGCACTGCTTCAGCAACCTGATCAGCAGACCTTCACCGGCTTCCGTGATTTCGTCATGCTGTCCTTGGTTTTGGATTGTGGTCTGCGAGTTGGTGAACTGACCAAGCTTAAAATGAACCAGGTCGATGTGAAGGAAAGCCAGTTGCTCGGGGTCATCGGGAAGAGTCGGAAGCCGCGGGATATTCCATTTTGTGACGATGTCCGCAAGTTGCTGATTCGGTATATCAAAGCCAGAGGAGAAGTACCGTCATCGCACTTTTTCGTCACATTGGATGGCCATTCGCTAGGGGTACGATCTGTTCAAGCCGCTATTCGAAAGTATGGGGAAGCGGCGGGGATTAAGGACGTACGCTCCAGCCCGCATACCTTCCGGCATACCTTTGCCAAGCTGTATATTATGAATGAAGGCGATCCCTACAGCCTGCAGGATATTTTGGGCCATACCTCGCAGGACATGGTCAAAGAATACGTGAATCTGTGGCGGCCGGAGATGAGATTCAAGCATGCGAAATCGTCGTCTATGAGGCGATTGTATAAAGAGAAGTTATTGGATTGAAGAGGGGAAATCGTGTGGGAGGGTATTGATGTATCTTCCCACTTCCATTTTGTGGTAATCCAATTACACTTGAAATAGGAGGACGAAGACGAGTTGAAACAGGCTGGCCGGACTGAAGTCCATTCGTTTACGGAATCCTGCTTGCCGAAGATATTTCATGACGTTCAGTTCTTGAAAACCAGACTTTACTTCGTTAGTAGTTGATCTAGATTGGGCTGATGGTCTATCATAATAGGTGACACCACTGAAATATATCGATTTGGTTCAAAGTTTGAAAACCATTTAAACGATAATTACAATTCCAATTAAATAATGTATTTTATCGGAGATTAGATTGAAGATTCCAATTTCGAGACGTTCACTGATCACAAAAAAACGGAAGTGGTGCTAATGAAAATATTGATAATTGAGGATAACGATGTCATCAGAGACGAACTGGCTCTGTTTTTGAAAAAATATGATTACGAGGTTGCGGCACTGACCCAATTCGATAGGGTAATGGAAGACATCGAACGCGAAAGGCCCGATCTGATCTTGCTCGATATTAACCTGCCTATGTTCGACGGATTTCATATCTGCAGAGAAATCAGAAAAAAATCAGATACCCCAATTATTATCGTCACAAGCCGCGACAGCGAGGTGGATGAATTGATGAGCATGAACCTGGGGGCCGACGATTTTGTTGCAAAGCCCTACAATACACAAATCTTGCTGGCCCGGATTGCGTCAATTTTGAAGCGGACTCGCGGATTATCGGTCAAGGCGTAAGACAGCCTTGCATACGGAGAGCTTAAGCTGAACTTGTTGAGCGGGACGATTGTCCATAAAGACAAAGAGCTCGAATTGACCAAAAATGAATTGAAAATCCTCTCTTATATGATCAGGAAGCAAGGGAGCATCGTATCTCGCGAAGATCTGATCGATTATTTGTGGAGCTCGAACCTTTTTTTGGACGACAATAATTTGTCGGTGAATGTCGTCCGGCTTCGGAAGAAACTCGAGGAAATCGGCATGCAGAACAGCATCGAGACGCGGCGCGGGCTCGGGTATATTTTGCCATGAGAATCGTGGATTATATCAAGGATAGATTGCTGTTCCTGATTATGAACATCCTCATCTTTGTTGTGCTGTGCTGGATGTTGATGCTTTTCCGGGTAGGTAGCGGACTGATAGCGGTGATCGGCTGCATATTGGATTTCGAAGAGGCTGGAGCAGGCAGACGAGGGAGTTCATGAATACAGAAACGTTAGGCGAAATATTGTGATCATACAATGAAGTTCGGGGAGAGCCATGAAGATATTCTTAAAAAAAACAGATGAAAATAGACTTGATGTACTGTCAGTAGATATGAAGTGTTTGTTGAAGACGAGTTTTTTTAAATCATTAATCTGTCCAGGAAAGTATCTTATGTTCACTTGTACTTGCGGTATATTTGGTTGTGGGGGATACTATGGTGAAGTCAGTCATGAGGATGATAGATTGTTTTGGTTAACTGAGCAATCGCCTTTTAAGGAACAATTCGTTAAGACTTCTAATAAATTTGCTTTCTCCTGGAACCAAATAGTCGATTTCTTAGAAGAATTAATACATAAATTTGATGATCTAAAGAGCATAATGATTACGCACGGCTTGAACTTTCAATATGATGTAGAAAGATATAGAGGAATAATTAAAGAGATAAAAGAGCGAGCAAATCAGAATAATAATAATTAAAGCAGGTTTAAAGAAGTTACAATGATTTCATTCAACGCTAAGGGCCGAGGCAAGTCGATCCGGGTCCCGGAAGCATTAGGCGAGGAAGTGACTGCTGGGACAACTTTGCACTGACTAAGAGCATCGCGCCCAGGCCTTCGGCCTTTAAGTCGGTGAGGGTTCGTGAATGCAGGAACGTTATGAGACATCATTGTGATATAATCATTGCAAAACGGATCAGGGCGGGAGAGACAAAATCCATGGATAACTTTACGAGTAAGCGGATTAATAAAATCATGGAAAAATATATACAAAATGCAGTACCAGAACATGTGAAAAACCAGATTAAAATCAGTTATAAGATCAGAGGAAATCATGTGACATTAATTGAAGAAAGACAAGGATTCAAAAGTGATCAATGGGTGCAGTTACCTGTAGCTCAGTTCAGATTAGATGAAAACGAATGGAAAATATATTGGCAAGACAGCAAGGGGAAATGGCATTTCATAGATGATATAGAACCGGATGAAGATTTTGAAAAACAGTTAAAGATCGTGGATGAAGGGCATAACGGACTGTTTTGGGGATGATTCAAAGAGGTCAATGACATCTCATAACATAATATTCAAATCGACCATATTATTTAAGAGGTAAGCACAATGAAGATAATAAGAAATAAAGAAGAACTTGAAGGCACTTGTTATATTGAAATTTTGCCTGGTAGATATCTTGGTCAATGTTGGAATGATACTTCAATCTTTTTGACTGAAGAAGTATTTGGTTTTATAGAGAAATCAATTGAAAGTGAATATACTACTTATGATCACTATGCTTTTAATGAGATTCAAAAGGAAATTTGGTGGAGAATCCTAGGGAGATTAGAAAGAGTAATGAATCTTCTTGAAGGACAACCCGAAATGAATACACTTAAAGAGCATATTGGCTTTTTCTTTGGATGTAGTGAAGATGAATTTATAAAAGACTATGAAAATAACATTGAAGAACTGAGAGAATTAATTAACGAATTTCAAACATGGATTAAAGAGCAGTTGAAATCCCAAAATTATATTTCAGTACTAGGCATTTAGCTAATTCGAGGAAGTTGTCGACATCACATCACATAACATCTTATTCACGCTGCGGAACTTGATGGCTCCTTGGTCCTCCCGAGGAATTTTCGATGGAGTGGATCTAGGCTGATAAACTTGCGAACCTAACCGCGTCGCGGCCGCCTCGTGGGGCTTAAAGTTCTCGGGTTCGTGAATACAAGAACGTTAACTGAAATTCCTGTAAGATAAATAAAATTAAGGGGAATCAACAGTGCCTTACACTAGAGCAGTAATAATTGATCCATATTATGATAAGCCTGAATGGATTACGAACGAAGTTACTCGAGAAGAAGTTATCCCCCTTTCTCCTCAATCAAGTGAGCAAGATGTTGAATTATTTTTGATTCTTCTATTTGGTTACAATCATATCAATATAGAACAATCATTTTGTTTGTCTTTCAATGAATTACTGCAGCAAGAAGAAGTCGCTATTTCAGGAGGGATTGCCTTCTTTGAAGACGAGAGTAAATATATATTACCAAGCTGTTGCTGTGGGTTAGAAGATTTTTCTAATGTTATTTACTCTATTTCAAATAAACAAAGTCCATGGATGGGACATGATCCTACCCCAGGTATTACATATATCGGTGATCAAGCATATGTTTGGCCAGATGGTCAAGAAACACTCGATAGTAATGTTTATTTCCCTATACAATATTCATATAAAGAACTAATAGACAGTCTAGATAAAACACGAAAAGAAATACAGGAATTTATTGAGGGCCCATTATATAAATGGATTAACAAGAGAGACAAAGAGATTGCTGGCACTATGAGAGACCGGATGAAACAATGGATTATGAAATAAGAAAGTTATGGAAGTATTTCGAAGAAGACGGGAACTCCAGTTAACATTGTATCTACGCTGCGGACTTTGCCCTTAGTTCATCAGAAGTTGTAAGCGAAGAAGCTGAATCAGTGAACAATCCTGCGAGGCTAAGTCCGTTGGATCCAGTTGCGTTGCTCCCTTAAGCCTCTCAGGTTCGTAGATACAAGAACGTTATTTGATAGAAATGATGGACAACAAATAGAATTAAGGAAAAATGCAAGAAAGTAGATAAGAACGCTTGTGCGCAGATGTAAATACAGGTAAAATATAGCTACAATTGAATCTTGGGTGGGTATGGGTTCCCTTCGAAAGGAGGTGAAACCCATGGAAGTGAAAGATGCGATGACTCTGATGCTATTATTTGGAACATTCATTCTTGCACTTTTAACGTATATTAATAACAACAAGAGAAAGTAAAAACCCACCCCAAGGTTAACGGCCAAAGGTGGGTTTCTATTCCATTGACTTTAGAAGGGATAAACCATCCAAGCCAATTGTACTGACCAAGTGTTGACGCACTTGGTCTTTCTTTAAGGATATGATAACACATGAGAAAAGATGAATCAAAGCAAAAAATAGATAAACGAAGTGAAAAAGCAGGCTAGCAAGCAACCTCGAAGAAGCATTTCCATCATATAACATCATATTCAAGCTGCGTCTCCGTTGGAGCCTTGGTCTGCAGATGGATTTCGGAAATGAGCAAAAGCAGCCCATCCTCTGACGAGGAACGAGCTGCTTATTACTTTTCTATCTCTTTTTCCATTTTGGAGTACCTATTCCCTCAAAATTGAGGTTTTACAGGGCTATCATTCAAGTACTGGAAATTGCAAATATGGTATTAGGTTCTCGTTTTAACGGCTAATCCACTAAACGATACAGGTCCAACAACATCGGCTCTTGTATTTGCAGTAAGGTTTTCTGCTGTGACTGTGTAAACATGGGCACCGGCTTTTACATTTCTATCTTCCGCCTGGAACGTAACTGCATAATTTTGTTCAGAACCAACAGATTCGATACCTTGTTGGGTGTTGAAAATCTCTCTTCCATCGCGGAAGATTCTAAAGAGTATTTGTGCAATGCCAGTGACACCTCGAACACCCACAGTTGCTACTAAATCTACCCGATTAGGTTGAGAATTGACTGGAATCCGTAAAGTGATTGTTGCCAGGAGAGATCTTGCTGGTGAACGTCGGATAATAAATGAGTTTGCTAAGTTGAATCTACGGCGCGGCTGTACAGCAGCCTTATCGAGAATACGTACCAAAATATTCACTCCTCTTGTTTGATATCTCCAAGATATGTTGGATACAAAGAGAATGATTGGGCAATTATGTAAGATGCTTTGATTTGAATCAAATACATTATGAACAATGGTAAAGAGCAAATTACAGGTGGTGGTGAATAATTGTAAGGGGACGTACAAGAAATCCTAACCTACTACGTATTTCATAACTGTAACGTTACTAAATAATTATAATCCACCAGGAGCGCTTCAGCAGACATAGAATGACGTTAGTGGGAAACGATAGTTAAAAAAGTGATTTTGTATTTCAATGAAGGTGCTGACATCCTATAACATAAAATATTTTTCTTGAGGTAATATGAAGATAGACATTCAAAGGGAAATAGATTAAAACAACAGGAGGAAACTAACATGACAAATAGAGATAAAATGAATCCTAAGGTTGATGTATATTTAAGTAAAGTCAGAAAGTGGCAGGAAGAAATGGAGAAACTGAGAGTGATCATTCTTGACTGTCAGCTGACTGAAGAATTGAAGTGGGGTAAACCTTGTTACACATTTCAGGAAAGTAACATAGTTATAATACAAGGATTTAAAGAACACTGTGCGCTTATGTTTTTCAAAGGTGCCTTGTTAAATGATCCCAATGGTATTCTAATCAAACCTGGGGAGGATACGCAGGCGGGGCGCCAGATTCGGTTCACCCATGTTGGAGAAATCGTTGAGATGGAAACCATCTTGAAAGCCTATATTGTTGAAGCCGTTGGAGTGGAAAAAGCCGGTTTAAAAGTGGATTTTAAAAAGAGTACAGAACTCATCATTCCTGAAGAATTTCAAGCTAAATTAGATGAAAATCCTGCCTTGAAAACTGCTTTTGATGCATTGACGCCGGGACGGCAAAGAGCATACGTTATGTATTTTTCTGCACCCAAACAATCCAAAACTCGGGAGTCAAGGGTTGAAAAATGTATGCAGGACATTCTCAATGGAAAGGGATTAAATGATCGGTAAATTCGATAAGAAATAAAGAATTGAATTAATAACTATAGTTGAGATCACAAGCCTGCGTTTTCGTACGAAAAAGGTAATATTAGAAAAATAAATCCCCCTAACCCCTCTTTCATTTTTCAAAGCAGAAAAAATCAAATTTATAACTAATAGTGAATACCTATTATTGGGTAAATGAATGAAAAATATTTTTTGAACTCTCTCTGCTTTTAGCTCAAGTTGATTTTTTTGACTTTTGAACAAAGCAAATATACTGCCGTAAGCCTAATCGCCTAGGACAGTGTATTTGTTTTTAGTACCTGTATATCCGTTGAAAACTTATTCTTCCCCGGTTGCCACCGGATTTTCCTCGTAACTGATCCAGTCGCTCCAGCTTCCCGGATATAAACGCACCTTACTAAACCCAGCTTCATTCAGGGCCAGTACATTGGGACAGGCGGATACGCCGGAACCGCAATACACGATAATTTCTGCATTTGGGTCAAGGTCGGCAAAGTGTTCTTGCAATTGTTCCGCATTTTTAAAGCTGCCTTTTTCGTCCAATGCTTCTTTCCAAAAGAAATTCACCGCACTGGGGATATGCCCCGCTGCTCTATCAATGGGCTCCTCCAGCCCCAGATAGCGCGGACGCTCACGCGAGTCGATCAATATATGAGAGCCTGCGGGAACGGAGCCTGCGGACACACGTTGCACCTCTTGCATACTTGTGAGCATTTGCGCCTGCGCATTCGGCGTGAATGTGCTTGGAATGCGAATCGGTTGATCTGCCGTAACGGGGAACTTCGCTTCCTTCCAAGCGCTGTAGCCTTCTTCCAGTACATATACCTGCTCATGGCCGAGATAGCGCAGGAGCCACCAGAAGCGGGAAGCCATCATACCGCCTTGGTCATCGTAAGCGATGATGCGTGAAGTTGCGTTGATTCCGGCACGACTCAGACGTGCGGCAAGTGTATCCACATCAGGTAATGGATGGCGACCACCATGCTCGCCAAGAGGAGCGGTAAGGTCTTCTTCCAAATCGAAGTGAATCGCCCCTGGAATATGGTCTTCATTAAATTGAGTCCGTCCAGCCCCGACTTGTCCGAGCAGGGAACGGCAGTCGGCAATGATAATGTCCGGCTCATACAAGCGAGCCAGCAGCCAGCGTTTGGATACGATGGATTTCATAGAGGATTCCGCCTTTCTTTTTTCAGTAATGTATAAGGGTTTCCGCAAAATCCTTACATTTATAAATTGAGTATGGTTTATGAATGTGGGGTAAATAAGCTAAGAACTGGCCTTAAGGGGGTGCTCCGTGTTGGACAGTTCACTTTGGTGGACGACTGGCTTTTTAAAATCCGTTCCGTATCGGATAAAAATCCATACCCCCAGCAGGATGAAGAAGCCTGCACCAAATTGCAGCGCTGATAGTCTTTCTCCCAGCAGCACCCAAGCTAGCAGGGAAGAAATAACGGGCTCGCCGAGTACCGCCATCGACACCGCGGTGGCGTTAATGTATTTGAGCAGCCAGTTAAACAGGTAATGTCCGAACAGTGTAGGCACAATCGCAAGCAACAGGAACAGTCCCCATTCCCGTGGTGCATAGCCAGTAAAAGGAATGGCATTGACCACATTATACAGCGCAAGTGATGTGGCTGCGATGATGAAAACCCAAAAATTATACACAAAAGCGCTTAAATGATCACGCAGATGCTTGCCCATCAGCATATGAATGGAAACAGCTACCATGCCTAAAAAGGAAAGAGCATCTCCGAGCAGAGCTTGCCCCGAGACGTGAAAATCTCCGGCCCCGATGGCCAGTGAGCCGACAAAGGCCAGCCCCATTCCCATGAGCATCGCTCGATTCGTGCCTGTCCGGAAAAACAAAAAAGAACCGAGCATGACAAGGATCGGCTCCAATGTCATAATAACGGTAGAGCTTGCAACGGTGGTCAGTCGCAGTGAGCCCATCCAGAGCAAGAAATGCAGTCCTAACGCGACACCGGACCAGAGGATCAGTATCCACTGCTTGCGGGTGAGGCTGAATAGCTCGGTGCGGTATTTCCAGACCAATGGCAGCATGACGAGATTGGTCAGGTACAAACGGTACATAGCGATGACGGACACCTCGGCTTCAGACCATCTGACGAAGATCGAAGAGAACGAAATGGCGATAATACCTACGATGTACAGTAATTCAAAAGAAAACGACGGTTTGTGTGCTTGATTCATTTGTGGCAGCTCCATCCGTATGGAGGAAAATAAATACGTCTATGTTCCTTCCAACGGTATCTCGAAAATTAGGCTTAATACAGCCCATTATACCGTACCTGACATCTGCGTGGTATGAGGATTTTGCAAACACCTGAGAATTTAAAAAAACAGGAGCAGGAGAAGGACATTAAAATGCAGGAGACTAAGTGTGCTGTAGCGTAGAACTTTTGCCGAACAAACTCGTCTATCATAATGGAGGTGGATTTTATGAAAAAAAACAACACATTTTCAATCATACTATTGACTGTAGTGGCAGTGTTGGCCCTGTCAGCCTGTGGAACGAAACCGCAAACCAATAACACCGCACCTCAAGGGGCAAACCAACCGCAAACGCAACAGCCACAAGTGAAACCGGAAACGGACGCTGAGCCGGAGGTCAAACAAGGCACAGGCGTATACAACGGAGCCGCTGATCCGCATACGGTTGAAATCGAAGTCAATGGCGAAGCCCAATCCTTCCAACTGGGGGACGGACTGGACAAGGTAGTGGCCGGACTTGAGGAAGGCGATTCAGTATCGTTTGAATATAGCGAAAAGGCTGTTGAGGGGGACGCGACCGCGAAGCAGCTCATTTTAACGAAAATACAAAAAACAGAAGCTGCAACAGGCAGCAAGGAAAACGGAAGTTCCAGTCAAGCAGTAGGCGGGGAACGCTCGAAAACGCAAGCCTTTGAGCTTACTCTTGAAGGGAAAAAGGAAACGCAGACGGCTACATTGGCACAAGGAGAGGGCTATTCGCTATATGTGTTTGATCCGATGTCTCTGTTTCCCGACCAAAACCGCGTAGCCTTGGCGGTAGATGATCATTATTACGCTGAGATTACGAAGCTGCCTTCGGATTTTAACCTGGATGAGCTTCAAAATGAAGGCGAGAAGGATCTGGCATCCATAGGCAAGGTGCAAAAGCTGGACAAAGCAGCAGTGCCTCAAGAGCTGTCCAGCAGCCGTCTGTTCTTGCAAGCGAGCGGTTCGAAGATCACACAACAATATATTGTTGTGGAAAATACAACGGGTGCTTTCATCGTGAAAGTGAACATTCCCCAAGGCGAACCTGCTGAAGGCTTTGAATCCTTCATTTATACATCGCTGGAGAGCTTACAAGCTAATAAATAACCCTGTTTTGATGTTGGGCGGTCGCTGGCTTACAATAATGAATCAAAGGCAGTCAAACTGCTGAAACTTGTTATTTTAGATACTAGCTTAGCACTCTGAAGATCTATTCTGTAATTGCGAGACCTGCACTTTTGTGCTATAAAGGATGAGAGAATAAGATCATTCCGGCTTGCGAAGTCGTATGAAGTGATAAAGGAGTTGTTCGATTTACTATGTCCATCGAAATGAATACACAAGAAGTCATCAACGTAATTAAAAACAGCAAGAAAAAGACGCCTGTTAAAGTATATGTAAAAGGAGCTTTGGCTTCCGCATCCTTTGGCGAGAATGTGCAAGCTTTTATTTCCGGAGACAGTGGTGTTGTATTTGGCGATTGGGCAGACATCAAGCCTGTACTGGATAGTGCAAACGCTAAAGTGGAAGATTATGTGGTGGAAAATGACCGCCGCAACTCTGCTGTGCCTATGCTTGATCTGAAGGGCATCAATGCACGTATTGAGCCAGGCGCATATATTCGCGATATGGTTGGCATCGGCAATAATGCAGTCATTATGATGGGTGCAGTGATTAACATCGGTGTTACGATTGGTGAAGGCACGATGATTGATATGAATGCTGTACTTGGCGGTCGTGTTAAAGTCGGCAACATGTGCCATATCGGTGCAGGCGTTGTCCTTGCGGGTGTTATTGAACCACCGTCCGCACAGCCTGTTATAGTAGAAGACGAAGTATTGATCGGTGCAAACTCAGTCGTATTGGAAGGCGTACGAATCGGTAAAGGTGCGGTTGTTGCAGCCGGAGCAGTCGTAACGGAAGATGTGCCTCCATACTCCGTGGTTGCTGGCACACCAGCACGTGTGATCAAACAGGTCGACGACAAGACGAAATCCAAAACTGAGATTTTGAAAGAGCTACGCGTTCTGTAAGAAAAACGTTTTTGAATGTACCAAAGGTGAACGATTCCTTGTCAGAGATGAGATGTACTGACACACAACTTAGGGACGAAGCACAACGGACAAGGCTCGGCGGCTGCGCCGGGCTTTTGTCCTTTTATTCTTTTGCCGGATAAAAGCTGGTGAGCTAGAAAAAGGAGGCGGAGCACAAAATGAGCACAGTTGATTACCGTTCTTTTGTCCAAATACGAAGAGATTTACATCAAATTCCCGAACCGGGTTTTGAGGAATATAAAACACAGCAGTATTTGTTGAATTATTTGGGAACGCTCCCTCAGGAGCGTCTGGAAATTCGCACATGGCGTACGGGTATAATGGTGTTCATTCATGGTACGGCCCCCGAACGCCGCTATGGATATCGTTGCGATATGGATGGCTTACCGATTGAAGAAGAGACGGGGTATGAGTTTCGTTCGACCCATCCCGGCTATATGCATGCTTGCGGACACGATTTACATATGACGATTGGGCTGGGAATAGTTACTCATTTTGCAAGCCATTCCATGAAGGACGATCTGGTTGTAATATTTCAACCTGCCGAGGAAGGGCCGGGCGGAGCGTTGCCGATGCGTGATAGCGCAGAGCTGGCAGACTGGCTGCCGGATGAAATTGTCGCGCTGCATGTGGCACCGGAGTATCCGGTCGGTACGATTGCGACTCGTCCGGGCATTTTATTTGCCAACACGTCGGAGCTTTTCATCGATCTGAAGGGTACAGGCGGGCATGCTGCCTATCCGCACAAGGCGAATGACATGGTAGTCGCTGCTTGTCAACTGGTGGGACAACTGCAAACGATTGTAGCTCGTAATGTGAATCCGCTCGATGCAGCGGTCGTTACCGTCGGTAAGGTTAGCGGCGGCACGAAGCAGAATATTATCGCGGAAACCGCACGTTTGGAGGGTACCATTCGTACATTGTCAGCGGGTACCATGAAACTGGTTAAATCGCGGATTGAAGCGTTGGTGCGCGGTATGGAAGCTGGTTTTGAATGCCAGGCGGAAATTCATTATGGCTCCAATTATTTGCAAGTGTACAATGAAGCCAAGGTGACAGAAGAATTCATGAACTGGGTCAGTGATCGGCAGGATGTGCAGCTCATTGAATGCGGGGAAGCGATGACCGGCGAGGATTTCGGATATTTTCTGGAGCGGATTCCGGGCCTGATGTTCTGGCTCGGTGTTGATACGCCTTATGGCTTGCACCATGCCAAGCTGGAGCCTGCGGAAGAAGCGATCGGAGTGGCCATTCGTGTGCTGACAGACTATTTTACATGGAAGTCTCAAGGGTAAAATGATACGGACTGAATAATTATATTTAATGAAGAGAATGAAATGGAATGAAGTCGAATCTTTGAAGGAGGGTGTTATGGGAGAGCAAACCATCATCCGATTTGAACGGGTGACGAAGCAATATGACAACGATCCCCCGGTGCTGGCGAATGTCAGTTTTGAGATTGAGCGTGGTAAATTTTATACACTGCTGGGCCCTTCCGGCTGTGGTAAAACGACGATTCTGCGTATGATTGCAGGCTTTGCAGAGCCGACAGAGGGCTCCATTTATTTGAATGACAAGCTCATTAATCGTGTTCCGGCCAATGAGCGGCAGGTCAATACCGTGTTTCAGGATTACGCGTTATTCCCGCATCTGAATGTGTTTGAAAATGTCGCTTTTGGTCTGCGGATCAAAAAGATGAACAAAAAAGACATTCAGGAAAAGGTGACACGGGCGTTGTCCTTTGTCAATCTGGAAGGCTACGGCGAACGGGAAATTTCCGAGATGTCCGGGGGCCAGCGTCAGCGTGTAGCCATTGCAAGGGCCATCGTCAATGAGCCGGAGGTTCTGCTGCTGGATGAACCGTTGTCTGCGCTGGATCTGAAGCTGCGTACAGAAATGCAGTACATTTTGCGCGAAATGCAGCAGCGCCTTGGAATTACCTTTATTTTCGTTACGCATGATCAGGAGGAAGCGCTGGCTATGTCGGACGAAATTTTTGTCATGAACAAAGGAAAGATTGAGCAGAGCGGCACGCCTAACGATATTTATGATGAACCGATCAACCGGTTTGTTGCCGATTTTATTGGTGAATCGAATATTGTCCCTGGGCGTATGATTGCGGACTATCAGGTGGAATTTAACGGTCGACAGTTTGAGTGTGTAGACGGTGGGTTGCGTCCGAACGAACCGATCGAAATCGTGATCCGGCCGGAGGATTTGGAAATTACCAGTGTGGCTGAGGGTAAGCTGCGTGTAAAGGTGGATACTCAATTGTTCCGCGGTGTTCACTATGAAATTAGCTGCTATGATGATTCGGGGCAGGAATGGCTGGTGCATTCCACCAAAAAGGCGGAGCTTGGCAGTGAAATCGGCCTGCACTTTGACCCGGAAGCGATTCATGTGATGCGTTTCGGGGAAACAGAGGAAGAATTTGATCGGCGTCTGGAGGCCTATGAAGAGGTGGAGCAGCATGTCCGGTAATACAAGAGCAGCGTATTTGCTGCCTTACTATTTATGGATTGTACTGTTCGTAGTAGCACCGGTGGTGCTTGTGTTTTACTACTCTTTATTTGATGTGGACGGTCATTTCACATTCAGCAACTATGCACAGTTTCTGACACCTGTTTACTTGAGCATGACGCTCAGCTCGTTTTGGTTTGCATTTTTGATTACGGTATTTTCGCTTCTGGTGGCTTATCCGGCGGCGTATTTGCTCACACGAACCAAGCATAAGCAGTTATGGCTATTGCTCATTATTTTGCCGACATGGATTAACCTGCTGCTCAAAACGTATGCTTTTATCGGTATTTTCGGTACCTATGGTCCGGTGAATGCTGTGTTAGGTATGGTTGGACTGGGGGGACAGCAATTACTGTTTACCAGCTCCAGCTTTGTGTTTGTGTCGGTGTACATTTTTGTGCCTTTTATGATTTTGCCGATCTTTAATGCGTTGGAAGGGCTAAATCCTTCATTGTTGGATGCAGCACGTGATTTGGGAGCCTCCAAATGGACAGCGTTTCGCCGGGTCATTTTTCCGTTAACGCTTTCGGGCGTGCGATCCGGCTGTATGGCCGTGTTCATTCCAGCGCTGTCGCTGTTTATGATCACCCGTCTGATTGCGGGCAATCGTGTCATTACACTGGGAACGGCGATTGAGCAGCATTTTCTGGTGACACAGGATTGGGGGATGGGCTCTACGGTGGCTGTGTTCCTGATATTGGCGATGGGTATCATTATGGTGGTCACATCGGGAACGAAACGGAGGGTACGACATGGCAAATAAAAATCGATTCGGGAATATGTATTTGGTGATCGTTTTTCTCGTGTTGTACGCCCCCATTTTGTATCTGATGTACTATTCCTTCAACAGCGGCGGGACGATGCACAAGTTTGAAGGGTTTACGCTCCAATACTATAAAGAGGTGTTTGCAGACACTCGCTTGATCATTATTGTCATTAACACCTTGGTGATTGCGTTGCTGTCGTCTGCATTGGCTACGATTATTGGCATCATGGGAGCACTGGCTATTCACCAGATGCAGAACCGTCGGGTCAAACATACGCTGCTGTCGCTCAACAATGTGCTGATCGTGAACCCGGACGTGATTATTGGTGCGTCCTTTCTCATTTTGTTCACGATGGTCGGGATTAAGCTGGGCTTCTATTCGGTCTTGTTATCCCATATTGCATTTAGTGTGCCGATTGCGGTCATTATGATTTTGCCGCGGCTGCAGGAAATGAGTCCATCTCTGGTCGATGCAGCGCGTGATTTGGGCGCCAGCCGTATGGATGTGCTGACCAAGGTCATTTTACCCTTTATCAAGCCGGGGATTTATGCGGGGTTCTTTATGGCGTTAACGTACTCGCTGGATGATTTTGCGGTGACCTTTTTTGTGACAGGCAGCGGCTATTCGACCTTATCGGTGGAAATTTACTCACGTGCCCGTCAAGGGGTTTCCTTGTCCATCAATGCGTTGTCCACGCTCATTTTCCTGTTTACAGTGCTGCTGGTGGTGGGCTATTACTTTATTATGCGCAAGGCGAACCGTAACGGGAAAAAAGAGCCTGCAGCGGAAATGGGGGTGCCTAGATGAAGTCGCTTGTGCGCGTATTTCTCTCCATTTTTATTATCTCGTTTAGCCTGATGGGGGTGGCGGCTTGGCTCAACTCCAGTCAGGGCTACTCTGGTGGCAATACGCTGACGGTGTACAACTGGGGAGACTACATTGACCCTGAGCTGCTGGAAAGGTTTCAGAAGGAGACGGGGATTACCGTCATTTATCAGACGTTTGACTCCAATGAGGCGATGCTGACGAAAATCGAGCAGGGTGGAACTTCGTTTGATGTCGCGGTTCCTTCGGAGTATGCGCTGGCTAAAATGAAGCAGGAGCACCTTTTGCTTCCGCTGGATCACAGCAAGCTGCCGAATTTGAAGCATGTGGATTCTCATTTTCTGAACCTTTCATTTGACCCAAGCAACGAATACTCGGTTCCGTATTTTTGGGGTACGGTCGGGATCGTGTTTAATCCGGAGCTAACCAAAGGCATTGATTTTCATAGCTGGGATGGCCTGTGGGACCCGAAGCTGCGCAACAATTTGCTGCTGGTCGATGGAGCTAGGGAGATTATGGGCATGTCGCTGAACAGTCTCCACTATTCCTTGAATGATACAAACAAGGCGCATTTGCAGCAAGCTTTGACGAAGCTGGAGAAGTTAGCGCCGAATGTCAAGGCCGTTGTTGGTGATGAGATTAAAATGCTGCTGGCTAACGAGGAGGCTGCAGCTGGTGTTGTCTGGTCCGGCGATGCGTCGGAAATCATGGATCAGAACGACAAGCTGGATTACATCGTTCCGGATGAAGGCTCCAACCTGTGGTTTGATAACATGGTTATTCCCAAAACGGCTACCCACGTGGATGCGGCCCATAAATTCATCAATTTTATGATGCAGCCCGATGTAGCCGCTCAAAATGCCGAGTTTGTAGGCTACTCTACTCCTAACAAAGAGGGTAAAAAGCTGCTGCCTGCAGATATTTCTGGCGATGAGCGGTTCTACCCACCGTCCGAAATTACCGACAAGCTGGAGGTATACGACAATCTTGGCAAGCGGATGCTAGCTCATTATAATGAGTTATTCCTGCAATTCAAAATGCATTTAAAATAATGGAGCGGCGCGTGGATTCAGGTTTTGAGCTTTAAAGGTCGCTGCGGTGGCGGATGGTGCTTACCATCGCTGTTAAATTCCGATTTTTTATGATTGGATATATAAAGGTTAAAATAGGAATTTAAAGGCGACCGTTTACGCTTGTCCAGCACCATTCCGCCCCCTCCGCTGCGTCGTGCTTAAAGCAACGCATCCATGAATCCCACGCCGAGGTGAGGGAGTAGAGGAAGAGCGAACAGGCCGTTGAATCACCTGTATGGGTGGTTTGCTATTATCCCTTTTGAGTAGACAGTTTGGAATAAGCCCCCTAACTATCTATATTCAAAAGGGATTTTTTTACGTCTTTTATCAAGTTTAAAATATGTTTACTATTTAATATTTTTCGTATATATTAATATTTGGAAATTTGTTTTATAAATTTTTCCTACAGAACTAGATTAAATCAACAGAGGAGATTACTTCAATGAGCATTTCATTAAGAATAGAACGCAAATCCGGTGGTGAGCCAATCGAGTTTGTAAAAGGTGAAATCATTGGTTTTACTTATATGAACAATAGTTCCAAAAACCTTTCAGCTAAGTCTTCAATTTTGGCACATTCACTACATATTCGGAGCAAAATTCCGCTTCATTCGCTTCCTTCAGTTATAGGCAATGCGGATAATTCCAACATGCTGTATACATGGGCAAACACAGAATATAAACCTGATAGTGAGGATTACTATCGAAAATGTAACATCCAAATCGTGAGAAATGAAAACACGATCCGAGAAATTGCGTTTACACACGCTTATGTAGATAAGTATCAAGAACAAATTGATACCAGCAGAGAGATACTTGAGTTTGAACTTGTTTTAAAACAAAAAGAAGATCAATTGGGAAAAATTCAATACAGCCCTCAGTTAGAACCTAAGGAAACAAGAGAAAAGGATCTGTCTGATGTCTCGCAGGAAGTACTGGAAGGCGCATATAGTAAGAATATGTCAGTGTATGCTGGAAATAATACTTTTCCGTTTGAAAATCCTATGGTAGAACTAGAAAAGGCTTGGGTGCGAGGTGTAGAACAGGTAAAAGATTCGACAGACACCGTAATACATTATCCTGATCGTAAAGCATTTACATTAGTAGCTGTTCCTATAGCTCGAAAGAAGTACGGGGACATCACAGCCAATTTACTTCAACATTCACTTGATTACAAACCAGGGAATTTACACTTTAACGAATGGTCATATGAGGCGCAGCAAGTTAAAAAATCTAAAGAGCACATCGCAATAGTTAATGACGAAGTCAAAAAAGCTAATGCTAATAAAGTTAAAAGTTTTTCATATAATGGATCTAAGGGATTAGAAAGTGATAAAGATTTATATAATGCTTTTCACAACATGTATTATGAAATAAATGGAAATTACGTTGACGGGCAATGGAAAATTACTACAATATATTATGATATATATAATTTCGAATATAATTTTAAACAAATGTTTACTGGGCACAACAAACTCGGTTGGGCTGCGGCCAATCTAACAAATTTAATGGAATCATGGGGAACACTCAATGAGTATACATCTTATGTTACAGTAACTGATGCAAGAAAAGCTTGGAAGTGAGGTGTGAATTGCAGATGAAGCGTAGATACATCTTTATCTTGATTGCTATACTAGTTACAACTACTACTCTAATTTTCCTGGTGAATTCTGGGGATAATACGAAGTATAAATACCCATCAGGCAAAGATACCGTAGAATATTTTGGTGATGGGACTTTTCAAATTTTTAGAGGGGGGCCGCACGACCCTTTAATACTTTATAATCATCTTGCTGATCCACTGGAAAACGCTGTTGATAATATTGTGTCATATAAGATAAAAAAAAATATCGTATATGTGGTTGGTGAAAATAGCTTCATTAAATTGGATTCAAGTACCAACACGTACGAGCAAAAGAAACGGATTTCCGACTTTACTTCCGAAGATAGAGAGATATTCAATAAATTAATGGAAAAATAGAGGAATATCATAAGCAAATGTGGTTGTACACAAGAAGAACTATATCAAAAACATATACAAGCAAAAATACTGACTCTTGAAATTAAAGATCATGGGGAACACTCAATGAGTATACATCTTATGTTACAGTAACTGATGCAAGAAAAGCTTGGAAGTGAGGAATAAATCGCAGATGAAGCGTAGATATATCTTGATCTCTCTACTAGTTATAGCTACTACTCTAATTTTACTATCAAATTCTGGAGATGATACGATACGTAAGTACCCTTATGGCAAAGATACGTTAGAGTTTTTTGGCGATGGGACTTTTCAGATTTACAGGGGAGGAGGATCGGGTGAGCCTCCAATACTATACACTCATCAAATTGAAGCACCAAATTCAGTGATTGATAACGTTCTGTCTTATGAGATAGAAAAAAATATCGTATATGTGGTTGGTGAAAATAGCTTCATTAAATTGGATTCAAGTACCAACACATACGAGCAAAAGAAACGGATTTCCGACTTTACTTCCAAAGATAGAGAGATATTCAATAAATTAATGGAAAAATAGAGGAATATCATAAGCAAATGTGGTTGCCAGGGAGCTTTAATTTGTTCACAAAGGTTAAGTTAACATGCGGTACTGGGAACACTAAAACTAACTGAAACGTATCCAGCTTGGTTTAAACAACAAAAGCCCGGTTGAATACCGGACTCAAGCAGCTTAGTTTAAGGACATTTTCTTTACTGTCAACTTGACAGGGGATAAGTTCAAATTCAAGGGCTGTCTTTATATTTACTCACCGTGCCAAGCGGTGAGTATTGTTTTTTAACCCTGCTGCTCCACACACGTTAGAGAATTGTGGGGACTTTAAGGCGGGTAGTAGCGAAGCGGGCCATTTGAATCTGGAGAAGCGGTAGCGTTCGCCTTTGCTGTGGGATTCTTACCTATAAATGTTTTATACAATCCAAGAATCCCACTGCAACAGCGATCGGAAGATCAAATGGACCGCGTAGCGCCTCCTCCCACCTTAACTCCTCACAATTCCTCTAACAAACCTTTCTATTTTATCCAGCCCCTGCTCAAGCACTTCTGGTCCGTAAGCGTAGGACAAGCGAATGTATCCTTCGCCATAGGAAGAAAAGGCATCTCCCGGCACGACAGCAACTCCATGCTCTTCCAGCAGTTTCAAGGTGAAATCCATCGAGCTTAATCCAAAATGGACGATGGAAGGAAATAGATAAAAGGCTCCCTCGGGTTTCTCCAGCGGAATTCCCATGTCTGTCAGCCTTCCGTGCACATAATCACGGCGCTTGCGGTATTCTTCGCGCATCGGAAGTGCATCGTCCACACCGGCGGTCAGAGCTTCCAGCGCAGCATATTGGCTGATCGAGCTGGCACAGGTCACGTTGTACTGATGAACCTTAACCATGTGCTGTGAAATTTCAGCGGGTGCAAGCGTAAAACCAATGCGCCAGCCCGTCATGGAATGTGACTTGGACAGTCCGTTGATGACAATGGTACGTTCCCGCATACCTGGAAGTGCTGCAATGGACACGTGGGGTGCATCGTAAATCAGTTCGCTGTATATTTCATCCGAAATGACAAACAGTTCGCGTTGCTTCAGCAAATCGGCGACCGCTTCCAATTCCTCACGGCTCATCACCCGCCCGGTCGGATTCGAAGGATAACCGAGGATGACTGCTTTCGTCCGCTCGGTCAGGTAAGGCTCCAGCACCTCAGCAGTGAGCTTGAAACCGCTGCTGCGAGTATCGGCAAACACTGGCACGCCACCTGACAAACGGATCAATGGCTCGTACCCCGGGTAGATTGGCACAGGTAGAATGACTTCATCGCCGGGTGACAAAATGGTGCGCAGGGTAATATCCAGTGCTTCACTGGCCCCGTTCGTTACGATAACCTCATCCTGGCCACGGTAATTCAGCCCGTATTTACGGGCTACAAATGCCGCTGCGGCTTCACGTAACTCGGGTAGTCCGGGATTAGGCGTATATGTGGTGCGTCCTTCGTTAATCGCTCGATGGGCGGCCTCCATAATATGCGCAGGGGTAGGGAAATCCGGCTGTCCAATCGTAAGGGACAGGGTTCCGGGCAATGTGGCAACCTTATTGGCAATTTTGCGGATACCACTGATTTGAATGTTTTTAACTTGATCGTTAAGCAAATGCTCCATAGCGTATGTGCCACCTTTTTCTGTATTAGAACAAGTTTACAATAATATGATCTGATTATGCTACGGCAAGAAGAATTCATTTTTGCTTTTTACATGAGGGCTTGCTGGAAAAGGAAGCGCAGCGATTACCCACGACTGTCAGGATCGGTCTATATGTAGCGCAGCGACTGTATTATCTCGGACCCTGGATAAGCTGAATTGGCAGCAATGGATCATGTATATGTCAGATTATTTGACTTTATACGATAGTTAAGTTATCTTTTTTGAGAAGCAGTATGAGAAAAAATTTTAAGACGTATGAAGAGGTGAAATGCCGTGGGAGTAACAGCCAAACAAATTTTTGTGAATTTACCGGTTAAAAACCTGCAGCACTCCATTGATTTTTTCACTGCAATTGGATTTGAATTTAATGCTCAATTCACCGATGAACATGCAACCTGTATGGTGGTTAGTGAGCATATCTTTGTCATGCTGCTGGTTGAAGAGCGCTTTAAAGCTTTTACGACAAAAGAGATCTCAGATGCAACCAAAAGCACGGAAGCGATTATCGCTTTATCGGTGGAGAGCCGAGCAAAGGTGGACGAGATTGTTCACAAGGCTTTGGAAGCGGGAGGCAAGCCTTCGAACGAACCTCAGGATCATGGTTTTATGTACGGATGGAGCTTTCAGGACTTAGATGGTCATCTATGGGAGCTCCTTTATATGGCAGAGCAGTAGCAGAAATAGTAGCGGAAGTAACGCCATTGGGAGGAATCATAGTGTCTAACAAAATAATAGTCTATCCTATCCAAGCTCTGAACGAAGAAGTGACAGATACACTGACTCGACTGTTAATCGACGTGGTGACAGACGGTGCCTCTATAGGCTTTTTACCACCACTGACCTATCCGGAAGCAGCTGCTTACTGGAATAGTGTGCTTAAGGATGATGTGGTGTTGTGGATTGCCGAGAAGGACGGAGTGCCTGTGGGCACGGTTCAGCTTCATTTGGCTCAAAAAGCCAACGCTACTCATCGTGCGGAAATTGCAAAGCTTATGGTGCATCCTTCCGGGCGCAGGCTTGGGATTGCACGGCGGTTAATGAAGGCGGCGGAAGAAGAGGCACTGCGTCAGGATAGATCGTTGTTGGTGCTGGATACACGGGTGGGTGATCCTTCCAATAGACTATATGAGTCCATCGGCTTTATAGAAGCGGGCGTGATACCGGGTTATGCCAGATCGGCTGATGGTCAGCTGCATGCCACGCGATATTATTATAAGCCCTTGAATCCGCATGCTGATCATTGTTGAGCATTTGTCGAATAATCATGGTATATACAGGAAATCATAACTTGTCATAAAATAGCGTAACCTTTTTTCGCGTTAATTCGACTGGAAAAGCACGGGAATGGGAACGTATAATGAAGGAGGGACCGTCCCAAGGTCTCTGTATGGTCAATTCGGCTGGTCTGGATTGAAGATCGTAGCACACACAGCGGAGGAATCGAAGAATATGAGGCTGGAGCATGATTTTTTAGGTAACAAGGAAGTGCCGTCAGACGCCTATTATGGTGTACAAACCCTGAGGGCAAAAGAAAATTTTCCAATTACAGGCCAACGGTTGCATCCTGAGTTGATTAAGGCCATGGCGATCGTCAAAAAGGGAGCAGCGACGGTAAATATGGAATTGACTCGTTTGCATCGCCCCAAAGCAGAGGCCATCATCCAGGCAGCTGACGAGATCATTCAAGGGCAGTTGCATGACCATTTCATCGTTGATCCGATTCAGGGCGGCGCAGGCACGTCTATTAATATGAACACCAATGAAGTGATTGCAAACCGGGCGCTGGAGCTGATGGGCAAGCAGCGTGGAGATTATCAGGAGATCAGCCCCAATAACCATGTCAATATGGCGCAATCGACCAACGACGCTTTTCCTACAGCAGTCCATCTGGCTGTATTAAGTATGATTGATCAGTTGCTGGTCACCATGAGTGAGCTTCAAGAAGCGTTTTCCCGTAAGGCGAAAGAGTTTGACAGTGTGATTAAAATGGGCCGGACCCACTTGCAGGATGCGGTGCCGATTCGCCTGGGACAGGAGTTTCAGGCCTATGCGCGTGTGCTGGGCCGTGATATCGGGCGCGTTCGTGCGACCAAGCAGCATCTGCTGACGATTAATATGGGTGCGACTGCGGTTGGTACCGGTTTGAACGCAGACCGTCGTTATATTCAGCGTGTCGCTGAGGTGTTGGCAGAGGTTAGCGGCTTCCCTCTGGAAGCTGACGAGAATCTCGTGGATGCTACACAAAATACGGATGCATACACCGAAGTATCTGCTGCGCTGAAAATTTGTATGATGAACATGTCCAAGGTGGCAAATGACATCCGTCTGATGGCCTCCGGGCCGCGTGCTGGTCTTGGAGAGCTGAGCCTGCCTGCTCGTCAGCCGGGGTCATCCATTATGCCGGGCAAGGTCAATCCGGTAATGTGTGAGGTCATTAACCAAATTGCTTTTCAGGTCATTGGAAACGACCATACGATCTGTCTGGCTTCTGAGGCAGGGCAGCTGGAGCTGAATGTAATGGAGCCTGTGCTTGTCTACAACCTGCTGCAATCGCTGGAAATTATGAAGCAAGGCTTCAACGTTTTCCGTATCCATTGTGTGGACGGAATTGAAGCCAATGTAGAGCGGTGTCGTGAATATGTGGAAAATAGTGTAGGCATTATTACAGCACTTAATCCTCATCTCGGATATGAAGTCGTATCCCGTATTGCACGCGAGGCCATCACGACAGGAAAATCGGTGCGTGAACTGTGTTTGCTGTATAATGTCCTGACCGAGGAAGAACTGGACATTATTTTGGACCCGTATCAAATGACTCAGCCTGGCATCGCCGGAGAGTCTTTACTGAATCGTGAATAATTTTGCGGAGTATTGAGTTTAGAGAGCTTTGAGGCAAGACGAAGATAGCCCCGTCGAATCTGGCGGGGCTTTTATGATGTTAATGTGAGTGTAACATGGGAGATGCAATACGTGTGGGCCAGGTATAACATAGGACTTATCTGTTAGTGACACTGCGACTGCACGTCTATTGTAGAAAAGGGGAAGAGAAATGCTGCTGGAGCAATTATCCGCATATAGGGAATTAGGGATAGGACTCATTGTAGTCTTCGTGTTGCTTGCACTTATGATAAGGGCACTTATACGTGGTCGCCGGAATCGAATTTTACGCGATCTGGACCCACGGAAAATCGGAATTCAGGATATCGATCGGATGGAGGACGGCTCGGAATTTGAGCTTTATTTGCAGCGGCTCTTATCCGCCCTCGGCTATCAAGACATCTATAAAACCACCGGCAGCCGGGATTTTGGCGCGGATCTCGTGTTTACAGACCGTGCAGGCGACAGAATCGTAATCCAGGCTAAGCGCTATGGTGTGCAACATCCGGTAGGGTTGGGTGCCGTGCAAGAAATTTATACCTCTATGCGTTATTATGCGGCAGACAAGTCTGTCGTCATTACCTCCGGGCGTTATACCGATTCCTGTAAAACACTTGCTGCTGTGAACGGGGTTAAATTATTGGACCGCAACGATTTGGTGGACATGATCGATTGGTTCAAGGCGAAACACCGAGAGGAAGTCATGGATTTAATAGAAAGTAAAGCAGATGTGATTGCTTCCAAATGGAGTAAGAGCAAATAGATTTGGGGACTGATTGTTAGGCGACGTGATTCAAGCCTGAGGATCAGTCCTATTTATTTTCTCATAATAAAATAAAAGAACTGAATTTACAGAAATTATCATGAAAAAATCTGCTATTACAACCGATATAAAGATGTTGGGGATTTGCAAATAATGTTGAGGTGATATGTTCATGAAGAAGCGAGCTGTATTATTAACTTTTAGGTGGGTTCCCATAGTCATCATTTTTGCATTACTGCTGGGGGCATGTGGACAATCGGCAGCACAAACCAAGGCGCAGCCCATGAAGGTGGGAATCGTACTGTCAGACATTGGTCTGGGCGACCAATCTTACAGCGACGCTGCTTTCCGAGGCTTGATCAAGGCACGGGATGAAGGGAAAATTGTGTTTGAATACCGGGAAATTTCGGAGACCAAGACGTATGATGCTGCTTTTGAGCAGCTTGCACAAGAAAAAGCTGATTTAATCATTGGATTGGGTTACATGGTAAAGGACAGTCTGGAAGCCGTTGCTAAAAAATATCCGGACCGCAGCTTTTTAATCGTGGATGAAAAATCGGATTTACCGAATGTGGCTTCAATCACCTTTAAAGAAGAAGAGGGCAGCTTTATGGCCGGAGTCGTCGCAGGTTTGACGAGTCACACAGAGCAGGTAGGCTTTATCGGAGGCGTGGAGTCTCCCCTGTTAAAAAAATTTGAGGCCGGATATCGCACAGGAGTTCAATCAGTCAAGCCGGATGCCAAAATCACCGCGACGTATGCCGGAGATTTTGGAAAGCCGGAGCTAGGCACGGAGATTGCACAGGATATGATCAATCGGAATCAGATTGATGTTATTTATGCAGCAGCAGGTCTTACGGGCGTAGGTGCGTTACAGGAGGCACAAAAACAGCAGAAATTTGCTATTGGTGTCGACAGCGATCAGTTTTTCATTGCGGAAAAAGCGGTTGTCACCTCAATGATTAAAAATGTGGACATTGCGATATATAAAGCAGTCACAGGCTTTGCAGATCATCAAAGAAAATTTACGGACAAGAATATGGTGTTCGGTCTTGCGGAGGATGGGATAGGATTAGCACCTATTCGTGTCGTGACACTGAATCCGGAGCAGCAAAAGTTGCTGGATGATTTAAAGGAAAAAATCAAGTCCGGCGCACTTGTGGTACCTGCCCAATAAATTTTCGCAAAACGGAGGATGAATGTTGATGAAACTGCAAGGTAAACTGGTGCTGAACGCGATGGTTTCCCTGATCGCTTGCCTGGCTTTAGTGGCATATATTATTTTCGAATTACTACGTATTAACTCGCAAAGCAGCAATCTTGTCCCTGCTATGTTAAATGTACAGCAGCTCAATGCTTATTTGATTCAATCGGGGCAGGCACTGCAAAATTATTCTTCTTCCATGACGGAGAGCAACAAAGCCGACGTGTCGAAGCAGCTGACTCAGTCTGAAAAAACGATTACATTGCTTTCGCAGGGCATGATGCAGACTGAAGCACAGCAAAAGCGTCTGAATACGATTAAAACCAAATTCAGCAAGTTTAAGGCAGCAACGGAAAAAGCAATGAGCACTCAAAATAGCCCGGAGTCCAAGCGGGAGGCCATGCGTGTACAAGGGATTCAAAACGATGTATTTATGCTGGACCTGCTGACTAAGGCACGTTATGACGAATACACAGAGGACTTAACCAAGAGCATTCGTTTTACCTGGCAATTGGCCTTGGCAGGTGCTGTTCTTCTTATGGTGGCGGTCGGGCTATATAATACATATACCTCCAGGCAGCTTGCCCTCAGAACCCGCAAGTTAACGGATGCCGCAAAGCAAATTGCCGAGGGAAATCTGACCGTGCAGCTCGCCCAAACGAAAGGACGCGATGAGCTGGATGAGCTCAACGAGTCGTTCCGGGTCATGATTGGCAACTTGCGTACCATCGTTCTTTCCATTGATCAGGCAGGCAATCGTGTCGATCTGATGGCTAGGGATATTGATCAGCATAATGAAGCCATGAAGGAAATTGTGACCCAAGTCAGCACGTCAACGGAGGAACTGGCGATAGGCAGCCAGAAAATTGCCGAGGATCTGTCGACGACGGTTGGTGTGGTGGACGAGATGCAGCAGAAGTTTGAGGCCAATCTGCTGGAAACGACGCAGTCGACCGCGTATAGTGAGGATGCTTTGCGTGCCGTTGAGCAGGGTACGCAGGTCATGAGCGATCAACTGCGCATCGTTGCGGAAAATCGTTCAGCGATGGCCGAAGTGGAACAGACGGTCAAGGAGCTGGAGGCCAATGCAGCCGAGATTACAACCATGACCGGCTACGTATCTGAAATTGCCAGCCAGACGTCGCTGCTGTCCTTGAATGCTTCCATTGAGGCTGCACGTGCAGGTGAAGCGGGGAGAGGCTTTGCCGTCGTAGCCAATGAAGTGAAAAAACTGGCAAACCAATCAGAGTCCGCTGTCAAGCAAATTTATACTGCTGTTGAGAGTATTACACAGGCCATGGATAAGGTGAAGACTTCTGTGGCGCAAAGTCAGGAGCTGTTCCGTGAGCAGGAGAAGGCAACCTCCTCCACCGGCGAATCGTTCGCAGAGATTAGTGGCAAAGTGCAGCAAATTGCTAGCCAAGTCAGCAAGCTATCGACAGATATGAATGTATCGCGGGAATTAAGCGTACAGGTGCAGCAAGCTATCGAAAATATGAGTGCTATCACTCAGCAGTCTGCCGCAGGCAGTGAAGAAATTACGGCATCCACGGTGGAACAGAAGCGTTCCTTTGAGGAATCGGCTGAGAAGGTGAAAGAGCTTCGTCAGATTCGCGAGGAGATGCAGCGCGAGCTGGATCGTTTCCAGGTGGAGAAAACGAGCTAAACAGCACGAAATGATCTGGAAGAAGTCTTACCCTTGTCAAGGGGGACTTCTTCTTTTTGATTTTAAAAGATGTAACTTCTCTGAAATTCCGTTATATATAGGCAGGGAATTCCCTATCTGGTGTCAAATAGATTTAGGAGAGTATGTCATTATATCTACATCCTGAGCAAGAGAAAGATGGAGAAGGAAGTCCGGAAGGATGAAGTTACGGGAATGTTGCGACTTAAGCTTCGACTAATGCTGAAAAATAAACAGACAAGACTGATTCTGCTGCTTACTCTATGCGTTTCGTTCGTTATTAGCGGGATTGGCCTGCTATCCTATTCGAGGTATCGTGAAGGTTTGGATACCGAGCTGAACACACCTAATATAGAACTGCTGCAAATTAATCTGGATGTGACCAATCGTGCTTTTCGTGAGTCAGATAACATGGCACTTGATGCGGCTTATCACCCCGATGTGGAGGCATTTGCTCGTATCCAAGCAGATGGAAATTCGCTATCCAACAGCGCTTCCATAATAAAGCGACTCCAAAAATACTTGAAAGCCCTTTCTTCACATGAAGAGATTGATTCGGTTGAAGTGATCTCATTGCAGAATCATGCGCTTGTGTCCAGCAATTACGGCTTCTTGCCTGATTGGAAACAGGCACCGGATACCACGTGGGTTCCCTGGATTCAGGACATCCACAGGAAGCCGCTACTGATTAAGCGGAGGTGGTATGGCACAGATCCTCAGCATGGGACGGTAGAGCTGCTATCGCTGGCCAGGCCGATTGTAGCGGATGGGAAGGTCATTGGTGCGGTGCTGATCAATCTGGATTACGACCGTTTTTTCTCCAAACTGTATATTCATTTATCCAACTCGCAATACGTGTATGATCTGGAAGGTGAACTGATCTATCCCAAGCTGAGATCGTCCGTACCCTTAAATGAGATGGACAGAGTTTTGAAAGAGCTGGATGTGAGTCCCTATGCTTATGTAGAGATAGGGGATATGGAATATATGGCAAACCAGACCTTTTCTGATGTAACGGGCTGGCGCCTGGTATCGCTCGTTCCTATGGACAAGCTCCTGAAAAATGTAAAGCTGGCGCGCAATATGATGCTGTGGCTGGCCTTTATCTCTATACTGGCTGGGTGCTCAGCGGTCTACTATTACAATTATGCGGCTTTTCGCCCCATGAAAAAAATTAATAGCCTGTTGAATTCGGGCAATAAGGGAACGCGCCAAGGAGGGTTGTACGACCTGGAGCCTGTGATTAGCAAGCTGGTTGGAGAGTTCCACCGCAATTCACTGGTGGTTGAGCGAAGCCTGCCAGAGCTGCGTTCCAAATATATTGAAGATGTCATCCAGCGTAGAATGGGCATACAGGAAATGCGGATGAAATGGGAGCAGTATTTTTCCGATTGGGACGGCAATCCCCTGGTTGTCATGATCGTGTCGATCGACCGATATTCCACGTGGGCCGCAAGTTTTCCAGAAGAGGATGCGATGCTGCTTAAGTATGCGCTGAACAATATTTTGCTGGAGACGCTGGAGCCTTGCTGGAAAGCGGTAAGCGCGCCGGATGAGGAAAGTGGCTTTATTGTGCTGCTACAGTTCGGCGAGAAAGCATACGAAGCTGGTACGGAAACTGCTGTCCAGGAGGGCATTGTGCTTTACAAAAGTGTAGACAGGCTAATCCAGGTTGTCAGTGAGCATCTTCCTTTGACGATTTCTATTGGAGTTGGTCATGTAGTCAAAGATATTCAAGAGGCGCGGGAGTCCTACGTAAAAGGAAAAGAGGCCCTTAACCTGCGTTTGTATGAGGGGTATGGACGTTCACATACAAATATGGACTGCGACGTATATGTGGAAAAGGATGGCTCAGCGGATGTGCTGCCACAGGAGCAGACTCGGGATTCAACGATGCTGGACAATCGGCGGATTGAAATGATTCATACTCTGGAGTCACAGGAACCGGGTGCAAGTGCCAAGCTGATCGGCCAATGGATAGAAGAGCTTCGTCTTCACAGGACAGCTCCAGCCCAAGTTTACCTCTTTGTCCATGAATTGCTGGAAGATTTGCTAAAATGGTGTACCACCCAAAGTGTGACACCGCCGGATAAGCTTGCTGATTACCATTGGAATCAGATTCTGACGCAGGATCTGCAAGACATTGAGGCATTGCTGGTCGTCATTTTGACGGATATGGAAGAAAAATGGAATGGACGCAGACAATCCAAGGATTTTGTGCGTGTGCAAGAAATGATGGATTATATGGAGCATCATCTGCATTTAAACATAGGGCTTCAGGAGATTGCGGATCAGGTTCACATGAGTGTATCCTCGGTGAGCAGCATGTTCAAGGAAGAGACGGGGAGTACCGTTTACGACTATTTGACTGGATTACGTATGAAAAAAGCATGTGCTTTACTGTGCGAAACCCATTTGAAAATTAGTGAAATTGCAGACCAGGTCGGATACCGGAATGAGAATAGCTTTATTCGTGTATTCCGCAAGCATAAACAGGTGACTCCCGGAAAATTCCGGGAAATCAGCAAATGTTCTAATGAATATGCAGATCGACCAAAAGGTCGAGACGCTGGCGTTTTAGAGGATAAATACGAAGATTAAGCGATAGCTGTGGCCCTCCACGGTGCGGTACATTGGCTTTATGTAAGCGCAAAACATGGCCGAATACGTTGGGGGGTGAAAACGGGTTCATAGTTGACCCGGTTTATTTTTTGGAGAAGAGGGCACGAAATGAAGAAAAAGTCATGGCAAAAATATGTGCTGGTTGCGGCAGGAGTAGCTATGCTTTCTGCCTTGAGTATCAGTGAATATGTGGATCACCGCACCCTGCGGGATCACAGCAGTACATTTCCTGCGAAGCCAATTACGCTTGTCGTTCCTTATGCGGCGGGGGGCGGTACAGATATTACCGCCAGAGCGTTGGCAAAGGCCGCTGAAAAGCATCTCGGTCAGCCGATCATCGTCGTTAACCGGACGGGAGGCGGCGGCTCCGTTGGGCTGATGGAGGGGGCTGAGGCGCAGGCGGATGGCTACACTGTAACGTATCTGGTTGCGGAGCTGACTACGTTACCCCATTTGGGACTGCTGCCGCTCACCTATGAGCGCTTTAAGCCGCTGCTTCAAACCAATATGGACCCTTCTGCCATTACGGTCAGGGCGGATGCGCCGTGGAAGACAGCGGAGGCATTTCTTGAGGATGCCAGGGCCCATCCCGGCAAGCTGAAAATGGGCAATGCAGGCACGGGGAGCATCTGGCACCTCGCTGCCGCGATGCTGGAGCAGAAAAGCGGTGTTCGCTTCACTCATATCCCTTATGAGGGGGCGGGGCCAGCCGTTTCCGCTTTGATGAGCGGATTCGTGGATGCTGTACCCGTCAGTCCAGCAGAAGTGAAAACATATGTGGACCAAGGGAAGCTTCGCATACTGGCTATCCAGGCAGATACTATTTCGGAAGCGTTTCCAAGTGTGCCGACACTTCAGCAGGCAACTGGGCTGCGTGTACATTTTAACGGCACTTGGAGAGGGCTGGCTGTACCAAAGGATACACCGGATGACATTGCCGGGACGCTGGCAGACGCACTGATCAAGGGGACTGAGGACGAGGAATTCAGGGAGGAAATGCGTAAGCATGGGTTAGGACTGCGTGTCAAGGATGCAGAGGCATTCGCACAGCAGTTGAAGGAGAGCCATAATACCTTCGCAAGACTGATTCCTGATCTCGGCCTGAGCCGCAAATAAACCGGCCTTGTTTTTGCATTGGCAAAAACGAAAGGGTTGAACGAAGTTATGAAAATTAAACAAAGCATTGATAAAATTCCAGGGGGCATTATGCTGGTGCCGCTGTTTATTGGCGCACTATTTCATACGTTTACGCCATGGGCAGGAGACTATTTTGGATCTTTTACCAAGGGGCTAATGACGGGGACAGTACCCATTTTAGCCGTGTGGTTTTTTTGTATGGGTGCTTCCATTGATGTTCGGGCGACAGGTACTGTATTACGTAAATCAGGTACGCTTGTATTGACTAAAATCGCAGTCGCCTGGGTAGTGGCGATCATTGCGTCCAGACTGCTGCCTGTGGGTGGTGTGGAAAGCGGGCTGTTTGCAGGTTTGTCCGTACTGGCGCTGATTTCCGCCATGGATATGACCAACGGCGGGCTGTACGCCTCTATTATGCAGCAATATGGCTCCAAGGAAGAGGCGGGAGCATTCGTGCTGATGTCCCTGGAATCGGGTCCATTGGTGACGATGCTGATTTTGGGCAGTACCGGATTGGCCGTTTTTGAGCCGCAGACATTTGTGGGCGCTGTATTACCATTTTTGGTCGGCTTTGCATTAGGCAATCTGGACCACGATTTCCGTAAATACTTTGGTAACGCAACTCAAGCCCTGATTCCATTTTTCGGCTTTGCACTTGGTTGTTCCATTGACCTGAGTGTCATTGCCCAGACGGGCGTGCTTGGTATTTTGTTAGGCATCTTTGTCATTATTATTACGGGTATCCCACTGATTCTGGCGGATAAATATATCGGCGGCGGCAATGGTACGGCAGGGATTGCAGCCTCCAGTACGGCAGGTGCAGCGGTAGCGAACCCGGTCATTGTCGCCAACATCAAGCCTGAGTTTCTGCCTGTAGCACAATCAGCAACGGCATTAGTTGCGGCTTCGGTCATTGTAACCTCCATTTTGGTACCTATTCTGACGGCATACTGGGCCAATTATATGAAGCGCAAAGGAGAGTCCAAAGGCGCAGGGCCTGTAAATCCGGGCGCGAATGTGCCTAAATAAAGCTCCGATTGCGCAGTAATATTTGCTGTTATGGCTCATTCCATTACCCGGGAAATGCTTTTGCAGATACACTGTGTTTTCTTACATTACAAACCTGTCCTAAAACGCTCCTGCAAGCATACATATATAAGCAGAGGAGCGTGATGGATTTGGAAAACAAGGTGCGTCGCTACTATCAGCTAAAGCAGAAGCAGAAAGAAATTGAAGGCGAGTTGAATGATCTGCGTCATGATATTACGGAGCATTGCGCCCAGCAGGGAGTGGCAGAATGGGAAATTGGCAGTTACCGCGTCAAGGTTGTGCAGCAGCACCGCAAGGAATATGATCACACCAAGCTGTATAATTCACTGCCAGATCCGCAGCTATGGCGCTTGTTTTCCAAGCCGGATACTACGAAGATAGCCAGCTTGCTTAAACTGAAGGTCATCGCGGAGGAGCAAATCAAAGATGCCGTTTCGTTGAAAACGGTGACGCTATTGCAGGTGGATAAAAAATAAAAGAGCTGTCCCAAAAGCCATGAAATAGCTGCTTGGGACAGCTTTTTTTCTGGAGAAGGATCGACTTGGGAACTCGGTGTGGACGCTCCGCGAATGGACCGTTGTTCCAATCGTTGTGTCACCACGATCCTCTTCGCAAACGTCATACCGAAGCTGTAGCTGCCAAGATTGCACACTAAGGGAACGTTGTATTAGCTATTTATTGGACAGCCCTTTTCCCATCCCTTTAAGAAAATGAATGCCAAAGCCCATCGCCCGGTTTACATCCGGATCATTCATCGCCTTCATGAGATCGCGCAGCCGGGTCTTTTTTTGCTGCTGAAGATGCTCTTCGGCTTCGCTCAGGCCTGAAGTCACACTGCTTGCCAGCTTGTTCATCAGCTCGGGGTCTATCTCGGACAGCATTCCGGCTGCTCCCATCAGATTATTGATGATATTTGTTACTGGTTTGCGCGTCGCTTGTCCCACAGCGATTTTGGCAATGCTTTCTTTGGCTTTCAGCATAGACTGTGCTGCTTCGAGAAGACCGCTGTCGTGCAGCTCACGTACAATTTCGAGCGTTTTCTGCAATGCGGGCCCGTTGTCTGCCAGATCAGCAGTAAGCTGATCCAGTGATTGTTGTTGTCGTTCTTCTTCTGTCAAAACACGTTTTCTCACAATTGAAATAGGCTTAGCCATGAGTCCGACCTCCTTACTTTTGATCCACCAAATCGACGTAACCGGGACGATTCCACTTACGGTCCACTTCAACCCCGTTTTGCGGATGGCGCTTTTTGTAGCGTGGATTGATACGCGGCAGCGGATTTTGACCGTCTACCTCCAAAACTTGCATCCGAACCTTGGCTTGTTTATAGGCCGGTGTGCGGGTAATCACGTCGAAGGCTCCACCGGTTAACAGGTTTACAGCACCATCATGGCTGGTGGAGTGCATGGGTACATAGATTTCAGTTCCCTGTACCCGGTCCGTGACCAGAACACGCAGCTTGACCGCACCATAAGGCGACTCCAATCGGACCAGCGATCCGTTTTGGACTCCGCGCTCCTCAGCCAATTCGGGTGACACCTCCACAAATACTTTGGGGAGCTTGAGCTGGATACCTGCTGATTTGGTTGTCATATTACCTTCATGGAATTGTTCAAGCAGCCGGCCGTTATTCAAGGTCAGATCGAATTCAACCGGGAACTGTACCGGTGGTACATATTCGAAAAGTCCCAAACGCGCCTTTTTATCCGGGAAATTAAAGCCGTTGGTATGCAACAGCGGTGTATTGCTGCCATCCGGCGATCCCCAATGGAAGCTGTTCCAGCCTTCCAATACGTCATAATTACATTGGGAGAAAAATGGGGTAAGCGACGCCATCTCCTCAAAAATTTCACGCGGATGACTATAATCCCAATCAAATCCCATATGCTTGGCAAATTGGCTGAAAATCCACCAATCCGGTTTGCTGTTCTCCGCAGGGCGAAGCGCTTCGTATAAACGTTGTACACGACGTTCGGTATTGGTGAAGGTTCCGTCCTTTTCCAGTGAAGGTACGGCTGGCAAAATAACATCTGCGAATTCTGCTGTCTTGCTCAGGAATACATCCTGGACGACAAGGAAATCCAAATTGGCAAGCATATCCTGGGTATGGTTGGAGTCCGCATCCACCCATGCCATCTCTTCTCCAGCGATATACATCGCTTTGAGCTCACCAGTTTTAATCGCCTCCAGCATTTGAATGTTGTCCAGTCCGCGTTGATTCGGAATCTGTACGCCGTAGGCCGCTTCGAACTTGGCGCGAATGGCATCGTTCGTCACCGGCTGGTAGCCCGGTAAAATGTCCGGCATCGTGCCCATATCGGCAGCACCCTGAACATTGTTATGTCCGCGAAGCGGGTATGCACCTGCACCCGGACGCATAAAGTTTCCAGTCACCAGCAGCAGGTTGGCAATCGCAATCGAAGTATAAGAGCCTGCGATATTTTGCGTCACGCCCATACCCCAGCAAATGGCAGTGCCGTCGGCTTCATGAATCATGGTTGCCACCTGAATCAGCGTCTCTTTGGAAATACCTGTTTCCTGTTCTGCAAACTCCGGTGTGAAGGTCTCCAGCAATTTCAAATATTCAGGATAGAAATTGACATGTTCTTCAATGAATCTAGCAGCATGCCAGTTTTGGTCGATGATGTATTTGGCTACAGCAGATAACCATACATAATCCGTACCTTGCTTCGGGCGAATGAACAGATCTGCGCGATCCGCCATTTCGTGCTTGCGCAGATCCACCGAAATCAGCTTTTGTCCGTGCAGCTTATGCGCACGTTTGATGCGGGTAGCCAGCACCGGATGTCCTTCTCCAGGCGCACAACCGACCAGTATGACCAAGCCTGCTTGAGCAATGTCTTTAATCGTACCGCTGTCTCCGCCGATGCCTCCGGTGTATTGCAGCCCCCATGACGCAGGAGATTGGCAATATCGGGAGCAGTTATCGACATTATTCGTCTGGAAGACCTGACGTGCCAATTTTTGCAGCAGATAATTTTCTTCATTGGTAAATTTGGACGAGGAAATAAAGCCGAGCGCCTTGCCGCCATAGGTTTCTTTAATAGCTCCCATTTTGCTGGCCATCAGGCTTAGTGCTTCTTCCCAGGTTGCTTCCACGAATTCGTCGCCTTCACGAATTAAAGGCGTGGTCAAACGCTGATCGCTGTTCACAAAATCCCAGCCGAATTTCCCTTTAACACATGTCGAGATACCGTTGACAGTCCCATTCGAGGTAGGTTGTACCTTTAAAATTTTGCGGCCTTTGGTCCATACCTCAAAGCTGCAGCCCACGCCGCAGAATGTGCAGACGGTTTTCGTTTTTTTCGTACGGGTTTCACGCATTGCTGCTTCCGCCTCGGAAATGGCAAATATCCCGCTATAGCCTGGCTCCACTTCTTTAATTAGATCCACCATCGGATTTAATAAGTCCTTATTCATGCCGCTCATGAAGCCTGCTTCTCCCAGCATAGATTTCTCCATCAAGGCATTGCAGGGGCAGACCGTTACACATTGACCACAGCTGACACAGGAGGAATCGTTAATTGCGACTCCGTCATCCCATATGACACGAGGGCGTTCAGCTTCCCAGTCAAGAGACAGCGTTTCATTGACCTGAAGGTTTTGGCATACCTCTACGCATTGGCCGCATGCAATACATTGATTGGGGTCATAGCGGTAAAAAGGATGGGACATATCTACTTCCGTCGGGTCGACCTTCGGTCGATACGGATATTTTTGATGCTCAATTTCCATAAGCTCTGCTGTATTATGCAATTTACAATTACCGTTGTTGTTATCGCACACCGTGCAGTAGAGGAGATGATTTTCCAGCAGTCGGTCCATGGCCTCTGTTTGAGCTGCTTTCGCGCGATCCGAGTGTAATTGAATGTTCATTCCATCCGAAGCTCGTGTCGAGCAGGAACGCACCAGCTTTCCGTCCACTTCGACGATACAGGTATCACAGGTGCGGATCGGATCAACCTCGGGAACATAACACAGCTGGGGATGGGCGATGTTGTTTTCGTTAATGATTTCGAGAAGTGTTGCGCTGTCTTTCGCTTTCAGCTCCTGTCCGTTTAATGTAATTTTGATTGTACTATCAACCACGGTTCAGGCTCCTTTCAGATTTTGAATTTGAAAATTAGAAATAAAAAAACTCCACCATAAACACAAGTGCCTGATCATGAGCACTTGTGTTTATGGTGGAGTAGTGACCAAGCTCTAAGTCCTGGAGGCCAATCCGCCATGGGAATATGTATTAATAACAACCAGTACACACCGTTTGTATATCAATAGCTTGTTAATCATAAAGAAATGTCATTTTCTGCATATCATCTGGTGTAACTATAGCGTAAAATTTAAGATAGTTCAACAGTGTATATTAAAATTTTTATATCAGGATTTTTCAAAGCCTTCCATTGATAATGATTATCGTTTGAGAAATTGAAAAAGCATTGACAAACGTTCGAGGATTGCTAACAATAGAAATGTAAAACTATTGCAGTGCATTCGTGAATGGAGTGTACGTGGGGAAGCGCGTATATTTTATTTGTCGCAGCGCTTGTTAGTTTGATTTTTCTATATCATATGATGTAAGGATTTGTGAAATCCTGATGTAGATAAATTAACCGGCATTTAGCAGATTCTTCGATTTCCAGAGGCGAAGAAGTTGTTGCGATGTCGGTTTTTTGGCTATAGAGCAAGCTAAAATCAAGGCATGCATGAGGCGCGGCTGCGTAGGCGAAGGGTGCTTGGTCGCTGTTGCCCAGATTTCTGGAATGAAGGCACCGTTGTAGAAGTCTATAACGATGACAGATTGAGGTGAACGTAATGGCAAACCGGAGCGACGATCAAAGGAAACGTCCGTTGCGGGACTTGAGGATATCCGTTATAGACCGATGTAATTTTCGGTGTCGGTATTGTATGCCGGAAGAAATCTTTGGGCATGACTATCCGTTTTTGCCAAAAGAAAAAATATTGACCTTTAAGGAAATTACACGCCTATCCCGTATTTTTGTCTCGCTTGGCGTTACGAAGCTGCGCATTACTGGCGGTGAGCCGTTGCTGAGAAAGGACTTACCTTCGCTCATTCATTCGTTAACGGGGCTTGAAGGAGTCAAGGATGTTGCAATGACGACGAACGGGGTATTTTTGCCTAAATATGCTGTGGCACTGCGAGAGGCAGGACTGAGGCGAGTGACGGTCAGTCTGGATTCACTTGATGATGATCGATTCCGCCGAATGAACGGGGGAAAAAGCACTGTAAAGGCTGTGCTGGATGGTATTGATGCTGCAGCTCAGGCGGGGATGCAGGTAAAAATAAACATGGTCGTGCAAAAGGGCTTCAACGATCAGGATATTGTGCCTATGGCCGATTATTTTCAAAGGAAAAAGCATATTTTGCGTTTTGTTGAGTTTATGGATGTAGGCAACACCAATGGCTGGAAATTGGATCAGGTCGTTTCCAAGCAGCAGATCCTCCAAACCATTCATGAGCAGATGCCGCTGGAGCCCGTCCCGCCCCAGTACACAGGTGAGGTGGCGACACGCTATAAGTATCAGGACAGAGACGGGGAAATCGGCATTATTTCGTCGGTTACGGACGCCTTCTGCTCCACATGTACGAGGGCGAGAATTTCTGCTGAAGGCTCCTTGTACACGTGCCTGTTTGCCTCTCAAGGGTACGAGCTTCGCACGATGCTGCGTTCCGAACAGTCCGATGATGAGATTAGAGCTTACATTGAACGTGTTTGGAGTGGGCGTACCGACCGCTATTCGGAGGAACGGCTGACCCATACAAAGCAAGCGTCGTCCAAAATTGAAATGTCACACATCGGCGGGTGAACCGAAGAGCCAGCCTGCCAGAAACAAGGGAGTTGAGCACATGGAAAAGCCAGCTGAGATAAAGCGCGAGATTTTGTCTTATCGAGATGGTCAAATCAAGCATTTGGAGGATATTGTGGTGACGGAGCACCCGGTAACCATCAAAATCAATCAGCAGGAATTTGCTACCATGGTTTGTACACCGGAGTATGTGGAGGATATGGCAGTAGGCTTTTTGGCCTCTGAAGGCGTCATTCAACGGTACGATGATATCGAAGATCTGTGGGTTCAGGAAAAAGAAGGTTTTGTTCATATCAAAACCCGTCGGATGAACGAGTTTTATCAAAACTTTCATTCCAAACGGTATATTACCTCCTGCTGCGGGAAGAGCAGACAGGGCTTCTACTTTGTGAATGATGCCAAAACGGCCAAAAGAATGAATGACATCCATGTAACGCTGACTTGTGACGATTGCTTCCGCCTAATGAATTTAATGCAAAGCTCGGCACATACGTTTCTGGAGACCGGCGGCGTTCATAATGCCGCGCTGTGCAACAAAAACGGGATCATCCTGTCGAGAATGGATATAGGCCGCCACAATGCGCTGGATAAAATTTATGGGCATTGTCTGAAAAATGATATTGTATTACACGATAAGATCATTGTATTCAGCGGGCGTATTTCATCTGAAATTTTGTTGAAGGTCGCGAAGATTGGCTGTGAAGTTGTTTTGTCCAAATCAGCTCCTACGGAGCTTGCGCTTGAATTGGCCGAGGATCTGGGGATTACCACAGTCGGCTTTATACGAGGTCATTCTTTGAATGTGTATACGCATTCTGGACGGATTGATGAAATGGTTGAATCTAAAATATAATATAAAAATCCTCAATATACACAGTCATTGTACCTGAAAGGGGGGAACATGTGAAATGAAATATCATATTCAAGTATTTGCTGGCCTTGCGGAACAGATGGGTGGGCCTATGATCACGGTGTCTACTGAGCAGGAAACGATGACCGTTATCGCATTAAAAAGCTTGTTGTCTGAGCGTTTTCCTGAGGCAGCCGCCCAACTGCAAAGCGCTTTTGTTGCCAGAAATCAAGCTTACGTCGCCCCGGAGGAGCTAATCAGTATACATGACGAGATTGCGATCATTCCCCCGGTTTCTGGAGGGTAGATATTCTTACAGGCTGTTTACATTCGATAGAATAGGTGCAAAAAAGGGGTCAGATGCATATGCAGTACCGAATTCAACTATCCGCGGCTATGGCGGAGCAGCTTGGTGATGCAATCACGGTGGAGCTTTCAGAGGAAAGGGTGACCATTGCAGACATTCGAAAAAGACTGAATGAGCAATACCCGGAGATGGCTTCACTGCTGCAAGGTTCTTTTTTTACCCATCATAAAAGGCTGGCTTCTCCAGATGAGCTTGTGCTTCCATCTGATGCAGTCGCTCTTCTTCAATCGGCACCCGGCATGGAAACGGTTGTTTCAACATGTGGATTATTCGCAATCACATACGACCCGATTGATGCCAATGAGGTAGCCTCCAAGGTGCATGACCCTTCTCATGGAGCCTCGCTGACCTTTAGTGGAACGACTCGGGAATATACGCAAGGTCAGCGAACCGTGCTGCTTGAATATGAAGCGTATGTCCCGATGGCGATGAATACAATGAAGCAAATTGGTGACGAAATTGCAGAGCGCTGGCCGTCTACACGTACTGCAATGACACATCGGCTCGGCACGGTGAGGATTGGAGAGACGAGTGTCGTGATTGCTGTTTCTGCTGCGCACCGCGATATATGCTATGAAGCCAGCCGTCATGCCATTGAACGGTTAAAGCAAATCGTACCGATTTGGAAAAAGGAAGTGTGGGAGGACGGCTCAGAGTGGAAGGGACACCAATTGGGTGGCTGGAACCCTCATAATACCCAATAGCTTCCGAATGAGAGCGAGTATATCTGGACTTTCAGCTTGTCTGATCAACTTGTAGCTATCAATGGACAAGAGGTATGGGGGCGTAAATCACGATGTCAGAAATAAACAAGGACCAGAAAACGGATGCTGATGCACAAGCACATACACATGTGTCTCATGCCCGTTATTCCAGACAGGAATTATTCTCAAAAATTGGAACGGCTGGCCAGCAACATATTCGCAGTAAGCACGTGCTGATGGTGGGTGCCGGCGCCCTGGGTACGGCCAATGCGGACATGCTGGTGCGAGCGGGCATTGGACGGCTGACGCTGGTAGACCGTGATTATGTAGATTGGAGCAATCTGCAACGCCAGCAGCTCTATGACGAAGCAGATGCCCGTGATCAAATGCCCAAGGCGGTGGCCGCACAGAAGCGATTGCAGCAAATCAATTCGGACGTGGACATCCGTGCGTTAGTCCGGGATGTATCACTGGAGGAAATCGACGATATCGCAGCAGGGGTGGACCTCATTGTAGATGCCACCGACAACTTCGATACACGCCTGCTGATTAACGATTACGCCGTCAAGCACCGAATCCCCTGGATTTACGGGGCGTGTGTGGGCAGCTATGGGACAACCTTTACCATCGTGCCGGGGCAGACACCGTGTCTGCACTGCCTGCTCGGAACGGTACCGCTCGGCGGGGCGACCTGTGACACGGTTGGTGTGATTAGCCCTGCTGTTCAGATGGTGGCGGCTTACCAAAGCGCCGAGGCATTGAAGCTGCTCACCGGGGACGATTCAGCCTTGCAGAGCAAGCTGATTTCCTTTGATCTGTGGAACAATCAGCATCAGGCGATCCATATAAACGCCATGAAGAAGGTCGATTGCCCAACGTGTGGTGAGCATCCGGTGTATCCTTTTTTACAATCAGAGCATCAGGCTAAAACGGCTGTCCTGTGCGGGCGCGATACGGTTCAAATCCGCCCGGCACCGGGCGCTGTACGTGATCTGAATGAAGCGGCGCGCCTGTTATCCCGTCAGGGGGGCAAGGTGGAGCATAATCCCTACTTGGTATCCGTCGTTATCGGGACGCACCGACTCGTTCTTTTTCAGGATGGACGTGTCTTAATTCATGGCACGAAGAACATCGCCGAGGCGAGATCTGTTTACCACAAATATTTGGGTTGACCCCATTTTCGTCATCTCATTCCGGAATATATAGGACAGGGGAGCCTGCTAGCGTTCCTGCCGGACAGTATTCCAAAGAATCGCTGACAGCCATCATTTTATTCTCTTTTATTATGCTTATGCTTTCGAATCGACTGGTGAAGGATCAGTCCTTTGGAGTATGGAACATACGCAGTCTGCCGATAAGGCAGGCTGCGTTTTATTTGTCTTGAGAAAATAAAGTCTTTGTGTTCAGTGGGCGAGGTCGAGGATTTCATGTGGCAACACCGCCGTCCCAGGGTACCCGTCAGCATAGGACGGTAGCGATCGGCATGGAGCATCAGATCACCGGCGGCCAGGGAAATCGCAGGCAGGCCGGCGCAGCGAGGAACTGCTGCGATTCTCCATGCCTGCGATTCGCTGTCGACGCTTGGCATTGGAGGCACCGGGAGCCTGCCGACCGTGAGGCCGTCCTCCGTTTGCAAGCGGGACAGGCTCAGTGAATTTGTGGTATAATTTTCAAGACCAAACAAAGGGGGATGAGGAATTATGAAGAAATTCAGGGGAATTTTTCTGATAGGTTTAGTCATGGTTTTGGGGCTTGGTCTGGCGGCCGGAAATGTGCAGCCCCCCTCCGCCTCCGCGGCCAGTACAGAATATTATGTGGCCACGAGCGGCAGCGACTCCAACGCCGGAACGAGCGACGCGCCGTGGAAGACGCTGCAGCACGCGGCCGACGTGGCTCCTGTGGGCAGCACGGTTTACGTCCGGGGCGGCGTGTACAATCAGAAGTTGAAGATTACCCGCTCCGGCTCCGCTTCGCAGGGTCCCATTGTGTTCACTAACTATGGGACGGAGACCGCCATCATTGACGGCACTGGACTTTCGGTCAGCGGGACTGAAGGGCTGATCGAACTGGCCGATGTCGATTACGTTACCGTTCAGGGGTTTGAAATTCGCAATTTTACCACTGCTTCCAAGAACGCGGTGCCTGTAGGTATTTATGTCCACGGTTCGGGCGGCTTCATTAATCTGTCCAACAACAAAATCCATGACATCAAAAACACGGTCACCCCGACCGGCAAAGATCGGCTGGGCCGGGACGCCCACGGCATCGCTGTTTATGGCACGAAAGCTCCGGCTTCGATTCACGACCTTACGATCAGCGGCAATGAGCTGTACAATCTCGTGCTAGGCTCCAGCGAATCGCTCGTTTTAAACGGCAACGTGGATGGCTTTGCGGTGACCGACAACCTCATTCACAATAATGACAACATCGGGATCGATCTGATCGGCTTTGAGGGAACCGCTCCGAATACCGCTTACGATCAGGCGCGAAACGGGTTGGTGAAGGGGAACCGGGTATACAATAATTCTTCCAATAATAACCCGTCTTACAAGCAAGACGACAACTCGGCTGGCGGCATTTATGTGGATGGCGGCAAGGACAGCATTATCGAGCAGAACTACAGCTACAACAACGACATCGGCATCGAAATTGCCTCCGAGCATGTCGGCAAAGCCACCAGCAATATTACGGTCCGCAGCAACGTGATATATAACAACCGGCTGACCGGCATCGCCATGGGCGGTTACGATGATGAGCGCGGCTCAACGGTAAACTGCAAGATCGTGAACAATACGCTGTACAAGAACGATACGTTTGGTGGTGGAAGCGGCCAGCTTTTCATTCAGTACGATACGCAAAACAACGTGATCAAGAACAATATTTTCGTGGCCAGCTCCACGGATGTGTTGATCTACAATGAATACACCAAAAATTCCGGCAATGTTGTGGATTATAATTTATATTTCGCTCCGGGTGGCAGCTCGGAAGTCAACTGGATCTGGAAAAATAAAGAATATACGGGATTCTCCGCGTACAAATCGGGAACCGGCAACGATGCGCATTCTCTGTTTGCCGATCCTAAATTCGTGAATGCCGCGAACGGCGACTTCCATTTGCAGTCTTCGTCACCGGCGATCGATGCCGGGAACACGGACCGTGCCATCATCGGAACGCTGGATATTGACGGGAAGCCTAGAGTACAGGGAGCTGCTGTGAACATCGGCGCCTACGAATAAGCCTCATATTCAATGAAAAACAGTGCGTACCGATACTATGCGGTGCGCACTGTTTGTACGTTTTTACAATATTCCTTGTATAGAATCAAAAAATAAAAAGTTTAGAGATTTGTTGAGTAATCGTATGATTAAACAAGGTAACAATGACTTCCTGGAATATCGAAAGTAGGCAACAAAGTATGTTCCAAAAATCACTTTCGCTTGCTCTCTGTTTTATATGAAAGGAATCGGTTATGATGGAAATAGTAACAGAGATTTTAGTAGATTTTAGGAGAGCGGTGCGATATGAGAAAGGAAACGGGTTTTAACGAAATTATTCGAAAAGTACGTAAGGAGCTGTTTGGGAAAGGCCCGGAACGCATACATACGACCTTTGTAAATAATATGGCCATCACCATGCTGTATGGCAATTTAACCCCATCCGAAAAGTTTCTGGCACAAGAAAAATCAGGGGAAGAGATGGTACATGCAGCCCGAACCAAAATGGTGCAAAAAATATATCCCACGCAGTTCAATAAAGAACTGGAGGATTATATGGATTCCCGGCTACTGCACCTCTTTTCAGATATTAAAGTGGAAGAAGATATAGCCATCTCCGTTTTTGTGTTTGAGAATAATATAACGGCGAAATAGGGCGAGGGTGAAGCTGATTTTTTATACATGATTTTTTCTTCGATATTGATATTGGGACCACTGGTAGAGAATAAAGCATCCGATACAAAAACCTAGAATCGCAACTGCTGCTGCTACCAGCACCATCGCCGAGAACACATAAGCAACAATGCTCCACTGGAATATAAATCCTATCCAAGCCACCAGCAGGAAAAAGACGGCCAGGAGTTGATTAAACCTTTGCTGTCCCCGGTCTTCTTGTATATACAAGGAAGGGCTTTTCCTCAAAAATAGCTTAGCTATCCGCATCACCGGATTGAAGTTAAAAAGCACGCCGAGCAACCCCGCTACAAGCGGAATAGCCAGCACCCAGTGTACTCCTGTAATCCAGGTGAAAACTACAGACAGCACAATCACCCACTGGTTAACTCTGACTAAAGGACGTGGAATCGAGGCTGCAGCTTGACTCATATATATCATCCTTTTCTTATCGGAATAAAATAAATAGTTAAAATTATTATAACCTAATAGTGAGGGAATAGATAGCTGAAAAATGGTTTGTTTGATTATTACTATAGACCCATTACCAAAGACATGGTAGAGTTTTGGTATATATTCGGTAAAGGGGTCAGTTTATGAAAAAGATATTTTTATGGTTATTTGTAGCAGGAATCGTTCTATCGGGTTGTACTACTTCCAAGAGCGGTACCACGAGTACAGAGAGTGCTACAAGTTCAAATGCATCAGGAGGCTCTGCCAGTTCATCTGTACATGAGACGGTAGCGACTGAAAATAATGGATATCAAGGTAAAATTTCATTTCGTAACGTAGGTTGGGGGATGAGTAAAGAACAAGTAAAGGCATCTGAAGATATGAAAGTTGAGGAAGAAGATCATGAGTCAGTGGCCTATTATTCCAAGATCTTGGGACTTGAAAGCGGACTTATGTACTTATTTGTGGATGATCAATTGGTTCGTGCAGCTTACGTAGTGACCGAAAAACATACCAATAAAAATGAATATATTGAGAATTATAATGACTTAAAAAAGAGCCTAACGGAGAAATACGGCAAGCCTAGCAGTGATGATACCCTTTGGAAGGGAGATTTATACAAAGACACGCCAAGCCAATGGGGAATGGCTGTAGCGACAGGCCAATTACATTATCAGGCAGCATGGGAGACAGAAGATACAGAAATTTTGCTTGATTTACAAGGTGATAATTTCGAGCCCCGCCTGAGTCTAGTGTATGACAGCAAGGAACTACAGCATTTGAGTGAGCAGCAAAAGGATCAGGAATTGAAAAAGAATTTATGACAGTACAAGGCATGGGTTCCATAGGCTTTGAGTGCGAACCCCAAGTGCACATGAAATCCCCGGAACATTCGCACCCCGCGCCAGATAAGGGATTCAGCGATTTTGGGGTGTGATTTTTAACATTTATTGGTGAGTTGAAAAGACATTCGCGAAAAAGCGTTTACAAAGCCTTGCTAGGTAAGGCTTTGTAACGTGTGCAGTCGCTCCCTATATGGGAGCGTGGATTGAAATGTCGAAACCGCTTGTTTCCCTCCATGATGGTACACGTCGCTCCCTATATGGGAGCGTGGATTGAAATATCGCTCACCGTATCAAAGGGCTATTCGCGTAATGTCGCTCCCTATATGGGAGCGTGGATTGAAATGTTTCAAGTGGAATGATCCTGATTCCCAGGACAAGGTCGCTCCCTATATGGGAGCGTGGATTGAAATCTTTACTTTGTGTATTTCCTGTATGCGCTGTCGCTCCTTATGTAGGAGCGTGAATTGAAAGCACGTATTTCTCATACCACACATACAGCACAGCTATGACGTTCCTCATTTTTCATTGAAATACACAAAAAGGTTTGCCTTAACACTTGGCAAGCCTTCTTGTGCTGGTTGTAAAACGGAAATAGGTTCATAATGAACTAACATTTTTATAGATGTGGAACTGTTCGGGCCACCATTTTAAAAAGTGGAACACAAAAAAGAAATCCGTTTTGGAATCAGACTCCTTAATGTCTTCCCACGCTAACATGCACAAACCACGCTATTCTTTTTCTTCAAACTGCATTAACACGGAAATGTCTTTGATCTCCAGAGCATGAGCGATCTTTTCAAGCATAAGCAAGTTTACTTCTTGTCTCCCATTTTTACAAAGCTGTGAAATTCTTGCTTGGTTAACCCCAGATTTTTCCGAAAGTTGCATTTGCGTCATATTTCGCTCTTTTAACACTTCTTTAAGCCTTATATTTAATTTTAGCAAGAAAAAGAAACCTCCTAAAAACTCATTGACATTATTCATTTATGCGAATAATATAATGCATATACAGTTTATTCGCTAATGCGAATATGATATCTTTCCAAAGGGATGTATCCAACATACCCTTAGCTTTGCTATTGCCATTTTACCAGAATTTCAATGGAGGATGATACCTATGACTGAAAAACTGAAAGCGAATGTGCAAGCGATCAAGGACATTGTACGCATGAATCCCGTGTGGGAGCAGGAAAAGGGAGAGCAGGAAGCATCGGAGCTGCACTACTATCATATTGTGGATGCGCTCAATCGAAAATGGCAAACCATCGGTGTCGATGTTTCGGACGCGATTCAGGTTTTTGAAAGAGGGCATAACGATGCATGGACACGGATTATTGAACCAGCCCCCTGGAACCCGAATCTAACCACTAATGATTTAATTCACCTGCTCAAAATCAGTCCGGAAGCTGTACAGATTCGTCATGCTATGCAAATCATACTGAATACCGTTGAAAGACGCAATGCGTTTATCCGTTGTATCATTAATGTGAATGAACAGGCAATCTGGAGTCTGCTCTGCCAGATGAAAGACGAATACCTACGTTATGAGCAACTCTCGAATGAAACCTTTATGGCTATGTATGCTATGAATCCGGTTGAGGCCTTATCTGTATATTTTCTTGAATCCGTAGATGTACATATGTACTGGGAATGGTGTGATGCTGGCGGTACAGGCAAGCAGGCCATTCAGTATAAGCAGGAAGATCCTTTTATGACGCTAATTCAAGCGATTGAAAGAGTAGAAGAGGAAATGTATGCCCGTACATAACAATCCATAAGTGTAGTTGCTACGCTGACGACAAAATGGCTTGGGTGGGTAGTTGGCTAGTCTCCTGCAAAGGATGTGAGGGCTGTGGAGGTTAAGTCGCACTCTATATGAGTGCGTGGATTGAAATATTATTAGCGACCACTATATACTCCCGGTCAGTAAGTCGCACTCTATATGAGTGCGTGGATTGAAATTTCCGGGCTGAGGGTGTACGTTTTGACGTCACTTGGAGTCGCACTCTATATGAGTGCGGCGGATTAAAATCGCGAGCAATTGAAGATTTTACGACTGCTTAACGTTGTTACTCCACTTAAGGGAGTACGACGTTTTCGCTAAGTGTAGATACAAATCTAATTTAAGCTGGCTTCCTTTTAAATCAAGGGAGCCTTTTTCGTTGTGTTTTTATAGACAGAAAAAGAGAGACTTCTTCCGTGATGATAACTCAAGTAATAAAAAAATTTGAAGAAGTATCTTCCATTAGAACCAGAATTAATTTATGATAGAGTTATACATCCTAGAATTTTCCTGCGTTTATTTAATAGCTGAATTTTTTAACACATTTGAGAGGAGATTTCAGAATGAAAAGATTCAGAAAAGTGATTTCAGTTACATTAAGCTCAATGCTCCTGCTTTCATTCGGGATGACGGCGAACGCGAGTGCGGGCACAGAGGGGAAGACGGATCAAGCGATTCAAGCGGCTTCCAGTGTACAGCTAACAACGGATAAAGAAAGTGTTATAAAACAATTAACGCGTGCGGACAAGCCTGAAAGTATCACAGATTCGGTGTATACCATTACAGAAAATATCAACTTGGCGACACCGCAGAAATCTGAGTTGAAAAAGAGAGTTACCCCTTCGCTCAAAGCTAGTTCAAAGTCTGCATCAGCTAAAACCGTAACGGCCGTAGCAACTGCGTCCACGGCTACATATTCCGGTACGATTACAGAAGAGGGAGGCACACAGTTTTTATATCCGATCTATTTGCAGTCGGGTGAATTGTTGCAGGCTCAGTTGGATGGTCCGTTCTCAGCACAACTTGACTATGACTTATACCTATATGAGTTTGATATGACGACAGGTGATATTAATTCAAATCCAATAGACGTCTCCAATTACGGAACTTATGTTAACAATTATGAACAAGGAGCTGCGTCCCTTCCCGAAAACGTAGGAGCTCGCAATAAAACAGGCTCTGCAAAGGCTTATGCGATTGCAGTCCATGCCAAGAAGGGATCTAGCATTAATGACCCTTTCTATTTAACTGTAGCCGTAAGCTCCAACTATGATGCCTATGAGCCGGATGACAGTGCCTTTCATGCTTATAATTTTACTGTTAACGACAAAGGCTCCTCAATTAACTTCCGCACCATCCATTCCGGTATAGATAACGATTGGTATCAGGTTACAGTACCGGCAAGCCGTAATTATGATGCATTAAATGTAAAGCTGGATAGCATCTCGGAAGGCTATGGGTACAAAGCGGAAGTATATGCAGCCCTCACAGGCAACCAAATGGTGCTTCTACCACAAACCAATCATAATGTTACCCTAAATACAGGAACCTACTATGTACGAGTGTACAGCACAAGTCAGTATTCAGCTGACCATTTGTATACACTAGCAATCAAACCAGTGCTTCGGGCTGGTAAAATCGAAATTACCGGCTATAACTCCAATGGGTATTATGATTATCCAACGTATTCTTACGGCCGGCACTATCGTATTAATGGAAACAGTAATCTAATCGTGAATGGTGTTGTTAAAACAACGGATGGACAGCTGGTTCCCAATGCTCCTGTCACTGTCGTTTGGCTGGATAAGAACTGGACCGAGGGCAGTGGTAATCGTACGAGAACGGCTTCAACGTATACAGATGATAACGGAAATTTCAGTGTGACTCTTGCACTTCCGCCATCAACAGGAAAAAATGTGGAATATATAAGTGCAATCGGCTCCACACATTATTTTGATCTTACTGGAGTAGCAGCTCAGGTCGATGGAACTTCGATTAGTACAACGGATATTGTGTATCTTTTTGCTTACAGCTTGAGAAATTAACACCTATTTTAATGTAGTTTAATTCATAAGAGCCGCTTTTTTTGAATGGTTTGCTGAGGCTTTCCATTTTTAAGAGGCGGCTCTTCATGTTTTTTCATCAAGGCTAAGCAAATAGTCTTGTTTTCATAGATTACAAATAGAAAATTTTTTGCATAATATATTCCAATAGAACCAATGTTGTTTTATGATAGAGCCATACAGCCTAGAAATCACCCTGGTATATCCGGGGAATAGCAGGAATTCCTAAACCATTTGAGAGGGGATTTCAGTATGAAGAGGTTCAAAAAGGCTATTGCAGTTATGTTAAGCACGATGCTTTTGTTTGCTTTCGGGATGACTGCGAATGCGAGTCAAAGCACAGAGGCTGCACCGGATCAAGCGATCAAAGCGAAGTCCGATGTTCAGCTAACAACTGGAAATGGAGACGTAATTAAGTATTTAACTCGGGTAGACAAGCCAGACAGCGTTACGTCTTCGGTTTATGTATTGCAGGAAAATCTCAACTTCAAGACACCAGAGACAACCTCATTGAAAAAGGAGACCGTTTCTTCGCTGAAAGCAAGCCCAATGGCCGCATTAGCCACAGCTTCCTCTGCTACGTATTCCGGTACGATTACGCAAGAGGGAGGCTTACAGTTTTTATATCCAATCTATTTGCAACCTGGTGAACTGTTGCAGGCTCAGTTGGATGGTCCATTTTCAGCACAGCTTGATTATGACTTATACTTATATGAATTTGATATGACCACAGGTGATATTAATCCTAATGCCATTGACGCCTCCACCTATGGTACTTATTTTAACAATTATGACCAGGGGGCTGCATCACTTCCTGAAAACGTAGGAACCCGCAACGCTGCCGGATACGAAAAGGCATATGCGATTGCTGTCCATGCTAAAAAGGGAACCAGCATCAATGATCCTTTCTATTTAACAGTGGATGTAAGCTCCCAATATGATGCCTATGAGCCGGATGAGAGTGCTTTTCATGCCTATAATTTTACCTTTAGTACGGGTGGATCATCGCTTAATTCCCGTTCTATTCACTCAGGCATTGATAACGACTGGTATCAAATCACAATTCCTGCTAATCGTAATTATGATGCATTAAATGTAAAGCTGGATAGCACCTCTGAAAGCTATGGATACAAAGCAGAAGTTTACGGAGCCCTTTCCGACAACCGAATGGTGCTTCTGTCCCAAACGAATCACAATGTGTCTTTGAATACAGGAACCTACTATGTACGAGTATACACAACCAAGCAGTATTCACCCGACCATTTATATACACTTACACTCAAACCGGTGCTTCGAGCTGGAAAAATTGAAATTATCGGCTATGATTCCAGCAATGGTCCTAATGATTATCCGAGCTACTCATATGGTCGTCATTATCGGGTTAATCAACGCAGTAATCTTACCGTGAAAGGTGTTGTTAGGACAACTGACGGTTATGCAGTGGCAAATGCGCCAGTGGATGTAACCTGGTTGAACCAGAACTGGACTGAAAGCAGCGGAAATCGCACTCGTACAGGCACTGCTTATACGGATCAGAATGGAGCCTTTAGTGTAACCCTTTCCCTGCCATCTTCAACTGGAAGTATTGCGGAATACCTGCCTGGAGCCATCAGTTTTACACACTACTATGATCTTTCAGGGGTAGCTGCTCAAGTGTCAGGTACTTCGATTATAGACACAGATATTGTATATCACTTTGCCTATAGTATTTATGGCGGGTGATGGGTGGACTCATAAAGAAATCACCACAGTAACTTGTTACTTGAATATTTTATATTTGAAGCCAAGGTAGCTTTTTTTCAATATTTGTTCATTTTTGGGACAAAGCATATATTCATTCCATATATGCTTTGTCCGATATATATACAAACAGGGTCACATTACACTATACATACGCCTTAGATTGCCTGTTACAAACATGACAGGAGGAAATAGGATGAATTTTGGGCCTCTTAGAGCACAACAAGCAGTTCTTAACTCTAGTAGCTTACGGATAAATCCGACAACTAAGCAAGTCTCATCCCCCCAGTTGCATGAAGAAAAACTCTCTAGAGTGGTTGTCCAAGACACTGTGGAGATTAGTGAGACTGGTAGACAACTGGCGGAAGGAGCTATTGTGTCACATGCTGCCAAGTATTTTGGTACAACACAGATTAATGATTCATTAAACCGGGTTTTGGAAGGTCAACCAGAAGAAGTGTCCAATGCAGTGTACAATATGATTCAATCCAATTTTATTGTCGACGGGACGGTAACGGATGAGAATCAGCGAGCAGTGCTGCTGGAGATGGGAGTTTCCCAATCCAAGTATATTGCAGATCATTACATGGAAGGCGATAAGGCCAAAGAATTTCTGGAAACCATGAACCAGATAGCTGGAATTGCTTTGACACGATCCATTGATTCAGAGACCGGAGATATTAGCTACACGACTCCAACAGATCGCCCGTTAGGTGCTCCTGAGGATTACGTCAAACTGTCGGAAGTGATGAAGCAGGCGGATCCTCAACAATATGCCGCATTCATGAATGACATTAAAGGTGGAGGCAATGGACTGAGCCAACTGTTAAGCTTTGCGCAAAAGGTCCCTCAAAACCCCGATTGGATTAACAAATACAAGGAACGTACGGGACAGACTGAAGAGCTGTTAAATAACACACAGTTGAAGAATCGGTTTGACAAAGCTGATACAACTTCGGCTTCCGCATTTATGAACAGTATGCAAACTCTACTTAAGGGAGCTTCCGCTACTCAGGATTCTTACATGCAGAATATGCGAGGATTTTTTCGAAACTTGGGTGTTCAGGTAGATTAAAACCTTTTAAATAATTTTTACACTTCTGTTTACATCCTGCCTGGAACAAAGTATAATAGCTTCAAAACATACTCGTGATCTAGAGGAAGCACCTCAAACTTGGGCATTAACGCCTTCGTTTGAGGTGCTTTTTCTATTTTAGCCGAAGCGAGTCTGTAAAGCTCTTTGAAAATAAAATAAAGTAAGGAGAAGTGTATGTATCGAAAAAATAAGCGAAAGGTAAGGAAGTATAGCAAGTGGGTATATGGATTTTTGGCTTTACTACTCCTGTTAACGATGATTCCCATATTTCCTGAAAGGGTATCAGCCGCTACCCAAGAGATCATCGGCGGTCCTTTTTGCCAAAACAATTTGCCGGGTGGGGGCGACAGTTGGGGCTCTCCGTCAGGAAGCGGGGTAGGAGCAACGGAAGTCTACAGTGGCATGGGTTCGGCAAGATACAAATGTGATGGCAGTGTGCAGCCAACCAATCGTTTTGTTGATATTGGAAGGTCTATTCAGACTGCTGATTATAGGATTTTTGTTTACATTGAAGGGTCTTATCATACAGAAATATATGCATCTAATGCTGCAGCGGGGAGCAGCTGGAGACCTGACGGGACGAATTTATATACATGGACTAATGTAACAAAATTCTATGCCGATAGCTTTTATCAAGGAAAATGGGTAGAGATTACTGACTCTATTACATTAAGAGATATTCGGTATTTTAGAGCCATGGGGTACAATCAGCAGACAAGTAATGAAATATCCAGGTTTGGCATCCGTCTCATTCCCAAATCGGACCTGATGCCTACACCGCCCCGGATTCATGCAGGTGCAGAGGGGCAATCGATTACAGGCTGGACCAAAGAACCTGTAACCGTTTGGATTAACGGGGACGTGGCGCCTGAAGGGCTAAAATACTATGAATATAGCCTGAATGGAGGAGCATTCCAGCCATATACAGGATCCTTTACCGTATATGACCATGGCGTAAATACGATCTATGCCCGGACAGTGGACGTAAATAACCAATACAGCGGCCTTTCCTCCGGGAAGGTACGAATAGACAAGATGCCGCCAACTCCACCTATCATCGGCGCAACGGGAAACAGTAATGACTATGCCATTTCATTGCAGCCGGGAACAGACGATTATTCTGGACTGGCTCATACTCAATTTCGTATGACGGGTGTTGTCAATCAGGATTGGCAAGACTATGGTGGAGTGTTTCATGTAAATAAAGACGGCAAAAGCACGATTTATGCACGGTCTATAGACAGCGTTGGTAATATGAGCCAAGAAGTAAGCAAAGAAGTCATCATTGATAAAAAGGGGCCGACTGCTCCAGTCATCCGGGCTAGTGAGGCGGGTCCAACGACCCATGATGTGAATATTGCCATTGATTCAGGAAGTGATCCTGCAAACGGAATTAAGATGACACAGTATCGCCTGAGTCCGGCAGGGGAGTGGCAGACATATTTTGGCGCTTTTACATTAACTGCTGAAGGGAATTACGAATTATCAGCACGGACAATCAATAACCTTGACGTACCTAGTCCAATCGCGACTCAATCGGTCATGATAGATCGAACCAAGCCAACGCCTCCAGAAATTACATTTTCCGAGGTAACGATGCCGACCCGATATACCAATAAGCCAGTGCAATTTGCTTTATCAGGTGCGACGGATATTACTGCAGTACATTATGAATATCAATGGGGTTTTGGCGGCTATGTGCCTGGGTCATCGGGAATATTAAATCGCTCCGGTATCGTAAAAGTGACTGCTCAAGCTGTAGATGCAGCTGGAAATCGAAGTGATCCGGTGTCTGAAACGTCTTATATTGATTTGGAACCCCCGAAGATCCAACTGACGCCGAATTCGCGTGAATGGAAGGATTCGAGTATTGATGTGGAGATTCGATATACCGACCAGCATTCGGGGATCGAACCAGTAACAATGCAGTATAGAGTCACAAACAGTCCTGATTCACCCGAAAATTGGGATACAGCAGCCGATTCGGCAATCCGATTGAATCTTTCAAATGAAGGTGAATGGTATGTTCATGCCAAGGTCAAGGACCGTACGGGTAACATTTATCAAACGGTCAGCGGTGTACTTCGCATTCAAAAGCAGCCCGAGCCGGTTGTGCTCTCAGTGACATCCATACGAAACTCTGAGGCCGATTTGCAATGGACTCTTCCATCCGGCTTTAATGATGGCTACGTCTATACCATCCGTAATCTAACAACCCAAGAGGTTTGGGAAGTTGCGCATCCGACAAATTCGTTTACAAATAAAGGGCTGCAAGGAGGGCAGCAATACGAATATGAAGTGCGTTCCAGTAATCATGTAGGAGGCAATGCATATTCCAATCGAGTCCGTATTTTAACGCTGCCTAATGCGCCTGATCATATCCGGTTAAAAGCTGTCTCCCATCATCCAGCAGAAATCATAGCCGACTTTACCCCAGTTGCATCTGCTAACAAATACAATATGATAGCAACGGACGTAAGTACGGGAGAAGTCATATTTAGGGATACGGTTACACAGGATGTTTATAATCCAATTACGGGTATGAAACCTGGTAAATATTATGATGTCTCTGTATCAGCTATAAATGACACTGGAGAGGGTGCGGCAAAGCATGTATCTTTTTTGAGCCTGCCAGACAATCCAGCCGGATTCCAAAATGTAACTGTAAGAGAAGATGGAGCCGAATTGAAATGGAATGATGTAGTCACAGCCACATACTACGCCTTAGAACGAGACAACGTATCAGTTTATCATGATGTGTATACGGAATTCACAGATACCGACCTTCAGGCGGGAACAGAGTATGCTTATCGCATTTCGGCTGAAAATACAACCGGATTCGGAGATTATGCTCATCTGGGAGTCATCACATTACCGGCTCAGGTAACTACGCTGGCGAGCGTGACGAAGGATGTATATTCCGTCGGTGTAGCGTGGCAAGATGTGCAGGGGGCTGACGGTTACATTTTGAACGTGAACGATGAACCGAATATGCGGGTTCCCCGGGGTATCCATTCTTATACTTTTGAGGGCTTGCCAGCGGGGAGGTCTGCAAGTATTCGAATTCGGGCCTACAATCGGAGTGGTATAGGTGAAGATGCGACTATCAATGGATTGACACTACCTGTTTCGGCAGTACAGCTTGCAGCAGTAGATGTTGGGGAGCATGAGGCCACATTGAAATGGGACCCGGTTGATGGAGCAACTCAATATAAGGTAACGATCAACGATCAAGATTATTACAGCACCGAGCCATTTGTAGCTGTATCTGGATTAGAAGGTGGGGAAAACTATAATTTTCAAGTGAGCAGCGGTAATAGTAGTGGTTTCAGTCAGCCAGCGTGGGGTGAACTGCTGACGCTTCCGCCTCAGGTGCAAAATGTCAAAGTTACAGAACACGGGAATGGCCAGATTTCGCTGAGCTGGGATGAAGCTAAGAGCGCTTATCAATATGCTGTAATCCGCAGAGATACGGGTAAAGTCTTAGACACCAGAGATGCCCATATTAAGCTTTCAGGTATCCAGCCCGGTATGATTTACTCGTTTGGCATTCAAGCAATGAATACGAGCGGTGCAGGTGACATAGCTCCCTTTAGGTATCGTGCGTTGCCAGATGAAATACCAGACAACAGGTTAATTGTGAAAGACGTAACAGATACGAATCTGGTTGTTACGTGGAAAGAAGCTCCAGGCGCAGACGCTTACAATGTATACCAAAATGGGGTACTTATCGGTCATACGGACCATCATGAGTTTAAAATAGACGGATTAGACAGTTCTACAGTGTATCGTATTACCGTCAACCCGGCTAACACGAGTGGTGAAGGTAAGCCGACAGAAGCTGAAGTAGAAACGCTGCCGTCTCCAGATTTCAAATTGTCGAAAACGGAAACGACGAATAATGAGTTTATCATCCATTGGGAGTCAGAGCATAAAAATGATATTTTCGTGCTCACTAGTGAGGAAGGAACAGAACTATACCGTGGCAATGATCGAAGCTTTATCTGGAGACAGCTCAGAGAGAAGCAGTTGTATACAGTTCAGCTCTGGGCAGAAAACAGTCAAGGAAAACGTACAGAGGCAAAGCAGGTGACCGGTCAAACTACGGGGAATCCTGTGGACACAGGTGGCGGAGCAGGAGGTGCGGGGGTTGCAAAACCGATTCAGCCTGTTGTGAAGGAGCAGATAGAAACAAAGTTCATTCAAGCCCCGTCAGTTGAGACGAAGTCCAATCATTTTACTGACATTGATCGGGTATTTAATAGAGAGAAAATCAATGCACTTGCTGATTTGGGTGTAGTGAAAGGGACGACCCACACGTTTTTTGAGCCGAACAGACCTGTAACACGTATGGAATTCACTTCGATGCTTGTCCGTTCTCTGAAATTACCGCTCGAAACGGATGTGACTTTAGGCTTCGAGGATATCAATCCATCAGCGTGGTATGTTGAGTTACTCAAAACGGCGATTAAAGATCAGGTCGCTCGCGGGTTTAGCGACAGAGAATTTGGCCCGGATCGGGTCATAAATCGCGAGCAGGCGGCTAAAATGGTGAATAACGTTATCAAGGCTACACCACAACATGAAAGCAGCGTATACTCAGATACCTCTCAAATTGTGGAGTGGGCCAGAAAGGATGTTCTTGGTCTAACCGAAATTAATTTAGTACAAGGGTATCCGGATGGAAGTTTCCGTGCCAAACAGGAGGTCACACGTGCGGAAGCGGCTGAGATGATTTATAATATGCTGCAAATGAAATAGAATGAATCAAGGGTGTGAGTAACCAATATAACTGAGACTGTTTTAAGTAATAACTGAGACAGGTTTACAATACATGTGTGAGACAAAACCGGAAACCTTGATTCATCAAATATATTGATGGATCAAGGTTTTCGGTTTTTTTAGAGGGTGGAACCAATCCTTAGGCTCGTTAAAAAATGGGTGCACCTATGAACGAAATTATGAGCAATTATAATTGAGATAAGTCGTATATACGTCAGAAAGGATAAATGTATTTAAAAAGTGAAAAAATCTTCAGATTATCTTTAGATTGAATTTATAAAGGATTAAGAGTGGTTCATTATAATACAATAGTTGACAATCGTCTTTATTTTAGAGGTAAACTATGTGTAAATAAAATCCTTTCATTGAAAGTGGGAAAATATAAAATATGAAGTACCGTATTCTAATTGCAGATGACGAACCGGAGATTTCAGAGCTGCTTCAGTTGTATCTTGAAAAGGATTATGAGGTGTACTGTGCAGATCATGGACATCTGGCATGGGAAATTATACAACGCGAGCGTATTCATCTCGCGATTCTTGACATCATGATGCCAGGCATTGATGGTCTGCAGTTACTTAAGAAAATACGCAGGTCCCATCTGATGCCAGTACTTTTTTTATCGGCAAGAACCCAGGCGTCTGACAAAGTTCTCGGTCTGGGTCTAGGCGCAGACGATTATATTGCCAAGCCCTTTAATCCCTTGGAAGTCGTGGCACGTGTGGAAGCACTGATTCGAAGGGCCTACAGATTTGAAATGGCTTCCAATCCCACGGAGGAGAATATCCAAGTCCTTGGTGATCTCGTATTAGATCGAAATCAGTGTACTCTATTTCGTCAAGGAAATCCTGTGGCTTTAACATACACGGAGTACAAAATAATGGATCTGCTAATGTCTGTGCCAGGCCGTGTTTTTACCCGCAAGCGCATATATGAAAGCGTATGGGAAGATTACTACGCCTATGAGGATAGTACCATCATGGTTCATATCAGTAATATTCGTGAGAAAATTGAGCAAGATCCAAGACAGCCGCAATATTTAAAAACAATCAGAGGGTTGGGATACAAAATTGAAGCGTCTTTGGAAACCGAGAAATAATCGTAGACTACAATCTTCACTGGTCATTGATTTTCTATTGTTTATGCTGTTTGTGATTGTGCTTTTTGTAGCTCTACAAGGTCTGATTTCATTAGGAAAAGCACCTACGTCCCTGAACGACAGGAAAGTCGTTCCTGAACTTAAGGTAGCCGCACGTGACTACATTGCGGACTGGCAACAAGGTGGTGGAACTGAATTAGACGGGTTGTTCCAAAGTGAGGGCTGGATTGAAATTCTTGATGAGCAGCGTCATGTAGAGCAAGTAGTAGGGGATAAAAAGGATACAATATTTTATTATTCGCAAGAAGGACTCTACGACCTGCTGGGTAATTCCCGCGATCAGGGATATTACTATTCTATGTCAGTGGTCGAAGATTCAGAAAAGATAATAAGGTATATAGTCGTCAAGATTCCGCGTAATCTGGTCAGTATCTCTGTTTATGACAGCCAACTAGCTATCCAGCCCCCAAATCCGATTCCCTTTTACGTCCTTCTCTTTATTGCTTCAATCATTCTTCTGGTCTTTGGATACAGTTACTGGATTGCACGTCGAATTCAAAAACCACTGGACTCAATCTTGCAAGGGCTCAATGAAATGATTGCGGGTAACTATAGCAAAAGGCTGTCGATCTCAGCCGAGAAAGAGTTCATGCTTATTGAGGAAAGGTTCAACTATATGGCGGATGTTATCGAGACAACCACTTTTGAGAAACGTATTGCGCAGGAAAGTAAGCAGCGTTTGATGATGGATTTGTCTCATGACCTCAAAACCCCTATCACGAGCATTCATGGATACGCCCAAGCGCTTGTGGAAGGGAGGGGAGAAGACAGGGACCGGCAGAAAAAATATCTTACTTATATTTACAAAAAATCCATCCAGGTAGCACAGCTCATTCAGAATATGCTGGAGTTATTTAAAGTGGACATGCCTGATTTTAAGCCGGAGGTGGAACGGCGGGAAATCGGTGAGTTTTTGCGGGAACGGCTTGCAGATGTCTATGGCGAGGTGGAGCAAAAAGATTTTTTATTAAACGTTTCTATTCCTCCCCACGATGTCTTTGCTCAATATGATCCAGAACTGCTGAGCCGAGTTATCCAAAATCTAATCTCCAATGCGTTATCATATAATCCGAAGGGTACTCATTTGCGGGTTGAACTGTTTGATCATGAACAGGATGTTAGCATTGAAATAGCTGATACCGGAAAGGGTATTCCCAAGGAATTGTGGACTACGATTTTCGATCCCTTTGTCCGTGGTGACCAGGCACGCACTCATACAGGCGGTACAGGACTTGGTCTTGCGATTGCACTCAAAAATACAGAGAAAATGGGTGGTACCCTAACCTTGCGTTCGGAGGGGAGCGAATCATCTATTTTCACTATTCATCTGATTCATTGAAAAAGTTCCTAGGCAGCAAGCTGGCGTCGGTAATATATCGGCGCCAGCTTTTTCGATTTTCTATTATCTTTGGATAACCTTATGACAATCCTTAGATTCAATTTATGCAATATTAAGAGTCGTTTCCTATAATTCTAAGTGGATTTGTAAATATTTATATTTTGCCTCCTAAGTGAAACCTCTGTCTTATTACAGAGTGAGCTCGAAGGTATGGCGACTTATATATATAAAATCACTTAGGGAGTGAGTAGATGTCACAGTTTTCAATACGCCGTCCTGTAACCGTCTTTATGCTGGTTGTGGCTTTATTTATCGGGGGCGGCATATTTACGTTAAGGCTTCCAGTTGAGCAATTGCCGGAAATGCAAAATCCCGTTATAGCAGTTGTAACCAGTGTGACGGGCGCTACACCTTCGGAAGTTGAGGAAATGGTAACCAAGCCGATTGAAAGCAATCTTGGGTCTGTAGAGAACGTAGATACGATCAGTTCTCAATCGCAGGAAGGCTCATCCAGGGTGACCGTTCAGTTCAATTGGGGGGTCGATCTGGATCAGGCGGCTTTAAATATCAGGGATAGTCTGGACAGTGTCAAGAATTCTCTGCCTGACTCCGCCGATTCTCCAAGGGTAATGAAACTGGATTTGAATGCAGAGCCCATTGTTAACCTCTCTTTAACTGGAGATAGTGATGTTAATACATTAAGACCGATTGCTGAGGATATTGTCCAACCGAGTCTTGAAAGAATAGCAGGGGTAGCTTCAGTAAGCGTAGCAGGAGGACAGGATCGCTTAATTCGCATACTTCCGGACCCAAGCAAACTTGAAAGCTACGGGATAACACTAGATCAGGTAGCCCAAGCGCTTTCGGCTAATAACCTGTCGGGCTCTGCCGGTGCTGTGACGAAAGGGAATAGCGAAGTGCAAATTCGTATACAGGGAGAATACGCTGCAGTCTCAGAGATAGGCGAAACCCTGATTCCAGTAGGCTCTGGTACTGTCAAATTGAACGCAATAGCTACAATAAAGGATGCTTATTCCGATGTAACGTCTATCTCTACCTACAACGGAGAACCCAGCATAAATATTGGGGTTACTAAAGCATCTGGAGGTAACACTTTGCAGATTGCCAAGGCTGTAAAGGAAAGTCTGGACTCAATTCAGCAGGAGTTGCCAGAAGGCACAAAACTTGAACTGATTACAGATTCCTCCAAGCCAATCAGTGATTCTGTGAATCTGTTAATAGAGCATGCTATTTTGGGACTTGTGATAGCAGCCATCGTTCTATTATTGTTCCTGAACAGTGCCCGTTCTACCATCATTGCGGCTATTGTTATTCCGATTTCATTCGTGGCTACGTTCATGATGATGTATTTCACCAATCAGACGATCAATATTATATCGCTTAGCGGTTTGCTGTTGGGCCTTGGTTCTTTTGTAGACTTTGCAGTTGTTATTATTGAGAACATCTTCAGGCAACGGCATGAGGGGAAAAGCATGCTGCAGGGCGCCATTGAAGGCTCGAAGCAGGTTGGTAATGCTGTTATGGCGTCGGCACTTGCCCAGATCGTAGTTTTTCTGCCGGTTGTATTCGTAGACGGGATTGCAGGGGAACTGTTCAGGCCACTCGCGTTAACGGTAATTTTCTCCCACATTTCCGCTTTGATTGTTTCGTTGATGATCGTTCCAATGCTCAGTTCCCGCTTTCTGCCTGAGCTTCCGGATGAGTCAGTATATACGTCAGGCAATTATCGAGGTGTAAATCCAATTGTTTGGTTCAATATTGGATTCGAGAAGTTCAAAAAAGGTTACGGTAACGTGCTGAATTGGAGTATTCATCACAGGAAGACCGTTATTACGGTTACAATTCTTATGTTTATAGGTGCAGGAGCGCTGACACCACTAATCAAGTCAACTTTTATTCCGAGTGAAGACCAAGGGCAATTTAACATTTCAATAAAAATGCCTAATGGAACGAAGCTAGAGGAGACGAATAAGGTTGTCGAGCAAGTAGAAAATGAAATACTGAATATCCCTGAATTGGATAAGATAACAGCAAATGTTGGTTCTTCTGGTGGATATAGTACCGAAAGTTTGGCAAAGGCAGCCACAATCAGCGTAACCCTTATTGATAAACGTACTCGTTCCACCGATCAAGTAGTCACTGAGCTGCGCGGTAAAATCACCAATATACCGGATGCAGATGTTACAATCAGCGCGGCCGAAAGCTTCTCTGCTGGAGCTGGTGTGCAAATCAACTTGAGAGGCGACGATATGGACGTATTACGAGAGCTCTCCGATCAGCTTGTCGCGCAGGTTAAAAATATTAAAGGAACCGTTAACGTGAGCAGCACGCTGGATTCCGTCCGTGAAGAGTATGAAGTGAAGGTTAAACGTCAGTTTGCATCCCAGTACGGACTATCGGCATCACAGATATTGTCGGCAGTGCGGACTTCCTTCAATGGTAAGGTTGTTACAAAATTCCGTACCGGAGACAGTCAGATTGATGTCCAGATTTCATTGCCCGAAGCATACAGACAGGACTTCTCCTATCTTGAGAAGTTTCGGATTACGACCGACCAAGGTCTTAATGTTCCACTATCTGCAGTGACCACTCTGAATCAGGTGGAAGTACCTGACACGATTACACGTGAGGATCAAGTCCGTCAGGTGGAAATTACTGCAGATGTAGGCGAGGCAGATGCAAGTAGTGTTAACCAGCAAGTTACTAATCTAATAAGTAATCTGCAACTTCCTAAAGGCTACTCTGTTGATACAGGCGGCGGTGAAACGGAGCAGATGATAGAGTCCTTTGTAAACCTCGGTATTGCAGTTTTATTTTCTGTTGTTCTTATTTATATGGTTATGGCCGGTCAGTTTGAGTCCATGTTTACTCCATTTGTTATTATGTTCTCAATTCCGCCAACTTTTATAGGAGTTGTTCTAGGTTTGGTGTTAACGGGAACAACTTTAAGTGTCATGGCCTTTGTCGGATATATTATGCTGGTAGGCCTTGTCGTTAATAACGCGATTGTTATGATTGACTTTATTAACCAGCTCCGCAAAGAAGGAATGGACAGGAAAAAGGCAATATTACTGGCCTCTTCCGAACGTTTGCGGCCAATTCTTATGACCTCGCTTGCGACAATTCTTGCCTTGTTACCAATGGCATTTTCCAGTGATCCAAGTAACCAGATGATGGCGCCCATGGCAATTGTCGTTGTATTCGGTCTTGCTTTTGCGTCGGTAATTACACTGATTCTGATTCCTGTCGTATATATTTTGTTGGATAACATTAAGGTTAGACGCAATATTCGTAAAGTGAAACGACAGCAGAAAAGAGAGGCCCCAAAACAGACTAAGCCTGAGCATAATAGTGCGCAAGCCTAATAGATAAGCAGAATATCGTGAGGTGAGAAAACCATGAATAAAAAAAGTATTAGCTTGTTGTCGGCTATGGTTTTATCCATGGCACTGGCTGGTTGCTCGGGGGGAGAACTCCCGACAGCCGCGTCCGCGGAACAAACGGCCATAGCTGTAGAAGTAGGCGAAGTTATAAGGGGGAGTATTGGAAATGAAGCGGGTGTTGTTGGTACTCTGGCTCCTAACAAGACAGTCCAGGTATCTCCCAAGATCAACAGTACAATTGAAAGCATCGACTTGAAAATCGGCCAAACTGTTAATGAGGGCCAAGTCTTGTTCACGCTGGACCAAAAGAATATCCGTGACAGCATCAAACAGTACGAGGAATCCTACAACGTTGTGCTTGCCAATCTGAAACAAGCACAGAGCAGTTCCAAAGAGTCCATACAGCAGGCTGAATCCGGCGTTGACCAGGCTAAATCTGCCCTCGTTCAGCAGCAAAGTTCCATAGATCAGGCACAGAACTCGATTGCGGATGCGGAGAGCTCTCTGCGGGATGCGAAAAACAACCTGAACCGCACACAGCAGTTGTTTGCGGCAGGTGCGGTGTCCCAGAGCGAGCTAGAACAAGTACAGACGACAGCGAAGCAGGCGCAAAGCTCATTGGATAATGCAAGGCTGACGTTGAGCAACGCCCGTTCCTTGTTGGAAAGTGCACAAACGACATACCAAAACGCCATAAAATCACTAGAGTTGGCCCGTAAAAACACCGGTGTGGATGTAGCTCAAGCCAATGTCGAACAGGCGCGCTCTGCTCTTGAGACAGCCCACAGCCAAATGGCGGACGCTACGGTTAAAGCTCCTGTGTCTGGAACCATTTCGGAAGTCAGTGGAACGGTCGGGCAGATTGTCAGTTCTCAGACTTCCGTGGTCACCATTGCGCATACCAATCCAATCCTTGCAAAAGTTAATTTGGCCGAGTCAGAGATGATGAATCTCAATGTAGGTGCCTCTGTAACTGTTGGTATTCCTTCTTTAGATAAGAGTATCAACGCTAAGGTTACGGCGATCAATTCGGTCATGGATCAGAAACTGAAGGCTTATCCTGTTGAGATTTCCATAGTTAATCCTTCAAATACACTCAAGGCAGGCATGGTAGCCAATGTGTACATCCAATCAGGGGAAGCGGAAGGGCTACTTATTCCTCAGGCTGCTGTAACGGAGACGGCGGGCGCAAAATACGTCTATATAATAGAAGGAAATGTAGCCAAACAGGTAGAGATTACAACGGGAGAAGAGAGTTCTGATCAAGTGAAAGTGACTGATGGCCTCACAGAGGGGCAGAAAATCGTTGTAAAAGGTGCAACTATGCTTTCTGACGGTGCAGAGGTAGTGATCGTAAATCAATAATATGCTGAACCGGCCACTGTTTTTCAGTGATCCGACTAAAACTTAGGTATTGTTTAAAGGAAAACGCCGAGCCGGTATAGGCTTGGCGTATATTTTCGCAATATGAGACTCCGAGAATAGGATTTACGTTAGATTTTTCTGGAAAATATCAGTTATAATACAAAAAACACAAAAAATATCAGTTGTGAGTAAAAAAAGTCTCAGTTATAGCCGTAATTATGGGAGGAAATAGTGTTATTTTCGTATCAATTATAACTGTAACGCACAGGGGCGGCGTTGGCCACCCCTTTTTTGTGTGTACTGATCTTATTCCGCAATAGCGGGGTTTAAATTGGACGCTCTGTAGGCAGGAACACCATTGATTAGGGCGGTTCTTAACTCAATATATCGTATACCATAATATGAGGTTGAACTATTCAGCCCTGATGAAAGTACAGTGATTTTATAATATTGAAAAGGAATCTCATTACTAAATTGGTAGGTTGTTTTTGCAGTAGTTGGCAAAGTCTCGACTTGGCCTAATCTAAACCAATTTTCTCCGTCGTTAGAGCCATGAAAAGAGAATGAAAGAATAAAGGCTCTGAAAGTGGGCTGAGCCAAAAGGATATCATTGATCGTTTTACCTTCATCTAATTTGAAGATAATTTCTCCACCTTTGCCGCTCAAGCTGCTTTCCCAATAGAGATTATTATCGACTAAAACATTTTTCGGAAAGGTATTTTTGGAATCTCCGTTGGTTGAAACATTTTCCTCTGCAATAACGACAGGATTCATGAAAAAAGAGTAATTTTCTGGATTTTGATTGAATTTTGCCATGCTGGATTTCCTCCATTCGTTAAATTCTTTAATTGGTTAAGAACGCTGTTATATATTTATTGAATCTCTAAATGTATTCCTTGATCATGAAATACATATTGTGACCGCCTGAATATACAAGGTAATATGCCAGCAGCAGATGGAGATGATCGTCTTCATAGCTCCAATTGGAGGGGAGCTAAACCCGGGTTAGAAATAGCACCTTATTGTTTTCTTATGTGTATACACAATTCTTGTTTGGATACTATTCATGACGACGCATACAGTATAAGTAAATATAGCATATTCTTAACATCCACATTGAACAGTAATTGAATCAGCTTATCGGGAACAAAAAAATGAAAAAGGCAGGGCGACACGGCTAAAAACATCCTGTTCATTTCAAATTTTTTATAATTCCAATAATTTCAATAGGATTCAATCAAGGTAATTTCATTACCCTCAGTTGAGGAAGTGTCGATAGCTTGCCTTGACGGGCCAGTTTTTTTGTATTTATCTAAAATAAATATTTAATTACAATATTGCAAATAGAATATCATTAAGGAAATTTTATCTAATCGCAATCGGTGAATATGCCGATATTTCATCTAACATCTGAAGAAGTCACTAGGATAAAGTTACTAGGATTGCAACGGCTACAGGAAACGAAGGCGGTAACAAATGGTTTCCAATCATAATTCTTATCTTTAGGGAGGTGATTCTATGGGCTGATAAATGAAGATAACCCGGAACAAAATTTTAATTGAGATGGAGGCGTATTACATGTTGAAAAAGAGCAAGGGTATTAAGCGTGGAGCATTTCTGTTATCTATTATTGTATTCATTAATCTGATTTCATTTTCTTCTTTTACAGAAGCTTCAAATGCAGCAGACTCGTATCCTTACCAGGCCATGAGAATAGAAAATGTCAATAAAGGCTGGAATCTTAATATATTGGGTTACGGGAACAACTCGGAAGTCAATGTGTGGCCGACGAGAGGAGAAAGCAATGAAAGATGGAAATTTTCTACGGCAGACGGAGTATATTTTAAATTGACCAACGAAAGAACAGGACTGCTGCTTTCTCCTTTAAATTGGTCGGTCACTGAGGGCAACCCCTGTGTGCTGTATCAGGATTCCAATAGGGATGAACAATTATGGAGAATCATTGGTGTGGACAAAGATGTGAATGGTGATGATTTTACCTATCGAATTGTCAACAGGGCTAACAGCAATATGGCGCTTATGCTTAATCTTGACACAGGCAAAACCATGCTCGGGAATTATAAAGGAAACTCCACACATAAGTGGAAATTGGTGTCCGATGGACTGGTTGGCTTTGCCGGACATGCCAAGGATTTGAATGGAAAAGACAAAACAGGAACCATTGGGGGACTACTAGGTAAAACCGTATTTGTAAATACACTTGCCGAGCTCAAGGAAGCGTTGCTTGATAAAAATCCGCTTACCATTGTGATCTCCAGTAATATAGACAATGCCAATTCAGAAACCTACGATCTGAGAATAGCATCCAATAAAACCATCATCGGCTCTTATGCTGCCAACAGGCTCACCGATCCACGTCTGAGAACGGATGATTATTTTAAAAAAGAAGGCGTAAGCAATAATATTATTATAAAGAATATCAATGTAGAGGTTAAAAATCGAAGAGATGTCGTAGCGATTGCGATCTATGGGTCACGGAATGTTTGGATTGATCACAGTACCTTTAGATCGAGTTTGGGCATCGACAAGGATGAGGTGGGTAAATTTGTTTGGGTTAATACCAGTACTTATACTAACACCGATCCTGACTACGTTACTCTGTCATACAACAAATTTTCTAACCGCTATTGGACGGTAGCCTTCGGCACCACGTCCTCATTAATCAAAAATAACGCCACGGTCATGTTAAATTATTTTGACTCCTGTGTACGGAGAACGCCTCAGTCTGGCAATGGCCGTCTGCATGTACTGAACAATTTAATTCAAAGAACACTGCCAAGTCGAGATGATGCCGGTTATGCTTCCATCATCGGTGGCGAGGGCGCACACGTTTACTCCGATTCCAATCGCTTTGACAACTTTAAGAAAGCATCCAGCGGATACTGGGATACAGAGATCACCATTGACCCTAAAGCTTTTGTAAAAGATGTGGGCTCCTATACCAATAAAGGAGAAGTATCCCCGGTTGCCAAGCCTTATACATTGCCCGCTCCCAATGGAACAGCAACCTCCTTCGATCCAGGTTCAAAATATAGCTACCCGATTATAAAAGCCTATGATGCCGGCGGAAATGATGTAAAAAGATTCAATATGGCTTATACGGGGGCAGTTAATAATGCTTCTGACCTAAAATATATACACTTTCCCGAATTTCAAGAATATCTGAAGTAAGTGCCGTACGTATTGCCTGTTTCCGATACGAAAGATGGAAACAGGCTATTTTCCAAATAAAAAAAGGTCACTATATTCAATGGCACAAGTAGTTCATGAAATGAATTACTGATCCATTACCCCTTCTGCTTGTAAAATTCATGGTACAACTTCATCAGCGCACGCTTTTCAATCCGTGACACATACGAACGCGAAATCCCGAGCTCTCGGGCAATTTCCCGCTGTGTACGTTCCTCTCCTCCGGCTTCCAGGCCGAATCGACCAATCACTACTTCTTTTTCACGCTCATCCAAAATATCCAGGTTGCGATAGATTTTACTCTTTTCGATTTTAAGCTGTACCTTATCTATAATATCGTCTGTATCGGTGCCCAGGATATCAATTAAAGTAATTTCATTACCCTCTTTGTCCGTCCCTATAGGATCATGGAGAGATACGTCTTTGCGTGTTTTTTTCAGAGATCTTAAATGCATCAAAATTTCATTTTCTATACAGCGAGCTGCAAATGTTGCCAGCTTTGTGCCTTTTCCGGTCTGAAAGCTTTCGATGGCCTTAATCAGTCCGATGGTGCCGATGGATATGAGGTCCTCCAAATCTTCGCCTGTATTATCGAATTTTTTCACAATATGGGCCACCAGTCGCAGGTTGTGCTCAATGAGTGTGTTACGCGAATGTGCATTGCCTTCAGCAAACAGCTTTAGGTGTCGTGCTTCCTCTTTCTCGGTCAATGGCTGCGGAAAGGCGTTGTTTTTCACGTAAGAGACGAGTAACGTCAATTCCTTGATGAACAGAGCAATAGCGCTAAATAGTCCGGGCACGGATGACACCTCCTGAGGTAGTTGCGAACTTACCAGCCTTTGTTACTTACCGGGCTTGCGGTCTGTTTATTGTATGTGGGCAGGTGCCCATCCGTGCCTGTACTCCTAAAACTGCTGCATAACAATTTATGGGTCTATCCTATACGAGTACATTGCTGAAGTTTAATTTTTGTGCAATGACGCTATGAGAAAATTTGATTATACTTAAACTGCTTAAAACTGAAGAGCGCAATGGATATGAGGAGGAAACCAGTGATTTTAGTCAGTTCGTGCTTGGCAGGAATGAAGGTGCGGTATAACGGAACGGATAGCCTGGATGTACATATTCAGAAGCTGGTAGAGGAAAAGAAGGCTATGACGATCTGTCCTGAGCTATTGGGGGGCTTTATGACTCCGAGAGAGCCTGCCGAAATTGTTGGGGGGACAGGAGAGGATGTGCTGAACAGCACGGCCAAGGTGGTCGAGTTCTCGGGTAACGATGTCAGTGATATGTACATTAGAGGTGCACATGAAGCTTTAAACATAGCTAGAGAAGTTAACGCAACCCTAATCGTTTTAAAAGAAAACAGCCCGTCCTGCGGATCTGCAGCCATCTATAATGGGGAGTTCGAAAACCGTAAAATAGCGGGTAATGGAGTAACCTCGGCTTTGCTAAAAAAAGAAGGCTTTAAGGTGATATCGGAAGAACAAATATCGGAAATCTTTTTGCATGAGGATATGTAGGAGAAAATCAAGCGTCTTGACAGCTTACAGGCTAATACACCTGTGAGCGCAAGACGCTTGTTCGTGTGTGTCGTTACACCATAGGCACCACATTATTTAAGCTTTAATGCCAAAATTCCTAGATATTCCTTGAGAGCTGTTGCTGTTGTAGACATGGCTCCGCCAGACGGCGAGAGCTTGGCGGCATACAGTGACAGATTTTCACTCGCCAGATAATCGGTCGGATAAGGTGTGATCTGCATACCTGCACGCTGGAATTCCAGCGCAGCACGTGGCATATGGAAAGCAGAGGTCACCAGAATGGGTTTTGAGAGCTGGCGCTGTTTCAAAATTTGAGCTGTAAAGGCGGCATTTTGCTGTGTATTCAAGGAACGGTTTTCGATCAGGATATCCTTGGCCGGAATACCGAGTCCGAGAAGCTGCCTTTGGGCAATATCCGCTTCATTACCACTGTCGCCAAACACTTGTCCACCGGAAAAAAGGATGGGTAAGCCTGTTGCTTCGTGCAACCGGGCCGCAGTGAGTAGCCGATTGGCCGCAGAGCCTAGCAGATTGCCTTGTCCATTGATGTCCGGTGTTCCCTCTGTGGCTCCGCCTCCCAGTACGACAATGACATCTCCTTGAACGGTGCGAGGTTGTGGATACTGCTTTTCCAGGCTGCTGATTAGCAAATCTCCAACCAAATTGGTGGAGGAAGCATATAGCAGCAATGTGACCACAAGCAGCACGACAGCAGGTTTACGTGCACGTTTCCACAGCCAGACTACAAGCCCGACCATGGCGAGAATAAACAATCCGGGAGGGAGCACGAAGCTGTACAAAAATTTGATGATATAAATCAAGTGTGGATAACCTCCTATCCCTATAAACTCTATCTATCTTTTTGGTATATTGTAACATAGGCAAATGCCCGAATTCCTCTGCCCGAAGACCGCTTCACTTGTACAGCACGATCCCGCCTTGTTTGATAAAGTTGCTTGATAGGCGTATTATATAAAGCCTGATGATTTTTTTCATAGAGGAGCGAGAGCATCATGGGAGAGTTGACAACAGCCAAGCGAATAATGATGATCGCGCTGCTGGTTGTATTGTGGGGCATTTCCTGGCCCATTTATAAAGTGGCACTGCAATTCACGCCTCCACTTCTGTTTGCAGGACTGCGCACGCTGCTCGGAGGCTTGCTGCTGGGGGTAATTATAGCGCCCCGATGGAATCGCATCCGCTGGAAAGAAAATTGGCGTGTGTATGCCATTTCCGGTATTTTTAATGTGGTTCTGTTCTATGGTTTGCAAACGGTGGGGCTGATGTATGTACCATCCGGCCTCTTTTCTGTGCTGGTATATCTCCAGCCCGTACTGGTTGGCATTTTTGCATGGATATGGCTGGGTGAAGCGATGTCCGGCCTCAAGGTGACCGGATTGGTTATCGGATTTTTGGGTGTTGCAGCCGTCAGTATCGGAGGATTTTCAGGACATGTGGCTGCGGCAGGTGTGATCATTGCTATTATTACAGCCGTGAGCTGGGCGTTGGGAACAGTATATGTGAAAAAAGTAAACCAGCGTGTGGACTCGCTGTGGCTGGTTGCATTTCAATGTACACTGGGAGGTATTGTATTAACGGGAGTCGGAACGGTGACGGAAAGCTGGTCAGACATCGTATGGAATGTCCCGTATTTGTCGGGGCTGATATTCGGCACAGTGCTGGGAATTTCTTTTTCCTGGCTGCTATATTTTGCACTTGTTAATTCTGGAGATGCGAGTAAGGTGGCGTCTTATACGTTTTTGGTGCCTGTGATCTCGGTGTTTGTCAGCTCGTTGGTGCTGGGCGAAGCGATTACGGCTTTTCTACTGATCGGTCTGGTATTCATCGGATTTAGCATTTATCTGGTTAATCGCAGAGCAAGAGTGGTTCGGCAAGCCTGAGCATAGAACTAGAACCATAGAACTTAAAACATAGTAACAAGTAAGGACTCTGCACAGGTAGCAGGGTCCTTTTTATATGTCGGCAGGAGGCACTGCTAAGTGAGCAAATGACCTGTGTAGTTCATGAATTTTAAGGGGTTCCCTCCCTGGGGAGTTGGTTAAGATTAAGATATGGATGACAGCGTACAACCAAGCAAAGAAGGGAGAAGCGCACAATGACACGCAAATTGTTGATTACGGGAGCGGCGGGTACAATTGGGAAAGTATTGTATGAAGGGCTGAAGCGTGAAGGAAAATATGAAATCACCGCCGCTGACTTGAAGAGGGATGAAGAGGCGGGAATTGTGGAAATGGACATACATGATGCCGCACGACTCGATGAGCTGACACGCGGGGTGGACACGGTGCTGCATTTTGCATGGATCAAGGATGAAGGGGATTTCCTCGGCAAGGTACTGTCTGGCAATGTAAGTGGAGCCTATAAGCTGTATGAAGCGGCTGTACAGAATGGGGTTAAGCGTATTATTTTCGCCAGTTCCAATCATGCGACAGGATTTTATAAGGTGGGCGAGACCATCGATGTGGAAGATCCCTACCGACCGGATAGTTTTTATGGCTTGAGTAAGTGCTACATTGAGCTGTTGGGCCGATTGTATGCCGATCAGGGTAAAATATCCTCATTTAACATTCGTATTGGCAATTTCCCCGGGGATGATCGACCTCATTCGGAGCGTGCCGCGCATATTTGGATCTCCGAACGCGATATGCTCCAGCTGACCGTCTGCTGCATTGAGGCTCGCCCGGAGATAAGCTATCTTAATTTGTACGGCACATCCGCCAACACGGATAATTATTATGATATCGGCTATCTGGAGGAGCTAATCGGATATAAACCGCAGGATAATGCCGCTGAGCTGCTGGAGCAGGCGAAGATGACCGGATTTCGGGTGAAGCAGGACGAGACCGCTTTTCAGGGTGGACAAAAAGAATAGAGTGAGGCGCCAATCTGGCGCCCTATATTACACAATACTTCACAAATATCCGAATTGTTCACTCCCTGGGACACTCCTTTGTTCATGAAGCATGCAAGGCTTCACTTCCCATTTTGAATGCGCTTACATAAAATAAGGTCATACGACGGCGGTGCTGCAAACCATGCTGTCGGTAAACATATACAGAGGGGGAGTGACTCACCTTGAATCAACCTTTACCTAAGAGTTCCGCTATGCTTGCCACAGATTCCCGTCTGAACGAGAGGAGGATGGCAAGCGGCAGGAAAAAAGGATTTTTCCATGAATTGATCCGCAATCGGATATTATTTCTGATGCTGCTGCCGACCTTGGTGTTTTTCTTCATTAACTCTTACATTCCAATGGTGGGTATCTATTATGCATTTACCCAGTTTGACTTCAATACCAGTTTGTTCGATGCCAAGTTTGTCGGACTTCAGAATTTCCAATTTCTATGGCAATCCGGTACGCTGACGAAGTTGACATTGAATACGGTCGGATACAACGCAGCATTTATTTTATTGGGCAACGTGTTAGCGATTGTTCTCGCTATTTTGCTGAATGAGCTGCGGGGGCGTTACTTTAAAAAGATTGCTCAATCCGTGATGTTCCTGCCTTATTTTGTTTCTTTCGTTATTCTAAGCGTTATCGTGTATAACATATTTAATTATGATAATGGCTTTCTGAATACGCTGCTGCTGCAATTCGGCGGTGAACGTGTGGATGTATACAACAAGCCGTGGGTATGGATTTTCCTGATTATCCTGTTCTATCTGTGGAAAAATCTCGGTTACAGCATGGTGATCTACCTGGCTGCGATTACGGGGATCAGTGACGAATATTATGAGGCGGCAAAAATGGACGGTGCCAACATTTTTCAGCGAATCTGGTACATTACCGTCCCTATGCTCAAATCGACGTTCGTCGTGCTGCTGCTGTTTGCGCTCGGCAGTATTATGAAAGGACAATTCGATCTTTTTTATCAATTAATCGGCAACAATGGGGTGCTGTACAATACGACGGATATTTTGGACACTTATGTATACCGTTCGTTGAAAGTAACCTTTGACGTGGGCATGGCTTCGGCCGCAGGTGTATATCAGTCCTTGTTCGGCTTTGTATTGATCATGACCGTGAACTATATCATCCGCAAGCTGAATGACGAATACGCCTTATTCTAGAAAGGAGGACCCAAAAGGATGGCGATCAAAGAGGATGCATACACTCGAATTTTTAAAATAATCTCTTATACGATCATCATTGTTGCTTCTATTGCTTGTTTACTCCCGTTTTTACTTATTATTTCGGCCTCACTGACCAGTAATGAGTCGATTATCAGGGATGGATATCACTTTATTCCACAGCAATTCTCGCTGGAAGGATACCGGACGGTGTTCATCTTTCCAGAAGAGGTGCTGCGGGCATACGGAGTGACGATTTTTACCACTGTCGTAGGCACGACGCTCGGCCTGTTCCTGATGACGATGGCAGGCTATGTGCTGGCACGCAAAGATTTTAAATATCGGAACGCATTTTCATTTTATATTTACTTTACGACGCTGTTCGGGGGCGGGCTAGTACCTTGGTACATTATGCTGACGAAGTATTTAGGGCTGTTAGATACGTATACGGTGCTTATTTTCCCGGGATTAATGACTCCGTTTCTGATCATTTTGATGAAAAACTTCATTCGTTCCTCCATGCCGGAAGAGCTGTTCGAGTCCGCTAAAATTGACGGTGCGGGTGATTTTAAAATCTACTACCGGATTGTGCTGCCTTTATCTACGCCGGGCATTGCCACTGTGGGGCTGTTTTTGGCCCTGGCTTACTGGAATGACTGGTTCTCATCCTCACTCTTTATCAATGATCCGCATAAATACCAATTGCAATATTATCTGTATAATGTAATCAACTCCATGCAATTTATTGCCCAAATGGGGGCAGGTACTGGGGTATCACTATCCAACGACATGCCGACCGAGTCGACCAAAATGGCAATGGCTATCGTGGTTACCGGGCCCATTTTGCTGCTGTATCCATTCATTCAGCGTTACTTTGTCAAGGGCCTGACCATTGGTGCGGTAAAAGGCTAAAACGGGATTCATGGCTTGGGATGGCATGACGTGCCGACGTTGTGCCATCATAGCAGCACTTTTTGTAAGCGTTTTATTTAAAGAGACAGCCATTTCAAAAGGAGGATTCACATGACATTTACAAAGAAAAGAAAACAACGCATGTCCATCCTGATTGCAGTAATGGTCATCATGGCGCTATTGGCCGGATGCGGAGGCGGTAGCGGGAACAGCGCGCAAAAGGCAAACGGAGAGGATGATAAATCCCAAAAAGTCCAGCTGCAATTTTATATGTTGGGTGATGCTCCAAAGGATCTGCCAGCCGTTGAGGCTGAAATCAATAAAATGGCGGAAAAAGATCTGAATGCCACCGTCAAATTTAACTATACGACGTGGACGGACTGGGACCAGAAGTATAAGCTGCTGTTGTCTTCCGGTCAGCCGATTGACCTGATTTTCACTGCAGACTGGACACAGTATCAGGCCTACGCCAAGAAAGGCGCGTTCCTTCCGCTTGATGATTTGCTCCCGAAGGCCGCACCTGCCCTGCAAAAATTTGTACCCCAGGACATGTGGGATGGCGTTAAAATCGGAGGTAAAATTTACACCGTGCCTGGCACATACAAGGAGTATGTAACCAACGGATTTGTATGGCGTGAGGATTTACGCGAGAAGTATAACCTGCCTAAGCCTACGGATATCAAGAGCTACGAGGCTTATATGGATGGTATCCGCCAGCATGAGCCTAATATGAAGCCGGTCTCTCTGAACAGCGATATTAAAGGGAACCTGCATGATCGCTATTCCGAATTGGTAACAAAAAGTGTGGGAGTTCTGCCTTATGGCATCGGTATCAAGTATGAAAAACCAACAGAGGTTTACAAGTATTGGGGATCAGATGAGCAGAAGGAAGAGCTGAATACTTACAAACGCTGGGCTGAAAAAGGATTCATTCCTAAAAATGTACTGAACGTAAAGGATACGCTTCAGGATCAAGTGACTTCCGGTAAAGCTGCGAGTATTTTCGGTGACAATCCTACCCGGTTTAATGATATGGTCATTAAGCTCAAAGCGTCTCACCCGGACTGGAAGCTCGAATATTATCCGTTTCCGCTGACGACGGGTTTTGCAACTCCGGTGCATCCGATTCATAACGGCTTTGCAATTCCAAAAAGCAGCCCTAATCCGGCGCGCGCCTTGGCCTTTTATGAAAAGCTTGTGACGGACAAACGCTATAACCTGCTCACACAATACGGTATTGAAGGCAAGAACTATGAAGTCAAAGATGGTTACTATCAAATGATAGGTAGTGGCAGTACGAACGGTTTTTCACGGGAAGGCATGAACAGCTGGGCTTGGCGTAATCCGGAGTACATGCTGTTTGATTCAGGCTTTGACCGTGTGAAGAAGATTTTCGCTGAGCTGGATAAAATCCAAAAGCCTGATCTGTTTACCGGCTTTGCAGAGGATTATACAACCTATCAAGCTGAAAAAGCAGCCTTGGAGCAGGTTGAGAAGCAATATTTGTATCCGCTCGAAGCTGGATTGATTGACAATGTGGATCAAGGTTTACAGACCTTCCTGCAAAAGGCAAACCAGGCTGGCCTGGAGAAAATCCAGACGGAATACACCAAACAATGGGAAGCCTACGTGAAGGAGAAGGGTATTAAATAGTTTGCAAGCTAAGCGAGATTTCAAAAGTTGTTATGATATAAAGAAGAAAAGCAAGTCTCCAGAAAGTTGGAGGCTTGCTTTTCTAATGTCAGTCTATTTTTTATGGCATTCACGAAGGCTGTGGTGAATAGAAAGTGTTTACTTTGAGAAGTTTGAAGTTGGCAGGAGGTGACCCGCTAAAAGCAGCGGAGAGGGTGGAACGATTGCGTACAAGCGTCAGCGCTCGCCTTTGTCTCCGGATTTATACCGCTAAGGGAAAATCCAAAAATCCGGAGACAACAGCGATGGGAGCAACGTTCCGTTCTCGGAGCGGTCGCATACAGCGCCTAACTATGCCTCGTTTATTGAGCATTCGCTTTAGAACGACGAAAATCTGTTGGCGTTACGCCCAAACTGCGCTTGAACATGCGGTGAAAATAAGAGCTGCTCGCAAATCCGGTTTGCTCTGCCACGTCAGCCACTGACCAGTCGGTCTGCTCCAGCAGCTCACAGGCTTTGCGAATGCGCAGCTGTTGAATGACGTCTACGATGGTGGACATCGTTTGTTGTTTATATAGCCTGCTGACATAGATCGGCGACATATCCAGCTCTTCCGCAATCTGATTGAGACAAAAGTCGGGATCAGCATAAGCTTGCTCAATTCGTTCATTAATTTGTCGTACCAGTCGTTCCTGCTTCGTATTTCGTTTATCCGCCAGACTAGAGCGAACATGATCAAAGACCAATTGGTAATGCTCGATAAGATCCACTGCGGTCTCTAATCGATCCGGGGATGGTAATTCAGGCTTGGATTCCATTGCAAATCCATTGCGCTCGCTCATATGCCGAACGGCATTATTGACACTCATGATGAGTCGGGATATCGCTACCTTAACGGTGGAAAACGGATATTCCTCCATATGCATCAGCAAATCTTTAAACATGCTGTGAGCATCCTTGGTATGACCGGATAGCAGCGTATCGAGCATTTTCTTCTCCTTATCTGCCGGGTATACGTAAGTATTCTGCACATCTTCGTCAGTTGTGTTTTGTGCATTAATAATGCAGCCATGACCACGAAAGAATCGGTGCATGGCCGCTTCCTGTACCTGGCGGTACAGCAAATGCAACCGTTCCGGCTGACTCGTGATGGCGCTATAGGTGAGCGATACACTCAGCTTCAAATATTCAAAGCAGGCTTCGCGTATTTGGCGCAATAAGGTTTCCAGCAGTACCGGGTCTGTATACTCCGCGGGATCAAGAATATTGAGCATCAGCAGGATGCTGTCCTCGTCCATATCAACGGTTTCCACCCGGTACGTCTGCCCGCAAATTTCAGAAGCAATATTCATAATGGCAAATTTATAGGGGAGAAGATCAGGGCCGCGTTCGTTTTGCCATCGGGCATACTCATCGATCCGCAATAGTACAAGACGGTAGTCTTTGTCGAACTGGAATGTAATTCCAAGCTCACGCAACCGTTCTGGCTCTTCTCCGCCAGGGAGCAATTGGATACCCCGAATAATATTCCGCAAAATATTTTGCCGAATCGTGTACATACTGTTGCGTTTCTCCGATTCCAGCGAATTCATATGAATAACAATCTGCCCAATAGGTGTATACAGCTTTTTGGACAGCAGCCACGAAGCCACGAAGCCTGCGAGTGCAATGATGGCGGCTATCAGGAGCATGGCATTACGAATGACACTCGCCATTTTGATAACGCTTTCATACGGAGTGACACTAATATACTGCCAGCCTAGACCATCCGGAGAGGTGTAGGAAATAAGTGATCTTTTACCATGGAAGTCTTCTACAAAGTAGCCTGTTTCCTGCTTTTTGACTCGTGTGTGCAGCCATAGCTGCTCTTGTTCGTTCAAAGCTTCTTCTGTCAGTGTTGTGCCGGACAACAGTCTGCTTTGATCATCCAAAATATAAGCAGTTCCGCCTGAGGCCGGGCTTTCCGCCATTTCCTTGTTCATCCAGGATGCAGACACATTCACAATCACGGCCGAATTCATGGCTTCATTCGAGCTGATTGCGTCATAGCATAAATACGTATAAGCTGCGATATGTGTGCTTGCTTGCTCTGCTCCAGCTACGGAGTCTGAGGCAGACAGCAGCGGATACGTGCGCGGGATCGGTGTGAATGGTTTATAGTCCTGATAATGATCCAATACCCGAATGATATCTGTGTCCACCAGCTCATTTTTGCTGAATAACCCATTTTGGCCTCGTGAGGATGCAATGTAGAAGGTTCTGCTTTTGGGATTATACACATAGATGGACTCAATATACGGCATCGAATTGAGATAATTATTTAATTCACTCATGGCAGCGGTTACATCATATACATTGGGCTTGGGATAATACAGCAGCTTGGACAGGGTACTGCTGCGATACATTTGAAACGCCAGTGATTGAGCAATAGATGTCATGTTAATGACCTCTTTGCTTCTCAATGTCAAGCTGCCATGATTGGCCTCGAACGCCTGCTCCTTTTCCACCCGAATATAGTAGAAATAATATACAGTGGTAGATACCAGCAACGTTAGCGTGATACATAACGTGATGCTGATCAGCAATTTGCTGTGAAGCTTGTGATGCTTTTTGAAATTGCTCATATGGACAGGCCTCCTGTCTGTGTGCACATAGCTGTACAGTACACCCTATTTATGTATTCATTATACGTTTGTTGCTGTGAACAGGACAGTGAACAAACCGATTTTTTGTGAAAAATCATGACTTTTTCGTAAAAAGGCCGGGAACACCTTACGCAGATTGGATTGCGTCGGTTCCCGGCCAGGTTGTCAGTTCAGACGAAAGAAAGCTGACGGTAGTGGAATCAGTTAGGGAATTGCACGTTGCCTTTAACGATATAGGCTCCGCCTGAGCCATTTTCCGCTAGAGCTGGAATGGTATCGTTCAGTACGACACCCCGAATGTCTGTAATCCGGATTTTGAGAGGCTGGTTGCCTAAATTAGTGCCCAAAAAGTGGTTATAGTCCTGTTTTTCAAGATTGAGCCATTGTCCGTTCTGTTGGACCTCCATTTTCAAGACCGGGTATTTATGATTGCGTACTTGAATAGCTGCCCACCATCTGCTGCTGCCTTCTTTAATGCGATAGGAGACATTACCGGTAACCGGAGCCTTGACAACCTTCCATGAAATATTGATTTTTCCATCAATTTGATTGCCGATCTGGTTGAACGCATTTGGAGACAGATCAAGCGCGCCGCTTGGACCTTCAGGATAAAGATCCGTTACATATACGGTTGTTTTCCCTTTGGGGCCTTGAACTTCCAGATAGGCGCCGGCTAATGCGGCCTTGATTCCATTATAATTCAGCTGGGTGGGGTTAAGAGCTGTAATTTTGGCATCTGAAGGAATGGGATCAAGCAGCAATGCCCCTCCCGAATAACCTGATCCTGTATAGGTGGCGTATCCCGTGTATGTATCATTCCAGGCTGCTGAAGCGGGAAGAGCGAACAAAACAAGACTGAGCAGCGATGCCACACCGACAGTTTTAAACTTGCGGAACGCAGATTTTTTTTGCATAATCATTTCCTCCTTGTTCAATTAATAGATTTATATAGTAAATATAAACACTATATTACCTAATATTTCAAATTACACAATAGGCCTTTAAGGCAAAAAAATATATATAAAATATTTGTTAACATGGGCATAGGCCATATGGCGTGTTTTTTGGGAAGCGGGTAAACTGTGCTTTTTTTCGCAGACTGATTATAGAACAGGTGGTAGACTCAGAAAGATGTAGCTTGATAATAGAAGGTAGAGATAACCGGAGAACGATAAGCATAAAGAGGAGGTCTTTGAGTATGGGAACGAATGTCTTTTATGTACCGCCTGTAAACTTAATGGGAAGCGGCTGTCTTGGGGATCTGGGACCGTTATTGCAAGAGAGGGGATTTTTGAAAGCGCTTATCGTGACAGATAAATGGTTGCGCCGAAACGGGATTGCAGATCGAGTAATCGCTGTGCTGGAGCAGCATAGAATTCCATATATGGTGTATGACGGAGTCCAGCCTAACCCTACCTGTGACAATGTTCACGAAGGGGTTAAGGTATTTCAGGATAATAAATGTGATGTTCTCGTCTCGGTGGGAGGCGGATCGCCTCAGGATGTGGCCAAAGCAATAGGCATCATTGTTACAAACGGAGGACATATTTCAGAATATGAAGGCGTTCACAAATCCAAGCAGCCATCCGTTCCGATTGTGGCGGTGAATACAACCGCAGGGACTTCCAGCGAGGTCACGATTAACTATGTCATTACCGATGAGAAGCGCAAGATCAAAATGGTTATGGTTGATAAAAACAGTTTGGCTTCCATCTCTGTCAATGATCCTGAATTAATGGTGGGAAAACCGGCTGAATTAACTGCAGCAACAGGTATGGATGCGCTTACACACGCGATTGAGGCACTGGTTACTCCTGGAGCCTATCCGGTTACGGATGCCACAGCGCTAGCTGCTGTTGAGCTTATATTCCGTTATTTGCCTCTGGCTGTGGAGAACGGTCAAAATATCGAAGCCCGGGAAAAGCTTGTATACGCTGTTTTTCTGGGGGGAATGGCCTTCAATAATGCGGGCTTGGGATATGTACATGCGATGGCCCACCAGCTCGGTGGTGTGTACGATCTTCCGCATGGTGTGTGTAATGCGATGCTGCTGCCCTATGTACAGGAGGCGAATGCACAGCATGTTCCCCGTAAATTCAGACCCATCGCTAAGGCGATCGGATTTTCTATCAAAGGGCGAACTGACGAGGAATGCGCTGAGTTTGTTGTGGATGCCATCCGTAGTTTATCCCAGGAGGTCGGAATCCCGAAACGTTTGTCTGAGCTGGGAGTAACCGATCCGGACCTCAATCTGTTAGCAGAGCATGCGATGAAAGATGCATGTGCACCTGGTAATCCATTTCAACCGACCAAAGAAGAAGTTATTGCTCTGTTTCAAAAAATACTTTAAAGCGTATGTTTGTACTCAAACGCGAATATTTGGACTGGGACTTTTGGACGATATCCTTTAAATAGAATAAGCGAACTATTGTTCTCCTTTTCTTTGTCGTATACAATCGAATCATGCTGATTTAAATGGAGTGTTGTTGAACTCTGTTGTATGCTGCAACGAAAGGATGTTATGCACCATGATGGGAAGAGCCCATTTGATTATTGGAACCGGGGTCTCCCTGTCGGTATTAGCTTTGAGTGGACACGAAGTGACTCCAGCTGCCGTGGCTGCTGCTGTTGTTGGTTCACTGTTGCCGGATATTGACGAACCTAATTCGATGCTCGTGAGTCGTGCATTGCCTACGAAAATGCTTAGACTCGTGCAGCTTCTGATGATTGGGGCTGCCGGCTGGGTATTTTTCACCCGTGTGGCCCCGCCGCCGTGGAATCTTGTTCTGGCTTTGCTGATGATCAGCGCTTCTTTTATGCCTTCACGATCCATGCGCAAGGTCATTATTTTTTTAATTGGTATCGGCTTAGCCTGGTACGGGGAAGCATATGCACCGTGGAATTACATTGCCGGGTGTCTGCTGATTATTTGTACACTTGTCCCGCATCGGGGCTTAACACACACGGTGTACGGAACAGCGGCATGGACTGCGTTGCTGTACGGTACGACCCGTTTGCATGGGGATAGCATATGGCTGGCCGGAGGTATGGCGTACTTGCTGCATTTACTGGCTGATTCCCTGACGAATAACGGTATTAAACCTTTGCCGCCGTTCAAATGGAAGCTGCGGTTTAAGCTCATGAGCACCGGAACCCGCAAGGGGGCCAAGGTAGAGAGCATCTGCATTGCTTTAACGACCGTGCTCGTTATTATTGCTTTGCTTCGCTATAAGCAGCTGATTTGAGACTTCCATTCTGTAACTCTATCAAATCTAAAAAACAGTCAATGCACGTACAACGTGTTTTGACTGTTTTTTAATAGGATGGAACCTCTCTATTACCTCTTACGCGCGCTCAATAATGGTATTCAGCGTGGTACGATCCAGATTTTGTACCAGCTTGACGATCAGCTCTTTGGCTGCATCGTAATCATCGGTGTGAATAATAGAAGAGGAAGTATGGATGTATCGTCCGCAAATGCCAATGACGGTGGAGGGTACGCCAATTCCGCTCAAGTGCACCTGACCTGCATCTGTTCCCCCTGTAGAAATGAAATATTGATATTTGATTTTGTGCGTTTCCGCCATGTCCTGTACATATTCTACGATTCCGCGATGTGTAATCATACCTGGATCAAATACCCGCAGCAGGGCACCTTTGCCAAGCTGACCGTATGTATTCGGATCTCCGCCCATATCGTTGGCAGCACTGCAATCCAGTGCAAAGAAAATGTCCGGCTGAATCAGATGGGCCGCTGTGCGTGCACCGCGCAGCCCCACTTCCTCCTGAACCGTAGCTCCTGCATACAACGTATTGGGGAGTTTGTTCTTTTCCTTATGTAATGCCTCCAGCAGTTCAATCGCCAAGCCCACGCCATAGCGGTTATCCCATGCTTTAGCCATGATTTTTTTGGGATTCGCGAGTGGCGTGAATTCACAGATCGGTGCAATGGCCGTTCCAGGTACGATCCCTAGATTTTGCGCTTCCTGACGGCTGTCTACTCCGATATCCAGATACATATGCTTGATGTCCATAGGCTTGCTGCGTTGAGATTCATCCAGCAAATGGGGCGAGACGGAGCCGACTACACCGATCACCGGTCCGTTTGGAGTTAGCACCTGAAGACGTTGTGACATGATGGCCTGACTCCACCAGCCTCCAACCGGCTGAAAACGAATCATTCCATTTTCCGTAATCCCGTTCACGATAAATCCGACCTCATCCAGATGGCCTGCCACCATCACACGTGGTCCGCTCTCTTCACCGCGCAAAACGCCAAAAAGACTGCCCAACCGATCTTGCACGATTTCGTCCGTATAATCGGATATCCGCTCTTTAACCCATGCCCGCAGCTCTCGCTCATGACCTGGAATGGAAGGAAACTCCGTTAAAGTTTTAAACAATTCCAATGTTTTTGATTCCATGTTGCATACCTCACTCCTTATTAATTAACCAGTGGTCGCATGTAATCAGTATGAATGCATTTGTACGGAATGTCCACGATATCATTTTCCTGACATAACAATTCCCCATAAAGCTAATAATGATAAGGACTCAACAATCAGAACCGCCAAGTGCGGAATTTACGGTAAAAGGGGTGGTGAATGATGCCAGCTAAATCAGGGCAACGCGGTTTTCGTACCAATACGTCCCCGCTGTCCATAAATGAGAAGGACTATCAGAGTGTTTCACAAAAGCATGAACCTTCCAGAAAGGTATTTGCCAATTGTGTGCGCGCTTTTCTGGTTGGGGGCGTCATCTGTGTGATTGGGCAGGCGATTCAAGAGGCTTTTATGGCAGGTATGCACCTTTCTGCCAAAGATGCTGCTGCGCCGACTTCATCCATGATGATCTTGCTATCAGTCATATTAACCTGCATCGGGGTTTACGATAAGATTGCCCAATGGGCGGGAGCGGGAACCGCTGTCCCCATTACAGGCTTTGCTAACTCGATGTGTTCAGCGGCATTGGAATATCGTTCCGAAGGACTGGTGCTCGGAGTGGGCGCAAATATGTTTAAGCTTGCAGGCTCGGTTGTCGTATTCGGGGTTGTGGCCGCATTTGTCGTGGGTGTTATATATGCCATCCTCGGTTTGGGGGGCCATCACTAATGAAAAGACAGGGAGGACAAACCTGGAAGTTTGAGTCGAGACCGCGCATCATTGGGAGTGCAACCGTTGTAGGCCCGGATGAAGGTGAGGGGCCGTTGTCCACAGATTTTGATTATATTTATGACAATATCGAAATTAACGAGAAAACATGGGAAAAAGCGGAACGCAGATTAATTGAGCATTCTACTGAGCTGGCGCTAATAAATGCCAATCTAAACAAAGAGGAAGTGCAGTTTTTTATCAGTGGTGATCTGATGAATCAGATTATCAGCAGTTCCTTTGCTGCCAGCAAGCTGGCCATTCCTTATTTGGGTGTTTTTGGAGCCTGCTCAACCTCGATGGAAAGCTTGGCCTTGGCCGCGCTTATTGTGGATTCAGAGGCGGGCGACTACGTGTTGGCGGGTACGACCAGTCATAACTGTACGGCGGAGAAGCAGTTCCGTTATCCTAACGAATATGGATCACAGAAGCCGCCATCGGCTCAATATACTGTTACAGGCTCAGGCGCTGTAGTGGTGGGTCATGCCAAGACAGGCACAGTGGTGGATTGCGCTACCATTGGGCGTGTTATGGATATGGGTATCAAAGACCCTTTTAACATGGGCGGAGCTATGGCTCCGGCAGCGGCGGATACCCTGTTGTCTCATTTTCGGGATACAGGCCGGGACCCTGGTTATTATGATCTCATTGTAACGGGGGATTTGGCTTCGGTAGGACTACCGATTACCAAGGAGCTGCTAAAAAAAGACGGGTACGATATGAATCAGACGGAATTTAATGATTGCGGTTTACTGATTTACGATATCAATAAGCAAAAGAAAGTCATTGCAGGCGGCAGTGGTTGCGGATGCTCGGCTGTGGTAACCTACGGGCATCTGTTAAAGCGGATTGAAAAGGGAGAACTGAAAAAGGTACTGGTTGTGGCAACCGGGGCTTTGCTATCTCCTTTGTCCACACAACAGGGAGAAAGCATTCCCTGCATTGCACATGCTGTGGCTTTCGAAGCGGGAGGACAAGTATGATATATCTATGGGCTTTTTTAGTTGGCGGTGCCATTTGTGTCGTAGGCCAGTTAATGATGGATTGGCTTAAAATGACACCGGCACATACGATGAGTACGTTGGTGGTAGCAGGTGCCATTGCAGATGGCATCGGGATCTACGATCCGCTTATCAAATTTGCAGGAGCAGGTGCGACGATTCCAATTACCAGTTTTGGCAACTCACTCGTACACGGCGCCTTAACCGAATTGGAGAAGGACGGATGGCTTGGTGTCATTACAGGGATTTTTAGTGTGACTAGTGCAGGGATTTCCTCGGCGATAATTTTCTCTTTTCTGGCATGCTTGTTTGTTCGTCCAAAGGGAAGTATATAATTTAAATATGACATAAGTGAAGTGAATAAGTATATACGTGAGCCCTTCGGTCTGATGACCGGAGGGCTTTTGATATGCTGTACACACGGCATGATGCGAAGGAAGGATGCATTTTGAAGAATATGGGAAAGGGGTTAAGTGTACTCTGTGCCCGCCTTCATGTACAATAATAGGAAACATGTTGCTATCTAGGAGGTTTACTGAGTTATGCCCGTACGTCAAGAATCTGCGCAGATTGTATCTGCAATCCGTTCGAATCTAGAATCATGTATATTAGGAAAATCCTTTGAAATAAAATTACTGCTTACGGCTATGCTGGCAGGTGGGCACATTCTGATCGAGGACGTTCCGGGTACGGGAAAAACGCAAATGATCAAGGCTCTTGCTAAATCCATGCGCGGTGATTACCGCCGTGTCCAATGTAATCCTGATATTCTCCCAAGTGATATTACGGGGGTTTCCATATTTCATCCACGGGATGAACGTTTTTATTTTCGTCCGGGTCCTGTGATGACAAACATTTTGCTGGCGGACGAAATTAACCGCGCCACGACGAAAACTCAATCGGCTCTGCTGGAAGTGATGGAAGAGCGCAGTGTGACGGTGGATGGGGAAACGCATATGTTGCCTCATCCTTTTATGCTGTGTGCGACACAAAATCCGATTGATTTTGAAGGTACTTATATGCTGCCGGAAGCGCAGCTGGATCGATTTATGCTCAAAATCAGTCTGGGCTATCCTGACATGGAGACAGAGCGGAGCATGCTGCTTCATCATCAGGTGGGGCAGCCGGCAGACCGTTTGGAGGCTGTAGCCCATATGGAACAGATTGCTGCGATCCAGCAGGAAATCCGAGAAATCTATATGGACGAGGCAGTGACGTCCTACTTACTTGATATTGTGCGTGCGACGAGAGAACATCCATCGGTGCTGCTGGGAGCCAGCCCACGGGCAGCGCTTGCTTTTGTAATGGCCTCCAAGGCGTACGCTTTTTTGAACAACCGTGATTATGTGCTGCCTGATGATGTGAAGGTGCTGGCACCCTATGTGCTGACGCACCGGTTGTTGCTTCGTCCCGAGGCGCGTCTGGATAGCTCGAACGCCCAGTCCGTGCTTCAGGCTGTTCTCCGGCAGGTTCATGTACCTGTACGGATGGAGCGTTCTTAGGGAATGAATATGGTCAAAAGAAAACGCAGGGTTCCCCGTCTGTCCGGCCGCATCTGGCTTCTGATGGTCATATGGTTGGTGTGCCTGCTGTATTTGTTGTTTCAGGGCGGCAAGACGTCAGTGATGCTGTTGTGTATGGTTACGCTGATGGGTGTTTATTTATGGATCGTTGGTCTGAGCGGGGTCCGTCGTGTTCAAGGCTCACGGCATCTGTCGCATGGCTCGGAGTTTGGCGAGCTGCTGCATGCGGGAGATCAGGTGCATGTTAAGCTGGATCTGCGTATCCCTGGCTTTCTTCCGTTGCCGTATATCATTGTCCGTGAGGTTCTCAAGCGACATACAGGCGAGTCCTGGTCGTTTGAGGACAGCGTCATTCCCAGTCTGAAGGGGAGCGGGCAGCTTACATTCCAGACTCCTGCTTTAGAGCGGGGCAGCTATCATTTTGAGGAAACCGAATGTGTCAGTGAGGACATCTTCGGCCTGTTAGAGCACAAAGGCAGGTTGAACGCACGCGGTGAATTTCGGGTACTGCCCCGAACGGTATTCATCCCGTATTGGCAGGTGAATGACCGTCGCTCAAGGATGTCCGGGCCGCAAACGGTTCAAACTCGAACACGGCGTGAAACGACGCAAATTAACGGTGTGCGAGACTATGTATATGGAGACCGATTTTCACGTATCCACTGGAATGCGACTGCTCGTACAGGTAGCTGGAAATCCAAGGAATTTGAGCATGAAACGGTTCCCAAAACCATGCTTGTACTGGACCTGCAAACGAAGCATTACATAAACGCTGACCAGTTCGAACTGGCTGTGTCCTCTACCGCTTCATTGCTGGAATATGGCGGACGGGAGCGAATGGGGGTCGGCCTGTGCACGGCCGGAGAGAAAGGCACTGTTTTTCAACCCAGTGAGCAGATGATGGAACGACAACGGATGATGCATCATTTGGTAGACATACACATGACTTCACAAGCCAGCTTGATGGCTGCTGTGGAGAGCAGTGTTCGTCAATTTCCACAAGGCTGCTATTTTGTGCTGGTCAGTCCGTTGAAGGATCAGCAGGCGCTGGAACTTCTTCGCTGGGCTGATACCCGGGGGATGACTCCATGCCACGTCCGAATTGGAGGAGGCTCCGCTGAGGTAAAAGCTGAAGAATGGTTAAGCATGCTTCGTACAAGGGGAATACAAGGCTATCATATTCCGAGCCTTGAAGAGCTCCCGGCTGTAATGGGAGGAGGGACACTATGAAGAGCTGGTTACAATCGTTGAAGGGTTCGTGGGCGCTGGCCTTTACCTTTTTGTGGATTATTATTATTGCCATGCAATGGGTGTCCTTTGCTTCCGAATTGTGGATGGAGGAGACAAGAACACTTGTATTAATGACCATTACGATGCTGGCTCTGGTGAAAATTTTATTGCCATTTCGACCATGGATTGAATTTATCATTAAGGCGGCGACGCTCTTTTTTATCTTGTATCGGACACTCGTGGCCTACTCAATCATCATCCCTTTCGGGGGTGCAGCCAACCGCTTGGATCAATTCATATCGAATATGTCCCCTTATATTTGGTTTTCTCTGATTGCTTGGCTAATCATTGAAATGGTGCCGCTCATTGTTACGACCAAGCAAAGAATTATCGTATTTGTAGGTCTCAATATTGCTGCGCTGGCGGTGCTTGATTCATTCACGCCAACGGTGCTCTGGGAGGAAATAGCGTGGATTGTCTTTGCCGGTATGGGCTGGCTGGTGACGCAGCATTTGCAGTATTTTCGCCAGCATTATCCACAAGGCTGGAAACATATTCGCCGCTATCCGTATAAAATCGCAGCCAATATTGCGGTTATTTTCGCGCTGATTATCATGGTTGGCGTGAATATGCCAGAGGTACAGCCCGCCTTGACAGACCCCTATACGGCGTGGACTCAGCGGAATAGCTCTACTACTGTCGGGACCAACAATGGACCTGGGGCGATGAATCAGCGGATGAGCACTGCGTCGGGCTATAGTCGCCAGGATAATCGTTTGGGTGGAGGTTTTAATTTTGATTATTCTCCTGTTATGACCATTACGACCAATCAGCGAAGCTATTGGCGGGGGGAGTCGAAACGGATCTATTCGGGTACAGGCTGGAGTGATGCCGGCAACGATGATCAAACACTAAATGATGTGTCCATGACCGCAGAACTGGAAAATACACAGGAAACGCGGCATTCGACCGAACAGGTCGTTCAAACGATTACGATGCAAAATGATCAGAGTTATCCGGTTCTGTTTGGCGCCTATTCGATACATCGTGTTCAATCTGTGGACAGAGATTCTCGGGCCAATGGGTTACGTTGGAATCCGGAACAGGCAGAACTGTTTTGGAGCGCAGGCTCCCGAAGAACTGCTTATCCCAAAACGTATACTCTGGTATCACATGTGCCTGTAATTTCCGAGAAGACGCTGCGTACAAAAACCTTTAGTGATCTATATGGGGCAAACAAACAGGAAGCTTACTTGCAAATTCCAGATGAATTGCCGCAGCGAGTGCGCGATTTGGCTAGAAACATAACGTCAACAGCCAAAACGCCGTATGAAAAGGTCGGACTGCTACAGAAGTATTTACAGCAAAATTATGTATATACCAATAATCCGGACCTCTCACGAAAAAGAAGCAAGGATTTTGTAGATGCTTTTCTGTTTGAAATCCGAGAGGGCTATTGCGATTATTACTCGACTTCGCTAGTCATGATGGCTCGTTCGATTGGGGTTCCGGCCCGTTGGGTCAAAGGATATGCGCCTGGTCAGCAGACGTTTTCAGATGAAGCAACAACGGACGATGCTGGTGAAAATATGTCCTCTTACTCTGTAACAAATGCAGATGCCCATTCCTGGGCGGAAGTATATTTGGGTGAATACGGCTGGGTTCCTGTAGAAGCTACGCCGGGCTTTGATATGCCGTTGCTTACCGAACAGGAGGATACAAAGACGCCTGATGCTCCCGAGGTGAAGGATCAGCCTGAACCGGAACAGCCTGGACAGGCTCCTCAGGTTAATCCAGAGGAAGGGTTAAAGATTCATCCGGCCTTTATAGTTGTGGCGGCTGCGATCCTTGTGCTGTGGGCTGCATATATTGTCTGGCGTAATCGCGCGGATATCCACTTTTACCTGCTGCACTTGCGCAGAGGGAAGCCGCTGACCCCAGATGAAAAGGTAATTGTCGAAACAGAGCACTGGTTAGGGTACATGCGAAGAAAGGGATTTGGGCGTGCCAGTCACGAGACGCTGCGAGAATCGGTTGGCAGATGGTCGATAGAAGCACCGGAACGTGCTGCCATTTTACAACAGCTGCTCAGACGGTTTGAGCAAGCGCGTTATAGTCCATCTTCAGTAACCGTGGAGGATTGGCGCCAGGTTCGAAAGCAGGTTTCCCTGTTGCATAAGGAAGGACGGGCAAGACGATGGGCTGGACGAAAAGCTGCGCCAGGTCAGAAAGATAAAGTGTAGTCATTTTCTCCAGGCTCAAATGCCGCCGATTTTATAATCTTTATCTATAGGCTGGGTAAAAAAGCTGTCCGTTTGTTGCGGATAGCTTTTTACTAAGCCATAGTAATATGGTATAGTTTGTCGTATGAAACTGAGGTGACCGACGTTGTTTGAAATGCTCATGCCCAAATTACGGGTGAATACCGTCTTTGATATTGATCTTGAAGGCTTGTATGCTCAAGGATATCGCGGCATTATTACGGATCTGGATAACACGCTGGTCGGCGCAAAAGCGCCGAATGCGACTCCCGAGCTGGTGGCCTGGTTCGAAAAGGTCAAACAGACGGGTTTTAAGCTTGTCATCGTGTCCAATAACAATATGAACCGTGTATCTATGTTTGCTACACCTTTGGACATTGAATTTATACATGCTGCACGGAAACCCTCCAACTCGTCCTTTCGCAGAGCCATTCGTATGATGGGGCTTACTCCGGAAGAGACTATGATGGTCGGGGACCAAATGTTGACGGACGTATTAGGTGGCAACCGACTGGGATTGCATACGGTGTTGGTATTGCCAATATCCATCCATGATGAAGGAGTCATGACCCGCTTTAATCGGCGGTTGGAGCGAATCGCGCTCACAAGGTTACGTAAGAAAGGCTTATGGCTTGAGGAGGAAAAGAAGAATGACTGAAAGACCTGACGGCGGAACTGCCGTCAAATGTAGCGGCTGCGGTATCACAATGCAGACTACTAGCCCGGAACTCCCGGGATATATCCCGGAAAAATTGCTTACATGGGAGCCTGTCATCTGTCAGCGCTGCTTCCGGATCAAAAATTATAATGAAACGTCTTCGGTGGCAGTGGACCAGGACGAGTTCTTAAAGCTGCTCAGTCAGATTGGGGACAAGGACGCGCTCGTCATCCACATTGTAGACATCTTTGATTTCGAAGGCAGCTTGATTTCCGGCCTGCAACGTTTTGTAGGCTCCAATCCGGTTATACTGGCTGTCAACAAGACCGATTTGCTGCCTAAGGTAACGAATTGGAACAAGGTTCGTAACTGGGTACAAAAGCAAGCGAAGGAGCAAGGACTGCGTACGGCAGATATTGTACTGTGTTCGGCTAAGAAAAATCAGGGCTTTGACCGTTTGCTGGATGTGGTATCCGAACTGCGTGGCAACCGAGACGTATATGTGGTCGGTGCGACAAATGTGGGTAAATCCACTCTCATTAACCGCTTGATTCGTGATTATAGCGATATGGAACAGGAGCTTACAACGTCCCGTTACCCGGGAACCACACTCGATATGGTGAATATTCCACTCGATGACGGCAAGCATATTATTGATACTCCAGGGATTGTGTATCCTTGGCGGTTCAGTGAAATCGTCTCCCGTCAGGATTTGAGCGCCATTATGCCGGACAAGCCACTGAAGCCTGCTGCTTATCAACTGGATTCCGGGCAGACCTTGTTTTTCGGCGGTATGGGCCGATTTGATTTTATAGAAGGTCAGCATCAATCCTTTACCTGCTACATTAACGGTGGACTAAAAATACATCGCACGAAGCTGGAGCGGGCAGATCAACTGTTCGCTGATCATGCCGGGGAATTGCTCTCTCCGCCAACGCGCGATCAATTGGCAGAAATGCCGGAATGGACGAGACATGAGTTCCGTGTTCCCCGTAAAGCTCCATCGGACATCTATATTTCCGGTCTGGGATGGATCAGGGTGAATAGCGAGAGCGGAGCTCTGGTAGCGGTTCATGTCCCTCGGGGAATCCGTGTCCTTTTGCGGCCTGCGTTGATTTAACGGATGTTGTAAGCCATGTTATAGGGCGGCAAGGAACATGTTCAGGTTCCTGCCGCCATTCATGTATTTGTGCAGCCTAATATTTTGCAGTATGGGAGAGATCAACGATGAGCAGCAGCGGGGAGTCTGGAGCGACCGAGCAAGGTCTTGTACTATTAGGCGTATTGGGGGATCCGATCAAGCACTCCAAATCGCCTCTTATGCATAAAATAGCTTTGCAGGCAGCGGGAATTGAAGGGGATTTTGTACCTCTTCACGTCAAGCCGGATCAGTTGGAGGATGCCGTGAAGGGAATTCGGGCATTGCATTTCCGCGGAGTCAATGTGACAATTCCCCATAAAGTTGAGGTTATGAAATATCTGGATGAGATTGATGAAGGGGCCAGGCTGATCGGCGCCGTCAATACAATTGTGAATGACAACGGACGGCTCAAGGGTTACAATACCGACGGAATCGGCTATGTGCGTTCCCTTAAGGAAGAGACTTCGGTGGAATTGAAAGGTGCAAGAATTGCCGTTCTTGGAGCCGGAGGGGCTGCTCGCGGCGTGATTCATGCTCTTTTGGAGGAGCAGCCGGAATCGGTTATTATTCTGAACCGAACACGCGACAAAGCTGAGCAACTGGCACAGGAGTGGACGACGGAAGCGATTCCGGTAACGGGCTATGCCAACAGTGAGGCGAAGAACGTGCTTGCAACGTCGGATGTGTTGATCAATACAACCTCGGTGGGAATGTCTCCCTTATCAGATGAGCTTCCACTGGAAACGAGCTTGATTCCGAAGGGAATCATTGTGAGTGATTTGATTTATAACCCGCTGGAAACAAGGCTTTTACGTGAAAGCCGTGAACAACGTGGCTGTATTGTGCATGGTGGCTTGGGGATGTTCGTGTACCAGGGGGCAGTGGCCTTTGAGTATTTTACGGGGGTTGCCCCGGCGGTAGACCAGATGAGAACGGCGGTGCTAAGAAGCCTGTCATAGGTCAGATTTTACATTTAAAATTATGGAAATGCCGCATTGCATATGTGGCGATGAAGGGGTTAATTATACATGTTAACAGGTAAACAAAAAAGATATTTGCGTTCAATGGCGCATCATTTGGACCCGGTTTTTCAAGTAGGGAAAAACGGCACAAATGAGCATCTTATGCGTCACATCAACGATGCGATTGAAAAACGTGAGCTGATGAAGGTGCAAATTTTGAACAACTGTCTGGACGACAAGCATGAAATTGCGGAAGAGCTGGCTGCGGAAACAGGTTCCGAGCTTGTGCAGATCATCGGGAGCACCATTATTTTGTACAAGGAATCCCGTGATCACAAGCAAATCGAGCTGCCAAGAGGATAAACACGCGGGGAGAATACTATGAAAATCGGTATTATGGGCGGTACATTTGACCCGATTCATATTGGGCATCTGCTGGCTGGAGAGGCGGCAAGGGATGCCTATGCGCTGGATCAAGTATGGTTTATGCCTTCTCATATCCCTCCGCACAAGCACCAGGCGGGGGCGAGCGGTACGGAGCGTCTGGAGATGACGAGAGAAGCGGTGGCGGGTCATCCCGCTTTTGAAGTGCTGGATATTGAAGTGCTTCGCGGTGGGGTATCTTATACCATTGACACGATCAAGGAGCTCCAGGAGCTGCACCCTGCGGTGGATTTTTATTTTATTATTGGTGCGGATATGGTCAACTACTTACCTCATTGGCAGGGAATTGAGGAGCTGGCGCAGCGAATTTGCTTTATCGGTGTCAGACGTCCCGGATTCCAGCTTGCATTACATGAGTTGCCGCATTATTTAGAGAACAAGATATTGCTGGCGGACATGCCAGTGGTGGACATTTCATCGACGGATATTCGGGAACGTGCTGCGGAAGGGCGTACCATTCGTTATCTTGTGCCTGACCGTGTGCATGACTATATTACAAGGGGCGGTTTGTATGAAGTACAGCCGTGAGCAATTGATGGAGGCCGTATCCGGTCAGATGCCTGAAAAACGCTGGAAGCACACGCTGGGTGTTATGCATACCTCCGTGGAGCTAGCCAAGCGTTATGGTGCGGACCCGGAGAAGGCCGAACTGGCGGCTATTTTGCATGATGTAGCGAAATATTGGCCTGTTCAGCAGATGGAAGAAGTGATTCGCAGTCATCCCGAATGTGATCAGGAGCTTTTGGAGCATGACAAACAGCTCTGGCATTCTGAGGTGGGATACTGTGTTGCCGCAAGAGATTACGGGGTGGATGATCCGGAAATACGAAATGCGATTCGCTGGCATACGTCAGGGCGTGTAGGCATGAGCCTGCTGGATAAAGTCGTGTGTCTTGCTGATTACATCGAGCCGGGCCGGGATTTCCCCGGGGTCGATCATATCCGAAAACAGGCCAAAAAAAGTTTGGAGCAAGGGCTTGTCGCTGGATTTGACTCTACGATTTCATTGTTGCTGGAGAAGCAAAAGGTTATTTTTCCTTTGACGGTCTTGTCTCGCAATGACTTGATTCAACAACTAAAACAGAGAAAAACGGAGGTTCATGAATGACCCTAACGAATGAGCAATTAATGCAAACTGCGGTTGATGCTGCTAATGATAAAAAGGCAATGAATATTGTTGCACTGGATTTGCGTGGAGTATCACTTGTAGCGGATTATTTTGTGATCTGCCACGGTAATTCGGATACACAGGTACAGGCGATTGTAACAGAAATTCGCAAACGTGCTCATGATGAAGGTGTAACAATCAAAGGTATCGAAGGCATGGATTCCGCACGCTGGGTTCTGATGGATTTGGGGGATGTCGTAGTGCATGTCTTCCATCGCGACGAGCGCGAATATTATAACATTGAACGACTTTGGTCGGATGCTAAGGTTGTGGAGAAGGTATGAGTCTGATTGCTGGTACTTATGTCACCATTATGGTGGACCGTGAGGTGTCCCCTTTCGGCTACTTTCTCACCGTCGGTGAGCAGGATGTGCTGCTGCATTATTCGGAGCTGACACGCGAGATCGAGGTAGGCGAACGGTTGGAGGTATTTATTTTTTACGATACAGAGGACCGTTTGGCCGCAACCATGAAAAAGCCGTTCTTGTCGCTGGGCGAAATGGCAAAGCTTGAGGTGGCTGATGTCCACCCGCGCTTGGGATGCTTCCTGGAAATGGGACTGGGTCGCCAGCTTTTGCTGCCGATTCGCGAGCTGCCGGAGAACCGGGACTTGCATCCTCGGGTGGGCGACTACGTATATGCGATCATGGAACATGACAAGCAAGGCAGACTGCGGGCCAAGCTGGCAGGAGAGCAGGAACTGGCTCCGCTGTGCTTCCATGCCCCTGATTCGTGGAAAAATACATGGGTGCAGGCGACCGTGTACAAGCCGCTTCAGATGGGCACATTTGTCCTGGTGGACGGAGGGGTGCTTGGTTTTGGGGCCATTGGTATGATTCATTCCTCGGAACGTAACCGGATGCTCCGCTTGGGCGAAGAGGTTAAGGTACGGGTCGCGCTTGTTCGTGAAGACGGCCGTGTCAATCTGGCGATGTCGCCACGCAAGGAAGTGGGCCGTAATGAGGATGCGGATCGGCTGATCGCTTTTCTGAAAGAGCGCCCGGGCGGAGGTATGCCTTATTCTGACGCAACCCCGGCCGACATTATCAAGCAACGGTTTGGCATCAGTAAATCTGCCTTCAAGCGTGCGATGGGCAAGCTGATGAAGGAAGGACTGGTTATACAAAAGGAAAACTGGACCTACCTGGTGGAAAAAATGCCTAAACCGAAGGACGGGAATGAGGAATAAAAATGGCTTCTTACCGGAAGTTTGCCTATGTGTATGATGAGCTAATGCAGGATATGCCGTACCCGGACTGGTTGCGCTTTGCACGGCAGGCTTGGGAACAGTATGGTATGCCGCATACGGTGGCCGAGCTGGGCTGCGGAACGGGCTCCATTACGATTCCCCTGGTTAACTCGGGCTTCGAGGTGACCGGCATTGACCTATCCTCTGATATGCTGGCGGTAGCCCGTCGCAAAATGGAAACGACTCCGCAAGGACAGCGGCTGTTTCGTGAGGGAAGCGTCCGCTGGCTGCAGCAGGATATGCGGGAATGGAATTTACCCGAGCCAGTCGATTCGGTGATTTCTTTTTGCGATTGCCTGAACTATTTGCTGGAGGAAGAAGATATAACGGCTACGTTTCACAGAACGTATGCAGGTCTTAAGCCCGGCGGAACCTTCTTGTTTGATGTACATCATCCCCAGACGTTTGTACGTTATGATGAAGAGCAGCCTTTTGTATTGGACGAACGCTCCATCTCGTATATATGGACCTGTGCGCTGGATACGCCACGCTGTGAAATTGAGCATCATCTTAGTATTTTTGCGAGAGCAGAAAATGAAGGACGCGATCTGTATCAGCGGTTCGAGGAAATTCATGTGCAGCGTGCCTATGACCCGGACTGGATGAAGGCAGGATTGTCCAAAGCGGGTTTTCGTGATGTGAAGGTGTATGCAGATTTTGAATGGGTAGAAGCAGAGGATGACGCGGTGAGACTGTTTTATGTTGCTGTAAAATAGTGAAGCTTTATTATGAGAATATGGGAAAAAGAAGGGCGCTTTCATGATGACATGAAGGGCGTGTAGTCCTTATTTGACTTTTTTCGCGGTTTTCAATATAATAGTGCCATTATTAACGGTTAAACAATCGCTGATGAGGAATAGTAGTTTTGTCTGGACATGTAGAGAGCTGGCGGGTGGTGCAAGCCGGTTGACAGGGCAAAGTGAACTCACCTCGGAGATATGCGCCCAACGCAGGAACGCCCTATATAGGTGCCTATATTCTGTTATTAACTCGCATCGGATCACCTCCGTTATCAGGTGCAAAGGGAGTAGAACGCGAAGAACGCTTTCTGCTAACTAGGGTGGTACCACGGGAATATAACCTCTCGTCCCTAGCGCTGACACGCTAAGGGATGCAGAGGTTTTTTTGTTGCATACCGTTTGAGGAGGAAATGACAATGACAGACACACAGCCGAAGCACGGCTATCAACCGCAAAGTATTGAACCAAAATGGCAGAAATATTGGGATGAGAACAAGACGTTTCGTACCGGGGAAGAGCCGGGCAAACCGAAGTTTTATGCTTTGGATATGTTCCCGTACCCGTCTGGAGCTGGTCTGCACGTAGGCCACCCGGAGGGTTACACGGCAACGGATATTGTTTCGCGTTATAAAAGAATGCGCGGCTACAACGTACTGCATCCGATGGGGTGGGACGCCTTCGGTCTGCCTGCTGAGCAGCATGCGCTGGATACAGGTGAGCACCCGCGTGAAATTACGGTGAAAAACGTAAATAACTTCCGCCGTCAGATCAAATCACTCGGTTTTTCGTACGACTGGGAGCGTGAAATCAGCACAACTGATCCTGATTACTACAAATGGACACAATGGATCTTCATCCAATTGTACAAGCGCGGTCTTGCTTATGTAGCTGAAGTGCCTGTGAACTGGTGTCCTGCACTGGGAACAGTGCTGGCGAATGAAGAAGTTATTGATGGTAAGAGTGAGCGTGGTGGTCATCCGGTCATCCGTAAACCAATGCGTCAATGGATGCTGAAAATTACGGAATACGCGGATCGTCTGCTGGACGATCTGGAGGAGCTGGACTGGTCCGAGAGCATTAAGGACATGCAACGGAACTGGATCGGTAAATCTACCGGGGCAGAGGTTCATTTTCCAATCGAAGGCCATGACAAGCAGCTGACGGTATTTACAACCCGTCCGGATACGCTGTTTGGTGCAAGCTACTGTGTGTTGGCCCCAGAGCAGGAACTGGTGGAACTCATCACTACACCTGAGCAAAAGGATGCAGTACATCAGTACCGTGAGCAAGCTGCTCGTAAAAGCGATCTGGAGCGTACGGATCTGGCTAAGGATAAAACAGGCGTGTTCACAGGTGCTTATGCGGTGAACCCGGTGAATGGTGAAAAGCTGCCGATCTGGATTGCCGACTATGTGCTGGCAGGCTACGGAACAGGCGCAATTATGGCTGTACCGGGTCACGATACACGTGACTGGGAATTTGCCAAGAAGTTCGGACTGAAAATCACTGAGGTTGTCCAAGGTGGAGACGTGGCTAATGAGCCATACACCGAGGATGGTCCGCACGTCAATTCAGGCCCGCTGAATGGACTTATCAACGAGGAAGCGATTCCGAAGATGATCGAATGGCTGGAAGCCGAGGGTAAAGGACAGGGCAAAGTAACCTACCGTTTGCGTGACTGGCTGTTTAGCCGCCAACGCTATTGGGGTGAGCCTATTCCGGTAATTCATCTGGAAGATGGTACGATCAAAACGGTTCCTGAGGATCAGCTGCCGCTCATGCTGCCGGAGATGGATAACATCAAGCCTTCAGGCACGGGTGAATCCCCATTGGCCAATGCGACAGAGTGGGTAGAAACTATTGATCCTGAGACAGGTATGAAAGCACGTCGCGAGACCAACACGATGCCGCAATGGGCAGGAAGCTGCTGGTACTACCTGCGCTTTATTGATCCGAAAAATGATAAAGAGCTTGTATCCAAGGAGAAGCAGCGCGAATGGATGCCTGTTGATCTGTACATTGGCGGAGCGGAACATGCGGTTCTTCACTTGCTGTATGCCCGTTTCTGGCACAAGGTACTGTATGATCTCGGGGTAGTGGAAACGAAAGAGCCTTTCTACAAACTGGTCAACCAGGGCATGATTTTGGGCAATAACAATGAAAAAATGAGTAAATCGCGCGGTAATGTCATTAATCCTGATGATATTGTGAATACGTTTGGCGCCGATACGCTGCGTATTTATGAGATGTTCATGGGGCCGCTCGAAGCGACCAAGCCATGGAACGAGAACGGAGTTGAGGGAGCGCATCGTTTTCTGTCCCGCGTATGGCGCCTGTTTGTTTCCGAGGATGGTAGCCTGAATGATAAAATTACAAATGACGGCGGAAGCGATGAGTTCAAGCGGACCTGGCATAAAACGCTGAAAAAAGTAACTGAAGATCTGGATGCGCTTCGCTTTAATACGGCGATCAGCCAGCTGATGATTTTCACCAACGATGCATACAAAGCAGACCTTCTGCCGCGTGCAGCGATGGAAACCTTCGTGCAAATGCTGTCGCCGCTTGCACCGCATCTGGCCGAGGAACTGTGGCAGCTGCTGGGGCACAACGAGAGCATTACCTACGCGGCTTGGCCTGCTTATGATGAAGCATGGACGGTGGACGCCGAAGTGGAAATTGTCGTGCAGGTGAATGGTAAAATCGTGCAGCGTGCAAAGATTGCCAAGGATCTTGATGCCAAAGAGATGGAAACATTTGCTTTGTTGCTGGACAACGTTCAGCAAGTGCTGGCTGGCAAAACGGTTCGTAAGGTAATCGCTGTTCCAGGCAAGCTGGTTAATATTGTTGCCGGTTAATCGGTTTTAAGCCAAAGGAGACATCTACCTTTTGCATGTCCTCCTCATACTTGTTGTGTGTAGCCCGTATCAGTTCGGGAAAGACACTGTGCAGGCTGTTGTCCAGCAGTGCAAGGGCTTCGGCGGTAATACCTCCGGGAACTGCTACCCTGGCCTGCAACTCGGCTGGTGTCATCCCGCCTTCCGTGAGCAGTTTTCCTGTGCCGATGATCATTTCACCGGCCAGGGCACCTAGCTCCGTACGGTCTATACCCGTGGCTTGAACGGCTGCTTGAATCCACTGGTCCATAAAAAAGGCCAGGAAAGCAGGTCCGCAGCTGGAGAAATCCGACGTGATCCGCGTATAAGACTCTTTAACCCGAATCGGCCTGCTAATGTGAGACATAAGCTCTTCCAGAAGGGAACGGTCCTCCTCTGTAATCCGGCTGCCATGGATGCATAGTGAGGCTCCGCTCCCCACCTGGTGGGTGATGCTCGGAATAATTTTGGACACTTTGGCTTTCAGTGCATGCTCCAAAATACGTACCTGCACCGGACTTGTGATAGATACGACGATTTGCTCTTCTGTAATGACGTTGCGTATTTCATCCGTTACGGCTTTTGATTCCAGCGGCTTCACGCAGATAAACAGAATATCGCTTTCCGCTGCCGTTTCACGGTTGCTTTGGGCTGCATGCAAACCTGGATAACGACCGGCCAGCTCGGCTACCTTGGAATGCGTTCGATTGCTTGCTGATATTTGCAGTGGCTTAAGTGCATTGGATTGAATAAAAGATTCAATTAGCAGACTTCCCATGCTGCCAGTCCCGATAAATCCAACTTTCATTGTTCAACGTCCTCCTTTCATACTTTGCGGTATAGACGCTGTCATTCTTCTTAGTGTATGCACCCGGTCTTGACCGACATGACGAATTTTATGTCTGAATATATAAGATCGTTCCCGGGGTTGTACCTCTCTTTGGAAAAAGGGCTCACAGCGAAACCGTATGGAGGTTGTTTACATCCTCCCAAAATCCATGTGGAGTAGGGGATGATACGAACATGAAACGCGTATGGACAGGAACAGCGATAACGCTGGCTGTAATCGGGAGTGGGCTTATTTTGTTTGCCGGAGGGCAGCGCACAGAGCCGCAAGAAGAATGGACTTTGCTTAACCGCAAGGTGGAGCAGGTATTAGCGTCGGAGTCAGAGCCCAAGGAATTGCAGGGCAACAGTGACGACGCATCGGGAAAGCGTGCTACAAAAGCGAATTCAGACCAAACGGAACGCAGCCCGGATGCCCAAGCTGCTGGCACTATGAAGCATAGTCCAGTGCAGGGGGCTGCTGCTAATGTACCGGCTGCTGTCGAAAACTCCGCTATCGGAAATGCAGGTACCGTTAAGCAACCCGACGTGGCGAATTCAAGTTCAGACACAGAGGGTGTCAGTTCGAATGGTACGGTGACTAATCCAGCTACCACATCCGTATCCGGTGAAAAAAAGGTGAACATCAATACGGCGACTGCTGCCGAGTTAATGGAGCTACCGGGGGTTGGGGCTAAAAAGGCCGAAGCCATTTTAGACTACCGTAATCAGCATGGGCCGTTCCAACGTGTGAACGATTTGGATCATGTGAAGGGCATCGGCGCTAAAATGCTGGCAAAAATGAAGCCTTACGTCAGCTTGTAAGCTATACAAAGATTACGGTGATCAGGTTTTGAAAATGAATTTTAGCGGAATGATATACGTTTTAACTTGTTTATACGGGAGAGATGGTTATGAGTGCAGATGTACGCAAGGACTGGGACACTTACTTTATGGATATTGCTTATATGGTGTCCACCCGTTCGCGCTGCTCGCGGCGTCATGTCGGAGCCGTACTTGTGCAAGGTAAAAAGCTTTTGGGCACCGCTTATAATGGTGCACCGTCCGGGGTACCTGACTGCTCTGAGGCAGGCTGTATGATCTCGGAGGAGTACGAGGTTGTTCATCGTGATGGCCGTGAGGAAATGGTTAAAAAGCAACGCTGCATCCGTACGATTCATGCGGAGCAAAACCTGCTGCTGTTCACTGACCGGATTGATCGCGAAGGCTCCTCGGTATATGTTACTGACCAGCCGTGCTGGACGTGTGCCAATATGCTGGCGAACAGCGGTATTGTGGAGATTGTATACCATCGGCCCTATCCCAAAGATGCCGACAAGGTTCGTGCCATGATGGAGGAGAAGGGAATTGCCTTCCGCATGCTGGAGACCTATCATCCACCCAAGGAAACGCTCATGGATGTTAAGAATTAAAGAGTAAACGAGGAAGAACCTCTGACGAATGCTATTCTGTCAGGGGTTCTTCTTTTGTTTTGCAGCTTGGACAGCAAGCAGTATTTTGCTACGGGGGTGATTGTATTCAGGCCAAACTTGTTCTAACCAGACCTATTCTGACCCTAACCATATGTTGGATTGCAGGAATTGCAGGAGCTTGCCTTTATTCTGGACGTATGCTTTTGTTGCTCTGGACGGGAGTAACTTTAATCCTCCCTCTTATAGCTCTATTGATGAAAATTCCCGTGCGGCATGTGGTATGGCTATGGCTTGCTTTGAGCGGTGGTGGATTCCATTGGTTTTGGCATGATACGCATAATGTGAGCAGCATTCCCGACGCTCTCCATGCATCGGCTTCAATGGTGGAAGACATGCCTGTTCAAGCAATGGGGTTTATAGCTTCCGAGGTGCAGGTAGATGGTGATCGAGCGCAGTTTGAGATGAGAGTCACTGCTATTCATCAAATGGGACGTAATTCAGAAAAGAACAAGCAGCTTGCATCTATCTCTGAACAGGTCATCGTTCACATCAAGCTGGCTGCCAAGCAGGAACAGCAAGTTGCGGCAGCATGGCAGCGTGGAGATGCAATTCAAATACGTGGCAGCTTGAAGGCTCCTGCCAAAGCGGGGAACTTTGGCGGCTTTGATTATAGTGAATACCTTCACACCCAGGAAATTCACTGGCTTTTTAAAGGGAATGGAGTCACTTCACTACAGAAGCAGCAAGCTTCCCTGTGGAACCGTTACATTTTGCTCAGGTGGAATGATCAGCTTAGGGAGCAGCTAGGGCAACGAATGGAAACGGCATTTACATCCCTTAATCACGCAGGATATATGAATGGACTGGTACTAGGAGTTACAGATGAGCTCGACCCGGCAACGTATAACGAATTTACACAACTCGGGTTAACGCACATTTTAGCGATATCCGGTATGCATGTGGCGGTATATGCAGCTACACTGCTATATTTACTCAAGCTGATGCGAGTGAGTCTCGAGACATCACTGACCGTCGTGATGGTACTTATTCCGGCTTATGTTCTGCTGACAGGTGCTTCTCCATCTGTTGTGAGGGCCGGGATCATGGCGATGATCGGGTTATTTGCAGCCAGGCGAGGTATGCTCAAAGACGGGCTTAACATTTTAAGTATATCAGCGTTGCTGATGCTGCTTTGGAATCCCTATTACCTGCTTAGCGTCAGCTTTCAGCTTTCCTTTTTGGTGACAGGCGGGCTGCTCATTTATATGCCGCTTATGAAGCCGTTTTTCGCTAAATGGCCTCTCCTGCTCGGCGGTGAGATTGCGATTACCATTACGGCGCAGCTTGTTTCGTTTCCAATGACGGTATTCTACTTTAATCAATTTTCGCTGTTATCGTTTATAGCTAACTTTGTGCTCGTACCACTGATCACGTATATCGTGCTTCCATTGGGTACAGTAGCGATGGGAATCGCCTTTTTGTGGGGGGATGGGGCTCGTATTCTTGCGTGGCCAGCAGAGCAATTAAACGAGCTGACCTTTTTGCTTGTGAAATGGTTGAACGTGGATGATGTTTATGTGAGTATTTGGCCATCTTCCTCCATCCTGTGGATCATGGCGTATTATGCAGCTTTGTACAGTGTTCTGTATTGGCTCAAAACGTGGCTGACATCCCGAAGGCAAGCGAACGAAAAAATGACTGCTATAAGCTCTACTCCTATCTCATCACCCATACACACCGGATTAGCAGCTTCTGCGGAATGGGCGGCTATCCTGCAAACGGCTCATGAGCCTGAGGGTGCAGGTCAATATGCGGGTCAACAATGGAACAGTTATCGTTATTTGGCATTGGTTTTAAGCGGTATAGCCTGGCTTGGCATACTGTGTGTAGGTTATCAATCTCCAGGTGGAGGGAATATCGGGATGGTTCAATACCTGGATGTGGGCCAAGGTGACAGCATTCTAATTACAACGCCGGGCGGCAAACACATTTTGGTGGATGGCGGTGGCACAATGGATTTTGCAACAGAGAAAAATGCCTGGCGCAAGCGTAAAGATCCTTACGAGGTCGGTGCGGATACGATTGTACCCTTGCTTAAGCAGCGTGGTGTGCAGCGGCTAGATGCCGTGATTTTAACACACGGAGATCATGATCATGCCGGAGGGTTACAGGCTGTACTTGACCAGATTCCCGTAACAAGTTTGTTTTTCAACGGTACCCTGACAGACAAAGCACCGTTTCGCAACCTGTTGAGCACGGCTTTAAACAAGCAGATCAAGCTGTACAGTGCATATCATGGTATGGGATGGGAGCCGGATCAGGATACGAAAATCCGCTTTCTTTATCCTTTTCCGTTGCAGGAGAACGAATCTGAGCCGTTACCTGTTATAAAGGAGCAAAATCATTATTCCGTTGCCATGATATTGGAAATGGAGGGAGCCTCATTTTTGTTCACTGGAGATATGGATGAAGCAGCAGAATCGTTGTTGCTTTCTGAATTAGCCCATTCTTCATCCCGTATGGAAGATACGGGGGAAATGGGGACTGTAAGGCAAGCTGTAGACGTCATGAAAATAGCACATCATGGCAGCAAGTATTCCACCTCGGAAGAGTGGCTATCCTACTGGCGACCAGAGATATCTGTCATTTCGGTCGGTGCGAGCAATACCTATGGACACCCGAATGAAGCGGTATTGAAGCGTTTATCGTCCGCAGGCTCTGCTATATATCGAACAGATACGATGGGAGAGATACAAATCCGTGCGCAGCAAGGAAAAATGAGCGTGCGGTACAAACACAAACGTGAACAAACGGGTACAAAATGAATTTTCCGATTATTGTTTTGTAGGCATTGTATAAAATATTTGGAGGAAAATGCAGCATCCGTGGACGTTGAACTGACCTCAGAGGAATTAGCACTCATTGAAGCCGTAAGTCCAAAAAATGAGGTGTATGGCAATCGATATGCCGACGCCCAAATGAGTTCCTTAAACAAGTAAGTATATGAGTCTCTCGATCAAAATATTAAACAGCTCACTCTCAAGAGTGGGCTGTTTGCTTAAGCCGAATTGGCATGGACATCATCTGTGAGATTTGATAGAATTACATAGCAATGAAAATGAGAATCATTATTAATTGGAGGATTATTGTGAACTACTCAAATATTCGAGTATCGGCTTGCTTCTTCCTTATTTCGTTGGTGCTGGTACTGAGTGCATGCGCTACAAGTGGAAACGGGAACTCAGCGGTTGATGGTCAAACAGCAGATTCCAAGACCGCCTCGACCAGTGATGCAACTGCTACACGTACATATGAAAGTGATAAAGGTACAGTTACTCTTCCTGAGCATCCGCAACGTGTCGTTGTAGCAGTTGGCGACTATGTGGGCGATGTGCTTGCACTTGGGGTTACACCTGTAGGGGCTCCGGATACCGTTTTTAATGCTCCATATTATAAGAAATACTTGAATGGGGTTGAAAATATTGGTGATAGCTCAGCACTGTCCCTTGAAAAAGTGACTACCCTGAGTCCGGATCTGATCATTACCTATGATGACAAAGCTTATGAAAATCTAAAGAAAATAGCACCGACGGTATTTATTCCATATGGTAGATATGATTACAAGAATCGCCTAATGGAGCTGGGCAAAGTGCTGAACAAAGAGCAGGAAGCGAAGGAGTGTCTTGCTGATTTTACGGCTAAAATCGCTGAGAAAAAGCAAGCCTTGTCTGATGTCATTAATTCAGGTAAAAAAATTGCCATTTTCGAGATTACAGGAAAAGAATTATATCTTTATGGAAAATCCTATGGGCGTGGCGGAGCCATACTTTATGATGGGTTGGGACTTCATGCTCCGGAGAAGGTAGAAAAAGCAGCGTTCAAGAAGGGCTGGGCAAGCATTTCATTGGAGGCTTTACCGGAGATGCTCGGTGATGCCGATTATCTGATGTTGGGAATTCGAGGCGATGGAGTAGATCAGGGGAAAGATATTGAATCTAAAAGTGTATGGAAGAACCTGCCTGCCGTTAAAGCAGCAAAGGTGTACCCATATTCGATCGACGACTTTTATTTTCAAGATCCGATTGCTCTGACTTACCAATTAGAACGGATATCGGATTTTCTGATTTCTAAAAAATAACCCGAAAAGCAACAACATGCTTATGCGGTTCGACAGATTCCAACAATGTGATGTCTTGTGAGCCAAGGGAAGGTGACTACCTTCCTTTTTTCTGTTATTCTAAGGAAGGCTATGATGGGGATTCTGGGCTTTTTGGTATAATTTTTTACATTAAAAAAATAAAATTAGCGTCAGACGTCTATCCTGCAACAATTTGCAAAGAGGATGCGTCTGTAATATTGCAGGGAGAGGGGGATCCTTTGTGGTAGAGCAGGGACTCATTCGAGCCGCTCAATCGGGCGATCGCGACGCTCTCATTACCCTATTAAGAGAGATAGAACAGCATGTGTACCGTACGGCATATTACATTCTGAACAATGAGCAGGACGCCATGGATGCTTCACAGGAAGCTCTCATACGGATTTATTCCAAAATTAACTCTTATGAGGAAAAAGCGCAGTTCAAAACCTGGGTTCAACGCATTGTTACGAATATATGTATCGACAAATTCAGAAGGACGAAACCCTCGGTTTCCATTGACGAGCACGACATGATCTTCAACGATCCCCAAAATGTAGAGGTTGAGGTGTTAACCTCCTACATGGCACAGGATGTTCGTGAAGCGATACAGCAGCTTCCAGAGCACCATCGGACAGTGATCGTCTTGAGATATTTGCAGGATTTCTCCTATAACGAAATTGCCGATTCTTTGGATTTGCCGCTCAATACGGTCAAGTCATACTTATATCGTGCAAGACAGCAGTTGCAAGGGCTACTTCAGGATTATCAGAAAGGTGGTGTATCAGGATGAAGTGTGAGGAAGAGGTGATGGATTGGATGCAGCGTTATGTGGATCATGAGCTGGGCGAAGAAGAGACGTCCCAATTAATGAACCATATTGCGACTTGTCCGGACTGTGCGGAAAAATTTCATATTCTTCAGACACTCTCCCGCGAGCTGGAGGAATTACCTGCCGTTTCCCCGGCGTTCAGCCTGGTGGATTCCATCATGCCTCAGTTGGATGCCATTGACCGCGCACGTGAGGAGCAGGGAAGTGCGCTTCAGGAAATGCAGCCGGTGGCTGTTGATCCTGGACCTGGGCCTAGACAGCGTACCCAGCCTACGCCTTGGTGGAACCGGATGGGAGGGCGTGCGGCCATGGGCGTGGCTGCCGCTGCTGTTGTACTGGGAATTGTAGTATTCAATTTCCAGCCTAAAACAGTGCAGGATGCGGAAGGCATACTTACATCCCAGTCGCCTGAAGTGAAGACTCAGCAGAATCAGACTGGAATTCCAGATGCGACGAATGGTAGTGGTGGCTATAATGCTGCCATTGGATCGGAATCGACCAACCCGCCATTAGAGCAGGGACAAGGAACGGATGCATCTCAACCATCTGCAGGTGAAGAGCCTGATTCGAGCAAACAGGATGTAAAAGGCGCAGATCATGAAAATAATCCTTCCAACCCGAATGCTGCAAAACGTGACAATCAGCGTGGGGAGGGAGACTCGGCGAAGTCTGCGCCAGCTGGAGCTTCTTCTCATCAAGATCGAAAGCAGAAACAGCCAGAATCGGATAGTCAAGCGACCAAGGAGAATCCGTCGATGGAGAATTTCGTGCAGGATGCTCCCAAGTCCGATGACAAACAGCTAATGCAGGAAAAATCCAAACAATCGACGATAGCCCCTGATCAGCAGCAGGAATCAAGAATGGAAAATACACCCATAGCGGGTGCAGGGACTGCTCAGGATGGTAATAACGACAACACAGCTACCGATGATTCATCTTCTTCGTTGAGTCAGGAGCTGAAGACGCAGGATCAAACAGCTTCAAATGGAACGTCAACAGATACAAGCTCCCAAAGCATTACCAAGGATTCAGGGAATGCTTTGGGGGATAACGGCAAGAGAGCCACTAACGATCAGTCATCTTCCGTGTCACAGGACTCGGTACGCAAAGAGGGCTTTGTATCTAATTCACTGGTCTCTCCAGACGGTAGTAGTGCCTCCACCTTTGGCGCCCAGTCTACGTCCGAAGATCAGCTGGGCTCACCTGATGGCAGCTATGCGGTGGTTATTGAAGGCAAAAAGCTGAAAGTATATAAGCTTTCCGATAATGGGGTAGACCGAACAACATTGGAGGTTCGTACCTTAAAAGGAGCCTGGGTCAAGGGAAGCTGGTCGGATGATAGTCAGACCTTCATGTACGAGACGGAGCAAGATGGTACAGCAAGTAAATATACGTATACGGTCCCGCGTAGCACTGGAAAATAATTGCCGTAAGTAGTCACACATTTAAAATTAAGGAATAGATTATATGAACCGACGTCGTATCCCGACGGTCGAAAGTTTCTAGAGCTTTCTGCTGCCGTGTTGATATAGATGGTGGTGAAGGGATCTTGCCTATAGGCAGGGTCCCTTTGTTTGTATAATGACTTGCCTTCCGGTCGGATGTCGGGTACGATCAGTGGATGGGGGGAACGGGATATGGATGCAAAAACAGCCGCTAAGGCTATTCGCAAGGGCGATATTTCGCCCGTGTATTTGCTATACGGCAATGAAAAATACCAGATGAAGCAGTTCGTCGAGATGCTCAAGGAAAAAGTGGTGGAAGAGGAGCATCGTGATTTTGCCATTATTCCCTATGATCTGACGGAAACGCCAATCGAGTTGGTCGTGGAGGAGGCGGAAACTGCGCCTTTTCTGGTGCCGAAAAAGCTGATTATTGTCCGGGATACGAGTGTATTCGCAGCAGGCAAAGATGGCGGCAAGATTGAGCACCGCATTGAGACGCTGTTGACTTATATGGATAACCCGACTGACTATAGCGTCATCGTTTTTATGGTTCAGGCCGAAAAGCTGGATGAACGGAAAAAGATTGTCAAAAGACTGAAAAGTGATGCTTCGGTGATTGCTTTTTCCCCGTTGAGTGGAGATGACCTTGTAGCGTGGGTTCATAAACGTGCAGGGGAAAGAGAGGTACAATTGGCTGCAGGAGCTGCAGAGACCCTCATTCAATATACAGGTACAGGGCTGCAATCTTTGGCTGCCGAGATAGACAAGCTGTGCTTGTATGCAGGAGCACAAGGAACGATTTCATCTATGGATATTGAATCCCTTGTACCTCGTAGTACGGAGCAAAACGTATTTGTGATGGTTGAGGATCTGGCTAATTTGCGGCTGGATAAGGCGCTTAGTATTTTTTATGAGCTGCTCAAGCAAAAAGAGGAACCGATCAAGATTGCAGCTTTGATCACACGGCAGTTCCGTATTATATTGCAGGTTAAGGAGCTGGCAGGTCAAAGTTATTCCCAACAGCAAATTGCGAGTCAGCTTAGCTTGCATCCTTACGGGGTAAAAGTAGCGGGTGAGCAGGCCAGGAGGTTCCGTCCCGAACAACTGCGTCAGCTTCTCTTCGAGTTGGGAGAACTGGATTATCATATGAAAACAGGTGTTGTTGATAAGGTACTGGGACTGGAGCTGTTTTTAATGAAATTGGGTATGGGGGCTACAGTCTAACCCGTCCAAGTGACCCCTCCCAGGTGCAGAGCGATTTTTAAGGGACACTAGGCAGGACAGAACACAGACGCTAAAAACTAAAAAATCCTGATCAGCCGAGGCTGGTCAGGATTTTTTCATTAACGTATAAAAGTAGCTCTTGCTTACGCTTGAGCTGTAAGAGCGTTAAGTTTTTTCGCCAAGCGGGATTTCTTGCGAGCAGCTGCATTTTTGTGGATCAGACCTTTAGTTACAGCCTTGTCCAGCTTTTGGGAAGCTACTTTGAAAGCAGCAGCAGCAACTTCAGCTTCGTTACCCACCAACGCTGTATCGGCAGCTTTTACTGCTGTACGAAGCGCGGATTTTTGGGAAGCGTTCAACGCACGGCGTTTGTCGCTCGTTTTAACGCGTTTGATAGCGGATTTAATGTTTGGCATTACATTCACCTCCTGTAAAGGCATTACTTATGAACACAAACGTTTCACAACTTAAAATATTTTAGCACGCTACACCTCAAAATGCAATAAGAAAACATTCTGCGGCTACGCAAATGACAGGATGAAAATGGATGTGCATAAACCTGTTGGGTGTCTCGCACACTATAGCCAGAGATGGTATACAAGGAGGCTTAAAAGATGGATCTGGATTTGCAGAAGTATGCGGTACGCACGGATTTGGCACTGGAGGCAAGAGAGCTGGCAGCACGGGATCAGACTGTACCGCTGGCGGGCATCAGTGAGGACGTAGAGGAAGATAACGGGATTAAAATTACGCGTCTGGATGTACTTAATGAAGAAGGGGCTAATCGTATTGGACGGGTACAAGGGCATTATGTCACGCTGGAAGTACCTGGATTACGTGGAGGTGATAGCGGACTCCAGGAACGAGTAGCTATTGCATTTGCGAAAGAGATGGAGCATTTTATACAAAAAATAGGTATCTCCAAAACGGCACGGGTACTTGTGGTCGGTCTTGGGAACTGGAACGTCACTCCCGATTCGCTGGGCCCGCTTGTCGTTGAAAATCTGATGGTAACCCGTCAATATTTTGAATTGACGCCTGATCAGGTCAACCCGGGCTATCGGGATGTAAGCGCCATTGCACCGGGTGTTCTCGGTATTACGGGAATCGAGTCCAGTGAAATCGTGCAAGGCATCGTAGATCGCACCAAACCAGAGCTGATTATTGCTATTGATGCTCTGGCGTCACGTTCACTGGAGCGCGTCAATACGACTATTCAGGTGGCAGATATCGGGATACACCCGGGATCAGGAATTGGCAACAAGCGACGCGGCATCACCAAGGATATTATGGGTGTTCCATGCATTGCCATCGGCGTGCCAACGGTATGCTACGCTTCGACCATCGTAAATAATGTAATTGAACTGATGAAAACACATTTTGCCAAAGAAAAAGCACCTACGAAGGCGATACTGGGGATGCTGGACGATATTTCAGAGCCTGAGAGACTCGGGCTGGTGAGAGAGGTACTTCAGCCGTTGGGGCATGATCTGATTGTGACCCCTAAAGAGATTGATGAATTTATTGAAGATATTGCGAACATCATTGCAACCGGGCTGAACGCTGCTCTGCATGAGGCTGTTGATCCCGGCAATGTCGCCGCTTATACGCATTAATGCAAGGTTAGCCAAATCATTTTTCCAAGGCACCTAACTCTCTATTTAACAGGTAACCTGTCTCTCTCAATAAGGGATGGGTTCTACCTGTGGGTAGAGATTTTTTGTGTTCTAGCAATTGTTCTCCGTTCATAGAGTTGAAGTATAAGAGATTTCCGCAGCAGATAGGAACCCTATGTTCCGAATGTAAAAGCGGGTTTCGACGGGACGAAGGAGGACAAGGCTCACATGAAAAAAATTCAGACCTGGAACGTCGGAAGATGGAGAAGAAAGGGTATCGAAATTTTGGCGATGGGACATACGCTTGTGCTGCTTATTATGGGCTCGGCGCTTTTATTTGTCGTACTGGGGCTAGGGGGACTGGCCGAAAATCGTTTGCAAACATCTCCCGTTGCTTCGATGAAAGGATTTGCAGGTTCGGTGTCCAGCGGTTTTTTCGCAGACCTGCTTGGTATGGAGGTGCCGCATTTGGCACAAAAGAAGCAGCAATCTTCGTTGTCGGGTGAACAGTGGTCGCCTTTTGTTTTTCAAATGCTTACAGGCATTAACCCACAAGATCCGAAAAGCCTTATTTCCCGCGAAATTCCCGGCATGTCTGCAGATGCACCTGTCTTGCTGCGCAAGGGATCAGGGAACGACAAGGTAGAGGCTCCTGCAGATTATCAGCCCGATCAGGGAACGACGGATACTCCCGGTGGCGCAGATGCTTCTGCGAACCCGCCAAATCATGATGCTGCTACGCCAGATTTACCGACAACACCGGAAACGGACCCTGCAAAAGAGGATGATTCAGGTGATACAGCCAAAGGAGAAAAGCGTATATTAATCTACCATTCTCATCCCAGAGAAGCGTATAACCCACTACTCAGCAAAACCAGCTCCAATCCCAATTCCGGTTCTAAATCGGCGAATGTGTCAAGGGTGGGAGACTTTGTGAAAAAGAGACTGGAGAAGCAAGGAATAAACACGCTGCATGTAAACAAGGACTATGCCTCCGTAGTGCAAAATTACAATTGGAACTACTCCTATAAATATTCACGTGAAACCGTCAAGGAGGCCTTGGCGAGCAATAAGGGCTTAACTTATCTGCTTGATATTCACAGGGATTCCCAGCGTCACAGTAAAACGACAGCCACCATTAATGGACTTTCTTATGCCAAAGTATATTTCATTATCGGTCATGACAATAAAAATTGGCGCAAAAATGAAGCTTTCGCTGCCCGTATTCATGAAAAGCTGGAAAAATCGTATCACGGCGTATCACGCGGAGTATGGGGAAAAGATGGCGGTAAAGGCAACAATGGAGAGTACAACCAAAGCCTGTCTTCCCATAGCATTTTGATTGAAATTGGCGGTATTGATAACACCGAGGAGGAGTTAAAGCGTACCTCGGACGTTTTGGCGGATATGATCAGCGAAGTATATTGGGAGGACCAAAAAGCGCAGAAGGCGGGCACGAATGTATCGGATACCAAAAAGAGCAACAGTGGTAATTAAGTTAAGGCGGTTTGACAGTGGAAAGGTGAAAGTGGAAAGGGGAAAATATAATGTCCGGACATTTTCGTAAAAAAGCGCTTGGATTTGTGCTTCTGATTGGGGTGGGCGTGTTACTTGGTATGCAACTGGCAGGCTCTGGCCTGCGCTCAGTCTATGGCCCGGAATGGGACGGGAACCCGGTTCAATCGGTAAATCAACAGAAATCCGAATATGAGCAGACGGTTATTGAGGATACTCCGGCAGCCAATGTCCGTGTCTATAGCGGTACGAATGACGCAAGTGGAACCGTCGAAATTAAGCCGCAAACCGGCATGAATGAAGCGAATACTGACGAACATAATGAGGATCAGTATGCACGTGAGACACGTGAATGGTATACGACAACTGCCCAGGGTGCCAATACCCGGCAGAGCCGAGAGACACCTCGTGAACTGCTAGCCGTCAAGGCGCAGCAGGCCTCGGTGGATACGATGGCAGACAAAACGGCTGGGCTGCTGCAAAACCTGTCGAGGAAGGGCATTCGCTGGGTCGTGTCTGTATTTGATGGAGTAACCGAATAGAAATATTGCTGACCCCACTTACAACTGATATAATAAGCTGATTGACACTAGGCATTGTGTGGGGGTAAGGCATGACTGACATTTTGGCAAGACAACGTAAAATTCGGAACTTTAGTATCATTGCACATATAGACCATGGTAAATCCACGCTGGCTGACCGGATTCTGGAGTATACCGGTGCACTCACTTCCCGTGAAATGCAGGAGCAGGTGCTTGATCAGATGGAGCTGGAGCGGGAGCGCGGGATTACGATCAAGCTCCAGGCAGTGCGACTCACTTATAAGGCCGATGACGGCGAAGAGTACATTTTGAATTTGATTGACACACCGGGACACGTCGATTTTACGTATGAGGTATCCCGCAGTCTGGCTGCCTGCGAAGGTGCTTTGCTGGTAGTAGACGCAGCCCAGGGGATTGAGGCACAGACACTGGCTAACGTTTATTTGGCGCTCGACAACAATCTGGAGATTTTGCCGGTGCTTAACAAAATTGATTTGCCGAGTGCTGATCCCGAACGGGTAAAGCAGGAAATTGAGGATGTTATCGGCTTGGACACAAGCGAAACGGTACATGCTTCAGCCAAAGCTGGAATCGGTATCAAGGAGATTCTGGAACAGGTAGTCAGAAGTGTGCCTGCTCCGCAAGGAAATCCGGATCATCCGCTCAAGGCGCTTATTTTCGATTCGCATTATGATCCTTATAAAGGCGTTATCGTATATGTACGTGTTGTGGATGGCAGTATCCGTGCAGGCTCGAAAATTAAGATGATGGCGACGGATAAAACGTTTGAGGTCATTGAGGTCGGAGCTTTTATGCCCCGTATGAGTATTGTAAACGAACTGAATGTCGGTGATGTTGGTTTTATCGTTGCCGGGATTAAGCATGTGGGCGATACACGTGTCGGGGATACCGTGACGGATGCAAAAAATCCAACACCAGAACCGATGCCAGGCTATCGAAAGATCAATCCGATGGTATATTGCGGTCTCTATCCAATCGAAACATCCGAGTATAACGATCTGCGTGAGGCGCTTGAAAAGCTGCAGCTGAACGATGCTTCGCTCAGTTTTGAGCCGGAAACATCCAGCGCGCTGGGCTTCGGCTTCCGTTGCGGTTTCCTCGGTTTGCTTCATATGGACGTTATTCAGGAACGTATTGAACGTGAGTTCAATATTCCGCTGATTACAACGGCACCAAGCGTTATTTATCGGGTGCAATTGACCAATGGGGAAACGATTGAAATTGATAACCCGTCCAACTACCCGGAAGTAGGACGGATCGAGCATGTGGAAGAGCCGTACGTAAAGGCAGGTATTATCGTGCCTAATGATTACGTAGGTACAGTCATGGAGCTTTGCCAGACCAAGCGCGGCGAGTACGTGAATATGGAGTATCTGGATACGACACGGGTAACCATAACGTATCAGATTCCACTGTCTGAAATCGTGTATGATTTCTTCGATCAGCTTAAATCCAGCACCAAAGGTTATGCTTCCTTTGACTATGAGATTTCAGGCTATCGCCAGTCCAATCTGGTGAAAATGGATATTCTGTTGAATGGCGAGCAGGTCGATGCATTGTCGTTCATCGTGCATAGAGAGCGGGCTTACCATCGCGGACGTATCATTTGTGAGAAGTTGCGCGAGCTCATTCCACGTCAAATGTTCGAGGTGCCGATTCAGGCATCTGTCGGAACAAAGGTTGTTGCGCGTGAAACCGTTAAGGCTATGCGTAAAAACGTCTTGGCCAAATGTTATGGCGGCGATATTTCCCGTAAACGGAAGCTGCTTGAGAAGCAAAAAGAGGGCAAGAAGCGCATGAAGCAGGTGGGTAACGTAGAAGTACCTCAGGAAGCATTTATGGCGGTACTGAAAATAGATGAGTAAAGCTGCTTGAAGTATTCGTCCATTCTTTCATGGGGCATTAGCCATGCATGGAGAATGGGCTTTCTTTATTTGAGCAAGCTATTCAGGACAGACACCTCGTTCAAGTTGTGTTTCTTTTACTGCAACACCTACACCATAAAAAATGGCCGATTGACGGTAGGCAGCAGCGGAGTGGATGGAATCGTTCTGAAGAAGCGTTAGCGTTCGCCTTTACCCCCGGATTTTCTCCTTTAAGTCTATTTACAATTAAAAAATCCGGGGGTAACAGCGATCGGAAGAATGATCCATCCACGAAGCGTTCTTCCTCCTTATTCGCCATTTTTTCCAACCACCATATCCTGAATTGACAAGGAGGATCGGAATGACCGCATCCATACCAAAACATGAACATTCATCCGCGCCTCAAGCGGTTTACTTGCATATACCCTTTTGTACGAATAAATGCTTTTACTGTGACTTCAACTCTTATGTGCTAAAGGATCAGCCTGTTATGGAGTACCTGTATGCACTGGAACGGGAGATGGAGAATACAGTTAAGCTTCACCCCCCAGGAGAAATCAAGACTATTTTCGTCGGGGGCGGAACGCCGACAACACTCAATCCGAAGGAAATGGAATATTTCCTGAAGAGTGTCCGAACCTACTTTCCGAACTGGTCGGAGGATATCGAATTTTCCATGGAAGCCAATCCGGGTACAACCGATTATGAGAAACTTTCCGTGATGAAAGAGGGCGGTGTCAACCGACTCAGCTTCGGGGTGCAGGCTTTTCAGAATGAGCTGCTTACAGGTATTGGCCGCATTCATAATACAGATGACGTATATCGTAGTCTGGAAAATGCACGTAAGGTCGGATTGGACAATCTGTCGATTGACCTGATGTTCGGCTTGCCGAACCAGACCGTGGATATGCTGAATGAGAGCGTCAGTAGAGCGCTGGAGCTGGAACTCCCTCATTACTCCATCTATAGCTTAAAGGTTGAAGAAAATACCCTCTTCCACACGCTATACCAGAAAAATCAGCTTCCACTTCCTCATGAGGACGATGAGTTGGAAATGTACTTGCTTCTCATGCGCCGTATGAAAGAAGCGGGTTATGAGCAGTACGAGATTAGCAATTTTGCAAAACCCGGCTTGGGTAGTAAGCACAATATGACCTACTGGCGCAATGAGGACTATTACGGTCTCGGTGCCGGGGCGCACGGATATGTTGGCAGAGAGCGTCATATGAACATTAAGGGCATTACCCCATATGTAGAGGCTACTCGAAGCGGCCTGCCGCGGCTGGATAGCTTTGAGGTGCCAGCAGCGGAAGCGATGGAGGATTTTCTTATGGTTGGCCTGAGAATGCTGGAGGGTGTGTCCAAGTCCCGCTTTGAAGCTCAATTTGGTCAGACGCTGGAGGATACGTTCACAGTCCCTCTCGGGAAAATGCTGAATGCGGGGTTGATCGAAGCGACCCAGGACGGTTACCGCCTGAGCGAACGCGGTATTTTATTCGGAAATGATGTATTTGCAGAATTCATCGGCTCCATTACGGTAAATTCATAATTCCATAAGCTCATAAGGGGAGGCTTTAATACAGCATGTTTCAACTCCGCAAGCTGGAGCAATCCATTGATAACATCATTCTGTCACAGCAGGTTAAATGGAGTATTGCGATTCTATGCGCAATGTTGTATATTTATTCATTATATGCGGCAAGCGGCAGGAGGAGAGCAAGATGGCTTCAGTGTGTAAAGATGTATTGTGCAGAAGCGCGGTTCCTGAAGATGTGGAGCCTTTATATCAAATGATTAGCGGCTATGCGGAGCGAGGGATTATGCTGCCACGTTCAAGGGAAGTGCTTACGCGCCAACTGGAGCTGTTTATTGTTGCAGAAGTGGACGGCGAAGTCGTGGGTTGTGGTTCTTTATGCAAACTGGGCGCTGATTTGGTAGAGATTCGTTCCCTTGGTATCTCTGAGGGATATAAAGGAATGGGCATTGGCTCCAAGCTCGTAGAGGGCCTTATTATAGAAGCACGGCGACAACGTATCCCTAAAATTATGGCTTTGACCTATGAGGTCTCATTTTTTATAAAAAACGGTTTTGATGTCGTAAACAAAGAAATTTTCCCTGAAAAGGTATGGACCGATTGCATTCACTGTAGCAAACAAAATAACTGTGATGAAATCGCAGTGCTGAAAATACTGAACTGACCTGTAAGCAATGAGGTTAGTTCTTTTTTTCGTTAGATCGTAATGGTGCTGTACAAGCGAAGCGGTCGCTTTAAAAGCTTTCCGTAGGAAAGCTCGCTTCGGAAGCATCACTTCCCCGGATTTCTACCTTACCGAGGTTTTATTCAAGAAATCTGGGGGCGGTGGCGATGGGAAGCACCATCCGACTGCGTAGTGGTACGATAGAAACTTTAAAGTTCAGCTTATATAATTGAAAATACTGATCTGACTTGACAATGATCAGGTCCGTTTGGTATTTTTGTATTATCGGTTAGCACTCATCGCGAACGAGTGCTAATGATTCCATTTTACAATCAGGCTATTATGGATAACAACAAGGGGGGATTCGCTTGTTAACCGAACGTCAGAGACTCATTTTGAATGCGATTATTGATGACTACATTCGTTCGGCTGAGCCAGTGGGTTCCCGCAGCATATCCAAAAGGCAGGATGTCGGATTCAGCCCCGCCACGATCCGCAATGAAATGTCGGATTTGGAGGAACAGGGCTATCTGGAGCAACCCCACACTTCTGCGGGACGCATCCCGTCTCATAAAGGCTATCGCTATTATGTGGACCATCTGGTGCCACTGAATACACTGAAGCCTGTGGAAATGCGGGAACTCAAAGCCTTTTACGCCGAAAAGCTGAATGTAATGGAGCAAGTGATCCAGCATGCGTCAGGCATTTTGTCTCATATGACCAATTATACTTCCATCCTGCTTGGGCCGGAGGTTTTTCATACTTCATTGCGTCATTTTCAGCTATTGCCGCTCAATGAAACGACGGCTGTGGCGATTATTGTGACCAATACCGGTCAGGTGGAGAATAAGACGGTGGATATTCCGCCGGGAATTTCGATTTCCGAGATGGAGAAGGTTGTGAATTTGCTGAACAGCAAGCTGGTCGGTGTACCGATTTATCAGCTTAAATCACGTCTGTACACTGCGCTTGGTCAGGAAATGGAGAAGCATGTGTCTCATTTTGAGGACGCTATGAAGGTATTGGATAAAGCACTGGATAATGAATCAGATCAGCGCCTGTATTTGAGTGGTGCCACGAACATGCTCAATCAGCCTGAATTTAAAGATGTAGAAAAGGTTAAACATATTCTTGATCTGCTGGAGGAAACACCAACGCTGCTTAAACTGATGACACCTGTTCCCGGAGCGCCTGAAATGCAGGTGCGTATCGGCACGGAAAATGATCATGAGGCGTTTGCCAATTGCAGTCTGATCACCGCTACGTATGCGATAGATGGGGAAGCATTGGGTACCATAGGCATACTGGGACCGACGCGGATGGAATATGCGAGAGTGATTAACATTTTGGATATTCTATCTAAGGATTTGACCGTAATGCTCACGCAGCGGTTTAAATAGAACAAGAACGTGCAGTTTATAGTTCTACACCTTCCGCGTTCGGAACATTTTGTATCCTGCGCGGGTGTATTGCTGCGTGTTTTTATAAGGGGATTTTTATAAGGATAGTTATAACTTGAAGGAGGTGAAACATTTTGAAGGAAGAACAAGCGTTCCAAGAAGAAAAACAACAAAATGTAAGCACAGAGGAAGCTGGCGAGACGATTCAGGAGCAGGAAGAGTCGGTGAATGAAGCGGCAGCACTGGAAGCTCAGGAAGAAGACACAGAGGTGACAAAGCTTCGTGCAGAGGCTGAGGAGCATCAACAGCGGCTTTTGCGCGCACAGGCGGATTTTGACAATTTCCGTCGCCGCACGATAAAAGAGAAAGAAGAACTCGCTAAATATGCGTCTATGAAGCTGGTCACCGAGCTGGTACCTGTTCTCGATAACTTCGAGCGTGCGCTGGCAACAGCACAGCAGGGAGCAGAGACTGAGTCGTTCGCCAAGGGCGTAGAGATGATTTTCCGCCAGTTTGAGGGCGTGCTTCAGGCTGAGGGAGTGACGGCCATGAATTCAGTGGGTCAACCGTTTAATCCTGATTTCCATCAGGCCATTATGCAGGTGGAAAGCGAAGAGCATGAGGAAGGCATCGTTGTTGAAGAGGTGCAAAAAGGATACATGCTGAAGGACAAGGTACTTCGTCCAGCCATGGTAAAAGTAAGCATGTAGCTTTTTCAATATACATTTAGCAGCACATGAATTGAAATTCAACCATTCTGGCCTGCGGGCCTCGTATATACAGAAGGAGGAATTGTCCGATGAGTAAAGTAATCGGTATTGACTTAGGTACAACCAACTCTTGTGTGGCTGTTATGGAGGGCGGCGAAGCCGTCGTTATTCCAAATCCGGAAGGCGCGCGCACAACCCCTTCCGTTGTTGGTTTCAAAAAAGATGGAGAACGTACTGTAGGGGAAACGGCAAAACGCCAAGCGATTACGAACCCGGATCGTACAATCATCTCAATCAAACGCCATATGGGTACAAACCATAAAGAAAGCATTGATGGCAAGGAGTACTCCCCACAGGAAATCTCTGCTATGATTCTGCAAAAGCTGAAATCCGATGCTGAAGCTTATCTGGGCCAAACGGTAACTCAAGCCGTTATTACGGTTCCAGCTTACTTCAATGACAGCCAACGTCAAGCAACCAAGGATGCAGGTAAAATCGCGGGTCTGGAAGTTCTGCGGATCGTCAACGAGCCAACAGCAGCCGCTTTGGCATACGGTATGGAAAAATCCGAAGACCAAACGATCCTCGTGTATGACCTGGGTGGCGGTACATTTGACGTATCCATTCTGGAACTGGGCGATGGTTTCTTCGAAGTTAAAGCAACAAGCGGTGATAACAAGCTGGGTGGCGATGACTTTGACCAAGTGATTATTGATTACCTCGTAAATGAATTCAAAAAAGATCAAGGTATCGACTTGAGTAAAGATAAAGCAGCTGTACAACGTCTGAAAGACGCAGCGGAAAAAGCGAAAAAAGAGCTGTCCGGTGTACTGACTACGACGATTTCTCTGCCGTTCATCACAGTCGTTGACGGCGTTCCACAGCATTTGGAGTTGAACCTGACTCGCGCGAAATTTGAAGAGCTGTCTGAAGGTCTGGTAGAACGTACTTTGGGACCTACTCGTCAAGCGATGAAAGATGCAGGAATGAGTGCCAGCGACATCGACAAAATCGTTCTGGTTGGCGGTTCCACACGTATTCCGGCTGTACAGGAAGCAATCAAAAAACTGACAGGTAAAGAGCCTCATAAAGGCGTAAACCCTGATGAAGTGGTAGCTTTGGGTGCGGCAGTTCAAGCCGGTGTATTGACAGGTGATGTGAAAGACGTCGTTCTTCTCGACGTAACCCCACTGTCCCTGGGTATTGAAACCGCAGGTGGCGTATTCACTAAAATGATCGAGCGCAACACAACGATCCCTACAAGCAAATCGCAGGTATTCTCGACGTATGCCGACAACCAGCCTAGCGTAGAAATTCATGTACTGCAAGGTGAACGTGAAATGGCAGCAGGCAACAAAACGCTGGGTCGCTTCCAACTGGGAGATATTCCTCCGGCACCGCGTGGCGTACCGCAAATCGAAGTTACCTTTGATCTGGATGCGAACGGTATCGTGAACGTATCTGCTACGGATAAAGGAACTGGCAAGAGCCAAAAAATTACGATCACATCTTCCAGCGGCTTGAGCGACGAAGAAGTAGAACGTATGATGAAGGATGCCGAATTGCATGCGGAAGAAGATAAAAAACGCAAAGATTTGGTAGAAGCGAAAAACGCTGCGGACCAACTGATTTACTCCGTAGACAAAACGATTAAAGATCTGGGCGAAAAAGCAGATGCAGCTGAAGTCGAAAAGGCAAATGCAGCAAAAGAAAATCTGCAAAAAACGCTGGAAACCGACAACCTGGAGGACATCAAAAAGGCTACTGAAGAGCTGACTGAAATTGTTCAGCAATTGTCTGTAAAACTGTACGAGCAAGCTGCTCAAGCAGCACAGGCTGAAGAAGCCCAAAATGGCGCAACAGACAGCAAAGGCCGCGACAATGTGGTTGACGCAGATTATGAAGTCGTTAATGAAGACGAGAAGAAAAACTAAGCTACGGATCGGGAGTGGCATTACAGTACACCGGTGCGTTATAATACACTGAATAGTATCTAGCAGCGTAGCTGCCTTGATAAATAACGATGAGACTGAAGAGCAACCGTTATTTTCAGGATAAATAAGCATATTACGGGTTGTACTGCCTTGAAATGATGGGAAGGTCAAAGCCGGGTCATCCCGTGCCTTTGGCTTTCCTTTTATATGTAGTGCAGACGCGTTGTAGGCATGGGGGTGGAACATTGGCTGATAAGCGTGATTATTATGAGGTGCTGGGCGTCGCGAAGGGCGCTTCAGATGAAGAAGTCAAAAAGGCTTACCGTAAGCTTGCGCGTCAGTATCATCCGGACGTGAACAAGGCTGCGGACGCGGAAAGCAAATTTAAAGAAGTAAAAGAGGCCTATGACGTTCTCAGCGATGGTCAGAAGCGGGCAAGATACGACCAATATGGTCATGTTGACCCGAACCAGGGCATGGGAGGCGGCTTCGGTGGAGCCGACTTCGGTGGCGGGTTTGGTGATATTTTTGATATGTTTTTTGGTGGTGGCGGCAACGGTCGGCGTGACCCGAATGCACCACAACGTGGGAATGATCTCCAATATACGATGACGATCGAATTCAAGGAAGCGGTGTTCGGTAAGGAAACCGACATTCATATTGGACGTACCGAAACATGTGATACGTGTCATGGTACGGGAGCCAAAGCGGGCACCAAGCCACAAACCTGCTCTGTCTGCCACGGTAGCGGTCAGGAAGAAGTGGTGCAGAATACACCATTTGGTCGTATGGTTAATCGTCGCGCTTGCTCCAATTGCGGCGGTGCAGGAAAGATCATCAAGGAAAAATGTACAACTTGCAGCGGTTCTGGCCGTGTGCGCAAGCAGCGTAAAATTCATATCCGTATTCCAGCGGGTGTGGATGATGGCTCGCAAATGCGTATCAACGGTGAGGGCGAAGGCGGTATCAACGGAGGACCGGCAGGTGACCTGTACGTCGTGTTCCGTGTGAAGTCGCATGACTTCTTCGAGCGCGAGGGAGACGACATCTACTGTGAAATTCCGCTGACGTTCTCGCAGGCGGCACTGGGAGATGAAGTTGAAATTCCGACGTTGACCGAGAAAGTGAAGCTGAAAGTTCCAGCGGGTACGCAGACGGGCACCTATTTCCGTCTTAAAGGCAAAGGTGTGCCGAAGCTGCGTGGTGTAGGTCAGGGTGACCAACATATTAAGGTGGTCGTAGTTACGCCTAGCAAGCTGAGTGAGGAACAAAAGGATCTCCTGCGTCAATTCTCTGCGCTTAGCGGAGAGCAGACACACGAGAATGAGCAATCCTTTTTTGACCGTGTGAAGCGTGCCTTCCGAGGCGACTAATCCAAGGAAAGAATCGCGGAGCTTCAACCATGAATCAGAGGGGACTATTCCGCAATTGCGGGGTAGTTCCATTTTTTATTCTAGATTTACGCAAACACATACATATCCATTTTTGTATAAGCGTACTGAGCTATTGGCGCTTAATCTTAAGTAGAAAGGGGTGAGTCTCATCGCAATTTCACAGCTAAAGCTGCGTCGGGGGAAACCGCAAATAAAACTCAGAAGGCTGATTACACTGCTGGTTTGTCTCGTTATGGCACTTGTACTTTTACCAGTAACACTGTTATTTGCGGACAGAGTTGAGCATGAAACCGAAATGGGGCTGGAGGAAAAGGCAATGTCCATCGCACGTACACTCGCCCACACACCTCTTATTGTTGAACAATTGCAACAACCCGGTTCGTCTTTCTCCATGCAGGAGTATGTGCAGAAGGTTTCATCTGCTAATCATGTTCAGTTTATCGTAGTTATGGACATGAAGGGCATTCGTAAAACGCACCCGGATGTCAGGATGATCGGCAAAGCCTTTGTTGGTGGAGACGAATACACTGCACTTCATGGTCATGAGAGTGTATCTGTTGCGAAGGGAACATTGGGCCTGTCTATGCGCGCCTTTTCTCCCGTGTTCAGCTCGAAGGGAAAGCAGCTGGGAGCGATTGTCGTCGGTATCTCCATGCAAGATGTACTGAGGGCGCAGGAAGGCAACTACCGCCTTATTGCTATCGCCATTGGCGTCGGAATGTTAATCGGCACCGGAGGGGCTGTTGTGCTGGCCCGCAAAATCAAAAATATGCTGGTCGGTCTGGAGCCACCGGAAATCGCACGCTTACTGGAGGAACGCAGTGCTATGCTCCAGTCCATTAAGGAAGGCGTTATTGCGGTGGATGAATCAGGACGTGTTATGTTAATGAATGCAGAAGCGATCCGTTTGCTAAGGCAAGCGGGAATTGAAGATTTTTCGTCCTCTGGACAGGAAATCACCGCTTATTTATCTGCTTTCCGATTGCAAGAGTTCTTGGAGGCAAGCATTCCAAAGATGGACGAGGAAATGGAGTTGGGGGGAATCACCTTGCTCACTACCAGTGTTCCGATACGGGTAAAAGGGGAAATCGTGGGAGCGATTGTAACCTTTCGGGATAAAACGGAGATGAAGCAGCTTGCCGAGCGTTTGACAGGGGTATCCCTGTATACGGAAGCACTACGTGCACAAGCTCACGAATTTATGAATAAGCTGCATGTTATTATGGGGATGGTGCATTTGCGAATGTACGATAAATTGGAGCATTACATTATGGATGCCGTTGAGCATCATCAGGTGGAGATTGGCTCCATTACCCGGCAGATTAAGGACCCTGTTATGGCGGGTTTTGTGCTGGGGAAATTAAGCCGGGCCAGAGAGGTCGGGGTGAGTTTCGAACTGACTCCGGGTAGCTATTTGCCCGAATCGGGTCAAACCCAAACGATTCATGAACTGATTACTATTCTTGGTAATCTGTTTGATAATGCGGTGGAGGCGATGGAATCTCTCCAGCACAAGCGGATCACCCTTTCACTTTATTATGATAAACATCAGGAGAACGGATGTCTGACCTGCATCATGCGTGACAGTGGTCCGGGTATACCGGAAGAGCTCGTAAAGACGGTATTTGAAAAAGGCTTTTCGACCAAGGGAGAGTCGCGGGGAATGGGGCTTTATCTGGTGGCTCAAAGCGTGAAAAGATTACAGGGCAGCGTAAAGCTGATTCCAGCCGAGCAAGGGTGCTGTTTTGAGATTACGATTCCATATATGACGAGGAATGATGAACATGATTAATGTCCTGATTGTAGAAGATGATCCGATGGTTGCCGAATTTAACCGTAAATATATGGAGCAGGTAGAGGGTTTCCAATGTGAAGGCTGGGCTTCTTCCGTAGAAGAGGCCAAGAAATTTTTGGCTGAGCGAGCCGTTGATCTGGTTTTACTAGATGTGTATATGCAGGAAAGCAACGGCCTGGATCTGCTGTCATTCATACGGGAGGCAGGAGTGAATGTGGACGTCATTGTGATTTCAGCTGCAAGTGACATGAACAGTGTCAAGAAAGCGATGAATTTCGGCGCGGTGGATTATTTGATTAAGCCGTTCCACTTTAATCGCTTTCTGGAGGCACTTACGGGTTATCGGGAGCATATCAGCATCGTGCGTGAACGCAGCTTGCTTTCACAGGAGGAGCTGGACCGTCTTTTATATCATAAAAGCTCTGCCAAGGACTTGGCCCGATTGCCCAAAGGGGTAACCAAGTCAACCCTGGCTATGATCTGGAATTGTATCCGGCAGCATGAAGCGCTGCTATTTTCCACCGAGGATATTGCAGAGAGTGCAGGGATATCCAGAGTGTCTATGCGCAAATACCTGAATTTTTTGACGGAGATTGATGTGCTTTCCATGGAAACGATTTATGGAACCATCGGACGACCTGTGTACCAATACCGTATTTTACCGCAGGCGGAAGAAATCATGGCAGGTTATGATTCAGGCTCTCTCTAATTACTTTAATTACAAAAGTAGATTATTAGTTTTAAAACCAAATAAAGCGTTTTCCAAGGTGTAGAATGAAGACATGATCATCGTTCGTTACTACGAGGCATGATCTTCGTTCTTTACTACAAGGAGGGAGCTTTATGGAAAATGCTTCAAATCAGACTGCCATTCAAAAGGAGCAAAAATGGAATAAAAATCCTGTAAATGGAATCAGGATGCTAGGCAAGATAAAAGTGGGAGTGATTCCGCTTCCACTCTACGTCGTGATTGCGCTGGTTATATACGCGGCTGCGGTTACACAAAAACTTCCGAACGATATGTTGGGCGGGTTCGCCGTCATCATGATTTTGGGCATATTGCTCAGTGAACTTGGTTTCAAGCTTCCGCTGCTCAAGCATATTGGCGGCCCGGCTATTTTGTCGCTCATGGTTCCATCGTTGATGGTATTTTGGAATATGTTCAGTCCGTCCGCGATGGATGCTGTACACACGCTCATGAAGACCTCGAATTTCCTTTATTTCTACATTGCTTGCTTGGTAACCGGGAGTATTCTTGGTATGAATCGCAAAATGTTGTTGAACGGAATCGTGAAAATTTTTGCCCCTATCATCATTGGCTCTATTGCAGCCGTTGCGGTAGGTATGGTCGTGGGGATGGCTTTTGGTTACAGTGCCTATCATACGTTCTTTTTTATCATCATTCCTATTATCTCCGGTGGGATTGGGGAAGGAATTTTGCCTTTGTCCATTTCGTATGGATTGGTCTTGGGCAAAGATTCAGCGATGTTCGTATCCCAGTTGATTCCGGCTGCGATCATCGGGAATATCGTAGCCATCATAGGTGCGGGTGTTCTTAAGAGATTAGCGGAGAAAAAGCCGAGCACTTCAGGTAACGGGAAACTGTTGAAATCTAGTGAGGAAGAAAAGCTAGCTCCTACAAGTCTCGAACAAAACATTTCTTTTCCATTGATGGGTGGCGGAATGCTGTTAGCCTGTACCTTCTTTATCGTAGGTAAGCTGCTGGAGCCATATCTTCATATTCCAGGACCGATTCTGATGATTTTGGCTGCGGCTATCATTAAAACCGTTCAAGTGATGCCAAGTCAGTTGGAGCAGGGAGCTTTTCATTTGTACAAATTTATAACGGCAAGCCTGACGTGGCCATTGATGGTAGGATTGGGAATTTTATATGTGCCTTTGGATAGTGTGGTTGGGATTCTGACGATACCTTATGCCATCACCTGTGCATCTGTCGTAATTGCACTAATTGTCTCTGGGTATTTTACAGCGAAATGGATTAATATGTATCCGGTAGAAGCTGCACTGGTAACCAGTTGTCGCGGCGGATTAGGAGGCACGGGGGATGTGGCTATTTTGTCTGCATCGAATCGGATGGAGCTGATGCCTTTTGCGCAAATTGCAACCCGTATTGGCGGAGCAGCAACGGTCATTTTAGCAACCTTGTTACTCAAATTATGGAGCTAACGGTTTTGTATACAGACATGAAGTTCTATAGCTTAATTACAAAATGAAGGGACGGAGAGAAATATGAGTAGTTTATTAGATGAAATTAGAGAGTTACACGAAGGCGGTAAAATGGAGACGTTACCAAAAAAACGGATTGAAACGATGGAGGCGCTGTCCAAAGTCTATACGCCGGGTGTGGCAGAAATTTGTATGGAAATTGCGAATGACCCGGCCAAAGCGTACCAATTAACCATTAAAAAAAATACAGTAGCCGTCGTATCTGACGGAACAGCGGTGCTTGGATTAGGGGATATCGGCCCTGAGGCTGCTATGCCTGTCATGGAGGGCAAGGCGGTACTGTTCAAACAATTTGCAGGTGTCGATGCATTTCCAATCTGCCTTAATACGAAGGACCCTGATGAAATTGTTCAGATTGTCAAAATGATCGCTCCTGCCTTTGGAGGCATTAATCTGGAGGATATCTCTTCACCGCGCTGCTTTGAGATCGAGAGACGGTTGAAAGAGGAACTGGACATTCCGGTATTTCATGATGATCAGCACGGCACAGCAGTCGTCGTATTAGCGGGACTGGTCAATGCACTGAAGGTAGTCGGCAAGAAAATGGAGGATGTCAAAGTTGTATTTGCAGGTATCGGTGCGGCTGGTATGGCTTGCTCTCGTATGCTGCTCAAGGCGGGTGTACGCAATCTGATTGGCGTTGATCGACAAGGAGCCATTCATCGTGGAGTGGAATACAGCAACCCGCATTGGACAGAGTATGCCAATATGACCAATCCCCAAAATCTGAGTGGTAGTTTATCCGAGGTGATTGTGGGAGCTGATGTTTTCATCGGTGTATCAGGCCCGGATTTATTGACTGTGGAGGATATTCAGAGCATGGCCGCTGATCCTATCGTTTTTGCCATGGCGAATCCTAAGCCCGAGATTGATCCGGCTTTAGCTGCGCCGTACGTACGTGTATTGGCCACAGGCCGCTCCGATTTTCCTAACCAGATTAATAATGTACTGTGCTTCCCGGGAATTTTCCGGGGTGCACTGGATTGCCATGCCACGACAATTAATGAAGAAATGAAACTGGCTGCCGGACTTGCCATTGCGGATGCGATCAGTCCTGAAGAACTAAGTGAAACTTGTATTATACCTAATGTGTTTAATCCTAAGGTGGTGCAAAAGGTGCGGGATGCTGTCATTCGTGCTGCACGGGAGACGGGGGTAGCGAGAGCAGGAGAAGTACCCGCCGCTGCTCAGCACCCGGAAAAGTAACCTTCGCAAACTACGTTCCCAGCGTTCCACCTGCTAAATCCGGTGCTGTCTGTTCCGTTCCGTCTCTGTGGGGAATATAAATTCGTGCCAATGAGCAGGATATAGCAAAGCGCAACTGTATAGTTCTTGAATAAAAGTTGCGCTCAATCTCACACAGGGAGTTTTTGGGGATGGGTGAAAAAAATATTTTGGCGTATTTTAAAAGTCCCGAGGAAGCACAGGGAGCCGCTAGAAAGCTGGAAGCTCTTCGGGTAGCGGATGTGTCGATAGACCGATTTAGCCGATATCCGCGACAGTCCACTGGCAACGCTGGATTACCTGTATTTTCAGGACAAATTAGCAGCTTGTCCTCGCTAACGCAGGGAGTAGATTTTACAGATGCAACTCCAGCGATACTGGCTGCGGCTGATCCGTCTGCCAGTGGAATGAGTGATGGGGGACAGGGTGGACCAACTGGCCGCGATATTTTGTTGACTGCTGTGGTTGATGAGTCCATTCATCATCAGGCAATGTCCATTGTGGAGCAAGCGGGTGGAATGCTGTGAGAAGTTTGGAAGGAGCTGTGACAGATGCCAACAAACAAACGGTACGATAAAGTATTGACAAAAACGGAGAAAATCAAGCGTGCGCAATCTGCCAAAAATGAGGATGTTGAGTTCTCGGCAGAGCAGGCAGATGCTCAGGATTTGGAAGCGATTCGGCGGAGCGAAGCAGCTGATCGTCGTCAGGAGCGCATTATTTTCGACAGCGAGTAGAATTCATAAGACGAGTTATCCCCATCTTGAAGATGATTAAGGGATAGCTCGTCTTATTTGTGTAACTGGGGGTTGATTTTCAATAATAGCCTGATAGCTTTTTTGAACTCCTATGCATGTATATAGTACAATGTAATGTATGCACGTGAAATGAGGAGGAAATGAAAACCATGTTGTGGAATGAAATAACAATACATACAAGTGAAGAAGCCATCGAAATGATTTCGAATTTTCTGCACGAAGCAGGTGCGGGAGGGGTTTCCATTGAAGAATCCGGTTCGCTCAACAAACCGCGAGATACGTCTTACGGGCAGTGGTATGATCGCCCCTTGAACGACATTCCTGAAGGACAAGCGATCATCAAGGGCTATTTTGCCGAGGAAGTGGATATGGACAGCATACGTGCACAAATCGAGCCGCGAGTCGAAGAATTGAGAACATTCGATATTAACCCTGGTGAGGTTCGGTATGAGTTGAAAACGGTCAATGAGGATGACTGGGCAAATGCCTGGAAACAATATTTCAAGCCTTTACGTGTGTCGGATCGCCTAACGATCAAACCGACCTGGGAGGACTATGAGCCTGCAAGTGAGGACGAAAAAATCATTGAGCTGGACCCGGGTATGGCCTTTGGCACGGGGACGCATCCTACGACATCTCTTTGCCTGAGAACACTGGAATCTGTGATTAAGGGTGGAGAGGAAGTCATTGATGTCGGTACAGGCTCCGGTATTTTGGCCATTGGAGCTATAAAGCTGGGAGCGAAGCATGTGCTAGCCTTGGACTTGGACCCGGTAGCGGTATCAAGCGCGCGAGAAAATACGCGTCTGAATGGACTGGAAGAACGCATTACCATTAAGGAAAGCGATTTGCTGTCCGTGCTCAATACAAGCGATCCAACGCTGGGCATCCAGTTGCCGGTCAAGCTGGTGGTTGCTAATATTTTAGCCGAGATTATTTTGCTGTTCATTGATGATGTCTATAAGGCTCTGGAGCCAGGCGGTACTTATATTGCATCAGGGATTTGGAAGAACAAAGAAGAGGTTGTCGAAACTGCGTTGAAGGCAGCTGGCTTTGAAATTGCCGAAATACGCCGAGATGAAGATTGGCTGGCGTTTGTGGCGAGAAAGAGGTAAGTATGGATTTTTTACAAAGTATTTTTCGTGTAAATTTAAATGTTCTTCCATTTTACTTGCTGGCTGTGATTATATCTTTTACGGTCCATGAGTTTGCACATGCGTATTATGCCAATAAATTTGGTGATCCCACAGCCAAGCTGCTTGGGCGTGTGACTTTAAATCCGGCCGTGCATATTGATCTGCTGGGTACGCTGTTGCTGCTGATCGGGGGCTTTGGCTGGGCCAAGCCTGTTCCGGTTAACCGTGACAATTTTAGCCGTCCGCGCCTCATGGGCATTATTGTTTCGGCTGCCGGTCCACTAAGTAATCTGCTGCTTGCATTTGTCGCTACATTGATCTATGCCATGCTGCTTCATTTTCAAGTGCTGCCGGGCATGGAGAACCAGCGGGTAGCTCAGGCGATCTATCTGTTTATCAATGCACTGATCAATTTGAATCTGTTTTTGTTTATCTTCAACTTGATTCCACTCCCCCCGCTGGATGGGTACCGGATTGTGGAGGATGTGGCTCCAACACCTGTGCGCCGCAAGCTTCAGCAGTTTGAACAGTGGTCCATCTTTATTTTTCTGCTTATACTGGTCATTCCGCAGGTGCGGGCTGTAACGATTGAACCTCTTTACACGCTGGCCCAAGTCATATATATACAGTTTTTGCAGTTCTCTTTTTACATCACCGGTTTATTTGGAGCCTAAGGGCTCCTTTTTTTGCGAGAACAGATAAATATTAAGTCAATGGAAAAGGGAACAGGCTGGTCATACAGGCGTAAAAGATGATATGATGGTGCTTGGTGATTTATTCGGATTTTGTACGGAAAGTCAGTGGATAACAGTTATTTTTAGAATAGGTGTGAGAGACAATGCAGCGTTATTTTATTCCGGCAGAGCAATTTCTGGAAGATCACGTGATTGTTGCGGGCGAGGACGCGCGGCATATCGCTAAAGTCATGCGCGGTCGCAGCGGTGACAAAATTATAGTCAGTGACGGGGTATCCAGAGAAGCACTGGCTGAGCTGGAAACGATTGAGCAGGATCATGTGACGGCGACGATCGTCGAGCTGCTGGAGATGACCTCTGAACCGCATGTGCAGGTCACTATCGCCCAAAGTCTTCCTAAAGGAGACAAGATGGAGACGGTGATGCAAAAATGTACAGAAATCGGAGCAGCGGGCTTTATACCGTTTTTGTCCGAGCGTACAGTCGTGCAGTATGATGCCAAAAAAGAAGGCAAGCGACTGGAGCGCTGGCGCAAGATTGTGAAGGAAGCGGCTGAGCAAAGCCACCGTAACCGGATTCCGGAAATTAGCGCACCCATGACGTGGAAAGAGCTGCTGGCTTCTTTTGCGGGGTATGATTTGATATGCTATTGTTATGAAAAAGAGCAGGGTCGGCAGTTACGGGATGTGATCCAGCCTTTGGCAGGACCATGGGCGTCGGCAGATAAGCCGCGTGTTCTGCTGGTGGTGGGCCCGGAAGGCGGCTTCACTGAAGCGGAAAGCCTGGAGGCCGAGCAGGCCGGGGCTCAGTCTACAGGGCTGGGAAGACGTATTTTGCGTGCAGAGACCGCAGGTATGGCTGCATTGGCGTGCATTTTATATGAGACAGGAGAAATGGGAGGGATTTAATATGCCATCAGTGGCATTTTACACATTGGGCTGTAAAGTAAACTTTTATGATACAGAAGCAATCTGGCAGCTGTTCAAAAAAGAAGGTTATGAGCAGGTGAATTTTGATGAGCAGACTGCTGATGTCTATTTGATTAATACTTGTACCGTTACGAATACGGGCGATAAAAAGAGTCGTCAGATTATACGTCGCGCGATTCGTCGAAATCCGGATGCCATTGTGGCCGTAACGGGCTGCTATGCTCAAACTTCTCCTGCTGAGATTATGGATATTCCTGGTGTTGATCTCGTTATTGGTACACAGGATCGGGACAAGATTATTCCGTTTGTGAAGGAAATTCAAGAATCGCGTCAACCGGTAAATGCCGTGCGTAATATTATGAAGACTCGTGTGTTTGAGGAAATGGATGTGCCTGATTTTGCTCACCATACCCGTGCGTTTTTGAAAATTCAGGATGGGTGTAATAACTTTTGCACTTTTTGCATCATTCCGTGGTCACGCGGTTTATCCCGCAGCCGTGATGCCGCGAGCATTATTGCACAGGCGCGTCAACTGGTGCATGCAGGCTACAAGGAAATCGTACTTACAGGTATCCATACTGGCGGTTATGGTGACGATATGGAAAATTATGACCTGTCTGATTTGTTGTGGGATCTGGAAAAGGTGGAAGGGCTGGAACGCATTCGTATCAGCTCGATTGAAGCCAGCCAGATTGACGAAAAAATGCTTGATGTGCTGAAACGCTCCAACAAGCTGGTTCGTCATTTTCACATACCGCTTCAGGCAGGGGATGATACCGTGCTGAAACGGATGCGCCGCAAGTACACGACAGAAGAGTTTTATAACAAGATGCTTATGATTCGAAAAGCAATGCCGGATGTAGCGATTACAACGGACGTGATTGTCGGATTCCCCGGGGAAACGGACGAAATGTTCCGCAACGGCTATGAGCTGATGAAAAAAATCAATTTTTCGGAAATGCACGTATTCCCGTATTCCAAGCGCACTGGAACGCCTGCGGCACGTATGGAGGATCAGGTCGACGAGGACGTTAAAAATGCCCGTGTGCATGAGCTGATTGAACTGTCAGAGCAAATGCAGCTGGCGTATGCTGAAAAGTTTGTAGGTCAGGTGCTGGAGGTCATTCCGGAAGTTGCGCCGAAAGGAACCGAAGGTAGCGGCATACTCTACGGTTATAGTGACAATTACATTCAACTGGTGTTTGAAGGTACTGAGGATTTGGTTGGCAAGGTGTGCCAAGTGAAGCTGACGAAGGCGGGCGTTAATGAAAGTGAAGGTCAATTGGTCCGCGTACTGGAGAACGGGCTGCAAACAGCTCTCTAAGATCATAAAAAGCCTGAACAGGCAATAGCGATGGCAAACAAGGATTTCGCCTTTCCTTACAGAGAGGACGGAATCTTTGTTGCGCAAGGAAAGGAGATTACAGGATGGCAGCAAAAAAGGAAATTTCCGCAGGTGGTGTTGTGTTCCGCAAACAGGGGGAGCAGCTTGAAATCCAGCTGATTACTGACCGATATGGCAAGGCATCCTTGGCTAAAGGCAAAATGGAGCCGGGAGAAACGATCGAACAGACGGCTTTACGTGAAATTCGCGAGGAAACAGGGCTAAACGGGCGAATTATTCAGCATGTGGATATGATTGCTTATACGTACCAGCACGCTGAATATGGGGAAGTGGACAAGGAAGTACATTATTATCTTGTGGAGGCACTGGATGGAGATTTACAGGCACAGATCGAAGAAATAAAAGGTGTCGCGTGGCATACGCCTGAGGAGGCATGGCGTCTCCAGCGCCAGGGTGGATATGATAATAATGATGTCATTTTGAGCAAGGCGCTGTCTATGCTGGGAATTAACGTTTAATTCTAGGGAGAGACATACGTTGCTCTAAGCGTGTCCATACGGGTAAATAGCAAGCGGGCAAGGCGATCAGCGAACTGATCACGTTAAACAGGGTTTGGGCATGAGCGACCTTGGCTCCGGGCTCGGCGGATATCCAGGCGGCCGCCATTTCAAGCCCGGGAATCAACGGCATAAAAAGCAATGCCCCGCCTACGTTCAGCAGAACATGGGACCAGGCTACAAATTTGCCGGACGTGCTTCCGCCTACAGCGGCGATCAGAGCGGTTACGCAGGTGCCCACATTGGAACCGATGACGATGGCGATACCCACGTCGGCTGGCAGGGCGCTTGCCGCAGCAAGGCTGATCGCCATGCCAATGACGGCTGCGCTGCTGTGTACCAGTGCGGTCAGGCAAGCTCCGGCGGCGAAGGCCCACCACATGTTGGCGGCAGCGTGATCCAGAAACCAGCGGAATAGTCCGGCCTGTTCAATCCAGGGCCCGACCGTTTGCATCACGCGGATACCCGCCAGAATCAGCGAAAATCCGGCAAGGACGAGGCTGATAAATTGTACAGCCTGCGGGCGGCTGAGCCCATGGGAACCGGGGGAAGCTCCGGCGGACGCATACTGGTGGTCGAGGACAGCTTCTCCCCACAGGACTGCTGTGCTCCAGCACAGCAGTGAACCGCATAGCAGCGGAACAGCCAGCTTGCCCAGCTGCAGCCCCATCAGCTCGGTGGTCAGGCAGGTGCCAATATTGGTACCGAGGATGATGCCGAGCGTACGACCGTAGGTCAACAGCCCGGCGTTGACCAAGCCGATGGTCATCACCGTTACGGCAGTGCTGCTTTGCAGCAGGGCGGTAATGCCTGAGCTGAACAGCAAGCCTCGCCAAGGGGAGACGGTGGCCCGGTTCAGCCAGCGGGTAAGGAAGGGGCCAGCCAAATGGCGGAGGGCTGCTTCCATCAGCTTCATTCCGCCCAAAAAAATAAGCAGTCCTCCGCACAGCGGCAAAATAACGTGTATAAACACGGGCATAAACCTCTCTTCTAAGGTAATTTAATGTTGGTGACTTAGGCAACTTACGGCTAATTTTGGTCTTTCGATCGCTATTACAATGCCTTGAAATCAGGATATTTTCATGAATTACTTTTAACGTCAACTGAAGCATTTGGCTTCTTTCACAGCATCGCTAAAGCGCTTATGTACAGCCTATGATCTGTCGAGGACAGCCATGACAAGCATGGCCGAGCTGTTTTTTTATAGAACGATAATTTTTGTAATATCTTCACAAGCTTTAAAAGCGTGACGTCGATATCAAGGCGGGCAGTAGCGAAGCGGTTCATTTGAATCTGGAGAAGCGCCAGCGTTCGCCTTTGCAGGGGGATTTTTACCTTTAAATGTTTTACCCAATCCCAAGAATCCCGTGCAACAGCGATCGTAAGATCAAATGAACCGCGGAGCCGCGCCCCCATCGAACACCACGCTTTTAACACTTTGAGTAATCCAAGAATAGGAGTGAGGGTTTTGCCTTCAGTAATATTAGAACGAGGCCGCAAAAAAAGGCTGGAGCACGCACACCCCTGGGTGTTTAAAAATGAAATAGCCAAAGTCGAGGGTAACCCGGAGGCGGGCGATCTGGTCAGCATTGTTAACCATCAGGGTCGATATTTGGCGACAGGCTACTATAATCCGGCTTCACAAATTACAGTGCGTGTGCTATCGTACGAGCCGCTGGAAGCCATGGATAAAAGCTTCTTTGCTGAACGCTTCCGCAATTGTCTGGAGCACCGTGAACGTTTTGTGACCGGAGGAGACGCTTATCGGCTAGTGTACGGCGAGGCTGATTTTTTGCCTGGACTGATTGTAGACCGTTTTGGTGATGTATTGGTCGTGCAGCTGTTAACGCTGGGCATGGATCGGCGCAGGGAAGAAATCAGGGACGCGCTTGTCGAAGTGATGGGACCTGTCGGTATATATGAACGCAGTGATGTATCCATCCGTGAGCTGGAAGGACTGGAACAGACGAAGGGACCTTTGTACGGTGATTGCCCGCGTCATGTCGTGGTGACGGAAAATGGTTTGCAAATTAAGGTCGATATCGTAGAGGGCCAGAAGACAGGTTATTTCTTCGACCAGCGTGAGAATCGTGCGGCCATTGCACCGCTGATGACAGGCTGGGGCGGGCGCAGCGGAATTACGATTCAGGAAGTAGCAGAGCAAGATGGCTCTGGCACCACGATTATGAAGCCTGTAAATAAAAGTGGTAAGGTTGTTGAATTCCCATTTTGGGATGGCGCAACCGTACTGGAGTGCTTTTCACATACCGGAAGCTTTACACTTCATGCATGTAAATACGGTGCCAAAAAAGTAACTTGTCTTGATATTTCCGAGCATGCGATTGAAAGCGCCCGGGATAATGTCAAGTTGAACGGCTTCGAGGAACGCGTCGAGTTTGTCGTCGACGATGCTTTTCAATATTTGCGAAATCAGGTCAAAGGTGTGGAGGAGCGTGCCGCGAGAGCAGGGGGCAAGGGAGATACATCCAAGCCGCTAACAGCTGGCGGCGGGCGCACGTTTGACGTGGTTATTCTTGATCCGCCAGCCTTTGCCAAAACGAAGAGTGCGGTCAAAGGCGCTATGCGGGGGTACAAAGACATCAACCTGCACGGGATGAAGCTTGTTAATGAGGGTGGTTATCTGGTGACGGCAAGCTGTTCGTTCCATATGCGGCCGGAGCTATTTCTGGACACGATTAAGGAAGCGGCGGCAGATGCCGGAAAAATCCTCCGTCTGGTGGATTGGAGAGCAGCCGGCAAGGATCATCCTCAAATTTTGGGCGTGGAGGAAGGTCATTATTTGAAATTCGCTATCTTTGAGGTGCGCAGCCAGAAACAGCTGTAGGTGTGGAAACACAGTGAATCGCCTTTGGGATGGTTAAAGATGGTTAAATAAGTAAAATAGGCTCGTTTAATGTATACATCAGTCCTGTAGAGAAGGCATGCATCTAGCCAACTTGCGGGACTGTTTGATTTTTGAGGAAGGATACATTGCTGCAAGATGGCAAACGTACGTTCTTTTCTTCCTTGCCTCGTGTGCTATACTGTCTAATAGAATGTTGTTCGTTGGAAAGGAGGCCGCATCATGTCGGTCCGTTTGTTGATTGGCCGCTCGGGTAGCGGCAAAAGCGCGTTAATCCGTCATGAAATGACGTCTATGCTACGCGAGCAGCCGCTAGGTAAGCCTATGCTGCTGCTTGTACCGGAGCAATCGTCATTTGCTTCCGAGCATGCGTTGCTTACAGAAGCCGGAAACGGTATTCAGGGGTCGGTGCGCGCCCAGGTGATGGGATTTCATCGTCTTGCTTATTTAGTCATGCAGGAAACTGGAGGTTCAGCGCTGGTGCCTGTGACGGAAGAGGGCAAGAAGATGCTTTTATATAAAATTATTCGTCGTCGCAAGGATGAACTGAGTTTGTTTAAGGACTCGGGGGATCAGCTTGGCTTTGTGGATCGGTTGAATACGTTGTTTACGGAGCTAAAGCAGTATGGGAATGATACCCGGTCTGTACCAGAGCAGTTGGAGCGCATGCATGCCGCAGGGGAGTCGACCCCGATTTTGCGCGGTAAGCTCAAGGATATCAGTCTAATCTATGAGGATTTTGAACGCGAGCTGGCGCTTAAATATATTGACGGTGAGGATACGCTCCGTATGCTGGCAGAACAAATTGCCGAGTCATCCCTTGTGCGCGGGGCAGATATTTGGATGGATGGCTACCGCAGGTTTACGCCGCATGAATACAAAGTGGTAGAGCAGCTTATGCTGCACGCCTCTTCGTTGACGGTGGCGCTGACCTGCAACCGCAGCTACGAGAGCGGACAGCTTCCGCATGAGCTGGATTTGTTTCATCCGTCGGCAGCTACCTATGTAAAGCTTAAAGGAATGGCCGACGAACTGATGATAGAGACGCAGACATTATTATTGCGCCCAGATCCAATGCCGAGGTTCAAGGAGCGCCCGGCATTGGCGTATTTGGAGGCGCATTTTGAACATCGTACAGGGTATCGGATACCGCAGCAGCTACGGGATCAATGGGCAGACAAGCAGCCGGAGGGCATAAAGCTGTACGCTGCGGCCAATCGTCGTGCAGAGCTGGAAGGGGCCGTACGCGAAATGCGCCGTCTGGCCCGGGATGAAGGCGCGCGTTATCGGGAAATGGCTTTGTTTGTACGTCATATTGAGGATTATGAGCCGTGGGTGGAACCGATATTCAAGCAATATGGGGTTCCGGTTTTTCTGGATCAGCGGAGAAGTGTATTGCACCATCCCTTAGTAGAAATGATCCGGGCTTCGCTGGATATCGTCCAGCGGCGTTGGCGGTATGAGGATGTATTCCGTGCGGTCAAAACGGATCTTCTGTTGCCGCTGGATGGTCGGGTTAGCCGTGAGGACTTGGACCGTCTGGAAAATTATGCACTGGCCTGTGGAATACAAGGCAGCCGCTGGACAGACGGACGACCGTGGCAGGCTGTGCCCAGTCTGTCGCTGGAGCTGGAGGAGCAGGAGCGGAACCGACAACGGGATGAAACACTCGATTTGATGGAGCTGTGCCGTGATGTGATCGTGACGCCTTTACGTGCGTTTGAGAAACGTCTGGGCAAGGCCCGCACAGCACTTGAAAAGTGTGAAGCGGTATATCTGCTGCTGGAGGATGCAGAAATCGGTCACAAGCTGGACGTCTCTGTTCGTCAGGCTGAGAAAGCTGGAAATCCCGAGCAGGCCAAGGAGCATCGTCAGGTATGGGATGCGGTGCTTGAGCTGCTGGATCAGATTGTCGAAATGATGGGTGACGAAAGGCTGGATACCTCTTTGTTCGCGGGTGTGCTGGAAACGGGATTGGCCGAATTCCGTATGGGACTTGTGCCGCCAGCTCTGGATCAGGTACTGGTCGGCAACACAGATCGTACACGTGTAGCTGGCATCCAGCATGCCTTTGTACTTGGTATGAACGAAGGTGTGATGCCGGCTGTATTTCATGAGGACGGAGTGCTGAATGAGCAGGAGCGTACCGCTTTGAACGAACGAGGCGTTGAGCTGGCACCGGATATGACAAGACGCCTGTTGGATGAACGCTTTCTCGCTTATTCGGCTCTTACGTCTCCTGGCAAAAGCCTTTGGATGAGTTATGCTGTGACTGATGAAGAAGGGAAGTCGCTGCTGCCATCAGAGTTGGTTCGGCATGTCCGGCAGCTGTTTCCCGGTCTGGAAGAACGTCCATTGGCTGGATACCCATTGCCTGGAGATGCCTGGGCGGCCCAATGGGAGTATGCTTCCCATCCGTCCGAGGCTTTGCCGCAGCTTATTGCGCAATTACGGAATTGGCGGCGTGACGGTGATATTCTGTCTCCCTGGTGGGAGGTATACAACTGGTATGCCAGCCAGCAAGGTCGTGAAAAGGACAAGCTGCGTCAGCTGCTGACCTCTCTTTTTTACGAAAACCACGCCGAATTGCAGAAGGAAACGAGTCACCGTCTGTACGGCAGCAAGCTGCGTACCAGCGTATCCCGGATGGAACGTTTTGTCGCATGTCCGTTTTCGCATTTTGCCTCTCACGGTCTTCGTTTGAAGGAGCGCCAAATGTATCGCCTGAAGGCTCCGGATATCGGACAATTATTCCATGCAGCGCTTGGAGAAATGGCGATCAATCTGCGGGCAAGAAACATAAGCTGGGGGAGTCTCAGCACGGAGGAGTGCCGTCAGGAGGCGGAAACGACAGTGGAGCGTCTGGCTCCTCGCCTGCAAGGCGAGATTTTAATGAGCTCCAAGCGCTATGGCTACATTTTGCGCAAGCTGAAGGATATTGTGAGCCGTGCTTCATTGATTTTGGGTGAGCATGCGCGTAGAGGCAGCTTTGAGCCGATTGGGCTGGAGCTGGACTTTGGACCGGGTCAACCGCTTCCGCCCCTGACCTTTCGACTGGATAACGGCGTTGTCATGGAAATCGTCGGACGGATTGACCGTGTAGATGTGGCAGAGGGAGAAAAAGGCCTGCTATTGCGGGTTATCGATTACAAATCCAGCCAAAAGGATCTGAAGCTGCATGAGGTGTACTATGGCTTGTCCCTGCAAATGCTCACCTATCTGGACGTACTGCTGAATGCGGCAGAGGAATGGTTGGGCGAAACGGCCTATCCGGCAGGGACCTTATATTTTCACGTTCATAATCCGATGTTGCAATCGCCTAACGGTCTTAGCGCGGAACAGGCTCGTCAGGAGCTTTTGAAACGCTTCAAAATGAAAGGACTATTGCTTGCGGATCGAGACGTGGTTGGGCAAATGGATACGGCACTGGATAAAGGGTATTCCTCCATTTTACCTGTTGCGGTGAAGGCAGACGGCAGTTTTTACAGCAGTGCGTCCGTCGCTTCACCGGAACAGTGGGATAGCCTGCTGGCTTCGGTGCGTAACAATATTCGGACGATTGGAACACGGATGACAGAGGGCGATGTGGCCATTGAGCCTTATCGTATTCAGCAGGAGACGGCGTGTACGTTCTGCTCTTTCAAGTCTGTTTGTCAATTTGACGACAGTCTGGAAGGCAGTAGCTACAATCAATGGGGCAAACCCGGCAAGGATCAGATATGGAATCTGCTTGGTCATATACAGGATGGGAAAGGAGGAATGGACCTATGATAGGTGCATCAAGCACAAAAGGCATACTCAACACAAAAGGCATATCGAAGCCGGAAGGCAGCATATGGAGTGATGACCAGTGGCGTGCCATTGCAGAATCCGGCAATAACATGCTGGTGGCAGCAGCGGCGGGGTCTGGTAAAACAGCGGTGCTTGTAGAGCGTATTATTCGTAAAATCGTCGATCCCCAGCTCGGCTTCAGCGTGGATCGACTGTTGGTGGCGACCTTTACAAAGGCTGCAGCTGCCGAAATGCGTCAGCGGATACGGGAAGCGCTGGAGCGCGTACTGGAGCAGGAGCCGGAAAGTGAGCATGTACGCCGTCAGCTATCGTTGCTGAATCGGGCTTCGATTACGACGCTTCACTCTTTTTGTATGGAGGTCATTCGCAGGCATTATCAGGCCATTCCCCTAGATCCCGGTTTTCGGATTATGAATGAGCATGAGACGGAATTGCTGCGACAGGAGCTGCTGGAAGAGCTGTTTGAGGAAAAATATGAGGCTTATGATGAAGGCAGCACGTTCCGCAGGCTGGTGGACTGGTTTAGCGGGGAACGTACCGATGATGCAATGTATGTGCTTGTTCAGCGGCTGTACGATTTTTCTCAAAGCCATCCTTGGCCGGAGCATTGGTTGAGGGAGACGGCAGCAGCATTTCGTGTACAGGATGTGGCCGCTTTGGGAGAGACTCCTTGGGTTCGCAGCATTTTGGCGGATGCCGCGCTTTCCCTACACGGGGCTGCAAGCTTGCTGGAACAGGCGCATGAAGCAGCTATGCAGCCCGGCGGTCCTGCACCTTATGCAGCAACGCTGCAAGAGGATGCGGCGATGGTGAAGGGATTGCTGCAGGAACTGGAGACACAGCCATGGGCAACTCTGTATGATCACTTTCAGCTGGCTTCCTTCGGCAAGCTCAAGCCGGTCAAAAAAGATCAGACCGAGCCTGCATTGCAGGAGCGGGTCAAGCTGCTGCGTGAGGCAGCGAAAAAAATGATTACAGATATGAAAGCTTCCCTGTTCGGCAGGAGAGCGGAAGCCTATCTGGCGGAATTGCACGCAGCGGCTCCTCTGATGGACGAACTGGTAGAGACCGTCATTGCATTCGGGGAACGATTTCAACAGCACAAGCAGTCCAAGGGGATGGTGGATTTCGGGGATTTGGAGCATTATTGCCTCAAAATACTGCGTCATCCCGATTCGACTCCGGATAGACTGCTGCCTTCGGACGCTGCGCTTGAATACAAGGCGCAATTTGATGAAGTACTACTGGATGAATATCAGGATACGAACACCGTGCAGGAAGATATCGTGAGGCTGGTATCGCGCGAGGAACCGGGCAACCGTTTTATGGTAGGAGACGTGAAGCAGAGTATTTACCGGTTTCGACTGGCCGAGCCGGGGCTATTTTTGAATAAGTATCAACGGTATGGCATGCAGGAGCAGGAAGATGGCCTTTTGATAGACTTAGCGCGTAATTTCCGCAGTCGGGAGGAAGTAGTCGATGCGGTTAATTTGGTATTCCGGCAGATTATGAGCGTCGAAGTGGCTGAAATTGAATATGACGAACGGGCGTGGCTGGTGCACGGCGCATCCTATCCCGAACAAACGGAGCACGATGCTGTCTCTGCCTACGCACCTGAACTGCTGTTAGTTGATAAAGGCGGGAACGGTCTTTCGGATGCTTTGGAAGGAGCCGAATCAGGTGACGAGTCTGCTGTACAGGATAACGAATTGGCCGAGCTCGCGGAGCTGGAAACGGCGCAATTAGAAGCGCGTGCAATCGCGCAACGGATTAAGGAGCTGACTGGAGATACAGGACAACCATTGTTGATCTATGACCGAGGACTAAAAGCAATGCGCCCCGCAGTTTACGGCGATATCGTCATTTTGCTTCGTTCCGCCAGCGTGTGGGCTCCCTTAATTGTGGAGGAACTGCGGCTTGAGGGCATTCCGGCTTCCGGGGAGCAGACGACAGGCTTTTTCAAAGCAACGGAGGTTGAGGTGATGCTGTCTTTGCTGCACATTATTGATAATCCGCAGCAGGATATCCCGCTTGCCTCTGTGCTTCGTTCGCCAATTGTAGGCCTGACCGAGGATGAGCTGGCTCAAATTCGATTAGAGAAGCCTGACGGACTGTTTTATGGCGCTTTGCTGGCGGCAGCAGAGGCGGACCCGTTCGAGGGGAGTAAAAAAGGCATCTCCGCTGACCTTATGGAGCCGGACCTTTTTACCGGGGACTCGCTATCTTCCTTTGATTTTAGGAACAGGAATGACGGGAATACGTTGTCTGCGCGACTACGTTCATTTTTGCGTAAATTGGAAGCATGGCGCATGGAAGCCAGACAAGGCAGCTTAAGTGCATTGATTTGGAATTTGCTGGAGGAAACGGGATATCTGGATTGGGTAGGCGGACTGCCTGGCGGCTCACAGCGTCAAAGCAACTTGCGGGCGCTGTATGACCGGGCCAGACAATATGAGACTTCAACGTCTAACCGTGGATTGTTCCGATTTCTGACCTTCATTTCCCGTTTGCGGGAGCGAGGTGGTGATCTGGGTTCCAGCAGTGGCGGTACAGAGCCCGATCAGGCAGTTCGTATCATGACCATTCATAAAAGTAAAGGACTCGAATTCCCGGTTGTATTTATTGCCGGGACGGCTAAAATGTTCAATCAGCAGGATCTGAACGCTCCGTTTCTCATGCACAAGGAGCTGGGGTTTGGCCCCAAATATGTGGAAGAACAAAACCGGGTCAGCTATCCGACGCTGCCTAATTTGGCGATTCGTCGACGCTCCCAGCTGGAGCTATTGGCTGAGGAGATGCGGGTGCTGTACGTGGCGCTTACACGTCCGCGTGAAAAGCTTATTATGACCGGAACGGTGAAGGATATCGCTTCGCGCGCAGCAGGCTGGGCACGTGTCAAAGAGCATACGGAAACCGTCCTGCCGGACTATATGCTGGCGGCAGGCCGCAGTTATCTGGACTGGGTATGTCCCGCTTTGATTCGTCATCCTTCTGCTGTCGCATTGAGGGAAGCAGCGGATGTTCAAGCTGGGTATTTTCACAGGCTGGAGCACATACCGGGGGCAGACTGGCTTTTTAAAATTGTGGCAGCGGAAACTCTTTCCGGCTCCCGTGCGAGCTCGGATCATGAGGTAGAGGTATCGAACGAAGAGCGCCACCTGAAAACGGAAGCGCTGAGAAATGCAGAGCCTCTGGGCATGATTGCAGAAAGTGAAACGGATATTGCTGCGGCTCTTTCCTGGACCTATCCGTATGAACGGTCAGGCAGGACGGCAGCCAATACATCGGTTACCGAGATGAAAAGATGGCTCGAAATGCAGGAGATTGGAGCGGACGATTGGCTGAATCTATCTGCCTCTCAACGAGCAGAGTCACCGGAGGATCAAGAAGATTCTCACACAGGGGGCAATGCATTACATTTACGCAGACCTAAGTTTATGGGAAATCAACGTCTGACTCCAACGGAACGCGGAACGGTGTATCATACGCTGATGCTGCATTTACCGCTGGATGGGGTGATGAACGCCGAGGTTATTGAGGAAACCAAGGCCCGTCTGCTGAATCAGCGCATATTGCTGGAGGTTCATGCGAAGGCGCTGGATACGGATAAAATATTGCGCTTTTTCACCAGTGATCTGGGTGGCAGAATGCTGGAGGCAACCCACGTTCAACGTGAACTTCCGTTTACTTATACGATGCAGGCAGTCGATTACTGGAACCACAGCCTGCCATCGATGCTGCCAGCACAGGAAACACAGAAAGCAGGTCCGGAAGGTGGTCAGGACGATAAAGTGCTGATGAACGGGATTATTGACTGCCTGTTTGAAACGCCGGAAGGACTTGTATTAGTGGATTATAAAACAGACCGGATATCCGAATACCGTACGCTGTCTCATTTAACGGAGCAGTATCGTTTTCAATTGGAGCTTTATGCCTATGTAATCGAAACGATTACAGGTAAAAAGGTTGCTGAGAAGTGGCTGTATTTTTTAGAGGCTGGAGAGAGTGTACGGCTGTAGTTATGTGATAGAGGAAGGAGGAATAGTATGCGGATTTTGCACACAGGTGATTGGCATTTGGGCCGCACATTGGAAGGACGCAGCCGTTTGAAGGAGCAGGAAGCGTTTTTGGAAGAATTGGCGAAAATGGCTGACGATCAGCAGGCAGATTTGATTATGATGGCTGGAGATGTGTACGACTCGGTCAATCCTTCGGCGGCCGCCGAGCAGTTGTTTTATGAAGCATCTGCCCGTCTTACGGCTGGAGGAAGACCACTGATCGTTATTGCGGGCAATCACGATCAGCCGGAAAGGGTATCCTCGGTCACGCCGCTGGTAAGCGGGCGCGGAATTACACTGTTGGGACTGCCCAGCGGGAAAGCGGTGCGCGTTCATACACCACGAACGGGCGAAATGGCATGCATCGCAGCCCTGCCGTATCCCTCCGAGTCTCGTCTAAACGAGCTGTTGTCTGAGGACGGAGATGAAACAGTATTACGCGAGGCATATAGTCGCCGTGTGGGGTTGCTGATGGCACAGCTGGGTACAGCGTTTCGGCCCGACACCGTTAATTTGTCGATGAGCCATATTTATGTGCTCGGCGGGCTGGAGTCGGACTCGGAACGTCCGATTCAGGTCGGGGGAGCCTATACGGTCGATCCGTCAGCGCTGAGCATCGGGGCGCAATATACAGCTCTGGGACATTTGCATCGTCCCCAATATGTGAAGGGAGACGGGCTGATGCGTTATAGCGGCTCTCCGCTGGCATATAGCTTTTCCGAGGCGGGACAAGCCAAATCGGTTACGTTGATTGACGTGGTTGCCGGCAAGCCTGCACAGGTCGAGGAACTGTATATTACCAGTGGACGTCCATTGGTGAGGTGGCGCGCACGGGGAGGTCTGGAAGAAGTATACCGCTGGCTGGACGAAGGGCTGGATATGGATGCTTTTATTGATCTGGAGATTACGCTGGATGAAGCGATGTCGATGGGGGATATTCAGCGGCTGCGCAAAAGCCGTGAAGGCATCATTCACATTCGTCCATTGTATCCTGAAATGGCTGCAGCACAGCTGGAGCATCAACGATCAGAACTGCCGGTTCATGAGCTGTTCCGGGCCTTCTATCAGCGACAAACAGGCGGAGCACAGCCGGATGATGGATTGGTGCAGCTTTTTTTGGAGCTGGTGGAGCAGGATAATGCAAGAGACCACGCTGAGGAGGAGGATGTATGAAACCGATTCTTCTGAAATTGGCGGGGCTGCAAAGCTATCGGGAGCCGCAGGAAATTCGTTTTGACGAGCTGACCGAAACCGGACTGTTTGGGATTTTTGGCCCCACCGGGAGTGGCAAATCAACGTTGCTCGATGCCATTACGTTGGCTATGTACGGTAAAGTGGAGCGGGCGGTGAATGGTACTCAAGGCATAATGAATCATGCTGAAGACACGCTGTCTGTAGCCTTTACGTTTGAACTCATGTCAGCGCAGGGACCTCGTCGTTACCGTGTAGAACGACGTTTCAAACGCGCTGGAGGCGTATCTGTTAATAATACGCTCAGTCGTTTTATTGCGCTCACGGAGGACGGCGAGGAAGTGCTTGCTGACAAGGTGCAGGATGTGACGCGCTGTGTGGAGGAGTATATCGGCCTGAAAATGGACGATTTTACACGTGCCGTCGTGTTGCCGCAGGGAAAGTTTGCGGAATTTTTGTCCTTAAAGGGTAGTGAACGCAGGCAGATGCTGCAGCGTTTGTTCCATTTGGAGAAATATGGCGATCAACTGGCACAGAAGCTCAGTCGTCGTGTGAAGGACAATGACATTGCATTGAAAGAGCTGGAAGCGGAGCAGCAAGGTCTGGGGGACGCGAGTGCTGAAGCGCTTGAACATGTGGAGGTGCGTCTCAAAGAAGCAATTGCCAATGCAGAGGCTTCGCGCCGTGAGCTGGAGCGTGTTGCTCGCGAGGCGGAAGCGCTGAACAAAACCCGCGAATTGGTCATGGAGCGCAGTCGCCGGGCGAATGAGCTGGGGCAGCTGGCAGCACTGGAGCCATCCATTGCTTTGTTGGAGCACAAGCTGCGTCAAGCGTCGGCAGCCGAGGCATTGCTGCCAGTGCTGACGGATTGGAAGGAAGCCGCAGCTGAAGCGGATCAACGTCAAAAGGCCGCCGAAGAAGCGGCGGTTCAGGCCACATCAGCGCAGGAGGCTGCGCTTGTGTCTGCACAAGCAGACGAACAGGCCCGGCAAGCGCTGGGTGCGGAGGAGCCAAAGCTGCTGCTGCGGATCGATCAGCTGGAACAGGCGCTTCAGCTGGAGCGTGATACGGAGGTGCTACGGACCGAACGGGAGCGTCTCGCGGCAGAGCTGGTGCAAAGTGAGCAAACCCTTGCTTCATATGGCGAAGGACTCGCCAAGGAGCAAGAGCTGCAGGCACGAGGCTTGAAGCGGCAGCAGGAGCTGCAACAGGAGCTAAAGCAAAATGAAGTGCGGGCAGATGAGCGACGTATGCTGCAAGAGGCGGTGCAACGGCTGCAACAGCTGGAGACAGCAAATGAGCAATTACGTGAAGCTGAACAGGAGTACGCCCTTCAGGAGAAACGACTTGCGCAAGCTGACGAGCATCTGAAGCTGACGGAGCAGGAGACACAGGAGACGGAGGCGCGGCGTTCTGCTCTTGCTGCACAGGTGGCTGAGAGCATCGAGGCGTTACTGGCGCTGGAGGCGGAAGTTACAGCCGACGTGTCGGTACTGGCAGCCGAGGAGGAGCAGCTGCGCCGCGAGCTCCGCGCCGAGGAGCTGGGCCGTCTCGCACAGCGTCTCGCCTCCGAGCTGCGCGAGGGCGAGCCGTGCGCGGTGTGCGGCTCGCTGCACCACCCTGCACCTGCCGCCGCCGTGGCCCATGGCGCGGATGCGTCTGCGCCGGACGAGCTGCATCGCCTGCGGCTTGGCTTGCAGGAGCTGCGCCTCACGCTGCGCCAGCAGCTGCACGAGCAGCGCAGCCTGCTGGCGCAGCCCGCCGTCGCAGACAGCGGCGCTGCTGCCACGGGCGAGTCTGCCGCGCCCTCCACAGCGCCGGCAGACCCGCGCGGTGCCGCCGCTTGGGCGGCTCGCTGCACGGCGCTGGAACGGGCAGCGGCTGAGCTGGCCGCCCGTGCCCGTGCGCTGCCTGCAGAGGCGCACGCCTTGCGCGAGGCAGACGCCGCCGGGCAGCAGCGGCGTATCCGCGCAGCTGCGGAGCAGGAGGCGGCTGCCGCAGCGCTGACACAGGCGCGGAGCAGGCGCGAGGCATGCGCTACGCGCAGCGAAGGATTGCGCGCCGAATGGGCGACGCAGCTGCCCAACGTGGTGCCGGGCGAAGCCGCAGAGCGTTATCGCGCCATGCAGGAACGCGATGGGCGCGCGGAGGAGCTGCGGTCGCGCCTGGAGACGAGCGTGACCTTCCTCGAGGAAAAAGCTGTACATATTCAGCAGATACAGCAGAGCATCATCGAGGAAGATAAAATCATGATTGCCCGTCGTACAGGGCTCCAAAGCAAAGACGATTCGTTGCGCGAAAAGCGGGAACAGCTCCGAAAATGGGTTGGAGAAGGGCAGGCAGCTTCCTTGCTGGCAGAAGCGACTTCACGCCTACAGAGACTCAAAAACGAAGCTGAAATCGCGTCGCGTCGCCGTACTGAAGCGGAGGAACGCAAGCAGCAGGCCGTTCATGCTTCGTTGATTGCCCGGCAGGCATCCGACTCGGCTGAAGAAAGACGGAAGATGTCTGAGGCCCGTTGGAGCAGTCGTCTGGAAGATTCAACTTTTGCGACAGAAGCAGAGGTTCTGGAATGCTGTCTGGGGCCCGATGAAGCCGCACGTTATGAACGTGAAGTGAGCCTGCACCGACAAAGAGAACAAGAGCTGTCTTCTCGCTTAAAGCATGTGGAAGAGCAGCTGAATGGAGCAACCGTTACGGAGGAAGAGTGGGAAAGAGCTGCTGCGCAGCTTCGCGATTGCCGTATACGTGACGAAGAGGCGCTTCAGAATCGTGCCAAGGCCGAGCGTGATCTGGAGGATTTGCAGCGTCGGCATGTTCGCTGGGTGGAGCTGGAGTCCAATCGTATACAATTGCGTAGCGAGGCAGAAAAGATGTCCAAGCTCCAGTCTGTTTTTCGGGGCAATGCCTTTGTTGAATATATTGCTGAGGAACAGCTCATGCAGGTCAGTCAATCGGCTTCACGACGGTTGCGTTTTCTGACCAAGCAGCGTTATGCGTTAGAGGTAGATTCCAGCGGTGGTTTTGTCATTAGTGACGATGCCAACGGTGGAGTCAAGCGTCCGGTATCGACCTTGTCCGGCGGCGAGACATTCCTGACCTCCCTGTCGCTTGCGCTTGCGCTATCGGCTCAGATTCAATTGCGGGGCCAATACCCGCTTCAATTTTTCTTTCTGGATGAAGGCTTTGGAACGTTGGACCCTGAGTTGCTTGACACGGTGATCACCTCCCTGGAAAAGCTGCATCACGATCAACTGTCTGTTGGTGTAATCAGCCATGTGCCGGAGCTGCGGGCTCGTCTTCCACGCAAGCTGGTCGTTCTACCCGCTGAGCAGGCTGGAGGCGGCTCCAGAGTGGTTATGGAAACATTTTAAAACAACGTGATGCAGATCACAGATACAGTTTCAGAGTGTTGTTATAATACAGCTAAGCCGACAAGTTAATCATACAGCACCCCGGCGGACGTATGCTGAGGAAGGGATTTCCCGGTATACGTCCGTTCAGAGGGGCTCTGCCAAGAGCCTCCGGGGTGCTTCTTTTTTTTTGCAACCCGAAATTCGCCCAATTTTCTGTAGCACATAGCCCGTTTTTGAATAACATACGGTATACATGCAAGAGCCTAGGAGGAAATAACCATGGAAAATAGCATGCCAACCGTTACAGCACCGGAACAAACGGATGCTAAAACACTGTGTCAAAAACATATGTATCGTTATGTATGCGTATGGGTGAAGGACGGAACCATGTATGATGGGATTGTAGAACATGTGGATGATGAGAAATTGTATTTAGCCGTTCCTGTTGGCGAGATGGAGAACGCGAACGTAAACGTGAACGCGAATGTGAACGCGAACGTCAATCTTCCTTATCCACCCAGCAACTGCGGCTGTGGCGGTTCCCGAGCCTATGGGGGATATGGGTTCTATCCACCTTATCCTGCCTACGGATATGGATATGGATACGGCTTCCCTTACGGTCGCCGACGCTTTAATCGTCTGATTCTGCCACTGGCTGCGCTAGCTGCGATTGGCCTGCTGCCTTATTACTAAGCACAGGTTGCCTCATCGCCATAGTGAACACGTTTAGTCAGCTCGCATAATAAACATCTTCTACATGTACAGCAAAGCGGTTTTACTGACGAATTATAGATGATCACACCAAAAAAGCTGTTTCTTCCGTCAAGAAGAAGCAGCTTTTTTATCTATATCCTCCACTAGATTTCAACATAGAAACCTCTACACTTTATAAACTACGTTTTTAGCGTATCTGCACAAAGTGGTATTTCCTTTTTCCGTCCCAAATAATTGGTTCCAATGACCCCGATGATAATCAGCAGCGAGCCAACTAGATGATAGACCGTTATGGCTTCCCCGATAAACAAAGCTCCCGCTGCAATGGATACGATCGTTGACAGATTCGTAAATACACTCATTTTGGAGGCTTCTATTTTGGATAAAGCATAATTTGCAGTTAGTGAAGTGATGAGCGAGGCAACAACGCCAAGATATATAATGGACAGGACGAAGGTTCCGTTACCGGATAATGAGACAAACTGGCCCAGTGTTCCACTTTGAATGTGGTTAGTGAGTGAGATGACCAGAAACGTAATAAATCCGATACCCATCATAAAATAACTGATTTCTGCCGGGCTAAAATGCCTGGAGAGAGAACGTGCCAACACGCTGTACCCTGCAAAAGCCACACATGTCAGAAAAAGCATGGAGATTCCGCCCAAATGCGACACGCTGAAACTGTTTCCTTTCATGATAAAAATGAAGATGACGCCGAATACCGATAAAAAGATCGATAGCTTCTGTAAAAGGGTCGTGGTTTCTTTTAGAAATAACGAGGCGATGATCATCGTCACAACCGGTGTGAAGGCGTACATAATACCTCCCTCGGCGGAAGTAGCGTACTGTAAACCAAATGCTTGCAGTGTGAAAAATCCTAACGGGTACATCAGAGCCAGCAGCAACGCTTTAAATATGGGTTTGCCCCGATAAGACAGCTTGATCCACCCCAAGGCTAACGGAATGGACATGACGATAAAGGAAGCTGCAAACCGATAGGTTAGTGTATCAATAGGATGAGCATACACCAGTGCCATTTTAGTGAATAAAAATGAAAATCCGATAATTGCAGCATTCAGCACTGCAAACATATAAGCCAATTTTAATCCTTTTACTTGTGAGTTCATAAGATTCCCACCTTTCTTTCATGCTTCGGGACCGTGTTCGCGATCGTCTTATCCGATGCACTAAAGATACAACAAGGAACGAGCTTCCGAGAGATCAAATTATCACAACTGTATCGGTACAGTTTTTTTATCATAAGATATCCTGTTTATCCACCAAGCGTGTTAACATCAGGTATATATAGAAAAAATACGATAGGAGGATATTTGTGAAAAAGTATGTTTCCATTTTATCGGATATAGAGCTTAAAATTCGTGAGGGTCAATACAAATCCGGCCACAAGCTGCCGTCTGTCCGTGACGCTTCGGAGTTATACGGGTGCAGCAAAAGCACGATTCTGCGGGCCTATGCCGAACTTGAGAAGAAGCACGCCATCTATTCCATACCGCAAAGCGGATACTATGTAGTGGAGAATTACGGTGATGTGCGCCATAGCCATATTAACGACGTCGTTGATTTTACTTCCGCATCCCCGGACTTAAACGTATTTCCATATTTGGATTTTCAGCATTGTCTGAACCAGGCTATAGATACCTACAAATATCATCTGTTTACTTACGGGGATTCGCAAGGTCTGGAGACACTGCGTCATACATTGGTTTCCCATTTGGCTAATCATCAGGTGTTTGCAAAAATGGATCGGATTATCGTGACTTCTGGTGTTCAGCAGGCGCTGGAAATACTTGCAAAGATGCCGTTTCCAAACGGCAAAGAAAAGGTTTTGGTTGAGCAGCCAAGCTACGATATTTATTTGCGTTTTTTGGAGGAAGAGAACATACCTGTCACTACTATTGTCCGCACAGCAGCAGGTATAGATTTGCATGAATTGGAGAATCAATTTAAGAGCGGAAGCATCAAGTTTTTTTATACCATGTCAAGATATCATAACCCATTGGGAAGCTCATACAACATTGAGAAGCGAAAGGCTATAGCTGCCTTGGCAGCCAAATACGACGTGTATATCGTAGAGGATGATTATATGGCTGATTTGGAGGTCGATTATAGCTTTGATCCCATATATGCATATGACCAGACGAATCATGTTGTTTATTTGAAAAGTTTCTCAAAAATCATTTTCCCGGGCTTGCGTCTAGGGGTTGCGGTTTTGCCAGAAGCTCTATTGAAGACGTTCCAGACATATAAACGATACGTCGATACTTCCATGTTATCTCAGGCTGCGCTTGATATTTATATTAAAAACGGAATGTATGAACGTCATAAGCATACGATATGCAATCTGTATTCAGAGCGCATCCATATTCTCAACCAGGCGGTGGAAAGATATAATCAGGCCGGACTCATTGAAGCGTCAACTGTAGCATCAGGAGTTTATATGCAGTTTAAGCTGCCTCGAACAGTAAACATGGAGCGTTTGGTACAGCGCCTTTCCGAGAGGAAGATCCAGGTTGTATCTGGCAAAGGTTTTTATTTGACGAGCTACAGAGAACAAGAAAAGTTTTTACGCATCAGCATTTCACGTGCACAGCCGGAACAGATTGATGAGGGCGTAAAAACTATAATAGAGGAAGTGGCGAAGGGGAACTGGTATTAAGCCCCTTTTTCCGTTATGATACATCTAGAAATATAAGTATGATTGTATATGCTTCTATTCGGTTGCAGGACATACATAACTTTGAATGCCGAGAGCAATTGTTCTTAATTGCTTATGATCGGCTCATTGCCAAAGGAGAGTTTTGAATGGACGATCTGTTTTTGAAAATTGTGGATGGAACCATCCCTAGCAAAAAGGTACTGGAAACTGACAATGTGCTCGCATTTCATGACATCCAGCCTGCGGCGCCAGTACACGTGCTCATAATCCCGAAGAAATACATTCCTTCAATGAATGCTGTGACGGAGGAGGATCTTCCTCTCATCGCGGAAATTCATCGTGTTGCGATTGAGGTGGCAAAAAAGCTGGGAATCGCTGAGTCCGGCTATCGGCTGATTAACAACTGCGGCCCGGATAGTGGGCAAGCGGTTGGGCATCTGCATTATCATCTGCTGGGCGGCGCTAAATTAGGGGCCCTGACAAGTATTTCGGACTCACATGCTTAAAAATGACAGAGCTTGTCTTTTAGCAATACTGAAGTGAATGGAGAAAAAGATTCCTTTAAGTATTCATTTTTTCTTATAGGTTGACACCCGGTTTCCGTTTCACCTATAATAAAATTTGATGAACCGTGTTATTGCTCTTGGACGGTCTGGTCGGAGGGAGGGAAAACTGGTGTCTGAAACTAAAGTTCGCAAAAACGAGACAATTGATGCTGCACTTCGTCGCTTTAAACGTTCCATTGCTAAGGATGGCGTATTGGCTGAGGTGAAGAAACGCAAGCATTATGAAAAGCCAAGCGTAAAGCGCAAGAAAAAGTCCGAGGCTGCTCGTAAGAGAAAGTTCTAGGAGGAGCTGAGCAACCATGAATTTGAGCGAACGATTAAACGAAGATATGAAGCAAGCAATGAAGAGTAAGGACAAGTTCAAACTCTCCACCATTCGAATGGTTCGTTCTACGATTAAAAATCTTGAAATAGATTTGAAACGGGATTTGGACGACAACGAAGTGCTTGATATTCTGAGTCGTGAGATCAAACAGCGAAAAGATGCCCTCCATGAATTTGAAAAAGCCAGTCGCGATGAACTTGCGGCAAGCACGAAAGCAGAAATAGAGATCATCGCTCAGTACCTTCCTGAACAACTTTCAGAAGAAGAAATTAAAGTTATTGTACAGCAGACCATCCAGGAAACCGGTGCTTCTTCGAAAGCCGAGATGGGGAAAGTAATGTCGGCCTTGATGCCTAAGGTAAAAGGTCGCGCTGACGGTAAGCTCGTGAACCAGGCGGTTCAACAATTTCTGCAATAAACCTGCGACAAACAGGAAAACACAACACCCTCTGTTCACAGAGGGTGTTATTTCTGCATCTAACCATGTTTACCGTAGAGTCGTATAATGTGAAAAACTCCTTTTATGAAAGCGTTATCTTTCGTTGTGTGAAACGTGATGACTGTTGGATGCGTAAAGTATGTGACAGCCGTCAGGAATAGCAACAACCCCAATAAATTCACATTAAATCCTGAAAATTGTGTAGTTTACCTAACAAAGTTTGGTATGCTGTAATAAAGCAAGATCGAAAGGGGGGAGAGAAATGCACAGAGAAGAGCACCACTCCAGTCGAAAAATGATCTTTTTAACGTTATGGATTGTGGTATCAGTTATCCTGCTGCCATTATTTCATTCCGGATCAGTGGAGGCCGCAGCCAAAGGCGGAGCCGTGTTCGTTATACCCGTAGATCAGGAAATTGAACAAGGCCTGGGCCGTTTTATGGAACGTGGATTTGCGGAAGCAGCAGAGTCCAAAGCAGGTCTGATTTTGCTGGATATTAACACGCCTGGTGGACGGGTAGATACAGCGGAGAAGCTGGGCAAACTGATTAAAGACAGCTCAATTCCGACCGTAGCCTACATCAGGGGCGAAGCGGCCTCGGCGGGGAGCTATATTGCGCTCAGCGCAAACAAGATCGTTATGAAACCGGGAAGTATTATTGGAGCTGCAGCGTTGGTAGACGGCAAGGGGCAGGCTGTTACCGACCCGAAAACAATAGCTTGGTGGAAGAGCAGCATGGCATCTGCCGCAGAATCTGGCGGACGCAATCCGGATATTGCGAGGGGTATGGTAGACTCCAAAATGACCGTAGCTATCCCGGAACTGAACTTTAATAAGGAAAAAGGCCAGATCATTTCTTTAACCAGCGAGGAAGCGCTTAAGCTGGGTTATGCGGATCACATTGCCTCCTCAGAACAAGAGGTGATCCAGTGGATGGGCTACAGCAATGATGATGTATTTTATGTGAAGCAAACATCGGCTGAGAAAGCTGCCGAAATATTAACCAACCCGATCGTACAGACATTGCTTTTATTTGTCGGTATCGCGGGTGTAGTTATTGAACTGCTTGTACCCGGCTTTGGTGTACCGGGAATTTTGGGCATACTCGGATTTGGTTTGTATTTTTTCGGCAATTATATCGCTGGTTTTGCAGGTTCAGAGACGTGGCTATTGTTTATCATTGGCCTGGCTTTGCTGGTACTTGAAATGTTCATTCCAAGCTTTGGTATATTGGGCATATTGGGTTCCGTTAGCCTGGTCGCTGGCGTTGTTCGAGCAGCTTACGACATGCAGCATGCATTTATATCTTTGGGCATTGCCTTTGTAGCTGCCGTTGCCGTGGTGGCGATTATTGCGATTGTATTCAAGGACCGGGGGATATGGAACCGTTTTGTACTTAAAGAAAGCTTAACGGCTGACCAAGGTTTTTCTTCGGTTGTGAATCGGGAAATATTATTAGGTCAGCGGGGTGTGAGTCTGACGCCACTTCGTCCAGCCGGAACGGTGCTTATTGCTGATGAGCGTGTCGATGTTGTAACGAATGGCGAGTTTATTGCCACAGATACGCTGATCATCGTATCCAAAGTAGAAGGCGGACGAATTGTGGTCAAGGAGGACACTAGCGTCTAAACACGCAGATCAACGAAGAATTCAATTAATGGAGGATGATGCAAGTGTTCGAATCGGGTATCGTCAGCATTTTGCTGCTTGTCGTGTTAGCGATTATTGTATTGAGCGTATTTTTCAGTTTTTTCCCGGTGATGCTGTGGATTTCGGCATTGGCCTCAGGAGTACGGATTGGTATCATTACGTTGGTGGCCATGCGCTTGCGGCGTGTCACGCCAAGCCGAATTGTGAATCCGCTGATTAAGGCGACCAAGGCCGGTCTGGGCTTGAATATCAACCAGTTGGAAAGCCATTTTCTCGCGGGTGGTAATGTAGACCGCGTGATCAATGCATTGATTGCTGCACAGCGGGCGAATATTCCGCTTGAATTTGAACGTGCTGCTGCGATTGACCTTGCGGGGCGGGATGTTCTGCAAGCGGTCCAAATGAGCGTTAATCCGCGTGTTATTGAGACACCTACTGTTGCGGCAGTCGCCAAGGATGGTATCGAAGTAAAGGTTAAAGCACGTGTTACGGTACGTGCCAACATTGATCGACTTGTCGGGGGTGCCGGAGAAGAAACGATTATTGCACGGGTCGGTGAGGGGATCGTTACAACCGTCGGCTCCAGTAATTCGCATAAGGACGTGCTGGAGAACCCGGATTCGATTTCAAGAACTGTATTGTCCAAAGGTTTGGATGCAGGGACAGCGTTCGAAATCCTGTCCATTGATATTGCAGACGTCGATGTAGGCAAAAATATCGGAGCTTTCTTGCAAACCGAGCAGGCGGAAGCAGACAAACGTATTGCCCAAGCGAAAGCAGAAGAGCGGCGTGCGATGGCTGTGGCACAGGAGCAGGAAATGAAGGCGCGTGTCGTAGAGATGAGAGCGCGTGTGGTGGAATCTGAATCTGAAGTGCCTTTGGCTATGGCTGAAGCACTGCGTGGCGGGAAGCTTGGCGTCATGGACTATATGAATTTGAAAAATATTGAGGCAGATACGCAAATGCGCGGCTCCTTGGGCAAACCGAGTGAGAACTCGGGGAATGACAACAAAAACCGGGATTAAGCAATAGGATATAGCCGATGAATGACGGCAGCAAGGCGGTGAGTAATGGACTTTATCAGCTGGATCTTTGATCATTTGTATATCCTGATTGTGATTGGCTTTGCATTGATATCCTTTCTGGGAAAAAGCATTCAAGGTACTGGGAGGAAAACCCCTTCGGGAAATGGGATGCCCACCTTTGGCGGGGATCAGAGCTCGCGCATGCCCCGGACGTCGCCCAGACCTATCACCGTGGGAGATAGACAGGAGCAAAGCCAGACCAACAGGCAGGATGTTACCGGAGAATTGCAACGCCAATTTCCTAATGAACGACGGGCGGTTATGGAAGCTCGTCGGATGGAAGAAGTAACGAACGATCGGACGGAAATGGAAGGACAAATGGAGCAGAAATCCTCGGATAACGGTTCGACTCTGGAAGAGCGGATTCGGGCCATGGAGGAAGAGCGCAGAATGGTTTTAGCCCGCCTTGACCGCATATCCAATCTGAGAGAGTCAGGGGAGATCACAGGTGGGTTAGAGCCGGTATCGCAAGAACGCAGTACGGTCAATGCAGCTGACCTGCGCAGAGGTGTGATTTGGGCTGAAATATTAGGTCCTCCGCGTGCCAAAAAGTATATGAGTAGAGGTAGACGTTAAATGATAGTGAGATCCGTCACGGCTTTGGCTGTGGCGGATCTTTTTTTTACTAATACATCAGGAATACATAATCATGTCCAGAATAAAAAAAGCTGCTAACGACAAATGTTCCAATTACCTGACAATGAATGTGATAATCCCATGTAACGCACAGCATTCTAACATTCGTTGTCATCAAAAAAGGTGGCATTTTGTCTAGTTTAGTGGTTTATTTGTGAAAATAATTACGTGAAAAATGATCAAATGTAACAATATAAATGAAGCTTTCCAAAAGCAGTTTTCATTTTTTCTTTTTTATATATAATGTTCTCAATGATAAATATTTATGAAAAATTACTCCAAATTTAGCTAAAATATGCGTTCTATCGAGGTGGAGGAACACAGTTTGTTTGACGTATAAAATTTAACTTTTTAGGGGGATGGGATGAATGAGTAATAGCCTGTTCAGAAAAAAAAGCATTGAACAACTGGTTGCTGCTACGCGGGGAGAAAAAGCGCTTAAAAGGGAATTGGGCGCGTTTGATTTAACGATGCTTGGGATTGGAGCCATTATCGGAACAGGGATTTTTGTTTTGACAGGTACAGGAGCGGTCACGGCTGGTCCGGGATTGGTTCTCTCTTTTGTGATTGCGGGGCTTGCCTGTTTATTCGCTGCCTTGGCTTATGCCGAGTTTGCATCTACCGTTCCAGTGTCCGGTTCTGTCTACACTTTTACATATGCCACGATGGGAGAGCTATTGGCCTTTATTATCGGATGGGATTTAATTTTGGAATACATGTTGGCCGCCAGCGCGGTTTCCGCAGGCTGGTCAGGGTATTTTGTGTCATTCCTGAATGGACTCGGCATTCATATTCCTCTTGGATTAACTGCTGCACCAGGCGCTTTAAAGGACCAGCCCACCTATTTTAATCTTCCAGCATTTCTGATTTTGATGGGCATTACATTATTGCTTTATTTTGGGATTCGAGAATCCAAACGAATTAACAATATCATGGTTGTTGTGAAGATTATTGTGATTTTATTATTTATCATCGTTGCTTTTAAATATGTGAGGCCGGATCATTGGACACCGTTTTTGCCATTTGGCTTTAGTGGAGTGTTTGGGGCCGCGGCACTTGTATTTTTTGCCTTTATTGGTTTCGATGCCGTCTCATCTGCTGCAGAAGAAACTAAAAACCCGGCTCGTGATTTACCGCGAGGGATCATTTTCTCGCTTGTGATTTGCACGCTTTTATATGTCATTGTTAGCGGGATTATGACAGGTATTGTGCCGTTTATGGATTTTGAAGGCATTTCCCATCCGGTGTCACTTGTCTTGCAGGTTGCAGGTCAGAACTGGGTTGCGGGTATTGTGGATATAGGGGCCATCTTGGGGATGACAACGGTCATGCTGGTTATGCTTTATGGTCAAACCCGCATCATGTTTGCCATGTCACGTGACGGCTTGATGCCCAAAGTATTATCAAAGGTTCATCCTAAGTATAAAACGCCGTATATTAACACGTTGTTTTTTGGTACTTTATCTGCATTAATGGGCGGGCTAATCCCGCTGGATGAGTTGGCAAGTTTGGTGAATATCGGTACCCTGTCAGCATTTATACTGATTTCGGTTGCCGTCATCGTTATGAGAAAGACACAACCCAATCTGCCAAGAGCCTTTCGATGTCCTGGGGTCCCGTATATTCCGATCCTGGCCATTATTTCGTGTGCAGTACTCATTCTTAATTTGAATGGTCAGACCTTTATTCGTTTTATCATTTGGCTTGTCATTGGTTTGGCGGTTTATTTTTTGTACTCCAGAAAAAACTCACTTTTGAATCGTGACTCCGAAAAATGATCCATGTATACGATAAAAATCAAAAAAGACAACCTTGTTTTCGAATACAAAACGGGGTTGTCTTTTTTGATGTGGATTTTTGCAAATGTTTGTCTTCTTGTGAAGCAATATAGTGGTTGCTGCGAATTGTCAGTTTCGCCTCATAAATGCGATGAGTGGATCATAAAATGTATAGTACAGATATCTGTGGCGCTGGTGTGATGACGTTCATATAAGCGCTATCGGCAGTTCATGTAAATAGAAGCGCAGCTATCATCAAAACTTCAACTGGCTGTTGGATAACAGCTGCTTTGATGACAGGAAAGGAGATTTCGCCGTATGAGCCGGATGAGCCGCAAACTGCGAAAGTGGGCCAGCGAAACGCTGGAGCTTCCGCAGGACATTTTATTTGACCTGCCGCGGTTAACCCTCATTGGCAGTCGCCAGCTTTATGTGGAGAATCACCGGGGGGTTATGGATTTCACACCGGATCGGCTTGTACTGGCGCTTGCGCAAGGCAAGCTGCGGGTGTCAGGGCATAACCTGGTCATTACGTCCATTTTACCGGACCAGGTAAGTGTGGAAGGACAGATCACGGATATTCAAATGGAAGGAACGGAGGAAGGCTCATGAAACATCCTGCTTTAACAAAGCTGCGTGGCACGGTGACGCTTGCCGTTAGGGGCGAAAGCGTGGAAGATTTCATCAATTTGCTCACCGAGCATCATATACCTGTTTGGAACGTGCGGCCGATGGGTACGAAACTTGCAGAGATGAACCTTCTGCTGCCGCACGTCTTCCTGCTGCGTCCGCTATTGAGAAGGACAGGCTGTAAAATGCATATTCTCAAGCGGCAAGGGCTTCCCTTCGTCGCTGTCCGACTTGCCAAACGTAAATTTTTTCTGGCAGGACTGGCTTTATTCTGGATCGGTCTCCTCCTGATGTCATCGCTCATTTGGGATATTGAAGTGAAGGGAAATGACAAGCTCTCGACGGAATCCGTTCTCAAAGCTGCCCGACAGGAGGGGCTCTATCCGTTTCAATGGAGCTTTCGTCTTTCCAGCCAGGACAAGCTTTCGCGTGCGCTCATGCAAAAGCTTCCGCAGGCATCCTGGATCGGCGTGGAGAAGCAGGGAACATTGGTGACGATTCAGGTTGTCGAAGCCTCACAGCCTACTCCTGAGCCGCTCTACAGCCCACGTCATCTCATCAGTAAAGCAGACGCGGTAGTTACTGAAATTTTCGCCGAGCAGGGTCGCCCTGTTGTGCATAAAAATACACGTGTCAAAAAAGGAGCTATTCTCATTTCAGGAACGCTTGGAGATGAAGAAAATCAGCAGCAGGTCGTGGCCAAAGGGGAGATCAAAGGACTAGTATGGCATGAATACGAAATTAGCAGCCCCATGGTGCGGCGTAGCAGTACATACACGGGAAACAGTCACGACCGCTTGTATCTGGTGCTGGGCAACCGTGCAGTGCAGTTATGGGGATATGGGGAAATACCTTATGCTGCCCATAAAACAACAGTTGAGCATGACCCGCTAACGTGGCGCTCCTACAAGCTTCCGGTTGGATGGATGACTGAAAGTGTACGAGAGACCAAGATACAGGAGGAAAAGCTTACGGAAGCGGAAGCCCAAAAAACAGGGATCGAAGGAGCACGTGCCGATATTTTAGCCAAATATGGTAAAGGAACGAAAATAATGAGCCAAAAAATTTTGCATGAGAAGAGAGAGAATGGTAAAGTTTATATGAAAGTGCTTTTTGAAGTGGAACAGGATATTGCGGAAGAACTTCCGTTAGTTCATAACCAAGGAGAATGAGGCTATTTGGCAGAACAACAACGCAGCATACAAATTGCATTGAACAATGCGGGAGAAGGACAGGCGTTATTCGGCCCGCAGGATTCCTTTTTAAAATTGATTGAAGCCGCTGTTCCCGCGAAAATAGCATCTCGTGAGGCAGAAGTTAATGTTTTTGGTAACGCTCACGAGGTGGAAGTGCTCGAACAATTGTTCGATGTACTCCTCCAGTTAATTCGTAATGGATATATCCTGACCGAAAGGGACGTCCATTATGCGATTGAGCTGGCAAAAGATTTGCGTGCTGACCAGCTGCTTGATTTGTTCAAGGGAGAAATTACGACCACGTTCCGTGGCAAGCCGATTCGGGTCAAAACGATTGGACAAAAGCACTATGTAACGACGATCAAGAAACGCGATATTGTATTTGGAATCGGGCCTGCGGGTACGGGAAAAACGTATTTGGCTGTGGTGCTGGCTGTAGCCGCTCTGAAGGAAGGTTCGGTCAAGCGTATTGTGCTGACCCGTCCTGCGGTGGAAGCTGGTGAAAATTTGGGCTTTTTGCCCGGGGATTTACAAGAAAAGGTTGATCCCTATCTACGACCATTGTATGATGCGCTATACGATGTAATGGGTCCAGAGCAGACTGCGAAGGCACTGGAGCGCGGATTGATCGAAATTGCCCCTTTGGCCTATATGCGGGGACGGACGCTGGATGACTCATTTATTATTTTGGATGAAGCACAAAACACCACACCGGAGCAGATGAAAATGTTTTTGACACGGCTTGGCTTCGGCTCGAAAATGGTCATTACCGGCGATGTTACCCAGATTGATTTGCCTCGTGGCAAAAAATCCGGCCTGATTGAAGCCCACGCGATTTTACAAGGGATTGAGGAAATCGGCTTTGTCCACTTTGCGGAAGAGGACGTTGTCCGTCATTCCCTCGTTCAGAAAATAATCGTTGCTTATGACCGAGTTGCTGAAAATCAAGGATAGCCGCCATGTTACGAATGCGGTCTGGTTCACTTCGCAGAATGAAATGAGCAGCGTAGCTGCCTTGAAAAAGATGATGGAGAGGGATTGTTTTAGATGACCTCGAAGGAATTATCTAACGGAAAAACGTTCCAACATAGAATGAATGGATGGAAGTATAGCGTGGCGACACGCTATCTTCTGTTTTTATTTTTGGTGATTCTTTTTTATGTGGGTTTTGCGTCCAAGCTGCTTCCCGAGCGTTATGATATCCGGATAAACCAGCCGAGTGAAAAAGAAATTGTCGCCCCGATGCAGCTTCCTAACAGCAAGGCGACTTTGAAGGCACAAGAGGAATCAGCTGAACGTGTGCAGCCTATGTATACGATTGTACCGATTCGCAACGATAATCTGATTACTGGTATTTTGGATCGTATTGAACGACTCAATCAGGATGATCAGGTGTCCAGAGCGGACAAGATTGCGATTTATAAGGATGAAATTCCTCAGCGGGCACGGGATTTTGTGCAAAATTTTGTGAACAACAGCCGGAATGCGGACGCATACCCGGATAAGCTGCTGGATGAAGTGCTGCAAAAAACGAAGGAGCAAACGTACCGCATTCCAGAGGAAACGTTCATTAAAATTCCGCGATTGACCTCTGAGGATATTGCCGAGATGCGCCCCGTAGCCCGTGAGATTGTGACGGGTTTGATGAATGATCAAATTACGGATGCCCAGACAGCCCGTGCCAAGGTGGCTGAACGGGTTAGTACAAGCTCGCTCACCAAGCGTACCTCGCGGGAGGTTGTTCAGGAACTTGCAAGGCTTGTGATTACAGCCAATAAATTTTATGATGATACAGCTACGAAGGATGCCAAGGTACAGGCTCGTGAAGATACGCCAACGGTCTATATTAAACAGGGTGAGGTGCTCGTCAAGAAGGGTGAAATTATTACCCAGGAAATCTACACTTTGCTTGATGAAAACGAACTGCTTAAGGATAAAATCAACTATTGGCCACAATTTGGCCTGTTGATGCTGTCTACAATGCTGGCTCTGGGACTGTTCATGTACATTCGCCAATTCCAATCACGAACACGAAACTTCAAGTATAATAATGCGCAATTGCTTATGCTGGTATTGATCTTTGTGATTACGGTAGGGGCAATGCTGCTAGTAGCCATACTACAGAACAGTGAACGTTCCTATCTCGGCTATCTGGCACCTATCGCGCTTGGAGCTATGCTCGTAACGCTGTTGCTTGATATGTCGGTGGCTTTCGTTTGTGCCGTTATATTTAGTATATTGGCAAGTGTTATATTGAATGTCCGTCAAGGACAAATTTTTGACTTTAATTTTGGATTTTTTGCCCTTGTGGTCTGTCTGGCAGCCATTTTCTCAACTCATCGGGCCAGCCAGCGATCTACATTGTTCAAGGGAGCGATTATGGTATGCTTGTTTGGTGCCTTGACTGTTTTTTCTCTAGCATTGATTGACCAAGGCAACTGGACTCAAACAACGACCCTCTATGGGGTAGCCTTTGCTTTTGCAGGTGGTCTGATTACGGCGATACTTGTTATCGGGTTAATGCCATTTTTTGAGTCCACCTTTGGCATCTTGTCGGCGTTAAAGCTTGTGGAGCTGTCCAACCCCAACCATCCGTTGCTGCGCAAACTGCTTACAGAGACACCGGGGACGTATCACCATAGCGTAATGGTAGGGAATCTGTCCGAGGCTGCAGCGGAAGCTATAGGAGCCAATGGCTTGTTGTGCCGGGTCGGTTCGTATTATCATGACATTGGTAAAACGAAGAGACCATCGTACTTCATTGAAAATCAAAATGGGTTGGAGAATCCACATGATACAATAGAACCGAAGCTGAGCAAATCCATTATTATTGCCCATGCCCGTGACGGTGTGGAAATGCAATTGGATTACAAGCTACCCAAGCCGATTCGTGATATTGCCGAGCAGCACCACGGAACGACGTTCTTGCACTATTTTTATCACAAGGCATTGCGTGAAGCGGAAGAGAAGGGTATTGAGCCTGACTTCACTGAAGATGATTTTCGTTATCCGGGACCGAAGGCTCAGTCTAAAGAGTCTGCTGTGGTAGGGATTGCGGATAGCGTGGAAGCCGCAGTTCGTTCCTTACGGAAGCCAACGGTGGAACAGGTAGAGTCCATGATTGAAAAAATTATTAAAAGCCGACTTGATGATCACCAGTTTAATGACTGTGAGTTGACCATGCGGGAGCTTGATATCATAGCTCAAACTCTCAAAGAAACGGTAATGGGGATCTTCCATTCCCGTATTGAGTATCCCGAAGAAAGACCCAAGCCCGAGAACGAGAAAGCTTAACATCATTAGTCATGAAGCACGGCTGTAGCATTAAGAATTAAAAGGAGCGGTTGGCATGGGCCTTCAATTAGCATGGAATAATGAACAAAATGATATGGTAATTAGCGAATCCTTGATCTCGCTGCTGAACACCTTATTAGAAGAGGCAGGCAAGGTGGAAGGAGTAACGGACGGTGAGGTGGCTCTCACCTTCGTAAATGATGAGCAAATTCATGAACTGAATAGGGATTATCGGGGAATCGATCGCCCCACCGATGTGTTGTCGTTTGCGATGAAGGAAACACTGGATGAAGAGCTTGAAATCATCTACGAGCCGATTGAAGAAAATTCATTGGAGGATGTACCCGATGTGCTGGGGGATATTATTATCTCTGTGCAGACAGCGCAAGCTCAAAGCGAAGAATATGGACATTCCATTGAGCGTGAAATCGGCTTTTTGTTTGTTCACGGTTTTTTGCATCTGTTAGGCTATGATCATCAGGATGAGGCGAGTGAAACCGAAATGATGGGTAAGCAGGAAGCTGTGCTGTCTCAAGTGGGGTTGACACGGTAATGAGACGTCAGCCTTGGAGAATGACCTTTCGCTATGCAGCAGAAGGGGTGTTCTACGCTCTGCGTACGCAAGTTAATATGCGGATACATGCGGTCGTGGCGCTTCTTGTCATTATAGCTGGCCTATGCCTGCGTATCTCCCGGCTCGACTGGTTGTTTGTCTGTGTAGCAATGGCCCTGGTTATTGTAGCCGAGCTGATTAACACCGCTGTCGAAGCAGCGGTGGATCTCATCTCACCTGATATTCACCCGCTGGCCAAAGCGGCTAAAGACACCGCCGCCGGAGCCGTGCTCCTGGCAGCGGTTTTTGCTGTAATTATTGGCATATTTGTGTTTTACAGTCCTTTGTTGACGTTAATTCGTCAGCTCATGCAATGAAAATAACAAAACAAAAAAATAGGCGCTTAATAGCGCTGGAGGAAACGAAATGGTTAAGAAACACTTTAAGTCAGGTTTTGTCGCGATTGTTGGCAGACCCAATGTAGGAAAATCAACACTGATGAACCATGTTATTGGTCAAAAGATCGCTATTATGTCAGACAAGCCGCAGACCACACGTAACAAAATTCACGGGGTATACACGACAGAGGACACGCAAATTGTATTTTTGGATACACCGGGGATTCACAAGCGCCAGTCTAAATTAGGCGATTACATGAATCAAACTGCCTTTAATGCGTTGGGTGAGGTGGAGGCGGTACTTTTTCTTATTGATGCCGCTGAAGGTTTGGGTGGAGGCGACCGTTTTATTGCGGAACAGCTAAAACAAGTGAAAACGCCAGTTATTTTGGTTTTGAATAAAATTGACCGGATTGAGCCGGAAGCGTTGTTGCCCCTGATTGAGCAATATCGTAAGCTGTATGACTTCGCGGAAATCGTGCCGATCTCGGCCAAAATGGGCAACAATGTAGACCGTCTGTTGGAGCAGTTGCAAAAATACTTGCCAGAAGGTCCACAGTATTACCCGGATGACCAAATTACCGACCACCCGGAGCAGTTTGTCATTGCCGAGCTGGTACGGGAAAAGATTTTGCATATGACGCGCGAGGAAGTACCACATTCTATTGCAGTCATGATTGAAGACATGAAAGTGCAGGACAACGGTGTCGTGCATATTATGGCTGTCATTTTTGTGGAACGTGATTCCCAGAAGGGGATTATCATCGGCAAACAGGGAGCTATGCTCAAAGAGGTAGGGAAACAGGCACGTCAGGACATTCAAAATTTGCTGGGTTCGAAAATTTTCCTGGAGCTGTGGGTTAAGGTCAAAAAAGACTGGCGCAACCAGGAACGCGTCCTTCGTGACCTCGGCTTCCACCGCGATGCCTAAAAAGCATAGCTCGACTCTACGCTCACTTTAGTTCAAGGGTTTATTGAGGCTAAAATTGATATTAAATAAATATGTATAGTTGCTATGAGCATCATAAAAAAAGCCGTCCCGATCCTCGACAAAAGACGTGAAGTAACATGTCTTTTGATCATTCCAAGCGCCGCCGCATGTGCGGCGCTTAACTCTTTGCTCTTTCTAATCTTTTCCTCCAGCGATGAAATAAGGAGCGTTTTTCAAAAGGGTTATGTAACTGCGTGCACGTTGCAGCGGAGCGAAGGATTTGAATCTGAAGAAGCGCCAGCGGTTGCCTTTGCCCCCGAATTTAACCCTTTGTTTGTACATTCAAATAAATTCGGGGGCAACAGCAATCGTAAGATCAAATCATTCGCGGAGCGGCGTCCTAACCCGTATACAGCAGCCTTTTTTAACACAATCCATTTATTTCATCGCATACTTCCCTTCTCTTCGCATCATCCTATCTTTTGAGATGCAGACGTCATTTCCGAAGAAAGGATGAATACGATTGCGAGATTTTTCGTGGAAGTATTTTGCGATGACTGGAGATGTCGGTGCGTATCTGTTATACAGGGAGAGCGCCGTGATTAGGGAGCAAGACACGGATGAAGAGGAGTCGGATGAGCATGAAGAAGCCTGTGAATAGCGCGAGCCACTGGCTTCTTCGCGAATGTTTGGGGGAAGAGGCATGCTTTACAGGGTGGAAGGAATCGTCATCCGCAGCATGGATTACGGTGAGGGGAACAAAATTATTACGCTTTGCACCGAAAGCGGAGGTAAAGCTGGCGTGTTGGTCAGAGGAGCAAAAAAGTCCAAAAGCCGTCATGCCGCTTTGACGCAACCGTTTACGTACGGCGAATTTGTTTATTTTCGAAATACAGGCTTAGGCACGTTGAATGCCGGTGAAATTATCCAATCTCACCATGTATTGCGCGAGGATATCACCAAAGCGGCTTATGCCTCGTATGCCTGTGAGCTGCTCGATCGAGTGCTACAGGATGAAGAAACTGGAACATTCTGGTTTAAACAGCTTAAAGCTTGTCTGGAGGCGTTGGAGAGTGGCAAAGATCCGCTGATCGTCATGAGTATTTATGAATTTAAAATACTGCAGGCGGCCGGTTATGCTCCTCAGCTAGATGCATGTATCTCAAGCGGACAACAATGTGCCGATGAGGATATGTTTGTCAGTCCCAGGCTGGGCGGGGTTTTGTGTCGGAGCTACAAGCATTTTGATCCAGCTGCCTTGAGCGTCACTCCACGTACGTTGAAGTTGCTTCGCTTGTTCGCCAGAATGGATTTAAATCGTCTTGGCAACATTGACGTGAAGGACTCCACCAAGCTGGAGATCAAACATGTCATGCGTCAATTTATGGATATGCAGCTGGAGGTTAAGCTGAAATCACGGAGCTTTTTGGATCAGCTCGACAAGTACGATATGTGAAATGCCCTGATCTCTTGACTGTGTTGCTGAAAACGTGTAATATCCTACTATATCTCCTTTGGGAGCAGATGCATTGAACGAGAAAGTAGCGGGATTATTCTCTAGGATTAGCGAGTTGGGGACGGTGTAAGCCCAGCGAGAATTGCTCGTGAACAAGGCACTCGGGAGCGTCTGAATGGACACGGAAAAGAGGATTACGGTCTGACTGGTGACGTAGGATCGTAATCAAGTAGGGTGGAACCGCGGGAGTGAGCTCTCGTCCCTACGTCTGTACAGGCGTAGAGGCGGGGGCTTTTTACTGTCTCTGGCAAGGCATGTTGAAAATAGACGGCCCTGTACATACGAGTTTTATATAAAGAAATCACCATCATTTGAGGTAATTGGAAAAGGAGTGTATACCATGAATTTTCAGCAGATGATTTTAACGCTGCAACAATTTTGGGCCGAGCAGAATTGTATTATTGTACAGCCGTATGACACGGAAAAAGGAGCAGGCACGATGAATCCGATGACCTATTTACGGTCGATCGGACCTGAGCCGTGGAACGTAGCTTATGTTGAGCCTTCTCGCCGCCCATCAGACGGACGTTATGGCGAGAATCCGAATCGTCTGTACCAGCATCATCAGTTTCAAGTGGTCTTGAAGCCTTCGCCGGACAATATTCAGGAATTGTATCTGGAGAGTCTGAGTCGTTTGGGAATCAACCCTCTGGAGCACGATATTCGTTTTGTTGAAGACAACTGGGAAGCACCAACACTGGGAGCTTGGGGGCTAGGCTGGGAAGTATGGCTGGACGGTATGGAAATTACCCAGTTTACGTATTTCCAGCAAGTAGGCGGCATTGATGCCAGTCCGGTTGCGGTTGAAATTACGTATGGTATGGAGCGTCTGGCTTCTTACATTCAGGACAAGGAAAATGTGTTCGATTTGGAGTGGGTCAATGGAATCACGTACGGTGATGTCTTCCATCAGCCTGAATTCGAGCATTCCAAATATACGTTTGAAGTGTCAGATGTCAAAATGCTTTTCACTCTTTTTAATATGTATGAGGAAGAAGCCAATAAAGCGATGGCGCAGCATCTTGTATTTCCAGCCTATGATTATGTGCTGAAATGCTCTCATGCGTTCAACTTGCTGGATGCACGCGGGGCAATCAGTGTGACGGAACGAACCGGATTTATTATTCGGGTGCGGAATTTGGCGCGTCAGGTGGCTGCGACCTATCTGGAGGAACGCGAGAAGCTGGGCTTCCCGCTGTTGAAGAAAGGAGGTGCGGCACATGTCTAAGGATTTATTGTTTGAAATCGGTTTGGAGGAAGTGCCTGCACGGTTTATCCCGAATGCGATTCAGCAGTTGAAGGAGCGTATGGCAGCGTGGCTTGACAGCTCGCGTATTGCTTATGGCGCTGTAGAGGCTTATGCCACACCTCGCCGTTTGGCGGTGCTGGTCAAGGAAGTAGCAGAGAAACAAGAGGACATCAATGAAGAAGTTAAAGGCCCTTCCCGCAAAATTGCGCTTGATGAAGCCGGCAACTGGAGCAAGGCCGCTCTCGGTTTTGCTCGTAGTCAGGGGGTTGATCCTGAACAGTTTACGTTCAAGGAGCTTGGTGGCGTGGAATATATTTATGCGACCAAGAGCAGCGTGGGTGTACCGACGGCGGAAGTGCTATCTGAAGGGTTGCTGCACATTTTACATGCGATGACATTCCCTAAATTCATGCGTTGGGCGAGCTATGACTTCAAGTTTGTTCGTCCGATCCGCTGGTTGATTGCCTTGTTTGGCAGCGATATTATCAACCTGGAAATTGCCGGAGTACAGTCAGGAAATGTGACGAGAGGCCATCGTTTCCTTGGACAGGACGCTGTTGTAGAGCGCCCGGCTGACTATGTTGAAGTGCTTCGCAAGCAGCATGTCATTGTAGACATTGAGGAACGTCAAGCGCTTATCGTGAAGCAGATTGAAGCGTTGGCAGCCGAAAAAGACTGGACGATTGCAATAAAGGATGATCTGTTGGAGGAAGTATTGTATTTGGTCGAAACACCAACGGTGCTGTTTGGAGGCTTTGATCCATCCTTCTTGAATATTCCGAAGGATGTACTGATTACTTCCATGCGTGAGCATCAGCGTTACTTCCCTGTGTTGGACCGCGCCGGAGAGCTGCTGCCATACTTTGTTACAGTACGTAACGGTGGCAGTCAATCGCTGGAAGTCATTGCTAAAGGGAATGAAAAAGTATTGCGTGCGCGGCTGTCCGATGCCAAATTCTTTTATGAAGAAGATCAGAAGCTGGAAATTAAGGATGCACTCTCCAAGCTGGAAAGTATTGTTTTCCACGAAGAGCTGGGAACGGTTGGGGACAAGGTACGACGGATTCGGCGCATTGCTGATGCTCTGGCAGAGAAGCTTCGTGTTTCCCCAGATACACAGGAATCGGTTAGCCGGGCAGCGGATATTTGTAAATTCGACCTGGTAACACAAATGGTATATGAGTTCCCGGAACTGCAAGGTGTTATGGGTGAGGATTACGCCCGTAAGGCTGGAGAAAAGGAAGAAGTGGCGAGAGCTGTGTTTGAGCATTATCAGCCTCGTTTCGCCGGAGAAACGGTTCCTTCTACGAACGCTGGAGCTATTGTGAGTATCGCTGATAAAATAGATACGATCACAGGCTGCTTTTCAATCGGTATTATTCCGACAGGCTCGCAGGACCCTTATGCACTTCGCCGTCAGGCCGCAGGGATCGTCCAGATCTTGCTGGATCGCAAGCTTTCCGCTACGTTATCTGATGTGTTCAATATCGCGATTGACGTGCACGGAAATCTTGGAAATATGAAACGCTCCGCCGATGAAATACGTAAAGAATTACATGAATTTTTCGGATTGCGCGTGAAAAAATTATTGTCCGAGACTCTTCGTTATGACGTCGTGGACGCTGTGCTTGCAGCCGGATTTGATGATGTTGCTTCTGTTGTCAATCGCGGAGCTGCGTTGATGGCTGCGGTACAAACAGGTGATCGTTTCAAGTCAACGGTTGAGTCCTTTAACCGGGTGAGTAATTTGGCTACCAAAGCGGTTCATAAGTCAGTGAATACCGGTGAGTTTACGGAACAGGGTGAAAAAGCGCTTTATGAAGCATGGTATGGCGCTTACGAATCATATAGTGCAGCCTTACAGGAAGGTGATGCGACACAAGCGTTGGCGCTTGCTTCATCCATTACTCCTGCGGTGACGGCGTTCTTTGATTCCGTTATGGTTATGGCTGAAGATGATGCTGTTCGTAATAATCGTTTGGCTTTGCTGGCTGCTATTGACTCAGAACTGAAGCGTTTTGCTGATTTTTCTAAACTTGTAGGCTAAACGACAGTCGTCATGGTATGAACAACTTGAAGAAATGGGTATAAATATACGGAACGGTGTAAGAGTGATCTTGCACCCGTTCCGTATTTTACTCGAATTCGCATGGAGATGGGGGATGCTGGTGGAGATATCCGAAAATTTATTGGGTGTCCGGATCGTTGTTGACGGGGATGCTTGTCCCGTTAAAAGCGAAATTGCAGAAACGGCTTCCCGTTTTCATGTTCAGGTTATTATGGTATCCTCGTATGATCATCTCATCCAGGGCAGCGAGGGCGTGACTGTTGTTAAAGTGGACCGGAGCGACCAAAGTGCCGATCTCTATATTGCTAATCATATCCGACGAGGAGATATTGTAACTACCAATGATTACGGTCTTGCTGCCCTTGCCTTGGCTAAAGGCTGTGAAGTGATGTCTTTTCGCGGAGCTAGGTATCGAAACGATTCGATAGATTTTATGCTTGATCGCCGTCATACTTCTGCCAAAGAACGGAAAAAGGGACGCTATGGAAAAGGTCCTAAACCGTTTACATTAGAGGATCGCGAAGTTTTTCAACATAAACTGACAAAACTTTTACTCTACTTGCAGGAATAATGAGTAACGGTATCGAATTATATTTACGTGCTAAAGAGATGAAGGTGGTTAACATGAGTGCCGGACAAGGTAATATACCGGATGATATCATTGAGGCGGTTTTACAGCATCATGATATTGTAGATACGGTAAGCAAGTACGTGCATTTGACCAAGCAGGGGAAATATATGAAAGGCCTCTGTCCTTTTCATTCCGAAAAAACCCCTTCATTCACCGTGACACCGGATCGCCAGATTTTTTACTGCTACGGCTGCGGCGCGGGAGGCAATGCCATCAAATTTATGATGGAAATCGAAGGATTATCCTTTCCCGAAGCTGTCAGGACAATGGCGGAAGAAAGTCATATCCCTCTCGGCGAATGGCAGGGACGTGAGTCATCGCATCAGCACCCTGAGTTGGACAGGCTGCTGCAAGCGTATGAACTAACTTCTAAGATGTACCACTTTTTGCTTAAAAATACGGAGCACGGCAAACCAGCTATGGAATATTTGCGTTCACGGGGGTTTAGTGACAAGATTATTGATCAATTCCAAATTGGCTATGCACCGAACCGATGGGATACGATTGTTCAGTTTTTGGAGAAACGTTCCTTTGATCCTGTAGAGATGGAAAAGGGGGGACTTATTTCTCCCCGACATGAGGGTGATGGGTATGTGGATCGATTCAGGGATCGTATTATGTTCCCCATCTGGAATAGAAATGGAAAAGTTATTGCCTTTGCAGGCCGTATTCTTGGCGAGGGACAGCCAAAGTATTTGAATTCACCGGAAACGAAACTGTTCAACAAGAGCCGAACGCTGTACAATCTTCATCATGCTAAAACCTCCATTCGCAAGCTTCGCCAGAGCGTTCTTTTTGAAGGCTATGGTGATGTCATCTCGGCATGGGAAGCGGGTGTACAGAATGGGGTGGCCGCTATGGGAACAGCCCTGACAGAGCATCATGCTACGATGTTAAAAGGACTGTGCGACGAGGTTATTATTTGTTATGATGGTGACCGGGCAGGACAAGCTGCTGCGCTTAAAAATTTTCCACTGTTGGAAAATGCGGGACTTCACGTTAAGGTAGCATTGGTCAGTGATGGTATGGACCCGGATGATTTTATTCGGCAATACGGCGGCGAGCGCTTTCAGCGTCAAATTATCGAAAGTGCTGTTTCAACGGTGAAATTTAAGCTTATATATCTGAAAAAAAACCATATACTGCAAGAGGAAGAAGGAAGAATCGCGTATTCCCGCGAAGCATTAAATGTCATTGCACCTCTGTCATCCCCGACTGAGCGGGAAGTGTATTTGCGCGAAGTATCAGCCGAAGTTAAGGTGGATTTTGAAACCTTAAAGCAAGAATGCAATATACTCCGCCAGTCCCTGCAAAAAAAACAGGACTTTGGGGATAATAACGAAAATGGGTGGAATAATGGTAGGCATAAAAAAGGGCAGGTCTCCACACCTAATTTACTGCCGGCTTACCATGTGGCGGAACGCAGATTGCTTCACTGGATGATGCAGGATTTAGAAGCTGCAGAGTATGTTGAAAAGCATTTGGGGGACGCCTTTAATATTGAGGATCATGCAGCGATTGCTGCTTATCTATACGCCTATTACGCACAAGGAAAGTTACCGGATACAAGCCGCTTTATTTCATCTTTGCAAGATGACCGTCTGGAGAAAAACGTAAGTTCGATCATGATGATGGATGCTCCGGGCGTATGGGCACCGCACATTTTGGACGATTATATTCATCAGGTGCGAAAATTTCCATTGCAGGAGCAACTGGATCTGAAGAGGGAAGAGATGAGAGCCGCTGAGCGCGTAGGTGACTTTTTGCGTGCAGCACAAATTGCAAGTGAGATTATAGCCCTAGAGAGACAATGAACACACAGAGGTCGGATGTTTCTAGGGAGGAGGGAGTCGAAAGATGGCGAATGATCAGCATACTGAACTGGAGACGGAACTGACACTGGATCAGGTCAAAGATCAATTGATTGAGTTGGGTAAAAAAAGTTCCTCTCTGAACTACAAAGATATCATGGAAAAACTATCGCCGTTTGATCAGGACCCCGAGCAAATGGATGAGTTCTATGAGCAGCTGGGTGACTTGGGGATTGAGGTTGTGAATGACAACGACGAAGAAGTTACCAGATTGCGTCAAAATGATGACCCGGAAAACAATGACGGGGATGATTTTAACTTCGATGACGATCTGAGCCTGCCTCCCGGTATTAAAATCAATGATCCGGTCCGGATGTACTTGAAGGAAATCGGTCGTGTACCGCTACTTTCAGCTGATGATGAGGTAGAACTCGCCAAACGGATCAATAACGGTGATGAAGAAGCTAAGCGTCGGCTGGCAGAAGCAAACTTGCGGCTGGTTGTAAGTATTGCAAAACGTTATGTTGGTCGCGGAATGCTTTTCCTGGATCTGATTCAAGAAGGTAATATGGGCCTGATTAAGGCAGTAGAGAAATTCGATTACGAAAAAGGATTTAAATTCAGTACGTATGCAACCTGGTGGATTCGTCAGGCCATTACGCGCGCTATAGCCGATCAGGCCAGAACGATTCGTATCCCGGTGCATATGGTGGAAACAATCAACAAGTTGATTCGTGTATCGCGTCAACTGCTGCAAGAGCTGGGGCGTGAACCTACGCCGGAGGAAGTGGCTGCCGAGATGGAGCTAAGCGTGGAAAAAGTACGGGAGATTATGAAAATTGCCCAGGAACCTGTTTCATTGGAAACGCCAATCGGTGAAGAGGATGACTCTCATTTGGGGGATTTCATTGAGGATCAGGAAGCGCTGGCGCCTGCGGATGCAGCTGCCTATGAACTTCTGAAGGAACAGCTTGAGGATGTACTGGATACGTTGACTGAACGGGAGGAGAATGTGTTGCGTCTCCGCTTTGGTTTGGACGACGGAAGAACCAGAACTCTTGAAGAGGTGGGTAAAGTATTCGGTGTTACACGTGAACGCATTCGTCAGATTGAGGCCAAAGCGCTGCGCAAGCTGCGCCATCCAAGCCGCAGTAAGCGACTGAAGGATTTCCTCGAATAGAAGCGGTACATTGCGGACCTTCTGCGGCTTGAAGCGCGCAGGGGGTCTTTTTTTATCTCATGGCAGCCATGGTGGAGGGGAGAAGCTTGGACCAGGAGAAGAAACGGGCAATACTGTTACATGAAATTGAGCATTGGCGGCGAAGTCGGTTGCTACCTGAGCAATATTGCGATTTTTTGTCCAACCTGTATCGAGAGGATGGAGATCCGCCACAGAGTCAAAATCGTAACAACACCGGGCTGCTTACATATCTTAGACACGGGCATGGATTCGCCTGGATTCTTGGTTTTGTCATTATTTCCTGCATTTGTTTGATTGGTTTTTATTTTACCGCTTTTCCGTTGGCAATGCAAATATTCTCGGCATGTGTAATCACCGCGATTTGTTATGGGTTGGCCGCAATTTGGCGTTCTTCTGAAAAGAGTATGAGTGCCATGCTGAGCACCCTCGGTAGTGCGGTTATGCTTGGTTCGGGTGTATGGATTATTCAGCTTCATCAGGGTGAAGCTAAGGATTGGCTTCTAGTGCTTGTGGCCCTATGTGGCCTGGTATGGTGTCTGGTGGGAATAACCTTGCGTATTAGTCTGCTGCATTACTGTGGCCTTGTTGGGCTGATTTTAGTGTATGCAGTGCTTATGGGCGGCTATTGGCCTACGGCTACTCTTATGATGCTTGAGGTATTTTGGATTTTGCACACTGTACTGCTGGTGGGTTTAAGCTGGTGGGTACACCGCCGTTTCCCGCGTCTGGCCTTGGTCTATTTTGCTATTGGAATGACACTGGCTTTTATGGCTGAAGCAGACATGATCATCCTGCGCCATCAAGCGGCTGGGAATATGGTGTTTTACAGCATACTGAAGCTGGCTATTGTTATAGGTATTTTATTTTGGACTCGAAAAAAATGGATTACGTGGGTGACGTCATGAAACTTTCGCAACGATTACAATATATTATGGAACAAATTCCTGCCGGGAGCAGACTTGCAGATATTGGTTCGGATCACGGGCTACTGCCTGTAGCTGCGGTGCGTAGTGGCAGAGTGCCGCAGGCTGTTGCGGGCGAGGTCAACGATGGCCCGTTGCGTGCAGCGCAAAAGCAGGTGGCTGAAGCAGGCCTTGCTGATCGCATTACGGTTAGAAAGGGAGACGGCTTGGCTGTGATTAAGGCCCATGAGGTCGATGTTATTACGATAGCCGGCATGGGCGGTGCCTTGATCGCTTCGATATTGGACCAAGGGAAAGACAAGCTTGCTTCAGTGAAGCAGCTTGTTTTACAACCCAACGTAGGCGAGGATCTTTTACGTCGCTGGTTGATTGAGCATCAGTGGGTATTAACAGGCGAGCATATCATGGAAGAGGACGGGAAAATATACGAAGTTCTAACGGCAACACCTGCTTCAGAAAGCCCGTTGAAACAGGACGAGCTGTATCGGCCATGGGAGCTTCCCGGCAGCTCATTGGTACTGACTCGGGATTGGCTGATGCAGCTTGGACCGTTATTGGTCAAAAAGCCGAATGAAGTCTTTTTCAGGAAATGGCAGCTGGAAATTCGGAAGCTTCAGGATGTACTGGCACAAGTATCGCGGTCTGAGCAGGAATCTGCGCAGCATAAGCAGGAGCAATTGCGTAAACAAATTGAACAACTGGAGGAGGTACTTGCATGTTTGCCAAAGGACAAACCGTAATTAGCTATATGGAGCAGCTGGCACCCAAATATTTGGCAGTCCCGGACGACAGAATCGGGCTTCAGCTTGGCAGCCTGCAGAAGGAAATCAAGAACATATTGATCGCTCTGGATGTCAATGATGAGGTTGTCGAAGAGGCGATCCGCGTAAAGGCTGACCTCATTATTGCCCATCATGCGATTATATTCCGCCCACTTAAAGCTTTGAACACGGATCAGCCTGCGGGCAGATTGTATGAGAAGCTGATCAAAAATGATATTGCTGTCTATATCAGTCATACGAATCTGGATACGGCAGAGGATGGCATGAATGACTGGATGGCAGAAGCATTGGGGATGCAAAGTGAAGGCTCGCTGGAGGATGTTCACACGGAGCAACTGTTCAAGCTGGTTGTTTTTGTACCCAAAACACATCATCAAAAGGTATTGGATGCCGTGCTGGGTGCGGGAGCCGGACATATCGGCAACTATAGTCATTGCAGCTTTAATATTGATGGCTATGGAACTTTCGTACCTGGTGAAGGCACACAGCCATTTTTGGGCGAGCCGGGTAAAATGGAACGTAGTGAAGAGGTCCGTATTGAGACCGTTGTACCGCAGGGTGTATGCAATAAAGTCGTGCAAGCAATGTTAAAGGCCCATCCTTATGAAGAGGTGGCTTATGACCTGTACCATATGGATTTGCAGGGCCGAACTTTCGGTTTGGGACGGGTAGGCAAGCTCAAGGAAGCCCGCACCTTACGCGAGTTTGTAAATGACGTGAAAAAAGGCCTCAACGTCGAGCACGTACGCGTGGTGGGAGACTTGAACCGAACGATCAAAAAAGCAGCTGTGCTGGGAGGCTCGGGTAGCCGATATGTGAACAAGTCGCTTTTTAAAGGTGCTGACGTATTAGTCACGGGGGATATCGACTATCACACGGCACAGGATGCCCTGATGGCGGGCATCGCCATCATTGACCCTGGACATAATGCTGAAAAGATTATGAAGCCTAAAACGGCAGAATGGATGCGCAAACGGTTGGAAGAAGGCCGATATTCGACAGAAGTACATGTGTCACAGGTAAATACTGAACCCTTTCAATTTTTGTAAAACCTCGATGCTATGAAAATTAAAAGGAATTTTTCTGTTTTACAATAATTTCAGGTTGTATCGTGCGTACGTTCCCTGTATACTATGTAATGTTGTTCGGAAAGTTTGACAGACAATCGCTGGCGGCGTGAGCCGCGAGAGGAAAGTCCGGGCTCCATAGGGCAGGATGCTGGATAACGTCCAGTCAGCGCGAGTTGAAGGATAGTGCCACAGAAATGGACCGCCGATGGCCGCTTGCGGCACAGGCAAGGATGGAACCGAGGTGTAAGAGACCCCGAGGAACGCTGGTGACTTCGTTCCTGGTAAACCCCATCTGGAGCAAGACCTAATGGGACACAGCTTCTTCGCGAAGCAGCCTTAGCCCGAGGCGTGTCTAGGTTGGTCGCTGGAGCCGGATAGCAATATTCGGCCTAGATAGATGATTGTCGCTTGTAGTGGGAGGGTAGTTCCCGTCTGTACCACGATAGCACAGAACCCGGCTTACGGAAAACTTTCCTAACTGCAACACTTTAAAATGCATGAATTTAACTTTGTAAATAACCTGTTTGCATAAAAAACTTTTAATCCAAATGTGTTTATTAAAAAAGGGTGAGTCATGTTCCTGTTGGAAACATAACTCACCCTTTTTGCATACCGATTTACGCAGCAAGAGTGCATTTTTATAGTATTAAATTTATTTTGTTTGTTCTTTGCCAAACAGAATAAAGCCCCGATAATCATGCGGGGCTTTTTCCGTTTTTCCATCTACTCATTCCCTCTACCGTAAAAAACGTGCGGGGATGGGGCACGCAGTTAGCGTAGCGGAGCATTTGAATCTGGAGAAGCGAAGCGTTCGCCTTTGCCCCCGGATTCCGACCTTTGTCGGAACTTATATAATTAGGAATCCGGGGGCAACAGCGATCGCAAGATCAAATGATTCGCGAAGCGGCCTCACGTACGTGCACTGCCAAAATTCATCAGCGCACGCTTTTTTCCAATCTTTCCTCTGTATACATTTTCAATGCCCGGTCCAAACGATCAACCGCTTCAGGAAGCAGCGAAGGATCGGTATGCGTAAAGTTGATCCGCATATGGTTGCTACCGCTCAGATCAGCATAAAATACTTGTCCTGGCACAAATGCGACGCCTTCTTGAATAGCCAGTTCCAGCAAGCGATCGGAACGGAAGCCTTCGGGTAAAGTGACCCACATAAACATGCCGCCTAGTGCATCATTCCACGTAATGCCTTCCCATTGGGGCTCTTTCATCAGTGTTGTCAGGCGTAGCATACGAGAGTGATATTCGTTGGATACGGTACGAATATGTCCGTCCAAATCAAAAAAGTCCAAAAGCTCATTTAAAGCACGTTGATCGATACTGCTGGAGTGCAAATCAGCAGATTGTTTGGCTTTTGCAACTTTATCCACAATTGCTTGGTCGGCAATCAGCCATCCAGAACGAACACCAGGAGCAACGGTTTTGGAGAACGTAGAGGTATACATGACATGACCGTCTCCACCTTGCTGCTGGTCAATGGAGAAAAGGGATGGAAAGTTAAGGTTTTCGTCAAATTTGAGACGCCCGTAAGGATCATCCTCAAAAATCAAAGTTCCGTATTTACGGCATAGCTCAACAACGCCTGTTCTGCGTTCCATGCTCCATACATTCCCCGATGGGTTGGAAAAGGTTGGAATGACATACACGAACTTAGGCTGATGTTCCTTGAGCTTGGCTTCAAGATCATCTAATTGCATACCATTGGAGTCTGTATTTACACTTACAATGTTGGCGCCATAGGACTTAAACACCTGAAGAGCTGCCAAATAAGTAGGGGATTCCACCAATACAGTATCCTGCGGATCAAGCAGCACGCGCGAAACCAGATCGATCGTCTGCTGTGAGCCCGTCGTCATAATAATGTTATCTCTGGTGACGGAGATGCCTTGGGATGCCATCATGGTTGTAAGACGTTCCCGTAGAGGAATATATCCCTCGGTTAGACCGTATTGAAGCGCGGTAGTACCGCCGAGACGAAATACCCGTTCATAGGCTTGAGCAACAGCTTCGACGGGAAAAAAGGCATCGGCCGGAAGGCCACCTGCCAGGGATAACACTTCTGTTCCCTGTGTCAGCTTCAAAATGTCCCTAACGATGGACGAGCCCTGAGTACGAGCCATACCCGAAAATTTGTATTCCAATCCAATCATCTCCTGTGTTCTATACTGTACTATGAAATTTGTTGTATTATAACGATAATGAAGTATAACAGTAAACGTCTGAATATAACAGTTGATTTTTGGAGGGGACGGTTCCGATGCATATTGATCTCAGCCGCAATAGCAGCGTCAAATTATATTTACAGATTGCCAAAACCTTGGCGGATCGCATCCAGTCCGGACTGCTGCCTCAGGGTACAAAGCTTCCCTCAGTCCGTCATTTGTCCAGTCTGCTTGCTGTAAGTCCCGTAACTGTAAGCAAAGCGTATACAGAGCTGGAGTCGAATAATCTGATTACATGTACGCAGGGAAAAGGATGCTATGTAGCGGAGCCTTCTGTACCTGTGCCACGTGAGGGGACGCTGGATTTGTCATGGCAAATGTCGCTGATCGATTATTTGCCGCGGGCACAGTTATGGAGAAACTTCAACCATAGCCGGCAGGTCCCCTATTCTTTTCATATCGCAGCCATTCAGCCGGAGCTTCTTCCTACACGTGAAATTATTGCAGATACCCGGCGTTTATCCTCTGAAAATCCTGACGCAATGGCTGTTTACGGTACGTTTGAAGGAGATTTGGCATTGAGGGAAGTGTTTGCAGCTCACATGAACGAACGTGGCATACGGACGGTAGCAGAACAGCTACTCGTGACCAGCGGTGCCCAGCAGGGGATTGACCTGGTGGCGCGTACGTTTGTTGGCTCTGGCGATGTTGTCTACATGGAGGCTCCTACATATACTGGGGCCATTGATGTGTTTACCAGTCGAGGAGCCAAAGTCATTATGATTCCGATGGATGAGCAGGGTATGCGGATCGATATCCTGACGCGTCTTTGTGATACTCATCCGCCCAAGCTGATCTATACGATTCCCACCTTCCATAATCCTACCGGAGTGACTTTAACGACGGCCAGACGCACGCAATTGCTGGATTTAGCTCAAAGCTATCATTGTCTGATTGTTGAAGATGATCCATTTTCTGAACTATATTATAAAGCGAAGCCGCCACTTTCCATCAAGGCGCATGATCAGTCCGGACATGTGGTATATATCAAAAGCTTCAGCAAAATTGTCGCCCCCGGCTGTCGTATAGCATGTGTAGCGGCTACTGGCAGTGTATTGGATCGTTTGGTGGCCGCCAAGTCAACTGCGGATTTGGGGAGTCCTTTATTAACGCAAAAAGCACTGTTGCCTTTCATCAGTCACCGGCTTGAGCAGCATCTCGTCTGGTTGCGGGATCAAATGCGGGATCGCCTGACAGCGGCATTGCATACACTCCAGCGTTATGCTCCCCCAGAGGTTACTTGGTATACTCCCGAAGGTGGCCTCAATTTGTGGATTAAGCTTCCGTCTGTTGTCGATATCCCGGAATTGGGGCGATTGGCTGATCGAGAAGGTATTTCCTTTTTACCAGGTGCGGTGTGCTATGCAGGTGGTATGGACAGTAATCATATCCGTATTTCCTTTTCGTATGCGGACAAGGAAACACTTAAAATAGGTCTGCGCAAGTTGTGTCGTTTGTTGGGCGAACAGCTTGATCATTCGGTCATTGTGGAGAGAAAGCCTATTTTATAGAGGGTATTTGTATTTGGGGGTAAACATCCAAGCACAGGGCATTCCTTCTTAATATGCTGTACTAATTCACCGAAAGGAGTTGCACATTATGAGTCACTGCTCTTACGACCCGATCGTGTGCCCGCCGATCCAATTTGTAAATCATCAATTTTTCCCACAAGTCGTGCCTGTGGTTCATCCGATTGAAATTGTTAATCAGACGCACATTGTACCTGTACCTCACCACGTATTTCCGGTGAGTATAAAGGATCCTGGAGATCCATGCTGTCATACTCGCAGTCATGGCAAGCGTCCTGTCCGCAGCAGCTCCAAGCGTTAAGGAAGTCTAAAAAAAAGCAGCCATGGCGTTATGAACTGCACTCCAATTGTTATTAATGTCTAACAATAGGGGTGCAGTTCATGCACATATGGCTGCTTTTTGACTAAAAGGAATTGTTACATTTCCAGCTTCTTTAAAATGGATTTTAATTTGTCGCTCAGATGCTGTGGATACAATTGTAAAGGAACATATGGGCGTTGTGCTGCTTTTAACGCCTTGTACACATCGATTTGTCCATATCCGAAATATTTGTCATGTCCTGGTGCACCCAGATCAATGACGCTGCTTCTCATTAAATCCATAACCTCTTTATTGGTTAGATCGGGGTTGATCGACCGAATCAGGGCAGCGAGTGCTGACACATGCGGACTGGCCATCGAAGTGCCCGACAAAGCAGCATATTGATTCCCTGGATACGTGCTGGCTATGCTTGCACCTGGAGCCATGACGTCCACATAATCCCCATAGTTGGAAAAAGAGGCACGGTGCATGGAAGAATCTGTAGCCGAAACGGCAAACACTTCGGGGTACGCTGCCGGATAGCCAGGCCGTTCCGTATTATCATTGCCCGTGGCTGCAACTAATACAACATCTTTGTCATAGGCATATTTGATCGCATCATGCAAAAATGAAGCTTGCGCGTAATTACCCAGACTCAAATTAATAACCTTGGCTCCGTGATCAGCTGCCCATATAATACCTTCTGCAACCGAGTATGTCGTACCGGAGCCGGATTGGTCGAGTACCTTGACTGGCATAACCTTGTTATACCACGTCATGCCGGCGACACCCTCGCCATTATTCACGAGTGCAGAAATAATTCCGGCGACATGCGTTCCGTGACCAACGTCATCATAAGGTTTTTCAGACGGTTTGACGACGTTATGTCCCGAAAGAATTTGCCCCTTTAGATCGGGATGATCCAGATCCACTCCTGTGTCCACGACGGCAACAACTACATTCTTGCTGCCTTTGCTTAATCCCCAACCCCGGTTGGTTTCGGTGGCAGGAAGATTCCATTGATATCGAGAAAAGAGTAAATCATTGGGGATATTTCCATCTGATTTAAATATTTTCTTTTCATTGGTTAGATACATATAGTGAGGTTCTGTATAAAGGGGATTCCATTTTTTCGAAAAATATTGACTTAACTCCTTGTAGCTCATGTTGTCGGAATGAAACACATAGGTGTAACCCAGCTTGCGACCAGGCTCACAGTGTAAATCTTTTGCGATTTGGCGCAGCTGCTGTTGATCGGGATTGTGACGGAAGCGAACGACGATTTCATTTTCAAAATAATGGCTCGCATTTTCGTTGTCGTGACCGGTCTTGACTGTAATATCGTGCAGGGTGTCAGGATGTACGGATTCGACCTTGTAGCTGCCTTCCTTGGGGTAGGGAATCAAACGCAGATTTTTGCGCTGATGCTTCTCCACGTCACGCAATACTTGCTGGCTGACCAGGGCGGCAACGCCATAGGTTCCGTCAGTCGATGGTTCTGCCATGACAAAATATTTACCGCCATCTACCTGAAAAGCAGCGGATTCGTAGGATTTATTTTGCATGACGGAACGGCGAGCCACAGTCATGCTGCTTTTGATTTGAGGATCATTCAGCAGACGGGGTTGTACTTTGCTGCCTGTATAGGTGCTACTTTTCCCGTCACGCGTATGAATCCACTGTAACGTATGAAGATGGTTGTGCGATTGCTGCAGCTTGCGGATAAATTGTTTTTTCTGATCGGTGGTTTTGCCGTGAAGCTCCCGCATGACGTATTGAATATCCTGCCTGGCATCCGTGCGAGTGAGTGAATCTGTAGCGGACACGTCCAAAGCCAGTATTCCCTTTTTAAGTTGCTTTTCTTGCTGTGGTACCATCTTGGCCGTATACTCGGGTTGCGGTGTGTGGCGGTGATCACGGGAAGGCAGCATTAGTGTGATAAGAAGCACCCCGGCAGCTGCACCGAGCAGGGGTTTTAACCATTTTTGCCGAGACATGGGACCATCCTCCTTGAGTGTTTATAAATTTATGGTTTAGCGTGAGGAGGTTGGCATGTTTTTATACCTTTCAGTGCTTATTTGTGGTAGGATAAATACTGAAAATTACAGCTCTTTCGGTTAGAAGGGACTATTTTCGGGTAACCAAATTGATGAACAAGCAACAAATAAGGGGGAGCTGCCTTGATGTCAGCAGTCAACGTACAAAAATTATGTGAGTCGGCGCAGGAGAGACTGAAAACTGCCGTGAAACGTGTGGAAAAATTCCTCAATGAGCATGCCCTGCCGCAGCTTGCTGTGGATGGAAATGAGGAGTCCGTACTTTTTTATAAAGGCTTTTTGTCGGATCTCCGCCATATCCTTGTTTTTTCCGAAGTATCCTATGAAAAGCTGGGTGTGGCTTTACGTCGTGCCAACTTTGACGTCGATTTTGCGGAAAAGGCATTGTATAACGTTTACCATGACTGCGTGAACAGCTTTTTTTATCCCAAAAATGAATCTTACGCAGAGGACGGACGCTATGCTTATACGGGACAAGATGCTATTCGCTTCCGTAAAACGCCTGTGCCTGCCGCGCGCGAAGTGATCATGGACATTACTAAAAATTTTGAAGAGCTGCGTGATGATCTGACTTATTATGAAAGTGATTATTTGACTCAGCGTCGTATGCAGACTCGTCGTACTCATGCTTAAGCAATTCATGAGTAGATCGTTTTTAATCGAAAACTAAGACAAGCAAGCCGTTTTCTCATGTTTCCTGCCAGTTTGGAGGAGGTGAAGAAAGCGGCTTTTTTCGTATGTCACCAACTGCCATATGTCAGACGCGCATAGGTGCGCGGGAGTAGGGGGAAAATGAATCCGAGGTGATGAACATGAGCCAAGAGGCCAAACCCATAGTTAAATGCAGCGTAGCCAATTGCCATTATTGGGGAGAAAACAACTTTTGCAAGGCGGATTTGATTATGATTGAAGTTGATGGTCATGCCGATAAGAAATTTAAGGAAGAATACGCGGGAGAAAGCTTCAGCTCTGAAGAACGTGATAAAGCTGCCACGTCTGCTGCCACTTGTTGCCACACTTTTAAGCCGAAGTCTTTGTAAAAACTCATAACGCCAATCATTCGTATTTGGAGGTGTAGTGTATTATGGAGGATCATGAAACCGAAAAGCATCAAAATGAAGAGCATTTTAGCCGTGAACGAGTAGATTACCCACGTCATATTCAGAAGCACTCCGCCAAGCGACGTCATCACCGTGAAGAATATGCCGCAGAAGTGGCTCCCGGCTCGCCAGCTGTGACACGAGATGAGGACAAGGGTGAACAGAAGGTTATAAATAACAGTGGTCGTATTTCCGGTTATGTTGGCATAGCCGCAGGAATTGCATCCCTGTTCATGTGGTCTATTGTGCTGGGGCCAATCGCTGCGGTTTTAGGTTTTTTTGCTTATGTGAATGGTAGCAAAACGACAGGTATTTGGTCGATTGGACTTGGTGCGCTCGCAACATTGAGTTATTTCGCTTTTATCCCGTTTGTTCGTTGATCCTGCGAAGGTACAAAAAAGCTTAATTATTAAAGCTCCACTGTCTTTTCGACAGACCAGGAGCTTTTTTTCGTTAAAGGTATGGCAGTACATAGCAAAAAGTTGTATCATTAGCAGTAACGATAAGCTATTTGGGATATAACAACTACAGAAAGTTGGGAACACCACATGCAAATTGATCCGCGCGTGTCCAAATCCATGTTAGACATGCAGCTGTTAAATAATATGAGTGCTACAACCCAAACGGGCACAACGGACGCTTTTTCCGGATTGCTGGAGCAAGTAGGCCAGTTGGAGACAGATGATGCCGCGACTCGTGAGAATTCTGGCGATGTTACCCGAGATGAAAATGGGTTGCTCTGGCTCCAATTGGGACCTTCGAGGGGAACGTCTTCCCCTTTTGCGGTATACCCTGCTTCTTCCAGCCCAGGAAGCGACGGACCTACGAAGCCTACTGCGTATGATGATTTGATTAGCGAGGCCAGCCAAAAATACGGTGTGCCGGTAGCTTTGATTAAAGCGGTTATTGATACGGAATCTTCATTTAATCCGCTGGTCACTTCTTCGGCTGGGGCCAAAGGGCTTATGCAGCTTATGGATGCCACCGCTCAAGGTTTGGGAGTTAGTGACCCATATGATCCTTCCCAAAATATTGATGCTGGCGTTCGTTATTTGTCTTACCAGATCAAACGCTTTAACGGACAGGAAAATATGGCCTTGGCGGCATATAATGCAGGCCCCGGACGGGTGCAGCGTCTTGGTGTAAGCAGTGATGAGCAATTGCTGGCTGTACTGGATAAGCTTCCATTAGAAACGCAAAAATATATTGCGAAAATACAGAATGCACGTGAAAAATATACGATGTAAGCCCTATAGCTTATAAAAAATGTGTGAAATTTTAATTAGATCAGGTGCGCAGACAGGATCAATATGGGGAAAGGGTGTCGCTGGAACGTAGCGGCCTTTCCCTGTTTTGGTTCTTTTTTGTTGTAGCAGTTATAGGGCAGAAAGGGGAGTTTTATGAGATATTTTGATTATGCTGCGACAACTCCGCCTTTTGAAGAGGTAATTACAACAATTGCCGAGGTCATGAGACGACATTATGGCAATCCATCTTCGATGCATCGTTATGGAGAGGATGCAGATAAGTTGCTTAAGCGTTCCCGGGAAGTATGCGCTGCGGCTTTGGGCGTGCAGCCGGCGGAGATTGTATTTACATCCGGGGCAACTGAAAGCAACAATCTGGCCATTAAGGGAGCAGCGATACAATATCAGGCCAGAGGCAAACATATCGTTACGGTATTGACAGAGCACCCGTCTGTATATGAGGCTTGCAAACAGTTGACAGATCTGGGTTTTGAAGTTACGTTTTTGCCCGTTGATGCGGAAGGGCATGTCAGCGCCGAGCAGGTATGTGATGCCGTCCGTCAAGATACGATTTTAGTCAGTATCATGCATGTTAATAATGAGACGGGAAGGGTACAACCGTTGCATGACATCGGGGCTGCATTGAAGAAACAGTTCCCTCGTGTCCTATTTCATGTCGACGGTGTACAGGGCTATGGAAAGCTGCCGATTGATATTCGGGGCTGGCAGGCTGATCTGTACAGTCTCTCTGCACATAAGCTACGTGGACCCAAAGGTGCTGGGCTGCTGTTCGTTCGGGAAGGTGTGAAGCTTTTCCCACTGCTGAGTGGCGGCTCTCAGGAGCAGGGCTTGCGTGCAGGTACGGAAAATGTGCCGCTGCTTGTTGGCATGTCCAAGGCGGTACGGCTGGCGGGCGAACGGCAAGCTGAGACAGCACGGCGTATGGCTGAATGGAGAGATCGGGTAGTTGCAGAAGTGAAGACGATTCCTCAACTGCGTCTGAACAGCGGGGAGGAAGCGCCACATATTGTCCATTTTTCGTATCCGGGTATGAAGGCTGAGGTGCTGTTGCATACGCTGGAGCAATTGGGTGTGGCAGTATCAACCAAGTCGGCCTGCTCCTCGAAATTGGCCGAGCCCAGCCGGGTGCTGCTGGCGATGGGATGCAGTGAGCTGGAAGCGTCCGGCGGCATTCGTATCAGCTTCGGCGACGAACATACCGAACAGGATATCGACGAGCTTATACTTGCGCTGCGGCAGGCTGTAGCTAAGCTGGAATCCCTGGAAAGGTGGAAACATTAAAATGCATTATGATATGCTGTTGCTTCGCTTCGGCGAATTTACATTGAAAGGGAAAAACCGTACCCGTTTTGAAAAGGCGGTATTGAATCACGTAAAGCTGCTGCTCAAGCCGTTTCCCGGCGCCTCTTTGCGAAAGGAATTTGGACGAATTTATGTGGTTCTCGGAGGAGAGCCCTATGAGCAGATCATTCAAGTGTTGAAAAAAGTATTTGGTATTACCACGATTAGTCCTGTCAAAATGGCTCATGCCCAGCTTGATGAGATAGTTAAGGCTGCTGTAGCTTTGATGCGTGAGCTGAATGTGGCAGAAGGCACAACTTTCAAAGTAAATGCCCGCAGAGTGTGGAAGGAGTTTGACCATTCTTCTCATGAGATGAACCACCTTATTGGTTCCCCTATATTGCGGGAGTTTCCTGTGTTAAAGGTCGATGTGCATCAACCGAATATTGAGCTGCGTGTGGAGGTCAGGGAACAGGCAGCTTATATATTTAGCGAGATTATTACGGCGGTAGGAGGCTTTCCGCTAGGTACGAACGGCAAGGCCATGCTGCTCTTGTCCGGTGGAATCGATAGCCCGGTCGCAGGCTGGTCTTCCATGCGCAGAGGATTGGAAATCGAATGTGTTCATTTTTATAGCTACCCGTTTACAAGTGAGCGCGCGAAAGAAAAGGTTATTGATCTGGCAAGGGTATTAGCTGGTTATGCAGGGCGGATTAAGATCCATCTTGTACCGTTTACGGAGGTGCAGACGGCTTTTACACGTACGGGACAGGATAATCTGATGATTACGCTCATGAGGCGGTCGATGCTGCGGATTGCAACGATGCTGGCTGAGCGTGAAGGAGCACTGGCGCTTGTAACGGGTGACAGTCTGGGTCAAGTGGCCAGTCAAACATTATCCAGCATGAATGTGATTGGCCGTTCGACAGAGCTGCCTCTGCTGCGGCCTCTCGTCATGATGGATAAACAGGAAATCACGGAAATCGCGAAGCAAATCGGTACCTACGATCTATCTATTCTCCCTTATGAGGATTGCTGCACATTATTTGTTCCCAAATCCCCGACGACCAATCCCAACTTGTGGGTTGTTCAAAAGATTGAAGCCTCTATTCGGGATTTGAATGCCTTGATTGAGCAGGCTGTGGCTGCAACCGAGACTGTCGTTCTTGAGGCAGGCGGGGCTATGGAGGGCCGTAAGGAGGAAGTTGTGCAGGAAGATTGGTTTTAAGGCATGAAAAAGGCAGACCCATCAGTGATGTTGTGGTCTGCCTCTTTGATTTAGAGCTTTGAAAGGACTTTAATCATTTAAAAACGGCTTTTTCACGGTTGGATATGGCCCTGCGGTTTTGAAGATACCCTGTGAGTAATATACCAACCGTAATTAAGGCAATAAACAGGATACGTAACGCTGGGTGTTCAGTAAAGTACGGCTCAAGCTTACGTTCTTCGGTAATCATATTAGACGCCGTATAACCAAGCACGGCTGATCCCAAATAGATAATCCAAGGGAATTTATGAATAAGCCTAATAAAAAGAGTGCTTCCCCATACAACGATCGGCACACTGATCAGCAGACCGAGCACCACAAGCACCAAATGCTGCTGGGCAGCGCCGGCAACAGCAATTACGTTGTCCAGGCCCATGGCCGCATCGGCTATAATAATGGTGCGAATAGCACCCCATAAAGTGGTTCCGGCTTTGACTTCGGTGTGATCCTCCTGATCCACCAGCAACTTATACGCGATCCAGATCAGCATTACACCACCAATCAATAATAACCACGGTATTTGAAGCAACCAAAGTACCACAATGGTGGCTGCTATGCGAATAAGCAGGGCACCTCCAGTGCCATATATAATCGCTTTTTTTTGCGTTGCGGGCGGCAGCTTCCTGGCGGCAAGTCCAATTACAATTGCATTATCTCCTGCGAGCAGAAGGTCAATAAATATCACATTAAGCAGTAGCCAAACAAACTGAAATCCGGACATGTCAATTGTTCTCATCTCCCTGATTAAGCATCCCAAGATCATTACTATCTGTATATTAATACCTGTTTTTCGAAAATACGATTTATTATATTGCTGATCGCTGCTGATTTCAAGGTATTTACTCAACGAATTTGACATGAGTTTTTAAGAAATGATGACTTATGATGAACAACACAACCTGACTGATTGGGATTTTATGTATTTTATGATACGAGCATAGCCTTCTCCTGTTGCGCATACAAGTAGGATGGGGGTGTTTGTACACATGGAGCATATCATTTTGCTGTTAAAAATATTAATGATCAATTTGGTGTTAAGCGGTGATAATGCAGTTGTTATAGCCATGGCGAGCAAAAACTTGCCTGCAAGACAGCGTAGCCAAGCGATATGGTGGGGGGCGGTAGGCGCAGTTGGCCTGCGCTGTGTGTTGACTTTTGTAGCAGTCATTTTGCTGCGCATACCCTTTATTCAAGCAGCGGGCGGTCTACTTCTGTTATGGATTGCGTTTAAGCTGCTTTACGAGAATGAGGATCATGTCGGAATCAGAGCTGAAACCAGCATATGGAAGGCTATACAGGTGATCCTGGTAGCGGATTTTGTAATGAGTCTGGATAACGTATTAGCTATCGCAGCGCTTGCGAATGGAGATATCGCCATTATTGTCATCGGCATTGCGATTAGCATTCCAATTGTGGTCTGGGGCAGCAATGTTATTGCGATCTGGCTTCACCGCTTCCCTGTACTTGTTTTGCTCGGGGCTGCAATTTTAGCCTTCACGGCAGGAGAAATGCTGCTGCGTGATTCCAGATTAGGCGTATGGTTAGCAGGAGCAGGGGAAGTTTTACATGCATGGTTACCGGGATTGCTGGCCGCAGCAGTTATCATTGTCGGAATATATCGTCAGTTGCGAGCCCACCACATTTGAACGTAGTTTTTTTGGAAAACATCGGCTAAACTATACATAGTACACTCAAAAACAATCACATTAAAAAAGCACAAACCAATTCAGCAAGCAAAGGAGACCGCGATGAATTCCGGAAAAGAGCGTATGATCAGAGTGGGCATTGTTGCCGTAGGACTGATTATTTTGTTGGGAAAACTGGGGGCATTCTCCTTTTTGGGACGAACCTTTTGGCCCTTGCTGATATTAATCCCGGGAATTATACTGCATGCGATGTACATGATGCGTAAAGTATCCCCCTTTATGCTGTTGCCCGCCGGAATTTTGACCGTTTATGGCTTTTTATTTTCTCTCTGTAATACCTGGGGCTGGCATTTAATGGCCTATCTGTGGCCTTTGTTGCTTCTTGGGGTAGCGATCGGATTGTGGGAATACGCCATCAATGATTTATCACTGTCTCGTAATGTATACACAGGAAGTGTTATCTTAGGCTTGGTATCGGTGATTTTATTGATGATTAGCCTGTTAAGAACAGGCATTATTTATATTATTGCAGTTTTGCTGATCGGGGCTGGAATTTGGCTGGTCGTTAACAACCGCGGCACACGTAAATGGTAGAACGACAAGCTGTCAGGATTCATGGCGGTAAATTACGGAACAGGGAAGAATGTCTTGCTTTATGACATATTTCAACTATAATATAATGGATATGATAAAAGCGTCGGAATGATTTCTGACGCTTATTTTAAGGTTTTCACGCGAATCGGAGAGAGAAGCTGTCTGTATAAGGCCTAAAACATATAGGAGGCTGGCAGGGAGTGGGCCTGAAGAACGATTGTTAGCCTTGAATCAGTATTACTTCAGGATAGAGACACTATTTTGATATACGGAAAGGATATGGATACAAACCATGCATGCAAGAGAGAACATTCGGAATATTGCGATTATTGCCCACGTCGACCACGGTAAAACGACGCTTGTCGACAAGCTGCTTCAACAGTCTGGAACTTTTAGAGAACACGAGGCTGTTCAGGAGCGCGCCATGGACTCCAACGATCTGGAGCGTGAACGCGGTATTACGATTTTGGCTAAAAATACAGCTATCACTTACAAAGATTATCTGATTAACATTGTAGATACACCGGGACACGCCGACTTTGGCGGTGAAGTGGAACGGATTATGAAAATGGTTGACGGCGTTTTGCTCGTCGTTGATGCTTATGAAGGTTGCATGCCGCAAACGAAATTCGTATTGCGGAAAGCGCTGGAACAAAATCTGACGCCTATCGTTGTCGTGAACAAAATTGACCGTCCGGCAGCTCGCCCGGCAGAAGTCATTGACGAAGTGCTGGATCTGTTCATCGAGCTGGGTGCGAATGATGAGCAATTGGAATTCCCTGTTGTGTACGCTTCGGCACTGAACGGAACTTCCAGTCTGGATGCTGAAAAACAAGACGATAACATGCAAGCATTGTACGAAACCGTTGTAGAGCATATTCCAGCTCCAACTGAAAAAGTAGATGAGCCTCTTCAATTCCTCGTAACTCTGATGGACTACAACGAATACCTGGGCCGGATTGCCGTAGGTCGTGTAAACCGCGGTATCATCAAGCAGGGACAATCGGTTACTGTTATTCAGCGTGATGGCAGCAGTAAAACAGCACGTATTGAGAAATTGTTTGGTTTCCAAGGCCTGAAACGCATTGAAACCGATCAAGCGGGCGCTGGTGACATTGTGGCGATTGCGGGAATTAAGGATATTAACATCGGTGAAACCATTGCTGATCCGAGTCATCCTGAAGCTTTGCCTGTACTGAAAATTGATGAGCCAACACTGCAAATGACCTTCTTGGTTAACAACAGCCCATTCGCAGGACGCGATGGTAAGTGGGTAACATCCCGTAAATTGCGTGAGCGTCTTCTAAAAGAGCTTGAAACAGATGTCAGCTTGCGTGTGGATGAAACGGACAGCCCGGACGCTTTCATTGTATCTGGACGCGGTGAGCTGCATCTGGGTATCCTGATTGAAAACATGCGTCGTGAAGGTTATGAACTTCAAGTGTCCAAACCGGAAGTTATCGTTAAGGAAATTGATGGCAAGAAAATGGAACCTATCGAGCGTCTCCTCATCGATATTCCGGAAGAAAGCATGGGCGCAGTTATGGAAAGCCTGGGTTCCCGTAAAGCTGAAATGGTTAACATGATTAACAACGGTACCGGACAGGTTCGCTTGGAATTCCTGATTCCTGCTCGTGGTTTGATCGGTTACACTACAAACTTCCTGACTTTGACTCGTGGTTACGGCGTAATGAACCATGCGTTTGACAGCTATGGCCCATTTGTTGGCGGTCAAGTAGGTGGACGTCATCAGGGTGTACTCGTGTCAACGGAAAATGGCAGCTCTACATTTTATGGTATGCTAGGCGTAGAGGATCGCGGTATTTTGTTCCTGGAGCCAGGTACTGAAATCTATGAGGGTATGATCGTTGGGGAGCACACACGTGATAACGACATCGTCGTTAACATTTGTAAAGAAAAACAATTGACCAACGTTCGCTCTGCAACAAAAGACGATACGGTTAAACTGAAAACACCTGTTATCTTCTCTCTGGAGCAGGCGCTTGAATATCTGAATGATGATGAGTATTGCGAAATTACACCTAATGCCATTCGTTTGCGTAAAAAGATCCTGAACAAAGGTGAGCGCGAGCGTGCTGAGAAACAACGTAAAACAGCACAAGCAAATGCGTAATTAATTGATTTGGTCTTTGGCCACAGCGGCGACGCCCGGAATGGGATGCGCCGCTGTATGTGTTTTTAGATTATAAACTCGGAGTCTTTCTCAAAACGCAGGAAAAGGTGTTGAATTATGAGTAATCTTTCAAACGGATTGCCTCCCCGGACACATAGCGGGAAAAAATCCACCAAACAGAAAAAAACGAAAAAGAAAAAAAGCTTTTTCAGATCGTTTATGAAGTTTGTTTTGTTTTTGCTCATTATAGGTATATTGGCAGCAGGTGGTTATACCTACTATATTTATAATCAGGTAGAGGAAGTTTTGGATACAGGGATCAACAAGGAAGTTCCTCAAGCGGAATTGGCTGAAGCTAAGCCTTTGACCATTTTATTGCTCGGAACCGATTACCGTCCTGATCATCCGACTTATCTGTCAGATGTTATTATGGTAGCCACATTGAATCCCAATACTAAATCGTCTACCATCGTATCCTTGCCGCGCGATACACGTCTGGAAATGGATGGATATAAACCGCGCAAGCTGAATGAGTATTATCCGGTATTTAAAGCCAGAGAGAAGGAATCTGGTGAGGTCGCTGAAGAGCAAATGAAGAAGATGATCGGCAAATATTTAAACATTAATATTGATTATGTAACGGTTATTAACTTCCAGGGCTTTAGAGATGTTGTGGATAATTTGGGTGGCGTAGATGTTACGGTTGATAAAAACATGTGTTATCGTGACCGTGCAGATGGTACCGATATTAATCTGACGGCAGGAGCCAAGCATTTGAATGGTGATCAGGCTCTTGATTTTGTGCGTTACCGCAAATCGAATTGTCGTCCGAGAACGGCTGAATCTGACGATTTTGATCGCAACCGTCGACAAAACCAGGTGCTTCATTCCCTAATTGACCAAATGCAATCCTTTAACGCTTTGACCAAGTTTAGCGCAATTATTAAATCAGTTGATAAAAATATGATGACTGATATCGAGTCACAGCAAATGAAAAATATTGTACAAACCTATTGGAATATTTCCAAGCAAAATGTGAAGTACAATCCGGTAGCGGGAACATGGCGTAGTCCTTATGTATATATTGATGAGCAACAGCTCGATGCAGCCAAACAGGCGCTCCAAGAGGAATTGGCAAAAAAAGCAAGCGATAGTACTGCAACTTCTTCCAATTCCTGAGTATGTATATTTCTTCCCTCTTATGTTATACTCGCAGCGAGTAAAAGCACTTATATGACATAAGGGGGTTGAAGTATGTCTGAATTTGTAGTGCGTCAAGTATATCGTTTGGATATGTGCAACGGTTTGGAATCAAATATCGTCTATTGTTTCTGTATGGAAATGAGAGAAAAAAGTTAGGTCCAGTGAATGATCACTGGGCCTTTTGTGTCTTCCTAAGGTGTACAGGCTCTTAGGCTATGTTGAGCTACAAAATTTTCGCTGCTTCATGCTCATGAGGAGGTCTTTTTTAAGGGAATCAGCAAGTATTGGGGAACCTGTGAATAGGATAGATATGAAACACGAGATTGTCCACGCCGCTTTGGAGGGGATTTTAATGAAGAAAATTTTTGTGCTGGATACGAATGTGCTGCTGCATGATCCGAAAGCCATTTTTACCTTCAAAGAACATGAGGTTGTTATTCCAGCTGTTGTTCTGGAAGAAATCGACTCCAAAAAACGCAACGCGGATGAGATTGGACGCAATGCCCGCAATGTATCACGATTGTTGGACGGGTTGAGAGAAGTAGGTCATCTGCATAGTGGTGTTCCGCTTCCCCAAGGTGGGAGCCTTAAGGTTGAGTTAAACCATCGGAGTTTTTTGAAAGTTCAGGAGATGTTTGGGGAGGTTTCTAACGATAATCGGATTTTGGCAGTCGCCTTGAACTATCATCTGGAAGAGCAGGAGCAGCCTGAACCGCGTTCGGTCGTGTTGGTCAGTAAAGATGTACTGGTCAGAATCAAGGCAGATGTATTGGGACTGCTGACCGAAGATTATTTATCCGATAGAACAGGTGATCCAAGCGAGCTATACCCCGGGTATTTAGCAATCCAGGTGCATCCGTCCATCATAGATGAATTTTACTCCAATCGTTTTTTATCAATCAGATCACTGAATTTGCCCTATATGCTGTATCCGCATGAATTTGTGATTCTGAAAGATCAAATGGGGACTGGAAAATCAGCTTTGCTGAAAGTGAACCAGGATGCAGAGCGATTGGAGCCTCTGTATTTAAGTAACGAATCGGTGTGGGGAATCAGTGCGCGTAATGCTCAACAGCGGATGGCATTGGAGCTTTTACTGAATGACGATATTCCGCTTGTGACGATTACCGGAAAAGCGGGCACAGGCAAAACGCTGCTGGCGTTGGCAGCAGGTTTGCTTAAGGTAGAGGATGAGCATCGTTTCAAGAAATTGCTGATTGCCAGGCCTGTTGTTCCTATGGGCAAGGATATCGGATATTTACCAGGAGAAAAGGAGGAAAAGCTTCGCCCGTGGATGCAACCGATCTACGATAATCTGGAGTACCTGTTTGACGCCAAAAAATCAGGCGATATTGATAAAATTTTGATGGGCTTGGGCAGCATTCAGGTGGAGGCGCTCACTTATATTCGCGGGCGTTCGATACCAGGACAATTTATTATTGTCGATGAGGCTCAGAATCTATCGCGCCATGAAATCAAGACGATTGTGTCCCGAGTGGGTGAGGGGAGCAAGATCATTTTGATGGGCGATCCGGAGCAGATTGACCACCCGTATCTGGATGCTGCCAGCAACGGCTTGACCTATGTGGTGGAACGGTTCAAGCAGGAAGGGATTAGCGGGCATATTATGTTGGAAAAAGGAGAACGCTCCAAGCTCGCACAACTGGCTGCCGATCTGCTGTAAGATTCATATCGTTTTTACAAATATTAAAGACCTCGGGAATCCCGGGGTCTCTTGTTTTGTTCACGAAAAATGCAGAATTAATGAAAGGTGAGCAAAAGCTTATTTCAGGCTTAATTCGAGCTTAACCTCAAGTGTTCCCGCTGAGGTGTGTACTTCTGTGGCTTTAACATACGAAATGAGCTGCTGTGGATAAAAGCCCAGATCAAAATCATTTTCCAGCTTGTTACGGGTCGTATCCGGCAGTTCCAGCCCGTTAAATACTAGACGATCCACATGAAATAAAATTGCATTTTGTGGTTCGTTCTCTACGGTGTAGTGCCCTTCTACCATCAATTTCATCGTTCCCTGTTGGCCTTCTACCACAATACGGTCCTGCTTGAAAGAAAAGTTGAAGTGATTGAACAATTCATTTTCAGATTTTAAAAACCGGTTAAAATCTTCCTCACGAATGTTTATCGTAATGGTTTTGCCGTTCGTAATCATAGCTCCTTGCTGTTGTTGAATAAATTGAGGTAAATCCTGCATAGCCTGCGCCAGTGCTTTAAAGTGCCTATTTAGCTCATAGACGCCTACATTCTCCCAGTAAGCAGTCAGCTCACTGATCAGCTTGCGGAGAGTATCCGGGTCTTTACTGGCGCTAACACCTTCGTTTACACGCGACTGAAGCATGACAATGCGTTTACGCTGCTCCAGTAAGTTTGTTTTGACCTTTTCCAATTCCAGCGAGGCCTGAGTGACTTGTTGCTCTGTTTTTCGCATAGTCTGAACATTGGATTCGTATTCCTGAAGAACATCCTGGTCGTGACTGATTAACAACAGGTAGTAATCGTACAAGGAGAGAAGCTGCTTTAGATTTTTAGCCCCCAGCACTACACTGAGCAGCTTGTCCCTTTCCCCCATATAATAAGAGCGTAGCACAGACCCGGCACGGTTCCGTTGCAAGGTCATCTGCTCCTGCTGTGTGATAAGATTGCTTCGTAATTCCTGTTGATGCTGTATAAGAGTCTTTTGTTCCTGGCTGATACGCTCAATTTCATGGTCTATTTCAATAATGGACAGGCTATCTTGTAAAATCTGGTTTGCCTCTTGGGAAGGGGCAGCCAGAATAGGACGTACATACATTGAAGTTAGCATCAAAGTTAGTGTCATAGCGATGATCAGCAGGGTACAGCATATGATTTTTATTGGTTTTTTCATTTGGTTTCCCCTTTTATGTATTACCGAAAAAGACTGATGATAATGTATATGATCTTTTCTCATTCTTTAACCATTCATTTATTGTACAGCAGTCAGAGCATGCTTGTAACCCAAAACTGTTTGTGTTCACGTATGAGTTCTTGCAGAAATGGAAATACAATTTAGTATCAAATAGATTCTATGAACTCTACGAGAGGCATAGGAATGAATAAACAGCTTTTATACCCTATTCAAATACCGGCAAGCTCGGTTCATGAAGACGGTTATTTCAGGATGTTGTTAGGAGGGCTAGAAGCATGACTGCAATAAGACAAGATGCATGGAGTGCAGAAGATGATTTGATATTGGCGGAGGTGACATTGCGCCATATCCGGGAAGGCGGTACACAGCTCGCTGCGTTTGAGGAGGTTGGACAAAAAATTGGAAGAACCTCCGCGGCATGCGGCTTCCGCTGGAACAGCTGCGTGCGCAAACGCTACGATGAAGCGATTAGCATTGCCAAAGCGCAGCGTCAAAAACGCAGTTATATCCGCAAGCAGAGCCCAGTGGGAGTATCGCAGGTGGCGGCCTTTGCCACACTTGATACGGTCGAAGGAGGATACAGAGCGGATGGAACGAATGAGGATACGTTATCCATTGATGCGGTGATTCGCTTTTTGCGTCAATGGAAAGGAACTGTGCAGGAAACCAATCGACAGATTAAGATGCTGGAAAAAGATTTGCGGGAAAAGGAAGAAGAATTGAATCAGCTCCGTTCCATGAATGATCGGCTGTCCAAGGAAGTCAACGAAGTGCAAACCGACTATCGTGTCGTAAATGATGATTATAAAGCCCTGATTCAGATTATGGACCGAGCACGGCGCTTGGCTTTAATTACTGAGGATGAGGATGAGCTTAAATCCAGATTCAAAATGGACGCCAATGGGAATCTGGAGCGCATTGAGTAGCAAGATTACATCAGCAAATACCATATAAAACGTCAACTCGTGCTTTGCCGTAGTTGGCGTTTTTTGTATTTCTCTGGAGTGCATATGATATAGTAGAAAAAAAGACGGAAGCGAGACGATACAAACGTGATTGATATTATTGGAGCGGGTTCGCTGGGATTGTTGTTCGCCGGGAGACTGGCGGCAACAGGCACTGAAGTGAGATTGTGGACACGAACATTTGAACAGGCACGCAGCATTGCCTGTGATGGAATTACGGTGTTTGACAAGGGGGGAGAGATCGCTGTTCATGTGCCTGGGGATACATTAAAGGTAGCTCCATTGGCGGATTGGCAGCGGTTAAATTCACATGCTCCCGCACAATGGATTTTTTTAATGACCAAGCAGGGGGCTATTAGGGAAGTGTTGGAACAAATTCTTCCTGTGTCCAATACGGAAAGAAAACCAGAAATGGTTTGTTTTCAGAACGGAATCGGACATATCGAACGTATTAGACAGGTTTGGCCTGAAGGTGTGTTATACCCTGCCGTGACGACCGAAGGAGCCAAGAGACAGGGGGCTGCATCTATTGTACATGCCGGAGCGGGTGTTACTGAAATTGGCTGGCTTGAGGAATGGGAGAAGGCGTATGCTGGAAATTTTAAAGAATGCGTGCTAAATCGGCTGCTTGCAGCAGGATTTGACGTCTGCTTGTCGAAAGAAATCGAGAATGGTATGTATCGCAAGCTGTTGATTAATGCCGTTATTAATCCGCTGACGGCGATATGGCGAATTCGTAACGGCGATCTGCTTTCAGAGCCTGTTCGTTTACATATGATGCGCAAGCTGTATGATGAAGGCATTCAAGTATATGAAGCCCGTGGTATCCCCTGGGACAGCAGTTGGTGGGACCAAATTATGAATGTTTGCCAGGTAACGGCAGAAAACCATTCGTCCATGCTGGCCGATGTGCTCGCACAGTCTATGACAGAAGTTGCTTCCATTAACGGGCAGCTGGTGCAGATGGCAGAGCTGGCTGGGGTTACTGCACCAACTCATGAGGTATTGTGGCAATTAATTGAAGGCATGCGGCTAAAAGAGGGGTGATCAGTTGAGTATTATACAAGGTACGATTAGCACATTCAGTATTCTTCCCTTTTTTCCTTTTCTGATCGTATTTGTGGTTTGTCGCTACATTCTTAAAATGGAAAAGAAAAAATCGTTGCTTGCATCGATGGATATCACCACGGCTTTTCTGATTCTTTCTGTCGCGGCACTCTTTAATGTCATTTTCACATCCCGCTTCGGTTTTTATTTGATTTTACTTCTTTTACTATTGGCGCTGGGTTTAATTGGAGGTGCCCAAAATCGAATAAAAGGCAAGGTTGATGGTAAAAGATTATGTAGAGCGGTCTGGAGATTAACTTTTATAGCGATGACATTGGCGTATATTTTATTGACTGTTGCTGGTATATTTAAGAATATATTCAATACCATGTGATATAAGGTGACATGAAAAGCTGAAAAAATATGAATTAATCATGTTTTTTTGAAAAAAAAGCTCAATTTAAAGAAATGTAATGTAGATTTTTTTGACCGCTGGTTGTATAATCTATAAACATATACCACTTTAGAACTAGGGGGAAAACGCTAGATGAAAAGGAAAAGCTTTTTAGTCCTTTTGACACTCGTTCTTGCAGTTGGCGCACTGCTCGCAGGTTGTGGCTCCGCCAAGAACGATACCAATGGTAAGGGCGCACAAGAAAGCGCATCAACTACTCCGGCTCCGGCCGACAAGCAAATTTTGCGCATTAACCTTCTTTCCGAACCACCAACCTTCGATCCGGCACAAGCTCAGGATAGTCAAACTAACACGGTTCTGAAAACTTTGTATGAAGGTCTCGTACGTATGGGTCCTGATGGCAAAGAAATTCCTGGCGCAGCTGAATCTTGGAAAATTTCCGATGACGGCAAAACCTATACGTTCAAGCTTCGTGAAAATGCAAAATGGAGCAATGGCGACCCAGTAAAAGCAAGTGACTTCGTATTTGCTTGGCAACGGGTATTGGATCCTTCTACGGCTCCTGCACCTCCATATGCTTATCAATTGTACTATATCAAGAATGCTGAGGGCTACAACCTGAGCACTTCGAAATCCTATAAAGGCACTAAAATTACAGACTTTAAAGATGTAGGTGTCAAAGCTGTTGATGACCATACATTGCAAGTAGAGCTGGAAAACCCAACTCCTTACTTCCTTGGTTTGACTTCTTTCTATACGTACTACCCTGTTAATCCTGCTATTAAAGGAAATGACAAGTGGGCTGTTCAGAAAGATAGCATGATCACTAATGGACCTTACACATTAACAACTTGGGACAGCGGTCAAAAGATCGAAGTCACCAAGAGTGAAAACTATTGGGGTAAAGACCAAATCAAACTGAGCAAAATTACGATGTCCCTGGTAAACAGCGGTGCAACAGAGCTGGCTTCTTACAGAAGTGGACAACTTGATTATGCAGGTTTGCCAAACGGTGAAATTCCTACAGACCAAATTCCGGCTGTGAAAAAAGAACTGCCAAATGAATTTGCGGCTAAAGGGATTGCTAGTACGTATTACTACCTGTTTAATGTAACTGAAAAACCGTTTAATAATGTTAAAATCCGTAAAGCGTTTGCGATGGCTATTCAACGCCAACCAATTGTTGAAAGAGTAACATTGGGCGGTCAAATTCCTGCCTATGGCTTTGTACCTCCAGGTATCAAAGGAGTTTCTCAGGAATTCCGTACTGAACATAAAGATGATTACTTCAAAGAAGACTTCACTGAAGCGAAAAAATTGCTTCAAGAAGGTATGAAAGAAGAAGGGGTAACTACACTTCCTCCGGTAACCTTGCTGTATAACTCAAGTGAAAGTCACCAAAAGGTTGCTTTGGCAGTCGCTGATATGTGGAAGAAAAATCTTGGTGTGGACATCAAAACCCAAAACCAAGAGTGGGGCGTATTTATTCAAACACGTAACAAATTGAATTACCAAATTGCTCGTGGCGGTTGGTCTGCTGACTACAATGATCCGATGACATTCCTGGATATGTGGACAACAGGTAACGGCAACAACAATTCGGGTTACGCTAACCCTGCATACGATGCTTTGATTCAAGCAGCTAAAACAGAAACGGATCCAGCTAAACGTATGGAAGATTTTGCGAAAGCAGAGAAAATTCTGGTTCAAGATGATATGGTAATGCTTCCGATCTACTACTATTCAAATGTTTCTTTAACGAAACCGAATGTAAAAGACATCGCGCTTGACTTTAGTGGAGCAATTGATTTCACAAGAGCGTATATTACACAGTAACTGAAGCTTAATTCTGAAGTTTGATAGTTACTTCGGGATATATATGTGGATTGAACCATATATATCCCGTTTTTTTTGTGTCCTAGTCTTTTCCATCAACATGTAACCATGCAAATAAGTAGATTGGGCTGTCCAATTCTATTTCGATAAAATCGAATGGTGTCGAAAAAAATTTATGGGGGGTGTAAACGGGCAATGACGCGTTATTTGATCAGTAAATTTTTCTACATGCTGCTATCTTTGTTCATTCTGATCTCTGCGACGTTTTTTCTCATGAAAGCAATTCCAGGTAACCCCTTCATGAGTGAAAAAGCGACTTCTCCTGAGATTCAAGCCCGGTTAATGGAGCAATATGGGCTGGATAAGCCTGTATATGTCCAATATTTTAAATACTTAGGTGATATTGCTTCAGGTGATTTTGGTATTTCCATGAAAAAGCTGAATCAAAGTGTAACTGACATTATCGGGCAAACTTTCACGGTTTCGCTTAAATTAGGTTTTGTAGCTATTATCGTGTCGATTATTGTCGGTATTTTGCTAGGTATGCTAGCGGCGCTGTACCATCGCAGGCTCATTGATAACATTGCAATGATCTTGGCGATTATGGGGATTGCAGTTCCCAGCTTTGTCTTGGCGTCTCTAATTCAGTATTATTTCGCGCAGAATTTGGGCTGGTTCAATGTTATGGGATTTGAAGGTCCACTGGATTATGTCCTGCCTGTCGCTGCGTTGTCAGCTCAACCGATTGCGTTTATCGCTAGATTGACACGCTCCAGCATGCTGGAAGTGCTCCATGCAGACTACATTAAGACTGCCAAGGCTAAAGGTTTGCAGCCTATTACGATTATGTTTAAACATGTGGTGCGGAATGCTATCTTACCGGTCGTTACCTATGTAGGTCCAATGACTGCAAATATCATTACTGGTTCTGTGGTTATTGAACGGATTTTCGGAATTGGCGGCATTGGTAAGGTATTTGTTGATAGTATTACAACCCGTGATTATACCATGATTATGGGCGTAACTATTTTTTACGGTATCTTATTGATGGTAGCGCGTTTTATTACAGATATTGCATATGGATTTATTGATCCACGGATTAAGCTTACTGGCGGAAAGGAGGGATAACTTTATGTCTGTGAAAGATAATGCTGTGAACTTGGATAAGCTTCAGGTGAAACCTGAAGACTTTAAGAGAATCGGAGCGGATGAAAAGCAGTCTGAAGTTATTCAGCGTGAAAGCTTATCCGCTTGGCGTGATGCTTGGGAACGGCTTCGTAAAAATAAGGTGGCTATGGCTAGCTTGATTGTGCTGGTGCTAATCGTGCTTTTTTCTCTGATTGGTCCGAAATTGTCACCCTATAACTACTATTCTAATGATTTGCTGAGCACGAATCTCCCACCATCTGCGGAACACTGGTTCGGAACGGATGACCTTGGCCGTGACATGTTTGTCCGTACAGCGATGGGGGCACGAATTTCCTTGACGATCGGTCTGGCTGCAGCAATGATTGATTTGCTAATTGGTGTTATTTATGGTGGAATCATGGGTTACTTTGGTGGCCGCGTTGATGAAATCATGAATAAATTTTCTGAAATTTTGTATTCCATTCCTTATTTGCTGGTTACAATCCTGCTGCTCGTTGTACTGGAGCCAAGTATTACCACCATTATTATCGCACTTTGTGTAACCGGCTGGATCAATATGTCATGGATTGTGCGCGGTGAGATGCTGCAACTCAAAAACCGGGAATTTGTACTTGCTTCCCGTTCTATGGGGGCTGGAGCAGGCCGTCTGCTGTTCCGCCATTTGTTGCCAAATGCTGTTGGCCCGATCATCGTTACTTTGACTTTAAGCGTTCCAACTGCAATTTTCTCCGAGGCGTTCCTGAGCTTCCTTGGATTAGGGGTACAGGCTCCTCAGGCATCACTGGGTTCAATGATTGAATCAGCTCTGACAGGATGGATGTACTATCCATGGCGTATGCTTTTCCCGGCAGGTTTGATCAGTTTGATTATGCTTGCGTTTAACCTTTTCGGCGATGGGCTGCGTGATGCGCTTGATCCGAAGCTGAAGAAATAGGAGGTGAAATCATGGTGAGTAGCAACAATTTAATTGAGGTAGAAGGTCTTAAAAAGTATTTTAATGTTGGCAAAAACCGTGTGCTCAAAGCGGTGGATAACCTGAATTTCTATATTCGCGAGGGTGAAACACTTGGGATGGTAGGTGAATCCGGTTGTGGTAAATCTACAGCGGGTCGTACCATTTTGCGTTTATATGAACCTACAGCAGGTAGCGTACGTTTTAACGGTACAGATATTTACAAATTATCACCGAGTAAAATGAAGGCCATGCGTCGTGATATGCAAATGATCTTTCAAGATCCATATGCATCATTGAACCCGCGTTTTACGGTTTCTGATATCATCGGTGAGGCGTTAGATATTCATAATATGGCGGGTAGCCGTGCTGAACGTAAAAAACGGATTGAAGAGTTGCTGGATCTGGTTGGTTTGAACCCGGACCATGCAACCCGCTATCCGCATGAGTTTTCCGGTGGGCAGCGTCAACGGATCGGTATTGCCCGCGCGTTGGCAGTTAATCCTAAATTCATTATTTGTGATGAGCCGATTTCAGCTCTTGACGTGTCCATTCAGGCTCAGGTTGTCAACCTGTTAAAGGAGCTTCAAGAACGTTTGGGTCTGACATACCTGTTTATTGCGCATGATCTGTCGATGGTCAAGCACATCAGTGATCGGGTAGCTGTAATGTATAGAGGCAGAATGGTTGAGCTTGCTGAAAGTTCTGAATTGTATGCCAACCCGATCCATCCATATACGAAAATGCTTTTGTCGGCGATTCCACTTCCTGATCCGGAAGTCGAAGCTAACAAAAAACGAATTATTATGCCTGACGATCAAGGCGGTCCAATTCATGATGCGTCCGATAATAAGGCAGGGGCTTATAACCTGGAAAATGCTACACTGATCGAAGTGTCCAAAGGGCATTTTGTGGCTGAGCCTTACGCTTGATCCTGCTCTACACACGAACCGCCGAGTTACTCGGCGGTTTTTTTTGTAGGAAGCTTTGACGCGGAGAGGGGCTTTCGGTACAATCAAGCAGTAAGCTTTTGGTGGAGACAGGAGGCAGACCCATGAGAATTATCCCTGAAACCCTTCGCGGAGGGTCGGCTTTGGCAGAAGATTATACTAAGGGTACAGGGCGCGCGCGCGATTTGTATGAGTACGATGTTCTGCATGCCGATGCATATGCCCAACGGGCGAAGTGGCTGGATGAGACGGAGCATCTGCGATTAAGCCGTAAGGAAGTCGTAGCATGTCTTCGCATATACAATGAGCAATACAATTCGTATGAGGCAGTTCGGGCTTCATTGGATCGTCTGGAAAGTCCAGATGCTTTAGTAGTAGCTGGCGGACAACAGAGTGGGCTGTTCACAGGTCCGATGTTGGTCATTTACAAAGCGGTCACCATCATTCAGGCGGCCAGGGAAGCAGAGGAGAGGCTTGGACGTCCGGTCATTCCCGTCTTTTGGATTGCTGGTGAAGATCATGACTGGGACGAGGTCAATCATACATACGTACTGGCGAGTGACCCGCAAGCAGTCAAAATCAAGCTGAAAAAGCAGCCTGAACGCCGTTCTTCGGTTAGTGCCATTAAAGTGGATGCTGTAGAGTGGGAGCAGGCAATGGCAGATATAGAACAAAGCTTGCCTGATTCAGAGCACAAGGCTGATATTTTGCGTATGATTGAGCATGGTCTGACAGATTCATATGGACTAAGTGAGGCCTTTGCCAAGCTGCTGGGCCTTTTATTTGGCGACTATGGATTAGTGCTGCTGGATTCAGCAGATCCTTCGCTGCGCAAGCTGGAAGCATCTGTTTTTCGTCGGTTGGTTCAGCACAATGATGAGCTGGAGCAGGCATACCGGACGGCTGCTGCGCGAATCGTGGATTACGGCTATCATTTACAAGCGGATGTACACGAAGATGGCGCGAATCTTTTTTATATCCATGAAGATGAACGTTTGCTGCTTTTCAAGCAAGGCGGACTATTTACGGATCGGCGCGGCATGGTAACTTTTACACAGGAAGAACTGCTTAGGGAGATAGATATACATCCGGAACGTTTTAGTAACAATGTACTAACCCGTCCTCTCATGCAGGATTCATTGTTTCCGGTACTTGCATCTGTGCTAGGTCTAGGAGAAATTGCCTATTGGGCGATTACCCGGGACGCCTTCGGGGTTCTGAAGATGCAGATGCCGATACTGCTGCCCCGAATGTCCTTTACGCTGGTAGAGCCGGGTGTAGAAAAGTATATGCTTAAGCACGAATTAAGCTTTGGACAGGTTAGGGACGGCCTTGAGGAGTCGAAGAAACAATGGCTTGCAGCCCAAGATCAGCTTGGAATTCAGGATCAGTTTTCCGGGGTGAAAGAAGCTTTTGCCCGTCTATACGAGCCGCTTGTACAGCAGGCAGGTTTGATTGAAAAAGGGTTGCTTCCGATCGGAGAAACCAACAGCAAAAAGATTCTGTTGCAGATCGCTTATCTGGAGACAAAAGTTCAGGAAGCGCTCCTTAGGCAAAATGAAACAGCACTTCGCCAGTGGGATCGTATTGAGTGGTCGCTTTTTCCATTTGGTCAGCCGCAGGAGCGGGTGTACACGATCTATCATTTTCTAAACCGTCACGGTCTTGGTTTAATTGATATGATTATGAACATACCAACGGATCTGACGGGTACGCACCGTGTAATTTATGTGTAATTTATGTAAGATTTTTTGTGTAGTGCATTGATTTTACCGTGTTAGCAGATTCAACCCATATTAAGGAGGAAACAACATAATGACTTCCCATTCTCTGCAAAACAGCATTGTTCACGATCTTAAACTGGCCCCTGAAGGTCATCTGAAAATTGATTGGGTGGAAGCCCACATGCCGGTATTGAACCGGATACGTCAACAGTTCGAGCGGGAGCAGCCTTTTGCAGGTCTGAAGGTAACCATCTGTCTGCATCTGGAGGCTAAAACAGCTTATTTGGCTAAAGTAGTACAGGCAGGTGGGGCGCAGGTCACGATTACCGGTAGTAATCCATTGTCCACACAAGATGATGTTTGCGCGGCATTGGTTGAAGATGGGATTACAGTCTTGGCTAAATACAATCCGGATCCGGAAGAGTTCAAAAATTTGCAAATTAAGGCGCTGGAAACGAAGCCGGATCTCATCATTGATGATGGTGGTGATCTTGTAACTCTGTTGCAATCCGAACGGCCTGATCTGATTTCTACCATCCGTGGGGGAGCGGAAGAGACCACTACAGGGATTATTCGTTTAAAGGCATTGGAAAAAGAAGGGCAGCTTCACTTTCCAATGGTGGCCGTGAATGATGCATACTGCAAATATTTGTTCGACAACCGCTACGGTACAGGACAGTCAGCTTTCGACGGCATTATTCGTACAACGAACCTGGTTGTGGCAGGAAGTACGGTCGTTGTAGTAGGCTATGGCTGGTGTGGCAAAGGGGTTGCAATGCGAGCAAAAGGCTTAGGAGCCAATGTTGTTGTAACTGAAGTTGATCCAATCAAGGCAGTAGAAGCCCATATGGATGGTTTCCATGTATTGCCGATGGTAGAAGCGGCTAAACTGGGTGATTTCTTCATTACAGTAACTGGAAATAAAGCTGTAATTACCGGGGAGCACTTTGATGTTATGAAGGATGGGGCTGTGCTGTGCAACGCAGGACATTTTGATGTGGAGGTTAGTAAGCCTGAGCTTGCCAAACGCTCCGAGTCCATTCGCACGGTCCGTCGCAACATTGAGGAGTATCGCTTTAAAGACGGGCGTAAAATGTACCTGCTGGCAGAGGGACGTCTCGTGAATTTGGCTGCTGCGGATGGTCACCCTGCTGAGATTATGGATACAACATTTGCGCTTCAGGCGCTTGGCTTGAAATATGTGAATGATCGTTATAACGAACTGGGCAAAGCTGTTATAAATGTGCCTTATGAAATTGATGAGCAAGTAGCCCGCTTCAAGCTCGATAGCCTGGGAATCAAGATCGATGCTTTAACAGAAGAACAAAAGATCTACCTGGACAGCTGGAACGCGTAACCGGAGTATTTCCAGTCACAATGCTGACTGCGAAGGCATTCGGTTTTTAAACCAGATGCTTGTATAGGTTGACATCCGGATTGGAGATTAAGCCCTTTATTTCATGTTGTTTCGAAACCTGATGCATATTGTCGGGGGTTCGGCTTCATGGAGTAAAGGGCTTTTTGGCATCTTGTGACGGAGGGTTACAATAACAGACACAATCGTATCGATTTGCCGTTTATCACTTTTTGGTAATGAAAAAGAGGTCTTTGATTTTTTAAAGCGAATCTATTATGCTTAGGTGGTGGAAAGTGGGCCAAAGTGGGAGAATGGGGTAAGGGGTGACGAAACCAATGTTTATGGGGGAGTTCCAACATAGCATTGATGAGAAGGGTCGGCTTACAGTTCCGGCCAAATTTCGTGAACTTCTCGGTGCCTCGTTCGTAGTTACCCGCGGGCTGGACCAATGCCTCTTCGTGTATCCCATGGATGAGTGGGCTGTCATGGAGAAAAAATTGAAGGCACTGCCTCTGATGAAAGCTGATGCACGGGCGTTTACCCGATTTTTTTTCTCGGGAGCGACTGAATGCGAATTGGACAAACAGGGCAGGGTAAATTTACCGGGAAATTTGTGCGAATACGCCAAGCTCACTAAAGAGTGCGTCGTATTGGGAGTGTCCACTCGGGTAGAGATTTGGAGCAAGCACACTTGGGAACAATATTTCAGCCAATCAGAAGAAGCATTTAACGACATTGCTGAGAAATTGGTTGATTTCAACTTTGAATTGTAATTTAGGAGGTCAGTCGTTTGTTTCACCACATTACCGTACTCAAGGAAGAAGCAACACAGGCACTGAACATCAGGCAGGACGGGATCTATGTGGACTGCACGCTGGGAGGGGCAGGACACAGTTCCGTCATTGCGTCACAGCTCGGCCCTGAGGGAAGGCTCATCGCCTTTGATCAGGACGATTGGGCATTGGACAATGCGCGTGAGAAGTTGTCGGCCTATCAAGGAAAGATTTCATTAGTGAAATCCAACTTCCGCCACCTGCAGGACAAGCTGGCCGAACTGGGATTGCCCGAAAAAGACGGCGTCCCGCAGGTCCAAGGCATTTTGTTCGATCTGGGTGTATCCTCGCCCCAGTTCGATGAGGGGGAACGGGGATTCAGCTATAATCATGATGCACCGCTTGACATGCGGATGGATCAGAGTAGCTCGCTTACGGCCTACGAAATTGTCAATGAATGGCCGGAAGCGGAGATTGCACGTATCCTGTTTCAATACGGAGAAGAGAAGTTTTCACGACGGATCGCGAAGATCATGATTGAACGTCGAATGAACAAGCCTATTCACACAACGGGGGAACTTGTCGATATTATCAAAGAAGGAATTCCGGCTGCGGCACGCAGAACCGGGGGACATCCGGCTAAACGCAGCTTTCAGGCTTTGCGGATTGCTGTGAATGATGAGCTGGGTGCACTGGAAGATACTTTGCATCAGGCTATAAAATGTCTGGCTCCAGGGGGCAGAATTTCGGTTATTACGTTTCATTCCTTGGAGGATCGGATATGCAAACATATTTTCAAGGAGTATTTGGCGAAAAGCATCTATCCGTCTGATTTGCCTATTTTGGATGACAAAATGGTAGGCGATCTAAAGCTGGTGAATCGTAAGCCGATTGTGGCATCAGAGCAGGAATTGGAGCTTAATCCACGGTCCCGGTCGGCCAAGCTGAGAGTTGCCGAGAAATTGTAAATTTAATGAGAAGGAGAGGCGACATGGCTTATACACGGGGTAATTTGGCTGTAAAAGAAAGAGCCCGTCAGGAACAGGTTCAACAACAACGGTATCGTGAGACCACCAAAGTCGTTACACGCCGCAGAGAGCTGCCGATTCGGGAAAAGCTGCTGTATCTGTTGACACTTGTAGCGTGCATAGTCATTGCTGGTATGTTGATTGGCAGGTACGCTCATATTTATCAAATTAATTATGCGATTAATACGGCCAGCAAGGACATCTCCAAATTACAGACCAATATCGCCCAACTGAAGATTCAAAAAGAGAGGCTCGAGAATCAGATTGCGCCAACTGCAAAGCAGCAGGGATATATCGAGCCAACAAAAGAGCCCATTCGTGTAGAAAAGCAGACTGCCAAATAGGTAAGAGCATAGCATCAAGCTATGCTCTAATGTACATTTTTTGCAGAGAGGTTTGAGCTATGGTCAAGAGAATAAAGCTTCGCACACTGCTGATAGGGGGATGTATTACCCTCTTTTTTCTTGTTCTGCTGCTAAAGGTATTTTGGATTCAGGTCGTAAGCGGGGAATATTGGCATAAACAGGTAGTTGCACAGGTGGAAAAAGATCAGGTGATTCTGCCCAAGCGTGGAACGATTACGGACCGTAAAGGAAACGTACTGGCTACGGATGCACCTGCTTATACGGTAGTGGTCAACCCGAGTATCATTCAGGAATACGACTTGGAAAACGAGGTTGTAGCCAAACTGCATCAGTTACTTAAAACACCTGAGGATGAGTTGAGAAGACATCTTTCGGCCAAGGACAGTAAGGGGAACTACTTAGTAAATCGCGAGATCCGTAATGGTGGCTGGAAGGCAGATCCCGAGGTCAAGGTACAGGTGGATACGTTCAAAAAATATTTGAAGGATAAGTATGAAGTGGTTGGGGCGGTGGACACGGCTCAGGAGTCCAAACGCTATTATCCCGAAAATAAACTGGCTTCTCATGTTCTTGGCTATCAACGAAAAGATGGAACAGCAGGTATGGGGCTGGAGGCTTATTATAATAAAGAGCTTTCGGGTACGGCTGGCAAGCTTCTTTATCAGCGGGATCTGAAGGGTGTTCCTCTTCAGGGATCGGAAAGTATCTATGAGCCGGCACAAAATGGAAAAAATTTAAAGCTGACGATTGATGATACGATTCAGTATTATATAGAGAACGCCATGCAGGAAGCTATTGCAAAATACAATCCGAAAACGATGACTGTTGTAGCGGCAGATCCCCAAACGATGGATGTTCTCGGGATGGCGAGTTATCCCAATTTTAATCCCAATACATATGGGAGTGCACCATTGGAATCTTTTCGTAATAACGCTACTCAGTCTATCTACGAGCCGGGTTCTACGTTTAAGATTGTAACCTTGGCTGCTGCGGTTCAGGAAAAGGTATTTAATCCGAATGAAACCTACCGGTCTGGTATCGTTAGGGTCGGAGGCTGGGATATTCGCGACGTGAGCCGTAACTGGGGAACGTTAACCTATCTTCAAGGTGTCAAGCGTTCAAGTAACGTCGGTTTCGTCCATCTAGGGCTGGACAAGCTGGGTGGCGAAAAACTGAAAAATTATATTAATAACTTTGGATTTGGTGTAAAAACAGGGATTGATCTTCCGAGTGAGTCTGCTGGAGCTATCACATTCCATACCCAATACAAATCCGAAGTTGCAACGGCTTCCTTTGGACACGGACGTGTTCAGGTGACACCTATCCAGCAGGTAGCTGCGATTTCGGCCATTGCTAATGGGGGTAAGCTAATGGTGCCTCATCTGGTGAAGGAAATTGTGAATCCGGATACGGGCGAAGTGCAGACGATTCAACCTAAGGAAGTCCGTCAGGTGATTTCGAAGGAATCGGCAGTCCAGACAAGCAGCTATCTGGAGCAGGTTGTGTCGGACCAGGAAATTGGTACAGGACGCCTTGCCTATATTGACGGATATCGTGTTGCTGGTAAAACAGGTACGGCGACGAAAGTCGTCGGCAAAGTATACGACCATTCGAAGGATGTCGTGTCCTTTATTGGATTTGCACCGGTAAATGATCCGAAAATAGCCGTATTGGTCGTCATGGACGAACCTAACAAATCGGTAGGCGGTGGTACGGCAGCGGCGCCTGTATTTAAAAAAATCGTGTCCCAGTCACTGCAATATATGGGAGTTCCCAAAACAGGAACCAAGGCGAATAAGACAGATGGCTCTGCTGTGAAAACGGTGGACCTGCCCACGGTACCACAATTAACCGGTCAGGTGAAAAAGGATGCACAAAACGCATTGCTCAAACAGGGGATTGCCTATGAAACAGTAGGTAAAGGCTCCAAAATCGTTCGCCAATATCCTGAGGCAGGCGTCAAAATGAAATCGGGACAACGCATTTATTTGCTGACCGAGGATAGTGCCAACATGACCATCCCTGACTTTACAGGTGTTTCATTGCGTGACACACTTCAAGTTTTGACGCTTATGAAGGTTGGTGTCCAGGTGAGTGGAGAGGGTTACGTTGTCTCTCAAAAGGCACAAATGGTGAATGGCAAGCGGACTGTCAGTGTGAAGCTCCAGCCAGCCAAGGAAACCGTAACCGGAGTGAAACCGGAGGACACGCCGGATCAGGCCACAGGTGTGGCTACAAATCAGTCAGGCAGTGCAGCGAAGACGGGTACCAATCTCAAAACCGATACAAAAACCGACACCGGCACCGATACTACTGCGAATGCAGGCACAAGCGTCAGGTCTCCGAGTGGAGGAATCTCAGCTATAGCAGATGAAAAAAGTGCTGCCGCTATTAAAGGCGAGGATAATTGATAGCTTGTTCTAACGTCCGTTTTTTTGAATATTCATGAGGTAAGACATGTCATGAGTATTTGGAGGAACGGAGGGGAGCGCGTTTGAAAAAATCTAACGTGATCATGCGGCGCAGGCTGGTGTGGGGGCTGCTGGGATTGTTTGTACTGTTCACGGCCTTGTCGATCCGGCTCGCCTATGTTCAATTGGGTAAAGGAGGCGAGCTCTCGGCCAAGGCTGAGGATTCGTGGCGCCGCAATATTCCTTTTGCCGCCAAGCGTGGCGAAATTTTGGACCGGCAGGGTACAGCATTGACCTATAATGTTAGTTCGCCGACAGTTATGGCGATACCCGTACAGATTAAGCAGCCGGAAGAAACGGCACGGAAGCTGGCGCCCTTGCTGGATATGAGTGAGGATAAAATGCTTAAGCTCATTACCAAACGAACTGCAAGCCAAAAACTTCAGCCCGGCGGACGGAAAATTACGATGGAGAAAGCGCAGCAAATTCGTGATTTGAAGCTGCCGGGTATCGTTGTTGCTGAGGACAACAAACGTTATTATCCCTATGGCGATCTGGCGGCTCATATTCTCGGATTTACGGGAATTGATAATCAAGGGCTGACAGGCGTAGAGAAGCAGCAAAACAGCAAGCTTCGGGGTATTGATGGGAGCATTGCATATTTATCCGATGCAGGTGGACGGCTGATGCCCGGATCTTCTGAAAAGTACATTGAACCGAAGGATGGTCTGAATTTACAATTGACCATTGACAAGTCTGTGCAGTCCATTATGGAACGAGAGCTTGACCAAGCTATGGTCAAATTTCAGGCCAACTCAGCATTATCTATTGCCATGAATCCCAAGACGGGTGAGATACTGGGCATGGCTGGACGACCAAGCTATGAGCCAGCGCTATACAAGCAATATGCGCCTGAAATTTACAATCGGAATTTGCCGATCTGGATGACCTACGAACCTGGTTCTACGTTTAAAATTATTACATTGGCCGCAGCGCTGGAAGAAAAGAAAGTGGATCTTAAAAATGACCGTTTTTTTGATCCGGGATATATTGAAGTCGGTGGGGCGCGCCTGCGCTGTTGGAAAAAAGGCGGTCATGGCAGCGAGACCTTTCTTCAAGTGGTGGAGAATTCTTGCAACCCCGGTTTTGTAACGCTTGGGCAGCGCTTAGGCAAAGAAGCACTGTTCAAGTACATTCGCAATTTCGGCTTCGGCAGCAAAACGGGCATCGACATGATTGGTGAGGGAAATGGAATTTTGTTCAAACTTCCTCAGGTGGGGCCTGTAGAACTGGCGACAACCGCCTTTGGTCAAGGGGTTTCGGTCACTCCGATCCAGCAGGTGACGGCGGTATCTGCTGCAATTAATGGTGGCAACCTTTATAAGCCTCACATTACAAAAGCCTGGATTCAGCCGGGAACAGGCAAGGTGCTGGAAAAAGTAGAACCGGAGCTGGTACGAAGGGTTGTTTCAGAGGATACCTCCCGACAGGTGAGGGAGGCGCTGGAGAGCGTCGTTGCTAAAGGCACAGGTCGTCCTGCTTTTATTGAGGGCTACCGGGTGGGCGGTAAAACGGGTACAGCGCAGAAGGTCATTAATGGACATTATTCTTCTTCAGAGCATATTGTATCTTTTATCGGCTTTGCTCCCGCGGATGACCCGCAGATTGTGGTTTACACTGCTGTTGATAACCCGAAAGGTGTTCAATTCGGAGGGGTAGTCGCTGCGCCAATCGTGCAAAATATTTTGCGGGATTCGCTGCTTGCTCTGAAAATACCACCTCGCACCAATCAGATTGCCAAGGAGTACAAGTACGGGGAAACTCGAATTGATACGGTCCCGGATTTGGTAGGTGCCGGCGTGGCTGATTTGTACGAAGATATGAATATGAACTTTATGCTTGTAAAATCCGGGTCAGGCAAGACGGTTGTCAGTCAGGCACCGAAGCCGGGCTCCAGATTGGAACGAGGATCAACGATCCGTATTTATATGGGGGATTGATAGGTTTTTTTTATACCATACTATGAATAACGAGAGAGCAATGGAGGAATGAAAGATGGAGCTTCAACAATTGGCTTCACTGCTGGCCGTCTCCCGCATTGTGGGGGACGGTACAGTGGATTGCCGAGGAATCGGGGCGGATTCACGTCGGGTGGAGCAGGGGGACTTGTTTCTGTGCTTGCCCGGTTTTACAGTGGACGGACATGACTATGCCGTGCAGGCAATTGCGTCCGGTGCGGCAGCCTTAGTTGTAGAACGGGAGCTGGATGTGCCTGTTCCACAGCTTGTGGTTAAGGACGCTCGTTATGCTATGGCGGTTTTGTCGGATTATATGTTTGATTCACCGAGCCGCCGATTGCGCATGATCGGCATCACCGGAACAAATGGCAAAACCACGATCACTTATCTAATTGAAAAAATCATGAATGATGCCAGAGTAAATACCGGACTGATCGGTACGATTCAAATGCGTTATGGTGGTCAGTCTTACCCTATGTCAGGCACCACGCCCGAAGCGGTAGAGCTACAACGTTATCTCGGAAATATGGCAGAGCAAGGTGTTCAATGCTGTGTCATGGAGGTATCCTCCCATGCATTGGAGCAGGGACGCGTCAAAGGAACTGATTTTCGTACTGCAATATTTACAAACCTGACGCAGGATCACCTGGATTATCACAACACGATGGAGGAGTACCGTGCTGCCAAAGGACTTTTGTTTTCCAGATTGGGAAATGCCTTCTCGCGGGATGCGACGGATAGTAAATATGCTGTTCTGAATGCGGATGATCCGGCCTCTTCCTACTTTCAGGCCCAAACTGCGGCCCAAGTCATTACATACGGCGTGGAAAAGGAATCCGATGTGCAGGCATCCCGTATCACGATTAGCGCGAAGGGAACCTCCTTCCATGTGTCCACTTTTAAAGGGGATACCGATATTGAGCTTCGAATGGTAGGCAAGTTCAACGTGTACAACGCATTAGCAGCCATCACGGCTGCTTTACTGGAAGGGATCTCGCTGGCCGATATTAAGCACAGTCTGGAGTCTATAGCAGGCGTAGACGGGCGGGTAGAGCCTGTAGATGCGGGTCAGCCATTTGCTGTGATTGTAGATTACGCCCATACTCCGGACGGATTGGAAAATGTTCTTCGCACGGTTAAGGAATTTGCGGTCGGTAAAATATGGTGTGTATTTGGATGCGGCGGAGACCGGGACCGTACCAAACGTCCCTTGATGGGAAAGATTGCCGCGCGATACAGCGATCATTCATTTATTACTTCCGACAACCCCCGAACAGAGGACCCGGAAGTTATTTTAAAAGACATCGAGCAGGGGCTGATTGACGAAGGGATAGCCGCAGAACGATACGAGCTGATCGTAGATCGCAGAGCTGCTATTCATAAAGCTATTGAAATGGCAAGCCCTGACGATGTAGTATTGATTGCGGGAAAAGGTCATGAGACCTACCAGCTGATCGGAAAAACGGTGCATGAATTTGATGACCGCATCGTAGCCAAAGAAGCGATAAGGGGTTTATCCAAGTGATGAAAAGAACAATCGGTCAAATTGCCTCCATGAGCGGGGGAACGCTTCACATTGAAGCGGACGCTGAACGGATGGTTGAGGGCGTTTTTACAGATTCACGCAAGCCGCAAAGCCAAGGACTGTTCGTTCCACTTTCCGGCGAGCGATTTGACGGACATAATTATGTGCAGCAGATCATGAGCGAGGCAGGTGCAGCTGCTTTTTTATGGCAAAAGGATCACGGAGCGCCTCCGGCGGGAAACGCCATTGAAGTAGAGGATACATTAGAAGCTCTCCAGAAGCTAGCAGCTGCATATTTGCGTGAAACTGGCGTTTCAGTCGTCGGAATCACAGGAAGCAACGGCAAGACGACGACAAAAGACATCGTGACGGCTCTGCTGGGCACGACTTTTAAAGTACACAAAACCGAAGGAAATTATAACAATCATATCGGTTTGCCTTTAACGGTACTGTCCATGCCGCAGGATACAGATATTCTTGTTCTTGAGATGGGTATGAGCGGACGCGGCGAGATTCGCCTGCTAACTAATATTGCAAAGCCGGATGTTGCAGTCATTACGAACATAGGCGAATCACACTTGCTCCAGCTCGGTTCCCGTGCGGAAATCGCTCGTGCAAAGCTGGAAATCGCCAGTGGCCTCAAGCCCGGTGGCTTGCTGATCTACAACGGTGATGAACCACTATTGCCACAAGTGCTGGCGGAGCCTGCAACGGTCAAGCCTGAAGGTTTAAAATGGTTTACGTTCGGGATATCCAAGAACAATGATGATTATCCAACAGCAATCACTTCGGATGGAGAAGGTAACTTATTCACAACAGCCCAATCCGGCAAAGAGGCTTTCCGACTTCCCTTGCTTGGACAGCACAATATTGTGAACGGGTTGGCAGCGCTGGCGGTAGCGCGTCATTTCAATGTCGATGCAGATCATATACGCAAAGGGCTGTCGTCTTTGAAACTGACAGGCATGCGCATTGAGGTTGTGAGATGCTCTGACGGACTTACTGTGCTAAATGATGCCTATAACGCCAGTCCTGCTTCAATGAAGGCTGCACTACAGACGTTATCCGGGTACAAAACGGACGGACGTAAAATTGCCGTGCTTGGTGATATGCTGGAGCTGGGATCGGAGGAAAAGCAATTCCATGAGGAAATCGGGCTTTTTGCAGTTAAGCATGACGTAGAGGAACTGTTTACCTACGGTGAGCTAGGGATGGCTATTGCACAGGGAGCTCTAGGGCTAATGCCAACTGAACACGTACACGCTTATACGGATAAGGAAAAGCTGATCCAGCATTTGCGGACTTATCTCCATGCTAATGATATTGTGCTGGTTAAGGCATCCAGAGGGATGCGATTGGAAGAAATTGTGGATGCGCTGAAAAACGGTCCGCTACAGAACTGATGTTGACGAGAGGAAGACTCCCATGGATATTCAATTATTACTGCTGACGATCGTCGTATCGTTTATACTGGCGGTCATTGCCGCTCCACTGCTTATTCCGCTGCTGCGGCGTATGAAATTCGGCCAGCAGGTCCGGGATGACGGGCCACAAAGCCATCTTAAAAAGATAGGTACGCCTACAATGGGCGGTATCGTGATTTTGCTGGCTTTTACGCTGACCTTTCTTAAGTTTTCAGCTATCAAAAATACGGACTTTTACGTTTTATTGGTCGCTACGCTCGGCTTTGGGCTGATCGGCTTTTTGGATGACTATATTAAAATTGTATTCAAGCGCTCACTGGGTCTGACGGCGCGCCAAAAGCTGTTTGGACAATTATTGTTTGGCGGGATTATGTGCTGGCTTTTGCTCAGCAATGATCATAGTACTGCCATCGGCATTCCGGGTACCTCATGGTCATTTGATTGGGGTGGCTGGTTTTACTACCCGTTCATCATTATCATGATGCTGGCGATCAGCAATGCTGTCAATTTCACAGACGGGCTGGACGGGCTGCTGTCCGGTACCAGTGCGATTGCCTTCGCCGCTTATGCCATTGTCGCGATTCAGGCGACCTCGCTTCCGGCTGCGGTATGCTCGGCGGCGATGATTGGTGCTGTGCTTGGTTTTCTTGTATACAATGCACACCCTGCCAAAGTATTTATGGGCGACACGGGATCGCTGGGCATCGGTGGCGCCATGGGTGCCATCGCAATCGTTACGAAAAGCGAAATTTTATTCATTATTATCGGTGGCGTATTCGTGATTGAAATGCTGTCCGTGGTCTTGCAGGTAGCTTCCTTTAAAACACGTGGCAAACGCATTTTCAAAATGAGCCCGATTCACCATCATTTCGAGCTGTCCGGTTGGTCCGAATGGCGCGTAGTTATCACATTCTGGGCTGTAGGACTGCTGCTGGCAGGACTCGGACTTTATCTCAACAAGGGGTTGTAGACAAATGAATCATCCAGACGCATACCGAGATCAGGAAGTTGTCGTTATAGGCCTGGCCAAAAGCGGTGTACAGGTTGCCAAGGTGCTGCATCAGGCAGGAGCCAAGCTGACCGTTAATGATAAAAAAGACAGGGAACAATGTCCCGAAGCTTCTGAATTAGAGGCTTTGGGAATTTCCGTTTTATGCGGGGGGCACCCGGAGGGACTGATTCATCCGGGCGTGAAGCTGGTTGTCAAAAATCCAGGCATCCCTTATACCGCCCCGCCTGTACAGAAAGCTGTCGAGCTCGGCATTGAGGTTGTGACCGAAGTTGAGGTTGCCTACCATCTGTGTAAAGCCCCGATCATCGGAATTACTGGCTCCAATGGGAAGACGACCACGACCACGTGGGTGGGCAAGCTGTTGGAGTCTGCTGGCATGAATCCGATCGTGGCTGGTAATATCGGAACTCCATTATGTGAGGCGGCTGTGGACGCCAAGACAGATGAGTGGATGGTTGTGGAGCTGAGCAGCTTTCAATTAAAAGGAACAAAGGATTTTAAGCCTGCTGTTGCTTGCTTGCTCAATGTAGCTGAGACACATCTGGACTACCATGGAGGCATGGTGGATTATGTTGCATCCAAGGCACGTCTGTTTGCCAATCAAACGTCCGCTGATACAGCGGTGGTGAACTGGGATGATCCGGTCTGCCGGGAGCTTGTGCCTTATATTAAGGCGAAGCTGCTTCCGTTCTCGATGACGGAACGTTTGCAGGAAGGGTTGTTTGCTGACCCGCCATACATACCGGATGTGACGGATGATATCGAACGAAGCATCGTATATCGCGATAGCCTTGGGGTGGTGCATCCCATTATAGGTGTAGCCGAGATTGGCCTGCCGGGCCGTTTTAACGTAGAAAATGCGCTAGCTGCTTGCGCAATAGCCATTGCCGCAGGCGCAGAGCCTGCGAAGCTGGCAGAACCCTTAAGCGCTTTTCGCGGTGTAGAACATCGGCTTGAATATGTCATCGAGCATGCCGGAGCAGCCTATTACAATAATTCCAAAGCAACCAATTCCAAAGCGACTATGATGGCCCTATCTTCCTTTAAGCAACCCATTGTACTGATTGCCGGAGGGTTGGATCGCGGCTCAGATTATACGGAGCTTGTACCGTCCCTGCAGGAGCGTGTAAAGGCTGTTGTGCTCTTGGGTGAGACACGGCATAAGCTGGCAGATCGGGCTCATCAGGCCGGAATAGAGCATGTCGAGGTCGTCGATAATGGGGAGGACGCCGCCGCTACGCTCGTGGAGGCTGTGAACAAGGCGGCAGAATTTGCTGAGCCGGGAGATGTGGTATTACTCTCACCCGCTTGCGCAAGCTGGGATATGTTCCGATCCTATGAAGAGCGTGGACGTATTTTTAAAGAGGCGGCGCATAAATTGTAAGTAGGGGGGTTGGATAAGCCCCTACTTTTATGCAAGGGGTGGCCTCCTGATGAAGCAATCTCGTTCGGCGCCGGATATATGGCTTTTCGTCTGTATTGTAAGCTTGTTAGCCATCGGCATGATTATGGTATACAGCGCGGGCGCCGTCCTCGCTTTTCACGAGTACGGGGACTCCTACTATTTTGTAAAACGGCAATTGCTTTTTGCGGGGCTTGGTCTTGTAGCGATGTATTTTACTGCCCGAACGGACTATCGAATCTGGCAGAAATATGCCAAGGTCGTGCTGCTGATCTGTCTCGCGTTGCTGGTTGCCGTGTTAATTCCCGGCATTGGTGTAGTTAGAGGCGGAGCACGGAGCTGGCTGGGTATCAGCTCTTTCGGCATTCAGCCTTCCGAGTTTATGAAGCTGGGCATGATTCTTTATCTCGCCCAATGGCTCAGTCGTGCGGATTATGATATTAGCTCTTTTACGCGTGGCCTATTGCCTCCGCTTGGACTCATGGGACTGGCCTTCGGCCTGATCATGCTGCAGCCCGATTTGGGTACAGGCACAGTGATGATGGGAGCGTCCATGCTGATCGTATTTACGGCAGGTGCGCGTATGAAGCATCTTGGCCTGCTGGCCTTGTCGGGGGCAGCAGGGTTTGCTGCACTGATCGCGGCTGCGCCTTATCGACTCCAGCGGATTACTGCTTTTCTGGACCCTTGGTCCGATCCGCTTGGTGCAGGCTATCAAATTATTCAATCGCTATATGCCATTGGACCTGGTGGACTGGCGGGTCTGGGACTTGGCATGAGTCGGCAGAAATACAGTTATGTTCCCGAGCCGCAGACGGATTTTATCTTTTCTATTTTGGCGGAGGAGCTTGGGTTTATCGGCGGAATGACGGTGCTGGGACTCTTTCTGGTACTCGTATGGAGAGGAATGCGTGTCGCTATTACCATTCCGGACACCTACGGCAGCTTGCTTGCAGTAGGCATTGTCGGAATGGTCGCCGTGCAGGTTGTCATTAACATCGGTGTTGTCATTGGCTTAATGCCTGTGACAGGAATAACATTGCCCTTAATCAGCTATGGAGGTTCTTCCCTGACGCTGATGCTAACTGCGTTGGGTATTTTATTGAATTTATCACGTTATGCGAGGTGAACGTTTATGCGCGTCGTGTTGAGCGGCGGCGGTACCGGAGGGCATATTTATCCGGCGCTGGCCGTAGCCAGACAGTGCGAAGAGATTGATCCGGACGCTGAATTTTTATACATTGGCGGTCAACGAGGACTCGAAAGCAAGCTGGTTCCTCAGGAAAAAATTCCGTTTGAGGCTATTGATATCACAGGATTTCGTCGCAGCTTGTCCTTGGAAAATATAAAAACGATCATGCGCTTTTTCCAGGGGGTTCGCAGGTCCAAAGCGTTATTAAAAAAATTTAAGCCAGATATCGTCATAGGCACTGGGGGATATGTATGCGGCCCTGTCGTCTATGCAGCTTCCAAGCTGGGCATACCCAGTATCATTCATGAGCAAAATGCGATTCCGGGCCTGACCAATGCATTTCTGAGCCGCTATGTGGATACGGTGGCCGTTAGCTTTGAAGGCTCCGAAGGGGCTTTCCCCAAAGCCAAAAATGTATTGTATACCGGGAATCCACGCGCGACGACAGTTCGTTTGGCTAACCGGGATCGAGGCTTTGCTACGATCGGGGTTCCGATGAATAGTTCGGTTGTACTTGTGGTAGGTGGTAGCAGGGGAGCGAAAGCTATTAATGATGCTATGATTGCCATGGCTCCGCAACTTTCGCAACTAAAAGACGTCCATTTTGTATATGTGACTGGTGAATCTTACTATGAACAGACGTTGGACAGCATACGGAATCAGATCGGCTCATTGCCCAATCATCTTCACGTGCTTCCCTATATTCACAATATGCCAGAGGTGCTGGCTTGTACCTCTTTAATCGTTAATCGCGCTGGTGCGTCCTTCTTGGCCGAGATTACATCGTTGGGTATTCCGTCCATTCTGATTCCATCACCTAATGTGACCAATAATCATCAGGAGGCCAATGCCCGCACGCTTGAAAAGGCAGGTGCTTCGGTAATGATCGTGGAAAAGGAATTGAGCGGTTCTTCTCTGTTTCAGACCATTGCGGGAATTATGGAGGATGAAGCATTGCGTAACCGGATGGCAGAGTCGGCGTCTGCACTTGGCAAGCCTGACTCGGCAGATATTTTAGTAAAAGAAATGGAACGCCTTGCCCGTAAAAGGTAGTCCGCAGGGCAGTTTGGGCGGTTGTCACACACTGGACGCTATTGACATAGGATACCCTATAGATTGTGACCATCACTCAGGCTGCCGGTTGTCAGGTGAGAGCCTAATAACTATGCGGGGGCAAGCAACAAGGAGGTTTCAGTACAATGCAGCAATGGATGCCATTATTAGCGGAGCATGATATCGGAAAAGTGCTGGAGCATGAGCCGCTGTCCAAATATACGACATGGAAGATTGGAGGCCCTGCGGATGCTCTTGTCATCCCGGATACCAAGGAGCAGCTGGCAAGGATTTTACGGCTGGCCAGTGAGCACGGTATCCCCTGGATGCAGTTGGGGAGGGGCTCCAACATGCTCGTTTCCGACAAAGGAATACGGGGGCTTGTGATCAAGCTGGGGCCGGGATTTGATTATGTCCTTTTTGAGGATGAACGGATCATTGCTGGCGGAGGCGTGTCACTGGTCAAACTGTGTGTTATGGCTAGTAAGCAGGGGCTGTCCGGCCTTGAATTTGCGGGAGGTATCCCGGGATCAGTCGGGGGGGCTGTCTACATGAACGCCGGTGCCCATGGGTCTGATGTGTCACAAATATTCCAGTCCGCTGAGATTGTGCTGGATACAGGGGAATTGGCTATGTACGATGCCGAGGACATGCGTTTCAGCTATCGCCACTCCGTGCTGCATGAGCAGCGTGGAATGGTGACAGAGGCAGTATTTCAGATGAAGCGGGGCGACCGTGAGGAAATTTCAGCGGCGCTTACGGCTTTTAAAGACCGCCGCAGGCTGACTCAGCCGTTACAGTTAGCTTGCGCAGGAAGCGTGTTCCGTAATCCGCCAGGAGACTATGCCGCCCGGCTTATTGAAAGCGCAGGTCTGAAGGGCTTGAAGGCGGGAGGCGCTGAAGTATCTGTACAGCACGCCAATTTCATTGTAAATACCGGTCAAGCGACAGCAGAGGACGTGCTTACCCTAATGAAGCATATTCAAAGTACAATATCATCTCAAACCGGCATCAAGCTAGTTCCGGAGGTTTTCGTAGTGGGTGAGCGGTAAACTCGGAGGTGATACATTGGACAAATTGGTGATTGAGGGAGGCCGTCCCCTGTCAGGCACCATACGTATCCATGGAGCAAAAAATGCGGCACTGCCTATTCTTGCAGCAAGTTTGCTCGCGCAAGGTAAGGTGGAAATTCGGAATGTGCCCCATCTATTAGACATTAAGGTTATGCTGCACATCCTTGAAAGACTCGGCTGTAAATGCCGACATGAAGAGGAAACGGTATATGTGGATACGTCGTCCGTCCGATCGTTCCAAATCCCGGAAGATTTGATGAAGCAAATGCGTTCATCGATCTTTCTCATGGGACCCCTGCTCGCCAGATATGGTGAAGTTTCCATTTACCAACCGGGAGGCTGCGCTATAGGCGAGCGTAAAATCGATCTTCATCTGGAGGGATTAAAGGCTCTTGGTGCAGAGATCGAGGAAAAAGACGAGCAAATTACGTTCCGTGCCCGCAAGCTGACCGGCTCTGACATCCATATGGATTTTCCTAGTGTAGGGGCAACGGAAAATATTATGATGGCTGCCGTGTTGGCTGAAGGACGAACAACGATCACCAACGCAGCGAGGGAGCCGGAGATTCAGGATCTTCAAAACTTCCTGAATGCCATGGGTGCCCATATTATCGGTGCAGGAACAGGCACGATTACAATTACGGGGGTCAGTAGCCTGAATCCGTGTACGTATGAGGTCATTCCGGACCGTATTGTAGCAGGAACGGTTATGATCGCAGCTGCCGCTACACGTGGTAGTGTGTCATTGACACACTGTAATCCCTCCCACTTGTCCGCACTGATTCATGTCCTTAGGCGGGCTGGTGTTCAAATCGGCATCCTGAATGATATAATGACCATAAGTTGTATGAGCCGCCCCAAAGCGGTGGAGAGGATTGTTACTTCACCTTACCCATCTTTTCCAACCGATTTGCAGTCTCAAGTCATGGTTCTGCTTTCTTTGGCGGACGGCTTCAGTGTCATGAAAGAGACCGTTTTCGAAAGCAGATTCAAACATGTGGATGAATTAAATGTGATGGGAGCCGATATTACGGTCGATGCGAATGCTGCCTTTATAAGAGGAGTTTCTCGTCTGTACGGGGCTACGGTAGAGGCTACCGATCTGCGGGCAGGGGCTGCGCTGGTTATAGCGGGGCTGGCTGCTCAGGGACGTACCATTGTTGAGCAGGTTCACCACATTGACAGAGGGTACGACCGGATCGAACGTCTTTTCCAGGGACTGGGTGCCTTAATGATTCGCCAGTCTCCGGTGCCGGAGCAGCTGGATTTCGTAAATTAATGCCTGGAACGTCCCTCCGTCAGCGGGGGGACAAAAGGCTTTTGTGGAGAGAAGCTATGCCAAATGCTCAAATACCTGTTCTTAAAAAGAATAAAACGAAAAAAAGAACAAGCCGGAAGATTGCCGTTCTTCTCATTTTATTGTTCATTGTGTTACTCGCTGTTCTCTTTTTCCGTTCTTCGTTAAGTCGGGTTTCTGAAATCCGTTTTGATGGTAATGTATTTTCGACCCGAGAGCAGCTTCTAAATCGAAGCGGTCTGGCTGTCGGGGACCAGTATTTTGGAGTTAGTTCATCTGACATTTCTGAAAAGCTGCGGGAAATTCAGTCGATTCAGCAAGTCACGGTGGACAAGCAGTTTCCGGGTGTCATTTCTGTTCACATTAAAGAGTTTGCTACGGTCGCTTATGAGTTGCAGAGTGATGGCAGCCTGCGAGCAATTCTGGCAAACGGGTCAAGCGTAGGCGTGGGCAGCAGCGGAATAGCTGTTGAGAAGCCGATTTTAACCAAATGGAAATCGGATGATCCGTATAAAGCGAAGCTGTGTGATGCGTTATCACGTATTCCGGGAGAGTGGACAGCCGATATTTCGGAAATCATTCCTGCGCCGATTCCTTCTTTTCCGGACCGCATAAAAATGTATACACGCTCCCAGTTTGAGGTGATAACAACCGTCTCGCTGCTGAACTCTAAAATCAGCTATTTGAATCAGGTGCTGGAAACAGAAGACCCCGGTCTGGTCACCATGCTGGCGGCGGATTCTTACGTTCCGTTCAAGCCGGATACGAGTGAAGAGGGACAAGAAAAAGACACTACTCAGTGATGTGAAAAAATGTTAGAATTAATTTTATGGGTAATAGACTTGCCTCCTTCTTTTTTCTTCGAATTTTTATTTGACTGCAACCATAAATTGGCTTCTAAAAAATTTGTAGAAAAAAGAGGGAAAGCATGGAGTATGTTGAATATGTACAGTGTGTGTTCAAAGAACGAAATTCATTTTGGAGTCAGGAGGTGCCACAGACTTGAGCAACAATGACATCATTGTTAGTTTGGACATCGGTACATCCAAAGTTCGGGCTATTATTGGGGAAATGAATAATGGAACCTTTAATATTATTGGAGTTGGATCTGCCGACTCGGAAGGGATTCGCAAAGGTGCAATAGTAGACATTGATCAAACCGTGCAATCAATCCGTAACGCCGTGGATCACGCAGAGCGCATGGTTGGTATTCAAATAACAGAAGTGTATGTGGGGATTTCAGGCAACCATATTGGTCTGCAAAATAGTCATGGCGTAGTAGCCGTGTCCAACGAGGACCGAGAAATCGGTGAGGAGGACATTGAGCGTGTACTGAAAGCAGCTGAAGTTATTGCCGTACCACCGGAGAGAGAAATCATTGACGTGGTAGCCAAGCAGTATGTCGTGGATGGCCTTGAAGGAATTCAGGACCCACGCGGTATGATCGGAGTTCGTCTCGAAGTAGAGGCTACGATTGTTACTGGAGGCAAGACCCCGATACATAACCTGTTGCGCTGTGTGGAGAAAGCCGGCTTGAGGATCAAAGATCTGGTGCTGCTGCCACTCGGGGCTGGGCAATTGTCTCTTTCAAAGGATGAAAAGGTGATGGGCTCGGTGCTGGTGGATATTGGTGCAGGTTCTACGAATGTTGCTATTTTCCAGGAAGGATCGATTGTTGCCACATCAACACTTCCAATTGGCGGAGAATTTGTAACCAATGATATTGCCTACGGACTGAGGACTCTTACCGATCAAGCCGAAAAAGTAAAGCTCAAATACGGCTGCGCATGGTATGATGATGCGGCAGCCGATGTCGTCTTTAAAGTAACCCGAATCGGCAGTAATGTCGATAAAGAGTTTAACCAGCAGGATTTGGCTGCTATTATTGAGCCTAGAGTGCAGGAAATTTTTCAACTCATTCAGGCGGAGGTTAAGCGCTTGGGTTACACAGAGCTTCCGGGGGGGTATATACTTACCGGAGGCACCGTCTCCATGCCTGGTGTACTTCAGGTGGCACAAAGCGAACTGGCCGCTTCCGTAAGGATCGCCGTACCTGATTTTATCGGTGTAAGGGATCCAGGCTACACGAGCGGAGTTGGCATCTTGCATAATGCCATTCGTTACTATCGTGGAAGATCAACAAGCGTTAGCAGCGGTGGCGGAAGCACCAAGAAGCCAACCAACCGAACCAAAAGCAGCAGTCCTACCGCGGAAGGCGAGCAAAAGCAGGGGTTGATTGAACGCTTAAAAAATATGTTCAGTGAATTTATATAAACGTTCATTGCTAAATATGCCAATCATGGACGGGCCATCCATGCACATTGAGGGGGAGATGGAATAGTATGTTGGAATTTGATTTTGAAATGGAGAGCTTGGCTCAAATTAAAGTGATCGGCGTCGGCGGTGGCGGCAGCAATGCGGTTAACCGGATGATCGAAAATGGTGTTCAAGGTGTAGAGTTCATTACTGTCAATACAGATGCCCAGGCACTTCATTTAGCGAAGTCTGAGCATAAGCTTCAGATTGGCGATAAGCTGACTCGCGGCTTGGGTGCCGGTGCTAACCCGGATGTGGGTAAAAAAGCGGCTGAGGAGTCGCGTGAGCTCATTATGAACACGCTCAAAGGTGCCGATATGGTATTCGTTACGGCGGGTATGGGTGGCGGTACAGGAACCGGAGCGGCTCCTGTCATTGCTGAAATTGCCAAGGAATGCGGTGCGTTGACAGTGGGCGTGGTAACACGACCATTCACGTTTGAAGGGCGTAAGCGCTCCAATCAAGCTGAACTCGGCATTGAGGGATTAAAAGAAAAGGTAGACACCTTGATTGTAATCCCGAATGACCGCCTGCTTGAAATTGTGGACAAGAAAACCCCAATGCTGGAAGCGTTCCGTGAAGCGGACAATGTTCTGCGCCAGGCGGTACAAGGTATTTCGGACCTGATCGCTGTACCGGGTCTGATCAACCTTGATTTTGCTGACGTAAAAACGATCATGACGGAGCGTGGCTCTGCTTTGATGGGAATCGGCGAAGCAACTGGTGAAAATCGTGCGGCTGAAGCAGCACGCAAGGCTATCATGAGCCCGTTGCTGGAGACGTCTATTGAAGGTGCTCGTGGTGTAATTATGAACATCACTGGCGGCGTCAATCTGTCTCTGTACGAGGTCAATGAGGCGGCTGAAATTGTAACCTCGGCTTCCGATCCGGAGGTTAACATGATTTTCGGTGCCATCATTGACGAAGAGTTGAAAGAAGAGATTAAGGTTACCGTCATCGCAACAGGCTTTGAAGGTAAGCCAAGCCAACCGGCACCGGGACGTAGACCGGCAGCTAATCCGGCGGCTTCCGAATCGACGGAAAAAGGCTCTCCTAACTTGCGTCCATTTGGTAATACTCAAAGCAGTGACCAATTGGATATTCCGACATTCTTACGTAACCGTTCACGCAATAATAACGATAACTAGTTTGAAATCAGAGAGCCCGTATTCTCCTTGGAGATGCGGGCTTCTTTGTGTTTTCCCTACCCGCGCTCCCGGAGCTTCTCCTCTTTCCGACAAAATTAGTCGATCGCCGTCCCCACCGTTAGACAGACTTTGAACAGCATGACTACTATACTTAAGCCTATCCTGCAAATGCTGGGCGGGTGAACCCTTGGTTGTTTATATCGATTTGATTTTTTTGACCAATTTGTTCATTGATGCTGTATTGCTGATGGTCACCGCTTGGATGAGAAAAATCCGTCCAGTGTGGTGGCGGCTGTTTTTTTCGGCTGTAATCGGTGCAATGTACGTGGTCATGATGTTTGTGCCAGAGCTGTCCTTTTTATTTACGTTTCTGATCAAATTTGCATTATCGGTCATTATGCTGCTGGTGGCTTTTGGATATGGCAGCATGCAGAAGTATCTTCGTACAATGGGTGCTTTTTACATGATCAATTTTGTAGCTGCAGGCGGAATTTTGGGGATGCATTATTTTCTCCAAAATACGGGGGAATTGTTTAATGGCATCTGGTATACCGCTTCGGGTGGAATGTCCTTTGAGTTGAAAATTGCATTCTGGTTTATTTTATGCGCATTTGTCGGAGTGATGCTTTTCTTTCGTATTGTACAATCCTCAAAGCAGCGTACAGAAAGGATGAGTGGTTTTTTGGGGGAAGTGCAGGTGTGGATCGGGCAGGATTATATTGAGTGTACAGGCTTGCTGGATACAGGCAACCAACTGTATGATCCTTTGACCCGAATCCCGGTCATGGTGATGGAGGCGGCCTTGTGGGAAGGGTATCTGCCCTCCTCCTGGCTCCAAAAATGTGCTGAGGGGAATGTTGATCAGCTGGTGATGGAACTGGGGGACGAATCGTTCAGCTGGCAGGATCGTGTCCGCCTTGTTCCCTATCGAGGGATCAACCGCAGCCATTCCTTTATGCTCGCACTCAAACCCGATCGTGTGGAGGTGATTATGAATGGGGCTCGTTATGTACAGGATCGAGTGCTGATTGGTTTGGATGGGGGGACCTTGTCGGCTGAGGGCCAATACCGTGCGATTATTCACCCGGATGTGACGGCACATGAAGAAGGGCATGCTGATATGAGCCAGAAGGGGGATGCACGTCTTAGCAAGCATTTACCGGCTCAGGATAGTGGGGTACGGGTACAGAATGAGGCCTGATGGAGACGAATGAGAGTTTGCACTATTTTCAAATTCAAAAGGGGGAGAAGGTTATGCGGGAACAGTTGAAATTAAAAATGAAAATCAGGCTAGCCTTGCAATTGCAATATTATCGTATTTTATTTTTGTTTGGCTTAAAAAGTGAAGAAATTTATTATATTGGCGGCAGCGAGGCGCTCCCCCCACCGCTGACGAGAGACGAGGAAGAGTATTTGCTCGGAAAGCTTTCTTCTGGAGAAGCAGCGGTACGATCCATGCTCATCGAACGGAATTTGCGGTTGGTCGTGTATATTGCCCGTAAATTTGAAAATACGGGGATCAACATTGAGGATCTTGTATCCATAGGTGCCATTGGACTGATCAAAGCGGTTAACACCTTTGATCCTGAAAAGAAAATCAAGCTTGCGACTTATGCTTCAAGATGCATTGAAAATGAAATTTTGATGTATTTGCGGCGCAATAGCAAAACGAGAACAGAGGTTTCATTTGACGAGCCCCTGAATATTGATTGGGATGGTAATGAATTATTGCTTTCCGACGTGATGGGAACGGAAAATGATACCATTTACCGTAATATTGAGGAGCAGGTAGACCGCAAATTATTGCATAAGGCGCTGGATAAGTTGACAGATCGAGAGCGTTTAATTATGGAGCTGCGCTTCGGCTTGCAGGACGGAGAAGAGAAGACACAGAAGGATGTTGCTGACCTGCTGGGCATCTCGCAATCGTATATTTCGCGACTGGAAAAACGAATTATAAAGCGCTTACGAAAAGAATTTAACAAAATGGTATAACGTTTGGGTATATCCGGAAGCGATGGAAACGGCGAATAAAAAAACGCCCTCAGGAGATAATGTACATTAATGTTGCTCCTTGGGAGGTAAGACACGATGACCCGAAACAAAGTGGAAATTTGCGGTGTGGATACCGCCAAACTGCCGGTATTAACCAATGCAGAAATGCGTGAGCTGTTCACATCACTTCAGCAAAATAATGAACGATCAGCCAGAGAAAAATTGGTCAATGGCAATCTCCGACTCGTCCTGAGTGTAATTCAGCGGTTCAACAATCGGGGAGAGTTTGTGGATGATTTGTTTCAGGTAGGCTGCATCGGCCTGATGAAGGCGATTGATAATTTTGACCTTTCGCAAAACGTGAAGTTCTCCACTTATGCGGTTCCGATGATTATCGGAGAGATACGCCGTTACTTGCGGGATAACAATCCGATTCGTGTATCGCGTTCGTTACGGGATATTGCATATAAGGCGCTTCAGGTGCGGGATAGTCTGACGAATTTGAACTCGCGCGAACCGACGATTTTTGAAATTTCAGAGGCGCTGAATGTGCCCAAAGAAGACGTTGTGTTTGCATTGGATGCGATTCAGGATCCAGTTTCGCTGTTCGAGCCGATATATCACGACGGGGGCGACCCAATCTATGTGATGGATCAGATCAGTGATGACAGAAACAAAGACGTCTCATGGATTGAGGAGATCGCTCTGCGGGAAGCGATGCATCGCCTGGGCCAGCGTGAAAAGATGATATTGTCCATGCGTTTTTATGAAGGAAAGACGCAAATGGAGGTTGCCGACGAGATCGGCATCTCTCAAGCCCAGGTTTCAAGATTAGAGAAATCGGCTATTCAACAAATGCAAAAGCACGTAAAATCCTAACGAAATGAATGGCCTGAATGACTGCGATAAAAACGATCCTACGTGGATCGTTTTTCCGTTTATTGGACATTTTTTAGGTTCTCCCGCACATATAGTGAAATAAAGGATGTGATGCGTGTGAATGCGCCGGAAACGTCGGTAAGGGCGATGAAAATTTCCGAGTTCCAAACCAAGGATGTCATTAACATTGTAGATGGACGACGACTGGGACAAATCAGCGATTTGGAGATTGATGTACGACTGGGAAAAATTGAAGCCGTTGTGGTTCCGGGTAACAGCCGGTTTATGGGCTGGTTTGGAGGGGGGAACGAATTGGTCATTCCATGGCGAAATATTGTCAAGATCGGTTCGGATGTAGTGCTTGTACGATTGGAAGGACTGGATGAGCCAGTTACAGGGGAGGAAAAGCTGTATATCGAACGCCAGGAGCGGAGTGAACGCCGGGGCTTCTGAGCAGTAGGGTTATGTATTTTAGCTGCTTGTGAAGACACGGCGACAGCTTTTTGGTACACTGGGCAGTAGAGGTGAGACAAATGGAACCGTTTGTAGTGAATACCGTGGCCACGGGGCCTGCATCCATGGAAGATGGCGCACGTCCCGTGCCGGAGTTGTTATATATTCAATCCTGGAAACGGAAGGTTCAGGGCTTGACAGCAGGTTTTACAGGACGTCATGGCGGTGTTAGCGAGGTGTCGTACGACAGTCTGAATTGTGCGTTTCATGTAGGGGATGAACCGGAGAAAGTGATCCGCAACCGACAACTGATTGCAGAGCAGCTTGGCTTTGCTGCTGAAGCATGGACGTGCGGTGAGCAAGTTCATGGCAATCATGTTGCTGTCGTCAAAGCTGCTGACCGCGGACGCGGCTTTAGGGATCGTGCATCTGCTTTCCAGGATACAGACGGACTTTTGACAGATGTGCCGGGTATTTTACTGACATCCTTTTATGCGGACTGTGTACCGTTATACTTTTGTGATCCGGTGCGGCGTGTAATTGGGCTGGCGCATGCGGGCTGGAAGGGAACCGTGGCAGAGATTGCCCTGAAAATGGTGCAAACCATGCAGAACGAATTTGGATCACGTCCATCTGATTTGCTGGCAGCCATTGGCCCTTCCATCGGCCCTGAAGCTTATGAGGTGGATGAGCATGTGATGAGCCAAATCCGGGTTTTAGAGCATGATTGCCCGGGTAATGATGATTGGGAAGGCTCCGTCTATTTCCCGTTAACTGGCGGCAAAACGCTGCTTGACTTGAAACAATGCAATCGACACATTATGATGAAAGCAGGAATATTGCCGAGCCATATCGAATGTACTACCTTATGTACGAGTAGCCGTAGCGATTTGTTTTTTTCATATCGCAAGGAAGGCGGCGTTACAGGGAGAATGGCGAGCTGGATTGGTCTGGAAGAGAGGTGAGTCCTCCCGTGTCTTTGGAGGAACGGATTAAAGAGGTGAACGCCCGTATAGAAGCAGCATGTGCTCGCAGTGGACGCTCACGTGATGAAGTGAATGTGATCGCTGTCACGAAATATATTTCGGCTGCGACAATGGAATCGGTATTGGACGGCGGATTGGAGCATGTAGGCGAAAATCGCTGGCAGGATGCTGCGGATAAATGGAGCAAGCTGGGTGACCGGGGAACGTGGCATTTTATTGGTCATCTGCAAACCAATAAGGTTAAAGATGTGATTGGGAGATTTGAGTTTATTCATTCGCTGGATCGTCTATCACTGGCTCAGGAGTTGGAAAAGAAGGCTGCCGCTTTTGGAGTAAAAGTCAAAGCCTTTGTGCAAGTTAATATCTCTGGGGAAATTTCCAAATACGGTTTGTCCCCTGAGGCGGTCGCTCCCTTCCTGGAACAAATTCGTGAGCTGGAGCATGTGGACGTCATCGGCTTGATGACGATGGCTCCTCATGAGGAAGACCCGGAAAAAACTCGGCCTGTGTTTCGTGGATTGCGCGAATTGCGTGATACGCTAAATGGACAAGCCCTGACAAGAGAGCCTATCGTTCACTTGTCCATGGGGATGTCCAACGATTTTGAGGTAGCGGTTGAGGAAGGAGCGACCTGGCTGCGGCTTGGTTCCGTACTGGTCGGACGAGAGGAGGATTTCCATTGGGCGTAATGAATAAGTTTATGAACTTTCTGGGGCTTCAGGAAGAAGAGGAAGTTATTGAGCGAGAGATTATGAATACGCCGGAAGAGCAAGAAATTGAAACCCCAAGCTTTGATAAACGTAAGAACCAGAAGGGCAATAATGTTGTCAGTATCCATTCACAGAAAAATGTGAAAGTTGTTCTGTATGAGCCGCGATCTTACGATGAAGCACAGGAAATTGCCGACCATATCCGTTCCCATCGTACCGTCGTAGTCAATCTGCAACGAATTCGCAAGGATCAGGCCTTGCGGATTATTGATTTTTTGAGTGGTACCGTGTATGCGCTAAGTGGTGGCATTTCCAAGGTCGGCAACAACATTTTTCTATGTACTCCGGACACGGTTGAAATTCAAGGGTCTATTACGGAGATACTGGCTGACACTGAACAAGAATTTAACAGAATGAGGTGAGTTTTTTGAGCGAAGTCATTTACTGGCTGTTTCAGATTTATTCTTATATGATCATTGCGTACGTGCTGATGTCATGGCTTCCTAATGCCAGAGAGAGTGTGATTGGTGATTTGCTTGCCAAGTGCGTGGAGCCTTATTTGTCTCCTTTTCGCAGGTTCATCCCGCCAATCGGGATGATTGATATTTCACCAATTGTGGCGCTGATTGCTCTGCGTTTTGCGTCGTATGGTTTGATTTCTTTAATTGGCAATTTCGTCTAGGAGGACTCATGCGAACCGAGATTTATGAGCATTTTCACCCGGATGAACGGGATTATGTGGATCGCGCTTCCGAATGGATCAGTTATGCAGGAGCATATCATGAGCAGAAGCTGACTGATTTTTTGGATCCGCGCCAACTGTACATATTGGAGACCCTATCTTCGAAGGAAGATAAGGTCACGATCAGGGTAGATGGCGGCTACGAGGCTTCGGAACGAAAGCGGGCGCTGATTGCGCCCGATTATTCATATTTAGACGATGAGGATATGGGGATTCGGGTTCTTTCGATCAGCTCAGATGATCATAAAATTAGTACACTGGAGCACGGTGATTATTTGGGGGCTATATTGGGACTTGGAATCAAGCGTGGAAAAATCGGTGATATTCATGTGCTGGATGATGGATGTCATGTATTGGTAGCTTCAGAAATCAGTGATTTCATTATGCTGCATTTACAGCAGGTTCATCGTGTCCATGTATGGACAGAACTGCTGCCTTCAGAAAGCCTGCGGACAAAGGAAGCTGAACTGGAGCCGTTGGATTTGACGGTGGCTTCTTTGCGTCTGGACGGTATCGCCAGTGACGTGTACAAGCTGAGCCGAAGCAAAATTCTAACTCCAATCCGGGCCGGACGATGCCGGGTCAATTGGAAAGTGGAAGAGAATCCATCTACTTTACTTAAGGTTGGAGACGTTATTTCTATGCAGGGTTTTGGGCGTTTCAAAGTGCTCGAAACGGACGGGATGACAAAAAAGGGAAGATTCCGTGTCAAAATCGGTAAGTTTGTATAGCTGGAGGCAGGATTCACGAGTTTTATGTCGAAAAAATTAAGCTAAAGGGTAGAGCTGGAACGATTTTGCTCTGTACAGTATTCACAAAACGGGGTATGATGACCGATAGATGATAGTGAGCGTCGTGACGCGGAATATGTATTTTTTGTCAATCTTATAGGAGGTGGACGGCATGCCATTAACGCCATTGGATATACATAATAAGGAATTTGCCCGCCGGCTTCGCGGTTATGATGAGGATCAGGTCAATGAATTTTTGGATCAGGTGATCAAGGATTATGAAGCTGTTATTCGTGAAAATAAAGAGCTGAGCACTGAGTTGCTGAACGTACAGGAGAAGCTTGACCATTTCGCGACGATTGAAGATACGTTGAGCAAGACGATTATCGTGGCGCAGGAAGCGGCAGATGAAGTTCGTAACAACGCCAAGAAAGAATCTCAGCTAATCGTGAAGGAAGCGGAGAAAAATGCCGATCGCATTGTGAATGAGGCATTGGCCAAATCCCGTAAAATCGCGTTGGAGGTTGAGGAACTGAAGAAGCAGGCTTCGATTTACCGGGCGCGTTTTCGGACTCTGGTGGAAGCGCAGCTTGACCTGTTAAGTCAGGACGGGTGGGAAGCGCTTGAAAACCGGGAACGTGAAGTGCTGGAGCGCGAGCGTGAAATGAAGGAAATTTATTAATAGTCATTTCTGACAGCGCTTATTAGGCATTGTCAGGGTTGACTTTTATCTGTAAACAGGCTATAACTGTAAATACTATACTGAATATCAACCGCTATCCGTGTATCGGTTAAGGGTTGTTATTCAAGTCAGCGGGGATACTGCTGATTCAATACACCGATGAATTTAACATGTGTAATTCGTTGATGGGAACGAGTACGTCATGATTTGTTCCTCAGAGAGTTGGCCACTTGGTGCAAGCCAACGTTCAGAACATGACCGAAGATCCTCCCGGAGAAGTGAGCTGAAGCGCTTGATTTTTACGGCGTGTGTAAGCAATCATCGTTTGCCATACGTTATAATGGCGCCCTGCTGTAGTTGAGTAGGGCTCAGAGAGCCGTGACAGTACCGTTCTTATGGAAGGGTCTGTTTATGGAATCAGGGTGGTAACGCGAGCACAGTCTCGTCCCTTTACAGGGGCGGGGCTTTTTTTGTTGCTTTTTTTTGGGAAACGCTACAACAATCAAAATGATGAGCAAAGAAGGAGAATGACATGATGAACAGAGTGGATGTAAAAGAAAAGGCACGGTCCCGCGACCTGCGCATCCTGAACAAATGGAAAGAGGAGAACACATTCCGTAAATCCATCACCAATCGTGAGGGTAAGCCGAACTTTGTGTTTTATGAAGGTCCACCTACTGCCAACGGCAAGCCGCATATCGGTCACGTGCTGGGTCGTGTAATTAAGGATTTTGTGGGCCGCTACCAAACAATGAAGGGATACCGGGTCGTACGCAAGGCGGGTTGGGACACACATGGCTTGCCGGTAGAACTGGGTGTGCAAAAGCAACTGGGCATTTCCCACAAGCCTGAAATTGAAGAATACGGCGTTGAAAAGTTTATTAAAAAATGTAAGGCAAGCGTGTTTGAGTACGAGCAGCAATGGCGTGATCTGACCGAAGCGATCGGATACTGGACAGACCTCGATCACCCGTATATTACGCTGGATAATAACTATATCGAGAGTGTATGGAATATTTTGGCAACCATTCATGAAAAAGGACTGCTGTATCGTGGTCATCGTGTGAGTCCGTATTGCCCGGATTGTCAGACAACGCTGAGCTCTCATGAAGTGGCACAGGGCTATAAAGATGTAAAGGACCTGAGCGCCACAGCCAAATTCAAGCTTCATAGCAGCGGTGAATACGTACTGGCCTGGACGACAACACCTTGGACCTTGCCGAGCCACGTGGCACTTGCCGTCAATCCTGATCTGGAATATGCCCGTGTGAAGCAGGAGGACGGTGTATACATCGTTGCTAAAAATTTGGTTGAGGACGTCATTAAAGGCGATCATGAAGTGCTTGGCACGCTGTCCGGTTCAGAACTGGTTGGTCAAACTTATACCCCGCCATTTACGTATTTCCAGGTCGAGAAGGGTAATCAGATTCTGGGGGCGAAATTCGTAACAGACTCCAGCGGTACAGGTATCGTTCATATGGCTCCGGCGCATGGTGAGGATGATTACCGGGTATGCCGCGAAAATGGCGTTGGATTCATCAATGTGGTGGATCTCCAAGGTAACTATGTTAAGGAAATTACGGACTTTGCAGGCCGTTTTGTAAAAGACTGTGATGTGGATATTGTTAAAATGCTGTCTGAAAAGGGCTTGCTGTACAGTAAAGAAAAATACGAGCACAGCTATCCGTTCTGCTGGCGTTGTGATACTCCACTGCTGTATTACGCAATGGATAGCTGGTTTATCAAAACAACCGCAATTAAGGATCAATTAATTGCCAACAACAGTGAAGTTGAATGGTATCCGGGCCATGTGCGCGAAGGACGCTTCGGCAAGTTTTTGGAGGAGCTGGTGGATTGGAATATCAGCCGTGACCGTTATTGGGGTACACCGCTGAACATCTGGGTGTGTGAGGAGACTGGGGAACAGTTCGCACCGCACAGTATTGCTGAATTGCGGGAACGTGCGATTGGCGACGTACCAGCGGACATTGAGCTGCACAAGCCATATGTGGATGACATTAAGGTGCGCAGCAAATGCGGCAAGTACGAAATGATCCGTACACCGGAAGTGATCGACGTATGGTTCGATAGCGGCTCCATGCCATTTGCACAACATCATTATCCATTTGAAAATAATGAAACGTTCGAGCAGCAATTCCCGGCTGATATGATTTGTGAGGGGATTGACCAGACACGTGGCTGGTTCTACAGCCTGCTTGCGGTTTCGACGATGCTGACTGGCAAAGCTCCTTACAAAGCAGTAATGGCAACAGGCCACGTACTGGATGAGCAGGGTCAAAAAATGTCCAAATCCAAGGGCAATGTCATTGATCCATGGGAGGTCATTGACGAGTACGGTACAGATGCTTTCCGCTGGGCATTGCTGTCAGACAGTGCGCCATGGAATAGCAAACGTTTTTCCAAAGGCATTGTAGGCGAAGCCAAATCGAAGCTGGTAGATACACTTGTAAATACACACGCTTTTCTGACCTTGTATGCAGATATCGACGGTTTTGATCCGGCGCAGCATCCGTTTAAGCCGTCGGCCCATAAGCTGGATCGTTGGATTTTGTCCCGTCTGAACAGCCTGATTTTGATTGTGGACAAAGCACTGTCTGTAAATGATTTCCTGAATTCTTCCAAAGCGATTGAATCGTTCGTAGATGAGCTGAGTAACTGGTATATCCGTCGTTCGCGCGATCGCTTCTGGGGCAACGGCCTTACAGAGGATAAGCTGGATGCGTACCGCACACTGACTGAGGTGCTGTTGACGACAGCGAAGCTGCTTGCACCGTTCACACCGCTGCTTTCAGAGGATATTTACCTCAATCTGAGCAACGGCGAAAGTGTTCATCTGGATGATTATCCAGCTGCCAATGAATCCCTGATTGATCTGGAATTGGAGCGCGATATGGAAACGGCACGTCGTGTAGTAGAATTGGCGCGTAATGTCCGCAACGAAACGGGATTAAAAACGCGTCAGCCGCTGTCCGAGCTGATTTTGTCGATGGATCAGGATTTTGAACTGAGCGGCTATGAGGAAATCATCAAAGATGAGATCAATGTGAAGCATATTCATGTGGAGACGGACGATAGCGGCTTTGTAGATTTTACACTGAAGCTGAATTTGAAGGTAGCGGGTAAGAAATACGGCAAAAATGTCGGCTTCCTGCAAAACTTTTTCAAAGGCATGTCTGCTGAGGATACCCGTTCGGTTGTAGAAAAAGGAGTACTGAACGTGACTTCTCCAGAGGGAGAAGAGCTGCAGGTTACGGCCGAGGAATTGCTGGTGGAGAAAAAAGCGAAAGAAGGCTTTGCATCTGCTTCCGGCTATGGCTTAACCGTAGCGTTGAACACGGACATTACGCCTGAGCTGGAACAGGAAGGCTGGGTACGTGAAGTGGTCCGCGCGGTGCAGGATTACCGTAAAAAGCTGGATTTGCCGATTGAAAAGTACGTGGCACTGACGCTGGATGTAGATAACGAGCTGCGTCAGGCGATCGAAAGCTTCGATTCTGTACTGCGTGAAAACGTACTGGTCACCACCGTGACATTCGGTCAAGCCGAGCCGGCAGAGCATGTAGAAGTGAACGGTAAAACGATCAGCGTTCATATTGGGGAATAATTACAAGCCCCCTGTCCCATAATACAAGAACAGGCAGCGTATAAAAACGAGCCTAAGCATCGAAAACGGATCTTCTCCGTTACGTGCTTCGGCTCGTTTGCTGCGTTCAGGGCAGCCATTGAAAAAGGGGGATTGTGCAGATGACGGCACGATCAAGGCGTAGACAGGGGATCAGTCGCCAAAAAATAAACGAGGGAGAAGCTGCCATAGCTGCAGATAAAAGTGCAACAGGTAATCAGGCAGAGAAGCTAAATCGTGTAGAAAAGCTGATACATGCTGTTTCAAAGCAGATGGAACGGACACGTATTGCCGATTACGCTCTGCTGCTGAATAAGCCTTGGCGATTACTCTGGCTGAATTTAATATCAGGTATATCCCGGGGTGTCGGCATCGCCCTAGGATTTACTTTTTTTGCGGCCACCATTATTTATGTGCTGCAAGTACTGGGGGCGCTCAATTTACCAATTATCGGTGATTATATTGCCGATATTGTACGGATTGTACAGCGACAGCTGGAGCTTACTACCTACTAGGTTACAGTTCTTTTGTTTTAATCTAAGTTTATGCTTCGTCTTCGTCCGTCATATCTGGCTCCAGCAGACCTTCACCCTCGCCATTTTCTAAATAACGCTGATAAATGGAGCTGCGAATAACAGATACATTTTTTCCATAAATGTCAGTGGCGATAAAGCTTTCGTATGGCTCTACGAAACCCATATTGTCATCGTTGGCTTCAATCTCCATATCATCATAACGATGGATTTCTCTACTTTCGGCCATGGCTGGGGTATTCGAGGTTCCCCAATTTTCAACGATTTGCCAGGCATCTTCACCGTCAAAGCCGTTTTGATCTTCACGTTCATCCAGACTTGTTCTGCCGAATGCGGGGGCCAGAAATTCCTCCTCGACTGGACGGCGCTTGGACACCTCTGTTTCGGGGTTATGCTCTTTGCAGTAAATCGTATAGGGAACGGCCAGCAGGCGTTCATAAGGAATGGGTTTGCCACAGGCGGCACAAATGCCGTACGTACCCTTTTCCATTGCCATCATGGCTGATTCGATACGTTCCAATTGGAATTCATCATGTTCCAGCAAGGAAATGTCCTTGGCTCGCTCGTATGTTTCGGTTGCCAGATCGCCCGGATGATTGTCAATCGGGGATAGCTCGCCTGTTTGATCCCGTTGCGAATCGCCGAGTCCGTAATGTTCATTGCCTTGCAAACGATGCTCAATCTCTTTCTTGCGTTGCAGCAGTTCGTTACGCAATCCCTGCAATTGTTGCTCCGTCAATGGGGACATGGAATCCTCTCCTTGTTTTAGGTTAACATGCGTGTGCATTGTCTCGGGGTATGCTCCTTGTAGTTTGCACCGGGAAGACCTCTTTTACAGTAGGAAATTCTGCTCAAAAACTGTACTTGCGAGCTCATGGGACTCGTGGACGATCTGAGAAGGCTTATGCTACAATAAATGGGTTCGACAACGGATATAAGCAGATCGGAGTGACGAAGGACTGTGATTTATTTTGGTATTGCGCTAATTATTTTTTTGATTGACCAGGGAGTCAAATATTTGGTGGCTACGCGGATGGAATTGTACGAGCAAATACCGGTAATCGGCAATTTCTTTTTAATCACGTCCCATCGTAATCGTGGAGCCGCTTTTGGGATTTTGGAAGGTCAACGTTGGCTTTTTATCGTGATTACCATTGTAGTGGTGATCGGCATCGTATGGTACATGCGAAAAACGGTGAAGGCGGGTCAGAAATTGCTTCCCGTAGCACTAAGCTTGGTGCTTGGAGGCGCAGTCGGTAACTTTTTGGATCGGGCTATTTCAGGAGAAGTGGTCGATTTCGCGCAATTCAATTTTGGAAGTTATACGTTTCCGATCTTTAATGTGGCGGATTCGGCGATTGTCATCGGTGTAGCCCTGATTATTTTGGATACACTGCTGGAGTCGCGTCGGAATAAAGAAAATGGCAATGATAGCATTGAAGGGAAGTCGTAGCATGAAAGAAACGAATGAAAGCAGTGAATCCACAGGTCTGTCTTATGAGGAAGAGCTGGAGAGTGAATCATTAGAATGGACAGCGGAAGCCGGTGATGCCAAAACGCGTATAGACAAATATATCGCCGAAAAAATGGAGGATGTGTCCCGTTCCCAGATACAGCTGTGGATCGGAAACGGTCGGGTGCTGGTCAATGGCTCCGCAATCAAAGCCAATTACAAGCTGGCTGAAGGAGATCGTATTGAATTATCCGTACCGGAGCCGGAGAGTGTCGATATTGTACCGGAAAATATTCCGTTAGATGTTGTCTACGAGGATTCGGACGTGATTGTCATTAACAAGCAGCGCGGTCTGGTCGTGCATCCTGCACCGGGACATACTTCAGGAACACTGGTCAATGCGCTGATGTATCACTGTCATGATCTTTCAGGCATTAACGGAGAATTGCGTCCCGGGATCGTTCACCGCATTGATAAAGATACATCAGGACTGATCATGGCGGCCAAAAATGATCAGGCTCATGCTTCGCTGGCAGCACAGCTGAAGGAACACAGTGTCACACGTAAATATATAGCGTTGGTGCACGGCCATTTGAGCCACGATCAGGGAACGGTTGATGCTCCTATAGGCCGTGATTCAGGTGATCGTAAATTGTTCACCGTGACGGAACGCAACAGCAAGCATGCAGTCACCCATTTTCTCGTCATTGAGCGTTTGGGGGATTACACCCTGCTGGAGCTTCAATTGGAGACAGGGCGCACACATCAAATTCGGGTACACATGAAGTTTATTGGGCATCCTTTGGTTGGTGACCCCATGTACGGGCGTAATAAAGGGATTCGCATGAATGGCCAGGCACTGCATGCAGCGGTATTGGGCTTCAAGCATCCAGCCACTGGCGAGTATATGGAGTTCAGCAGACCGATTCCTCCCGATATGGAAGATGTATTGGCGTCTTTACGCAGTCGCTAAAAACAACGAAGGTCTGTATTCGTATTCAAAAACCTGAATAAATTATTAAATACAACCGCCTATTTGGCGGTTTTTTTATTGTTTGGGCAAGGTATGGGTAAAAACAACTATGGATAATTATACAATGAAGTTGTATAATTATTAGAGTGCTTCCGGTGGTTCCGGTTGAACAGGTGTTGACACGTGATTTTCAATCTGTCATACTTCTTGTAGTTGCGATGAACTTTGTCCAAGAGATGGGTCACCATCTCATACTATGAGAAGCTGGATAAAGGAAATCCTGAATAGCACCTTTAAATCAGTCCCGTGAGGCTGGCAAGGTAACGTGAATGGATCACTGATCAGTGCATCCGCTGCGGCGGCATGTCTTCAGTGTGTCCGAGAGATCGGAGAACGGTGGAAGACTGTTCATACGAGACTCCTTGCCAAACTTGGGCAAGGAGTCTTTTTTGTATCCGAACACGGGACCAGGTCTGAAGGGAACATCACCTGAGGAGGCTGGGAGCATGAGTAATGAAACATATGTACTGATGGATGAAATTGCGATTCGTCGGGCTTTAACACGGATTGCACATGAAATTTTGGAGAAAAACAAAGGTATTGATGATTGTGTACTCGTAGGAATTCGAACACGCGGGGTTCATTTGGCGCAGCGCTTGGCTGAGAAAATTGCCGAAATCGAAGGTGCACCGATCCCATGGGGAGAGCTGGATGTCACAGCCTACCGCGATGACCGGAGCAGCGTTGGCGAAGCCAAAGGAAATGGAAATGAGCTTTTGATGAATCCTGCTGACGTATCGGTTCATGATAAGAAAGTCATTCTCTTTGACGATGTGCTGTACACAGGCCGCACCATTCGCGCGGCGATGGATGCATTGATGGACTGCGGACGACCACAAATGATTCAGCTGGCAGTGCTGGCGGATCGCGGACACCGTGAGCTTCCGATTCGTCCGGATTACATCGGCAAGAACATCCCGACTTCCAAATCCGAGGAAATCGTAGTTTCGCTTCAGGAGACGGACGGCAAGGACGAAGTGACGATCAATCAGAACCGGGGGGAACAGGAATGATCACAACAGCCAGTCAACTTAGAGAACGCAGCCTGCTCGGATTAAAGGAAATGAGCCGCAATGAAATCGAGTCCATTCTGGATCGCGCTCATTATTGGGAATCACAGCAGGAAAAGCTGATTCCAGTACTGCAATCACGCTTCGCGGCCAATATGTTTTTTGAAAACAGTACACGCACTCGCTTTTCTTTTGAAATGGCAGAAAAGCGGCTGGGCGCTCAGGTTCTGAACTTCTCTGCTGCGGCTTCCAGCGTGGAAAAAGGGGAGTCCATTTACGATACAGTACGCACGCTCGAATCCATGGGCATTGATGCTGGAGTCATCCGGTTAAAGCCAGCTGGGGTGCTGCAAGAGCTTGCTGAGAAAGTGAATGTGCCGCTGGTTAATGCCGGGGACGGCAACAATGAGCATCCGACGCAGGCTCTGCTGGACCTGTACACTATGCGTAAAGCTTTCGGTGAGCTGAAAGGCTTGAGCGTATCCATCATTGGAGACATTCTGCACAGCCGTGTGGCTCGTTCGAATCTGTGGGCCTTGCAGAAATTTGGAGCCAAGGTCAGCTTCTGCGCGCCGGATAATATGCAGGCATCTGATCTTGCGGCGTACGCGCCTTATGTATCGATGCAGGAAGCATTGCAGGCGGACGTGGTCATGATGCTTCGGGTACAGCTCGAACGGCATGCCGAAGGTATGCTGCGCTCAGCGGATGAGTACCGAGAGCAGTATGGTTTGACAGCGGAGAGAGCAGCGAGTCTCAAGCCCGGAACGATCATTATGCATCCGGCTCCAGTCAATCGGAATGTGGAGATCGACAGTGCAGTTGTGGAAAGTGAGCAATCACGGATTTTCCCACAAATGGCAAACGGGGTTCCGATCCGCATGGCGGTTATGGAACGGGCAATGAAGCTGTAGAAGCTGTCAGCAGCATCGTAGGAAAAGTCGTACAAAACCTGAGCGGAGGAACATTTCACATGAAACAATTAATTATGAATGCAAGCGTATTGAATGAGCAGGGCGAGGCTGAACTGAAATCCATTCTAATTGCCGACGGAAAAATTGCGGCTATCGTAAATGAGGGCTCCGGACTGAGTGTTTTGATACCCGAGGGAGCATCCGAAAAAGAACGCCACATCGAAAAAATCGACGCCCAGGGCAAGCTGGTCATCCCCGGTTTAATCGACATGCATGTGCATCTGAGAGAACCCGGCTTTGAATATAAAGAAACGATTGCAACTGGTAGTCGCGCAGCGGTCAAAGGCGGTTTTACGACGATTGCCTGTATGCCGAACACACGCCCGGTAACGGACAATGTGGACACAGTTCAGTTGGTACTGAAAAAGGGGGAGGAAGCCGGGCTTGCCAAGGTCCTCCCTTACGCTGCCATTACGAAAAATGAGCTGGGACGCGAGCTGACGGATTTTGAAGCACTCAAGGCGGCAGGCGCCATCGGCTTTACTGACGACGGTGTAGGGGTACAGAGTGCGCAAATGATGAAGGATGCCATGGCACGGGCCAAAGCGTTGGATATGCCGGTTATTGCGCACTGCGAGGATAACACGCTTGTTGAAGGAGCAGCGGTGACGGACGGTGAGTTTGCCAAGCGTCACGGGCTTAAAGGCATTCCGAACGAATCCGAGGCGATTCACGTTGGACGGGATATTCTACTATCTGAGGCAACCGGGGCACACTATCATGTATGTCATGTCAGCACAGAGCAGTCGGTGCGATTGATTCGCCATGCGAAGTCTTTTGGCATCAAAGTGACTGCTGAGGTATGCCCGCACCACTTGGTATTGTCGGATGAGGACATTCCTGGGCTGGATGCAAACTGGAAAATGAATCCTCCGTTGCGCTCTCCGCGTGATGTACAGGCATGTATCGAAGGACTGGAGGACGGTACGATTGACATTATCGTAACCGACCATGCGGCACACAGCGAGGAAGAGAAGGCAAAGGGGATGGAACTGGCGCCATTCGGCATTGTCGGATTTGAGACAGCTTTTCCGCTGCTATACACGAAATTTGTAGCTACCGGACACTGGACACTGGACTTTCTGGTACGCCGTATGACGGCTGACCCGGCGCGTGTCTTCCGCCTCAACACGGGACGCTTGGAGGAAGGAGCACCCGCCGACCTGACCATGATTGATCTGGAGCAGGAGCAGGCAGTTGATCCGCAAACGTTTGCCAGCAAAGGTCGCAATACTCCTTTTACAGGCTGGAAGCTCAAGGGCTGGCCCGTAAAAACCTGGGTAGACGGCAAGCTGGTTTGGTCTGCAGATCAGACCAACTAAAAATACAAATCATTCGAAAAATAGAATCTTATAGCAGGAAACAATACAGAGGAGTGAGACGGGATGCAGGCAAGATTGTTGCTTCAGGACGGCACGCTGTTTACAGGCACATCATTTGGTGCGGAAGGTAAACAAACAGGCGAGGTCGTTTTCAACACAGGGATTACAGGCTACCAAGAGGTTCTGACGGATCCCTCTTATTGCGGACAAATCGTAACGATGACTTACCCGCTGATTGGCAATTACGGAATTACTCGTGATGACTTTGAATCGGTACGGCCTTATGTTCACGGCTTTGCTGTTCGACATTACGAGCCGGTGCCAAGCAACTGGCGCGCTCAATACAGCGTGGGCGATTTGCTGAAGGAATATGGCATCATTGGCATTAGTGACATCGACACCCGCATGCTCACCCGGATTATTCGCCATCATGGCACGATGAAGGGCATTTTAACGACTGGCACTCAACCGCTGGAAGAACTGAAGGAAATGATGGCTGACATGACCATTGAAGAACTGCGCAATCAGGTGCCTTTGACTTCCACACCTCATCCGTACAGCAGTCCTGGCAACGGCGAACGGATCGTATTGATTGATTATGGTGCCAAAAGCGGTATTTTACGCGAGCTGAACAAGCGAGATTGCGATGTGGTTGTCGTTCCGCATAATACGACGGCTGAGGAAATTCGCCGCCTGAACCCGGACGGAATTCAGCTGTCCAACGGCCCGGGAGATCCGAAAGATGTGCCGCATGCTGTTCGTACGATCGCTGAGCTGCTGGGGGAATATCCTATGTTTGGGATTTGCTTGGGACACCAGTTGTTCGCGCTTGCTTCGGGAGCGGATACGGAGAAACTGAAATTCGGGCATCGTGGTGGCAACCATCCGGTGAAAGAACTGGAAAGCGGACGCTGCTTTATCACCTCGCAAAATCACGGCTACACGGTGAATGAGGAGTCGATCCAGGGAACCGACCTTGAAGTGACACACATTAATAACAACGATAAGACGATTGAAGGGCTTAAACATAAGAAGTATCCCGCGTTTTCCGTGCAATACCATCCGGAGGCTGCGCCGGGACCTTACGATAACGGCTATCTGTTTGACCGCTTTCTGGACATGATCCGTGAGCACAAAAGAAATCATCCAAAGCAACCGCGTCAGGCCGCTATCGCCGCCGCAGTGAGAGGAGAGCGCTAATATGCCGAAAAATACAGAACTTAAAAAAATACTCGTGATCGGCTCCGGTCCTATCGTTATTGGTCAGGCAGCGGAATTTGATTACGCTGGTACACAAGCTTGTCAAGCGCTCAAAGAAGAAGGCGTCGAAGTGGTATTGATCAACAGTAATCCGGCAACCATCATGACAGACACCAACATGGCTGACAAGGTATACATTGAACCGATTACCCTTGATTTTGTCACACAGATTATCCGTCAAGAGCGTCCGGACGGCCTGCTTCCTACGCTGGGAGGACAGACAGGTTTGAATATGGCGGTAGAGCTGGCTCGCGCCGGAGTGCTGGAGCGTGAAAACGTCAAGCTGCTGGGAACACAGCTTAATTCAATCGAAAAAGCCGAAGACCGTGATCTGTTTCGTGATCTGATGCGTGAGCTGGAACAGCCTGTACCTGAAAGTGTAATTGTTACTACATTAGAAGAATCCCTCGATTTTGCCAAAGAAATCGGTTATCCGATTATCGTTCGTCCCGCTTATACACTGGGGGGGACAGGCGGCGGAATCTGTGCGACCGAAGAGGAACTGCGTGAAACGGTCAGCTCCGGCTTGCGTTACAGCCCAATTGGACAATGTCTGGTGGAAAAAAGCATCGCAGGTATGAAGGAAGTCGAGTATGAGGTCATGCGTGACGGCAATGATAACTGCATCGTTGTCTGCAATATGGAAAACTTTGATCCGGTCGGTGTGCATACCGGCGACAGTATCGTCGTAGCGCCGAGTCAGACGCTATCAGATCGCGAGTATCAGATGCTGCGCTCTGCTTCCCTGAAAATTATCCGCGCCCTCAATATTGAAGGCGGCTGTAACGTACAGTTTGCGCTTGATCCGCACAGCTACCAATACTATGTCATTGAAGTTAATCCGCGCGTGAGCCGCTCTTCGGCACTGGCTTCCAAAGCAACCGGATATCCAATTGCCAAAATGGCTGCCAAAATTGCGCTGGGCTACACACTGGATGAAATCGTGAACCCAGTAACGGGACAAACGTATGCTTGCTTTGAGCCGACACTGGATTACATCGTGAGCAAAATACCGCGCTGGCCGTTCGATAAATTCATTTCTGCCAACCGCAAGCTGGGCACGCAAATGAAAGCGACGGGCGAAGTAATGGCCATTGGCCGTACGTTCGAGGAATCTATCCATAAAGCGATTCGATCCCTGGAAATTGGTGTGCATCGTCTGCACCTGAAGGGAGCCGATCAGCTGTCTGATGAGGTGCTTAAAGAGCGTCTGATTAAAGCAGATGACGAGCGTTTGTTCTTGGTAGCTGAGGCATTCCGTCGCGGCTGGCAGCAGCAGGAGATACAGGATTTAACGAACATTGACTGGTGGTTCCTCGATAAGGTAGAAGGAATCGTTAAGTTTGAAGCTGTCATTGCAGGAGAGTCTGAGCTGACTTACGAAACGCTCTATCAGGCCAAACGCAAAGGATTTACCGACCGTTCTATCGCCGAGATTCGCAGTCTGGGTCAAACCACTAACAAGCTGACAACCGAGCACGAGGTGCGTGAGTTCCGTCTGGGTCACAACCTGCGTCCTGTCTACAAAATGGTAGATACGTGTGCAGCCGAGTTTGAAGCCACAACGCCTTACTACTACTCCTCTTATGAGGTGGAAAACGAAGTGATTCCATCCAACAAGGAGAAAGTTATTGTTCTCGGTTCCGGGCCGATTCGGATCGGGCAAGGGATTGAATTTGATTACTCCACCGTACATGCGGTATGGGCTATTCAAAAGGCAGGCTACGAAGCAGTCATCATTAATAATAACCCGGAGACCGTTTCGACCGACTTTAACACATCTGACCGTCTCTACTTTGAACCACTTTTCTTCGAGGACGTCATGAATGTCATCGAGCAGGAAAAACCAATCGGCGTTATCGTTCAGTTCGGCGGTCAAACAGCCATTAATCTCGCAGCTCCACTTAGTGCGGCAGGCGTGAACATTTTGGGTACAAGTTTGGAAAGCATTGACGAAGCGGAAGATCGGAAAAAGTTCGAGCAACTGTTGTCTCGTCTGGCCATCGCACAGCCTAAGGGCAACACGGTTACTTCTGTAGACGAAGCGGTAGGAACCGCTCAGGCGCTGGGTTATCCGGTGCTGGTACGTCCATCCTACGTCCTGGGCGGACGCGCCATGGAAATTGTCTACTCGGATGCGGAATTGCTGCGGTACATGGAAGAAGCCGTTAAAATCAATCCGGAACATCCTGTGCTCATCGACCGTTATATGCTGGGCAAAGAAGTTGAGGTCGATGCCATCTGTGACGGCGAAACGGTACTGGTACCAGGCATTATGGAGCATGTGGAACGGGCTGGGGTCCACTCAGGTGACTCTATCGCCGTGTATCCGCCACAGCACTTGTCTGCCGAGCTGAAGCAAAAAATCGTGAATATTACGATCAGCATCGCCAAGGAATTGAAAACGATCGGTCTGGTCAACATTCAATTCGTCATTCATCAAGAGCAGGTGTATGTCATCGAGGTTAACCCTCGCTCCTCGCGGACGGTTCCTTTCCTGAGCAAGGTAACAAACATCCCGATGGCGAATCTGGCGACACAAGCTATTTTGGGCGGGAAGCTTAAGGATGCAGGCTACACAGAGGGGCTATGGCCTGAAAGTAACTATGTCTCGGTTAAGGTTCCGGTATTCTCCTTTGCCAAACTGCGCCGTGTAGAGCCAACGCTGGGGCCGGAAATGAAATCGACAGGTGAAGTTATGGGTCGTGATATCCAGTATGCCAAAGCGCTGTACAAAGGACTCGTGGGCGCGGGTATGAAAATCCCATCCACCGGAGCGATCATCATCACGGTAGCGGATAAAGATAAAGAAGAAGCTGTCGAGCTGATGCAGGGCTTTTACAGACTGGGCTACAAAATTATTGCTACAGGCGGAACGGCAACGGCACTGGAACAGGCTAACATTCCGGTGAACACGGTTAACAAGCTAAGTGAGGGCAATCCGAATATTCTGGATATGATCCGCACAGGCGAAGCCAATTTCGTCTTCAACACGCTGACCAAAGGGAAAACGCCAGAGCGTGACGGATTCCGCATTCGCCGCGAAGCGGTTGAGAACGGTATTGTCTGCATGACCTCGCTGGATACCGTACGCGCTTTGTTAAGAATGCTGGAGACGATTAATTTCACGTCCGAATCCATGCCGGTTCTGAGCAATTAACGCGATACAAATAGATCATGAAAAATAAGTAGCACCAGGAAGGACATTCATCAGCTTTTGCTGACGGATGTCCTTTATCACGGGCAAATATACCCGAATTGACGTGAAAAGGGGATGTAGAACGGTGAACGAAGCATTTCAGCAAATGGCAGGACGGCTGATGGTCGCGTTAGATTACCCTGATGCGCAGCAGGCGGAGCAGTTAATTCGGCAGCTGGAGGGTATCCCTTGTTATATAAAAGTAGGTATGCAGCTGTTTTATAGTGCAGGACCTGCTTTTGTAGAACAGTTAAAATCGAGAGGATACTCCGTTTTTCTGGATTTGAAAATGCATGATATCCCTAACACGGTGCGGGGAGGGGCGGAGAGCATTACCCGCTTAGGCGTGGATATGTTTAACGTACACGCTGCTGGAGGCCGCAGCATGATGGCAGCGGCCAGAGCCGGAGCCGAAGCAGCGATTTCCGCAGACAGCTCGCTCGCCATGCCGCTCATTATTGCAGTTACACAACTGACCAGCACGGATCAGACGACCATGAATACGGAGCTGGGCATTCCTGGTACGGTACAGGATGTAGTCGTGCGCTACGCACAGCTGACTCGTGAGGCGGGGCTGGACGGTGTGGTAGCATCCCCATTGGAAGTGCCTGCGATTCGCGCCGTATGCGGGTCTGACTTTAAAACCATAACCCCTGGCATTCGCCCGGCAGGCAGCGCTACAGGCGATCAGTCGCGTGTGCTTACCCCTGGACAAGCCATTGCCCAAGGCAGCAGCTACATTGTCGTTGGACGACCGATCACGGCGGCACCAGACCCACGCGCCGCAGCGGAACATATTATTGAGGAGATGAACCAAGTATGACTACATTAAACAATACACCAGAGCAAATTGCATCCCATCTGTTACGCATTCAGGCGGTGGCATTGCGTCCGCAACAGCCTTTTACATGGACATCCGGTATTAAATCCCCTATCTACTGTGACAATCGCCTTACCATGTCCTACCCGGAGGTGCGTGAGCTGATTGCAGACTCATTTGCTGCCCTCATCCGCGAGCAATATCCCGAAACCGAAGTCATTGCAGGGACCGCTACAGCAGGGATTCCTCATGCGGCCTGGGTGGCGCAAAAGCTGAATTTGCCGATGGCCTATGTAAGGGACAAAGCCAAAGGACACGGGAAAGAGAACCAAATCGAAGGCCGCATCAGCGCCGGACAAAAGGTTATGGTTATCGAGGATCTCATCTCTACCGGAGGGAGCTCCATTAAAGCAGCACAGGCTGTAGAGCAAGCAGGCGCTCAGCCGTTAGCTGTACTGGCTATTTTCAGCTACCAGCTGGACAAAGCCACTCAAGCTTTTGCAGAAGCGGGCGTGAAGCTGCAAAGCTTGTCCAATTACACGGCTTTGATGGAGGTTGCCTTGCGTGAAGGAACCATTCAGGAGGAAGAGATGGAGCTGCTGCGTTCCTGGCGTCAGGACCCGGCATCCTTTGGCAAATAAGGCGGAGCATATAGAGGCAACGGAGCTAATGACTAGTACGGCACAGACTCTTTGCCATCCAGCATAGATTGTTATGCTTCAGGCTGTGTAAATCGAATTCGATCCGGTTACACTAACTCCTACCATCATGTGAAAAGAGGGAGTTCGGATGTATTGGGTTTACTATGGCAGACTGTACACGACTAAATTTCAGGCCGGGTGCCTGGCAAAAAGGCTGGAGCATGACGGCTGGATGTACGGCTACAACGATCCCCGTGCAGTGGAGGTGTACCGCTCGCGCAAGGGACGTTATGGCGTCCGATTTATTCCGTGAGCTATTAAAGTAAAAAAATATTTAAAAAACTATTGACGAAACACAAGAAAATGTTGTATATTAATTAACGTTGCTGTTATGAATATGTAGCGTGAATATACATATTTTTTTGAGGGCCCTTAGCTCAGTTGGTTAGAGCGGTCGGCTCATAACCGATTGGTCGGGGGTTCGAGTCCCTCAGGGCCCATTTCCTCGAAAACCCTTGCGTAGCAAGGGTTTTTTTGTTGTTTTCAACCTCTTTTTAGTTCTATGGAGGAATGGGTAGTGAGTATAAGAAAAGAAGTTTCACAGGGAAATAGGGATTTTAGAACAGTACGTTAATTCTGACTTTATGTGTAGTCGCGGTAGATGCGCTGATAGAACTAGGCGGTCTGACGGAGAATGATGGGTTGGAGCAAGAGCTTATTGATGACCAGAGGGAGTTGAATGCGGCGGATATTGAGCCCCAGGAGGATGACTACGGAGGTTGAAAAAAGAACAGCAACGCGTTAATATTATGTATCCGAAATTTCAATTAATGGAGGCACATTCATGAATGACATACTAGCTTTTGTGATATTACTTATTTTTATAGTCATGTCACCCGGGATTGATTTCGCATTAATTACAAAGCGAACACTCACCGATGGCAAAAAGGATGGTATCAAAATTGCACTAGGTATAACTACGGGTGTTCTTGTTCATACGGCTGCTGCTGCATTGGGACTTTCTTTGCTCTTAATGAAATCAGCATTCGCATTTGAAATTGTTAAGTATATCGGGGCGATCTATTTGATTTATATGGGCCTATTATCTTTCATCAAACGACGTAAACCAACAGAGAATTATGATCAGTCAGTACACTCGAAGAAATCACCCTTTATGCAAGGGCTCATATCTAACACCTTAAATCCTAAAGTAGCCATATTTTTTCTAACGTTTTTACCACAATTTATTATGCCGGACTACAATCCAAGCCTGCAATTTTTACTTATGGGATTTTTCTATGCAGCTGTTTCCATTGTTTGGTTTGCCACAATCGTATTCTTATTGAGTTATGTAAGGAAATGGTTAATGTCTCCGCGAGTACAAAATGTTATTGATAAAGCTACGGGTCTCGTTTTGGTTGGATTCGGTCTGAATATGATCTTTAGAGTTCAAAGAACAGGACATTGAATAGCAATAATATTGAAGCACTCCATGAATACGTTGCTATAGCTAGTAGGATTAGAGTCTATAAAGAAAGACGTCCATAAAGAAAGCACTGCCCAAATAAACGGACAGTGCTATTTTTATCGTTTTTATCTTAGAGTACTTTAACGGTGTATACCATTCTCAATTTGCCGTTACCACCATAAATTTCGACTCTTGCGGTCGTTGCAGTGGTGGTTGTTACCACGCCGGAGGGGGAGACTGTGACATTTCCGCTTGCTACTTTATAAGTATCCCCTGGGTAATTCGACAGTGCATAGGAATAATTTCGTGGCAGCGTAGCAGTTCTGTAGTATACTCCGTTAACTTCTACAATAGGCGTAATTACCGGAGAAGGACCTACTGCTGCGGACGCACTAGGGACGATAATACTGCCAATGAGTCCCAAAGACAAGGCTGCTGATAATAATATTTTTTTAGTATTCATAAAGAATTCCTCCTGATGTATGATATGAGCTCCTAAAATATACCATGTAAAATTGTTGATTTCACTTCATTCGACAAATGTTGTCAAAATCATACAATAAAACGGTTCTAAAGTCCTATAAGATACAAAAGAATTAAAATATAACAATTAAAGAATTCTTCATGTCATTTTACAAGCTCGTGCATCAGACATTCACCGTTGTTTTGATTCCATCCGACCATACGTCGCTTTAATGTAGACAATTCGGCACATTGATGAATGGCCTCTGCCACAAGCTTGGCGATCTGTCTTGCTCCTTCGTCGGAAAAATGGGTATTATCCGTTACACCGGCAGGATAATTCGGATGCGTTTGTTCAGGCAAATGCATAAATAGCTGCCGGGACGCTTCTTCACCCATGGAACGATAAAGCTGCTGAGAAGCCTCAAAAATATCGAGCAGCGGTGTATGGGTTTGCTCCGCTACTTGTCTCATGGCTGCGGGATAGGCTCCCACAGCCAGCGGATCAGGTTCACCGTCTGCGGTAAAGCGGCGGCGGCTTACAGAGGTTAATAACACGGGAACCCCGCCGCGCTGCCGAGCAGATTCGATGCATTGAATGAGGTTTTGGCGGTATTCCCCGTCAGGATCGGTATAACGGGTGGGATCTTCTTTTTTCTCATCGTTGTGTCCAAACTGAATAAACAGATAATCGTCAGCTTGAAAATCCTTTTCAATATCAGCCAACCGGCCTTCTGCTATAAAGGATTTGGTGCTGCGCCCATTCACCGCGCGATTGTCCACATGAACAGACGGGTCCAAGTAGCTTTGCAAGTGTTCGCCCCAGCCTGTCATCGGTTTTTCGGTAGCTCCTTTTTGAGCTGCAGTCGAGTCTCCGGCGATAAATAGTCGGGTGGGCAATGGCTGTTTTGCTTGAACATAATGATTTTTTTGAAGCCATGCTTCGGCCAGCTTGAGCCATTGTCGGCATTCAAGGTTATCCTCTGCCAGCCCTAAACCGTGTCGTCCTTCCTCGAATACATGTAGCTCAAATGGAATCCCTTCCTTGGACAATGCGGAAGCAAACAAGAGGCTGTTTTCTACCGGAACGGTGGCGTCATTGGCTGTAGTCCACATAAAAGTTGGAGGTGTCTGTGAAGTCACTTGCTGATCGGATGAAAAGGCTTGAAGCTGGTCCTGTGTCGGCTGTTCACCTAAAAAATGTGTACGGCTTCCGATATGTGTATAACGGTCGTGGAACGAAATGACGGGGTATCCCAGCAGCAGAAGATTGGGCTTCTCCGATCCTCTGGTGGCAACGATGGAGGCCAAATGCCCACCCGCCGAGAAACCGATCAGTCCCACTTGTTCAGGAATCACAGGCCAGTCTTTTGGTGTTTGGCGAACCCATTGCAGGGTATGCTCCACATCCTCCAACAAGGAGTTGATCTCGAAATCGCCGATTTGATATTCCAGCACTCCTGCATGGATGCCCAAATCATTCAACCATCGGGCGATAGGTTCTCCTTCATGTGAGGCCAAATGCTCATAGCCACCGCCGGGCAATACCAATATAAAAGGACGAGCCTCCTGAACTGCAGCTGGATAGAGGGAGAGAAAGGACGTGTCTGATGGAAATTGTTCTTTTATAATCTCTTCTTTAGTACTGATAACGTGTAACATAAGGTACCTCCAGGTTTCTTTTTAGATGCCGCCAACGAAAAAAATCAACTTAAACTGGAACCATACGGATGTAAAAAATAATGCACACGTGAAAAAAATGATTTAAACCTCATAATGAAAGCGCTATAATTTTGGTGTAATGCAAAAAACCAAAGGGGGAGCGCAATGAAAAAAGGAAGAATGTTCTACACCATTTTTATTACGATTCTGGTTTTGGGAATAGGACTGGTGGCCAGCTTCGGCAGCTACATCTATTTTACAACAATTAGCTCCGTTGTAGAGAGAGTTTCCAATACCAAGCAAAGCTACATGGCACAGATGAGAAACAGTCTGGAGCAGAAGATACAAACGATTGAATATGCTTTTAATACGTACAGCACAACCAGCTCGTTTAATGAAGTTGTGAAACATCCCATTACAGAAAAAGATTTTATAGCCTATCGGAATGTGAATACGCAGCTTAATTATATTGCCACGATGGGATTGGAAGGAACGGAATATTCACTAATCAGCCTGGACCAGAATTGGAAAATCTCTAATGGCAGCCTGTCCTATTTGACAAAAACAGAACGGGAAAAGCTGATGAATACGTATATCGATGAACAGGATAAGGGTTTGTTCTGGATTAAAACAGATAAAGGAATCCGTTTTGTGAATACCTTGCCTGTATTCTCCAAAAAGAAGCAAGCCATTGCCCTGTCCGATATATCGCTGCAGACTTTAAATCGCACCATTCAGACAGAGGATCATATGCCCGTTTTCATTCTGAATAATCAAGGCGATTTAATGTACGAAACTCAGCCTGTACAACAGTTACTGTCTGCCCAGCAACTCAGACACATTTCAGAAGTTACGGCTAAATCTGACAACACAGGCATGCTGACATTGGAAAAAGGCAATCATCAGCCTGCACGGCAAATCATTTATGCCAAATCTGCATATAACAATTGGACTTACTTAACGGTATTAGATAAAAATGAAATTGCGAATGCATTTCAAACGACCAAATTTGGGATCATCATGATGGGACTTGTGCTAACGCTTTTAATTGTAGTGGTGGCGTATTTCATTGCTATTTATTTTACCAAGCCATTCCAGCAGATTCAACGCAGTCTCCCCAAGAACCCTAATTTCACGTTCAAAAATGAGCCTTCCAAAAATGAAATTGAATGGATCATTGATTCTATTGACACCATTGTTACAGAGAAGGAAAGCCTGGAAAGCCTTATTCAGTCCGAAATGCCGCAGCTTGAAACCCAATTGATTCTCAACCTGTTCCGCAAACGTATTTCTGAGGAGGAATTGGCACGAAAAATGCCTCGCCTCGGCTATTCGCAGTTTGAAAATCAAATGTATATTACAATGCTGATCCAACTGGACAATCTGGGAGATCGGGAGCCGTCGGATAAAGATGTGCTGCTGCTGGCCATTAACAAAATTGTAGAAGAAACGATTCCAGAGCAGCAGCGCATGCTGCCCATCATTTTGAATGATGATACCCAGGCTACCATATTCATATTGACAGACAAGAACGAGCATGAAATAAGAAAGCAGGTACTGGATGATGCGACTCTTTTGATTCAAACCGTAAAAGAGTATTTGAATGTTTCCATCAGCATCGGCATTAGTACAGCGTATAGCAACTTATTGGATAGTAAAGAAGCCTGCGAGATGAGCAAGCAAGCCTTACATCATCGTTTAAATTTAGGTAAAGAGTCGATTATTTTTTACGAAGATATTTCCATGGTCATTTCAGGTCCGGTGCTGCTTCACTATCCTACGGAATTGGAATCGCAGCTGTTTGACGCCATCCGAATAGGAGATGAAGAGCAGGTAAACCATACGGTCCATTCTTTATTGGCGGAAATGATGACCAAGAACAATCATTCCATGAACTTTGAGGTGCTGCTGGTACGGTTTGTGAATAACCTCATCCAATTGGAACAGCTGTTAGGAATCGAGGTGCTGCTGACGCAAGACAATCATGCCCTGTATCATCGCTTGCTGGACATCCGAAACCCGGAAGAGATTGAGCGTATGCTGGTAGAGCAAATTATTTTGCCCATGGTAAAAAGCATGAAGGAGAAGACGAATCAGCAATTCCGCTCGCTCTCGGAAAAAATTGCTGCTATTATCCGTGCTGAATATGACCAGGAATTATCTTTGGAACTTATCGGAGACCGGCTTCATTACAATCCGAATTATTTAAGCAGTATTTTCAAAAAAGAATACGGAACGACGTTCAGCGAATATCTGATGGGCTACCGGCTGCAAATGAGCAAGAAGTGGCTCGTCGAAACGGATATGACGATTAAAGAAATCGCCGAGCGCTTGCAATATCATAATTCGCAAAACTTTATTCGCTCGTTTCGGAAGAAGGAACAGGTCACACCGGGAGCTTATCGGAAGATGAAGCAAGCCAATTGACCTGAACTTCACAGCAATCCAGGGGCAGCTTACCCTTTAACCGCCCCTAGCAAAGCCCCTTTGACAAAGTGCTTTTGTACAAATGGATACACGATTAACATCGGCACGGTTGCAATGACAATGACCGCCATCTTAATTGTCTGCGCAGGCGGGATGACATCTACAGCGGTTCCTTCTGCCTGCATGCCACTGGAAACGATTACAATTTGACGGAGCAAGACTTGAATCGGCCATTTGGCAGAGTCATTGATATAGAGAATGGCGTGCATATACGTATTCCAGTAGGCTACCGCATAGAATAGGGAAATGGTTGCAATCGAAGGCAAGGCTAAGGGCAGCATAATTTTAAAGAAGATTCCAAAATCGTTACACCCGTCCATCTTGGCGGATTCCTCCAAATCATCCGGCAAAGCCTGAAAAAAGTTACGCATAATAATCAGGTTAAACGCATTAATGGCCACGGGAAGAATCAAGGACCAATACGAGTTGATAAGCCCCATGCTTTTGACGACCAGGAAGGTCGGAATCATTCCCCCGCTAAACAGCATCGAAAACACAACAATGAAGTTAATTGTATTGCGGCCAAGTAAATATTTTCGTGATAATCCATAGGCCATAAAAGCGGTAAAAATCATACTTACGACGGTACCGACGATCGTTACTCCGACCGAGACCCCGAGACCTCTAAAAATCGTTGGAGTCGACAGGATATAGCGATAGGCATCCAAGGAAAAAGTAACCGGGAATAAAATGAACTTTTTGGCTATCACTTCTTCGGTTGAGGCAAAAGAGCTGGCGATGATATTCAAAAAAGGCAAGAGACAAGTGAGGGCAATGAGAATCAATAATGTACTATTTACAATGTTGAAAATACGACTGCCCAGCGATTCTTTTTTTCGTAATTTTTGTTTTTGTAATCGTTGCGTCAATAGGGTGACCTCCTCGTAATCGTTTACATGTCTACCTTATCAAGTGGAAGAAATTCCGTATATAATCAAAACTTGAGGTGCTCCCTAAGCATGGAAAAAAGAGGATAATCATTAGATTGTATAGTAATCATTAGGTAAGGTGAAAAGGCTGAAAAGTAGGCTGTGCATACAGTTTTGTAAACGCTATCATTTGGTGATTATATGCGGAACGCGAAAAATCACGTACTCTTGAAAACGTATACAGGAACGTTTGGAGGAGGTCGAATGAATGAAGGTTTCAAGTGTCCCCGCATCTGACATGAAGATGAAAATGAAAAAGAACAAAAGAACCCCGGAAAGTCTTTTACGCATGCAAAAACACAAGCTGCTGTATCTGATGGTGTTACCCGGGCTGGTGTACTTCATTATTTTTAAGTACTTCCCCATGGGGGGCTTGGTCATTGCGTTTCAGGATTATCAAGCCTTTCAGGGAATCACGGGTAGTCCGTGGGTAGGCATGAAGCATTTTATCCGTTTATTTACCGAGCCTACATTTTTTATGCTGTTACGCAATACGCTAATTTTATTTGCACTGAACATTGTAATCTTTTTCCCATTACCTATCATTTTGGCATTGATGCTGAATGAGGTCAGGAAGCTGTTTTTTAAAAACATTATTCAAACCATCATCTACATCCCGCACTTTATGTCATGGGTTATCATCGTTTCGATTTCTTATGTATTCCTTACGGTGGACGGCGGGGTATTGAATGAAATAATTGCCGCGCTGGGCGGTGAGAAAATCAGCTTCTTAACTTCTCCGGAATGGCTGCGGACTGTCTACATGGGGCAAGTCATCTGGAAGGAGCTCGGCTGGTCTACCATCATTTATTTATCCGCAATCACAGTGGTAGATACGCAATTGTACGAGGCAGCAGAAATGGACGGTGCAGGACGATTACGAAAAACATGGCATGTTACCTTGCCGGCAATCCGCCCGGTTATTATTACACTGCTCATTTTGAAAATCGGCAGCACGCTGGATTTGGGCTTTGAGCATATGTATCTGCTGTTGAACTCACTGAACCGTGAGGTTGCCGAAATTTTTGACACCTACATTTATACCGCGGGCTTAAAAAATGGACAGTTAAGCTTCAGTACGACGGTAGGACTTTTTAAAGGGGTAGTAGGATTAATCCTGATTATGTTCTCTAATCGACTGGCCAAGAAATTTGGTGAGGACGGCGTTTACTAATGACGACGGGAAGGATGCAGAATGGTACGGTTTGTAGAAAACATGAACAAATGGTGCATGCGCCTGCTTCGGCTGGTTTACCTTAACCTGCTATGGACGGTTGCGACAATCCTGGGCTTGGGCTTTATAGGTGTGGGGCCTGCAACCGTCGCCATGCTGAGTGTTTTAAGGCAATGGATTCGGGGCAATGAGGATGTGCCCATTTTTTCGACGTTTGTACGTTACTTTAGAGAAAGTTTTAAAGAAGCAGCGATTATTGGCGGACTCTACAGCCTCGTGGGCTATGTGCTTTACGTGGATATCGTCAATGTCTCGTCCTGGTATGTTCGTGTGGTGACGCTTATTGGAGCCTTTTTGTATCTGATCTCTTTGGCGTACATTTTTCCGCTGCTGGCTCACTATGATTGGAAAGGCATCAAACTGAAAATCAAAATGTCGATCGTGATTGGATTTTCGTATTTACAATATACACTTGTTCTTTTTGTAGCCATTGTCGTGCTTTTTGCATTGATTTTAGGCTTGTACCCGGGAATTCTGACTTTTGCCGGAGCGAGTATCCTCGGTTATCTCGTGATGTGGATGACGCATCAGGTGTTTAGCAAAATAGAGCGAGAGGTTCTGGTGAAAGAGGAAGATATGGCATAAACATATGAACAGAAAAGGAGCAAACATGATGAAAAAAGGGATCACGATGAAAAAGGGAGTATCGGGCCTTCTTGCCGTACTTATGGTCATGAGTGTTTTTTTAGCTGCTTGTGGTGACAAGGGAGCAGAGGATCAAAGCAGCCAAACCTATGATCCGAAGTCCAAACTGGAATTTACCTGGTTAAACGTATTGCATACAGCTTCGCCGCCTACAGAAACGATCAAAAGTAAAATCGAAGAATACACCAACTCCAAAATCACCTTCAACTGGGTGCCGGATGCTTCCAAGGAAGAGAGAATCACCACTGCACTAGCTTCGGGTGAATTGGCAGATATGGTGACTCTGACGATGATGACAAATTCTTCAGTGCGGAGTTCATTGAAATCGGGTCTATTCTGGGATGTAGGAAAATATTTGGATGATTATGAAAATTTGAAAAAAATCCCGCCTGAAGTGCGGGAAGCCGCTTCCATAGAAGGGGTGCTGTATGGTGTTCCGTTCCAGAAGAATCTGGCTCGGGCGGGGCTGGTCATTCGTCAGGATTGGCTGGATCGCTTAGGTTTGAAGGTGCCGACGACGCTGGATGAACTGTATGAAGTTGCGAGAGCGTTTACAGAAGATGATCCGGACGGGAATGGCAAAAATGATACGACCGGGTTTGGTGACAGATCGGATCTGCGCTACAGCAGCTTCAAAACCTTAAGTTCCTACTTTGGTACACCGAATGGCTGGAAAGTAGATGAAAGCGGAAAGTTTACGCCGGAATTTGACACTCCTCAATATCTGGAAACGTTAAAGTATTCCCAAAAGCTATACAAAAACGGATATATCTCTAAAGACTTTGCTGTAACCGCCAAAACGGACCAGCAGCAACAATTCGCTCAAGGGAAAACAGGTATTTATACGGGCATGATTGATATCTCTAACCTCAGAACACTGTCCCAAGGATTACAAAAGGGATTGAAGCTGGTGCCCGTTAACAAGATTTCGAATGGAGATGGCAAATACCACGTATGGTCTGAGGGAAGCGGGGTAGGTGGTTTGCTGGCGTTTCCTAAATCCGAAGTAAAGACGGAAGCTGAGCTGAAAAGACTGCTGCAATTTGTAGATGACTTAATTGACAAAGATGTATATATGTATATGACCGGTGGGATTGAAGGCACTCATTATAAGATTGAAAAAGACGGAGCCTTTAAAATTATGAATACAGATTTGTGGCAGGCCGATGTTCAGCCGTTTTCAAGCTCCAGACCAAGTGAAGTGACCTATAACCTTAAAGATGCCAATCCGGAAAAGGAAATGGCTAATGAATTAGTCCGGGAAAATAATAAATTTGCTGTTCTGGACCCGACGGTGCCCCTGGATTCAGTCACGGCTAATGAGCAAGGCACAGAGCTGGAGAAAATCATTACCGACGCCTCCTTCAAATTTATTATGGGTGAGCTTGATGAAGCCGGATTTAAGGCAGCCGTAGAAAACTGGAAAAAATCCGGTGGATCACGGATTACCGCTGAATATGAGGAAGCGTATAAGAAATCAAAAAAATAAGGACCTGATAAGTCGATTTCAAAAAATGAACACAAAAACGTAGCAGACGGAATGGTGCTATACTAGCGAAGCGGTCACTTGAAAAGCTTTCCGTAGGAAAGCTCGCTTGGATAGCATCATCCGACTGCTCCATGTTACCAAACTGGAACGGACCACATCCTTTATTTTCCGCATTCACAAAATACAGAGATGGGAGAGAACGAAATGCAAGCGTATAACATTGTAGATTATGGAGCCCCTCAGGATGGTACGACGTTGGCAACGGAAGCAATTGCGAATGCAATTGAAGCGGCCAGCAATGCCGGGGGAGGCACGGTAGTTATTCCTTCGGGTACGTACCTTACAGGAGCTATCTTTCTTAAAAGTAATATTGAACTGCATTTAAGCCCTGGCGCCATTCTTTCTTTCAGTACAAATCCAGCCGACTATCCTGTGGTGGAATCCAGATGGGAAGGGGTTCAGCGGGAAGTACATGCTTCGTGTATTTACGGACAGAACCTCGAAAATATTTCAATTACAGGTAGCGGAACCTTGGATGGAAATGGTCAACCGTGGTGGGAAAAGCATCGAAACCATCCTGAGGAGCTACAGTATCCGAGACCGAAATTAATCAGCTTTGACCGTTGTCAGCGGGTCACCATTAAAGATGTCATGCTGAAAAATTCCCCCAGCTGGACTGTCAATCCCATCGCCTGCTACAACGTGACGATTGACAATTTGTCCATTCTTAACCCGGCAGACTCCCCCAATACCGATGGCATTAATCCCGAATCCTGTTCCAATGTTCGTATCAGCAACTGTAATATCGATGTGGGCGATGACTGTATTGCGATCAAAGCAGGAACAGAAGATACGCAGGAGCGGATTCCATGCGAAAATATTACGATTACCAATTGTACGATGGTGCATGGACATGGCGGCGTCGTATTAGGGAGCGAAATGAGCGGAGACATCCGTAATGTTACGATCAGCAATTGTGTGTTCAAGCAAACAGATCGGGGCATACGTTTGAAATCAAGACGGGGACGCGGCGGAATCATTGAGGATATTCGCGTCAGCAACATTGTGATGGAAGAGGTCATTTGTCCATTTATTCTGAACCTGTATTATTTCTGCGGACCTCGGGGCAAGGACAAATATGTCTGGGACAAAAATCCCTATCCGGTTACCGATGAAACTCCCTGCTTTAGACGAATCCATTTCTCCGATATTACGGCACGGCAGGTTCATGCAGCCGCCGGGTTCCTGTACGGGCTTGCGGAGCAATACATTGCTGAAATTACATTTTCCAATATAGATATTTCCATGGCGAAAAATGCGATTCCCGGTCGTCCCGCTATGATGGCAGGGATCGAGGATATGAATAACCGTGGCTTCTATCTAGGTAATGTGAAAGATATCCGTTTTCAGCAGGTGACGATTGAGAATCATGAGGGTCCTGCCTTCTACATTGAAAATGGGGAAGACGTTGAAATCAATCGTTGTCATTCCAAGAATACAGCCAAGCCAGAAAAGCTGATAGAACAAGTAACTGTGGAGCCTTCCAGTCAAACTATTTTGAATTAGGGAGGAGCTGAGGGGAGGAAGGAACGTGGATAGGCTGCAAGCATTATTAGGAGATCTTCCGGAGGATCGGCCTGTGACAGCAACTTTGCTGAACCAAGAGGAGCAGGAGGGATATCGACTGGAATGTCTCCTGCTGGATATAAACGGGATCGAGCCTGTACCCACTTATGTTGCCACCCCCTTACAGGGGGACGGCCCGTTTCCACTGGTCATTTTCAATCATTCGCATGGGGGCAATTATTCGAACGGTCGCAAGGAATTGATCAACAGCAGCTCTTATCTGCAGCAGCCCTCGTTTGCTGCAACCCTGACAGACATGGGGTATTGCGTATGCTGTATTGACATGTGGGGATTCAATGAACGCGGGGGGAAAACCGAGAGTGAACTGGTCAAGGAAATGCTCTGGCAGGGACAGGTGTTGTGGGGCATGATGCTTTACGATAACCGACGCTTATTGGATTATATGTGCCAGCGTGAGGACATTGATGCTTCCCGCATCGCAACGATCGGCATGTCGATGGGTGGCCTCATGGCGTGGTGGCTGGCTGCCCTGGATGAACGGATACAGGTCACCGTTGATATTTGCGGACAGGTAGATGCCCATACGCTGATCGCCAAAAGAGGCCTGGATCATCACGGCTTCTATTCCTATGTCCCGGGCTTGTTAAAGCATTTTACGACCCTGGATATTCAAAAACGAATTGTGCCTCGTCCACGTATGAGCATAACAGGCCAAAATGATCGGATGTGTCCGATTGAAGGGGTTGAGCATTTGGCAAAAGGACTGCTGGAAGCATACAGGGAAGCGGGTCACCCTGAGCATTGGCAGCCTGTGATTGCGGGCGGCGGACATATGGAGACGCTGGAAATGCGAACGGCGTGGCAATCATTTTTAGCCGAGCACTTGTAAATCGAATGAAAGGATTGGGGAAACCATGCTGGTGGGGAAAGAATCCTTTTGTGATTTCCATACGATTCAGGAGGCGATTGCTGTATTGGAGCAGTCGTCTTCCAACGAAATGGAAACGCTAACTATTTTATCAGGTACCTATGAGGAAGAGGTGCGGATTTACCGTTCCAATCTACATATCATAGGTATCGGACAGGTCGACATCCGTATGAACCGGTACGCCAGGGAGCGTGATGAAGCAGGGGAGGAAATAGGCACCTTTGCGACACCCACTTTATTTTTAGGGGGCAGCCATCTGATCCTGGAAAATCTCACAATTTCCAACACGGCCGGACAGGGAGAAGCCATTGGGCAGGCCGTTGCCGTGTATGCTCATTGTGATAAAACCGTGTTTAGAAACTGTACCTTTAAAGGGCATCAGGACACGTTATTTACAGGTCCTCTGCCTCCGGCCCCGAAGGAGCGCTTAAAGTTTGGCGGAATTCCTTTGAGAGAGCACCACGCTCACTATCGCCAGCTTTATCAGCATTGCTATATTGAGGGGACGGTGGACTTTATTTTTGGCGGGGCCACCGCTTATTTTGAGGATTGCGAAATTCGCAGTTTACGCCATCATGAGAACCAAACGAGCTATGTCACAGCCGCCTCTACACCACAAGGGCAAGCGTACGGCTATGTATTCCACCGCTGCTGTTTAACCGCAGAGCCGGATATTACCCCGGTATTTTTGGGACGTCCGTGGCGTGAGTATGCCAGGACGGTGTTTGTCGATTGTAAAATGGGCGAGCATATTGATCCACGCGGCTGGGACAATTGGGATAATGCCGCGAATGAGAAAACCGTGTGTTATCAGGAATACGGTGTATCCGATGCTGCTTTGCTGCGCAGCCAGCGCGTTCCGTGGGCGGATTGTTTTGAAGCTGGAGCAGAGGCGTGGGGCAAGGGGCAGATTTTTGGTGGAATTACATTTTGGAAGCAAGGAGAAGTGATATCTCATGATGATCCAAAATCCCATATTAAAAGGCTTTAATCCCGATCCATGTATTATACGTGCCGAGGATACTTACTATATCGCGGTGTCATCGTTTGAATGGTTGCCTGGCGTACGAGTGTATCAGTCCAAAGATTTGGCCCATTGGGAGCATTGTACGGATATTTTGACTGATCAGGTTGATTTAAGAGGAAACCCGAAAAATTGCAGTATTTGGGCGCCACAGCTGAGCTATGCGGATAACCTTTTTTATCTGCTCTATACGGATGTGAAGAGCACCAAGCGTCCATTCAAGGACGTTCATAATTTTGTGATTACGGCACCTACCATCCAGGGACCGTGGTCAGAACCGGTTTATCTCAACAGCAGTGGATTCGATCCGTCTTTATTTCACGACGAGGATGGGCGCAAATGGCTGTTGAATGCGTTGTGGGATTACCGCATGCTGGAAAGCAATAAATCTTCGGGGATTGTCATGCAGGAATATGATAGCAGGCGGCAACGTCTTATTGGCGAGCCTGTTAAAATTTTCGATTGTACTCCTTTGAAGAAAACAGAAGCGCCTCATATCTATAAGCTAAACGGATATTATTACCTTATTACAGCGGAGGGCGGAACGGGTACGGGGCATGCGGTTACCGTAGCGCGCTCGAAGCAGTTAGCCGGGCCGTATGAAGTGGACCCGCAGAACCCGATGCTTACGTCACGCGATCAGCCTCAGTTCCCCTTACAATGTGCAGGGCATGGCAGTCTTGTGCAAACGCCGGACGGCGAATGGTATATGGCGCATTTGTGTACACGTCCTGTGGAAGGGAAATATGCCATTTTGGGGCGGGAAACAGCGTTGCAGCAGGTGTACTGGAATGATGCAGGCTGGCTGCGATTAACCGCTGGGGGCCATACCCCTCAACTGGAGGTGCCTGCACCTAAAGGGACGTTCTCTGCCAAGCAAGAGCAAGGCTATATATTTGAAGATTTTTTCGAGCGACCTGCTTTATATAAAACGTGGAATACACTGCGTATACTGGCAGACGATAGCTGGTGTTCGCTGAGCCAGCGTCCCGGCTATCTTCGAATTCGGGCTGGAGAATCGATACAAAGCCTGTTCCAGCATCACGTGCTTGCCATTCGGCAAACGGATCATCATTTCCGGGCAGAAACAGCCCTGGAGTATCAGCCTGTAAGCTATTTGCAAATGGCGGGGCTTTTGCTGTATCTGAACGAAGAGGATTATTTGTATGCGTATGTTAGCTATGAAGAGAGTCTAGGAAAAGTGCTGCGCATGATGCGATGTGAAGCTAATTCATTTACGCTAGTTCCGCAAGTGATTAAGCTTCAGGATGATCTTCCTGTACATTTGGCTGTAGAAGTCCAAGCAACCCACGGGCAATTTTATTATGGAGTCGGGGGCGAACCTGAGTGGAAGCGACTTTTTGAAATGCAGGATATCAGCTTTTTATCCGGTGGCTTTACAGGAAACTTTGTAGGTATTGCCGCCCATGATATGCAACAATTTCAAGGCAGCTACGCTGATTTCTCCCATTTCCTGTATCATGGAAAAGATCATCTCTCCACATAAAGCAATCATTTGTTAAAGCTTATTTATTAAAGCACCTGGTCGGTGCTTTTTTTGTTGCTTCTGAGTTTTTTCACGCTATATCCTCGCAAAATCTCTAAAAAAACGCTGGTCGCTTTGGTCTCAAATACCGCAGAAGGGGTCAGAAAAGAAAATTTTCGAATAACCGGGAGATTACGGATATCTAATATTTTTAGTGTACCTAAAGTGAGTTCCTTCTGAATGACCCATTGGGACAGCAGCGAAATCCCCAAGCCTGCTTCTACAGACTCCTTGATGATCTGTGTGCTGCCAAAATCCATCATATGAGAAGGGGAAAACTGAAACTGCGCAAACATCCTTTCAACTGCTTCCCGGGTTCCAGAGCCTTCTTCGCGCAGAATCCAGATCTCCTCTTGCAGCTCACTTAAATCCACTGGAGGTCTGCCAGCCAAACGGTGATTTGGTGGAGCGACGATAACCATTTCATCATCAGCAAATGATTCAATATACAAATGATCATGCTGAAATTCTCCTTCAATAATTCCTACATCCAGCTGATTACGGATAACCAGTCTTTCGATTTCTTGGGTGTTGCCAATAGTAATGGAGGGCTGAATGAGCGGATATTGCACTCTCATTTTGCCAATCACATGCGGCAGCACGTACTCGCCATACGTGTAGCTTGCACCGATAGACAGGTTCCCTTGTGCCGTATTCATCAGCTCATCCACCAAATACTGCATTCGGGCGTTCATGCGGATGATCTCCTGGGCATGATGATACACAATTTCACCTGCTTTGGTTAAGCGCACATATTTGTTGCTCCGTTCCAAAAGGCGGGCTCCTACGGTTCGCTCCAGCGTTTGAATATATTGACTTACAGCAGGCTGAGTCATGTGCAATGCTTCAGCAGTTCGTGTGAAGTTTTGTTTGTCCACGACCATAACAAATACGATTAAAGATTGATCCAATGCTCATTCCTCCAAATCGATCATATCTGTTTACTTATTATAATTATAATAATGATTTATTTTTCTTATGACAAAAAACGGATTAAGCTGGATACATACAGAACTGGAGGAGTCACCATGAGCAGTCATACAAAATACATCAAATTATCATCAAACAGGAAGCGATGGCTCCAATGTGTACTAGGTATCGTACTAACGATGATATTCGCGTTGGCAGGCTATGCTCTGAACGAATTGCCGGGTGTTCATTATGTCGGCCCCTTGGCTTGCGCCATGTTTCTTGCTGTCCTGTACCGGCAGTTGCAGGGGTATCCTGAAGCTGTACGCCCAGGGGTTGAGTTTTCGGCTAAAAAACTGCTGCGAGGAGCTATTGTGCTTTATGGGCTAAAGCTTAATATGGATGTTGTCATTCATCAGGGCCTGGGTTTGCTTTTGCGTGATGTAGGCATTGTTATATTTTCTATCTTGTTTACGATTGGGCTGGCCAAACGTTTCAAGGCAGATGCTTCGCTGTCGCTTCTTCTCGGTATTGGAACGGGAGTTTGTGGTGCAGCAGCCATTGCGGCTGTTTCCCCCTTGTTGAAATCCAAAGACGAGGATACGGCCATTGGAGCTGGATTAATCGCCTTGGTTGGAACGGTATTTTCCATTTTGTTTACAGTGCTTCGTCCATGGATTCCTTTGACGGATATACAGTACGGAATCTGGTCGGGTAGCAGTCTGCATGAAATTGCACATGTGGCCTTAGCTGCGGCGTCTGCCGGACAGGATGCTCTTGCGATGGGCCTGTTGGCCAAACTGGGGCGTGTCTTTTTACTAATACCGCTCAGCTTTATTTTAATGTACTGGATGAAACGCACGGGGAAGCTCAGTTCAGAAGCAAAAGTAGAGTTCCCTTGGTTCCTCATTGGCTTTATCGCTACAAGTATGTTGGGCAGCTATGTTTTTGGAAAATACATTGTAGTTCCTTCAAGACTGATGAACGGACTTTCCCAAGTTGCTACATTTATGCTAACGATGGCTATGGTAGGCATGGGGCTGAATGTAAGCTTTAAGGCTTTGCGGGAGAAAGCGCTGCTTCCCTTACTGGTGCTGTCTATCACTTCGATCATGCTTGTAGGTTTAACCTATTTAACAGTGTGAATAAGAGAGAAAATATTCATTCGTATGTGCTGAAAAATCAGTATAAACACCTGAAAGAACTCTGCTTGCTGTATAGCGGGCAGAATTTTTTTGTACAGTGAATGAGTAAGTTTTAAATATATGCTAAACTAATCGTAACTTTTTACATATTGTTCGCGTCTATCAAAATAAAAGGTTTTGAGATCATAGATTGCAAGATGATAAGCGAAAATTTAGAGAATGGTAGGGTACATATGAAGAACATTCGTTGGTTTGCTTTTTTGTTTTTATTTTTACTCGTATTTCCAGAAGAAAGCCACGCTGCATCTTCAAGCTCACATATTCAGCTGGACGGTAAAGATATAAGTGTTGCAGAGGGAGTTCAGATTCAGGAGGTAAAGGGGAATGTGCTGGTCCCACTTCGTCTCATTGTGGAGGAATTAGGTTATAAGGTCAATTGGGAGTCCAGGACAAGTACTGTAACTATACAGAATCAAGATAAGAATCAGAATCTCAGTCTTCAGGTCAACAATCCCATTGCCTCTGTTAACGGACGACAAATGGGATTAGCAGTAGCTCCATTGCTTACAGGAGGGACGACCTATGTTCCGATTCGCTTTGTATCTGAACAGACGGGAATTGATGTGACCTGGAACAGCGAGCTTAAAACAGTGATCCTGACTACTCCAGCTACCTCAAATGGGAATAGTGAGTCTTCCCACGGAAATTCTGCCACTCAGACTGTCACTGATGTGGAAGAGAGTGCACGTGCGGCTATCAGCCAAATTAGCTTTACTGATCATCAATTAACCATTGCAGTGAATGGAAAAGTAAGCCCCAAAGTAACTACGTTAACTAACGCAGATCGTATTGTGGTAGACATTCCTGATTCAAAACTCTCTGATGATTTTCTATCATCACAATCTTTTGACAAAGGTGGACAAGGGGCTTTTCCAGTTACAGATGATCCTGATGTTTCACAAGTCAGATACTCTAAATTTAGTACAAATCCCGCTTCAGTACGCATTGTGGTAGATTTGAATAACAGCACATCTTATCATGTACAAAATGCGGATGACGGTAAGGTTGTTATAGCATTGGATCAGAAAACAGAGGAGGCGACACCTGCCGGGCCAGATACAGCTATTACACCAACTGAGCCTTCGATTGCTTCCGACGGACATGCGCAGGGGATTGACGTTTCCCACTACAATGGCAATATCGATTGGCAGCAAGTGGCGGCGGCAGGCAAGACTTTCGCTTTCATTAAAGCAACGGAAGGGACCCAATATCAAGATAATCAATTTTTAGTGAATGTCCAGGGGGCCAGAGATGCCAACATATTGGTCGGCGCTTACCACTTTTTGAACGCGACTACTGTGGATGGGGCTCGTCAGGAAGCTGCTAATTTTGCCAGGGCTATAGATTCAGCAGGAGGCAGGCTGGATCTGCCTCCTGTGCTGGATTATGAAAATAACCCCAAAAATCTTTCTCCCGCACAAATTAGTGAAGTGGCTCATGCTTTTTTGGATGAAATGGAGAGGCTTACCGGGCGCCAGCCAATCGTATACACAGGCAATGTTTTTGCTTCCAAGTTTGACCCTACGTTTTCTATGTATAAACTATGGGTAGCCAGATACAGCACTACGCAAAAGCCGACTGCAGTTCCAGCCTGGAATAGCTGGTGGGCTTGGCAATACAGCAGCACAGGCAGTGTTCCGGGTATCCGTGGCGCGGTGGATTTGGATGAATATAACGGAACGATCGATGAATTGCGTTCTTCACTGGCGGGAGAGCTTGATTAGTACGATATAGCACGATAAATCCTCGCGAATCTGGATAGGATCTGCGAGGATTTTTGTTGTCTGATCGTTTAGCTGGGCATAATCCATACAATTTCGCTGATTCGAACAAAGTATTTTTTTCCGTATATATCTAAAATGACATGGTCAGGCTTACAGTCCACCACGCATCCGTCAATCCTGCCACGTGTTGTCTCTAGCACAACATATTTGCCGATCACCGATTTTAATGTTTCTACTACACACGGATCTACAGGATATACCACGACATGGTGAGGGGTAAGGTGATGGGGAAAAGGTTGATTGGTGCTGTAACTGAACGCTTGATTTGAATTCAATTGCTTCACTCCTTAAGATTAGTTATGATATCGTATGCTCCTGCCCAGAAAGGGTGTATGCTTCTGCCTAGAAAGGGTATATGCTCCTGCCCATAAACGGAAAGAGTCACAACATTGCCAAAAAGCCCGGTCCACAAGGAAACTCAATACATAAGCTATGTTGTACCCTGAATTAAAGGAGGAACTTATCCATGAGTGAATGTGAAAGAGGTTATGGCGGCGGCGGCGGATACCCAGGTGCTTGGACATCAACAGGTGCTATTCTGGTATTGTTCATTCTTCTGGTCATCATCACCAAGTCTTTATGGGTCTAAATTGAAATGAGTAGGTTAAACCCCTCATCGCTATATAACCGGTGAGGGGTTTAATCATTTTAGAATAAGCTGGATGGTTTATATAATAAAGCACCTCAAATCGCAGTGTACAAAGCCCTGACACAATCTGTGCCGGGCTGGACAGCTGTCATATGAGGTGCTTGACATGTGCATACAGGGCATGACACGGATCACGGATTAAATTAATGCAATTGCAAGCAAGGTGAACAGGCTCAAAGTTAAGATTTGCTCATTAACTCCCCAGTAAGGATAAAAGCCAGATGTTCGTACACAACCTTTTGACTCGGGTTTTAAGTACACGTTATTACGATCGACATCCATAATCGTTCCTACATACTGTTTTCCGTCCATTGTTAGAATACGCACCTTTTGGTTCATACATTTCATGCAGCTGTAGTAAGCGTCCATTCAATCACCCCCTCTTGTACATTCGCATTTTATGAGAAGAAGGGTCTAATGGTAACGGCGAATATACAGGAAAGGGGGATTTAATCCCAACTTAGGGTCTGATCAGGGTTAAGCCTCCTGATAGGGATTAAAGGAAAAACCGGGATATTCGCTTGTATATGCGTAGCTTCTTTCAGGGCTGGTCTGTTGATGTGCCACAGTATCGGCAAGTCTCACATGTATGCCCGGTTTTCGGAGCGGCTGCTTGCAATCCTTGGGAGGGCCGATGAGGACAGACTTTTTAATAGGGCTGAGCGCCTCCTGAATTTTATTCTCATTCAGGCAGTACGTATGAGCCAGAATATTACTTGGCGTTAACCGCAAGACGTCGGAGCCAAGAATGAATTCAGGGATGGGGGCATTAAATATTGTTAGCAAATGAGTGTTGTCCATCGTAGCAACGAGATAATGCCACCATCCCTGAGGGACGTTAGCCACCTGACCAGGTGTAATCGGGAAATGTCGCAACTCGCTGGTAAACGGATTAATCAGCGATACCGTTACTGCTCCAGTGATGCAGTATACCAATTCTGTGGCATTTTGATGGTAATGAGGTTCTACCACGTTGGCCGTACTGAGTCGGATGTCCAGCAACGATACATTTGCCAACGTATTCAATTGTTGGATCGAAAGCTCGTTAATCGAATTTTGAGCGTCCTTTTGAAACAAAACATTGTCGCTTAAATTATAGGTAAATTGTACGGAGGGAGAGGTGTAATCCACATCTGCATTCACGTGCCGTTTCCTGCCCTTCTGTTATTCCAAATTTGATGATCGTACAGCTACCTTATGTATTTGCCTATCTATGTGTGCATGGGCAAGATTCTGGGTTCCGGGCGAGATGAAGACGAAAATAGCGAAAAAAGTCACGTATTCAAGTGTGGTCAGAACAGGGGTTCATTGCCTCTATTACGCTTCAGCTCTTTAGAACTTGCGTTTATTGGCTGGTGTAGTCTTAGGACCAGAGCCGGATGATACGTAATTGCGGCTTGTGGTATACTGCAACGGACGTGTGAAAGAAGCTTTGTCCGATTCCATATGTAGCAACGCGTCTTTCCGCAGCTAGGCAAATAAGCTATGGCAGAAGAAACATCATCGGATAAACGCCCCTGAGTTGTACAGGCCGGAATGATTGTACCGGACAGAACATGAAAGAGGAGGTTGTCTGGAATATGAAAAAACGATCTATTTTAATCCTGTCCTGCGCGTGTATGCTGGGCACTGTCTTATCAGTCGCACCGGGGCAAGCATCAGCGTTGAAGAAGGGGGTTCAGAGCGTTCGGGTACTGGAGCTTCAGCAGCAGCTGCATTCGCTCGGTTATTTCAAGGCCGGTTTTACTGGGTACTATGGTTCTCTGACCAGTAAAGCAGTAGCCCGCTTTCAACGAGACAATGGCCTGACGCCTGACGGTGTAGCGGGAGCGGCTACACGGGCCAAGCTGGATTCCTTCGGCAAGGTGCGCTTAACTGCTTTGGAACAGTTGGCCCGGATCATTTATTCGGAGGCACGAGGAGAATCATTTGAAGGACAGGTAGCTGTTGGCGCTGTCGTATTAAACCGTGTACAGTCCAGTGAATTTCCAAGCTCGATTCCGGACGTTATTTTGCAGCCGGGTCAGTTCACCGCTGTACAAGATGGTCAATACCGTCTCAAGCCAAATCAGACCGCATACCGTGCGGCAAGACAAGCACTGAATGGTGCTGATCCGACGAATGGGTCCTTGTATTATTACAATCCGGCCATTGCCACAGCCAAATGGAGTAAAAGCCGTCCGGCTGTCATTTCGCTCGGCAGGCATACGTTTACGAATTAATTCAATGTAAGCTAATAACTTGTTATCCGCCACTGCTCCTGTAGTCAGAAGCAGTGGCGTTTTTTTGTATATTCACAAATTTGTAAACTATTAGTGGTGATTTTTTTAGATTAATATTAAAAAATCTACATATTTTTCCGATATTCTTATAGTCCGATATTCTTATGGGAAAAAATTGAAATCAAAGGAGTATTGCTAAAATGAGTCAACATCCTTACAACATTGAAGTGAATCAAGCTATGAAAACGGTACATATGGCGGTGAATGGAGTTTTTAGCCAAGAGGAGTATGAGAGTTTCGTAAGAGATTATGCAGCCAAAACTTCGAGCATTCAGGCATCCGTGTTTACTCTTACGGTAGATTGCACCCAAATGGAACTGCTGGGCCCGGAAGAAGTAGAGAAATTGAAGGGCTCTTTTGTGCGTTATAAAGAAACCGGATTTGCCAAAGTAGTTTTCCACATCAGCCTTCAACAAACAATTATTAAAATGCAGCTCGGTCGTGTAGCACGTGAAGCAGGTTTAAACAACGTTGATATTGTTGTAAAATAATGCTCCGAGGTGAGTGCAAGGGGGAACTGCCGGTGAGCCATATTAAGATGAAAGCATTGGGTGTTTATCATCCGTCCCATTCACTGGATAACGAGTATTACATTCGCCATTTTGACGAGCAAGGCAAAGATATTCGACGCTTTATGGAGCATATGGGCAGAAAAAAACGTTATATCATTGATAATCCGGATGAGAACGGTCTGACGATGGGAATTGCAGCCGCACAAAAAGCGCTGGAACAAGCCGGTATGACAGGTCGTGATGTGGATATGATCGTGTTCTCCAGCCAAGTTCCTGAGTCGCTGTTCCCGATGAATGCGCTGTTTGTTCACCAAGCGATTGGGGCCAGGCATGACGTAGCTGTGATGGATTCTAACGCAAACTGTGCAGGTATGACAGTCGCTGTTGATCAAGCCAGCCGAGCGATGCTGTCTAATTCCGATGTGCGGACAGCGCTTATCATTGGCTCGGATTATAACTCGCTTATTTCCGGTCCCGAGGATGAAATTACTTATGCGAATTATGGAGATGCTGCGTGTGCGGCCATTTTGGAGCGTACAGAAGAGGATACCGGCTTTATAGATTCCATGTACTTTACAGACCCGATCAATATAGATAAAATTTTATATCCGGCTCAGGGATTAGCGGCAACACTTCAAAGGAATGCACCCGGAAAATACATTCAGTGGCTTCCGTTTGATGCCAATATGGCATTGCCCCCAACATATGATCTGCTTGAACGTATTTTAAAGAAGAATGGACTGGCACCTCAAGATGTACGGGCTTATTGCCTATCTCAGTTTTCGTTGGCAAATGTGTTGAAGATCCAGGACCATTTGCAGCTGGAGGACGCCCAAATGATCTATGTGGGTGATCGCTATGGCTACACGGGCACCAGCAGCCCGTTCATTGCCTTGTATGAAGGCATTGAATCCGGTCGCATCCGGCGCGGTGATTATGTGTTGTTCTGGACGATTGGAGCTGGATATCAACTGGTTGCTATGCTGTTTAAATATTAAGAATACGAAAGACCTTGCGGCCGCAAGGTCTTTTTTGAGCATTTTGTAAATAGGATGCTTATGATATTTTGATTGTGTTATGTTCGATTATTTTGTAAAATTTAAACATTAAATTCATAAGGGGAGCTTATATTGCGGGTATTTAATAGATTGACAGTTATGGTGAAAAAAACGGACAAAATGTACAACAGGAGATGAAGCGCGTATGAAGATGGAAAATTTATTTTGCGGAGAACGAATTAAACTAGCCGCAGTGAGAGAAGAGGATGCCGAGGTGATGTTCAAATGGGGAGAGGATGCAGAGTATCTGCGAAATGTAGATACGGATCTGGCACTCCCTTACACATTGAAGCAGATGGAGTCAGAAGGGACTCCAAGCCCTAATGAGGTGTATTTTCGATTAAGAACATTAGCCGATGATGTCCTGATCGGTTTTGTTGCTATTCATGGGATTGAGTGGAATAATCGAACCGGGCAGCTTGCAATTGGCATTGGCGATATGGAATACCGCGGCAAAGGTTATGGGGCAGAAGCTGTGCGTCTCATTCTTCGTTATGCCTTTTATGAATTAAATTTGAACCGGGTCGGATTGGATGTCATTGAATACAACAATCAGGCCATTCGGACCTACGAAAAAGCAGGCTTTCAGCTTGAGGGAAGGGTTCGTGCCGCTGTTCTGCGTGATGGTAATAGCTATGACCGTATCATGATGGGAATCCTGTATTCTGAATGGAGTGCGGCCGTAAAAGGATGATGGTCTACACAGTTTGTTCATAAAATATTCCATAAAACTCCTTCTAATATGGTAAAAAGAGGTTTATAGTTAGATTGTCACATGCTGAAATGGCTTTCGTTTCGGCATGAGTCAAAGTTGAGGAGGAATTTACATGGAAAACGTTGTAAGGTCCGTTACTTCACCCAAAAAATTTATTTCTGGTCAAAATCTGCTCTCGTCATTAAATGACTACATTAAGGATTATGGCGATAAAGCCTTTGTTATTTGTGATGAGTTTATTCTTGAAAGGGCTCAAAAGGAGGCTGGTGCTTCTATTCAAGCAGCCGGTAACCAGGCGATTTTCGAGAAATTCCAATATGAGTGTACGAAAGAAGAAATTGAGCGTAACCGTGAATTGGTGCGTAAGCATGGCTCAAACATCATTATAGGGATTGGCGGCGGTAAAACGCTGGATACTGCCAAGGCAACCGCTTATTATGAAAAGCTGCCTGTCGTTATTTTCCCGACAATAGCTTCTACAGATGCCCCTTGTACCGCGCTCGCGGTTATTTATAAGAAGGACGGCTCCTTTGATGAATATCTGTTCCTGCCTACTAACCCGGACGTTGTACTGGCAGATACGGGCATTCTGGCAGCAGCGCCTGCGCGTTTCTTTGCAGCCGGAATCGGTGATGCGTTAGCGACTTATTTTGAAGCCCGGGCTTGCTATCAGTCCAACGGGGACAACCTGGTTTTGAACAAGCCTTCCACCACAGGACTGGGACTTGCTCGTCTTTGCTATGAAACGCTGCTGGAAAATGCAGTGAAGGCCAAACGTGCCGTGGATCGTAAAGTATATACTCGTGCGGTGGAGGACACGATCGAAGCGACCATTTATTTGAGTGGTGTCGGTGCGGAATCAGGTGGGTTGGCAGCAGCACACGCTATTCATAATGGTATGACGGCTGTTCCTTCGCTCCACAAAGCACAGCATGGCGAGAAGGTTACATTTGGTCTGTTAACTCAGCTGGTGCTGGAAAATGCTCCGAAAGAAGAACTGGAAACCGTAATTAAGCTGATTAAGGATGTAGGTCTCCCGTTGACGCTTGGTGATTTGGGGGTAGAGGAATTTGTTGAGGCCGAATGGCGTCAAGTAGCTGAGACTGCTTGTGCATCCAATGATACGATGGTCAACATGCCATTTCCAGTCAGTCCTGACGACGTGTACAATGCTATCATTGCAACGAATGCAATAGCAGAATCCTATAAATAATAGATTCTTCGTAATTTATGCAAACAGCTTTACAAAAACGGGTCTGTCACATCACTGACAGGCTCGTTTCGTTTAAGTGCAAAATCATATGAAACGGGTAAAGAGTACCAAGGACTTATATCCTATCTTGTTCTGACCGATATACATGTAACAGGGAAATTAGGATGTTACAGCAGGAGGAGATTTGATGTTGGTACATGGTAAAACACGAAGAGGCAACTTGTACATCCATATGTCCAGCGGTTTTCACAAAATTGGGGATTTTCGGGAAGAATATTCTGTAGTACCGGGTGATCGGCTGATGTCAAGACTGACCAAGCGGATCTACACCATTGTATCCGTGCATCTTGGTGAAGAGGCGTATGCCGATATCGATCTGGAAGAAGTAATCAGAAATAGTTAAGGACTTATTTGGGTTTTATTATAAAAAAGCTTCAACCTCACTCATAGAACGAAGTTGAAGCTTTTTTGTCCTTTCAGCGGAAGGACTCATGGAGAAATTCTCGTGTGATAATATTGTTCTGGTTCATAAAATGTCTGATCGCTGCCTGAGAATTGGCTGCCGACAGTTCCTTTCCCCATGTCATGGCATAGGCCCAGGCGGGCTGATTTTGCAACACCTTTGCACTCGGCAAAATATCACTTTCCCCGATTCCGATAGGCTTGCCCTGCGCAAGCTTTAGCAATTCGGTGTAGTAGGAGGCTTTGTAATCATTGTTGTAGATATCAGCTGCGAGAATATCCACACGATGAATGCCTGGAAAGGTTCGATTATAGGGGGTGCTATATGCGTTCGGAGCATTGGGACTCCATACCCACAACAGGTTATCGAGATGATGGACACGTACAAACCGATCATACATCAGATCCCACAGCTTGGCGTAATTTTGCTTGTTCCCCCACCAAAACCAGTTGCCGTTCATTTCATGATACGGTCTCCATAAAACAGGCACATCTGCGTCTCGCAAGGTCTTAAGTGACAGAGCAGCCTCGTCCAAATCAGCGATCAGCTGTTTATATTGAGGGGTGCCTGGCGTAATATAACGATTGAACTCAGCTTGAGTCATTTTAGCTTGTACATTCTTCCATGTTTTGGGTGTACCCGGTAACGCTTGATGAAAGGTGATAGCTACGATCCCGCCGTCCTCACTCCATCGAATAGCGCTGTCCACAACACGCTGCCGCTGTTCTCGCAAGGCAGTACGGGACTGATTGGCCAATCCTCCAAACTCATAGCCGTGCAGCCCTGCGTATTGGCCACTGATTTGTTGAAGCTTGTTATTTTGTTCATCTGGTGCCTCCAAGTAATCGTGCTGCCCGGAGATCAGCATACCCGCAGGCACATTGGAAAGGTAGGCAAGTAGCTGCTTTGCTTCAGCTGAGGCTTCAGCATTAACAGGTGGGGCGGCATCAGCTATGATAAACGATTGCTGAGAGCCGCTAAAAAGTAAAACAAGCATTAGCAGTAGCACCCTCTGTAACCAAAAGCGTATTGAGTGAGATTTCATGGCGCTCCTCCTTTGATGCATGTTATGTGACTAGCCTTTTCCTTTTTGTTTTCTAAGCTGTATGCATGCGCTAATCATGATCACTAGCAGACAAATCATTGTCCAACCATTGAACTCCTGTGAATATATCCAGTTTTCCCATACAATGAAGCCTACTATCAAAACGAGCAAACCCAGTGTAAGATACATTTTGGTTTGTGCTGGACGACGAGTGTGCTTGGAAACCCAATGTACAATGCCCAGAACGATGGCTGACTGAAATAACAACAGACCCATTAACATTATAGTAGCTAAAAAGAGTGGTGACATCGGTATCCTCCTTCGGAATTACAATCAGAATATGCAGGTTTGTAACCGGGATGCGAATTCTTGGATGTAAATCCATCAGTGTTGGGGAAGTAGTCATACTCTGATTACGTTCTTGAACAAGTTGACTAAATTATACCATAACTACCGTCCTGCAATGAAAGGCGTCTAAATACCCACTCTGCCCTAATTCGCCATCGTACTTTATATTCAGTGAAATATCGACACGTGGTTGTACACTTCATAAATATGAAGACACAGTGGGAATATGCAGTAAGCAGCAAACGATAATTGCAGGCGCATAATCAACGCGAAATCAGAGGTGAAATTTGGTATCATGAAGATGATACTGATTAGGAGGTCGTGCACATGAATGAAGCTAACAGACCGTTTTCTACGCCTGTAGATGCTGAAGGAGCCAAAGCAAACTTTGATGTGAATCAGCACAAGCTTCACTCTGAGGGAGTCTCTGGTTTATGGCGTCAGGTCAGTAACCTGCTTATTCTGGTTGGGGTGATTGCGTTGATTATTATTTTAAGTCGGTTGCTCTAATTCAAAATCAATCGAATAGATGAGCAAAATGAAGGAGATGAGATGGTGTTAAAGGCAGCGTTGCTTTTTATTCTGGCTGGCATCGCAGAAATTGGAGGAGGATATTTGATTTGGCAATGGCTGCGTGAAGGGAAGACATGGTATGTCGGACTTTGCGGCGGAGTGATTTTGGCTGTGTATGGGATCATTGCAACCTTTCAGGTTTTCTCATCCTTTGGGCGTGTGTATGCAGCATATGGAGGTGTCTTTATTGTTCTTTCTATTGCATGGGGCTGGTGGATTGATAAAAAGACACCTGATATGTACGATATTATTGGTGGATTGATTTGTTTGGTTGGTATTGCTGTCATACTTCTTCCTCGCTCAGGATGATAGGACAAAAAACCCTTTTTTATTTTATAAAACATGACTATTGATCTACAAAACTAAGCTTCATATTCCGAAATAGAACTTAAGGAGGGGGTTCTATGAACTGGAATCAAATGAAGCTTAGATTGAAACTAGGAAAAGCTTTGCCGAAGACTGAAGGTAATTTCTCTGTAGGTATTGTGTGTGGGCTTGTCATAAGCACTATGTTGTGGATTTCGATTATTGGCTGGATTATGCTTATTTTCAAGTGATTTTGCGAAATCACTGTATATACGCAGACTCAATTATATGTGGATCACTAGGTCTGGTTTCCTATGCTTTATTTTGTAAAATCGTTCCGCAGCTTATCGATTCCATGGCCTACGGCTTCATCAATCATGTCGGTAGCAGCAGGTGTATCGGCATCGGCGTCAGGAATACGATTAAATCCCGGCTCGCGCTTGTCCAGGGATTGTGTATGCTTGATTTGATCGTCAGTACGCTTCTTTTCTTCGGAGTTATTTTCTCTCATAGCGCATCACAAGCTCCTTTTTAGGTCAGTATTTTGCAAAATCCTCAGGTATATATTCAGATGCTACACTTTACATAAACGCTTAAGCTCCAGTTGGTAAAAATAAAACCGGGGAGGAATTGAATCCCGCCCGGCACTTCCCAAACAACTAGCGACGCCCCATCAGATCAATCGCTCCCAGAACAACATGAGCCAGTCCGAAACCGAGAATGCCTGTAGCTGCAAGTTTGTACCTACTGCTTAGCAACGCAGCGCCTGAAGCCGATACTACCGTTCCGAGAACAGCTGGAATCATACCTTCACGCATTCGTAACACCCCTTCTGGTAGTTTGGAAAGACGTTTATTAGTGTAATTCAAATGAGCTAAAGTTATTCAAACAGATTATTTTATTAATTTTGAAAAAAACACTTTACAATGTGATGAAATTGTCGTATTATATGTTGGTGACCAATTGAACGGTATTTACAAAATGAGAACAAAAGTTGAATGTTCCTCTGATACTTGTAAGACAAGTAAGTGTAAAAATAACGTTCCTAAATGCATGCCGGGGTGGCGGAATTGGCAGACGCACAGGACTTAAAATCCTGCGGTAGGTGACTACCGTACCGGTTCGATCCCGGTCCTCGGCATCCTAGTTTTTTGTACGAAACCCTTGATACTCAAGGGTTTTTTCGTTTTTTTAGGAATTGAGATCATAGCGTCCATATCACAGGGATTGAGTACCTTTTTCGCTTTTGGGGACGGATTGGGGACGAACTTTTGGATCGAAGACGTCAAGGTGAGTTGTCGTTTTGCGGCTGAGCTTCTTGGTGACGTGCGCATAGGTATCTGTGGTCACCTGAGAAGTGGAGTGTCGCAGTCGATGTTGAATTTCCTTGATTGATGCACCCTGCCCCAGCAAATAGGTTGCGTTCGTGTGGCGGAGTCCATGGAGGGAAACATTGCGGAATCCGTTCCGCTCACACCAGTCTTTCCATCTTTGGGATAGCGTTGTGTGATAATAAGGCTTCCCCGTCCCGGAGTGGAAAACGAAGTTACGATCCCCACCTTGCCACGCTCCCATCGCCTTTGCCTCAAGCCGTAATTTACGCATAGCTTTGACATGGGCGGCTAGTTCATCCATATACCATTTAGGCATATCCACGTAGTCATCGGAGGCTTCATTTTTTGTGCCGGTTATGTCTGCCTGTCCATTTTCGGTGTGCGAAATGTTTTCGTCGATACGCAACCGATTATTTACAAAGTCGCAATCATCTTCGTCTAAAGCAATCAGTTCCCCGCGTCTGAAACCTCCAATTATTGCTCCGAGAAAATAGAGTCTCCAAACCGAATTGCTCTGTATTAACGTATCAATGACCTCGGTAGCTTCTTCTTCCTCAAAATAGTTCTTTCGATCTTTTCGCGTCTTCTTATCCTCTTTACTGATCTGAGGACGCTGGATACCTTCCAGTGGGTTTTTGCTTAGGACGCCTCATTCCACCGCTCGCTTAAAAATGCTCATGGTCACATCATAAATGTATTGAATCGTGCGAGATTTAATGGTTTCTTTTCCGCCGCGGGTATCAACACGCGCACCAGGCTTCCGTCAGTCGTTGAATAAGGTCACTAGTCTCATTGTGGTGATCTCATCCAGTCGCAAATGCCCGATAGCCGGCAAAACATGATGGTCAATTTTAGAGCAATGTGATAGATACGTCGTCCGCTTTAGTCTTGGTTCGGCGTCTTTGGGCTTCCATTCGTTCTCGTAGATGTCCTTGAATGTGAGCTTAGACGGTGAAATGTAATTGCCACTCATTTGACGGCAAGTATTGGTATGTATCTGTTGGATTCGAACAAGAACAAGAGCAACAAGAATTAACGAGCGAGATCATTGGCATTGACGTTGGCATTAAAGATCTGGCGGTATGCAGCAACGGAATAGTATTTAAAAACATCAATAAGTCTGTCGCCGTAAGAAAGACGGAGAAACGCTTACGCCGATTATAGCGCAAGTCTTCTCAAAAATACGAAATGAACAAGGAGAAAACCGTTTTGCCAAGACATGCAACATTCTAAAAGTTAAAAAGTTGATTCGTTTGCTTCACCGGAGAATAACGAATATCGTACCAACCACATTCACCAAGCGACAAGCGCCATAGCAAAAACCAAGCTGAGCGTCGTTGTAATGGAAGACTTGAATGTGAGTGGAATGATGAAGAACCGTCACATGAGTAAAGCGATTGCAGGTCAGAAGTTGCATGAGTTCGTTCGGCAAATGGAATATAAGTGTGAAAAGATCGGTGCGAAATTCTTTCAAGCCGATAAGTGGTTCCCCTCATCTAAATTGTGATTCATGCTGCGGTCAGATCAAGAAAGACCTTAAATTGTCTGAACGTACCTATGAATGCCAATGCGGATTAAAGCTGGATCGCGACTTAAACGCGACTATCAATCTATCGAAATTGGCGCTCTGACACTTGCATGTTTTCGCCAATGTGTAGGATTCGTTGCATCCGAATTTACGCCTGTGGAGTGTTATACCAAACGCGAGTAGCTACGCAAAAGCGGGCACGTCGAAGCAGGAAGCAAACAAGACTTGTGCAGGTTTGTACAATCTCTTGGCAACGGAACAACAATGACAGATAAATCAAACCACGTTAGGGGACAATTAAAAACAAAGATGTAGACGAAAACAGAAGTTTCCCTTACATCTGAATAGAAACCTCTGATCAGTACTAAAGCATTTTTATGGTCTTTAATATATTTATAAGCTCATCATATTTGGTGGCTTTTGCAAGTAAAATGTCCTTTAAAAAAGATTGAAGAACAAATACAACGTAAATTAATGCAAATGCAAAAAATATCAACAAGAGAATCATCTGCCAGCCCTTTGAAATTTGGCTTCCTACAAACTCGCTCCATAAAGGGAATAATATCAAGCAAGATAGAGTTATAGGCCACCAACGTTTGTTCTTAATGTTAGTACTTTTCATTGAGAAGTACTCAACTAAACTATCAATATCTGTATCTTCAAAATCTAAAGACTTAAGCTTCATTTTTATCTCATGGCATTTATATGCAAACAGAAAATTAGCATCGTAACTTAATCTAATTTTTTGTTTTGTTATAAGTGGTGCAAATTCAGGATATTCCTTTATAGCGGATAAATGAGACAACCCAATAGAGAGTATTAGAAGTGAAAGTGTTAATAATAAACCTAAAATGCTGATTGCCGCAGGCCACCATCCACTAACTTTCATAAAAAATAAAATGCTTATTATAATTAGCACTAAAATAAATAAGGCCATTGCTCCGCTTAAAGTAAGAAGTGCTTTTCGATCATTGACCATGATCTTCATAGTAGAGAGAGAATTAAAATGTTCTTCTAATTTCTTAGTATTGGTGAATGAATCAACAGTTGAGTTTTGGGTCACAATGTCCACATCCTAATGTAATATTTTTCTATTCATAACTACGATATTATGAAATTTGGGTTTCGTCTAATTAACTCAATTAACATATAAATATCTAATTGGGGTGATTCCACCGATGACAAGAAATGGAATAACGCAAATGAAAGAAGATATTGAAGACAATAACAAAATTATTCAGGTAAACTTTTTCGACGATATCCAAAAGGACGATATCAGAAAAACCAAGTGATTGCTGAACAAATATACTGATCTAGTCGGTGCAATAAAAAACTATGAATATTCACTCCAGCTGTTGGAGAACGGTATGGCTGCGTATGATTTGCTTTCGACGGAAGGATCGGTTGCCAAGCGAGTTTCGGGACAAGAATTGACAGCAGATGTGAAAGCGAATGCCGTTCTACTAAAAGACCAGCGCCATGTGAATTATAAATTCTATCAATTCTTTACGAATAACATCAAATTTGCAATAAACAATTTACGCGATAAGCACGAGGAATTGATAGTAAAGCTGCTGTTTCTGGATGGAACGAAATACCTCAAAGCTCAAACAGTACATGGAAAAAGGATATCGTAAAGACATACCAGGTATTTCAGCGACGACCTTTACAGATAAGCGGCGTAGGGCTATTGCAAACATAGCAAAAGTCTAAAGATCAACCGGACATTGGATTTTGTCACTATCGACTATGGTCGGGGACGAAACAAGGAAGGCGAAATCGGACTCAGGATGCCAGAAGTAAATTAGACCGTAAGGGCTTAAGCCTTTACGGTCTTTATTTGTTATGGAGAGCAAGGTAAATCCGTAGTAGGCACGTATTAGAAAGGATTACACTTTATTCAGGAACAAATTAAAGCCATTAGGAGGAACAACAATTATGTCTACACAACCACGTTTCGCATTTCTCAGCTCTGACGGTATTCTGCACTTGCATGATGAGGAGCACGCCAAGCAACACGGCAAGCACGTAGAGACCTCGCTGACCGATGATGAGAGCGGCTACCCAGTCGTCGAAGGTCAGGGCGTTGTCTACTATGCCCGTGAAGACAAAGCATACGTTAAGGGCAACAAGTCTGACGGTCAGCTCATTTGTTACGCCGCCAGTGCTCAAGCAGCTCGCAGCAGAACTTCTGTAATGCCTTCCCGACTCCGGTCGGGTTTGTGACGTAAACAGGGAACAGCGGTTCAACTCCGCAATACGTCAAAAAAAGGTGCTTGTTATAGACGCCTCATTCATTCGAGTGAATTAAGGATAAGAACGGCAGTGTTTTATGCTGGGAATAAGCAAAGGCACGGTTGAAAAGTATGACAACAACCACAAATACAGATAATAGAAGATTTGAATTTTTTGATTATTTTTATTTAAAAATAAATATATTGTATAGAATGGATAAGCATATTACAATATTTTCAAAAGGAGATGATGATATGAAAAAACTATTATTGGCTGCCTCAATGGTTTTGCTCTTATCTTTAAGTGCTGGTGTAGTAAATGCATCTGCTGCGTCCAGTTCGACTCCCGCTCCTCAAAAAGAAGTATTCGCTAAATACCCTATTTACACGATTACACTAAAAGTCGGACAAACTTATCAACTACCTTATGCATATGGTTACAAGTATTATAATCTTGGTGGTGAGGGTTATTTTTCAATCGGTATAGGAGGAGAAGTGACAGCATTAAAAGCTCCCCTCACTGAGCGCGATTCCCTAGTTGGCTCTGTTGGTATTTTAGACAAAAACTTAAACGAAGTTGCTGAAGTTTATATCATGATAATGCCGCAGTAATAACGAATCAGAAGAGTGATATATTGAATTCATAAAATAACGTAAAATAAGAGGCCGCTGAACTTAGAGGCTTCTTATTTTTGTTCAGGGAACTTTTCCTTAGCTTCAGTTACATTAAGAAAAGGGGGTGAACAATAAGATATGGGACGAAAGAGAGACCCAAAACGGGACGAAGCATTCGATTTATACAAAGTCAGTTCCGGCAACATACGTCTCACAGATATAGCCTCTCAACTTAATGTATCTGAAGGTACGGTAAGAGGATGGAAGGCTAAAGATAAGTGGGAGAACATGCTCGGGAATGAAACGGAACATACGGAACGTTCTAATAAAAATGGGACGGATCAAAATAACGAAACTTCAAATGAAGATGAAGACTCAACAGCATATTCGGATGAGCTTTTTCTAAAAGCTGTTCAAATTGTAGCCGAGGCCAAACAAGCTTCGGTTTCTTTATTGCAGCGAAGAATGAGGATAGGTTATAGCAGAGCAGCCCGACTAATTGATGAAATGGAGCGACGCAAACTCGTTGGTACATATCAAGGTGATAAGCCGAGGGAAGTATATGCTACCCTGCTTACAGTTGATGCGCTCTCTAAAGAATTAAAAGTTACTACTTTAGAAATACGGAATGCTCCGAAACAGGTACCGGAACGCTCCGGTAATATGGAACGTTCTAAAAAAGTACAGAGCGCTCCAGTGGTTGTTGAAGAACCTGAAATTCCTGATGAGGATGGATTAACCCCTAAGCAGAGGATTTTCACTTATGAGTATCTTAGAGACTTCAATGCTACGAGGTCAGCCATTGCGGCGGGATACAGCAAGAAAACTGCCTACCAGATTGGTTTCGCTCTGTTGAAGAAAGTTGAAATTCAAAACATTATTCGGCAGCTTAAGGAATCCATGATAGACGAGGTAGGTTTGAATGCCCAACGCGTTCTAATGGAGTACATGAAGATCGCGTTTGCAGACATTACGGATTACGTAGAATTTGGTCAGAAGGAAGAGGATGTTCTTGGATTGGAAGGAGAACCGGTCTTTGATTCAGAGACTGGAGAAACGAAGAAGTACAGATCCAATTATGTCTCTTTTAAGAACAGTGATGAAATTGATGGAACGCTAGTTTCAGAAGTCAAGCAGGGTAAGGATGGAGTCAGTGTTAAGTTACACGACAAAACCAAGGCATTGGACGTGCTTACTAAATACATGGATTTGTTACCGGATAAACATAAACGAAGGATCGAAGACGAAAGAATCAAAATGCAGCGTGAGAAACTGGAGCTTGAAAAGTCGAAGGTCACGGGCGAAGGTGACGCAGAAGATGAGCTTATTGATGATTGGGTAGAGGCGGTGGTAGGTGATGAAGAATTCGCCGGAGACGAAGCGGAGGCTTCAAGCATTCAAGAAACGGATTCCTGAGTACCGCAAGAATCCCATATTGTTCTCTGTCAAGAGATGCTTAAATTCTATCCTGACGATTGGCAGGCAAGCACCTTATGGATTTAGCCAATAATCCTCGTGTTTCAGTTCGTTCAGGTCAGGGTGTGGGAAAAACAGGATTAGAAGCGGTAACTGCATTATGGTTCCTGTCTTGCTTCCCTTATCCTAAAGTGATTTGTACAGCTCCTACAAGACAGCAGTTACATGACGTATTATGGGCTGAAATTAATAAATGGCAGTCTAAAAGTCCGGTATTAAAACGAATCCTGAAATGGACTAAGACCAAAATCTATATAAAAAATTACGAGGAACGCTGGTTCGCTACAGCTCGGACCGCTACTAAGCCGGAGAATATGCAAGGATTCCATGAAGACTATATGCTTTTCATTGTAGATGAAGCTTCAGGTGTTGCCGATCCAATCATGGAGGCCATTTTAGGTACGTTGTCTGGCGAGTTCAACAAAATACTGATGTGCGGCAACCCGACAAAAACGTCGGGTGTTTTTATGATTCACACAATAAGGACAGAGCTGATTATATAACACGTAAGGTATCCTGCTTAGACAGTCCAAGAACCAGTAAAGATAATATCGCCATGCTCAAGCGGAAGTATGGTGAAGGCAGTGATGTATGGCGGGTACGAGTTGAAGGAGAATTTCCACGAGGTGAATCGGATACATTTATTTCGTTGGAAGTAGCTGAATTCGCAGCTAAAGAAGTGAAGCTGGAACCTGTCGGAGACATGCTAACTATAGGCGTGGACGTTGCACGGTTTGGTGACGATGAAACCTCAATGTTTGCTGGTATAGGCCCAAGGATTGTAGGGGAACACCATCACTTCAAGAAAGACACAATGGTAACTGGATCGGCTACACTTAGTTGGACAACAAAAATAAGGGCTTGTAGAATAAACATATCTTCATAAGGAGCGGATCATCTACATGCCTAAACAACGACGTACCTTTACAGCAGAGTTCAAGAAA
>NZ_MCBP01000008.1:0-266690 GCF_001705305.1 Paenibacillus kribbensis
GTCTTTCTTCCTTCTCCCATGCAGGATAAGGATCTATCGGGTATTAGCTACCGTTTCCGGTAGTTATCCCTGTCTTGTGGGCAGGTTGCCTACGTGTTACTCACCCGTCCGCCGCTAGGTTATTTAGAAGCAAGCTTCTAAATAATCCCGCTCGACTTGCATGTATTAGGCACGCCGCCAGCGTTCGTCCTGAGCCAGGATCAAACTCTCCATTAAAGACCAACCGAGGCTGGTTATAGAAAGAGCGATTAGCTCATGTTGAATCTGACGAGATAAAATATCTCATTGTTTGCTTCGATTTCATACAGCCTGAAGGCATGTACCAAAATCTCAGCGGTGGATTTTGCAAGCAAAATCCGTACTCACTCGTTGTTCAGTTTTCAAAGATCAAACATTCATTTCTTTTCGCCACGTTTTTCAGCAGCTATAAGATCATATCATGTTCACTTCAAAAATGCAAGGGTTATTTTTCTCTTTTTTATCAAGATCATTTTGGCCCATATTTTTTCATTTTTGAAATTGCTGTTTTGTTGTCAGCTAAAATAATATATCACAAACTCAAACAACTTAGCAAGCACTTTTTTTCATTTTTTTATTACTAGACCGAATTCCCCTTCTCCGCTTCATCAAATTCAGTTAAGGGGCTAGTTGCCCCTCGCTTTAGCTGGTGACTCCCTCCGGCTCAAATACCTCAGCAGGCCAATGTAGCTCCACCCCCTGGTGAAGGAGGCTGTTTTGAAACCGTCCCAGATGTTCTGATGATTCACTCACTTCATTTGGATATATTCCGTTAGAAAAGCAGTAAGCCGCCAGACTTCCAGCTGCTTCCCCTATGTTCCACTCTGTAGGATGCAGACGATAGCAGCCATTTGCGATTTGGGTCATCCCTATATTTTTACAGGCAGGAAGAAGATTACGTACTCTTATCGGTATAAGGGAGCCTAACGGGATTTCATAAGGATAGTTAGGGATATAAAATGTCCGTTGAGATACCGTAGTCGGATGAAGATCTAAATGATAGCTGCCAACACCTACACTGTCTACATATCGCTTGGGCCCTTCCTCTCCCCGCAGCTCACGACTTACATCAAACTCTGATATCGTATATTTAGCCTGAATCCGGCGTGACTCGCGAATATAAGCTGTTTTAGCCAGACCATCCGAGGTGCCAAGAAAATCTCCTCGTGGCCGAATTCCCGGATAGCCGAATCCTCCATCCAACCGTGGGGCTTCAGTTTGAAGCCAATAGATTAATGATTGAGTCAACTCACGCGCTCCTTCTCGATGTCTTGCCTGCTCCTGAGCGGTGACACCGATCAACGGACCGAGGTAATAATCATTTTGCGCCCAGTTTAAAAGAGTAACCTCACCATCATTTAACGGTTCGCTCCATATGGAGGGATCTACAATACGGCGATAATCCCATAAGGATACTATGCCCTGATCATTAGGAAATAATGTGAAGCGTTTTAGTTTGCTGGTATCATCTGCATCTGTCGCGAACCAGCTTAAAATTGGGAACCTCGAAAAAGAAGGGATATAATTCCTCCAGAAATCATATTGTTGCGGCCGCTCTATAATGAAGCTTTCTTGGGGAATATAATCCACAGCAGCCACATGTGTGATAGATTGCATATCCAAAGGATCAGCACACTTCAGTGCATGTGGCTCACCCGTAGCTTCTCGCGACTCCGCTCCACTCGTATGCTCCACTCCCGCCAGCGGAAGAAGATCGCCACACTCCGTCGCATCCAAATAAAACGCTCCACACAGCACGCTAACTCCACACTTATGATCAGGGCTATCGAAGGTACGAACGGTTACAGAAGTAATACAGTCCCCCTCCGTCTGAGCAGCAACGGGCACGGTGTGATAATATACACGAACACGCCCTGTATTCAGATAAGGAGCAAGCATATCTTCAAGCACCCGCAAAGCTACTCGTGGTTCATGGGCCAGACGACTGACCCAGCCGTTGCCAGGATTGAGAACGGGATCATTATGAGCTTCTTTCGTTAACGGATAGTTCTGACGGTAATAATTCCGTACACGATTTCGGAACTCACGGTATGTTGCTGTGCAGCCAAACTGTTCGATCCAACGGTGCTCATCCGGGGGAACAGCCTGTGAAGTTAGCTGTCCTCCCAACCAATCCGTTTCCTCCGTCATGATGACTCTCATGCCAGCCTTCGCTGCCGCAAGCGCTGCCGATGTCCCCCCCAGACCTCCGCCAATCACAACGATGTCGGTATCAAGCCGATTTTGCGTCATGGTTCGTTCCCCTTTCATGCTTGCGCTAAGTCTCCGTTATTTGAAAAGCAAGCCGTGCGGCACCTATAACGCCAGCGCGATTGCCGAGCAATGCCCGACTTACTTTCGTTTGAACCCCCATCAGGAACAAATGCTTTTCCAGCAAGGGCCACCAGACCTCTCCCGCGTCTGCCACTCCCCCGCCTACAATAATCACCTCAGGATCAAGCGTCACCGAAACATTAGCCAAAAGCACAGCTAAATCTGCGGTGTAGTCGTCCAGCACGCGGATGGCCTCCAGGTTACCGCGAGCGGCCTCCTGCATGATCTCGTTCCCCGAGCGGTAGAGCTTGCCCGTGTATTCCATGCCCCGCCGTATCAGGGCTGTGCCCGATACATACTGCTCGGCACAGCCTTTTTTTCCGCAATTGCAGGGAAGACCGCCCGGGAATAAAATACTGTGTCCCCAATCACCGCCGCTCCAATGAGCTCCTCTGCACAGGAGGCCATGCTCCATAAATGCACCGCCGACACCTGTACCCAGGGTGAGCATAGCCAGGCGCTGCTTGCCCTTTCCCGCTCCCTGCCACGACTCTCCAAGCAAAGCAGCGTTCGCATCATTATCAGCAATGGCGCGTACAGCCAGCTTTTCTCTGGCCCACGTTACCAAGGATGTACCTTGCCAGCCAGGCAGGTTGTCGGTGGCATACACAACTTCACCGCTCTCCACATTGACTCTGCCTGTGGTGGCAATTCCCAAAGCGTCTATACCAATATTCACGCTGGTGTCTCCAAAAGAACGCATCAGTCCAAATACCGACTCGTACACCCGCGATAACACCCATTCACGTCCACAGGAAGCGTCTGTATCCAGTCGGATTTCATCAAGTACAGCTCCATCCCGCGCCACTAGGGCGGCTTTCACCGATGTACCTCCAATGTCAATTCCAATGACTCTGTTCACAGCATCTGCCACCACAGCGTCCTCCCCATCGCCCCACAATATAAGCATTTATATAAGCCTTCTTAAGGTAGCCGCCTTGTATTTCATTCACACGTTGGTGTTGAACCGAAATACAATACTCCACATCAAAGTCTCAATAGCTGCGCTCAATAACCGCCCTCGCTGTCTTTTCCTTCATCTGCTTGGTGTGCTTGGTGCGCTTGCGTGCAAGTCCTTCACAGAGGAGGTCAATCACGAATAGCTGTGAGATTTTAGCACCAATCGAGCCGCCCTCCATCGGGGCTTCCTTGCCCGCAGTCAATAACACGATATCTGCAATAGAGGTGATTGGCGATTTTGCATAATTCGTAATGGCGATAACTGTCGCACCGTTTTGCTTGGCCTTGTGCAGCATGTCGTTCGTATCCAGCGTACTTCCCGATACACTTATGCCGATAGCCACATCCCCGCGCTTCATGGACACCGCCATCATCGACTGGATATGACCATCTGCCACAGCCTCGGCGCGCCGCCCGATTCGTAAGAAGCGGTTTTTGGCATCCTGCGCAGAAATCCCCGAAGCGCCTACACCAAAAAATTGGACATAGCACGCTTGATCGAGACACGCTATCGCGCGTCCAAGCTCTGAATGGTCCAGAAGTCCCATGCTGGAGTGCAAAATATCGAGCATGTTGTGATACACTGTGCGGGTAATATCGTGTTCATTATCGGGGTCAAAGCTTTCCCCGCCTATATCGGTTTTGCGATAAGTTTGGTTTTGTGCCAGGGACAATCGGAAATCCTGATAGCCTTTGAAACCAATCTTCCGGCAAAAACGCATGACGGTCGTTTCACCTGTGCCTGCAAAATCAGCCAGCTCCGTTACGGAGAAATAGATAATATCTGCAGGACGCTCCAGTACGCACAAGGCGACTTTTTGCTCCGATTTTGTTAATGAAGGAAAATACGTGTTAATTCTGTCGTTCATCTCCATAGATGCTTTTCACTGCCTTCCTTGCGGCATCGGCAAACCGCTGCGTAATCAATTGAGGTCTGGTAATCGCCGAGCCTACAACCACTGCATGTGCACCCAGCCGAAATGCCTCCTCTACCTGTGCCGGATCATGGATTTTGCCCTCTGCAATTAAAGGAACGGGAACCAGTTCCGACGCTCTTCGAACCAGTTCCAGATCAGGACCATCCATCTGAGCAGAGTATGGCGTATAACCGGACAATGTTGTGGATACGCAGCCTACACCAAGGGAAGCCGCATGAAGCGCCTCCTCCAATGTCGATATATCCGCCATGGAAGTTACTCCATGCTCATGGGCGTAATCTATGAGCCTCTTCAGCTTGCACCCTCCCGGGCGCGGACGCAGTGTGGCATCCAGTGCGATGATATCCGCGCCCGCCTCAACCAGTTCCTCCATCTCACGAAGAGTCGGCGTAATGTAAATATCAGAATCTTCATATTCGCGTTTAATCAAACCGATGACTGGCAGAGAAAGCGCCTGTTTAATCGCACGCACATCTGCTGCTCCGTTGGCGCGAATCGCTACGGCTCCGCCCTGCTGTGCGGCACGCGCCATTTTAACCATGGAATCCGCTCCATGCAACGGTTCGCCTGGAAGTGCCTGACAGGATACAATCAGACCATGCTGCACTTTTGATAGCACACCTTCCATTTCTATGGGGATCACCCTCTCTCCTCGGCATCATGCCGTACAGTCAATCCGACTTCAAAGGTGCGGTTCCACGGCATATAACAATCTGTTATTTTCACGCGGCCCTCCGGCCCGTTCACATACTCCTCAAGCGCCTGCTGCAGCCGCCCGCGAATAACCGCAGCAATCGAGCCCCGCTGTCCATCGAGCGTAAACTTGTTAAAGCCCATTTGTTCCACAATTCCATTATTCATAGCGGTACGCACTACAGCGCAATAACAGGCATCCTCGGCATAACGCAACGCCAGAAAATCCAGATGCTCCGCCGTAGGTCCATAGTGGGTATACAGCATCGACTGTGCGATGACGGTTCCGAGCGTATTGGAGCTTGTATTCCAGCCTGCATAGCCTGCCAGCTTAAAAAGCAGTCCTTTTTGCTTCAACAGTCTAAGCAGCTTGAGATCTGCACCATTGGCATAGCCTACATCAGCGACGGCAATGTTTTTGCCCTCATAATGCAGCATGTGAGCGCCGTATTCGACCAGCTCTACTACATTCCGATGTACATCATATCCGGCCATTGCACGCTGCTGGGATGAAGCTTCTGCCATCGTGTCGCCAGGGGTATTAGCCAATAAAATCAAATCAGCCTCCGCTGCTGAGGAAGCAATCAGCCCGCCCGCCGCCATAATCTGATATTTTAAGGTTTCATAAAAATAGCGATCCTCAAAAAGCGGAACAACGAATGCCCCTTGCAAGGCGGACAAGCGGGGATATATCAGTGGTACAGCTTGATTCGCCTGGTTAACCCAACGCGCCAGCAACGTACATCCGACCTCGTCTGCTCCTGGATACATATACACGTTTAAATCCAGACCGAGTTCGGAAATACGACTTCTTAGCTGCTGCTGATCCTTGGCGGTATAACCATAGGGGGCCGAATCATCCTGTGGAATAATCATGAAATCAATGACGCCCTCTGCCACCAGTTCCAGTGCCGCTTCATTGGCCTCCAGATTCACACGACGACGACCTAAATAATCCCCTAGTATTTCCACAGGCAAACGTTGATTGATGTTGGTTAATTCAAGCAATTCATCTGGGGTAGCGATCCCCAACTCCTGACGATGCTCAATGAAACCCTTCCTGAATATCTCACGCCCCCAATCGGCATAGTAATCCGGTTCCTCATCAGCCAAAGAATATTGTGGACAACGCATAATCAGTTGAAATGCATACAAAGTCAGCTGCGGATAAAGCTGTTTGAGCCTGCGGAGTCGATTCACCTTGTCTTCGACCTGTTCATTCGTCATTCCATGCAGACGGGAGGGTACAATCCCGCCATACAGCAACGTATCCATCGCAATAATGGCTCCATCAGCGGCGGGCGCACATTCTTCGAGCCACGTCCATAGTCTGGTCGTATCGCCGGGGGTTTTCTTTTGTCCCATCCATTCCAATGGAGGGCGCTCCATTTGCAAATCTGTGCCCTGGGCGAGTAAATAAGGAAATTCATAATTACAGGGCCGTTCATCCAGCGGTACAAAAAGCACATGGGTGTTTGACTTCACCAACACACTCCACCCCTCCTGAAAATTACTATTATACTTACGGCTATGCTCACAGTAATCATGATTTTCAGAGCAACTATGCTGCCCGTTCTCTCTCCATCGACTAAGATCTATAGATTAAGCCGATACTTGCCCGGTTCATCCTGTTTGACGTAGCCCCACTGCTCGGCAGCACGGATAGCCGGATTGCTGCCCAGTCGGGCTGTCGCCTCCAGACAAGCGGTTATGCCGCTACGCAGCTCGGCTATGATTTCGTCCTTCAACGGCGGTGGCTCTTGCCCGCCAGCCGCTGCGCTGCGTGTACCGCTCTCCCGTGACCGGGCTTCATCCTGCCGCCCGCTGCTGAGCACGGCTTGTCGCAGCACTTGCCACAGGCTCACGTCCAGTTCGGCACGATCCAGCCATGGCGCTGCCTGGGACACAAACCCGGACGCAGGAGCATCGCCCGGTATGCTCCGCAGGACATTCACGGCCTGAAGCAGCCGCTCAAAGTAAATATCCAGCGCAGGGATATCGCGCGATTGCAAGGCAAAATCCACGTCCTCGTACGTGCTGCCTCCCAGGCGGCTGTTCCTGTTTTGACGGCAGAAAAACATAAATTCCTCTGCTCGCGCCCCCGCCAGTTCACGCGCAGCCCATGCCCAAGAGAGCTCCGGCATATACCGCTCACTATTCCACATATAGTGGGCCATCGTAATAAGCGTCACTTTGGAGCACTCCCACTGATTCATCGGATTGGCTACCATCCCGGTATGTCCACACTCCGGAAGCCTGGAATACCGTCCACGCAGTGGATCGAGGAACAAGCGATCACGGTCACAATCATTTACCGGAATGTTATCCCACAGCCACAGCTCATGCCCAAAGAATGCATGATTCTCGGCAGCATGCTCACGACTAATCTGCGGGGCAAAAACAAAGTACCCTGTCCAGAACACTTTAATGTCCGGGTGCAGGCGCTCACGGAAATCCTTTTTATATTCCGTATCCCAATACGACCAGTACTCCGAAGGACAAACCGTTAGTGTAAACTCAGGCAGCCGCTCGGTCAGCCATGTATGCACCTTGTTGGTCAAAAAGACATGAGCGTGACCCGAGCGACCCAGCAAATGTCGGTTTTCCCCTTTTAGCACATAGTCAATATCATCCATTAAAACAGCAAAGTGCCGTACGCCAATAGCTATCACAGCCGCCAGCTTTTCCGTCAGCCTAACAAAATCTTCATCGCTGCCAAAGCTCAGATCATTCCCTGGACTGATACAGTAATGAAAATCAACCTCATTCCGGTCGCAGGCTTCTTTTAATTTGCGAATCTGTGCAAATGTATCCTCAGGATACGGCTCACGCCACAGCTCACGATGATACGGATCATCTTTGGGAGCATACATAAACGTGTTCATCCGATGCGCGGCCATAAAAGAGACGGCATCCAGACGATCTGCGAAGCTCCACGGCTCTCCGTAAAAGCCTTCAATAATTCCCCTGACCGGAAAAGAAGGCTCATCCCGAAGAGATATTACGGGCAGAGTACATCGCTCCTGTTCAACCCGGAGCAGGAGATGCAGGGCATCCATGCCGTATTTGAGCCCTCTTTTATTGGAAGCATGGATTTCAATCCGGCCCTCCTTCTGAATCTCCAGACGATATCCGTCTGCAACGAGCGTTCCATCATACTCCAGTGCCAGCTGCACGCTGCCTCGTGTTTCAGTCGGTACGCCCGGTCCCGGAGGCAAAATCAGCTTGATCGGCCCCTGGGGGTCCAGCACACCTTCATACTCCTGATTCATCGCAAAGCGGGAGGACAGCTCACAGACCAGACGCGGTTCAGGTACAACCAGCTGTTCTCCACTGTCATATGCATCCCGAAAATAATATTGAATCTCCTGCGGTGTGAATCCCATTGCAATCGCCTCTCCTTCCATTCACAGACTATCCGTAGTGGGAATTCCAGCCTAGCCTTTCACAGCTCCTGCCAGACCTTCCATATAGTAGCGCTGCGTAAACAGGAACAATATAATAATCGGCAGCACTGAGATCATCGTGCCCGCTGCAATCCAGCCGAAGTTATAGGCAAATTGACCATTGAGATAGGTGAGCGCAGCCGCCAGCGGGTATAGCTCCGTGTCGTTCAAAATAACGATCGGCCACAGAAAGCTGTTCCAGAACGACATGGCCTCCAGCAAAGAAATCACGGCGAGCGCCGGCTTCACCAGCGGAAGCACCAGCTGCCACCAAATTCGAAACTCCGAAGCGCCATCCATTTTGCCGGAATCACGCACATCGGTAGGAATATGAATAAACGTCTGACGCATCAGAAAAATGTTAAACACAGAGACCGCTCCGGGCAGTACCACACCCAAATAGGTGTTGCCCAGATGAAGCCCTTGAATGGTCAGATAATGCACAATAAATGCGGTATAAGAAGGAATAACCATTGTGGAAATCAGTAGCGTAAACACCAGATTTTTACCCTTAAAATGAAACACGGCCAAGGGATATCCCGTCAGACTGGCGAGCAGCACATTGAGCACAACGCCCAGCACCGTAATAATCACGGTATTCAGCATATATTTCGGAAAGTTCATAAATTGCCATACCTGAACATAATTATCAAAATCAATAAAGGTCGGGAAAATGGCGGGCGGCGATGAGAAAATGTTACGACCCGGCATGAGTGATACGCTGAGCAGCCACAGAAACGGTCCCATCAAAAAAAGAGCGAGCAACACCAGCAATACATAGATCACCGTCATCCTTACAATTCGCCCCAGTCTGCGCATGATCCGACTACTTTTGTTTCTCGGAAGGGGTGATTGTAGCTTTTGGTTATTCTGTAGACTTATCAATAGGGATTGACACCACCTTTCCTATTGAATCGGAATACGATAATACTGAGCACTGCAATCACTGCACCGACAATCAGGCCAAGCGCCGAGGCATAACCAAAGTTGAATTGCTCCATCCCTTTTTGGAAAATATACAGGCTGGAGGTCAACGTGGCCGTTCCCGGCCCACCCTTGGTCAGCACATACACTTCGTCGAATACACGAATAGCCGCCATGAGCGAAATGAGTGTGCAAAACAGAATGTAGGGCCTTAATAACGGGAGGGTAATATGAACGATCAGCTGCCAGCGGCTTGCTCCATCCACTCTGGCGGCTTCGTACAGATCTTGTGGAATGTTCTGTAAACCTGCCAGATAGAGCATCATATAATACCCGAGTCCCTTCCACATCGTGATGAACATGAGTACATACAAGGCTAAATTGCTGTCCGATAACCAGTGTATCTCTCTGCTGATTAAGCCAACCTTGATGAGCAGATAGTTCACAACGCTGTTATTGCCCAGCAGCCAGCTCCAAATTAAGGCCACGGCTACCATAGAAGTTACGACAGGAATGTAATAGGTCGTTCGAAATATTTTAATGGCCGGTATACGGCTGTTCACCAGCACGGCCATCAGGATGGAAAAAATCTGAAGAAAGGGAACAATGAGCACATACACTAATGAGTTCCAGATCGAAATGAGGAAATTGCGGTCCTTAAACGCTGCCTCGAAATTAGCGAGACCGACATAATGGGTATCCGATATGACCGAATAGTCCGTCAAGGCCAGCGGGATGCTGTAGATAATAGGCCAAAATACAAAGACGGCAAGCAACAACAGTCCCGGCGTCATAAAGGCCCAGGCCGTAAAGGATTCCGACCTCAACCATTTGATCATGCTGCATCACCACCCGTTTTTGATAAATGAACAGGGGAGTATTCACTTCACCCCCCTGCTGAGCCTACTACTTTAAAATGTCATTTACTTCCTCCTCCAAAGCAGTGAGCGTTTGCTTCGTGTCCGTTCCGTTTAATATAATATTTTGAAAAGCACGCGTAACAGCGCTGTTCACGTCCTTGGCATTAGGCACACCGACCATGTAGTCTGTCGCCTTATCCAAGCTTTGTGCAGATACCACTTTCGCCTGTGCCTCCAGTGATTGATCTGACTGTGTGAAGTACGGGTCTTTAATGGAATCCTTCGTGGAAGGCAGCGTATTAGCCGCTTTGGAAAAAGCCGTCTGGCTCTCCGCATTTGTCAGGAAAACAGCAAACTTCACCGCTTCATTCACATGAGCAGACTTGGTCGGTACGACCAGATCCATGGAGTTGGACAGTCGTACATCGGCTTTACCTGTAGGTACAGGAACAGCGATCGTGTTCTTATATACGTCCGGCGCCGCCGTTTTGATAAAATTGATAAACGTTGGGCCTGCCAGCTCGAAAGCAACCTGCTCTCCGGCATAATATTTCACTTGTTGTGCAAAATCAGCGTCTTCTTTAAGGATGACACCGTCTTCCATTTGTTTTTTTAGATTATCGATCATAGTGACCGCTTCCGGTGTATTGAACGCAGCTGCAGTCTTTTCTTTATTCAAAATCGGAATGCCATCTACAGCAAAAAGCTTGGATACAAGCTGCTGCGCATAACCTGCTTTACCTAATTTTCTGTTGACCTGGCGGCCCCATTCAGACAGCTCCTCCCGTGTTTTGGGCGGATGGGCAGGGTCCAGTCCGGCAGCCTTCACCAGCTTCGTATTCATGTAAAGCACTTCCGTGCCCGTATACCAAGGCAATGCGTAAGCCTTTCCGTTAATGACTGTGGAATTATAGATACCTTCGAAATAAGCAGCCTTCTCCTCCGGGGACAAATACTCATTCATATCAACAACAGCACCCTTGGAGCCCATTTGGCTGGCAAATTCCGTATTAAGATTGACCACATCCGGACTGCTGCCGCTAGCGATACTCGTCAACAGCTTGTTGGTCACCGCATCGTAAGGGTAGTCCTTCCAGTCAATTTTGACATCGGGGTTCTTCTGCTCATAATCGGCAATCACTCGGTTGAAATACGGGGTAAATGTGGGTTGTAGCGCAATCGTCCAAAATTGCAGTGTCACTTTCTCCCCGTTTACGTTTTCCGGTTTTGAGCTTCCGCCACCGCAGCTGCTTAGCAATACAACCAGCGCCAGCATAGATACAAGCAACCGCAACCTGCCTTTCGCTTTCTTTGTCACATGGTGACCCCCTTGTTCTTAGTTGATTAAGGTAAATTATAACAGAAATGCCGGTAGAGAAGGAACATTTTTTCAATAAAATAAATTAAGAAGGAATAATTTTTCTTGTGTTCGTTTTTCGCGTTTGGCTTATATAAGCATAAAAAAAGACGCCTCAGACAGCAGAGACGTCTTTTTTCCTTCACTGAAACCTACAGAGGGTTTAATCAAGGTTTAACTATTAATAATAAGGAGCCATGAACACGTACACAAGCACTCCGGTCAGGCTCACATACAACCAAATTGGCATAGTCCAGCGCGCAATTTTGCGGTGCTTGGCCACCTGCATGGTCCATCCCCACACAACTGTGAACAGTGCCAGCGGTACGATAATCGCAGCCAGGATACTATGGGAAATCAGCAGCGTAAAGTAGATCGGCCGAAGAATGCCCACCCCGCCATATTTTGCAGTTTCCGGCGAAATATAGTGGAAGGTCAGGTAGGAGAATAGAAATAAAACGGTACTGGCAAAGGCCAACAGAATAAAGGTTTTATGCAACTTGATGTTCTTTTTGAAAATAGCAATCAGCGCAGCCACCAAAAAAATAAAGGTGAAGCTGTTAAAAATCGCATTTAGCCTTGGGAAAATAGTGATATCGAAGCTTACACCACCCTGGTATCCGATCGGCGAAAAGAATAGCAGCAAAATAATCACGTTGGCTATAATAGAAACGGTGATAATCAAGGCTGTAAAATTACGATTGCTCGTTGGAACGTACTGCTTGTCCTCACTCGCTTTATTCATAATAAGCGTCTCCTTCGTTTAAATTCAGTTTTTTCGTTTTTTTCGTTTTCCGTCGTGGTCTTAACCATAATATATTATATAGAACACCAGGACAGCCTGTGAAGTGACAACAGTATGAACAATTTCACAGCGTCCTGTCTGAAAATGTGCTATACACCAAAAAAACACCGGAAGGTCTGATTACCTGATCCGGTGTTGTGTCGACGATTATACACCTGAGCCACGTCCATGTTCTGCAATTACTGCTGCCAAACGTCACTGTATTCCTGATGGCGCTTGAACAAGGCCAACGCATATGAGCAAGCTGGAACAACCTTTTTATGCTGATCCCTCGCCATGTCCACAACCTTGTCGATCAGCTCCTTGCCGATTTTTTGCCCTCGCAGCTGCTCCGATACAAATGTATGGTCAATGACCAAAGAGTGGCCATCTATGGATTTATAGCCTACTTCTGCAACCACCTGTCCATCCTCCACCATGACTACCGCATGATCCTCCTCACGAATTTGTCTCATGAAACCGATCCCCTTTCTGCCTGAAAAAATCCTGTGCTGGATATCATTATCATTCCCCGATTTGGGAGCCAGCGAAACATCTTATACATAAAAAAAGACCTGTCGTCGACACTACATGTATTGTAAAAAGGCTAAGGGAGGTGTTGAACTTGCGTTCAGAAATGAAGCCCGTCGTCCCGTTTGAACCCGAGCAAAGCGAAGAAATTCCTGCGGATAAAAATCTTTGGCGTTACGAAATAAAATGGGACGGCACGAGAATTTTGACGTATCACGACCATGGCAGCACGCGTCTGTTCAACCGCAAGCAGCATGAACGAACGCCTTTGTACCCGGAGCTTGCCCCTTTCTCCTCCTACTGTCGGGCAAATTCGGTCATACTGGACGGGGAAATGATCGCACTCGGCACCGATGGCAAGCCATCATTCCATGAAATCATGCGACGCGATCTGATTCGCCGAACGGATCGGATTCAAGCAGCCTATAAAGCTGTGCCCGCCACCTATATGCTGTTTGATATTGTTTATCTGAACGGGGAGTGGGTTCATCGCAGGTCGTTCCAAGAAAGGCTTGATCTGCTGCAGCAGATCATTATACCAAATGAACGGATTCAACTGGCTCCTGCCCATCCTGACGGACGAGCTCTATTCCAAGTCATGTGCAGCCAAGGTATGGAGGGCATCGTATGTAAAAGGTTGAACAGCTCATACACATTGGGTGGGCAGGACGGACGATGGATCAAGGTCAAAAATTATGGCGATATCATTGCCGTCATCGGAGGCTATACCCTGAACGGAGGCATTATTAATGCTGTACTGCTGGGTCAGTATGACAAGCAAGGAAAACTGCGATACATCGGACATGCAGGTACGGGCAAGCTGACTCGGGAAGATTGGCGTCAGCTTACCGAGCGCCTCATGCCACACACGATTTCGGAGCGACCTTTTGTCAATAAACCGGATCGTCATCAAGACGCAATTTGGGTGCAGCCCATGTATACCGCCAAGGTTCAATACAGTGAGTGGCGTTGGCAAGAAGGACGCACCCTTCGTCAGCCCTCCATACAAGCCTTTGTCAATCAAGACATTGAGCAGTGCATTGGCCCTTGGATATGACGCTTGACAGATACACTTTCAAAAAAATGCAGAATAAAGTTTGTATAAATCATTGCAACCAGTGGTTAATTAAATTACAGTTAACTAATTAACTACATCGAGGTGAATCGCATGTTCTTTTTCTTGGACTCCGAAATTCGTCAACTGGCTTATAATTTGTTTCCGAGTGGCAATAAACCGATTGGTGTTTTAGTAGATTTATTTTCCATAACATATGAAATACGTAAAAGCATGGAGAAACGCTCGCGTGAATTTGGCCTCTCCTACGGGCAATATATAGCGCTTTGTGTACTCTCTGCGCAAAGAGATGAAATGTCATCTCCCTCCACCTTGGCTGAAAAGATGGGTGTAAGCCGGGCTGCAATCAGTTCTATGGTTATTTCCCTTGAACAGGATGGATACATTAACAAGTACGATGATCCCAATGACAAACGAGGCGTATTTGTTTCCCTGAACGACAAAGGGAGAGGAAAAATTAAACAAATGGACCCTTTTTTCGTAGGACTAGCTTCACGTCTGATGTCGGACTTTAGTGAATCAGAAATTAACCAGTTTCAAACCTATTTATCTCACGTACGTTCCGCCTTTGAAGATGTTAAAGGCTACGGTCTGACAGACCCCAGAATGACGGGAGACAAATGGTATGAAGACTAAAGAAAAAATAAGCCTCCTGCTTCCACCTGCTTTGACGCAGTTAGGTTTAAGAGGCTTATTTTCATAATGGCAGCTAACACATATCGAGAGCCTAAATCGCCCCGCGTGTAGCGTGCCATCCAAATCTATGAAATTTACAGACTGTTAAAGGCGTCTGTCAATACAGGGACGATTTGCGATTTGCGGGATACAACGCCTTTCAGAACAGCTTTGTTGTCGTCCAGATGCACATTGTAGGCTTTTTCAACCGCTTGTGCCTGGCTTCCCAGCGCAATACCAATGGAATCACTGTTCACGATATCCGTTACGACGAACAGGAACAAATCCAGGTTTTTGGCTTTAATGGTTTGGGACAAGGCAGCTTCCAGTTCAGCTTGACGGGATAACACATCGTTCACGTCTACCGCGTTCACTTGTGCAATTTCTACTTTGCGTCCGTTCATCTGGAATTCCTTTGCATCCAGACTTACCAGCTGCTCAATCGTGTGACCGCTCAAATCAGCACCCGCTTTAAGCAAATCAAAACCGTAACGATCTGCATCTACACCAGCAATTTCAGCCAGCTCACGAGCAGCAGCTACGTCTTGATCGGTGCAGGTTGGGGATTTGAACAGCAGGGAATCCGAAATGATCGCCGACAACATCAAACCTGCGATTTCTTTCGGAATCGCAACACCGTTTTCCTTGTAAAGCTTGTTCAAAATGGTAGCTGTGCAGCCCACAGGTTCAGCACGGAAGTATAACGGCTGGCTTGTTTCAAAGTTAGCGATCCGGTGATGGTCGATGACTTCAGTTACCGTTACTTTGTCAATATCAACAGCACTTTGCTGGCGTTCATTATGATCAACCAGAATGACGCTGTCCGTTTCTTCAGCAACCTGCTCAACCAGACGCGGTGCGCTCACTTTGAAATAATCCAGTGCATACTGCGTTTCCCCGTTTACCTCACCCAGACGAACCGGCTCTACGTCCGCACCCAGTTTGGTTTTCAAATGTGCATAAGCAATAGCTGAGCAAATGGTATCCGTATCCGGATTTTTATGCCCGAAAATCAACGTTTTTGCCAACATAATCGACTCCTTTGCGTTAAGCATTTTACATGATTGTGAAACCTCTACAATTCCAATGCAGATTATATCATTAAATCTCGCATTCTCCCATTCCCCTTCGAACGATTTCAAAAATAATCTAGTAAATTCATAACATTTCCATGGAATATATACATGAAGTCTCCCTTATTTTCTCTAGAAATATAAAAAACATATAGTAATATATCCCACCAATATGGTAAGATATGCCTCAAAACTGGCAAGTTAGTCACCAGTGGTCAATTCTATTATTTTAGTTACTAAGGGAGGCGTAAGAACAGCGATAGTGGCTTCAAATCCTAGTATGTAGACATATCATATTTTGATTGAAAAGAGGGAAATCTTTGAAAAAGCCGATCGTTTTGAGAAAGATACCTGTCGTATCACTCGCTCTTGCCTTGACTGTAAGCTTGTCTCTGCCGTCCATCAGCTCTGCTGCTACCGCAGACCTGCAAACCGGTTCGTTTTTGAAAGCCCAGGAAGCATTGACAGTCGAGGCAGCTCCGGCCTTCATCTCGCCAGAGCTGAGCACAGACTCTTCCCGTCAGGTCAGAGTCATCGTGCAACTGGATGGCGACCCCATAGCCGTAGACAAGTACGCCGCACGGTCAGTCGCCCGAGCCTTCACTGCCCAATCTGAGCAGAAAGCGGAATCCGCTATTGACACGGAACAAACCGCATTCGTGGACAAAGCCGCAGAACACGGTATTTCTCTTCAGGTGAATTACCAATACAACACGGTGCTTAATGGCTTGGAGGTCACGCTGCCAGCCAATAAAATTCCTGAACTGGCTAAACTGCCAGGCGTAAAATCCATTCACGAAAACAAAACATATTATTCTATCCCCGTACAGGACCCACCAACACTTACAGCCAATGAAGCAACCTATGACAATGCACCATTGGACCAAATTGGTGTTCCCGAAGCCTGGGCAAAAGGATTAACAGGTGAAGGAATCAAGGTCGGGGTTATTGATACCGGTGTCGATTATGAGCATCCGGATTTGAAAGCGGCTTACAAGGGTGGATATGACTCTTTTGAGCAGGATAACGATCCTTACGAGGAACCGTTACTTGATAAAGAGAACGACCCATATGGCACAGGTTTTGCCGGAACAACACACGGTACTCACGTCTCCGGTACAATTGCTGGTCAAGCAGCGAATAAAACCTCGGAAATTGTGCAAAAGGGGATTGCCTATAAATCGGACTTATACGTTTATAAAGTGCTTGGACGCAACGCCAAGACAGGTCGTTCCTCCGGTTCCTCCGCACAGGTCATTGACGGTATTGAGCGCGCTGTCAAAGACGGCATGAACGTTATTAACCTGTCACTCGGCTCCGATTCCGAAAAGGACCCGAACTCCCCGGACTCCATTGCCATCAATAATGCCGTACTTTCCGGCGTAGTTGCAGTCGTTGCGAATGGTAATGCTGCGCAGGATGGCCCATATTTCTATTCGATGGGTTCCCCTGCAACATCCCAGTTGGCAATTTCCGTCGGTGCAGCAACTTCTCCGAGCCATAGCTACTCTAATAGAGCATCGGTTAATCTTGCTACCTATGGAAATGATGGAAAGCTGATGACAGTTACATCGGATACCTATTACAATCTTAACACGATGAGTTGGCAAACGTTTCATGAGGATTTCGCTTCCATTTTAGGAACAGCGCCATTGGAATTAGTATATGCCAATTTGGGGTATCCGGATGATTTCACTTCTAAAAATGTACAAGGTAAGGTTGTAATCGTATCACGTGGCGCCTTGGGCTTCGTAGACAAAATCGCGAACGCACAACAAAATGGTGCGAAGGCTATTATTATTTTTAATGGTCAAGCGAAATTTGACGACAGCACTCAAGCCAATCTGAACGAATCTATCCCTAGTTACGACGGTTACATTAATTCAAATCAAGGTGACGGCGTGGATTACATCCCTACCTTTGACATGACAGGAAAGGAAGGCCGGGCGCTGGCAAGACAAATCATTGAAAGCCAAAACAGCAAACAGAAATTCTTTATCAGTTTTGGAAAAGATTATATTCGCACAGATAATGCAGGCAATACCATGGCCGCATTCAGCTCCCGCGGACCAAACGGAGATAAGTTGCTTAGTATCAAGCCGGATGTGAGCGCACCGGGTGTTGGCATTTTGTCAACCTATCCTGCCTTCGCCAAGTTCTACCCGGATGCTTCTTATGAGCATGCTTACAAACGCAGCAACGGAACCAGTATGGCCTCTCCCCATGTGGCCGGACTTGCTGTGCTGCTGAAGCAGCAGCATCCAAACTGGACACCTTTCGATATCCGTGCTGCTCTCGCAAATACTTCGGTTACACTTTTTGATGAGGATAAGATCCAATATGATGTGTATTCCCAAGGTGCAGGCCTTGTAAACATCGCAAATGCGATTCAGACGCCAGCCCTGCTGGAAACTGTCGAAAATATTACGATTCTCGATAAAAACTTTAATCGGAAGGAGGTTGTGAATTACAATCCTTCCGCCAGCTTCGGGGTGATGCGACCAGGTAGTGATGCGAAGCAAATTCAGCTTCAGCTCAAAAATTTGTCCGCTAGCCCTGTGCAATATGAAGCCAGCTACATTTTGCATAAGAATGTAACCTCTGATCCTACTAAACCCATCGCCACACCTGACGTGAGCAACATTGCCGTGCAGCTGCAAGGTGTCGGCGCGAATGGCGCAATCTCGGCGGAACCAGGTAAATCCCAGCCGTTCTTCCTGTCTGTACAGCCCAATTTGAGTGCAACGACAGGTGTATATGAAGGGGAAGTTATTCTGAAAAGCGCCGGACTGCCAACACTGCATCTGCCATTCGTCGTTCATGTCGGCAAAGAAAATCCGGCAACAGGCTTCGGCTTGCAGGATCTGAGCATCAACAACCCGATTATTTATCCAAATCGAACAACTACTCAACGCTCAGCAGATCTTACTTTCCGCCTGACTACGGACAAAACGAACCAGATCGGACTTTATATATATGGTTTGGATGATAAGCTAATCGGTCAGATCAACGGAATTACAACTACCAAGGAGCAAGGAACGAACGCCCGCCTCAAACAAGGCGCATACTCCTTCAATAATATCGATGGAAGCTACGTTGAATTTGATTCCAATGGAATGCCTGTTCTGGACGCTAGCGGTCAGCTCGCCATTCAGCATTTGAAGGACGGCGTGTACAAGCTGGAAGTAAGTGCTCCTGAACTGAATGCAAAAGGCGAAGTTGAGTTCAATACAAACGGCCCTAAATTCTTCACCGCTATGATATCTATCCGAGTGGATAATACTTCTTCCGGCAGTAGCGGCGGCGGAGGTGGTGGTGGCGGCAGAAGCAATACGACACCTTCTGCTGCATCCAATACATCCACTCCTGTCGCTACATCTGCTCCTTCACTTCAAACTGTAGTGAAGCAAGGACAGGCTGTCAAAGCTGTGACTACAGCCGTTGCGGTCAACAATAATGTACAATCGCTAACAGTAACCGATGCAGACTTGCAGGCTGCCGTCACGGCAGCAGGCTCCAGCCCAACAGCTATCATACTGTCTGCTACTAGCCAGGCAGGCCAAACAACCAAAGCAGCGCTCACTTCCGCACAGCTGGCAACGCTGGGCAAGGCTCCAGCAGGAAGCAGCCTGATTGTAAGCAATACAGGTTCTTCCCTGGCTTTACCAATATCCGCTCTGAAAAATGCTCCTGCAGGTGCAGGCATTGAAGTGGTTATCAGTAGCCAGGCGCAGGATAGCAGTACATTTACAGGTAAGCTGAAAGGCTCGACTGTGATCGGTGTACCGGTAGGGTTCGAAGCTAACGTTGTTACTGGCGGCAAGAGTCAACCACTCAAAGTTGCTCCAGGGCAGTTTATTACCCGTTCCTTTACCGTACCTGGACAAATTGATTCGAATACAGCCGGTGTGCTCTATACGGCGAACGGAAATGTCTATCCGGTTCCATCCGTCTTTACCAAGCAGGCAGATGGGTCTACCGTTGTCAAGGTAAGCCGTCCGGGCTTCTCGACGTATGCGGCAGCGACGCGTCCTGTTAGCTTCGAAGACATTTCAACATCGTATGCCCAATCTGAAATTCAATCATTAGCGAACAAGCTGCTGATTAACGGCACAACTGATACAACTTTCTCACCAAAGAAAAACGTGACACGTGCAGAATTTGCAGCTCTGGTAACCCGGGCACTTGGCCTGACACCAGGCACTGCTGCGCCATTCAGCGATATTCCTGCAGGTAGCTGGTATACCGGCGATGTGGCGGCTGCTTATGAAGCCGGATTGATTACAGGCCGCAACGGCGACAAGTTTGATCCGAACGCTAATATCAGTCGTCAGGAAATTGCTGTCATACTGGGCAAAGCTATAGACCTGCTTCAAATTAAAGCTGCCGTCGATGGCCCTGCACGTACACCGTATCATGATGCTTCATCCTTTGCAGGCTATGCCAAGGACAGCATTGAAAAAGTGAGTGCAGCAGGTATTATCAACGGAGAAACGATTCAAAACTCCTCCTACTTCAAGCCGAATGCACCTACAACACGTGAGGCATCCGCCAAAGTGCTGCATGTGCTTTTACAAAAAGCTGCACTGATTAACTAACAACTTAAAAGCCTCCCGAGCCGTGTAACAAGTAAAGCTGCGGTCCGGGGGGCTTTTTTTATGTTGCGCCACCATGTGCGATACTATACCGTTCCTGCTAAAGGCAGCGTTACTTTGAATACACTACCGACTCCCAGTGTACTTTCGGCTGTGATGTTTCCGCCGTGCGCTTCCACGATAGACTCTGTAATAGCCAAGCCAAGCCCCGCTCCACCCGAGCTGCGTGTACGTGATTCATCTCCACGATAAAATCGCTCAAATATCCGCTCCAGCTGTTCTTGACTCATGCCTGGTCCGTTATCACGAATTTGGATATCTGCCAACTTCTTGCTGGCGGACAAATTTACATGGATCACACCGTTTTCCAGGTCCGTATGCTGAACAGCATTGTGAAACAGATTGAGCACCACCTGCTTGATTTTATCCCCCTCTGCCAGCACCCGTACACTTGCCGTCATATCAAAAACCACTTTACGTGTGCCTGCCAGCATGAGAAGCTGTGGTTTCATTTCCAGCAGCAGCCCATCCAGCGATATGCATTCCAGCTTCAACTCCGGCGTTCGGTCCAGCTTAGCCAGCAACAGTAAGTCAGAGACAAGCTTATTCATCCGCTTGGATTCCCCATACATACTTTCTAGTGCGGACTGAAGCTGCTTGGGATTGGCTGCCGCCCCGCGAAGCAATACCTCCAAAAAGCCGTGGATCGACGTGAGCGGGGTGCGTAGCTCATGAGAAGCATCCGCTATGAATCGTCTCATCTGCATCTGCAATTCCCGCTCAGCAGCAAATGAATGCTCCAGCCGTTCCAGCATTCCATTAAATGAAACCGCCAAGCGATCCACTTCATACTGGCCCTGCTCAGCGTCAAAGCGTTCGTCCAGATTGCCGGCATCAATACGTTTGACCGCCTCAACCATCCGCGAAAGGGGCACCAACGTACGGCGCAGTACAGGAAGCATGAGGGCCAGACCAATCGCAAGCGCAATCAGTGACAATAAAATAAAAGTACGGAGCTGATTAATCAGCTGCTCTTGCATGGAAGTCGTGGATACGCCCATTTGAAGCAAACCTGACGAGCGGTCAGGTGGACCAAGCGGGCGGAACACAACCAGTTGCTCATTCCCTTGAGCATCCGTGATCAATTGATAGCCATGACGCATGCGCTTGTCCTGCTGCATCGCTTGATACTGCTCAGTGGTGAGACGCGGTGGGTTAAGTCCGTTTTCACTGGACAAGTTCTGGAAGGTTCCATCTGTGGCTATAGCCGCGAGCGACATATCCGGCCAAAACAGAAACGGCCCCGGTCGACTATCCCTTCGATTGTTTCCTCCCTGGGGAGCAACACCCCCGCTCTGCTCTTGCGAGTCCCTAATCAATAAATCAGCAGGAATGGAGTTTAACTGCGTTCCCATAGCATCTGCACGACTCCGATACAAAAAATCTTTCATCAGAAAATATTGTAGAAAGCCGATCAATACGAGCATCAGAGCCAAAATAAGCAATGTTCTGGCTAAAAGCTGGGACCGGAGAGAACGAAGTCCATATTTGCCCCGATGTTTGCCCCCCGCCTTCATAGCAGATCCACACGGTATCCCACACCGCGCAGCGTACGAATGACCCGATGCTCCTTGTCTTTAAGTTTTTCACGCAACGAGCGAATATACACCTCAACAATATTATCCTCGCCCCCAAAATCGTACCCCCATACCCGGTCCAGAATACGGCTTTTACTCAAAACAATACCGTGGTTCAGCACAAGAAACTTCAATAGTTCATATTCGGTAGGCGACAGCTCCAGCACCTGACTCTGATAGCGAATCTCCTTGCGGCGATCATCCACTTGAAAGGGTCCGTGAACCACTTCCCCCAGCAGATCGGGAAACTGGTTGCGCAAACGCGCTTCAATGCGAGCCAGCAGCTCATTAAAGCTAAAAGGCTTTACAACATAATCATCCGCGCCGAGTTTTAAGCCTTTCACCCGATCATCCACATCATCCTTGGCTGTCAGCATAATGACCGCGATATTATCCTCCGTCTCCTTGAGACTTTGACATACCTCGAAGCCGTTCATTTCAGGCATCATGACATCCAGTACGGCTACATGCGGACGAAACTCTCTTGCCAGGTCAACCGCATCACTCCCATTCTCGGCGGTTCTGACTTCATATCCTTCATTAATTAGTCCAAGCTCTAAAAATTGCAAAATATGAGGCTCATCGTCGGCCAGCATAATTTTAACTCCGTGTATTGGTTTCATGGTTAATCTTCCCTTTCATAACATGGCATTTTTTCCCCTATAAAAAGTCGGTTCATTTTCACCTGTATCTAATATACCTGAATCCCGCCGTAAAAAAAGTACCTCTGATAAGCTTTCAGCTAACGTTCAGGGAGCGCTCATAACCAATTAAGGTACGTTTGGCATGATAATAACAAGCCGGTAGTTCACCGGGCCAGGATCAGAAGCGACTGGTCATTCCGCAGTCCTGAAGATAGCGGCTAGAACAACGGAATAAACACAAAGAATTTTCACAGGGAGTGGAATGTACATGATTAAGAAATGGTTTAAAAGCAGGGCGGATATCCCCCTGATCATCATCATGTTGATATCTGCATTTTTGAACGGATACAACATCTGGCAAGACAAATACGTTAACACCTACTACACGACGGCCGTAGCGAGCATGCTAGAGAACTTTCACAACTTCTTCTTTGCCTCACTCGATTCTGCCGGATCAGTAACGGTAGACAAACCGCCTGTCGTGTTCTGGATTCAGACCGCGAGCGCCTATATATTCGGGCTTCACGGCTGGAGCGTTATTTTGCCGCAAGCGCTGGCTCAGGTCGGGTCGGTACTGCTCGTTTACCTGCTCGTGAAACCGAGCTTCGGTACGATGGCTGCTCGATTGGCCGCCTTCGCCATGGCAACTACACCGATAGCAGTAGCGGTCAGCCGCACAAATAACATCGACGCTATGCTGGTGTTCACCTTGCTACTTGCCACATGGCTTTTGTTCAGAGGCATTAAAAATAGCAAAACCGGGCTGATCCTCGCGGCTTTCGCAGTTGTAGGCATCGCCTTTAATGAAAAAATGCTACAAGCCTATATGATCGTTCCCGCTTTGGGACTGTTTTATCTGCTGGCCTCCAAGTTTAACTGGAAGCGAAAAGCGGTAACCCTGGCAGGATCGGCAGTGGTTCTCCTGATTGTGTCGCTCTCTTGGGCAGTCGTGGTAGATTCCACTCCGGCAGACCAGCGCCCTTATATGGGAAGCAGCGGTACAAACTCTGTACTGAATTTGGCCTTTGGCTATAACGGTCTGTCCCGTCTGACAGGAGATCAGGGAACAGGCGGTGGACGTGGTGGCCAGCGCTCGGAGTGGAGGCAAAACGCCACAACGAATAGTAGCAATACAAATTCGGAGCAGACTCAGACTGCTGCACCATCGGACGATACTACAGCAACTGGCGATGCTGCTACTAACAACATGGCAGCAGGCGGATTCGGTGCAGGTGGCCAAATGCCGCCGGGAGGATTTGGCGACAATGGGCAAGGCGGTCCGGGTGGTGGTCCGGGCGGAAATTCCGGTGGCGGCATGTTCGGCACTGGTGAAAAGGGGCCTTTACGGTTATTCCAATCTGCCTTATCAGGTCAGGCCAGCTGGCTGCTTCCATTCGCGTTGATTGCTTCAGTCGGCCTGCTTGCAAGCATTCGACGTCGCAATATAACCCAAAAGCACAAAGAGGTCATCTTCTGGTTGGCTTGGCTGCTTCCCGTAGCTGCATTTTTCAGCGTAGCAGGTTTCTTTCATCATTATTATCTGATTATGCTTGCTCCACCGATTTCAGCGCTCTTCGGAGCCGGATTCGTAGAATTGTGGCAGCAGTATCGCGAGCGTTCTGGTTGGCTTTCCTGGTTGTTACCCACAGCTGTATTGGCAACCTCGGTATTTAGCTGGTTTGTTTTGCAAAATTACAACGATACCATTGGCAGCGGCTGGTCCATCGCAGTATTGATCCTGGGGATCATCGGCACGGCACTGCTGGTAGTAGCACGAATGAAATCTGAGAAGTTCACAAGATATGCCATCATTGCAAGTGTACTCGCTATGTTTATCGGCCCTGTGTATTGGGCATTGACACCGATCACCTACGGAGGAAACAGCATGATTCCACAAGCCGGACCGTCTCAATTTGGCGGCGGTGGAGGTGGTGGCGGAATGCCAGGAGGTAATTTTGGCAATCAAGGCCAGAGCGCCGATAGACAACAAGCTGAAGGAACTCAAACAAGCACAGACACGGAACAGAGATCTTCTAACCGTTCCAGAGGAATGGGTGGACCGAACGGAAGTCAAAGCTTAGATCAAAAGACGTTGAGCTATTTGCAACAGCATAACACAGGGGAAACCTACCTTTTCGCTGCAAGCAATTATTCAACAGCCGCTCCTTACATGATTGAAGCCGGACAAAAAGTGATTATTATGAACGGCTTTGTATCCTCCGATCCGGTGTATACCGTCGACAAGATCAAGGCGCTGGTCGAAAGCGGTCAGGTGAAATACTTCATGATCAATGGTGGAGGCGGCGGTGGACCAGACAGCGGTAACTCCGAAGTCACCACATGGATCAAAGAGCACGGCAAAGTAATCCCTACAGATGAGTGGAAAACAACAACTGGCGAAGCAAGCACAGATGTTCAAGCATCCGACAGCGGAAGCGACAAAACGAACAGTAATTCAAATGCTCAGGATGGCCAAGGTGGACCTGGCGGAGACGAGCGTGGCGGAAGCGGTACTTTATACGAAATCACATTATAAATTAGGGAGGAATTACTTATGAGTGAACAAATTCGTTATTCCATAGTTATACCGATGTACAACGAGGAAGCTGTCATTACAGAAACCTATCGGCGGCTAAAACAAGTCATGGGCTCGATGGGCGAGCCCTACGAGCTGATCTTTGTAAATGATGGAAGCTCGGACCGCAGCGTCCAGCTCATCAAGGAATTCAGCCTCAGAGATGACACCATTGTCTTGATTGATTTTTCCCGCAATTTCGGTCACCAGCTGGCTATTACCGCCGGGATGGATTATGCGGTGGGAGAGGCGGTCGTCGTCATTGACGCCGATCTCCAGGACCCGCCGGAGCTAATTGTTGAGATGGCTAGTAAATGGAAAGAAGGCTATGAAGTGGTTTACGCCAAACGGCTGAAACGCAATGGCGAAACTCGCTTCAAGAAATGGTCGGCCAGCCTCTTCTACCGTGTGCTCAAAGCATCCACGGATATCAATATCCCGGTGGACACCGGGGACTTCCGCCTGATGGACCGCAAGGTTATAGATGAATTAAAGCGACTGCCGGAAAATAACCGATTTGTCCGTGGACTGGTCAGCTGGATCGGCTTCAAGCAAACTGCTGTTGAATATGAGCGCGATGAGCGGCTCGCAGGCGAAACCAAGTATCCGCTGAAACGCATGATCAAGCTCAGCCTGGACGGGATCACATCCTTTTCGATTAAACCGCTCAAGCTGGCGGGTTACATTGGAGCACTTCTGTCGATGTCCGGCTTCCTGTATCTGATGTACGTGTTATTCCTCAACTTTTTCACCGATTCCTACGTAATGAAGGGCTGGTCGTCCATGATTAGCATCAGCCTGATCTTTGACGGTGTAATCCTGATCATTCTCGGTATTATGGGTGAATATGTAGGACGGATTTATGATGAGACCAAAGCCCGTCCGCTCTACATTGTACGTGAGCATCTGGGCGGACAATACGAAAACGGACCGACACATGCCAAGAAAGTTCCTGAACAACGTGACTCCCTGTATATGCAAGGAGGCCGGGACAGTCTGATTTCTGCCGGACGCACAGTACGCGGCAACAGCGCGGTATATCCCGGCCCCAAATCCGGTCATGGAGCATAACTCATGAAAAATCGAGTAGCCCCGCTGCTTCCTATAATCCGTTTTGGCATGGTAGGACTGGTCAATACGGGGGTAGATTATATCATTTTTATGCTGCTGGCTTGGGCCGGAGTTCCGGTCCTGGTGGCGCAGATCATTTCGTATAGCTGCGGCACAGCCAACAGTTATATTTTAAACAGCAAATGGACATTCAATAAACAACGATCAAACGACAATAACAAAAGTCAATTACCTAAGTTTATCGTCATCAACCTGATCGTATTGGGTCTAACCGCCTTATTATTACAACTGCTTCACGCTGGAACCGAGCTGCCTCTTGCCTTATGCAAGCTGATCGCCACCGCAGCCGGAATGATCATTAATTATATCGGGAGCCGATACTGGGTATTTGGTTCCCTATCCCGAAAGGAAAGTGAATCTCTATGAGAAAAATTACAAAAGCCGTTATTCCAGCCGCCGGACTAGGAACCCGTTTTCTGCCTGCCACAAAAGCTTTACCTAAAGAGATGCTTCCAATAGTCGACAAGCCGGCTATTCAATATATCGTAGAAGAAGCCATCAAATCCGGGATTGAAAGCATCATTATCGTTACGGGCCGCAATAAAAAAGCCATCGAGGATCATTTTGACAAGTCTGTAGAATTGGAGCAAGTGTTGGAGAGCAAAGGTAAGTATGATCTTCTGCGCGAGGTTCAAAGCATCGGGGGCAAAGCAGTCATTCACTATATCCGTCAAAAAGAACCTCTCGGCTTGGGACATGCAGTACGCTGTGCCCGTCAGTTCATTGGCGATGAGCCCTTCGCTGTATTGCTGGGCGATGATATTATGAATTCTTCTACCCCGGCCATTCGTCAAATGATGGATGTTTACGAGGCGACGGGCAAGCAAGTGGTCGGTGTGCGTACGGTAGAAGAACAGGATGTGAGCAAATATGGTATTATTGACTCCACCCGCCAGAATGGCCTTATTCACGAGGTCGGCGGACTTGTTGAAAAGCCATCCCCTGCAAATGCTCCTTCGCGGCAGGCAGTCATTGGACGGTATGTATTGGAGCCTTCCATTTTCTCCATATTGGAAAACATGTCCACCGGTGCGGGTGGTGAATACCAACTGACAGATGCCCTCCATCAGGTAGCATTACAGAACCAACTGCTCGCCCTGGAACTGGAAGGCACGCGTTATGATATTGGTGATAAGGCTGGATATCTGGAAGCCGTACTCCACATGGGCATGCAGCGCGAAGATTTGCGCCCCATGCTGGACTCCATGATACGCGAAGCGCTGGCTTCGCGATAAAATAGGGAAATCTCCTCCGAAATCCGATGGTTGCTGTACAATCACAACAGTAGATGAATAAACATATAAAACTGTACAATGTAAGAGTACAGCAGCATCGGAATCTGCTCGGCCACCCGGTCGAAACGAAGGAGGAAAAAGCCCCTATGATACCTGAAGGAAATTTGCAAAGTAACGTGGACCGCTTCAGTGGTTTTGCCGACAACTACGATCAGCATCGCCCGGAAGCGCCGTCACTCGTCGTGGAAATCATTAGCCGCTACCTGGAACGAAATGTAGAGCTTGTAGCCGATATTGGCTGTGGTACAGGACTTTCGACTTTCATCTGGAAAGATGCGGCTCGGCAGATCGTCGGCATCGAGCCTAACCAGGACATGAGAGAAAAGGCCGAACGCAAGCTAAAAACAGCAGGAACGACCATGGCGGGAGCCATCTCCTTCCAAAGCGGGTTCTCCAACAGCCTGCCTTTTGAGGATGAAACTGTAGACGTCATCACCTGCTCTCAATCCTTTCACTGGATGGACCCCGAGAGCACACTCCAGGAAGCGGGCAGAGTCTTGGCTCAGGGCGGCGTGTTCGCAGCCTTTGACTGTGACTGGCCTCCAGTGCTGCAATGGCAGATAGAGCAGGCTTATACAGAGCTTATCGCCAAAGCGGATACCATTTTGGAGCAGGTAACCCCTGTAGAACAACAAGCCCACAAATGGAGCAAAGATCAGCATTTGGCTAATCTGCAGCGTAGCGGACAATTTCACTACACCCGGGAAATTGTCTTCCATAACCATGAGCAGTGTGACGCCGCTCGCTATACAGGGCTTGCTCTAAGCCAAGGTGGCATTCAGAGTGTCTTCAAGCTCGGCAATCGAACACTGGATGACGATTTGGCCCGTTTTGTGAAACAGGTAGAGGATCATTTTCAGGGCAGAACACTGGATATCCTGTTCAGCTACCGTATGCGGCTTGGCATCAAGTAGGAAAGGAATCAGGTTCTCAAAAAAAGACTCCCCTTCGCCTCGTAAATACGTGAGCGTGCAGGAGAGTCTTTTCGCTTCAGTTCAGTTTGCTTCCGATCAGGACGAACGGGAAGCTAAAATGTGCACCAGCCGATCAGGATAGTCCGTGATAATGCCGCTCACCCCGGCCTCCAGCAGATACTTCATTTCCTCCGGCTCATTCACCGTCCACGGATGGTAGACTACGCCTGCCGCTAAAGCCTCGGATACGGCCTCCGGTGTAACAGCATGCTTGTAGGCATGAAGCGCTGTGACTCCGAATTGGGCTGCATACTCCGATGGACGCACCATAACCTCAATATACAGCGCACCCGTCCTGATCTCAGGAGCGAGCTGCGCACAGAGCGCCAGCGATTCGTGATTGAAGCTGGATAGGATCACCCGCTCTTCCAGCCCGAAGCGTTTTACGGCAGCAATGACTTCTTCTTCCATACCGGGATAGCGATAAATGCTATTTTTCAATTCAAGATTAATCACTGTATCAGAGGACTGCGCCAGTTCCAACAGCTCATCCAGCAGTGGCACCCGCTCGCCTCGGAATTTCTCGTCAAACCAGCCGCCAGCATCCAGCGCATTCAGTTCTTGCAGCGTAATATCCCTTACATCAAGCGGGGAGCCAGCTGTACGCTTCAACGATTCATCGTGAATCAGCACCAGATATCCATCTTGGGTACGCTGCACATCCGTTTCAATGCCTGTTGCTCCCAGTTCCAGCGCATGTCGGAACGCCGCCATCGTATTTTCAGGACACACCCCAGAAGCTCCGCGATGTGCAAAATTAATCACCTTTTCGGTCATAGTCACAGCCTGATCCCTCCTGTCAATTCACAAGAACATGATACGCGCTCATTGTTCGGGCTGTATAAAAAAAGCCCGCACTGCTACTCCTGTACGCCATTACAAGAGAGAATGCGAGCTTATTTAGCCACAAATGAGACCTAGCTTTGAGACTTACCTACCTTCTATTAGAAGAGAATTAATGAGATCTAGCGAGACGAATGACGTTCCACGATGCTTTACCCAAATGAGCTTTTACAATTCCATCCTCCAGCTTGGCACTACCGCCATTGTGAGGCGTAACCTTTTCCCCTGCGGGGCTATTGGTCGCTTTAAGATCGTCATGCTCCAGCACGGTATGCTCCACAATGCGGTAGCCTTCGAAGCTGCGTACATCTACCGTCAGCTCCAGCGACTCGGACAAGTGACGGTTAACCGCAAAGATGGTCAGAGCGTCTCCCTCTTCATCATAAACCACCGCGCTATCCAGATAAGGGATGTCTGTGAAATCCTTGGAGTCGTATTTTTCGGAGTCCACCACAGGCATCAACGATATTCCACGACCATAACGGGATGCATGCAGGTACGGATAGAAAATTGTTTGCTTCCACGCTTTGCCGTTATTTTCGGTCATGATCGGAGCAATAACGTTGACCAGTTGGGCGAGACAAGCCATCTTCACACGATCCGCGTGACGCAGGAACGTGATCAGCATGCTGCCCACCAATAGCGCATCCTCGAAGTTGTAGATATCTTCAAGCTGCGGCGGTGCCACAGACCATGGATCGATTTTTTTGTCCGCATCGTTGGAATGGTACCACACATTCCATTCATCAAAGCTGAGCATCATTTTTTTCTTGCTGCGTTTCTTCGCCTTGATATAATCACAGGTCGAAATGACCGTTTGAATAAAATGGTCCATATCCATGGAACGCGCCAGATAATTGGCCGTATCATTGTCGTGGTTGCCATAGTATTGGTGCAGGGAAATATAGTCGGCTACCTCATAGGTATGATCCAGCGTCGTCGCTTCCCATTCCGGGAACGTCGGCATCGTGGAGCTGGAGCTGCCACAAGATACAAGCTCAATGTCAGGATCAATCAGCTTCATGGCTTTGGCAGACTCTACAGCCAGACGGCCATACTCTTCCGCTGTCTTATGTCCAATCTGCCAAGGACCGTCCATTTCATTGCCAAGACACCAGGTTTTGATCTTGTGCGGTTGCTCTATCCCGTGACTGCGACGCAGATCACTCCAATAGGAGCCGCCCGGATGATTACAATATTCAACCAGATTACGCGCCGCATCAATTCCGCGCGTACCCAGATTTATCGCCATCATGACTTCGGAACCAACATCCTTGGCCCATTTGAAAAATTCATTCGTACCCACTTCATTGGGCTCGACCGTTCTCCACGCCAGCTCCAACTGTCTAGGTCTTGACGCGACAGGACCGACACCATCCTCCCAATTGTAACCGGATACAAAATTACCTCCCGGATAGCGAATAATTGGAACATCAAGCTGTCTTACCAATTCTTTCACATCATTACGGAAACCTCCTTCATCACTGGATGAATGAGAGGGCTCATAAATACCACCATATACCGCACGTCCGAGATGCTCTACAAAAGAACCATAAATGCGTTTATCGACTTCAGCAATACGAAAAGATTTGTCTACAATCATTTTTGCTTTTACAGCTGCTGCCACCTAAACCATCCTCTCTGAATGCGAAAATAAAATCCGTTGTACCTCTAAGACCTAACAAGCCGTTTTATTTACGATTTTAATATAACACACCATAATTATGATGGTCAATATTATTATTAAATACTTAATATTATTATTAAGTATAATGATAAACGATAAGAAATTGGTTACGCTTTTCCGAATGCCTCGTTTTATAAACAAACCTATTGAGCAAATAACTACTTTACTAAGTAGTAATTAATAGTCTTGCTGTTCATTTTTTCTGCTCTGTTCGTTTCCATTAGAGTAAGCGGAGGGTGCTTCTACGAACGATAGCGTCCATCTGAAGCACCTCTCTTGCACAGCAGATTCAGCGTACCATGCATATGATAGTCGGATCAGACTGCAATATTTACTCTCATGCCTGCAGTCTTCGCTCCGTCTTTGGCCGAGTCCAGATAGGCAGTGAGCTCTTGTTCAGTCCACACCCTGCCAGCGTCTGCACTTACTTCCTTCTTATCCTTCTGTTCATCCCGATCTGTAATCGCCGGTTCCTTATTCACCGCTTCACTGGTACGCTCATTGACATTCGCAGCGATCTCCATAATTTTCCCATTAAGCCCTTCTGCCTTCTCACGCAAAGCCGCTGACTTTGCAGGGTTAGTGCTCTCCCAACCCTTAGCTTCGCTTTCCAATGTGATTTGTGCCATTTTAGTTATTTTGGCATTCTTCAACTCATTGTTTGCAGATATAACACTATGCATTGTATATGTGATCAGACTCTGCTTTTGCTCTTCTGCCGTCTTCGGTGTATATTGTTCTTTTTTGTCTTCCTGAGCTTCTTTTTTACTTTCCTCATCCATGCCTAAAGCTTTTTTTTGCTCTTCCAGTGATTGCTTTTGAATATTCTCGTCAATTTGCTGAATCTGCTTATCGATCTCTTCCATTTCAGCTTTAACAGCGTCTGGACTAAGCCCACGCTTGAGCGCATTGCTTAAATAGTCCGAACGTCTTTCCATCAAATTTTGCTTTTGCTCTGTCAATTGTTGAATCATTTTGTTTTGCGGCTTGCCTATACTCTTCCTTTCAGCCTTGGCGGAAATGGGATGCCGTAGTTCAAGTCGGTTGCTATCTGTGTTGCGGAACGGCGATTGATGAGATGATGTAAATGATACATTCATCCTAAAACCTCCAATTCTCTTCTAATAAGTGATTCTAGAGATATATCGGATGTTTTTGTATGTTTTATCATCATTTTCACAAATCCTTCATTCCTTTTCCACTGTTAGGCAATCTCTTGTCTTCAATCATTCGCACTATGTCCTTATTGAAAACAAAGCCAAATCCATTCGCAAACGAACGGATTTGGCTTTGAAAAAACAAGCTTTTTCTGAAAAAGAACGAACTTGGACCAGTGCTACCCCTAATAAAATCTGTTCAGCTTATTCGTCTTTAAAAGCAAATTCTGTTGTATCCAATCCTGAGTTGACATAACTCCCCTGGAATCAGAACTCAAAGCACTGAGCGTTTGAGCAGGCAATAATTCTGTTAAATGAAGTGGACGCACAAATGTATATTCCTCGGCATCCTCAGATGCTTTACGTTCTTGTTCCGCTCTTTCTTTTTGCTTCTCTGCCTCGATTTTTTTGCCCTTCTCTACTTCCTCTGGAGAGGTTTCGCCGGCCGACCATATAGTATAGGTGCCATCCTCATGAATAATTAAACTACGACCAACTACATTTACACCATACATTTGCTCCATTTGCATGAACGCTGATTGATCCTCATTGGTATAATAATTAATATACCCGTATACTTTCTCTCTCAGGGCAGTATCCGTCTTCATTTTTTCCAAGATACCAGGTGCGATGACCACATCCTGTAAGCTTCCACTTCTTCCGCGTCTGACGATCTCTTTCTCATTCTTTGGTATGCTCTCAATCCCAACCGTAAGGCCATATTTTTCTGAAATGGCTTGTGCCTCTTTTTCAGTGGCAGAAGTCAAAACTTTGTCAAAACCAACGGAAGAAGCACCAGCCGTTATCTTATTTCTTTGTTGTTCTGAACGTGTTGTTAAAGAAACATTACTCATAGTAGGTAACGTAATATTCATCCAACATACCTCCGACATTTTATTTACTATAATTATCGGTAATACTGGCAGGTTTATGAATATATTTTTATGAATTATCCATTTATGCACAAAATTTGTTTTTTCCGTGTATTGAACAGTTCAAGTTAATTGCTGTTTTAAATATTTAAACAAGAAACCGGCTACTATATCCACAAAATTTTCTGTTTTCACTGTTGTAGTCAATATTTCTTTTCCTTCATCTGTATGGTCGATGATCCTCACAAGTTCATTTTCTGCATATAAATAAACTTCAATGTCAGCCTCCAGAAAACATAAAAATTCTTCAATTTCTGGGCGGCTACCGATCTCAAATGTGGTAACACATAAATCTGAACTAGTTCTTCTTAAATAAGAAGATAGATACCCTGCTGTATCTTCCGCATAGTGCATCATGCTCCATTTGGGCAAATACTCAATGTCAAATAGGTTTGCAGCAGGTTCGCACGAAACGGCAGAGCATTCGTAATGCTCCCCTAAAAAATATTCTTTTAATCGATTCAATAAGTTAAAAGATTCAATTTGTCCAGAAGTAAAAATGGCAATTAGCGGAATAGCTAATGAAGCAGTTGTATAGGAGTTATAGCGAATAATATTTCTTTTATAGCTCCAATGCCATAATTTTATATTAATAGATTGAACGGGGGTAGGAATGTCGAAGAAGGACTCTCCAACATATACAATGTTCATTTGATATTCCGAAGCAATTCGATAGATACAGTCGAACATTTTCTCATTCATTAGAACATCATCAATTATTATGGTGTTAAATTCATGTTTATCTAATGAAGTCAATTCTTCTCTAACATAAGCAGCTATAGCTTTAGGCTCATACACGAAGATAGTTTTAAAATGAGGAAAATACAAACTGTTGTAGTCTAACAAAGCATTCGGTTTCAGAAAAATAAAAGCACCCGTTATCCAGTCAGGAGATTCTGATACTGGCAATACATATCCGGTTACATTATGATTTTTGGCGTTCTGAAGTAATTGAATCTTTACATCATCAATATAACTTGAAGAGGCATCATACAGAATTTTAGAAATATAAGCAGTTATAAACGGAGCAGCATAACTATTGCTATTTGAACAAATCATTGATCCGAAAAACGGCAGATTTAATTCGTGCATTGCAGATGCAGTAACATCAATTCCCTCATCAGAGTAATAATTAAATGCATAATCATTTTGTGATAATTGTTGACTGGTATGACACTTTACACCCACTACATTGGATAGGGATGCCGGGTAAGTAATATAACCATCATTGTGACATGCACATACAATGATTAAGCCTGCTTCAACGAGTTGGTTTACTGTTTCACGCATCTGCTTTTTTTCATTTAGATAAGTGCTCCCCAAACTTACATTGACGACATCTATGTTATGATCCACACACCAATGAAGTGCGGCATAGAACTGAGCTGGCTCTCCTTTTAGATGATGATTTAATATTTTGATACTACTAATTTTCACGTGAGGATTATATTTGAGTACAATAGCCGCGCATAATGTTCCATGAGAGAGCCCTATTTTGTCGTTTGCTCGAACCGTTGTTCCCAAATTTCTATCAATTTCAATATTATAATCAAGGTGAATTCCCAGTTCATCAGCTGAAACACCGTCATCAATAATCGCTATGTGAACTTCCCGGGGCATTTACAGCATCCTCTCGTATCTAATCAACAACATATATTGAACCTACTGGCACAAGAGATCAACCTGTTTTGTGATTACTCCCTCAATTCCTTTTAAAGATCGAAAATGACCCTGTACGACATCCTCTTCCGGTATCAATATATTAAATTTCCGTTCAATTTCGGAGAATAGATAGAGCAAATCACGGGGAGCAAGACCAACCCGTTCCCCCATCAAATCCTCATCCCAGTAGCTGGAAACCAACTTCGTTTCATCTACTTTGAAAAGCTCAAAGAACAATGCATTGAGCGTAGCGGCAACATCTAGTTTAGCCATGATAAAGTCCCCTTTAATCATATTCTTAGTGTTTGTGCATTCCGTATAAGTTTATTCTCCAGATATTCAAACATCTTCATACCATCATCCGTATTCAAGCTATCAAAAACGGGGATGGGACAATCCCCCAAATTTCTTACTTTTGAGTCTACTAATTCTGTTTTTAACGTGACAAAACTATTCTTTTGTTCTCTTTTGCTGGAATTGAGATCAAGCTTTTGGTTAGAGAAATTAAAACAATCCACTTCAAAGCCCAACTTGTATTTCACAGATGTATATATATTCTCCAAATACAGTTCATTAATATCTTCATACAACAGACTTAAAATAGCCGCATCCGGCGTCACAGCATTGGCGATTTCGAACGCCAGTACACCAAACTTATTGGTCAACTCGTTATTGTAGGGCATAATCCCTCCTGGTATACCGAGAAGAATTAAATCCGGTTTCTCAGTCATCTCAATTCCTTTGCATAGACGATTAAAAAGCAAAACTTTTTGCCACTCCGGGAAGGAATCAAACATGATTCGGGGAAAAGAGTGAAAACCAAAAAGCTCGCAGCCTGTTCTTGTCCCAATCTGTGAAATTTTATATCCTCTTTGCATAAAATGATTTCTTAGACAAAGCTGGATATCGAATTTATTCGTATGCTCATATACCCCCGCAACCATCAACACCGGGGTCTGAATGGTCGTCAGTCGTTCGTCCTCAGTATCAATTAACTCTGATAAATGTTCTTGCTTACGTTTAATAATATCGACTACATTGATAAGTGAACTCCCCTGTGCCAAACACATGTCCTGAAGCTTACAGTAGGCTTCAGGATTAAAAGGGTAAAGACTAACAATCGTTTTTTTAGCCTCCAAAACTGGAAGAATTTCTGCCAGAATCAACTCGCTCATATCGAAGCTCACATCAGGATTAGCTATAAGTACTACATCATAATCACAGTACAATGAAGAAAGATTACTACTTGTCTCTATATTTTGAAACTCTTCACCGTAATCGGACTCCTTATTCAAGACTCCCAATCCTGGCGGAGAAACCACCCCAACCACATCAAATTCAACAAGCATATGACGGTACCTCAATAAAGGCAAGGACTCTCCATTATAAGGAAAAACAACTACTCTTTTCTTCATTAAGACTCTCCTCCGTCTCTGCTTGATCTTCAAAATCACATCCAAGTTCCCTCAATGTACAGTAAGTCATCAGAATATCAGCAACATAATTTTTTACATTCTGGCATAATTCCATTCTTAATGGTCCAGATAATTCCTCAATTCCATCCGCCGCTGCAGCACATTGATTGCACATTCGAAAAGCCCAGCAGCTTCTGCATGCTTCTTCCGTCAACTTTCCTAGATTGAGAATAGATCGAACTTTTTCAAAGTCAAATCCCTCGTATACATCGCCGATTCGCATCACTTGAGAGCTTTCGCTTACTCGCTCGCAAGGATACAATTGTCCCTCCACATCAACAAAAAGTCTTTGTGCTCCCGGTACACATGGGCCAGAAGGATGATCCTTCTTGAACTTTGATGTCGGCAGCTTCATTCTCTTATGGACATTCTCTTTAATCTGCGAAAATGTAGGCAGAACCAGTTTGGAAACATGCCGTTCATCTAATTTTCCAAGTTTCCACAAATACATTTTAAATAGCTCGTAGTTTACATTCTTCTGATAGTTCTCGCTAAAGGAAACTGAGTCATTACGGTAGATGTCATTAATAATGGCTGATGTAACCAGAAATTCCTTTACCGTATGATATGATCCAAAAAAATCGCTTACACAAGAGTAGTCATTAAGGGGATCAATAACTGTATTGAAATTAATTTTTTCTACATAATCAGGGTGTCTTTCCTTAATCATCTCAATATTATTCATAATATCAGCAAATGTTCCGCGTCCATTAACTCCATACCTGCGGTTTTTATCATGCAGCAATTCCGGACCATCCAGACTAATCGTTATATTCACTGAATTTTCACTTAGAAAATCAATCACTTCTGGAGAAAAAAGAGTAGCATTCGTGGTAATACTAAAAGTTAATTCTTTGCCAAATATATTTTTTTTAGCATATTCAATACAGTCACGAATCAGCGGAAATTCCAGTAACGGCTCCCCTCCATAAAAGCCCAAATTAATAGTGGATGAATCCGCTGAATGGAGAATCAAAAAATCAATGGCTTTAAAGGCTACTTCCCGGCTCATCCGTTTATTCGTATGCGTTCGATTCGTATAGCTACCTGAGTACACACAATATTTACATCGCAAGTTACAATTCTGAGTCAACTGCAACGCCATGGTATATAGCTTTCGATCTAAAATAGATTCAAGCAATTCATCTGCTGGATGAACCATAATAAAATCTCGTTCGCCGGTGAGATATCCTTTTTTTCTTAATGCATCTAATTCCGGTGTCGTCTTATTATTGCCCTCCATAAAATTTTTTACAGATTCATATGTAACAGGATCCACATTAATCAGTTCATTTGTGTTCGTATCGTATATATAGCAAGCCTGCACTGTTCTAAATAAGTAAATTAACGGAGTATCTCCTGACATTATAGTCACTCCTCGCTTATTTTTTATAATACAGCCAAGGAATAATAGCTATTCCTTGGCTGTAAGCAAATGGCAAGCAGCAGTTCTAGCTGAGGGCACTAATGACATAGAACGAATTATAGGTTTGGAGATATCTTGCATAGTTCAGAGCAGAAGAATTCGTCGAAGAACAAGTGCAGTTATAGCAGCCACATGAAGCACAAGAACATGCTGCATAGGCTTCCAGTGTTTCAGGCATTTCCACTTGTTTTTTTCCAAGTTTTCTCATCTGGATTACCTCCCTTCATTTTATTCAATCTATTGATAATTACCTTTGGAAAACAAAGGCAATAGATTGGCCAATTTAATTCGATGCATTTGTTGAAATGACTGCGGAATTGAGGTTCTATTTACTGAACGCTATTGCTACTTGACGGTATTCTTTATGATCCTTCCAAGATTCATTGTTATTTTCATACTGTATTACACTACCATTGGAAAGTAACAAAATTTTATCAGACCGTTCAAGTAAGTCCAAATGATGCGTAACCATAATGATGGTGCTATTTTCCAATCTTGATTCAAGCAATGCATATAAGCTTGCTTCTGACTCAGCATCCAGATGAGTATCGGCTTCATCCCAAATAAAAATGGCTTTCTCATGAGCCAAAGCCCTCGCTAATGCCAACTTTTGTCTCTGACCACCAGATAATCGAGAGCCATTAGGGCCAATTTGGTAATCAAGGGAATGAGAATTAACAAATTCCGTCAAACCGCTGTCGTTAACAGACTGACGTAAATCAGCTTCACTCAGGTTAGTATAAAGCTTCACATTTTCCTCAATGCTTCCATCAAAAAGATAGAAATGCTGATCTAAAACAGAGAAGTGGAGACGGTAATCTTGTATATCAAGATTCCTAATATTTATACCATTTAGAGTGATTTCTCCACCTTTAGCCTCGTAAAAACGTAATAGTAAATTTAGAAGTGTAGATTTACCAGAGCCATTTGCACCCACTATTGCAACTTTTTCTCCAGTCTTAATTGAGAAGTTAACATCCTCCAATATTGGATGCCCCGTGTCATATGAGAAACTAACATTCTCAAATACAATTTGATCACATGACTCAAAATCCTGAGTTAATAAAAAATCACGAGTGATTGCATTACTTTCCTGTTCAAGCTTTAGAAAACTATAAAACCGCTTTGTTGAAGGTAGAATACCTGAAAAAATGTATTTTAAATTTACAATTGCAGCAATCGGGGTAGTGACATAGCTACTATAGGTGATAAATGCAAAAATCCCTCCTACAGTTAACTGCAAGCTAAAGAACATGCTTCCACCGACAATATAAAGGGCAGTAGTTAAAAACTGCATAATTGTCAGTTCAAAGGTAGTATTGAAAACATCCATCATAGATGATTTCTTTTCGATTTCAACTATATTGTCAATTTTTAGCTCAAATTCTTTTTGTTTGTAACTAGCACATCCAAATATACGAGATTCCCTGATGCCTCCAAGCATGTCTCCAAACCAATGTGCATATTCATGACTCCTTTTCAGATAGCTGTTCATAAGTTGCTCTTTCTTTCGAGAAAATTTATAGGTAATAAGAATTTTTAAAGGAATAAAGGCAAGAACAATTAGTGTCATTTTCCAACTAATGAGTAATAATCCAATCATTCCACCTAAGATACTAAACAATTGTGTGAAGACAAAAAATACATAATCGTCGGTTACTCTGGACATATTTTCAATATCTTGATTCACATTATTTAATGTAGATGTGTTGTTTACATTTTTAAAATAAGCAATTTTTATACGCTGAATATGTGAGTAAGCCTTTTCATACAGATCCTTTTTAATTTTGGCACTGATTCGGGTTCGTACCATTTCTTTGAACAAGTTCATCCCTTTATCAATGCAGAATAAGAACAATATAGCTGAAGAGTATAGAAGAACAGCTTTAAAATTTTGTTTTAATAATCCCTCATCCATAATGCGTTTACTAATAAGCGGCATAAGTAGATTGGCCAGACTCGAAACAATAATAAAGCTGACCAACATAACTACTGCTTTAATGTGCGGTTTGAACAAACGAACCAGCTTTTTCATGGCTTCCTGGTTATCCATGAAAAACTCCCCCCAAATGATCGTCACTACCATAATAAGGATTTCGATGACCTGTAACTTATGCCAATTGTGATTAATTTCACTTAAATACAAGCCACTTGGTAAGCACTTTCAAAAAACGACAGAGTATCAAATTACGATATCTTCTCCCCATCGCATAAGCTTGGCCAGTTCTCCCTCCCCCTTAGGTATGCTAACTTTTCACTCTTATTATAAAAGACAAATCAAATGCTCAATTCGCAACAGCTTAAGAAGAAAAAATATTGATTCAAAACTATATGATATAAGATTCTTTTGAAATTATTAGATTATTTCACTTATTAAAGGAATGATCTGTCCTGATCTTTGTCCTGATCTTTGTCCTCCTCTTTCCGCAGAAATAATTTCAGCGCTCTCCGCCTAGCACGAGTTAAATAGGAACGGATATTGGCCGCTGGGACATCTATAGCCTTGGATAACTCTGTATCAGTTAATTCTAAAATATATTTATTAATTAACAGTAGTTGGTCCCTCTCAGACAATAATCCTATGATACTCCCTAATTGCTCATATTCCTCCTTCAAATTATATTTCTCCTCGATACTCAATTGAGAATCAGCTATATATTCCGCTCCTTCATCAAGCAATCCATATGTGCATTTATTTTTTTCATTCAAACACTTTTTTACGTAGTTAAACGAAGTGTTTCGTATTGTATGTACAATATATGAGGACCTTTTACAAGAATTTAATGATTTTAAAATCGGAATTTTTTTAATTAATCGAATAAACGCTTCTTGAATCAAGTCATCCGTAACGCTGTAGTCTTGAGTAATTTCGTAAGCCTTTGTTTTCATAATTGGGTAGAACTTTATATATAATTCTGTGAAAAAATCGATGTCCTCTTGCTTATCTGACTCAGAGATAATAATGAGGAGCACATGCTTCCCTCCCTACCTATAATAATTGCCTGATCATTCAATTGGATTTTATTGATATAATTAGGATAACTCTGTATGCATTTGGAGATGTTTTTGCATTGATAACAAGAGTAAGCTATCTACTCGAAGTAAAGATGAGAACCATAGAATTGAAACTGGTAGGTGTTCCGATGAAAGAGGTGTTGAAGAGGTGTCACCAGCAATCGCCATCACATAGATGGAATCGAACCGAGGAGAACTACGGGTTAAGGAGGGATACCGAAAGATCACGGCGCTGCTTGGAAGGGAACAGACAATTAATCACAAGTGCGTACAGCGGATTATTCAGCGCGAAGGGCTACAGTTCCGAGTCAGGGTGAAGAAGCGTAAGCCAACCTGACAGCCTGCGCATATCGTTGAGCATCAATTAAAGCGTCAATTTGGGGTCGATGCACCCACGCAAATCCGCTGTTCGTATTGTGACATTAGCTGGATACAAAATTATCGATCAGATAGCGTTTAATAGAAACATCAAACGTTTTCGATGACCCAAATGGGGAAACGCATTGTTTTTCACCATATACATGTTTGAGCGGGATATAAACGCTTATGTTTACGTTGCTCCTCCAGTAAGTGCATCATCTGTTGTTGAACGCTTCTGGTCTGCTGCGTAGCAAATACGGGGTGGGCAAGGTTGCATGTTTCCAAAGGGTCGTTGGTTAGGTTATACAATTCATATTCGTCATGGTCCGGTTGTGTTTTGACCTGTATAGCCCATTGAGAGTATGGTCCACATATATGCCGTATAGTCACATCCTTCACTCCCGGTTGACTCCAGAATTGGGTACTGTCAAAATAGCGGCTAAACTTCCACAGCTCCTGCACACCATCTCTTTGCAGGGTCGTAATGACCGTCTCGATATGATTGGGCTGAATAACAGAAGGATATGCCTCTCCCAGTACATTGATCTGCCGCTGGCCTCGGGTAAAATCGTCATCGGTCATAAAATAAACCGGCTGGTCAGCTATTTCACCCTGCTGCTGTCCTCGGATGACGGGTGTAAGGTCACGTCCCACCAACGGACGGGCTTCACTAAAGCTGTTTTGCAGGCTTCTCTGGATCGCAGTGCTGTCCACGTTCGCCAGTCCAAGCATGGTAGGCAGAAGATCCACATGGTTGGTCAGCGCATGCTCACTTTGATACTGAGGAAATAGATGCCTGTTATGGATGACCAACGGCACGTGCACCATCTCTTCGTAGGCACAATAAAATTTTTGATGGAGATCGCCGTGAGCGCCCAGCAAATCTCCATGATCGGACGTAAAAATAACAATGGTATTATCGTAAAAAGAAGAACGGGTCAGCGCTTCAAATACCTTAAACATTTGGCGATCCGCATTTTTTTGCAATTGGTAGTATAGCTTGCGGTAAAAAGGCTGATCCAAAATGGGCTGTAGCGCTCTAGGGTAAATATCCCGATAGCTCGCCTGACAGCGTGGCTTGGTGGCCAGCCATTCGTTGATTGTCGGAGGAGGAGCAACTGCTGGCATCGGCTCCACCTCAAATCGAAACATAGGTAGCTGTGCAGTAATAGCACCATATAAAACAATATCATGCGGATTCACAAATGAAGCTACGACCAACCAGGGCTTGGCATGGTTATCATATTCCTTCTGACGGTCAAGGGCTTCGATAAGCTGGGTGGTATCCGCAGCATATACCTCGTCTCTCCCGCTTAAACCGAAACCGGCTGAGGAACCGGAATTCCGTGGGTTTCGCCCATGCGGCTCCGGACCGATCCATCCGGAAAAACCGAAGTTATTCAAGCGGTCAGCTTGCTCATATAGGTCTTCCCGTTTTCTATCGGGTACCCCCGTTAGCGGATAATAGCTAGGGAGCGCCTGGTGTGTACCCGGGATGATCATATCCTCGTCGGATATATGCCATTTTCCTTTGTAATAGGTTTGGTATCCCGCTGCGCGAAAATAATCTCCCATGGTGGGCACCGTGTTTCTATCCAGCCAGAACATATCGGAGTCGAATGCCCCCTTGGCCACTCCGTCTGTCTGAGTGACACCATGGAGTGACGGATAATGGCCGGTAAACAAGGTGGTCCTGCTGGGGCTACATGCTGCGCTTCCTATATAGTGCCTGTGAAACTCCAGCCCGTGAGACCTCAAAAGTCCTTGTGTAATCAGGTTTTGCCTGCTCCATTCTTTGGTCTCCGGGTTTTCATAAACCACGGGATACCGTTCCTCATCCACAAGGAGCACAAGAAAATTAGGTTGTTCTAAGAAGCCGGATAACCGTGAACTATCCTTCATATATACACATCCCAGGTTCGTTTTTACCCTAAGAATATGTTATGAAGCCCCGAAACAGTATCATTCTAAAAAGAAGCTCAACCATTCTGATATCCTAAAAAAGATGATATAATTAATACTGAACGGAGGGCTTATCAACTGGCTATTATTTCTCAAAGGCGCAGATCCATCCAAATGGGAGGTTTTGAAAATGAACGAGCCAGGACTGGAAAAAGCCATGGACACTCTGCAATTCTTGAGTCAGGATTCAGAAGCAAGACGTCTGTATGAAGCTCGGCAGAAATACCTGCACGATGAAGCCTCAATGATCGATAGAGCAGAATCTATCGGTACAGCGAAAGGTAAAGAAGATGAGAAAAAGAATATCGCCAAAAATATGCTGTCCATGGGTCTGGACATAGCAACTATTGCAAAGGCCACCGGATTAACCGAGAAAGAGATCAAATCTATTTAAATATGAGAATTTCTACGAGAAGTGCCCTTAAAGTGGTGCTCTTCTTTTTTATAAAAGAACAAAACGGCGAAGTCCCCTTGGTTAAAAGGGAAACTCCGCCGTTACATACTACTTAATACCCGAAATTGTATAATTCTCAATAATATACTTTTGAAAAACAATGAAGATAATCATAATCGGTAAGACCATAAAGGTCGAGCCTGCCATCTGGAGCGCGAATTGACTCTCGTTCTGTCCCTTGAGCAGTGACAGACCGACGGACAAGGTGTACAGCTTCTCATCGTTCGCAATAATGAGTGGCCACAGAAAGCTGTTCCAGCCGCCAATGAAGGTCAGAATGGCCTGCACTGCCAAAATCGGTGTCGAGATAGGCAGTACAATTTGCAGAAAGGTTCGAAATTCGCCTGCCCCGTCCAGACGCGTCGCCTCCAGTAATTCTTCGGGAATATCCGACATGAACTGCCGGAACAGGAAGATGGCGAATGCTCCTACCAGACCAGGCAGGACGATCCCCATCATGGTATTGGTCAATCCCATCTGATTCAGAATCAAATACACGGGAATCATCGTTACCTGCCCCGGAATCATCATCGTGGCCAGCACCAGATAGAACAGAAAACCTCTGCCCTTAAATTTGAATTTGGCAAACCCGTAGCCTGCCATGGCATTCAGAAATAACCCGAAGAAGGAAGCTAGTACAATCACCAGCGTATTGGTCAAATAAGTGCCAAAAGCCATGCTATCAAATAGTGTTTTAAAATTGTCCAATGTGAAATGCTGCGGCCAGATGGTCGGAGGAATTTGGGCTACCTCGCCCTCCGTCTTAAAGGAGGATAAAATCATCCACGCAAAAGGCAGCACCATCAACAGACCTCCCACGGTCAGGAGAAGCGCCACGAACCATTGAAATGTTTTTTCTCCACTGCGCGAATTGGCGCGGGCTTGCTGAACAGCTGTTTTCACGTTCATCACCTCTCTCTATCAGGACTCCGCTTTATTTTGCAAACGGAACTGAATCAGCGTCACCGCGATGATCGCGAAGAACAGAATAAACGATCCCGCCGCGGCATAACCGAATTTACTAAATTGGAAGCCGTTATTGTATATAAACAGAGATGCGGATAGCGTACCGTCAAGCGGTTTTCCTTTGGTCATGACGAACGGTTCCTCGAAAAATTGCAGCCAGCCGATCATCGTCGTAATGGACACGAAGAAGATAGCGTAGCGGAGCTGCGGAAGGGTAATATAACGAATTTGCTGCCATGTGTTGGCCCCGTCAAGCTGAGCCGCTTCATAGTAAGAGCCCGGAATTCCTTTGATGGCTGCAATAAAAATAATCATATTCAAGCCTATACCCCGCCAAACCGCCAACACAATCAGCGAAATTTTCGCCACGGTCGGATCGGTCAACCATGGAACAGGGCCCAGATTCACCAGGCCAAGCACATAGTTGAATAATCCGAGCGTTGGATTATACAGATAGCTCCATACGACCGCCACCGCAACCACATTCGTTACGGACGGCAGATAGAACACGACGCGGAATATTTTGAAAGCACGTGATTTACCCATGTTAATCAGGATCGCAATGCTCAGGGAAAATATCAGCACCAACGGTACACCGATAATGACGAAGAACAGGGTATTACCCATGGACTTTATAAAAGAAGGGTCTAGTAGCACATTCTTATAATTTTCCAGCCCTATAAAGCGAATACTATCATAATTCACTAGTCCTGACAGATCCATATCCGTGAAGCTGATCACGAGCGCCAGTAAAATCGGCAACAGCGAAAACAGCGTCAGTAGAATAATGGAGGGACCGATAAACAAGTATGGCGCAAGCTTCTGCGAGCTTCCTTTCATGCCTTCACTCCCTTTGACAATGACGGATACGGATCATTATTTTTTCATAATACTTGCAGCTTGCTGATTAAAATCATCCATTTCCTTCTGCACGTCGGCTTGACCACGGTAAATGCGTTCGAAGCTCTTGATGAATTGCTGAGAAACCTCTTCCCATGCTGCCAGCTGTGGTAATGATGCGGAATGCTCGAGCTGTTTGCGAATCGTTTGAAGCATCGGATCACTCTTCAGCTTGGCATCGTCCCATGACTTGGTAGCAGCAGGCAAGGTACTGGACAGTTCCATCCATTTGAGCTGCGTTTCCGGTTTACTCATGAAAGCCATGAATTTGGCCGATTCCTCTGGGTGCTTGCTAAATTGCATAATCGAAAGGTTCGACCCGCCCAAAACAGACAGATTGTTTACTTTGCCCGGAAGCTCGGCTACATTCCATTTGCCTTCCAGTTCCGGTGCTTTGCTCTTGATTTCTCTAATCATAAAAGGACCGCTGATAAACATCGGAACGATACCATCACCTTGCAATCCCTGAACGGAATCTATTCCAAGATCGAGGGCATTAGAGCCATTTTGGAAAAAGGTGTTCAAATACTTCACAGCCTCTACAAACGGTGGCTGGTTGAATAGCGGATTGCCCTGCTCATCGATCAGCTTGGAGCCGTTCTGCAGAGCGAACATAAAGCCCAGAGACTGCTCCTTCGCATTAATGGCAATCCCATATTTCCCTTTGCCACGCGCTGCCAGCTTTTGAGCAGCGTCAGAAAGCTCTTCCCACGTTCTAGGTGCTTCATTATATCCGACTTGCTTCAATAGATCTGAACGGTAGAACAAAATTTTCGTTTCAGTATACCAGGGAACACCTACAGGTTTTCCCTCAAATTTTGCCGTATCCACAGCACCCGGGAAGAAATTCTTCGGCTCCAGCTCAGGGTATTTGCTGACATAAGGAGTGATGTCCGTCAATGCACCCGCAGCCGCAAGCTCCGGAACCCAAGATGTACCCAGCTGAACCACATCCGGACCGGATTTGGAGGCAACTGCCGTTAGCAGCTTATCGTGAGCGTTGTCCCAAGGCAGTGCCTGTACCTCTACATGAACATCGGGATTTTCTTTTTCAAAATCCTTCACAATCTCAGGCAGCAGCTTTCCTTCTGCCCCCATACCCCATAGGGTGATGGTTGTTTTTCCGTTTGCCTCCTTGCCGGATGACTCATCCTTGGACGAACAGCCAGCCAGTGCGCCCCCAAGTAATAAAGTGCTTGCCAAAACAATCCCTAACGTTCTTTTCATCATACGAATTCCTCCCGAGATGACCGGTTTACCGATCACGCAATATGATAACGGCTTCGAATACAAGGATTATGCAAAAGCATGATACAAGTAAATACATACAATGCTTATAGCATACCGTTATAGCAATTATGTTCCAATATCTAAGAACCATACTCATCAATAGAAACGTTTCGATAGTCATTATAGAACAATTTGAAACCGCATTCAATAGGAATATCATTTTTTGTTCGCCAAAATCACGCCCTATTTCGTTTATTTCATCTTAAATACGTCTCTTTTCCTATAAAACAACCTCCAACATGGATTTGACTCTCGATTTGAAAGCGTATATAATCCAACTGAGTTCAATAATAGAAACGTTTCGATCAACGATACAACAGATATTATGCTTCTATACTAGGCTATTAGCCTGTTCAGCGCTTTTATGAAACTATTTTCGCCAAAAAATCTCATGAATCTGAAAAAGAAAGCTGTCTACCAACGCAGCTTACGGAGGATTATGATGGAACAACCACTCAATTCCTATTTGCAAAGCATGACCCTTGAAGAAAAGGTCGACCAGTTGCTCCAGCTTGTGGGCGCCTTTTTTGAAGATGCCGGAACAGACGGCCAAATTACCGGGCCTATGGCTTCTCTTGGCATCACCGAGGAAACCGTCCACAACGTCGGTTCCGTGCTTGGCCTCGCAGGAGCCAGGGAAGTGATTCGTGTTCAGCAGGCCCATTTGAGTCATAACCGTCTGGGCATTCCGCTTCTAATTATGGCAGATATTATACACGGCTTCAAAACGATTTTTCCGATACCGCTGGCTATAGGTTGCTCATGGGATATGCGACTTGCAGAAGAGAGCGCTACCATAGCTGCGAGGGAGGCAGCCGTGTCGGGGATACACGTTACTTTTGCCCCGATGGTCGATTTGGTGCGTGACCCGCGCTGGGGCCGTGTCATGGAGTCTACAGGAGAAGACCCTTACCTCAACAGCGAATTTGCCCGTGCGTTTGTACGTGGCTTCCAGGGCAAGGATCTGACGAACGATACAGACCGGGTGGCCGCGTGCGTGAAGCATTTTGCCGCCTATGGAGCTGGCGAAGGCGGACGGGATTACAATACCGTTGATGTATCCGCATGGCAGCTGCGAGAGTATTATCTCCCCTCCTACAAAGCCGCGCTGGATGAAGGCTGCGAAATGGTGATGACCTCTTTCAATACCGTAGAAGGCGTAGCCGCAACGGGCAATAAGCGCCTGATGCGCGATTTGCTCCGCGATGAATGGGGCTTTGACGGTGTACTCATCTCCGATTGGGCCGCCATCAAGGAACTGATCCCCCACGGCATCGCCGAGGATGAGCGCGAGGCAGCACAGAAAGCATTGCTGGCAGGCGTGGATATCGAAATGATGACCTCCTGCTATAACAAGCATCTGCCTGAGCTGGTTCGCAGCGGACAGCTGGACGAAGCACTCGTGGATGAAGCGGTGATGCGTGTGCTAAAGCTTAAGCAAAAGCTGGGCTTGTTCGACAATCCGCTGCGCGGCGCGGACCCTGAGCGGGAACGTGAGATTGTGTTCTGCGATGCTCACCGTGCGGTTGCCAAGGAGCTGGCGATCAAGTCATGCGTGCTGCTCAAAAATGATTCCGTTCTTCCATTGAAGCGCAGCCAGCATATTGCGTTGATCGGACCGTTTGCACAAAGCGGTGATATCCTCGGCTCTTGGTCCTGGAGCGGCTCGCAGGACGAAGCGATTCGTGTGGTTGACGGATTCCAATCGAAAATCTCTTCCTCGCTGCTCACGGTAGCGACAGGCTGCTCCATAGAAGACATGACCGAGGAGCAATATGTAGAAGCTCTGCAAGCTGCCAGCCAAGCAGAGGTTATCGTGCTGACGCTTGGTGAGCGCTCGGATATGAGCGGTGAAGCAGGCAGTCGATCGAATATTCGCCTGCCCCAAGCCCAACTGGAGCTGGTAAAGCGCCTGAAGACGCTGAACAAGCCGATGGTAGCCGTCCTTTTTAATGGTCGCCCACTGGACCTGCACGGTGTCATTGAAGAAGCAGACGCCGTGCTGGAGGCCTGGTTCCCCGGTAGCGAAGGCGGCGCAGCGATTGCCGATTTGCTGTACGGCGATGCCGAGCCTACGGGTCGCCTGACGATGTCCTTTCCGCAATCGGTTGGACAAGTGCCCGTATATTACAATCATTTTAATACAGGACGTCCGCAACTGGACCCGAACACAACGGAACGCTACGTGTCCCAATACCTTGACATACCGAACGAACCTTTATTCCCGTTTGGCTATGGCCTGAGCTACACCGAAGTAGCCTATGGCAGCGTACAGCTTTCCGGCGCAACCCTTGTACCCGGTCAGGAGCTGACGGTTAAGGTGCGGGTAACGAACACAGGGGCTCGTCCCGTCGAGGAAACCGTTCAGTTCTATGTCCGTGACATCAGCGGAGATACGGTTCGCCCGATGAAGGAACTGAAGGATTTCCGCAAAGTCCTCCTTGCCCCAGGCGAAAGCCGGGAAGTCGAATTTGCATTGACCGAACCGCAGCTGCGCTATCACCATGCAGACCTGAGCTTTAGCAGTGATAGCGGTGAATTTGCCGTCTTTACAGGACCTAACAGTCGGGATACGACCGAAGGACGTTTTCGGTTAGTGAAAGAAACAGGAAAGTGAGGCGCGACCTTTGATGAATACAAGTCTGGATCAAAATATGCTGCTGCGGGCAGGCGACCTGTCCTTTACCTTCCTGAGCAGTGGCGATGTGTACAAAATCACTCATGGCTCAACCATGATCAACCAGCTGCTGACCAATTCGGTCGACGGTTCCCTGAACAATCTGTACTTGAGACTGTACCGCCCGTCCGGCGTGAGTATCACTCCCCTGCTTGGAGTTCACTCACCCGGAGTGATCCGTCAGACAGATCGGCAGATTATTTGGGAAGGCTTTACCGCTGGTGTAGGCTATCAGGTAGCCTTCACGCTAAACCATCTGGGAGTGTGGTTCTGGGATGTAGTCCTACAGGGTGATGACGTTGAAGCAGATATCGTGTACGGTCAGGATGTCGGCATTGCGGATACCGCTGCTGTACGCAGTAATGAAGCCTATTTGTCTCAATATATTGATCATACGGTCTACCATGACGAACAAAGAGGCTACACGGTTTGCTCCCGTCAAAATCAGCCGCAAAGTCAGGCATTCCCTTACCTTCAGCAAGGCTCGTTAACCCGTACCGTCGGCTACTCGACGGACGGATTTCAGTTCTTTGGACTTTCGTACAAAGAAACAAATGAGCCGGAAGCACTGCGCCGCGACTCGCTCGCCAATGAAGTGTACCAATACGAATTCGCCTATACAGCATTACAATCCGAGCGGGTGAAGCTTGCCGGGGAAGCTCGCTTTACCTTTTATGGTCTGTTCCAGCCGAATCATCCCACTGCGGTGACGAAGCTGGAGTACCAGGAGCTGGTAACAAAAGCACGCGAAGAAGTCGCTGCCATTCTGGCCATCGCTTCCGATGCCACCATCCCGGTACATGCCGCAGGTAATTTACAGGCAGTGCGTGTAGCTCCAGCTCAAACGATCGGTGAGCCGCTGCACACCCTGGACCTGACCGATGCCGAGGTGGAACAGCTTTTCCCGAAACGGCAGGAGGAAGAACGAGACGGCGATGAACTACTTTCCTTTTTCACGGACAGCTATGAGCATGTCGTACTCAAATCCAAAGAGCTTCGTGTAGAACGTCCCCACGGGCATATTTTGATGGGTGGGCATTACACAGGAGGCAAGGAAGAGACGATTACCACCACCTCCTATATGTATGGAGTGTTCAATTCCCAGCTCGTCATCGGCAATACGAATTTCAACAAAATGATCACAAACACGCGTAATGCGCTTAACATTCCCAAAACATCCGGGCAGCGTATCTATGTCGGAATCGAAGGGAAATACCGTCTGCTCACGATGCCTTCCCTGTTCGAGATTGGCTTTAATTATGCTCGCTGGTATTACAAAACCGCTGACGATACGCTCATCATTACAAACCATACGAACGCCGATACGCCGGAAGTACGGCTGCACGTGCGCTCGGCAAGCGGCGAAGCCTATCCGTTTCTTGTGACTCAGCAGCTATCCATGCATGTGAACGAATATGAGCTTCCGTTTCATATGGAACGCGAAGGTGACGCTCTGCTCTTCCGGGCAGACTCCGCTTCACTGAGCGCCGAAGCCTGCCCGGACCTGCTGTACCGCATGCAGGTAGAAGGTGCTCCGCTACAGCAAGTGAGCGACGCTCGCGCAATGCTGCAGGGCACAGCCTGCCCTGATCCATCGCTGGTCGTGCTGGAGCTGAGCGACAGCAGCGAATGGACCTGCACCGTGCAGGGCTGGCTGCATGGCCGCTCGGCCGGGAAAGACCAGAAGCGCAGAGAGCGCCACATGTCCTTTGAGGACGAGCGCGAGCGCTATCGCGAATATTTGGCCGAGCTTATGAACGGCTTCCACCTGACGCAGGGCGGTCATGAAACCAGCGAGCTATTTCGTGTGAACACGGTGGCCTGGTGGTATACCCACAATATGCTCGTTCACTATTCCGTGCCTCATGGTCTGGAGCAATATGGCGGTGCAGCTTGGGGAACGCGTGACGTATGTCAGGGACCGGTGGAATATTTCTCAGCTGTACAAAAGTACGAAGAGGTCCGTTCCATTCTGCTGACTGTATTCAGCCATCAGTACGAGGATAGCGGAAGCTGGCCGCAATGGTTTATGTTCGACAACTATACTCGCGTACAGCAGGAAGAAAGCCACGGTGATATTATCGTCTGGCCTCTCAAAATACTCGCCGATTATTTGACCGCGACGCGGGATTACAGTATTCTGGGAGAAAATGTACCCTTCACCCATCGGCATTCTTTCGATTTTACCAAGCAGACTGCGACGCTCATGGAGCATGCAAAGAAGGAAATCGAGTATATTCGGGCGAATTTCCTTCATGACACGCATTTGTCGGCCTACGGCGACGGAGATTGGGATGACACGCTCCAGCCAGACAACGCTCAGTTGAAGCAATACATGGCGAGCAGCTGGACGGTTGCCCTCACCTATCAGGTGATTAGCAGCTTTGCTACTGCTTTGGAAGAGGCCCCGGCAGGCGTCGTCAGCGAAGCAGACAAGATTGCCCGGGATCTACACGAAATGGCTGAAGGCATCCGTAAGGATTTTAACCGTTATATGCTGGAAAGCGGTGTCATCCCAGGCTTCGTGTATATGGAGGAGCCTGGCCAGCCCAAGCTGATGCTTCATCCGTCCGATACCGAGACGGGCATTCACTACCGCTTGCTGCCGATGACACGCAGCATGATCAGCCAGCTGCTCACACCTGAGCAAGCTTTGGCTCATGAGCAGCTCATCCGCGAGCAGTTCCTCTGCCCGGATGGGGTGCGTCTGATGAACCGCCCTGCGCAATACGATGGCGGTGTCAGCTCGCACTTCAAGCGCGCAGAGCAAGCGGCCAACTTCGGACGTGAGGTCGGGCTGCAATATGTGCATGCCCATATCCGCTTCGTGGAGGCGATGGCCAAGCTGGGGCGCAAGGATGACGCTTGGCACAGCCTGAAGCTCATCAATCCGGTTGGCATCCGCACGTCCGTCCCGAACGCTGAATGGCGTCAGAGCAACGCCTATTTCAGCAGCTCGGACGGCAAATTCAATACCCGCTATGAGGCACAGGAACGGTTTGGTGAGCTGCGTGAAGGAGCCGTACCGGTCAAAGGCGGCTGGAGAATCTACTCCAGCGGTCCGGGGATCTACATGAACCAGCTTATTTCGAACGTGCTGGGTATTCGTCAGTCGGGCGAAGACCTGATCCTGGACCCTGTATTGCCGGACGATCTCGACGGATTGGAGTTTGAATTTTCCTTTGCCGGTAAACCGGTTACCTTTGTGTACCGCCTGCGGCTAGAACATTATAACGGTGAGCAAGGCCGTGCAGTACTGAACGGAACGCTGCTGGAAAGTGAGCCAGCCAATGATAATCGTTACCGCTCCGGCGCCATGCGCATCAAGCGCGACACTTTCGAGCAGGCGCTGGCAGACTATGATGGTGTACATCGTCTGGAGATTATTTTATAAAGAGTATTTTGCTGCAAAATGCTAAACCAGGTATAGGCAACAAAGCGATGGCGATCTTGCGGGATCGCCCTTTGCTGCTTACCTGCGGGGCTACGATATTTGAATTTGTGGTTAATAATAAATAAACAGAGACGGACGAAAAGGAGGTGGCGATGTGGTCAGCATTAAAGACATCGCCAAACAGGCAGGCGTTTCCATATCCACCGTTTCATATGCTTTGAACGGCAGCGATAAGGTCACGGAAGAGACTTGTGCACGTATTTTGGCGATTGCCAAAGAGCTTAACTATGTGCCAAATGCCGCCGCACGTAATCTCAAGAAAAGACAAACCAAAATTATTGGCGTTTTCCTGACCGATTTTCGCGGAGACGTGTATGGAGATTTATTGTATGGCATCAAGGAAATTTTGAACCGTAAAGAATATGACCTCATCGTATGCAGCGGCAAGCAGTCTCACCGAATGCTGCCTGAGCGCATGATCGACGGAGCCATCGTGCTGGATCAGACGTTTGATAGTCAGGAACTGCTAAGCTACGCCGAGCGGGGACATAAGATTGTCGTACTGGACCGTGAACTGAATCACCCTAACATTAATCAGGTGCTGCTGGATAACAAAGCGGGTGCCGCGCTTGCAATAGAGCATCTATTGGAATTGGGACACCGCAAGCTGTATGTTGTCACCGGACCAGACGGCTCTTACGATTCATGGCAACGGATGCAGGCGGTCAAACAGACCGTTGAGCGAAGCGGCATTGCCGAAATGATTGAGATTCGTGGCGATTTTGAAAAATCGGGCGGCGAGCAGGCGGCCGAGATCATTTTGCAGCAGCATGTCAGCCCGAATTCGGGACCTGTAGCCGTCTTTTGCCTTAATGATGAAATGGCCGTAGGCTTTTACAATCGAATGACTCAGTCTGAGCTAACCATTGGCAAGGATATTCATATCGTCGGCTTTGATAATATCGAGCTGGCACAATATATTCAGCCCCGCCTGACCACCATTGACTATTCCAAACTCAAATGGGGCGCTGTGGCCGCCGAACAGGTTCTCAAAATCATTGCAGGGGAAGACGTGGATCATGAACGATTGTACGTTACGCTTGTCCAAAGAGAATCTGCAAGTGCAGTATGCATTCCACAAGATAAACAAAATATGTAATGAAAAGAACTTCCACAGACCCGGAATACGGGTGGGAAGTTCTTTGGGTTATGCTCTTGCCCGCTCTACTACAAGCGTATTTTTAAAATTTTCCGTTCGTATTTTTCCACTCCGCTTTAGGCGGAACGTCCTGAACTACATCCCAATGCTCTGCTACTTTACCGTTCTCCACACGCCACATATCATAGACAGCCGTTGAGGTTCCCTGTGGCGATTTGATTTCACTCACAACCAGCACGAAGTTTCCTTCTCCTATGACCATATGTACCTGATCATATCCAAAGGAAGCTCCCTGACCTCCCCCTGCGGAGAATGCTTGCTTCAGAATGGATACACCGTCACCAAAAAGAGGATTATGCTGGAGGTAATGATCGCCGTTGTAGTAGCTTTCCAGTGCGGCGCGGTTCTTGCCAACCAGGATATCATCCACAAACTTGCGGATCAATGTTTTGTTTGCTTTAGTGCGATTGCGATCCGTGATCTGTGTCGTTCCGTCAATCATTGTACGTCCGCTTGGATTAGCCGGAGCCAGCTCCTGACTATTGTCCCAATGCTCCACAATTTTCCCGTTCTTGTCGAACCGGAAAATATCAAACAACACGCTTGGCTTCCCTGCATCCGTCTCCTTGTAATGAACGGCTACATAATCTCCATCCTGAATTACTCTCTGGATATCAACCTGTGTATTAGCTCCCTTCATTTGACGAATACCTTCTATCAGAGCCTCTCTACCGTCAGCAAAACCCAGATTGTGCTGAATGTACTGATCTTTGCTGATCCAGGTCTCGGCCGCTTTCGTATCTCCGGTTTCAAAGCTTTTCAGGATTTCAACGACCTTATCCTTATTGCTCACCCCGATTTGCACCGTTTGACTGGCCGGGTCCCAGGTCACTTGCTTGCCCCACGCTTCTTTGATAACATCAACTGGAACGTAGGTTATCCCTTGTTTAGTCAAGATGGGCGAGGTGGACAGTGGTACCTTAATCCCGTTGATTTGCGCTTCCGGATTGCCTGACACCAGTACAACCGTCGCTTGATCATAACGAATGGTCGTGCTTTGACGCGCCGTATTGAACGTAATATGCTTGGAATCCAATGGAATCCCCAAACTGGAAGCCAATTGTCTCAAAGGAATCAAAACCTGCTGATTTTGCACGATAGGAGCAATCTTGTAAGTCTCTTTCTTGCCATCCACCCAAACCTGGATACCTGTAGCGGGTTTTACCTCGGCTGCCAAGGCAGGTACAGCAGAAGATAGCACGAGCAAGCCAGCAAGTGCAGCAGTAACCGTATGTTTTTTCATGAATGTAAGCCCCTCTCATTTTGTTAAATAAAGTAAATAAATATATACTCCTTTTTATGTAACTATTATAGTTACATTTGATCACAAAATGCAACTCTTGCCACCAGTCCTTGGGAGCCGTTTGTAATAACTCACTCGGCCCCCCTTGATAAGTGAAGGATTGGAGTGGAGAAACCTTCATAGAATCAGCTTCTTTTCGTATCAACGGGAATGCACCGTTGTGGTTTTAACCCGTTTCATTAGCAAAGTAGTACATAATAAAGCCAACAGCAAAAAGACCATAATGGCGGATACTACGCCTCCCCATCCGAACCATAGCCAAACTTCTCCAACGGAAGTGCCTCCAAAACTGGAACCCATATAGTAAAAAAACAAATAAAGTCCCGAAGCTTGAGCCTTATTGCTTACGGCTCTTTGACTAACCCATCCACTTGCAATGGAATGACTTCCAAAAAAGCCGAAAGTTAATATAGGCAATCCCGCAATTTTAAACCATAGATACGGCTCCAAAGTTAGACAAGCGCCGATCATGGTGATAACCAGGGAAATGACTAGCGCCCTCGATTTTCCGAATTTTTGTGCCAGCTTCGCCATCCAGATTGAGCTGACCATACCCACCAGGAAGAACAGATAAATCCACGCCAGTAGTGCTTGTGGAATATGATACGGAGGACCGCTTAATACATAACCAACATAGTTGTACATAGCAATGTTACTTGCCAGGATCAGAAAGCCGATACCGAATAAGCATAATAGTGCTGGATCTTTAAGATGAGACATAAAAACAGCCGCAAGTTTATTGCTATTCAGTGTACTTGGCTGAAAGTGCTGTGACCTGGGTAAGGTTATCCCAAAAATAATACTTCCGCACAGACTGATTATACTGATGATGCCCAAACCAACATGCCAGTTAAACAAGTCACTACTAATTGCAGTAATCACCCTTCCGGCAACAGCTCCGAGTGAATTTCCACTAATATATAACCCCATGGCCACCCCTAAACTTTGCGGCGCAACTTCTTCCCCCAGATAAGCCATTGCAATGGAAGGAAGCCCCCCCAACGCTACACCTTGTATAATTCTTAACACCAAGAGTGATTCAAAGCTCGAACTAAACACCGTTAGAATGGAGAGCAGGGACGCTGTTAGCATGGAAATAAACATGACGTTCTTCCTCCCCCATTTCTCGGATAAAGAGCTAAAGAACAACATACTTACGGCAAGAGACATGGTGGTACCTGAGAGTGCCAGACTTGCAGTAGTCGGTGAAATATTAAATTCTTTGGTGAATTCAGCAAGTAAAGGCTGTGTGCAGTACAGGATGGCAAACGTGTTAAAACCCGCAGCAAAAAAGGCCACATTTGCTTTTCTAAAAGCAGAAGTGCCTTGTTCAAGATAACTCATTTATAAGCCCCCATCGTGTTCTCAATTCAACCTGTTATTATGGTATCATCAACAAAGACCAAAGTATAATTTATTGTATTTATGTTTTTGATGCATTTTAGTAATAGATTTTTGAGTGAACTCAGGGGGTTATATGTGTGGATATTCAGCAATTGAAGTATTTCCAGGTTCTGGCATCTATTCAGCATGTAACTCGGGCTGCGGAGATGCTGAGCCTCTCTCAACCCGCATTAAGCAGATCCATCGCCAAACTGGAAGAAGAACTGGGAGTTCCCTTATTTGAACGTTATAACCGTTCCATCAAATTAAACCGGTATGGTCAAATGTTCTTGGTACGTGTGGAACGTGTAATGAAAGAGCTGTCTGAGGGGAAACAGGAACTATTTGAAGTTACGCACCCCGAACGCGGCGAGATTTCTCTGGGATTTATACACACTTTAGGAACGAACCACATTCCTAATCTAATTGGGGAATTCCGTATTGGCTTTCCTCATATTCAATTTCAACTCGTACAAAATCACAGCTACTCTTTATTCAATCAATTAATGAACGGGGAATTGCATATGTGCTTATTGGCTGAACCCAGAGATCCGGAGCCCTCTATTGAGTGGATTCCCTTATGGAAAGAAGAAATTCTCGCCGTTGTACCTTCTTTTCATCGACTTGCTAAAGCTGCATCCATAAGATTGGATGAACTGGCTAATGAATCTTTTATTTTGTTAAAAAAAGGATATGCCTTGCGTCAAACTACCGATCTCATGTTTCAGGAGCACGACATTGACCCCAACATTACATTTGAAGGTGAAGAGGTTGCCACTGTAGCAGGACTTGTTGGTTCGGGTCTGGGCGTGTCGTTACTGCCTGACCTACAAGGATTAGACACCAATAAGGTTGCCCAAGTCCGTTTAAAGGCACCTGAAAGTCATCGAACCATCGGCTTGGCATGGATGAATGAAAGATACTTGCCACCTGCAGCCATAAACTTTAAAAATTTTATTATAAATAAAACGCACCAAAGAAATTAACTCACAAGAACGGAACCGTTATAGGGGACGATCCAAGTAAATTTCCAAGTATCACAGTAAGGTGTAAGGCCTTGGTACTGACTCTTGAAACAGGAATAATAACAAAAGCTCTGCCGACCAATTAAGGTTAGCAGAGCTTTTGTTTACCCTCACAAAATTAAATCCAACATGCTTTGGTGATTATAACCAACAGGATAAAGAGCACCAGAATTGCACCCGTCGATGTGAAAGGACAAAAATGTTTGGCCTTATGCTCATGTCCACACTCACTCACATGAATTCCTCCTTTTTTTAAGTTACGATATACAGTATGTGTCCTGAAAGAAATTGACAGGGCTAAGCGGCAATTCGCAAAAAAACCCTGCCAGCATATTGCCTTCAAGTCTTCTGAATACGTTATACCGATAACGTTCTCCGAAACTTGATGAAGCTCCCAATCCGCCAGATTGAGATATATACCAGCGCCATCGTAATCGCCAGCATGCTAATTTCGCTTGTACCCAAACTGCTGAGGTACTGGGTCAAAACAACGCGAATCAAAATAATGGCAATAATAATGTATTTAAAATATTGGTTCGGCTTGGGATAAATGAGGCCGTCATCCCGTCTTTCATACGCCGTATGCAGCAAAATGACATAACCAAACAGAACTCCTAGCAGCCCGGCGACCAGCAGCTCCCAAAAGGCGGGAAGCGCATGCGTCTGACCGGGAATATGCAGCAATTGGTATACAGATATCATCATAATCGGGAATGCGATAAACAAGGGAAGCAGAATCCGGATGCCGTTTCCTTTTATCGGCCCCCTTCTTCTTTTCGTTCTCAGCCAGATCATCAGCCCCACCAGAACCGCCATCAATGCGTATATGAATATCGTCGTCATGGTGAAAATCCTTTCTCATGTAAATAGCCATTGGTTCTATGCTAAATCGACAGTTTTTTCTCTAGCAAATAAGCGTTCAAGCGGATTAAGACATAGGCAGCAACCCAACTGATCAACACCGCAACCGGGAAATGCCAGGTAAAAGGAAACCATTGCCCTGCCCGAACATGGTCAAACTGCTCATAAATCCGCTGATCGCCTGACCAGTAAAAGACACTCCCTCCACCCATCAAAAGGATCCACAGTATCGGGCTAATCGGCCGCAAAGTGCTGTATTTGGTAATAGCCGTCAGCAGACCCAGTGCAACAACAAACGGTGTGAAAGCGATAATCATCACAAACCAGTCCAATCCGGCTATGATAAAGGACGCTGCATCCGCAAACGTATAAGGCTCTATGGTTGATGAGATGAACAGCACGAACAAAGAACCCGCCACAAACAGGAACAATATCACGACAATGGTTTGTAAAATGGCAGCAATCCATTTGGCGCTAATCAGCCACATGCGCGGATAGGGAAGGGTCAGCCACCATCCGTAGGTGTCATTCTCCCATTCTCTTCTCAGACTTCCCACACCCATAAAAATGATCATATACGGCAAGCCCAGGGTGACATACCACAGCCTTGTCAATTCGAGTTGGTTGTGGAGCGCGAAATATAAGGAAATAACGAACGCCGCAATTAGAAATAGTGAGAAATACACAAGTCTCCACGATCTGGGCAGTCGATTGCGGCTCTGCTTTCTCCAGCTTCCTTTATTTCGAAATTCATGGCGTATCAAATCTTTGAACAGCCCTGATGAATTCACGCCTTCCACTCCTTTTTGTACAAATTGCGGAACACCTGATTCAGCGATCCATGCTCTGCACGCAGATCATCCGAATCACCAGACCATATGACCCGTCCGCGGTCCATCATGACCGTGTAATCAAACAAGCCTTCCACTTCCTGAATGTCATGCGTGCTAATGAGTATAGACTGCTGCCGATCCTGCAAATAATCAATAATCCCGGCTACAATCGCCTCTCTGGAGAGGATATCAATGCCCGTAAACGGCTCATCGAGAATCATGAGCGGAACCTCACGCGCCAAACACAAAATCAGCAGCACACGTGCCTCCTGCCCGCGACTCAGCCCGGTCATTTTTAGCTCCAGCTCCACGTCCATATGATCAGCAAGCTTATGCGCATCCTTCATATTGAAGCCAGGCAAAAAGGACTGCCCCCACTCCAACGTCTGCTGAACCGTATGATTGGGATACCAACGGGCCCGGTCAGGAAGATAGGATATGCCGCGGTTCGTTTCCCATCCGGGCTTTTGCCCCAGCACGTGAAGCTCGCCCCCGTCCGGCTGAATCAATCCGGTGATCGCCCGAAACAGGCTTGACTTCCCGCAACCATTGGGTCCAAGCACCCCTACGATGCGTCCCGCCGGAATAACGACATCCAAGTGGTCCAGCGCTTTTTTACTGTCATATTGCTTTGTCAGATGACTCGCAACCACAATAGATTCCGTCATGCCTTTTCGCCTCCTTTCTCATCATTCCCGCTCTGCTTGCTGCTTATATACTGCTGTACATCCTCCCAGGACAGTCCCAGACTGCTCATTTGTCCGAGAAATTGATCGATATACGTCCTGGCCAGCTGCTCCCGGAAGCTGTTAATCCGCTCACTGGACGACGTGACATAGGTGCCCAGTCCACGTCGCTTCTCTGTCAGCCCGTCCCGCTCCAGCTCCTGATATGCCCGCATCACAGTATTCGGATTCATGCGCAATTCCTGAGCCAGATCACGAACGGATGGCATTTTACTTCCCATTTCAATCTCCCCTTTGGCGATGGAGCTTCGTACCTGATTCAATACTTGTTCATATAATGGCTGGCTAAAATCAATTAAAAACCGGAACGAGCCAACCCGTTGCTCTTCCATGGGTGTTTCCCCCTAATCGGCTGAATCTTTCGTGCCTGTAGTGTATTATATCACTTAATACACGTAATACAAGTTTATTTTAGCTGAAATTTTAGTCATGCCACCTCATTTTCATTCAGTAAATGCTCAGCTTGCGCTCAGATAGCATTCAAGTTGATATCTTATGATGTATCTCGTACCAAACAAACCATAACCGAAAGGTGGAAAATGAAGATGAAGATCAGCAAGAAAGCAATTTTGGCTGGAACGATGGCATTGGCATTTTTAGGAGGCGGTGCACTGTACTCCACAGACGCAGCCCATGCTGCTTCAACTACACCTGAGAAGGCTCCCACTGCCGACAAAGCACAGGCACCTAAAGGGAACCCCGGCGATGCTAACGGCCCTAAAATGGCAGGAGGAAACTTTGCCGAAAACAAAGCTCTCCTGAAATTATTGAAACTGTCCTCCAGCCAATTGGAAACACAGTTGAAGGCAGGTAAATCCCTTGCCACAATCGCCAAAGCACAAGGCGTGAGCGTGAATTCCGTTGTTGATGTGCTGGTTTCTGACATGAAAGCAAAGCTGTCTACGGAAAAACAAAACGGCAAAATTACAGCCACCGAATATAATCAGCGTGTCTCTAATCTAAAGCAAATGATTACAGATATGGTGAACGGCGTTAAACCGTCCAAGCCACCAGTAGATGGAGATAAGGCCGATCCTGGCAAGGCTCCTGCTAAAGGAGATGCAGCCAAAGCTCCTGCTAAAACAGATGCGGCTAAAACCTCCGCCAAGCAGAAATAGTCAAAGCTCCTGTCGACATTGTCACTCCATGTAAATAAATTTCCATCCGGCTTCCCTGTACGGATCGGAAAAACCGCAAGCCTGTCCTCTGCTGCCATACAGCAGCAAGGGACAGGCTTATGGTTCGTGTATAACATCAGGAAAATGACTGTCTTATCCCTTTTTTGAATGGGCTGAGCCCTGGCTACATATATGTGAGAGAGAACGAAATTTCGTGATTCTAAAGGGGTGAACAGATTGGGATATTATATTGAAGTGGAGCGTGGCGTCAAGCTATATGTTGAGGATATAGGGCAGGGCGTCCCTGTGCTGATGGTACACGGCTGGCCGCTGGATCATCGAATGTACGAATATCAGGCTGCCCTTTTGCCTGCCTATGGGTACCGCTGTATTCAGGTAGACCTTAGAGGGTTCGGCAAATCGGATCGGCCATGGCACGGCTACGACTATGATCGACTGGCTGATGATGTGCTGGCTGTAATGCAGGCGCTTCAGTTGAGGCAGGTTCGGCTGATTGGTTTTTCCATGGGAGGAGCCGTTGTCACACGCTACATGAGCAGACACCGGGGATTTGGTGTCACTCAGCTGATTCTGATCGGAGCGGCTACGCCCCGTTTTACCCAAACCAGCAACTTCCCTTACGGCATGCCTGCATCAGAGGTAGATAAGCTCATCCAACAAGCCTATTCAGATCGTCCGCAACTGGTAACCTCATTTGGTGAACTGTTATTTGCCACCCCTGTCAGCCAAAGCTTACGGGACTGGGTACGTGATCAGGGCTTTGCCGCCTCTGTTCATAGCATGGCCTGCACCTTATATTCACTCCGTGATTCCGAGTTGCGTCCCGACTTACCATGCATACACGTCCCTACATGGATTTTACACGGTAAGCTGGATCGGGTCTGTCCTTTCCCTCTGGCTGTCCAAACGCAAAAAGGAATTGCCGGATCAAGGCTGATTCCTTTCGAACGAAGTGGGCACGGCGTATTCTACGAGGCACGGCCTGAATTTAATTCCACCTTGCTAAGCATACTATCCCCAAGCCATAACTAAAAACCTGATCATTCATATGTAAAGGCGACGCCTGACGGCGTATCTCCATAAAGCAAAAAAGACGCCTCAGCGCCGTTAGTGGCTATGGGGCATCTTTTACTACAAACATGCATCCGCTTAGGATTGTTTTGTATGATTAAAGCTCGTATTATTTAATACGGCCAGCTTTTTCTCGCCCTTTACCATGGCAGAACCGCAAATGGGGCATGTCGGCTCGACAGAAAAAGCGAAGTTATCCCGCATCCATCCGTTGCACGTATCGCTAGCGCAATTCCAGACAGCTGTAATTTCCTCAGGAATCTCATCCATTGGCTTTTTCCGTGAATTGTACATAAACATCCCTCTTTCTTCATGATTTATAAAGCGATAAGATGTAATCAGTTCAAAAACGGTCTTGTGAACAGATAAAAACAAATGCCCCAAACGCTATGTTCGGGGCATCTGAAGTAGGCTGTAATTTTAAATTACAGTTTTACAACGTTCTCAGCTTGTGGTCCACGGTTTCCTTCAACAACGTTGAATTCTACGCGTTGGCCTTCGTCCAAAGATTTGAAACCTTCGCCTTGGATTGCGGAGAAGTGTACGAATACATCGCTTCCACCTTCAACTTCGATGAAACCGAAACCTTTTTCTGCGTTAAACCATTTAACTGTACCTGTTTGCATGGAATTACCTCCAAAATATATTTATATGACCTTTATTTTTTACAAATAAAAATTCACATATTGCACAAGGTTATTTCAACCTAAAAACAATAACCCTCTACAATACGTGAATCTCAGGTCACAATTTCAATATACTCATATTACCATAAGTGTATTGAAAACGCAAGCACTGGTGAAATTAAATTATGCAGAGTGCTCTTGTCCTTTATTGATTCTAAGCCATATTTTCAGTAGAACGAGAGCTAGTCATCAACGTCTACCTAAAACATTATATCCACACTTTTCTTTAATTATACCAGCGAACAAAAAATAAATATACAAAACATTTTGCAGGAGACGAATTTTTAAAAAATATCCGTCTCCTGCGTTTGTTCTGCTCATATTACTTCGTAGAAATCACAGCACCGACAATGCTTTAATTTCCTCTGCTGTCAGCGCTTTGTTATATATTTGGACCTCATCGAGACTGCCGTTAAAATAAGCATCGGCGGCAAAGCGGCTTTTGCCGAGATAAGCCTCGCTCGTCAGCAACTCTTTTGGATTAAAGGTAATACTGTCATTAACAGCCACTTCCTCACCGTTTACATACAGCTTCCCGGTATTCCCCTCTAGTGTAACTGCTACATGCGTCCACTGGTTTAAAGGCAATGATGATTTGGCAAGCAAGCTTTGATCCGTACCCTCATGAATCGTAAACTGGAGCACACCGCTTCCTTGGGAAGGAGTCAGAAACATATGGCGGGCCTGAGCATTTCCAAAGTCAAAAATCCGTTGCCACGCTCCACCGCCCTTCCAATTCACCCAGGCGGAAAAGGTAAAATCGTCTGCATCTGTGACCGTCGCCGGTAGCTGCACGTAACCATCCTTACCGTTCAGCACAAGTGCGCCGCCAAGCTTTCCATCCTTGTCCCATGCTGCACCACCATAGGTGTTGCCGTCGAAATGGTTATATGTGCTGTCCACGACACTTGTCCCTTGATCTTCGGTCCAGGAATAGTTCGCGAGCTGTGGACCTTGAGCCTGCTCGGGAACAGTGGCTATAAAGCTTTTCTTCGCTGTTGCTTTGTCTTTTTTAATGGTCGCCGTCAAGGTGACCGTTACGGGCTGAGTGCCTGCTTCTGGACGATACACTTCACCTGTCACGGAAATGTTCTCAGGGTGTGAGGATTCCCACGAAATAGTGGTATCCTGTGCAGCTTGAGTAGGCAGCGTCAAATGATATAAAACATTGCTCAAATCGCCCAGGCTCAGATCCTTCTGCACAGCAGCCACGATCTTGCTGGCCTTTAGTTCCTGCTTTAATGTCCCCCAGACGGCAACACCCCTGGAGGACAGGGCAGTGAAAGCAAGCGTCTTTTTGCCCGTGTCTGGATCGACGTGTCGCAGGAATACACCTTTATATTTCGTACCATCCGCTGTAATCTCCAACTGATTGCCTGTGCCAAGCTTCCATGTACCGTTTACCCCGCCCGACAATTTGCCGCCGCTTTCCAAACTAACGGTTACAGCCTGCTTAATATTGGCCGAAATTTCTTTCCCGTGATTGACATACGAATATTGGCCGAGAACATCCTTTTCCGACAGCTTTTTCAGTGAATCCTCATCCCCCGAATAACGATAAGGAGCTACTACAGGCCAACCGTCAGTGTTCATGAACATCTCATGCACCCGTACCTCATACTGCTCGCCTCTGCCCGGAAAACGGGAGTGGAAAATCAGAAAATGCTTTTTCGTCTTGGGATCATAATAAGCCGAGTTATGTCCGGGTGAAACATAGCCTGTCCCAAGTCCCGTACCCGGATCGCCAATTTCTCTTGGAATCAGATAGTTCCCTATCAGCTTGACACCGTACGGCTCAATGGAAGCGTCATCAAAAAGAGGCTTGTCAGGATTCGCCTTGACCTTGATCATGTCGTTACCCTCTGTATCGTAGTAAGGACCATCCGGTGTTTTGGAGCGAGCCACACGAAGGTTGTAGCCGCCATCTGCCGATAAGCCGCCAAAAGACAGGAACAAATAGTAATAGTCCGTTTGCGGACTGTACTGTATGTACGGGCCTTCCATACGGGCATGGTTACCGCCTGTCAGCTTTTTCCCATATCCTTGTCCGGGCAATGGTTTTCCTGTTTTTCCATCCATCTCCAAAATGAAAATACCTCCTGAGTAGGAGCCATACACCATCCACAGCTTGCCGTTCTTATCATAAAAAGTGTCCGGGTCCACGACATTCGGATGTTTGGTCGCGTCATAGATTGTCCCATCCTCACCCGGTTGGCCCCACATGCCGGATTTCAGGAAGATACCTTTATTTTTATAAGGCCCTTCAATTTTATCGGCAACTGCTACACCCATTGCTGAACGCGGGGAGTCGCCCTTGCAGGCGTTATAGTACATGTAAAACTTGCCATCGGCCAGTTGAATAACATCCGCTGCCCACAGCGTGTCTGTCTGCGCCCAATCCAGCGCTTCTTTTAATTCCTCTTTGACGTTAGGAATCAGTGCATTACCATTTGCTACTCCTGTGGCAATCGTATCCCAATTCATCAGGTCCTTGGACTTGGCAGCCGCAAGATGGGAACCAAAAATGTAAAATGTATCTTTCACTTTCAGAATGGATGGATCATGTACGGAAGTTTCCTTAAAAGAAACGGTCTTTTTGCTTTGAATTAAAATGTTCTCTTGGCTTTGATCCTGGAGGTTAATCTCCCCCGCAGCTTGAATCCCCTCTGCATTCGGATTGAGCGTTTGTTCGGCGCCTGCAAAAGAGGCAGGCAATAGCAGCACACCCGCCAGAGAAGCGGCCGTTACCTTGCGAAAAAATAATAGCTTCATAAACTAATCTCCTCTCGTTCTAAACACGCCTGGATGAAATAAGGCGCTTAGACTTTTAATTTATTTTTATCAGTTGTAATCACCTATAAAATAAGTAAAAACCATCACCCCCGAATAAAAATAAAACGCTTTCAATTTTGAGTTAAAAATAAAAGCTCCTACTTTTAAGAAGGTAGGTTTGAGCCTGACGGTTAACCGTACCTTTATATTATGCAATGAATATGGAAAATTCAATATGTAATTTTATATTTTTATAAATTATTTATTCAATCATTAACTATACCAATTCAGTTTTGCGTAGCCTCTTCTTCCCCTCTCCCACACTGTAGATTCAATGGTTCCATATGAGTTAACTTCAACTACCTGTTAAAACAATAAAGCCAGGATGTGCTTCAGCGCATCCTGGCTTTAATATATATATAAATCCATTGTGTTTTCCAATTGAAACCAATACGCTGTTATTCCAGCCAAACTTCAAATGGTACCGACTGCTTCTATTCCCGTTTTCCGTGCATTCTTTGTTATTTGTTGCTTCCGAAATCAAGTGTGTGGCCAGTCTCTATTAACGTTTTTATATTACTTAGAATGTGCCACCATGCACTGTCGCTAGGTCCATAGGAAGGATCGTCAGGATGCCACTCATCATGGATAAGAGACAGCTTCGTGCATCCGCCCACTGGCTCTAGCAGCCAGGAAATACGGGATTCATAGTTCTCCTGCCCTTTCAGGTAAGAGGGGCCTACTTTATGCGTAAAACGCAGGGCTTTCAGGGGAGCGTACTCCAGCAGCGTCCCGTACACGTGAATGGTTTCTTCGCCTTCAGCGCCCGGCCCAACATACTCCAGTAGTTCCCCTTCCTTGAAGCTGGAACGGATTATGCTTCCGTAATAGATTTGCTGCACATACTCCGGGGAGACCAGGCTGGCCCATACTTGTTCCGGCGTTCCCCCAATGTAGAACTCATATTTCAGTTCTTTCATGTTGTATTCCTCCTTAATCATGTGCTTGTACTTTCATTTATACTTAAGACTTGCTTACACTATACAAAAAGGACACTGACAGCTACAGTCAGTGTTCCCAAGGAGATAAAATTAATTTTCGTAATGGCGAGCCATTTCCGTGGCAACCACCACCAACCGCTGCTTCAACGCCGCTGGCTCCCGAATATGCAGCGTTTTCCCATAAGGCAACAAGAAGTATGGGACATAGGTGAATAATGAGCTTTCATCTAGCAGAAATCGGGCCCATCCCTCCTGCCGCTGCTCCAAGGTATGCCCGAATAGCCAGTGACTGCAAAGATCATTTAATACCACCTCGGATGACTCAATTACCACAGCAACCAGTTCCCCCTCTTTTTCCCGGGCGGGAAGCAAGCTCTGCAAGAGAAAATCGCGCGCAGAGAAATCGGCAGGACGTATGAAGCTTGTGCCGCTACACCGGAGCCCGGTAATTCTGTCGACACGGAAGCTACGGATATCCTGCCGATGGTGGCAATACGCAACGATATACCACTGCCCCTTCCAAAGTACAAGCCCATAAGGATCAATGGAGCGTGAGGAGACCGTTTCTTCATTTCCCTTGCGGTATTCCATTTCCAGAGTATCTCCGTTCGCTATGCCCAATTCAAGCTCTTGCAGAATTTCCGCCATTGCCGCATTAGAGGTATGAAGCGTTTCAATCCCGCGCTCATGGCTCTCCATCCGTTCGATTTGTTGGACGTTGCTGTAACGCTTCAGTTTATCCAGCGCCCGGTCAAGTGCTTGGACATACGGATATCCCGTCCCACGGACGAAGGCGGCTGCTTGGACAAGCGCCTTCTGCTCTTCGGCGTCGAAGAACAGCGGTGCTTCAACGAAGTTATCAGGCAGGCAGTAGCCACCACCAGGTCCGGCATCGGCAATAACCGGAACTCCACTGACGCACAGCGCATCTATATAACGGTATACCGAACGAACGCTGATTTCCAGCGCTTCCGCTAATTCGCCCGCAGTTCGTCTACGCTGCTTTAGCATCCAGAGAATGGATAACATATGGTCTGCTTTGGACATCGGACGACTCCTCCCAGAACAGTTCATTTACAATCAGTTTACCGCGAAAACTTTGTATCGCCAACATATTACACATCCCTTCATGCCTTCCCCCATCAAAATTCCAACAATAAGTTTATCAGGGAACCCCTGCGTCCATACTGGATTAAAAAGTATCCTCAAGGAGAGGGAGAACGTTCATGCGTTTTCGGAAAAGAAGCACCCCTAGAAAGTTTAATAAATTGCCTGTCCAGAATACTGAGAAAAAGCCTACACATTCAGGGGAACCGTTCAGTGCAAGTCTTGGACAAAACCTTCAGCGGATCAGACAAACCGTGGGTAACAGCACCGACATCATTATCAGAGAAGTTCGCATTGGCAAAGACGGCGACCAAATCATCGCAATCCTCTATACTGACGGTTTGGCGGATAAAAATATAGTCTCCGACTTCATCATGGAGTCGATGATGCTGGATAATAGCCTGTCCGGGGACGTAGAAAGCAGGATTCAGACCTCCTCTAATGTCTTGCAAATTTTGAAAGATTACGCACTGACCATCGGTGACATCCACGATATCACCGACTTTGAAAACCTATACAACGCGCTATTGTCCGGAGATGCAGTTATTTTAGTTGACGGTCAGACACAAGGAATCGTAGCCAGCGCACGGGGATGGAAGGATCGAGGGGTTAGCGAGCCTGCCTCAGAAAATGTCGTTCGCGGGCCGCGGGAAGGATTTTCGGAAACACTGCGCACAAATACGGCCTTGATCCGGCGAAAAATTAAAGATCCAAATCTGTGGCTGGAAACCAAACAAATCGGCCGCGTGACCAAGACCGATGTGGCTGTCATGTACATCAAGGGGATCGCGAATGATAAGTTGGTCGCAGAGGTACATGAGCGGCTGAATCGTATTGATGTAGACGGCATTCTCGAAAGCGGATATATCGAAGAGCTAATCCAGGATGAAACCTTTACCCCTTTTCCGACCGTGTACAACTCCGAACGCCCGGACGTCATCGCTGCCGAGCTCCTGGAAGGGAAAATTGCCATATTGGTGGATGGGACCCCCTATGTGCTGATCGTACCTGCTCTGTTTGTTTCCTTCCTGCATGCGGCTGAGGACTATTATCAGCGCGCGGACATCAGCAGCTTCATAAGGTTTCTTCGTTACATCGGGGTCTTTATTTCCCTGCTTGGACCGTCCTTATATGTAGCTATCACTACGTTTCATCAGGAAATGCTGCCAACTTCATTATTGATCGGTTTGGCCGCACAGCGGGAAGCCGTACCCTTCCCCGCCTTTATTGAAGCGCTCATGATGGAACTGACTTTTGAAATATTGCGGGAAGCCGGGGTCCGCATGCCCAAGTACATCGGAGCGGCCGTCTCTATCGTAGGCACGCTTGTCATCGGACAAGCGGCTGTCCAGGCCGGGATCATATCAGCGGCGATGGTCATTGTCGTATCCATTACGGCAATTTCCAGCTTCGTTCTTCCTGCCTATAATATGTCCATTGCTTTTCGTATGCTGCGGTTTCCTCTGATGGGGCTTGCCGCTTCATTCGGATTGTTCGGAATTATTGTCGGAGGTATTGCTCTCATCCTGCATATGTGCAGCCTTCGTTCGTTTGGCGTTCCATATATGACCCCTTTTGCGCCTCTAGTTCCGTCAGACAGCAAGGATACCTTATTTCGGCTCCCTCACTGGATGATGATTTCCCGTCCCAGATTGCTTAATCAGAAGAACGTGAATCGCCGAAACAGTACCCCGCCCCGAAAATCACGAGAATGAAATAGAGAGGATCGGCACAAATGGAAAGGAGTCGAAAATTGTGAAACGGAAGGCCGCCTGTCTGCTCCTGATTCTTACAATGACCTTGCTTCTCACTGGTTGTTGGAACCGCACGGAATTAAATGAGCTTGCCATCGCTGTCGGTATGGGAATCGATAAGCTGGGCGATCAATTCCAGGTTTCCGTCCAAGTCGTAGACCCGGGTCAGGTATCAGCTAAAAGTGGTGGTGGGATTGGGCGGGCTCCCACCACGTTATATACAGCCAAAGCCGAGACCATTTTTGAAGCCGTCCGGAAAATGACGAAAACGAGCCCTCGAAAAATCTATTTTTCCCATCTTCGCATCTGTGTGATTGGTGAGACGATGGCCACGGACGGCATGGCCAAAGCTCTTGATTTTATGTCAAGAGACCATCATTTCCGCACCGACTTCTACTTGGTATTGTCAAAGGACGCAAGTGCGGAGGATGTACTGAAAATTTTAACACCCCTGGACCCGATTCCGGCGAATGACTTGTTTTCCGCCTTGGAAATATCTGAAAAAAGCTGGTCACCTAGTATGACTGTAACCTTGGATGAATTGATTGCAGCTCTCACCAATCAAGGAATAGAGCCTGTCTTGACAGGGCTTCAGATCGTTGGCAATAAAGAAGTGGGAGAGACCAAAGACAATGTCGAAAAGATCGCCCCTCCCGCCCAACTAGAATATTCCGGAATGGCTGTGTTCAAAAAAGATAAATTAATCGGCTGGTTAAATGAAGATGAAAGTAAGGGCTACAACTATATTACCGGTAAAGTAAAAAGCTCCGTAAATTTTGTAGCCTGTCCCAAAGGCGGCAAAGTAATCATAGAAATTATTCGGACTCAAACTACCATAAAAGGAGCGGTCAATCGGGGGGAGCCCCGAATCAATATTAAAATGCAGGTTGAAGCCAACGTGGGAGAAGTCGAATGTACCGGTCTGGATCTAACCAAGGTGAGCACGATTTATGACATTGAGAAGAGAGGGGAAGAAAAGTTAGAAGAGATTATGAGAGCATCCGTCAGAAAAGCTCAAAAATCGTACAAGTCTGACATCTTTGGATTCGGCGAAGCCATTCGCCGCGCTAACCCGAAGGCTTGGAATACACTTAAAAACAATTGGGGCCGTGAGTACTTTGCAGACTTGCCCGTAAATATCAAGGTCAATTTCAAGCTTCGGCGCTTGGGCACAATCGGCAGCTCATTTCTGAATGATATTAAGGAGTAAATTCCCGTGCCAGGTCCTGGTTGAGATATAACCCCTGCATAGACCATTACCATGGAAAAGAAGGTGCTGAAAGATGCTGTCTAATATGGTGAAAGTGCTGGGCATACTGGTGCTTGCTGCTGTGATCTGCTTGTTAGAGGTCCCCTACATGTGGAAAAAGGGGTTAAAAAAAGAGCTTTGGTTGTTTTCCATCCTCCTTCTACTTGGAGTCGGAATCAGTTGCGCCAAGGCATTCACATGGACCATTCCCACGCCTCTGGACTGGATCACAGCCATCTATAGACCATTTAGCAATTTCCTAATCCATATTGGATTAATCAAATAAGAAAACGAGGTGAACATGGTGCCCGGACAGGTCAAAATTTCCGCACGTCAGCTTATGATCCTAACCATTTTATTTACGATAGGAAGTACAATCCTCATCATCCCTTCAGGCATGGCGCTTGTAGCCAAACAGGATGCGTGGATTGCCTCGCTCGTCGGAGTTGGGTGTGGGCTTCTTATTGTGTATTTGTACATCAAAATTACAGATCTGTATCCGCAGATGACCCTGGTTGAAATCATGGAAGCCCTACTGGGAAAATGGTTAGGCAAAGCCGTTGCTCTCCTGTTTTTTTCATTATTATTTATCAATGCTCCTGCTCCGGTTTTATTTTATTTGGGGAATTTTTTGACCACCCAAATTATACCGGAAACACCGATTCAGGCGGTAAACATTCTTTTTGCGGTTATTGTATTATTTGCTGTTCGTCTGGGGCTGGAAGTGCTGGCCCGTTCTGCTGAAATGATGTTTCCGTTATTTATCCTGCTCTACATTTCTTTTACGGTTTTAGTGGTCTCCAATATTAAGCTGGAAAACGTACAACCTGTGCTGGAGGCGGGAGTCGGGCCTATCTGGCCTGCGGCGCTGTCCTTTGTGAGCACTGCGTATCTACCTCATATCGTTTTGCTAATGATTTTCCCGGCTTCTGTAAATCGTTCCGATCAAGCCCGCAAAGCTTTTCTCATTGGGAGCTTGATTGGCGGATTGATATTGGTCGTGATCATTACATTGGCTATTTTGGTGCTAGGCCCTGAAATAACGGCAACCAATATATATCCAAGCTATGCGTTAGCCAAAAAAATCAATATTGGTCATTTTCTACAGCGCATTGAAGCGATCATGGCTACCATGTGGTTTATTTCGCTCTTTTTCAGACTCACGCTGTATATGTACTCCATTGTGACAGCAATAGCCCAAATTTTTCAATTGAAAAGCAGCCAGCAGCTGGTGCTTCCTCTCGGGATCATTTTAGTCGTAGTGTCCATTATCGTATATCCCAATGTTCCTTATCAGCAAACTTATGATACAAAGACATGGATTCCTTATGCACTATCTATAGGATTGCTTTTCCCTCTACTGCTGCTCGGGATACATGCCCTAAAAAGGTTGTGGACAACGAAGGATAAGAAGCCGACAGCCAAATGATCACATCCTGTTTTGGTGATTTGTGAATTTTTTTGGATGTTACCTGTTTATAAAGTCCTCTTTTAGTTTATTTTAAACGAGTATTAAGCTGGCGCTAAGATTGGGCGTGTATGATGTATTTAACGATCTGGTTACTACATAAGCCGGATGGGCTAAAGGCATAAACATGACTCCCGTTGGATATCCATATACTTTTTGCACCCTGTCACAATTTTAATGAAACAAAAGGAGATTTTACACTTATGAATCGAAAACGAATGATGGTCATCTGCACACTGTTGCTGGCGTTGTCGATTGGGCAGTCCTCTACATGGGGAAGTCGGGCTAATGCTGCTGCATTGGCTCCGGAGAGAGCCCCGCAGGTACAGGATAATGAAGCATCCAAGGATGATAAGCTGCTGGATACACTGGGCATATCCTCGGATGAGCAATTGTATGGTGCACTATATAACGGTCAAACCTTGGCTGATGTTGCCCTAACTAATAAACAGGACGCTCAGGCTGTCGTTGACTTACAGGTAGCCCAGTTAACAGAGCAATTGGATCAACGTCTGGCCAATAAGAGCATTACGCATGAGCAATATCAGGCTCATAAGGCAGAATTGACACAGGTCGTTGCTAAAAGTGTGTTTGGGCTGTAAGCTTGAGACACGAAAAAGGCGCTGAACCCATAGGGGATTAGCGCCTTTTTGCTATCTATTACATTTACACTTGATGTACTCTGATCAGATTCGTCGCACCAGCCTCTGCAACAGGAACGCCCGCTGACAGTACGATGGTATCCCCTTTTTGGATATACCCTGCATTCAGGGCATTGCGGATCGAGGATTCGAACATTTCATCCGTTGTCGCTACTTTATCCCCTTTGACCGGGAATACCCCGGACAACAGACAAATTTTAGCGAACACCGTACTGTTCGGAGTAACCGCAATAATCGGAGCCTTCGGACGGTATTTGGACACCATCCGCGCCGTGAATCCGCTGGCAGTCGAGGTAATAATCGCTTTGGCATCCAGCTCAAGAGAAGAGCTAACCGCACCCTGACTGATCACTTCGGTAATATTCGTGCTTTGGCGTGCTCTGCGCTTATCGAACTGCTCCTGGTAATCAAACTGTGATTCCGCTCTGGCAGCTACCGCAGCCATCGTACGAACGGACTCGACAGGGTATTTACCTGCGGCAGATTCGCCCGACAGCATCACTACATCGGCTCCCTGCATAACCGCATTAAATACGTCACTTACTTCAGCTCTCGTCGGACGCGGGTTGACCTGCATGGATTCCAGCATGTGTGTAGCTACGATTACTGGTTTGCCGACCAGATTACACTTGTCGATCATTTCTTTTTGCATCACAGGCACGTCCTGAATCGGCACTTCGACACCCAGATCACCACGGGCTACCATGATACCATCCGAAGCTTCAATAATATCATCCAGGTTTTCCATGCCTTCGGCATTTTCAATCTTGGAATAAATTTGTACATGCTCGGCTTGATGTCCTTTCAAAATCTCACGGATTTCACGGATATCGTCGCCTTTACGCACAAAAGAAGCCGCAATAAGCTCGATACGCTGCTCCACCCCAAATTGGATGTGCTTCACATCGCGCTCCGTTACGCCTGGAAGAGTCGTATGAATCCCTGGCAGATTCACACCTTTTCTCGGCTTCAATACACCGCCGCTTACAATATTACAAATCATTTCAGTACCCTCAACAGAGGCTACAGTCAGATCAACCAAACCGTCGTCAATCAAAATGCGGTCGCCTGGATTAATGTCCTTTGGCATATCCGGGTAATTCACCGAAATGCGGTGCTCGTCCCCCAAAATCTCTTCTGTAGTCAGAATCAGCTGGCTGCCTGGCTTCAGCAGACAGGATGCTTCTCTCAGCTTGCCGATCCGTATTTCAGGTCCTTTGATATCCATCATGACAGGAATAAAAGTACCCAATTCCTTCGCAGCCTGTCGCACATTTTCAATACGTTTAACGTGATCTTCCAGTTCCCCGTGAGCCATGTTCAAGCGGGCTACTGTCATACCGGCCTGAATCATTTCCTTTAACAAATGAACGGAGTCGCAGGCAGGTCCCATAGTACAAATAATTTTCGTTTTAAGCATAGAAATGTCATCCTCCTGAATGTCTTTACTATTTTGGTCGTATTCCAGTATGGCGTCTATTCCATGTTGCTGCTCTATCTATTTACACTTTTATGACTTTATTTTACCTAATACCGGTGCGACAAGACTATGAACTATAGTATGATGACTGTATTATAGTACAGTACAGTGAATCTTTAAGACATGGAGAGTGACTTCATGATTACAATCTTGGACATACGACAGGACCATGGCGTAGACTGGTACGAAAAGGCTGGTCCAGCTAGTGACAACGGTAACTTCGTGTTCGTTTTGGTTACCTTTGGAAAATGTGTATATTGGGTGAACGATTGCAAGTTCATTCTCAGCAAGGGAGAGGCTCTGATTCTGCCTGGTCATCTGCCTTACTACGGCAAGAGCATCCCTACGCTTTTTCATACCAAGTATGTGATACATTGCCGCAAAACATGTACGGATAACGTACTTCCCATATTGAATACGGACAAGCCGCTGTCGGTCAAGCTCGGATGCTACGATATGCTGCATGAACGAATCAAGTCGATATATTACCAATGGACGGAGCGCCCAAGCTACTATGAGCTGATGGCTGACTGTCTACTGACCGAGACGATGATTTATACCAATCAGGAATGGAACAAAGGCGTCATTTCCAGCGAAAAAGAACGGCATGTGGAGTATATGAAGCAGTATATCCAAAATCATTATCGGGAAAAAGTGACGAAGGAGGAGCTTGGCGACGTCATCCGCAAAACACCCAATTACGCCGCCACATTGCTACGTGAGGTAACACGCCAAACCATCAGCGAGCATGTACATACGCAGCGCATCAAAACGGCCATCTATATGCTGACCGAGTCCCGGCTGACCATTCGTGAAATTTCAGAGTATGTCGGGTATAGTGATGTTTCCTACTTTCATCGAATCTTCAAACGGTTAACAGGCTGCTCCCCGTCCGAATTTTTGGATGAACGCTCTTCGATCGTTTAAAGCGTGTCTCGAACCTGTCTAAGCCATAACAAACCATCACATGTACGCTTTGCAAACCGAACTTTAATCTCTCATTCGTTGTATTCTTACTCGCTGATCATGCGGGGTGGACGGCTGTCAGGCCGGCACCCGGCATGTTTGCTTATGCTCTTTTACGGTTCCGGTCCGCCGACGGGTTTGGTATGATGATCGTATCATGACACAGCGCTGCTGAATGGGAGGATGTATGAATACGTATCTCCGTAGACCGGTTTTGATCGTTTTGCTGTTGGTTCTGTTTACTGCGGCCTGCAGGTCCGGGGATGGGACGCAGTATAAAGTCATCTATTCTTCAGGCATTGATCCGCAGCCCTCAGCCGAAGCTTCCGAAGCGCCTTATGCCTACACGATCGGCATGGTGCCCAAAGCCACCGAGAATTCTTACTTCAATCAAGTGGAGGACGGAGCCCGGGAAGCGGCCAAGGACCTTGGGGTAAAGCTGATCTACGAAGGTTCGCCCGTCGCGGATACGGAGCAGCAGATCCGTTCGATCCGCAATCTGATGGCGAGGGGCGTGGACCTGCTGGCGGTTTCAGCAAATGATTCGCAGAAGCTGGCACCGGCGCTGAAGGAAGCACAGAACCGCCATATCCGGGTTATTACCTGGGATTCGGATGCCGCCAGATATTCCAGGGAGCTGTTCATCAATATGGTCGATCCCGAAACGCTGGGGCGCCATCTTATGGATGCGCTTGCAATGCAAATGGGCGAACAAGGACAGTATGCGATCCTCACCGGAACGGCGGGGGCGTCCAATATGGGCGAGTGGGTGAAATGGATCAAGGTTCAGAACGAGGAATATTATCCGCGTATGACGCTGGTACAGACCGTGGCGACCGACGATGACTCGCAAAAAGCCTACAGCGCCTCGGTCAAGCTGCTGCAGAAGTACCCTCAGCTGAAAGGGATGATCGGCAGCTCTTCCGTGGCGACGCCGGCCGCCGCTCAGGCGGTGCTGGACGGAGGAGCGGCTGGGCGGATTCATATTGTCGGCTTGTCGACACCCAATTTAATGAGACCCTATCTGAATAACGGAACCGTACGGAACGTTACGCTCTGGAGCCCGAAGAAGCTGGGCTACCTGACGATGGTTCTGGCCAACAATCTGCTGGACAGTGTCAGTCCCGTCAACGGGGAAACGATACGCAATGTGGGAGAGATCCGGGTGAAAGATGATACGGTGATTATGGGCGATCCGCTCGATTTTACGAAAGCGAATGTGGACGAATATGATTTTTAGAAGGAAAAGCTTCCGTTTCCGGGATTTTCGGCTCAGCATCAAGTTGATCATCGTCTATATCGTCTTGACGGCTATTCCCATATCCGTACTCGGCGTAATCGCCTACCGGCAGTATACCTCCTCTATCGTCGAGCAGATCGGGGAGTATATGCCGAGGTTTCTGGGTCAGGCCAACCTGATGATCGACCAGCGCATCAAGCAGTTGACGGCTCTTCCGGAACAGCTGTTCAACTCAGACGAAGCGGTTCGCATCCTGCGGAAAGGATCGTATCAGAGCAGTGCAGACCTGAACAATGATAAATATGTCATGAACAAATACATGTCGGCGTCCTATCTGGAAGGAAGCAATCCGGACGTGCTGGGCGTCTTCATTCTATCCAAGAACCGTCTGTTCTCTGCCGCACGGATGGAATATACGGGGATGAACGGGGACGGTCCGCTGATTCCTTACGGACAGGACCTTGATTTGAGGGGCAAAGCAAAAATGCTGCTCTCGACCGACTTCAGCCTCAAATTCCAAAGTGGCGAACCGTTTCTCATCATCATAAAACAGATTGGCGATGTGGAGAACCGGACCGACCTCGGGACGATGTTCATTGCCGTCCGGCTGTCTTTTATTGATGACATTCTGCAGGGATTTGAACAGAGCGAGAACGCCGTCTTTTGGCTGATGAACGATCAGGGAGAGATCTTCTACCATACCGATCGAAGTCTAATCGGGACCTTTGACCGCGAACTGCCGGATTATCCGGTGCACAGCGGAAGCTTCCTGAAGACCTTCTCCGGGGATAGCACGATCATGAGCATTTCTTCGTCCGCCTCGTACGATTGGCTGCTCGTGCACAGCACCCGTCTTCAGGACATGACCCGAAGGTCCGAACTTGTGTGGAAGGTGACCAACTATCTGTTCATCGGGTTCGCGGTCATTACGATCGTCATCTCCATCCTGTTCTCGTTCCGCGTCACGCGTCCGCTGGAGAAGCTGAGCCGACTGATGCGCGAGGTCGAGCGGGGGCGCTTCAACGTCGATCCTGGCATACACACCAAAGACGAGGTCGGCATGCTGGCCAGCAGCTTCTCCTCGATGGTGGCGACGATTCAGGATCTGATCCGGCGGAATGTACAGATCGAGCTGAGCCAGAAGGAAGCCGAGCTGTACGCCCTGCAGTCCCAGATCAATCCCCATTTTATGTACAACACGCTTGAGACGATCAGCATGGCCGTCGAAGAGGGCGAGAAGGAAAATGTGGTCAAAATGGTGGCACTGCTCGGGCGGATGCTTCGCTTTTCGGTATCCAATAAAGCTCGTTTTATTCCCGTAGGAGAGGAGATCGGCCACGTCCGGGATTATCTGACCATCCAAAGCTTCCGGTTTGAGGACCGCCTTTCGTTCGAAGTGATCGATACCGGAGATGCGACTCTCTATACACCGAAATTCATCCTTCAGCCGCTGGTCGAAAATGCCATCAAATACGGCATGGAGGCCAGGCATCGGCTGCACGTCCGTATCGTAATCACCCAGACCGTTGAAAAAGGAAGGTCTGACGCCTGCACTGAGTTCCGGGTGATCGACAACGGTCCCGGCATTCCGGAAGTTAGGCTGGAAGAACTGAACAGCCAGCTAAAGCAGCCGGTGACCGAGCGGAAGGATTCGGGATTCGGCTTGAAAAATGTACATGCGCGCATCCAGTTTATGCTTGGCAAGGAATATGGTTTACGGCTGGAAAGTCAGTACGGCAAGGGTACGACCGTCGTTGTCCGCATTCCGGTGCTTGACCGGGAAGCGACTGACGGACTGCCCGAGTAACCGGAAATCACTTAAGGAGCATATGGCTATGGATACTATCAAAGTGTTGATCGTAGACGACGAGCCCCGGATTTGCCGGGGGGTGGAGCGGCTGGTGACCTCTCTCGGCGAGGAATGGGAAGTCGTTGCCGCTCTGGGGGACGGACAGCAGGCGCTCCGGTATCTGGACAGCTGCGGCGGAGCCGTCGATCTGCTGATTACCGATATCCGGATGCCGGAAATGGACGGATTGACGTTGATCCAAGAGACGCTGAAGAAGTATGAATTTTTCGCCATCGTCCTTACCGGTTACGATGATTTTGAATATGTACAGTCCGCGCTAAGGGGCGGAGCGGCGGATTATATGCTCAAGCCGATCGATCGCGAGCAATTTGCCGTCCGCCTAGAGGAAATGAAGGCAAAAATCGAAGGGCGCAGGCATGAACGGTATCAGCGGATCGACTCCGTCAAAAAGGAAGATCTGCTGAAAAGGACTAGACAGACCCAGGCTCTAGCCTACATTACGGCGGCGGATACGGATATAACCCATCTCGGTTATTGGGTGAACCAGTTTCCCGAGGAGCGGTTTCTGCTGATGTACATCAGCCTGGACTCCAAGCCTGTCAAAGCCCGGGCGTTTGCAGATAAAGACTGGAAGGCATATTTCTACGCGCTTGAGAACATTATTGCCGAAGTGACGGAGAAGTCGCAAGGAGAGATCGGCGGAGCAAGCTGGGTCTGGAAGGGCCAGCATTCGGAGTTCTGGGCCCTGCTGGCTCTCCCGGCGGAAGCCGTGTTTGAAGAGCTGCACTCCAGGGCCGAGGAGGCCGGAGAACGGATCTGTCGATCGGTTAGAAGCTTTACGCCGTTTACCGTTTCGGTCGGTTACGGCGGCTGGATCGAGGATCTGTACCTGCTGCCCATGATCAAAAGGCAGTGCATGGCGGCGGTGCAGCATCGACTGTTGAACGGCGGCAATAAGGTCTTCCGCTTTGAAGGCGCAGCGGAGGAAGGCAGGGAGCGCAACGAGGACGGAGGACTTGCGGCTCTTCTGCAAAAAATCAAACGAAGCATCGAGCAGGCCGAACCGGACCGGACGGAAAGCGTTTGTCGACAGTTGTTCTCGCGGATTGAGGGCTATTCCTCGCCTGCACGAATCAGGGGGGCGGCTGCCAATCTGATGCTGCTGATCCACTCGACGCTGCTGGAGAGCAGAAGCGAGAAAGGCGCCGCCGAGTCGATGGAGAACGCCCTGCAGGCGGTGCAGGAAGCCGTGAATCTCCATGAGCTGCGCCGGGCGGTGGTAACGGAAGCGCGGCGGGCCGCTGAGGCGTTGGCGAAAGCGCGGACAAAGCAGAACATAAAGCCCGTCGAGGCAGCGAAGGCCTGGATTCAGGAAAACCTCGGAAGCAGCCTGACGATCAAGAAAATCGCGGACGCCGTCTACATGAATCCCACTTACTTCTGCGAATACTTCAAGTTACAGACCGGGGAGACCGTACTGGATTATGTGACTCGGATGCGGATGGAACAGGCCAGAAGGCTACTTCAGGACCCGGGGTGCAAGCAGCAGGAGGTCAGCCGCAGAGTGGGCTACCAGGACGTCAAGTATTTCAGCCGGCTGTTCAAGCAGCACTTTGGTCAGCTGCCTTCTCATTACCGGGATTCCCGGCAGCAGGCGCCGAGGGAAGAGCATTGACAAAACCGCAAGACCCGAAAATTGTCTACCCAAACTGAATATCCTCTCCTAACCGGATCGGCGGCACAGCTATATAGTTAGAGATGTAAACGGTAACAACTTTCGGCCGTTTCACGAACGGAAAGGAGCGGATGAAATGATACGCAAGGCATCGATCATGAAGGTTTTTGCAGACTGCCACGAAGAATACCGCAAACGTCACGATGAGCTGTGGCCGGAAATGGGGGAAATGCTGCTCGCGCATGGAGTGTCCACGTATTCCATTTTCCTGGATGCCGGTTCCCATACTTTGTTCGCATACTTGGAGATCGAAGACGAAGAGCTGTGGGCGAAATCCGCCGACACGCCGGTGTGCAGGAAATGGTGGGACTACATGAAGGACATTATGGAGACGAATCCGGATCACAGTCCGGTGTCGATCGAACTGTCGGAGGTCTTTCACCTGGGACATAGACGGCATGCACTTAACGGAGGTGTGCCGCAATGACAACCCAAGCGGTAAACGGCAAAAAATCCGATTTAAAATCGACTGTTACGGTCGCAATGTCCAACTATCTCGAAGCGGGCTCCATTGTTGCGGGAGCGGGCGGACTCTCCCTGTGGGTCGAGTATTTGAACCTGAACGACGTCAAGGTCGGACTGCTGGGAGCGTTGAGCGCCAACGGTTTTGGCTCGGCCATCGGCGCCCTGATCGGTGGCTATCTGGTCGATAAATACGGAAGAAAGCTGATCTACAAATATGACCTTCTCGTCTACATGCTCGGCGTACTGCTCGTCGCTCTGTCCTTCAACTTCCCGATGCTGCTGGCCGGCTATATCATCACAGGGGTAGCGGTCGGTGCCGCCATTCCCGCGGCTTGGACCTACATTTCCGAAGAAGCCCCGGCGGACGCACGCGCGTCACGGGTCGGCTATGGCCAGCTGGCCTGGTCGATTGGTCCCGCCATTTCGCTGCTGCTCTCGGTTGCGTTGGCTCCGCTCGGTCTTTTGGGCAGCCGGATCATCTTTGGCCAGCTGTTTGTCATCGCGCTGATCACCTGGATCATGCAGCAGCAGATTAACGAGAGCAAGATTTGGGAAGAAGAGAAGGCGAAGGAAGTCAAGCTGCAGGCCAAGGGACACGCTGCGAAGAGCTCCGTCAAGGAATTGTTCACGAACAAGGCCAACCTGAAAGCGATCATCCTGCTGCTCGGCATCTACTGCTTCTGGAATCTGGTTGCCGGGGTTATGGGTTATTTCATGCCTTATATTTATCAGAAAGTCGGCGGGCTTACCGCAGCAGAGGCCAATCTTCTCCAGGCGTTCCTCTGGGTGCTAACTGTTGCATCCACCTACTTCGTCTTTATAAAGCTGGGGGACAAAGCGAACCGCAAGGTCCTTTTCGGCATCGGCGCTTTTATGGGCATTGCGGCCTGGCTTGTTCTGGCCTTCGGCGGCATGGGCTTCGCCGAACTGATAATTTTCGTCATCCTGTGGGGCGTGGCGGCCGGCTTCGGCGCCCAGGCCTTCTATGGACTGTGGGCCGGAGAGCTGTTCCATACGAAGTACCGGGCCAAAGCGCAGGGCTTCCTGTTCAGCGTAGCCCGCGTGGCGGTCGGTCTGATCTCGCTGGTGGTGCCTACGATGCTGTCCTCCGTCGGCTTCAAGATGTCGGGGCTGATCATGATCGGCTTCCTGCTGGTATCGGCTCTAATCGGCATCCTGATGGCTCCGGAGACGAGAGGCAAGACGCTGGAAGAAATCCAGCTTGAACGATACGGTGATGAGGCCGTAAAGGAAACAGAACGGAATATCGTCGCGCCAGTGGCTAACAGCAGGTATGAAAACCCAGTCAAGAGGCAGTGACATGAACCCAAGTACAATCACAAGTTACTATACCAAATATCAGAACCCCTGTGTTCATTGGATCTGGCGTTCCTGGTGAAGGAACTGGTCGGCAAATATTTCACATAGTTCAACGGATACGGAAATGAAGCTGCATCTATCACAAAAACGGCCGCCCCGCTTGGATACCTTCTCTCCCAGCCCTTGTTCAAAAGGACGAGAGCGCTCCAAAGTAGGGCGACCGTTACAGTTCATTCATACCGTATGCGTACTTATTCCTGCCACCTGAGTGGTGTTAATTGGAGGAGTCTGCTGTTTTGACTTCCTCCAGCATTTTATCGTTATAGCCGAACATCCAGGTCAGGACAAACGCTACAGCCATAGCAGCCAAGTTCGCCAAAATGTAAAGCGGAAGCTGATGGTTCATGTAGAGCAACGTGCCCGGAATGACTGTAATGGCCATACCTGTTGCCGCCAAATGGAAGATGGAGGCGATGAAGCCGCCAACTGCCCCGCCGACTAGGCCCATAACAAAAGGCTTCATATATCTCAGGTTAACACCGAAAATAGCCGGCTCGGTGATTCCCAGAAAAGCAGACAGCGAGGAAGGAAGTGCCAACGCTTTCAGCTTGGCGTTCTTCGTTTTTAGTCCAACTGCCAGACAAGCGGCTCCTTGGGCAGCCATGGCGCAGGTAATGATCGCGTTGAATGCGTTTACGCCATTCTTTTCAAGCAGTTGGATTTCCAGAAAATTAAATATATGATGCACACCCGTAACGACGACAATTTGATGCAGGAAGCCGATGACAATCCCTGCAATACCGAAAGGCAAATCAAGCACAAACGTCGTTCCGTGCAGCACCCATTCTTCGAAGGAATGGAAAATCGGACCGATGGCAAACAGCCCGAGTGTAATCATGATCAACAGTGTTAAAAACGGTGTAAGAATCAGATCCAGCGCTTCTGGCACCCGTTTGCGCAGCGCCCGCTCCAGCTTGGCTCCGATCAAGCCCACGAAGAAGGCTGGCAATACCGAGCCCTGATAGCCAACCACAGGAATGAATCCGAACATCGTCAGGGGCTGGGCTGAACCGTCGGCAACACCATAAGCGTTGGGCAGGGCCGGGTTCACCAGCATCAGACCGAGAACGATCCCCAGCACCGGACTACCGCCGAATACTCTAAAGGCTGACCAGGCGACCAGCGCAGGCAGAAAAGCAAAGGCCGTATCCGTTAATACCTGGGTAAACAATAGAAAATTGGGTGAAATGTCCTTGGGCGTCATGCCCAGCAGAGCGAGAATTTGCGGCTGGGTGAGCAAGCCACGAAGTCCCATGAACAGCCCTGTAGCGACCAGCACAGGAATAATCGGTACAAACACGTCGCCAAAGGTACGAATGGAGCGTTGGAAGACGTTGCCTTCCTTTTTCGCCTGACTTTTCACCTCTTCTTTCGATGATCCGGTCACGCCAAGCTTTTCAACCTCTTCAAAAATCCGATTTACGGTCCCTGTACCAAAAATAATCTGATATTGACCTGAATTAAAGAAAGCACCCTTGACCTTGTCGATCTCCTCAACCTTTTTCTGATCAATCTTCTCCTTGTTATGCACCATAATCCGCAGACGTGTCGCACAGTGGGCAAAGGAAGCAATGTTTTCCTTCCCACCAATCGCTTCAATCACTTCTTTGGCAATTTCCCGGTTTTCTGCCATGATGTTCATCCTCTCGTTCATTCCGTTATGTTATTGATGATTAACGATCCACTTGGTGAATTAGCCTACTCAGTAAAATCCCATTTTACTGCTTGGAAGAGCACCTCTCCCTTGTCAGCAAAAAAGTGTATTTCGTCACTCTCTGGGTGCGGAAAAATACGACTGGTGAACACCTCTTCCCCATCATTGACGAAAATCTCAACCGAAGACGTATCTACAAACAAATGAAGCTTGATATGGTCTTCATTCCATGCACACTGCCGTACCTCACCATACGAAGGGGCCACGGGCTCGCCCGATTGTGAACGGTCCAGTACAAGCTTACGGCTGACGGCATCATATTTAATCACCGTTCTCTCAGTTGCACTCGCGCGGAATTCAATACCAAACGCCTTGGCGCTCAAAAGATCAACCTCACAAATCAGCTCATAGGCCGTACCCCTGAAGCCCTCATAGGTTTTTCTCTCTGACGATAACGTGTCAGCCACCCGATCCTCACGCTTTCTACGCAGCGCAGTCAGCTCAGGGATGGGTCGCTGCAAGAGTTTCCCCTCATGAAGCGTAAGCTCCCTCGGTAGTGTCAGGCAATGAGCCCATCCGTTCGGGTCTGTCGGAGAGTCAATATCCGGCAATCCCATCCATGCCACCATAATACGCCGCCCCTGCGGATCAATCATCGTTTGTGGCGCATAGAAGTCAAAGCCTCTATCCAACTCGCGGAACGCCCCATGCTCCAATGTCCTTGTACCGGTATTCAGCGGCTTGCCGATGATGTACCCCGATTGATAAATATTGTGGTATTCATCCCCTGAAGGCTTTAGGCCTTGAGGAGAAAAGACCAGTACACCCGAGCCATCCAATTCAAAATAGTCCGGGCATTCCCACATGTAGCCAAACGACTCCAATCCTGTGCGTATTTCTCCCTCAAACCACCAGGTGCGGAGATCAGCTGATCGATAAAGGACGACGCAACCTGTTGCATCCGTTCTTTGGGCACCAATCACACAGTAAAAGCCGTCGCCGTCCTTCCACAGCTTGGGATCACGAAAATGGTCTGTGTACCCTTCCGGAACATTGGAAATGACAGGATGCTCCCATTTTGTAATGAGACCGCTCTCATCCATAACAGCCATACATTGATACGGATGTCTGATCCAGTGTTCATCCCGTGTATTTCCCGTATACAGCAAATATAGCTTGCCCTCATGCTCCAATCCGCTGCCCGAATAGGCCCCATGTGAATCAAAGGTATCTCCCGGTTCGATGCCAATGCCTGCATTGTCCCATGTCACCAAATCTTTGGACTTCAAGTGATACCAGTACTTCATCCCATGATCGGTTCCTAAAGGGAACCACTGATAGAACAAATGGTATTCACCCTGATAATAGGAAAATCCATTAGGGTCATTGAGCAAGCCTGTTGGTGGCTGAATATGAAACGTCTGCCGCCAATGGCATTGCTTGACCTTCTCCTCCAGGCTGGCTATTTCACCTGGCTCTGCCTGTTCAATAAGCCGATACTTCTGTTCATTTGTCATTTTCATAGATGTACCTCATTTTTATTAGAACTTCCATAACGGGAACCGGTTCCAACACATTGAAAAAAATTATACCGGAACCGGTTCCGATTCATTTAAAAAAATATACTCATCCATGGATTTGCAACCGATTCCATCTGTGCCCGAATGCTATGGAACCGGTTTCGAAGAAATTATAATCCACTTATTCAGCGTTTGTCAACGCTTTCTCTTTTAATAAGAGAATAATTCATGACTGTCACTTGCTCTACCGGTTTATGCTCTACCAGCCGCATAATATTTTGTGCCGCTACACGTCCAGCCTCCATATACGGGTATTGTACGGTTGTTAGCGCAGGGTGAATGACTTCCGTAATATCGTATCCCCCGAAGCCGGTCACCGATAATTCCGACGGGATGGCAATCCCTCTGGAATAAGCCGCATTGATCACGCCAAGGGCAATATTATCCGTAGCACACACCATTAACGACGGCTTGAACTGATCTAAGATTGCAGATGCAGCAATCCGTGCATCGGCCATCTTAAATCCGGTTTCATAGTATCTGATATCATAGCCAGCAGCCAGCAGCGCCTCGTCGCTATGAGACCCCGCAGGCAATGCATCCCGAACAGCCTGCCTAAAGCCCTCTTTGCGCTGTACGCCAACAGCAACATCCTTCTCCGTAACACCGACGTAGGCGATTTCACGGTGTCCCTGCGAAAGAACATACGCGCCGATATCATAGCCCGCATGGTAGTCGTCATGGATCAGGCTATGAATCTGCCCATGCTGCTGGCCCACCAGCAACACCGGAATACGAATGTCACGAATCGCGGTCAGATGGTCGTCGGTAATTTGAGCAGCCAGCAAAATGATGCCGGAAATCTTTTGCCGCCCCAGCTCATAGAGGGCTTCGATTTCACGCTTTACATCCTGGCTCGTATTGGAGATCAGCATCTGATAATGACGGGAACGCAGCTCCTCATCAATCCCCATCAGCGTATGAGATGTCGCAAAGGAATCCAGGCGTGGCACAACGGTTCCGATAATGTTGGTCCGCTTCGCCTTTAGGCTCTGGGCAAAGGTATTGGGCACATAGCCCGTTGCCTTGACCACCTTTTCAATTTTACGTCTCGTATCCACACTTACAGCCCCGCCGTTCAAATAACGGGATACCGTGCTCTTGGCCACACCGGCCATGTGGGCTATATCTGCAATTGTCTTATTCATGAGGCCCTCCGGGGTGTTATTATTTTCACAAGCTTCCAAACCGTCTCTTTTTCCATAATTCTATCATAGCATATGGCGGGGTTGGAATGCTGTGGCTCCATAATCATCATGGACAAAAACGCCGCTCCTTTCAACGAAGAAAGAAACGGCGTCTTATCATGAACTGAATTTAAAAGTCGAAATTATCCGGATCAGGACCTACCCGAAGATTGGCATTTAACGCCTGAATTCGCTCCATATCCTCATTGGCTAATTCAAAATCAAAGATGTCGGCATTTTCGATAATCCGATGTGCCTTGGTAGACTTGGGAATGGTGACAACTCCCTGTTGTACATCCCAGCGTAAAATCACTTGGGCCACCGATTTACCATACTTGCTCGCTATGTCTTGCAGCACCGGGTGATCAAGCAACTGGCCCTGCATAAGCGGGGACCAGGCTTCCATTTGAATGCTGTTTTTTTGACAGAATTGCAGCAGCTCTACCTGCGTTAATTGCGGGTGAAATTCCACCTGATTGACCATGGGCTTAATCTCTGCATCCTTCATGAGGTCTTCCAAATGATGAATCTGGAAGTTGCTGACTCCGATCGCCTTGATCCGTCCTTCTTTATACAAGGACTCCAAAGCTCTCCAGGCTTCCTTATACTTCCCTTGGACCGGCCAATGAATCAGATACAAATCCAGATAATCCAGACCCAGCTTATCCAGGCTTGCCTCATAGGCTACCCGTGTCTCCTCATAGCCTAAATTTGCATTCCACACCTTGGACGTGACAAACAGCTCTTCTCTGGACAGGTTATTCTCCTGAAGAGCTTCCTGAATGGCCTGTCCTACACTTGTTTCATTCGCATAGATTGCAGCTGTATCTATACTACGGTAGCCATGCTTTACAGCAGCCTTTACAGCATCGACCAGTTCCGACCCTTCCTCCACTTTAAATACCCCGATGCCAAACCAAGGCATACGAACTCCGTTGTGCAGCGTTGTTGTGCTTTGCAAATTTTGAGTCATTCTGTATCTCCCTCTCTATTTTTTTAAAAGCTTTAAGACTAATGCCTATTATAAATACAATCATAATCCACAGCAGCAGCGTTTTACGGGGAACACTTATAGAAGTCTTTGACCAGCAGATGTTATTATGAATTATTCAAGCAAATATGAACAGTACGTACTTTTCAGTAATATAGTTACCAAAAAGTACCCTTAAATCAAGGACCATTAGATCAGAACAGGCTGTCAAGGTATGTATAACAGAAAGCGGCACACACGGAGGGATCATCATTGGAAAAGAAAAAAAGTATTTTGGATGCCCTTTGTGCCTGGGGAGAAAGGCATATTATTAAAGAGTATGGAGATAAATCGGCTGTTTTGGAGGATAACATTCTGAACAAGCTGTAGAGTAAAATAAGCGCCCGCAATAAATCAGCAGGCGCTTACGCGCTTGGAAAGCTCCATTCCAATCTGTACTTATGGAGCTGTGATCGGCATCATTTTATTTCGTAAAATCAATGACCATGCGCCCCTGGATTTTGCCATTCTCCATCTCGTCGAAGATATGATTAATGTCTTCAAGCGGACGTTTTTGTACAAAAGGGATGACTTTACCTTCTGCAGCGAACTGGAACGCTTCTTTAAGGTCTTCACGAGTGCCGACCAAGGAGCCGATCACTTGAATGCCGTCCAGAACCAGACGCGGAATGTCCAGATCCATCTTATCGGTTGGAAGACCTACAGCTACAACACGCGCGCCAGCCTTCACAACGTCGATTGCCTGGTTGAAAGGTGTTTTGGCAACAGCAGTAATCACGGTTGCATCCAGACCAGCACCGTTCGTTAACTCCTTAGCCCGGGCTACCGGATCTTCTTTGAGGCTGTTAACGACATAGTCGGCACCGACTTTTTTGGCCAGTTCGAGTTTTTCATCACTGATGTCAAAGGCTACAACTTTGGCATTGAACACGTTTTTTGCGTATTGTACTGCCAGGTTGCCCAAGCCGCCAATGCCGAAGATACCGATCCATTGTCCTGGTCTGACTTCACTTACTTTCACTGCTTTATATGTTGTAACCCCTGCGCAAGTTACACTGCTTGCAGCGGCAGGGTCAAGATTATCTGGTACTTTGACCGCGTAGTCAGCTGTGACAATACATTGTTCTGCCATTGCACCGTCTACCGTGTATCCTGCATTTTTAACTTCACGGCACAGCGTTTCCCGCCCGGATAAGCAATATTCGCAGTGACCGCAGCTTTCGAACATCCAGGCAATACTTACGCGATCACCAATTTTAAGACTGGTTACTCCTTCACCTAATTCAATGACTTTTCCAATGCCTTCATGCCCCAAAACCCTTCCTGTGACATCACCGAAATCTGCATTTTTTACATGTAAATCTGTGTGGCAAACCCCGCAATATTCCACTTGGACTAACGCTTCTCCATGTTTCAGGGAACGTAAAGGTTTCTCTTCGACACTGACTCTTTTGTCTTTTGTAACAACTGCTGCTTTCATGTGATCTCTCCTTTAATGGCTATATGGATTATTTTGGAAATGCACACTTCATTATTATAGTAATTTTCCCCAAGGAGAACAAATATATATCTCAACCTTTTTCCTGAGTCCTTGTACCCTTGCAGGAGCTTTGTACAATAATCTACAATGTAAAAAGTTTCACATACTACCTGGAAGAAGGATAACGAGCCATGAAAAAAAACTGGAAAGGCTGCTTATTCAGCATGCTTGCCGTTCTCTTGGGCGTGTGGATAACAGGATGCAATTCTCAGCCCGCGGCTTCGAGTACCACCAGCACCTCCACTTCAGCTCCAGCAGCTAACAATGTACATGCGGTCGTTCAGGAAAGTCCGCACTGGTCCTATGAGGGAAATGAGGGACCCGAGCATTGGGGAGAGCTGGAAAAAGATTTTGCCGCTTGTGGTAACGGCCAGGAACAATCGCCTGTCAATATAGAGTATACCCGTCTGGAAGCTTCGCAAACGCAGCAACCGATACAGGTTCACTACACCAATACGAAAGTATCCATACTCAATAATGGACACACCGTTCAAATCAATGCAGCCAGCCCCAGCAATTATATTGTACTGGACGGTACTAAATTTACTTTAAAGCAGTTCCATTTTCATCACCCCAGTGAACACCAAATAGATGGGAAAAATGCCGATATGGAGCTGCATTTCGTTCATCAGAGCGACAACGGCAGCACAGCCGTCTTAGGCGTACTCATTCAAAACGGCAATGAAAATAAAGCTTTTAGCCGTATTTGGTCCAAACTGCCAACAGATGTTTCCAAGGAAGCGGCTCTGGAGGAGGAAATCAATCTCGCGGCTCTTCTGCCGAAGGATCTGCACTCGGTTCGCTACAACGGATCTCTGACCACCCCGCCATGCACAGAGCATGTGAACTGGACCGTGCTGGAGCAGCCTATTGAAATGTCGGCGGACCAAATTAGTCAGTTCGCTACCCTTTTTCCCGATAACCATCGTCCTGTACAAGAACTGGGGACGCGTAAACTGACTGCCGATAAATAATGCAACCAAGTGCCTTAGTAAATACGCGTCCTATACTTGAACACAACCAAGAAGCCTCCTCTGTTCATCTAGTTAGAGGGGGCTTCCTGGTATAAAAGTTGCTGCCTCGCTACAAACGCACCAGTTCCTCCACCTTTACCGGCTGACCTGTACGAATAGAGCGGTTGGCGGCGATGCCTGTTAAAATGGACCATGCGCCGTCGATATGTGAAGCTGCACGATGAAAACGATCCTCTGCCGGCTTATCAAAAATATCGTGCAGCATGACCGGATCACCTCCGCCATGCCCCCCTACGCCTTCCTCTACTTCGACCTCATAAGGTGCTGAAAAGTGAGGATAAACCGTGATGGTCTTCTCTTTTAACGCCCCTTCATCCGCCTTGCTGCCACCGGAATTAACATAGGATTGCTCGGACACCCGAACCTCCATTCGCCCCTTGGTGCCGTTAAATACGATGATAAAGCCCTCCCAAGGCATGTAAGCATTCAGCGAGTAGTTCATCACCGCCTTGTTCTTGTACTTCACCATGACACTAAGTGTGTCCTCGATGCTGATATTGTCGCCAAATACGCTCTGATCGCGTATATAGCCATCCTCATGCTCCGCATCCAGATACATGCTCTTCAGATGCTCGTTACGGTCCAGATGCAGCGCAAAAGGGTCAGTTTCCGCCGCCTTGCTGCCGTAAGCCCGTTGGTAGAACTCCGTCACGCCGCGCTGCTCGGCATTTTCCCGGCCGTAAAATTTCAAATCGCCCATCGCATATACCGTCTCCGGCTTGGAGCCGAGCCAAAAGTTCATCAGGTCAAAATGATGCGTCGATTTATGCACCAGCAGACCGCCGCTATTGCGCTTATCCCGGTGCCACCGACGGAAATAATCCGCACCATGCTGTGTGTTCAGCAGCCATTCGAAATTGACCGACAAGACATCACCAAGCGTCCCGTCCATAATAATCTCGCGGATTTTCGTATTATGCGGCGCATAGCGGTAGTTAAAGGTGACGCGCAGCTTGCGTCCGGTGCGGTCTATGGCGTCCAAAATATCCTGGCATTTGTCCTCATCCACCGTCATCGGCTTCTCGGAAATGACATCACAGCCCAGTTCCATCGCCCGGATAATATACCGATGATGTACCCGGTCAACGGTCGTGACGATCACGATATCCGGCTTCGTTTCCGCGATCATCCGGTCGAATTCTTGGGCTTTATAGGTCGGAATCGGCTCATGGTCGTATTTCTCCTGCAGCAGCCGGTTGGCATAATCCATTCTCGTCTGATTGACATCACAGAACGCGATCAGCTCCGAGGTATCTTTGAAAACGGTAACAACTTCACCGTAAAAAAATTCGGCTCTGCCTCCGGTGCCCACAAGTGCATATTTGATTTTAGCCAATTAGTTCACACCCTTTACATGAATTGCTTTTATTTTATAGTATAAAAAAGAGCAAAATCTTCGCTTTTATTGTGAATTTATTCAAAAAGTATACATATATTATCCTCATGTATTTTTTCATTAAAGGAGACTGTCAATATGATCGCCACCCCCCGTTTTGCCATCGAGCAAGCGCTACGGACGGTACCGTTCAGCATGTCCGCCGACCATGTCCACCAAGCGCATGAAATCTACTATCTGCTGGCAGGAGAACGCTACTACTACATTAATCAGCGGGTATACGCGCTACAGAAGGGTGATTTGATTTGGATCAGCAAACACGATTTTCACCGTACGAGCAACAAGGGAAGCGGCAGCCACGAGCGAATTTTGATCAATTTCGATGAATCGTTTGTAGCCACGCCTATGCCTGTCGCTCCATCCAGCGACCATAACCCGCTTCTTCTGCCTGAGAAAAGCTTTCTGCTGCGACCTTCGGCGGAGGAACAACGCGAGTTGGAGCACCTGTTCCGGCAAATGCTGGATGAATACCATCAAGAGCACGCATACCGCCATATATATCTCCAAAGCTTGCTGCTTCAGCTGCTTATCCGAATAAGGCGCATACAATCCGCCTCTCCCGATACTATTGCACCGGAACGCAGCGAGAAGCAGCAGCGAGTATATTCGATCATTGAATACCTGCATGCCCACTATGCCGAGAAACTGTCGCTGGATCAACTGGCAGGGCATTTTTATATTAGCAGCACGTATTTGTGCCGTATTTTCAAGCAAACCACAGGCTTTACCTTAATAGAGTATCTCCAGGATGTCCGGGTACAGCAGGCACGGGCGTATCTGAGAGAAACAAACTGGAAAGTGACTGCCATTGCTGAAAAAACGGGCTTTGACAGCATCGCTCACTTTGGCCGTGTATTCAAGCAATACACCGGGCATACCCCGTTACAGTATCGGAAAAAGCACCAAAAGGAGCAGGGAAACGGACGATAGCGCGTGAAAGAAACAGAAAAGCATCCTGCAACGAGTGGTCGCGATAACCGTCTCCACTTTACGCCCGCATTCCGCCACGTCGCTTTCTCGGCATATTTTTTACAAACACGAAAATCGGTTTCCCGGGCCTCATATAATGGGGATGACGATAACAAGGAGGGAGCAGAGAATGGGCCAAAACATTACCGGAATCCGCGAGGAGATCCGCCGGCTGTCCGGCGAGCTCATCCAATGGCAGCAGCCGGACGGCACCTGGCGTTTTTGTTTCGAAAACGGGACGATGCTCGACGCATACGCGATCATTCTTTTTCGCACGTTAAACGCGGAGAATGAGGACCTGATCCGGGGGCTGCATGACCGCATCCTTGCCGCGCAGCAACCTGAAGGCTGCTGGAGGTGGTATAAGGACGAGGAAGGAGGCAATCTTTCCGCGACGGTCGAAGCGTATTACGCGTTGTTGTACTCCGGGTACAGTCAGCCAAAGGACGAATCGGTTCAGCGGGCAAAGCAATACATTCTGGACCGGGGCGGGATCGGAAAAGCGGCGAGCCTACTGACCAGAACGCTACTGGCTGCGACCGGGCAAAGGAAATGGCCCGCCTCGCTTTCGCTCATTCCGATTGAAATGCTGCTGCTGCCTTCCTCTTTACCGCTCAGTTTTTTTGATTTTTCCGCCTATTCCCGCGTCCATCTGGTCCCGCTGCTTATTATGGCCGATCGGGATTTTTCCGTTAAAACCGCCCATACTCCCGATTTAAGCGAGCTTTATACCAACCGAAGCCCAGCCGAGGAGCCGCTTTCCCGGAAAAACCGCGAGCTGCTGAAGTATATCCAGTCCGCACTCGGCCATCTGGTCGGCACACCGCAGCGAATCCATCAAGCGGCGGTAAAAAAGGCAGAGCAGTATATGCTGGAACGGATTGAGGGAGACGGAACCCTGTACACGTACGCCAGCAGCACCGTGCTGATGGTGTTCGCGCTGCTGGCCCTCGGATACGACCCGCAGCATCCGGTGATCACGCATGCGGTTGACGGCTTGTCCGCCATGTGCTGCAAGACTGGCGGATACACCACCATCCAAAACTCCCCCTCCACCGTCTGGGATACCGCCCTACTGGCCTATGCGCTGCAGGAAGCCGGAATGAGCGCCGGGCATCCCGCGATGCAAAAAGCTGCCGCCTATTTGCGGTCCAAGCAGCATCGCAAAGCCGGAGATTGGCGGATTCACAATCCCGGTGCCGCCCCCGGCGGCTGGGGGTTTTCCGACACCAATACGATCATCCCCGACGTCGACGACTCCACAGCCGCCCTTCGCGCCATCCACAGCCTGTCCGAACACGATCCCGCTTATCTCGAATCCTGGAACCGCGGCCTAAACTGGGTGATATCGATGCAAAACGACGACGGTGGCTGGCCTGCCTTTGAAAAAAACACCAACAAGGAAATGCTCACCTGGCTGGCAATCGAAGGGGCGAAATCAGCGGCCACCGATCCGTCGGAGGCGGATCTTACCGGTCGAGCGCTGGAGTACCTGGGGAATTTCGCCAAGCTCGGCGTCCGGCACGGCTTTATCCAACGCGGGGCCGACTGGCTGACCAGCCATCAGCAGCCGGACGGTTCATGGTACGGCCACTGGGGGATATGCTACATTTACGGGACTTGGGCGGCGCTAACGGGCCTGAAGGCAGTGGGGCTTCCTTCCGATCATGCCGCTGTAACCAAAGGGACGGATTGGCTGCTTGCCATCCAAAACGCGGACGGTGGCTGGGGGGAATCGTGCCGCAGCGATCAGGTGGATCGTTATGTGCCGCTTTACGCCAGCACGCCTTCGCAAACGGCCTGGGCGCTCGACGCGCTGATCGCGGTGCACGACCGGCCTACGCCCGAGATCGAGCGAGGTGCCGCCAGATTGATCGAACTGCTGCACGAAGACGGCTGGGCAAACGCGTATCCGACCGGTGCCGGTTTACCGGGGTATTTTTACGTCCACTATCACAGCTACCGGTACATCTGGCCACTTCTGGCGCTGGGCCATTATGTCAAGAAATACGGGGACATATTCCCCCCGCCGCAAACATATATATTCAGTAGAAGTTGAGGCGCCAAAGCGAAAGGAAAGGCAGGGGACGACCGTGGCGGTTTCTTATATGGATTTTACTTCACCTTCCGCACAATTTGCGTATGACTTGAGAAACAACCCGGCATTCATAAAAGACGAACGCAATTACTTTAACCTATTGTCCATCAAACAGCTGAATACGTTAGGGAACATGTCGATGCTGGACACTTACCTGGACAAGGGCAACGCCATCGAACCGCATTACCACCAAAACGCTTCGGAACTCGTTTATTGCATCTCGGGCGAAATCATCGTTTCCATCATTAATCCGTTCACTAAGGAACTTCGGCATTATGCCATCCGGCCCGGTCAGACGGCCAGCGTGCCCCAAGGTTGGTGGCATTATGACACCGCCGCCGTCGACGGGACGCATTTTTTGGCGATTTTCGACGCACCGATCCCCGAGATCATTCCCGCTTCCGACATGCTGCGGTTAACGCCGGCCGAAGTATTCGCGCATGTCTATTGCCTTGATGAAGCCAAAGTAAAAGAGGCTTTTGCCCCGCTGAATCAAACCGTGATCATCGGGCCGCCAAAAGGCTGTCAAAAGGCAACTCAGAGCGCTCACTATCAGCCGCAGCCTAATCCTGCCTTCAGCGCCCATTCCCCCTATAACCAGGGCTATGGCCTTCGCCCGTACCAGCAAAGCGACGGCAACCCGCAGCGGCCGCAGGCCATCGGAAACGGCTGGGCGCATTTGTATCATAACGGGCCTTGATCGGTCGAGACATCCCGCACACGAATCGAGTAGGAGGGAGCGGCTAGCCCAATGTTGAATACAGCAGCGGCAGTAGTGAAAAACATTACAGGCCCACAAGCTGGGGGACGATGAATAGATAGCCCCACAGTGCTTGATGCTTGGTCTGCATCTGGTCACCTTCCTCCCCGGTCACGGCTGTATCCCGTGCCTACTTGACCGCCTTGGATATGATCTGACTCAGCTTCTCTATCGTTGCCGCAGCATCCTGCTTGCCGAGGAACATCAGGTCCATCGTCTCCGCGATATCCGAATTTAAGCCAGGTATCCGGGCATCATAGGCCAGTGCAGAGCCATGTGCATGCCCTCTGTCGCGTCCTTCGGTCAAATAGCTGGAATGCTCAATCGTCGCCTTTTTCATAATGCTCTCATCTGCGGCGGCAAGCGTCCCCATGGCATTCCCGCCTTCAACCAGCCGCGCCTCCTGCCCCTTCACAGAAACGTAGAATGCCGCCAGCTTCATGGCCTCTTGCAGATGCGGACTGTTTTTGTTCACGGCTACATAGGCAACCGGTATGGCGACAGGTTCATTTTTGCCTGTGTTCGAGGGCCAGTAAATATAATCAAAATCGAGGCTTTTATTTTGACTGAACAAGGGCTCCAGCCATCTTCCCGCCGCCCGCATGCCGACCTGATTGGACATGAACATCGCATCTGCCCCCTGCCCCTTGGGAAGCGAACCGAGGTATACCGCATTTCCCTTGTTCACCATATCGTACATGAAGCGGAATGCTTCTTTGCCCTTTTCATTATGATCCAGTACGTATTTGCCTTGTTCATCAAAAATTCGGCCGCCATTGGACCACACCCATGAATACCAGTGAGCCCACCAGTTTTCGGCAATATAGCCTTGCTTTCCAGCAGCCTTCAGCTTCGATGTGACTTCCTCAAAGGCATCCCAGTTCCACTTGCCTTCGTCATCATATTCCTGCGGTGTCTTCACACCTGCTTCTTTAAAGACTTTTTTGTTGTAATACATCACCATCGGATTCGAGTCAGGAGTGACCCCATAGATTTCCCCATCACACTTCGCCGGGCCCCACAATCCTTCTGGAAAATCCTCGGCCTTCACATCGCTCGCATCACTTTTTAGAAATTCACCCAAAGGCTGTACCTGCTTCGACCCAATCAAACGCGCCATCGTCGGTTCATACGCATAAAAGACATCCGGACCGCGACTTTCCTGAAGCTGTGTCAGCAGCTTTTGCTCATATTGGTCTCCCGGTACAAGCACCAGCTTAACCTCAATATTCGGGTTTACCTTTTCAAATGCATCCAATGCCCGCTGGTACACCTTCACCTCCGCAGGATTACCCCAGACTTGCAAGGTCAGCCGCACTTTTTTACCTTCTGTGCTCTCCAGCTTGGGAGAGGTACTGCATGCCGCTGCCAGTAAAAACAGAACGCTGAGAAAAAAACCAATTTTTATCCAGCTCATGTAATTGTCCATCGTAACCGCCTCCTGTAGCTTCGCATAGTTGTATGCCACGCTATTTTAAAACGCTTACAAAAATGTTCCCTATCATCATATGTAGAAGGAAGAGACGCGATATCCTCAATATCATTTATGTATAAATTTTTTTCTTTCCTACGGGATATGTGTGCAGATTATAACGTAAAAGGTGGTTTCAGATAAGCTTCCGATCGCTACCTTATTTTAGCATTTTTTCAGCTGAGATATCCTTGGCTGGGACAAGCCAAGGATTGCAGCGTATTCTATTTGTTTTAAACCGGAGTATTGCTCAATGACCTCCTTTAGCTTCTCAACTAGATGCTGTGTTGAGAGACTCGGCTTTTTAGGTACTTTACGAACAATGTTAATTATAGGCTTATATGGTCTAATTGCTGACTCGCTATTTTTATTGTTCTTCATTTGATCAATGCAATTAGAACAAATAAAATAATCTTTAAAATAAGATAATTTATCTATAGTACCGCACATACAACAAGCAGATCCGGTGAATTTGCGAAATGCTAAAGTTCCAATCTCATCATCTAGGAAAAATTCGATATGATCCCCTTCGTTTAAATCTCTCATTACTCGTATTTCTTTGGGAATAACAATACGCCCTAATGAGTCTAATGGTCGTATTATACCGATACTTTCCAAAGCTAAACCCTCCTTCTTTTATAGGTTCATAATACCAGAAGAAATAGAAGAAAAAATGTTATGTCTATAAAAAGTAATTCTATTGAATACATATGAAAACATTACAAATGTTGGTATAATAATTCCAGCAGCGCTCAATACCATTTGATTGTGTAGTTTCCGTTTTAAAATGATTGATATCCTACTTTATTTAAAAGGGGTGGTTTATTTTGTCCAATACAACCACGATACTCGCAGAGATGACGAAGTACATGAATGAAAATAGTTTAAACATTACCGAGTTAGCTAGAGTGTCAAAAATGAACCCTGGTACGATCAGTGGACTCGTTAATGGAAACCGTAAGTTTTCTGTCTATCAATTGGATCAAATAACAGAAGCAATGGGACACCCTATCGGCTATTATTATGAACGCTATACCTCCGAGTATTTGGCTGACTCTACACCTAATTGGCGTAGAATGAGTCCGTTTTTGGAGAATTGTGCAAAGTTGAATAAATTGGATTGCATACAAAAAGTTGTAGATTTGTTATTGGATAAGTTAGGATATGCTACTCCATTATTTGAGCTTGCTGAACAATTTTTTGAAGGCGGTTTGTATGAAGCGGCTGCTATACTTTATGAAAATGTGGCTCTAACTGAGAATAAACAACACTCAGAGCGCTTGGCTATATGTCAGTACCGCCTGTTTCAGAGCAGGCAAGGGGATGACCAAGTGAAGAGCTATGAAGCTGCTGTCCAGTTTGAAACTTACGTTTATCGTCTTGAGGAATCTTACCAACTCGAAGCGTTGAAAGATTTAGTGAACACATATCGCACATTGCGCAAGTGGGAGAAGGTACATAGATTCGCTAAAACATTAGGGAATTTAGCCGAAGCACAAATGAATCCGGAACGTAAACACCAAAATGTAGAGGAAGATACCTTAAAGAACCAGAGCTCACCTCCTACGTTTGCTTACTGGGCGTATTCCCACTTACTCCAGGCAGAGGTTTGTTACGTCAAAAAAGACTATGAGCAGGCTCTTAAACATAATTATGCATACTCAGATCTTAACTGGGTGAAGGAAACCGATGAAAGCTCCTTGAAGTGGAAGCATAATTATGAAACGTGGGCAAAAGCTAATATTTATGTCAATAAGCTGATGTCTGGCCAAGCAAGTGTGCTTCCTGACTATGTAGCTTATTTTTCGTCAAGGAAAGATGAAATACTTACCGCATTAGATAACATTATTGATGCAGCTAACCAATACAATATAAATGTAGATGATATACTTATGCAGTTTGAACCAGAGATATTATCACTTCTGGAGGAACAAAAAGGTGGTGGCGTTTACAATCAACAATTTATCACAGAACGCTTTACTCATTTCACGAAACAGTTGGCTATTTACTTTTTACGGAAAGAGATGTATTCAAAGGGCTTTACATTTTTATTAAAATGTTTGGAAAAATCTACCGAAATTAATAATAAGTCATATATACTAGAAAATATGAGACTGTTTGAGTCTTTTAGAGAGAACACATCATTTGAGACAAAAGCAGCCAGGTGGACGGACATGAAGAATAACTTAGCTTTGACCTTGTTGATGTATTATTGACGATAGTGATTCCTCCCTTCCCATATCAAGGTAATGGGAATAATTATGAGCCGACAGGAAACCATGGGGGCATGTGAAGGATCTTTATTGTAACAAATATCCCATAAAAAGACCTGCTTTTAGGAGCAGGTTTTTTTATGATTGATACAAGAAATATACCAAACTATTATTTTTTGTAAACTCATACATACCTCTCTAAACTGAAAACATGAAAAGGAGGGGTATATTATGATAAGAGACGACATTTTGTGTCAAAAGCTGGAGAAAGCTCGTCAAAAGCTGTATGTTTTACAAGCAAAATATGGCTTCGGCCATGCCAGTGTTCTTAGACAGTCTGTAATTCTGGATAACCTCATAAATCAATATAACCACCGTTTTTATGTAAGAGATAAAAATCCGATTGCTTAAATATAACCGATTGGGCGAGAAACTTGTGATGAGGTCGCTCGCCCATTTATTGAACACTTGTCTTACTTGGGGGGATCTATTTCAGTCGTCTTACTTTTAAGGAGAGAGGCATAAGTTGGTGAAATCTTCAGTAGCTGTGCATAGGTTTTCATGGAAGCACCAGGATATTGTTTCATGAGGTTTAGCAGGAGCTTAACCATTTCTGCATCAGATAAATTTTGAATATCTTCTGATGTAGAAGGCAGCTGATTTTCTGCGATTGGGTTACCTTTGAGGCTATTTATACAGTAGATACATACATAAGATTTTTTGAATCGAATTAGTTGTTTGTTTTCCCCGCATAGGAGACATGATTCACTTTCTGATCTACACATAACAATAGCGCTTTCAGTTATGAAAAACTCCATTTCTGTGTTCTTGTTGAGGCCCAATCGATTTCTTATTTCCACTGGGATTACAACTCTCCCTAGGCTATCTAAATTTCTTTTCATTGCCGCATCATTCAACGTGTTCACTCCTTCAATTCATATGATCCTTATTTTAAAAAATATAGTAATATATGCCTTGAGTGAGTGAAATTTTATAAACGAAAGGATGAATCTGGTAATATAATACTTTAGTATCAATTTACATTTTATTTCAAAAAAATATACAAATGATTCCTTATCTATGTTACCGTTGTAAGGCGGTTAAAATTAATTTAAGGGGTGGTGTGATGCAAATGTGTTAAAGTGATCCTTTCTTTCGAAAAAGAAAGTAATTAGAAAATTTGGTAGATGGTAATGTGAAAAAAACTGCTAAAGGCTGTTGCAAATCTGTGTGTCGTATTTTCATCTTTTGTCCTACATTGAATATGCTAGCCGTTATACCTAAGCTGTTCCCTGTTACCATAATTTCGAAACATCTAAGAACTTTCAAAAAAATTTCAAGGAGGATTAGTCATTGAAGAAAAAAAATGTTATTTCGGGGTTATTGTCGTTATTTATGTTCTTTAGTTTATTAACGTCAGTGGGTGCTCAAGCAAGCAATGAAATCGATCAGGGGATTATTCCTGCATTGTCCGATGCCTCATCTGTTAGCGAGAGTGCACTTGATGAGCACTTGCAAGAAATGGGATTTGATACAACCGAAATTTCTACTTTGCCAATTGACATGAAAAGAGATATTTCTTCTAAAGACGGTAAAAAGGTAGCTGCTCAAGAATTGGACACTACTGTTACTATTACTGATGAAGAAGGAAATACAGTAACTGACCGAGCTGCTATTAATCAGCTTGCTGCAAGTTCGACTCCTAATATTTCCGGTTATGCTGTGTACTCAGGCACATCTAACAACGGAAGAGAAAGAATCTATCAAGTTTATGCTACTTATAGATGGGCTAGCAGTCCATTTAATTTTTACACAGATAATCTAGCAATGGCTTGGCAGTCTAATGCTACTCCTACAGGTACTCCAAATGGACAACATTCTGTGGGAGGGAATACTTATTCGAATCCAGTTGATAAAGAAGAAGTCAGCGGTACAGCTTGGCTGGTAGATATAAAAGCTGGCGGGAACACTACAGTTCAAAGTGGCTGGGGACGTCAAGAATTAAGATATGCGACTTCGTCCCAAGGGATTAATACAGCTATTGCAGTAGGATATTCACATAGAACCCTGCCTACATTCACTACAGACATTAGTTTAAGCTATGGAGTTGTCTCCTTTAGTGGAAATGGCAAAGCTGACTATTATGGTCGCTTTAATTTTACGATTTAAAAGTTTTTAGAATCATAACGAATAAATCCCCCAATCATTCATAGAATGGTTGGAGGATTTATTATTACGAACTAAACATAGCTTCAGCCTTTAATTGGGTTTATTATATAAGGATAATCATGAATTGAAGGGAGAACAGTTATGATTGCACTCTATATTATTGGCACCTTCGTTGCAGTAGGGGTACTGTCTTGGATTTTTGGAGCAATGGGTATTAATATTTTTGAAGGACCAAACGCTGGTCCATTTTACTTCTATGGGTCGATAGTAACAGGCATTCTTCTTAGTATAAATGATGAATTAAGAAATAATAAAAACAAGCAGCAGTAGATAGGATACAGATGCAACGACTTCAGACTCTTTCACTTCTCGAATTTTAATGTCGAATATCTGTTCCATTCCCATGGTCTTTTCTTTATATTCAGTAATATTCCGATTCATATTCTCCAAATCTCTGTTCAGACCAAGTAAGATTTCCTCGTACAGTTCAGAATATTCCTCTGCTTTTTCCTCAACCCTCCTATAGAATGATAACTAAGCCATATTAGTTCTACTCCAAACCGTCCGTAAAGGTATTTCTTTGCGGACATTAAAAAAGGTAGTTCAACTGTTTTGGTCATAACAAGCAAGTGATACTGAAGGAGTGGAAATGGCTGATTGATGCAAAGATACATGTGGTCGTATTGCTATTCCAATACTGGATACGAGGAAAAACGAACAAGGCAGCCTCTGGATCAAGGCTGCCTTGAATACTATTGAAATATATCAGTTACAAAGCGGACAACGCTTTCTCAGGTTGCTCCGCTCTGACAAGCAAGGCTGCTTGGGCGGCAGCAATGCGGGCAAATGGCACCCGGTACGGGGAGCAGCTGACATAGTCCAGCCCGCTCCGGTGACAAAAGAGAATAGACTCACTATCCCCGCCATGCTCACCACAGATACCTGTCTCCAGAAAAGGCTTTTTCGCTCTGCCTTTGACAACAGCCCATTCGATCAGCTTGCCCACGCCATCCTGATCCAACACCTGAAAAGGATTGGTTTCCAGAATATTCTTCTCCATATAGGAGCCGAGGAATTTTCCTTCGGCATCATCACGACTGTAACCAAAGGTCATTTGTGTCAGATCATTGGTTCCAAAGGAGAAAAAGTCGGCGTACTGGGCCACACTATCTGCCAGCAAGGCAGCTCTTGGCACCTCAATCATCGTGCCCACCCGATATCTGAATCCTCTGAATTCCTCGCTAAGCACCTGAGCGGCTACCTTATCAACCAGCTCCCTCATTTGCTTGAGTTCATTGGAGTGGCCAACCAGCGGAATCATAATCCCCGGTCTTACATCCACGCCCTTGCGCAGTGCCGCTTCCGCGGCCTTAAAGATCGCTTCAATCTGCATGTCGTATATTTCTGGGAACAGAATGCCCAGCCGAACACCACGCAGACCCAGCATAGGGTTAATTTCCCGCAGCTCGTGCACCTTAGAGATGGTATTTTTAAGACGTCGTAGCTCCTCCGCATCGCCGCCGGAAAGCTCAAGCTCCCGCTGTTGCTCCTGAAGCTGTTCCAGATTCGGCAGGAACTCATGTAACGGCGGGTCCAGCAGACGAATCGTCATCGATAAACCGTCCATCGCACTGAACATAGCCTCAAAGTCAAATTGTTGCATTTGGAGCAGACGATTCAAATGAAGAATCCGCTCCTCCTGATCATCCGCCAAAATCATCGCCTGAACGATAGGCAGACGATTGCCCGAGAAAAACATATGCTCCGTCCGGCAAAGCCCGATGCCTTCGGCTCCAAATTCCCGCGCTTTGACTGCGTCATGTGGCGTATCGGCATTGGTGTAGACCTTCAATGTCCGAATTCCATCCGCAATTTCCAGCAGCTTCAGCAGCTCCGGTGTAATGACCGGCTCGCTCAGCGACAGACTGCCTTGGTACACCTTCCCGGAGGTCGAATCGATTGAGATATTTTCCCCTTCCTGAAAGGTCAGGTTACCGATGCTAACGCTCCGACTGTCCAGATCAATGCTCAGCGCGTCACAGCCGCAAATGCAAGGTTTACCCATCCCCCTCGCAACCACGGCAGCATGGCTGGTCATCCCCCCTCGACTCGTCAGCACACCTTCAGCGGCAATGATCCCATGAACATCGTCGGGCGAGGTTTCCACACTGACCAGAATGACTTTCTGCCCGTCCTTCGTCCAGTTCTCTGCCGTATCTGCGTCGAATACAATACGCCCACTCGCTGCGCCGGGCGAGGCAGGCAGACCTTGGGCAATCGCAACCAGCGGTGTGGAAGTATCAATGGAGCGATGCAGCAGTTGATCCATATGGGACGGCTCGATCCGTTGGATCGCCTCCTCTTGGCTGATAATCCCTTCCTCCACCAGATCTACAGCTATTTTTACAGCCGCCTGCGCCGTTCTTTTGCCACTGCGCGTCTGTAGCAGATACAAATTGCCTTTTTCAATCGTAAACTCGATATCCTGCATATCCCGGTAATGGCGCTCCAGCAAGGAAGCCAGCTCTTCCAGACGATCATAGACTAGCGGCTGCTCCTCCAGAAGCTGGGCAATAGGATTAGGTGTTCGCACTCCGGCAACAACATCCTCGCCCTGGGCATTCACCATATACTCGCCGTACAATTCCTTAGCACCTGTGGAGGGATTGCGGGTGAACAGCACCCCGGTTCCACTGTCGTTGCCGAGATTGCCAAACACCATGGCCTGAATGTTCACTGCTGTCCCTTGTTCATCCGGGATGCCGTAAGCCTTCCGGTACACCTTGGCACGCATATTGTTCCAACTGCGGAACACAGCTTCCACCGCCAGTTGCAATTGCTGATATACATCCTGTGGAAACGGCTGGTCGCTGCGCTCTGCGACAAGATTTTTATAATTTGCAATCAATTCCTTCCATTCTCCTGCACTAACCTCCTGGTCGCTGGCACGCCCGTTGGTTTGCTTGTTCTGCTCCTGCAGCTGTTCAAAATGGATGGCGTCTATACCTAGCACGACCTCACCAAACATTTGGATAAATCTGCGGTAGCAGTCATAGGCAAAGGTTTCATTTCCCGTCTGTTCCGCCAGTCCACGCACGGTTTCATCATTCAGACCCAGATTCAGAATCGTATCCATCATACCGGGCATCGAGGTTACCGAGCCTGAACGGACAGATACCAGCAAAGGCCGCTTCGCATCTCCGAATATAGCCGACTGGGCTTCCTCAACATCGTGCAGGGCAATTACGATTTCGCCCAATAAGCCCTCCGGGAGCTTGCCGCCGGAAGTAAAGTAGGCTCGACACGCCTCGGTAGTCACCGTAAAGCCGGGAGGGATCGGAAGACCCAGTGTCGTCATTTCCGCGAGATTGGCGCCTTTTCCTCCTAGTAGCGCTTTCATCCCCAACTTACCTTCGTTAAATGAGTACACTCTTTTCAGCATTAAATTCATTCCCTCCACTTATCGAGATACATGCCTGAATTGATCAATATGTCTTATCTAAAGTTGTAACACATATCAGGAGGTCATTTCAATATATATGACGTAATATATATTTATAACATTCATTTATGATGTTTTAATTAGTGAATAAACTTATTTATAAAACACTTTAATTCGTGGTTAGCCGTATATTCGAATAGAGTAGTTAATCCTAAAAAAATGCAAAAAGAGGCCGCCCCACCGCCATCTTTGATGACTTCTGGACAACCCCTTTACTCAGTTCAGCCTTTATTTTCCTATACCTCTGCTAGCTTCTTTTCAAAAATATTAAAACCTTCCGTTTCCCCCATATACGTATAGCCGCATTGTCTGTAAAACTGGCTAAGCTTGTCATTCCCCGCAATACAATCTAGCCGGATTCGATCCTTGCCTGTGAAACGGATGCCTTGTTCAATCCATTGCATCAATTCATGGCCTATTCCCTTCCCGGCTCTATCCCGATCTACAACCAAACGATGCAAATATACGGAGGTTCCTCCCTCGGAATCAGCATCGTCTAACCCCCACAACTTACGGTCCCACGCACTGGGCTGCTGCTGCAAGATCACAGCGCCTGCCAATGCATGATCCTCCGATGTGCGGAAAGAAATCACTTCTCCCCGCGCAATAGCGCCGCCCAGGTTGTGATCATCTTTCCCTTTGAGTAGGTTGCCCCATTGCGTGGAGCCTTTGCTGTGCAGCCATCGGGCTGTCTTTAAAATTAACTCCTGAACCTCTTCCTGATCTTCGGCGACTGCCTGAAAAGCTACTAATCCTGGTTTGACGGATGGTTCGACAATAGTCAATGTTGTCATACTGCACCTCAGCTCTCTTCATGATCTATGAAAACTATAGCATAAAAAAAGAGAGCATGATTTTTGATTTAGCATTCGAGCCTTTTCCATTCCCTCCACAACATAAAGATGAAGAAAGGAATGCCCCTATAACCAAGGTCAAAACAATTCTTCGTGGACGTTCAAACACTGTGTTTGGCTCAGCGGATTCCAGTTCAACGACGAGCACCTCGCCTTCACATTCACCCTTATGTATTTTTTGTTCACTCATCAGATTTAAAATATCCCCTTTCCTGATTTACCATAAAATATGAATATTACTGTACTTTTATCGGTCATTTATGGTGAAAAATGTAACCTTTCTGTCCATTTCAACCGATGATATACCGTATGAGAAAAGATGGAAAGGTTGTGAATGGGATGCCAAGCCGTAATCCGTATCTCTTCAAAAGGATATTTAGCATACACAAAGAACATATACTCATCTTCGCCCTATTGTTAATCCCGGCTATCGCTGCTTTTGTTGCAACACGGCCTATGCCCGCACAGTATATTTTGCAGGGAGAGATGCATCCGGTCAAAGATCTTGGCGTTCAGGGAAGCGTGTTTTTTGCGTCTGTTCAATCGGGGATTGCTAACAATCTCCTGGAGCGTTGGAATGTATATTCCAGCAAAAATGTATCCGGGGGAGAGATTAAATTTGAACCCCTTGCCCCTGATGAAGTGGACTCTTATTGGGAGGACCTCACAGAGACGGACACACTAAAATATTCAGCGATGCAAGCCGTACATGCAGCGACGGAATTAAGTGCAGACAGCAAAACAGGTGACGCTACGGCGACTTTCTCGAATCTAAGCGAATTGGAGGATGCTCGCTATGCGGAGCTATTGACTCATTTGCAGGATCTTGCGGGAAATTCCCTGGGCTTGATGACAGGCATCGGACTGTATGAGGAAGCCAATAACATCGACTTTTCAGATGGGGGACGTCACAAAATCGCAGGCACTGGCACGATGGAAGAATACGGAGATGTCGGGTCCGTCGGCGGGCTGGAGCAAAAGCTGCTGGGAGCCGAGGCTGCGAAGGTTGATCTATTTTTCGTACCGGCAGATTATGAATGGCTCGGTGAGGAAGGCAACGAAGCAGAAGCTGCCCGAGTTCAAAAGGAGCATGGACTCAAGCTGCGCATTATTCCCGTAGAAACACTGGAGGATGCTATCGTGTATTTGAAGCAACTAGACTAGGAGGAAGTACATCTTGAATGATTCAGATTCCAAAGCATTCCCATCGAAGACCGTTGGTAGTGTACATCAAGCCTTGTTAGCAGTGGCGGTTATATGCGAATTGCTCATCTTTATTTTTACGTTAGTGTATATTTACGCAAATGATTTTTATTACGCTCATCTATACGAGCTGGAGCAAAAATTCACTGTTTTTGGCTTCGTTCTGTACTACCTGTGTTTTGTAACCTATCTGATCTGGCTAGTTCAAGTACATAAAGCCATCCGACAAAAGCATTCCGATTATCCGATTCGCACCTTTGGAGCAATTGTTCGTATGATTCCTCTTATCAACTTGTGGGGATTCTCCAATACATTTGCCCATATTTACAGGCACTTTGCGCTCCATTCAGGATTGGAACGCAAAGCACGTTACATTCAAAAGATGATTGTTCCGCTATATTTTGTCTGGTTTGGTGAAGGGATTATTAACCAGATTCTTATCCGACACTTTTCCGATATGGAATCGATGTCCATGTTGTTGGGAACTATTATGCAAACCACCAGAATGGCCGTCTTTTACTGCATGACACGGATCATTCACAATAGTCTGGTCGTGTTGTATGAAAAGGATAAAGAAGGATTGCATTGAAAACGAGTTGGCCTCATCGGTCAACTCGTTTTCATTTCCGGCAAAGTGGCTTTACTCAAAACCTACGATTTAGTTCGTCTGTGCAGCAGGCACAATTCGGTACAATCCCGCAGTATCGCCAGTCGCAGGCCGCACTTCCTGTATACCCCAACCAAACGACAGCACCCGTTCCAGCCGTTCATACTCGGCCTGCGTCAGTTTGGATGTAACGGCTTCGCTTCCTTCCTCCAGAGACAGCTCTGGTTCGCGCCCGAACGCAGCGGCAATCCACGAGTTGACCCCCCGTATCGTGTTGTACTTGATCTGATATCCGTCTGTTACCGCGCTGACAAACACCTCCGGCTCTTTGGACGCCAGCCCGGTGGCAAGCTCCGTATAATCAAAATCGGACGGTCCGTCCGTTGGCAGCTCATTTTGCTGCACCCGGCGGATTAATTCCTCATTGGACCAGCCTAATGAGCGCAATGATTCCAGCAAGAGTGCATCCCATTGGGAAATACGTACTCTTTTCGTTGAATTAGTCATCGTTTTTGCCTCCTTTTATGGTCACGTACATCGCACACCGACCTTAACCTAACGGTTAACCGGATACGCTACATAATGACCGGGACTGATCTCGCGTAACTCGGTTGCACCGTTGCCATCCTTGTCCCATGACCATGAGCTATCTGGTTGAGCGAAGCCTCCCCCCACACCCTCCCGCTCCCCGACCACTCTCGGGTCAGGCACGGGGATAGATGACAGCAGCGCCTGCGTATAGGGGTGAGCCGGCTGCTCATACAGCTCATCCGCATCCGCTACCTCTACCAGTCGTCCACGGTACATCACACCGATTCGATCTGAAATATGCCGCACCATCGATAAGTCATGGGCAATGAACAGATACGTCAGCCCAAACTCCTGCTGGAGATCCTCCAGCGTGTTAATGACCTGCGCCTGAATGGACACATCCAGCGCTGAAATCGGCTCGTCGCAGACGATGAACTCGGGATTCACGGAGAGCGCGCGAGCAATGGAAATCCGCTGACGCTGCCCGCCGCTGAACTCATGCGAGTAACGGTACAAATGCTCCCGCTTCAGCCCTACCTTTTCCAGTAAAGCCACAACTGCGTCTTTCCGCTCACTTCCTTGATGCAATCTATGGATATCCATCGGCTCACCAATCAGTTCAAGCACGTTCATACCGGGATTAAGCGAGGAATACGGGTCCTGAAAAATGCTCTGAATACGCCGACGCAGCGGCTTGAGCTGCTTATCGTTCAATTTGGAAATATCCTGACCGTCAAAGCGTACCATACCTTCCGTATAATCATACAACCGTGTCAGGCAGCGTCCAACCGTCGATTTGCCACTGCCCGACTCGCCCACCAATCCAAACGTCTCGCCACGCTTGATTTGAAAGCTCACGCCGTCAACCGCCTTGAGCACCTCGGAGCTGCGCCCTAACAAATCCTTGGCAGTCACAAAATGCTTCTTAAGCTGGTGTACCTCCACCAAGGGCTGACGCTCACCCGCTACATGATTGCCTTCACTCACTGCTCCACTCACGTCATTCCCTCCCTTCTGCTTCCGCACTGCCCGTGTCAGGCGTCTCATAGACTCCGGCAGGCATAGCATCCGGCTCGTTCAGCCAGCAGGACGCTCGCTGACCCGGGCGCAGCTCCATCATCGGCGGCCGCTCCGCACAGCGAGCAAATGCGTGCGGACACCGCTCCATGAACGGACAGCCCGATGGCGGGTTCAGCAGGTCCGGCGGCGTGCCCTCAATCGGCACCAGCCGCTCGCGGAAGCCGTTCGTGCGCTGAGGCACGGAACGCAGCAGGCCCTGCGTATACGGGTGGGCCGGACGATAGAAGATATCGTCCACAGGCCCTTCCTCCATCACCATGCCGCCGTACATGACGATGACACGGCTGCACACCTGGGCGACGACGCCCAAATCATGGGTGATCAGGGCAATCGCCATGTCGGATTGCTGCTTCAATGTCTGGAGCAGCTCCAGAATTTGCGCCTGGATCGTGACGTCCAGCGCCGTGGTCGGCTCGTCAGCAATCAGCAGCTCCGGGCTGCACGAGAGCGCCATCGCGATCATCACCCGCTGACGCATCCCTCCGCTGAATTGATGCGGGTATTGGTTCATCCGCCGCTCCGGCTCGGTAATCCCCACCTGTCGCAGCAGCTCCACTGCGGCTGTCGCAGCCGCTTCCTTGCTCAGACCCCGGTGTCTGCGAATCACCTCGATCAAATGATAACCGACCTTCTTCACCGGGTTTAGCGAGGTCATCGGGTCCTGAAACACCATTGCGATTTGGTTTCCGCGTATTTTGCGCCATTGCTTTTCCGTCAAGGTGGTCAGACGCTCTCCCCGGTAACGGATATCGCCATTCAGCCGCTTGCCCGGCGGGGCGATCATCGACATGATGGCTTTCGCTGTTACGCTTTTGCCGCTACCGGATTCTCCTACGATCCCTACTGTTTCTCCAGCATCAATATGAAAGCTAACCCCGCGAACCGCCTGGTTCTCCCCCTCACGAGTGAAAAAAGAGACCTCCAGCTGTTCGACGGACAGCAGATGTTCTGTCATTGTGTTTTCGCTCCTTCCTGTCGCTCCTGGAGCCATTTGTAATAGGCCTGTACTATGGACTATAGATATATAAAACTATGAATCATCGTTTTACCAGCTTGGGTTCAAAGCCGACACGCAGCACATCACCCAGTACATTAAAACTCAGCACAGTCAGCAAAATAAATAAGCCCGGAAATAACGCCATGTAGGGTGCCTGTGCAATATATCCTTGGGCATTATTCAGCATACTGCCCCACGTAGCGTTCGGCAGCTGAACACCAAAGCCGAGGAAGCTCAGTGATGATTCCATCATAATCGCTGAAGCAATATTGTTCGTCGCCCCTACGATAATCACCGGAATCAGGTTGGGAACGATGTGTTTGAGAATAATGCCAAACGTACTTTGTCCCGAAGCTTTGGCATATAGCACATACTCCCTTTCCCGCAGCGTCATCGTCTCAGCCCGAACCACCCGGGCAATATTCATCCACATGAGCAGGGCGATAATGACAATGATATTGCCAACACCCGGCTTCAAAAATACACTAAGCAGCAATATAACCAGGAAAGACGGAATCGACATGAGCAGCTCCAAAATCCGCATGAGCAGATTGTCGATCCACCCACCAAAATAGCCGCTCACCACACCTACCGCTGCGCCGATGCTGGTCGCAATAATCATGGACGCGAAGCCCACCAGCAAAGATACACGACCGCCATACAGCGCTCTTGTAAAATAATCCCGGCCGTAATCGTCCGTTCCAAACCAGTGTGCCGCTCCAGGCGGTTGAAGACGCTCCAGTACGTTCAGCTTATTCGGGTCCTGCGGCGATAAAAACGCGAAAATCGCACCCAGCGAGAATACGATCAATATAATGAGGGCGACGGCGCCCATTTTGCTCGTCAGCAGCTCGATCCCGATATTGCGCCATTTGCTCCGATTCATGAGTTCACCTCGTTGATTTAATTCTCGGGTCCGCGATGCTGTACAAGATGTCCGCAAGCAGATTGCCCAGGATCAGGAACAGCGCGGAAAATAAAGTAATCCCCATAATGACAGGATAATCCATGCCCTTTACCGCCGTCATGCCCAGCGAACCAATACCCGGCCAGGAAAAGACCGTTTCGGTTACGATGGCCCCTGCAACCAGGTCTGCAGCCGACATACCGAGCAGCGTAATAATAGGCAGCAGCACGTGCTTGAGCACATGTCGGAACAAAACCAGCCGTTTGCCAGACCCAAACGCATATTGAATTTGTACATATTCTTCTTTAAGCTGCGTAATCGTACTGGAACGGATGTACCTCACATAGACGGATAAAAAGCTGAAGGCCAGTACAAAACACGGTAAAATACCATGCTTGAGCACATCCAGCACAGAGTCTGTTCCAATGGTTCTCATCCCTGTACTTGGAAGCCAATGCAGATAAATAGCAAACAAATAAATCAGTAAAATACCGAGCCAAAAAAGCGGTACAGAAATTCCGATGTATGACATCAGGTTAATCAGCTTGTCAATCCAACGGTTCCGATTGGCCGCAGCCAGCAAGCCAAGTGGAATGGCAATCAGAACCGCCAATATAATGGATGCCCCCATCAATCCGGCGGTAGCCGGGAGACGATCCAGAATCTGATCCAGCACAGGCTGGTGATTGATTAGCGAATAGCCGAGATCACCCGTCAGGCTTTTTTTAAGCCATAGAATATACTGCACATATGCAGGCTGATCCAGCCCCAGGCTATGCCTCATTCGTTCTATATCTTCCAGATGCATATTCGGTGTAACAAAAGAGAGAACCGGATCGCCTGGAGCCAACTTGATCAAGCCAAAGCAGATGATGGATACGAAGAATAGCATCGGTATAACTTGCAGCAATCTTCTGGCGATGAGCTGTCTCATACATTCCCCTTTCCTTGCTGTTTTCGAAAAAAATAAGCTGGTTCTCCCAGCTTATTTTTGAAAACCCTGTCTTATTTGTGATAAATTTTGGACAAATCCTCGAAAATCACGACCGGCTTCAGTACAGCCTGCTCAATACCGCCATACTGCTTGTCGAACGCCACAATCGTTTTGGTGTAGGCAATCGGATAGATGACTGCATCATCAGCCAAAATTTCTTGTACCTTTTTGTAAATCTCGCCGCGTTTGGTTGTATCCGACTCCCCTGCGCCCTCTTCCAGCAGCTTATCTACTTCCTTGTTGGAATAGTGCGAATAGTTGGAGGAAGATCCGGTGCTGTACAAGATACGGTATGCATCCGGGTCATAGCCCATGATATAGCCACTGATTGCCAGATCGAAGTCCTTGGCATTCGTATCGACGAATTTTTGCGACCATGCCGAGGAATCCATGCTGTTCACATCCAACTGAACGCCAATATCCTTGAATTTCTGCTGGATATACAGCGCTTGTGCTTCCTGTACCTTGTTGCCGCCCGGAATGATAATGCGCAGCTTCAGCCCTTCGGCTCCAGCCGATTTCAGCAGCTCTTTCGCCTTGTTCACATCATTATTGAAAAATGGAACGTCATTCGTGTGATACAGTACGTCCTGTGTCAAAGCGGATTTTGCAGTATCCGCATAATCTTTGGAGCCATACGATACCTGGATCAATTCATCCTGATTCAGTGCATAAGAAAGCGCCTGACGTACTTCTTTTTTATTCAGCTGCTTGGTGTCGCTGTTTTCATTAAACATCAGGTAAGCCAAGCGGCCTTCGCTGTAAGGATAGATGTCAAACTTATCTGTAGCTTTAATCGTATCCACATTTTGCGGATCGACATAATTTACGTTGATTTCACCATTCTGGAGCGCCAAGCTCGCCGCATTCGAATCTTTTACAATCCGATACGTTACAGAATCGAGATGAGGCTTGCCGCCAAAATAGTTGTCGAACCGTTCCAGCGTAATGTACTCGCCAGTTTTGTACTCCTTGAATTTGAAAGGCCCCGATCCAACCGGAGTGTTGTTTTTCGTGCTTTTCTCAATATCTGCTTCGTTCTCAAAAATGTGTTTCGGAATCGGGGATACCTGTACGAGTGTCGCTTCAAAAGCAGGAGCTGCTTGTGGAAGCTTGAACTCCACCGTTGTATCGTCAACCTTGCTCACCTGCACCGGCTTGCCATTAATTATAAAATTACTTCTCAAGAAGCTGTGCTGCTTCTCGTCCAAAATTTTGTTAATGGTAAAAACAACATCGTCAGCTGTCAGCTTCTCGCCATCATGCCAAGTCAGATCCTTTTTCAGTTTCAGCGTGTAAGTCAGCTTGTCCGCCGAAGGAGTCAGGCTATCTGCCAAATAAAATGTCTTCTTGCCATTGTTCACCTGGAACAAAGGTGCGAATATCGCCTGGTCTATCGTCAAACTTACCCGGTCACCCGCATAGTTCGGATTCAGCACGACCGGATCGGCTTGTACACCAATGATCAAGCTGCCGCCATCTTTGGGCTGTCCGTTATCCGCCGTTGTGGCCCCAGTGCCGGGCGTATTCCCGCTCGTCGCAGACGAAGATCCCGAATTCCCGCCGGAGCATGCACTTACTACCAACATTAATACGATAAATACCAATACACCAGTCAAATTACGACGCATCGCTCTAGCCTCCGTGTCCTCTTAGTATGTAATAAAAGTTATTATATATCGGAATAATCGGATTTACAATCAATCAAAAACTGCATAATGCCCTTGTCATTAGCAGTTCAGACATTATGTGATCGAATTTAGCAAAAAAACACCCATTAAGGGTGTCTTTAGAGGACCAGCAAACTGATTAATGCCAGAATGGCGGGCAATCCTTGCTTCAATAAAATAGACTTATTGGACGTCAATGCACCATACACCGCAGCCACCACCACGCAAATGACAAAGAACAGCTGAATTTGCCAGCCGATCACAGCGTCCGGGTAGCACAAGCCCCACACCAATCCGGCTGCCAAAAATCCATTATACAATCCTTGATTTGCCGCCAGAGATTTGGTTGCTTCTGCCAGCTCCTTTGAGGTGCCGAACGTACGCATCGCCCGCGGAGTCGTCCATAGAAACATTTCCAATATTAAAATATACACGTGCTCCAGAGCCACAATTCCAACCAATATTGAACTGATCATGCTCAAGTATATTCCTCTTTTCCACACAAGGTTATGATGAGACAGCTTTCAGATCTATCCTCAAGAAGTATAATGGTTCTTCCAAAAACAGTAAAGAGACCGAGCCTAAAGCACGGCCTTATTCCTGCACAAAAACTTACATCGTTCTCGCAAAATCAAGCAATGCTTTGGACATGCTGTTAATTTCGTCCGTGGCTGCATTCACCTGCTGCGTTAGCGCGGCCTGTGTCTGTGTCAGTGTAGACATGTTGCCGATGTTATGCAAAATCTGCTCGATGAGCGTCTTCATTTCGTCCAGACTGGTCTCGATATTTCCGGTCGCATCGGCACTGTGAATGGCAAGCTTTCTCACTTCATCTGCTACTACGGCAAAGCCGCGTCCCTGGTCACCCGCACGCGAGGCCTCAATTGCAGCATTTAAACCGAGCAGATTCGTTTGATTGGCAATCTCTTTAATGAAATTGGAGATGTTTTGCGTCTCTTCTGCGCTAACTTTGGCCTGATTCGCTGCCTCAGTCGATTGCTCTTGAGCCGTAGCCAACTCCTGTGCCTGATTGCTAACTGAATTGACGCCGTTCACCATTTCGGCAATGGAATCGGAGAGATGTTGTATTTTGAGCGTGAGCTCGTCTGCAACGGCCCGCTTTTGTTTCTCCAACGTTACATCACGGATGGTACCTGCCATGCGAATTGGCACTCCCTTGCTGTCACGTATGCTTCCTCCACTATTATAATACCAGCGATATTCGCCATTTTTATTCTGCAAGCGGCAAGTTACTTCATAGGGAGTGCGGTCTGAATAATCATTTAAATGATCGTTCAAAGCTTTCAACGCTATTTCAACGTCATCTGGATGCAAGCGTGAACTCCAACTGCTAAGCGCACTCGGAAAGTCTTGCTCATCACTAAAGCCCAGCGTTTTGCGAAATTGCGGCGACCACCAAAATTTACTATTTCGATTTTCTACATCTCCGTCAACCAGGATGATGTCATATGGAGCTTCGATTAATACACGGTTAACAAGATCATACCTTGTAACCATTGCTTCCAATTCCTCAGACTTGATCTTCTGGTCATGCACATCCAGCAAAGCGCCCGCAATACGGAGCGGTACTCCCTGCTGATCGCGAATCGTCGTTCCTGTAGCCCGAAACCAGCGGTATTCTCCATGCTTCAGCTTCAAGCGATACTGAATGTCGTAAGGAGTCTTACCCGTATGATCCAGCAAATGGTCTGACAAAGCTGCCAATACCCATTCATGGTCCTCAGGGTGCAATCGGGATGCCCAGCTGTCCAATACATTGGGGAAGTCCTTTTCGTCCTGATACCCCAGCATAATACGGAATTCATCTGTCCATGTGAATGTATTATTAGGATTAATGGGATCTCCTGCAATAACTTCCATATCCCATAAGCCGACTTCTATGGCCTTGGTAACAAGCTTCAAACGGATGTCGATGTGCCTGGCATCATTTTTGATGGACTCAAGCGCTTGGTTGACATTGTTTGCGATTTCCTGAACCTCGGAAGATGCTGAGGCAACTCGTATTGTGGCAGAATAATCCTTCTGCTGTGTTTTTTGTGAAAGTTTGCGGCTTTCTTCTACTAAAGGAGCAAGTGAGTGGGTCTCATTTTTCTTGAGAAACATATATGATCTTCCCTTCTAGGCCAATATATAAAACGGTATAGTTTAATATCGGAATTTAATCAATAATAGTTATAAATTAAACTTTAATTTAATTAGGTAAAAAGAATCATTTTTCAGGCCCCTATGCCTAAATATTCATACATAAAACATCGAAACATGTCGAAAAAATCATAAAATTTACAAAGGAGGAAACAAAAGAACACCCTTGCATTCTTCGCAAGGGTGTTCTTTATCGTTAATCATTCAACTCATTGACTGTTATTTAAGGAAGCGGCGTATTCCTTGCCTTTTTCCTTATCATATTCGCCTTCCCATTTGGACATGACCACGGCTGCAAGCGAGTTGCCTAATACATTGACTACCGTACGCGCCATATCGAGAATACGGTCAATACCCGCGATAAAGGCCAAGCCTTCTAGCGGAAGGTTCACTGCTCCCAGTGTAGCGAGCAAAACGACAAAGGACGCGCCCGGTACGCCTGCGATACCTTTGGAGGAAACAATCAGCACCAGCACCAGCGTGATCTGTGTAGTGATTGGCAGGTTAATACCATACATCTGGGCGATGAAGATCGCAGCCAGCGCCTGATACAAGGTGGAGCCGTCCAGATTAAAAGAATATCCTATTGGAATAACAAAGGAAGTAATCCCTTTCGGACATCCGAACTTCTCCATCTTCTCCATGATCTTGGGCAGAACGCTTTCCGAGCTGGCCGTTGAGTAGGCAAGCAACAGCTCACTTTTCAAAATTTTGACCATGGTCCAGAGACGAGTACCGCAAAGCTTGGCGATAATTCCAAAAACAATCACAATGAACAGCAGCATCGAGCCGTACACCGACAAAACAAGCTTCAGTAGAGGCCACAATGAGGCCAGCCCAAACTTGGCTACTGTCGTTCCAATCAGTGCAAATACACCGAACGGAGCCAAGCGCATAACCTGATTGGTCACCCAGAACATAGCGTCGGCTACACCTTCGAAGAAATTCAGCACAGGCTTGCCCTTGTTGCCAATCGCCGCTACCCCTAGTCCGAACAAGACGGAGAAGAAGATAATGGCCAGCATATCCCCTTCGCCTAGCGCTTGAACAATATTAGTAGGAACAATATGAACAATTGTATCCATGAAGTTGTGGCCTGTAGTTTCCGCCGTCTCCACGTATTTATGGATATCACTCTTGGCCAGGTGGGACATGTCCACGCCTTCTCCGGGACGAACCAGATTCGCAACGAGCAATCCGAAAAGGATGGCAATGGTCGTCACAATTTCAAAGTACAGAATAGACTTCCCGCCGAGCTTGCCCAGTTTTTTCATATCACCGACGCCAGCTACGCCGATAATGAGCGTTGAAATTACAATTGGCACGACAATCATTTTGATCAGACGGATGAAAATATCGCCGATTGGCTTTAAGTAGACTTCCACCCCTGAATTGCCGTAAAATAAAGCGCCAACAATAATACCCAAAGCCAGTCCAATAAAGATTTGCATCGTCAAATTTATCTTTTTCACTTTGTACCCCCCTGGCTGTATATTTTTGCATTATGCTGTTCTTAATATTCAAATGATGTTATTTATACTACAATCTGAACTATAAAAACCGACAATTATCTACACATTTATTTATTTTTTTCTATAAATTCACAAACTTGAAGGTAGAGCCTGTGAATTTATCTTACATTGCCTTTCTGAAACAAATACGCGGAGGTGAATATGAATGAAAATAAATACACTCCTTTTCCTGCTGATGCTTATATTTGTACCACTGGCAGGTGAGTTGAATATTCACCCGTTTGCAAACACATTTCGTCTCAGCTTCGGTACGCCTGTATTTTTTTTCTTTCTGTTATCCATTCGTCATATTCCGCCTGCATTATCGGGAGTGCTTACAGGAATAGCTGTAGTCGCCTTTCGCATCTTGCTTAATCATTACCTCTATCCCGGGTCTTCCTTTGAAGAGTTGCTGACATTGCATGCGCCTACCTTTTTCTATTACATGGTCTACGGTTTGCTCTTCCAACTTCTGTCCATTAATGCTGAGCCTTATCGTGCACTCCGCGTGGGCATCCTCTCTGTGGGGATTGAGGTTGCCGCAAGTGTAGTGGAGCTTAGCGTCCGGCGAAGCATTGACGGCGATTTCTGGGACATTGTCAAATTCAGCAAGGTGGTTCTCATCGCCATGATTCGCAGCTTCTTTGTGCTTGGGTTCTATAATATGATTCGCCTGAACCAGTCCATCCAGCATGAAGAGGCACAAAGACAGCAGACTGAGCGGATTTTACTCCTGGTATCAGATCTGTACGAGGAGTCCGTCCAGCTAGGCAAAACCCTGTCGCACGCAGAGCAAATCACCCGTGAAAGCTACGAGCTGTACCGTGAGCTGCAGCAGGATGAATCTCTAAAGGATAGAGATCATTACGCCAGACAGGCACTTCGTATTTCTGGACAGGTCCATGAGATTAAAAAAGACAGTCAGCGGATTTTTGCCGGTTTGTCCAAACTCATTGATTCCGAAAGTGAAGTGCATTATATGACTTCGCAAGAGCTTGGCGAGCTGATCGTCCGAACGAACAGCAAATATGCCCAATCGCTGAACAAGTCCATCCGTTTCACGCTGAATTTCGATCCTTTGTTGCCCAAGCTGCATGTTTATACAGTTCTGACACTGGTTAATAACCTGACATCCAATTCAGTTGAAGCGATGAATGACAGCGGAAGGATTGACGTTGCCATTCACTTTCTGCCGGGAACAGAGGATGTAGTATCCTTTAGTGTCACCGACAATGGCCCAGGTATTCCTCAGCGCAAACGGAAAATGGTCTTCACACCGGGGTACACGACCAAGTATGATGAGAAAGGACAGCCTTCGACCGGCATGGGATTATTTTATGTGCGAGAGGTCGCGGAGAGTCTTGAAGGGGCGATTGAACTACAACAGGATGAAGAAGAGAATACAGGTAGGGTACAGACTACTTTTAGAGTCATATTGCCTTTACGGAAACTGACGGAGAAAGGAAGATAGCCCGATGCGTTTTTATATTGTGGATGACGATCAAGGGATTCGTTCTATGCTGGCAGACATTATTGAAGACGAAGGTCTGGGAGAGGTCGTCGGGGAAGCAGAAGACGGCTCCTATGTGAACAGCGGCCTGCTGGAGCTGAACCGGATTGATGTATTATTGATTGACCTGCTGATGCCGCTTCGTGACGGCATTCAGACAGTACGTGCGCTCGGTGATCAATTCAGTGGAAAAATCATTATGATCTCTCGGATTGAATCCAAAAACATGATCGGCGAAGCCTATTCGCTCGGTATTGAATACTATGTTGCCAAGCCCTTGAATCGGCTGGAGATTATTGCAGTTATTCATAAAGTGGCCGAACGTTTGCGCATGCAGCAGTCGATTACAGATATCCAGCGCACACTGCAAGGGTTGTCGATGTTCACATCAACTGGCCCATCAGCAACGCTGGAACCGACCCGAAACATTATGACTTCCGGACAGTTTCTGCTTTCCGAAATGGGAATGATCGGTGAGGCGGGAAGTATGGATCTGCTGGACATGCTGGAATATCTGGACCAGTATGAGGAGGAAACAGGCAATCTATCACCTCATCTGCTCCCGCCGCTAAAGGATATATTCGCTAATGTAGCGTTGAAACGATTGGGACCCTCGGCCTCTGCGGCAGAGCTAAGCAAGGAAATCAAGGCATCGGAGCAGCGTGTCCGCCGCGCTATTTTCCAGACGCTAAGCCATATTGTATCGCTCGGATTGACCGATTATACCCATCCCAAATTCGAAAATTATGCGTCCAAATTTTTTGATTTTACGGAGATTCGCAAAAAAATGCTGGAGCTGCAAAATAATGTGGAGCCTTCTCTGTCCCAAGCGCGAATTAATACAAAAAAGTTTGTGCAAGTGCTCTATACGGAAGCCAAAAGACTGTTACACTAAAAGAAAAGCACCTGTATCCCCCACATGTGTCTATCACACAGGATTAAACAGGTGCAATTCGCTCTTATTACATGTCCTTTGATTCCAGACTCTTGTCCTGCCACTCCGCAGCTTCCAAAAAACCAATGCCATCAGACAGCAAACGCTTCATAACTTCCAGTTCTTCGGAGCTGTAACGACTTAAAAATTGAATTAGCTGATGCTGCACCTTAACATGAAGCCGCTCATGCACGAGAAAGAGCTTTTTCCCCAAAGGTGTTAGCCGAAAATAAATTTCTTTTTTATTGTCGTTAAGCTGGGCTCTGCGAATCCAGCCTTCCTTGATCAGCTTGGTGCTGACTTTCGAAACTGTACCTTTGCTCAGCTCAATCCGATCCGCTAATGCTGTAACATTAATCGGCTCATGTCTCCCGATACAGTCAATGACGTGCACATCGGTGAAGTTGAGCGTAGCAATCCCATCAAAATGCTCATGGATTTCTTGGAGAATAAACATGCTCTCTCTCTGCTGATGCTGCTCCAACTGGTGATTGATCTTAATAAGCAAATCATAGACATACTGAACTGCTGTGGCTTTTTCCATACAAACAGATGGTCACTCCTTTGGCATCCTCCTCCTTTCAGTATAACCCATGTTTGTTTCACAGGAAACAATATGGTCATGATAATATTTATAATTACTTCGTATCCATACTTCACGCTCCTTTATAGAAGTCATATTCCACCACCTAATCGTTTCTCAAGAAACAATATATACATACGGAAAGCTCCCCTTTAACATTTCCCTATATATACAAAACATATCAAACTACGATATTTTGTTTTCCGAGAAACAATTTTATTTTAATGTAATTGAGAATTATTATCAACTATTTTTTAATCATCATTTCTATCCTCTCTCTCTGCATCACGCTGTCATTTCCATTTTTGAAAATCAAATTGTATAATCGTTAAATGAGAACAAACCAGATACAGGCTCTCTATAGAAGGGATGATGATACATGTCAGATGCAAACCAATTATTCGGTCAAGCACTTGTTAAATCGCTGGTCGGTGAACGCGGACATATTCGAGTGGCCCGAGCATTACCGGACATCAATGTCGAACTGGCAGGGAAGAAAAATGCAGAAATGCCCTACAGCATTTATCAGCTATTGAAGCACATGATCTACTGGCAGCAATTTATGCTGGAGCATTTGGAAGGACGGAAGCCTCAGCTTCCAGGCAATGTCATGGAAAGCTGGCCTGAAGAAACAGGACCGCAAAGCGAAGAGGCATGGCAGGCTGTCATTCAAGAATTTTTACAGGGCGTAGATCGAGCGGTACAGATTGCCGAAACCGCGCAGCTGGATGATTCACTGGCTCACTTCCCCGGTGAGACGAAAGCGGGACTGCTGCGGAATATCGCTTCCCACAACTCCTACCATTTGGGCGAAATCGTACTACTGCGCCGGATTTATGGGGCTTGGCCGCCACCAGGAGGCGGTTTCCCCGCTTAAAGGCTACACCCTACCCTTGTTATACACCCAACCAACTGCTCCATCCCTCCATAATAGCATTGGAATTTAGGCACAGTGGGGTATACACCCGCGTATCTTAAGTGGGAACCCGTTCTCCTTGTGCCCTGCTTATTCATATTCATCCTAGCTCGATTTGAAGCCATTCATGCGTTATCAGGAGCAATCCGTAAAACGGTTCCCATGATGCAAGATCAAAGGGAGGCTTCGAGAATATGAAAAGACACTTATATTTAAATCGTAATATCGCCTGCATGATCGTTATCAGCCTTATTGCTAACATGAGTGGGAGTATGATCCTTCCACTCTTTGCTATTTATGTAGAACAATTCGGGATATCCGCATTCCGTATGAGTATTTTATTTTCTCTGTTTTATGTGGGAAGATTTGTGGGTGGAGGCCTGGCAGGACGGATTTATGAAAAGGTTGGCGCAAAACGCCTGGGGTTGAGCTTGCTCATCGCTGAAATCGTTTGTATGCTTCTGTTCCCGATTGCAGAAAGCTTTATCATTTTATCCATTCTTAGACTTCTTCAAGGCTTGGTGGCTATAGGATTAACTGTCTTTGTAAGAGTCACGATCAACCACATCAGCACCATGGAAAATAGAGGAACACTCAATGGATATATCAGCAGCAGTGAAGGTGCAGGTATGATTTTGGGTCCCCTTATGAGTGGAGTGATCGTTTCTTATTTTTCTTTAGCGGTTCCGTTTTATTTCATCGCTCTTTTTTCTTGTATATCCTTCGTAGCTGTTTCAAGAATGACTTTCTTCAATTCCCCTGCACAACCTCAACAACAGCATTCGCTTCCTCAGGAATCCAAAAGAAAAACCATGCTAACGAAACAGTTACTGCTCTATTCCACCGTTCATTTCCTTGAAATGAGTGCATTCGCTATATTTTTAACGTACTTTTCCATATATGCAACCTACAAGCTACACTGGAGTCCAGCAGAAATCAGCCTAGCTTTTACAATCATCGGCATATCGACCTTTGTGTCGGCACCCTTGATCGGCAAAATATCTGATATACTCAAAGATCGCTTAATCCTCTGTATGATCGGCCTGTTATTCATCATGCTGGAAATCGTTTTATTTCTTTGGTTCACGGAGCAGTGGATTGTATACTTGGGGATGTTCATAGGAGGCATTGGCGGAGCCAGTTATCTGGATTCATTTTACTCACAGCTAGGAGACGTCATTCCCGAGGAACATAGGAGCCTGTTTATCGGCAATGTTGCCTCTTTCTCTGAATTAGGGGCCATTGTTTCTCCGCTCGTCGCAGGTGTGCTCCTTGAACGTTTTAACATAAACGCCCCCTTTTATTACAATATGATTTTGGTGTTTATTGCGATTGTTATCCAATATTTCATTCGATTAAAGTCGCAATCCTCAAGAAACAGGCCACTTGCATAAGCAGGCGGCCTGTTCCATTACCTATGGTTCACAGCTTCACTTCCACGGCAACCCCGAAATGATCGGATACAACCGCCCCTATCTTCCCGTTCAGCACAACAGTTGAAGATTGAACCTGCAGGGCCTTATTGGAGAAAACATAGTCAATCCGCAGCGGCTCCGCGTTGCTTTCCCAGCCTGCAATGGCTTTGATGACGGTGTGCCCTTCATCACGTACGGCTGCGTTCGAATAAGTATCCGACCAACCGGATTGCAGTGCATAGTCATATCCTTCTCCGCGCACTTCGGCAGCATTATTGAAATCCCCCATCATGAACACAGGAGTCGGGGCCAAAGGGTTCAATATTTCCGTAGTACGATCCCAGAGTCCGCGGAAGGATTCCTCATCATTCCACCAGTTATAGTGTCCACTGACAAACCAGGACTGCACGCCGTTCACCACAGTCTGAACCCCCACAATTTTACGCGAGCGGTAGTTGTCATAATCGCGAAGCGAGGAAACATATTCGTTCACCGTATCTGTAATCGGTGTTCTGGACAAAACCGCCAAACCCTCGTCGTATTTGACAAAACCAACATGTGCGGGAGCCCACGTCCAATGATAGGCATCGGACAATAGCCCGTTCAGCACGTAGGCATAGTTATCACGCTTAATGACAATTTCAGGATCAGCGCTATAGTAAGAGCCCAAATCATCCGGTGACAAAGGTGCTTCTTCCATGGACTGATTCACTTCCTGCAAAGCAATGACATCAAACTGCTGTTCATCAATAAAAGCAGCCAGCTGCTTTAGCTTTTCGAGCTGGTTTTCTTCCATCCAAGCGTGTACATTTAAAGTTAACAATTTCAAAACGAATCACCTGTTGAGTATGTCTTGTATATCTGATTTAAGCACATCGGCCTTCGGTCCGTAAACCGCCTGAACCCCATTGTCTACTTTGATCAAGCCCAGCGCACCCAGCGCTTTCCACGTCTTCTCGTCTCCAACGGCATCCGTATCTTTCACCGTCACACGCAGACGGGTCATGCAGGCATCCACCTCGACAATATTCTGTTCTCCCCCAAGCGTCTTGATAATATCAGCAGCCAGTTGATTCTGCGTGGAAGCAGCCGCGACACCATCTGTTGCCGTGCTTCCCGCCTCGGAAGCCTCCTGAGGCTCCTCATCCGTATAGTTCCCCAGTCGTCCCGGCGTAGCCATTTGGAATTTACCGATCATGAAATAAGCGATAAAGTAGGTTGCTACCGCAAACACAATACAAGTCAGCACGAAGTTGATAATGTCCTGCACCAGGCCTGCTTTGATAGACAACGGCAATCGGGTCAGCAATTCAATCATACCAAACGAATGTAAACGCAAATGTATAATATCGGCCATTCCGAACGCAATTCCGGTAAGAATAGCATAAACCACATACAGCAAAGGTGCCACAAACATAAACATAAATTCCATCGGCTCTGTCACCCCGGTCAAAAAGACGGCTGCAGCTGCTGAAAAAATCATCGACTTGTACTTGCTGCGCTTATCTTTGTCTACACGGCGATACATAGCTACCGCCAGTCCCATGAGAATTCCCGCTCCGCCGATCATCTGTCCTACCTTAAAGCGGGCAGGCGTCACGCCTTCCAGCAATGTATTATAGGCTGTCGGATCAGTGCCGTGAAGCACACTCAGGTCACTCGCCCAAGCCAGCCATAGAGGGTCTTGCCCGGCAACAACGCTTCCTGCTCCGGAACCCGTGAGTGTCGTGTAAACGCCACCAAGTTGAGTATAGTTAATGGGAACGGTCAGCATATGATGAAGTCCAAAGGGGATCAACAGTCTTTCCAGTGTACCATAGACAAATGGAGCTACAAAAGGAGCGGACTCTCCCGAGGTTGCCAGCCAAACGCCGAACTGGTTAATCCCTCCCTGAATAAACGGCCAAAAGGCAGACATGATCACACTGACAATGACAGACCACAAGATGACAACAAACGGAACGAAGCGCTTGCCGTTAAAAAAGGCCAAAGCGTCCGGCAGCTTGCGGTAATTGTAGTATTTGTTATAGACCACGGCCCCGACGAATCCGGAAATGATACCGACAAACACCCCCATATTCAGTGCAGGTGCGCCCAAAATAGAGGTGAAATAGCCGCTGACCGGAATGGTTGCACCAAAGAGAGTTTGGGTCGTTGCCCCCTCTTGTGTCAGCATCTTCGAGGACACGCCCAAAATCGTCCCTGTTGAAACATTGATGAGGATAAAAGCAATCAAGGCAGCAAAAGCCCCACCTGCCCGTTCCTTAGCCCAGGAGCCGCCAATCGCCACAGCAAACAGAATGTGTAAATTATTGATAATACCCCAACCCAAATTCTCCATGACACCGCCGACGGTCAACCAGAAATGGATATCGCCAGCCAGCATCGCCACAACTTTACCTAGCGAAATCATAATCCCGGCTGCTGGCATGACAGCGACAACTACAAGCAGTGCTTTCCCAAGCTTTTGCCAAAAATCAAATGATAGAAGTTTTTTCATGCTCCTTCAATCTCCATCCCTTATAGTATGTACAGCGTTGTTCGTACCCTATAAATATAATGCAATCGGTTGCACGATTATTATAATGATATCGCTTTCTATTGGCAATACCCTAATTCCTAAATATCTCCGCTAATGACGATATGTCGCTCGAAAAAAGCCGCGAATTTGTTGATTTTCGAGCAATATCGTATGATAGAACATAATATTTCCTGCTTGAGATAGCAAAAGGAGACGAAGACGATGGCAGTAACCATCAAAGATGTCGCAAAGCGTGCCAATGTTGCTACTTCCACCGTGTCCCGTGTCATTCAAGACAGCCCAAAAATCAGCGAGGCCACCAAGGCACGTGTCCGCAAAGAAATGAAGGCGCTTGGCTATGAACCCAATTATTCAGCCCAAAGCCTGGCTAACCGTGTCACACAGTCGATTGGCATTATCATGCCTGAATCGGATGTGGCGATCTTTCAAAATCCGTTCTTTCCGGAGAGCCTTCGCGGTATCAGCGAATGGGTCAATGAGCACAACTATACACTGTCGATTATCACTGGAAAAACAAGCGATGAGCTGCTATCCCGCGTAAAGCTGATGACACGGACAGGACGCGTTGACGGCTACATTGTCCTGTACTCCAAGCAAGAAGATAGCGTTGTGGAGTATCTTCACAAAGAAAAAATACCTTATACCGTCATCGGCAAGCCTCAGCAATTTGTCAGTGAAACCACCCATGTAGACAACGATAATTACCAGGCCGCCAAGGATGTGGTCACTTATTTGACCGGGCTGAATCATCAGCACATCGCTTATGTGGGCGGAGATCATGAACGCATTGTGAATATCGAAAGACTTCGAGGCTATCAGGTTGCGCTGCGAGAGGCCGGCTTGCCTCTACCGGACGAATATGTGGTCAGGGAGCCCTTTGATCCAGAGGATATGCGGACGTTATTGCAGGTTTCCCCGCCGCCGACCGCCATGATCGTGAGCGACGACCTGGTAGCCATGGCAGTACAGAAAATGCTTTTTCAGCTCGGTGTATCCATGCCGGAGCAGCTATCCATGGTGAGCTTTAATAATTTGATGCTGGCCGAGCTGATGAGTCCCTCGCTTACTTCAGTGGATATCGACATCTTCACGCTTGGTTATCAGGCTGCCAAAAACCTGATCGAGAAAATCGAAAACCCCAAGGAATTGACCAAACACATCATCGTTCCCCACCGAATCGTAGAACGCAAATCCTGTCGCGCACTGTCATCCCCCGAGGAATGAGCCCAAACTGATTTTATGGACCTCCATAAAATCAGTTTTTTTGCGTTGACAGGGCAAACGGTTGCACTATATACTGAACTCGCTCATATATTGGTTTCGTTACAACAACGATCTCATTTTCCGAGAGGGGTACGCAATCATGGTTTATAACCGATTATTCGACGTAGATAACTGGAAGCTCACAACCCGCACGCTACATACCACACACATGCGATTACAGGAAAGCATCACGTCCATAGGCAACGGGTATATGGGCATGCGCGGCAATTTTGAAGAAGCTTATTCAGGTGATCATCATCAGGGGACTTACATTTCCGGTGTCTGGTTCCCCGACAAGACGAAGGTCGGATGGTGGAAAAATGGCTACCCTGAATATTTTGGCAAGGTCATCAATGCGATGAATTTTATCGGCATCGGTCTGATCGTGGACCAGCAGGAGGTGGATTTATTTACTGCGTACGTCAGTGATTTTGTGCAGGAGCTGGACATGAAGCAGGGTATCCTGCGGCGGACCTGCACCGTGAACGGTCAGGTTCGTATCACTACAGAGCGTTTTCTAAGCATTACCACTCGTGAGCTATGCCTGATGGATTACCAGGCAACGAATATAAGTGAACAGCCTCTAACGATTGAGCTTGTCCCCTATCTGGATGGCAATACGAAAAATGAGGACACCAACTATGATGAGGCTTTCTGGCTGGAGGAGGCGCGCGAGGTTCAGGAGCAATTCATCAGCCTGTCCACAACGACGATAGATAATCCCTTTGGTGTTCCGCGCTTTACCGTAAACGCTACCATGGGCGTTGTGACCGAGGGACAGAAGCAGCAGACGACAGAAGAGGGCCTTTTGTATGCTGCACGGCACTATCAATACAGCGTCGCTCCCGGCGACAGCATTCAGCTGCAAAAAATTGTGGCCGTTACCACCTCACGTGATATGGAAAAGGATGCACTGATCCCACAGGCTGAACGCATCGCTGTGGAAGCTGTGAACAAAGGCTACGCAGCACTCAAGCAAGAGCATATTGCAGCCTGGGATAGACGTTGGGATAAAGCAGATGTCGAAATCGAGGGAGATGCGGAGGCTCAGCAGGGAATACGTTTCAACATTTTCCAGATATTCTCTACCTACTACGGCGAGGATTCACGTCTGAATATCGGTCCCAAGGGCTTTACGGGTGAAAAATATGGCGGTGCCACCTATTGGGACACAGAAGCATACGCCGTACCTATGTACCTGGCGCTTGCCGACCCGGGTGTGACCCGAAATCTGCTGCTGTACCGCTATCATCAACTGGATGGCGCCAAGCATAACGCGGCTCAGCAAGGACTTCGCGGGGCATTGTATCCCATGGTCACCTTTACGGGCGTGGAATGCCATAACGAATGGGAAATTACCTTCGAGGAAATTCATCGTAACGGGGCCATTGCCTATGCTATTTATAATTACACCAACTACACGGGTGACTCGTCCTACCTACACCAGTATGGCATAGATGTACTGGTCGAAATCAGCCGTTTCTGGGCCGATCGGGTTCATTTCTCCAAGCGCCATCAGCAATATATGATCCATGGGGTTACCGGGCCGAACGAATATGAAAATAACATCAATAACAACTGGTACACCAATACGTTGGCTGCATGGGTTTTAAAATATACATTATCCGTCCTGCCTCAGATTTCGGCAGAGAAGCTGAAGCAGCTGGCTGTTGCAGAAGATGAGCTCGGGCATTGGCAGGATATCATCAACCGCATGTATTATCCCTACGATGAGGAGCGGGGAATCTTCGTACAGCACGATACTTTTATGGATAAGGATTTACAGCCTGTATCGTCCCTTGATCCCAGCAACCTGCCACTCAATCAGAAATGGTCATGGGATAAAATCCTGCGCTCCTGCTTCATTAAGCAGGCCGATGTGCTGCAAGGACTGTACTTCTTTGGCGATCAGTTCACACTGGAGGAAAAAGCACGCAATTTTACATTTTACGAGCCGATGACCGTTCATGAATCCAGTCTCTCCCCGTCCATTCACGCCGTGCTGGCTGCCGAACTCAAAATGGAGGAAAAAGCAGTCGAGATGTATAAGCGGACGGCCCGTCTGGACCTCGATAACTATAATAACGATACCGAAGACGGACTTCATATCACGTCCATGACAGGAAGCTGGCTGGCGATCGTGCAGGGCTTTGCCGGTATGAGAACGTATCGTGAAACGCTGAGCTTTTCCCCTTTCCTGCCGCAGGGCTGGAGCAAATATACGTTTAAAATCAATTATCGCGGTCGCTTGCTGAGTATTCTCGTACAGGAAAATGAGGTCGTTATTACGCTGTTGGACGGAGAACCCTTAACGCTAGAGCTGTATGGACGGCCGACACACATCACCAACGGGCAGCCGTTAATGACGAGCAGTGTTTCATAATCCATGTAGACAGGGGGAAGTCAAATGAAGGCAGTGATTTTTGACCTGGACGGAGTCATTACAGATACCGCCGAATATCATTTTCGGGCATGGGGAAGCTTGGCGACGGCGCTGGGTATTCCTTTTGATCGGGAATTTAATGAGCAGCTAAAAGGGATCAGCCGCACGGAATCGCTCGACAAAATACTGGCGCGCGGCAATCTGTCCGATGCGTATTCAGACGAAAACAAGCGAGAGCTGGCCGCACGAAAAAACACCGAGTACCAGCGGCTCATATCGGCTGTAACTCCCTCGGACGTACTACCGGGCATTAAAGCGCTTCTGACAGAGCTGCATGACGCCGAGATCGGCATAGCGCTGGCCTCTGCAAGCAAAAATGCAGCGTTTATCCTGGAACGGCTGGAGCTGACGCGCTATTTTGATAGTGTGGTGGATGTCACAGCCATTCGGCATGGCAAGCCGGACCCGGAAATTTTCCTCACCGGAGCCGCAAATCTGGGCGTTCAGCCTGCCGACTGTATCGGTATAGAGGACGCGCAGGCGGGAATTCAGGCAATCAAGGGTGCCGGGATGTTCGCGGTTGGTGTAGGAACACCCTCGCAAATGCAGGGTGCGGATGTCGTGGTAGCCTCCACTGCCGAGCTTTCTTTGAGCATGTTGGAGGAGCATTTTTTCAGGGGATAAAAAAGGGAGAAGCTATAAAAAATGACCTGTCTCTTTGACGGGTCATTTTAGCGTTTTTATGACTTGAAGGACCTTCTCTTTGGTGTCCGGGTGATTATTCGCATATTCTGTGAAGGCTTCTTGCAAAATAGTTCTTTGATCTTTTTCGGTAACAAATGACCAGGTACGCAGCATCGTAGCAAACTCTTCCGGGAATCTAAAGGATAGCGCATTCCTTGCCACAGCAATTACCTCCTATTTTTAATAGCTTGTGATAAAGCAGCCAGTGATATAACCAGACCGACCACAGCGATGATAAGGGTAACAGTTTGCATACTGATGCCTCCTTTATAGTTCCTCGAATTTGTAAAATATAATTTACAACGGAGAATGAAGAGGGTAAGATAAGCATAAGATGATAGGGTGCAGGAAGGGGATTGCTCCCCAACCTTGCTGTTGATTTAAGCCTTCTTACGCTGCAACGTAAGGGGCTTTTTACTTTACCCGGCGGTTATTTTTCTTAGCTGTTTGGAAATTCATCCAAGCAGCTGCGAGATTAACCAGCGCCGTGAGTAAAAGTACAATCGCGGTCCCCATCGTCTTAGGTTCTCCTTTCTGGAGTGCTTACTACACCCTCTGTAAATATATTACTATACGTATATACTGCTATCAATACAAAAGTGGAGGATTTTGGAGATTCCTAGTAGCCCCAAATTCACACCTATATCGTGCGTATAGTATATTCAGTTGTTATATCGTTAAGAATTTGAACTAACACTCGCATCCTCACGCAGCCACTCAACCACATCCCGCTGGTTATCAGGGGAAACGCCGTGGTCCGTCGGGTATGTTTTGAATGTGGAATGAGAAGTTCGGGCCTGGAAATACGCTGCCGTCTCATGTCCGATGCTCACCGGAAATACGGAATCATATTCGCCGTGAGAAATAAATACAGATACATCCTCTGTGCTTTTCAACGCATATTCTGTCTTCACAAAATCTGGCACATAGCCGTTCATCGCCACAATTCCCTTCAACTGACTACCAAGCGTAAGCGCCAGTGACATGGACAAAATCGCTCCCTGACTGAAACCAAGAAAATACCGTTTGCTAGGATCAACCGGATATTGATCTGTAGCATATTGTACGAATGTCTGAAGCTGTTCAATAGCCCGATCAAACTGCTCGCGCAGCGGGTTGCCCAGGCTTTTCAGCTCATAATATTGAAACCCTCCGCCCATGGGGATATCTCCACGAATGCCTATAATAATAAACTCCTCCGACAGCGGCTTCACGACTCCGTACATATCCTGCTCATTAGATCCTTTCCCGTGCAATGTAAAAATGGTTGGATATGTACGGCTAGGATCAAGCTGACTGGGCAAATGAATATCGTAGCTATATAAAGATGACATATTCTTATCCTCCTCTGCATCATATGTGTATTCCATAATTCCACTCATTCAATTCACAACCAACAATCCCTGAACAGAATCATTAGCACAAAAATATTAGTAATATTTATTTTATATTTACAATAGTAATATACTTTTGAGAAGAAGACATGTCAACCCGCATGAAAACTTTTCATCTGCTCCCTTCGCCTCAATTTACACGCGTGAACTGATATAATGGAAGAGTTAAGCTACCATCTAAGCTAACATCAAAACGACTATTTCTCTCTTAGGAGACTAATGCATATGAAACCAACCTATCTTATGGATGATACACAATGGCAGCAGCTTATCCAAAACGCCGCTGACCATTTTAATGATGTAACGATCAAACGAGGCTTTCAATATTTTAAGCAAGGCAGGGTAAAAGAATTCGCAATGCCTGATGCTGATCATATCGCAGCTGTCGTGGATGGAAGCGAGCTCTACGAGGTAGATCTCCACTTGAACGCTTTTGCTGCCAGCAGATGTACGTGTCCGGTTCATACCAATTGCAAGCATATGATCGCCGTACTGCTGAATTACGCGAATGAGCAGGAACGTTCCGTACATGCGTTGGTGAATGCTCGTTCAGCGGGCTTTACTCGGTTGGCTGCAAAAGCCGACACACGCCCCCCGTCTCCTGCCCGGTCAAGCCTATCAATGGATCGCAAGGAAGCAGCCAGGAACGCACTCAGTAAAACAGCCAGCCAGATACCGAACATACCCATTTCAGAATGGCATGATCTGTTCGATCAGTGTATCGGCCTCAACCCTGTGAATACTCAAAATTCCCAATTTGTCCAAAGCGCTCTAGCCTCGATCTATGCTGTGAAGCCGCCGCTTTCACCCGGCATGCAGCAGCTATATGGACTGCACGCTCATCTGCGTGTGCTGGAAAAGCTGGTGCCCCAGTCCCCGATGCCGGGCTACCCCACTCATTCCTATATGGGGTATTACACACAAATTGCCGCAGACGAGCTAAAAGAAGCGATCGAGCGTGATTTTGAGAGTCCGCTTGCGCTAACCGACGAACCGAAGCAAGAAGCCCGTATGGCAGAGACCTTGGCCTATTTGCGCCGAAAAATGCTGACAGAGTCGCGGAACGGCACTTATTTTTCAGACGCGTATTATCGGTTTTGGCTACGCTGGATGCGCCCCGAACGGCCAACTCCCGGCATATATGCAGAGGAATTACAGCTTTTACAGGCAGCAGAGGAGGAGTTGGGCCCAGCATTGGCTCGACTTCCCTGGATACTGGCCCAAAGCTGGATGCATGTTTATCAGTCACAGGATGTTGCGGCTTGGGCGCTGCTCCAAGAGGCAGAACAGGCTTTTCCATTGAAAATCTCTTCGAATCAGCTGCTTTTATTCTTACACGCGTTGCGTGAAGCCGAAGACTGGACGCGTCTCAAGGATGGACTACGGCATATCGGCCCCTTGCTTCACAGTCATCGGGACGATCATTTGCAAGACTATATACATGATTGGAATCTCGTATTGCAGCACCTTCCAGAAGCAGAGCCGGACATGTGGGATACGCTGGTCAGCATGCTTCCTTTTGCCGGGGGAATGTATGAAGAAACACTGCTTGCCCATGAAAAATGGCGACAATGGATCGATTATCAGCTAAGTATACGCAGCGAGCCGTTGAGTTTTCGCGTAAGCGTTGTACAGCCCATTGAAAAGAACGCACCGGAGCTGCTGCTCCCCTTCTACCATCAAGCGGTAGAACGATATGTGCTGGAAAAAAACAGAGCCGGCTATAAAGCGGCGGTCAAACTATTGAAACGGCTGTTCAAGCTATACAAGAAAATGAAGCAAGAGCCGCGCTGGGAGCTGTTTTTCACCAGCTTCACCAGCCGCCACAGCCGCCTTCGGGCGCTACAGGAGGAATTGCGGAAAGGGAAATTGTTATCATGAGCCAATATACCGAAACGATCACGGTACACATCCGATTGACTGCCTATGGAGACGCGCTGATCTATGGGGACTCCTCCATGAACTATAGCATTCCCGGCCAAATGTTAAAGCAGCGCTTGTTTGCTTGGCATGAAGCTTCGTTTTATGGTACCGAGTTGGAGGTGCAACACGTTCAGGGCACTGATATTATCGTCCTTCCCTCGGAGCAAGTGATTCCTTTTCTGGCAGGGGGCGAGCTGCTGGAGCATATCGAATGGATCTGGGACGAAGCCCATGCCCCCTGGCTGCGCTCCATTCCTCTACTTGCCCATTGCATTGAGGCGAAAGCCTACGTGCCCAGCTTCACAGCATTTCAGGCAGGGAAGCTGCAATGGATTTGGGATGTGGAATCACTGGGAACACTGGGTGCACCAGAGGCTTCTGAATCCGAATTAATGCCGGAGAGCGCCCAGCTAACAGAGCTTGCCCGGCTTCTGGGCAGCCTGGAAAAGGACGAGCGCGAAGGAGTCGCAACGGCGTTCTCGGCCGCTGTGTCCCAACGCTGGTACGGCACCGAAGCGGAAGCCGCCGATTTGCGAAGAGAGTACCCGCCCCTCTTCGCCCCAGGCCGCTCGGTGGCTGCGGGGCTAGATGCGCGGGCATGGCTTATTGCCATCGGCTGGAAAGCCGATACTGCGCCATTTCGCCCACTGCTGCAGCTGCTGGAGCCAGCGCCGGAGGACGACGAGTCGTCCTGGCAGCTCAAGCTTGTGCTGCAGGACAAGCTTGACACAACGCGGCTGGTGTCTGTACAGCTTGCCGATGACGGATACGCGTCCGGCCCATGGCCCGACGCGTGGGCGGCGCAAGTGCGGGAGCGCTCTGCCGGATGGCTGGAGCGCTTGAGCGCCATTTTGCCAGCCGGGCTGCGCACCGGAAGCCGCGATGACGTGCTGAATCGCCCGCTCACCGATGAAGCGGCGTGGCAATTCCTGACGACCGACAGCCAGCGTCTGCTGGAGGGCGGCTGGCAGGTACTGCTGCCGGCTTGGTGGGAGGCAGCCACCCGCAAGAAGCCGAAGCTGCGGGCCAAGGTCCGCGCGGGCGAAGGCGCGGGAGAGCGCACGAAAGGCAGCTCGCTGTTCGGACTGGACTCGATTGTCCAGTTCGACTGGCGTGTAGCCATTGGCGATGCCGATCTAAGCGAATCCGAGTTCGCCGAGCTGGTGGCCCGCAACGAGCGCCTGGTGCGCTTCCGCGGCCAGTGGATTGCGCTCGATCCCGCGCTGCTGGCGCAGATTCGCCGGGCGATGGCCGGAATCGACAGCACTCAGGGATTGTCCTTTCAGGACATCCTGCAGCTGCATCTGCTCGGCAATGCCGATGAGCCTGAAGGCGACGCCTCAGGCGGGCAGCCGGAGGACGCGGCACGCTTCCGGCTGGAGGTCGAGCTGAACGCGCATCTGCTGAAGCTGATCAGCCAGCTCGGGAGACAGTCAGAGTGGCCTGCACTCGACCCGCCGGACGGATTGCAAGCCGAGCTGCGAGCCTATCAGCAGGATGGCTACGCGTGGCTTGCCTTTTTGCGCCGCTTTGGACTGGGCGCTTGCTTGGCAGATGACATGGGGCTTGGCAAAACGGTACAGTTTATCGCCTATTTACTGCATTTGCAGGAGATGGCCGCGGAGACGGGCGTCCGCTCCACCTCCCTGCTGATTTGCCCGACTTCGGTGCTGGGCAACTGGCAAAAGGAGCTTAGCCGCTTCGCTCCTTCATTAAAGGTCCTTCTACATTATGGAAGCAAGCGGGAGCAGGGAGACTTGTTCCGCGAAGAGGCCCGGCAAGCCGATGTCATACTAACTTCCTTTGCGACAGCAACCCTTGATCAAGAGCTGCTCCAAGGTATGACCTGGGATTCGATTTGCCTGGATGAAGCGCAAAACATTAAGAATGCGCAAACCAAGCAATCCACCGCCGTTCGCAGCTTCCCTGCACGTCATCGTATAGCACTGACCGGGACACCTATTGAGAATCGGCTGTCCGAGCTATGGTCTATTTATGATTTTATCAATCCCGGCTATTTGGGCAGCTCACGTGCTTTCAGCAATCGGTTCATGAATGCCATTGAAAAAGAACATAACGAGCAGCGCACGATGGATTTGCAAAAGCTGGTTCAGCCCTTCATGCTGCGGCGCAAGAAAAAAGACCCGGCTATACAGCTTGATTTGCCTGATAAAAATGAGATGAAAACCTATATTCACCTCACCTCCGAGCAGGGAGCGCTCTATGACCAGATTGTCAAAGAGTTGATGGAACGGATGCAGAAGCTGGAGGGCATTGAGCGGAAAGGAGCCATTCTATCCGCTCTCACCCAGCTAAAGCAGCTTTGTGATCACCCTGCCCTTTTGACCAGGGAGGCGGCTCTGAATGTCGCTGCTTCCGGGTATAGTCCATCCGAGCTCGAAGCTCTTATCAGTCGTTCATCCAAGCTTGAGCGTATTCTGTCCATGGTTAAGGAGCTGCGGGCGGAAGGTGAGCGCTGCCTTATTTTCACGCAATATATTGGTATGGGACGGATGCTCCAACAGGTGCTCGCTCAAGAACTGCAAGAGCCCGTGCTCTATCTGAACGGCAGCACCTCCAAAACTGCACGCGACCGGATGATTGATCAATTCCAGTCTCACACACTGCCGCCTGAAGAGCAGCCGTCTGTATTTATTTTGTCACTGAAGGCTGGTGGTGTGGGACTGAATCTGACAGCGGCCAACCATGTCTTCCACTTCGACCGCTGGTGGAATCCGGCAGTCGAAAATCAGGCCACAGACCGCGCCTATCGGATGGGACAAACGAAGGACGTACAGGTGCACAAATTTATCTCGCTGGGCACACTGGAGGAACGCATTGACGAAATGCTGGAGAGCAAGCAGCAGCTTAGCGACCAAATCATTTCCAGCACCGAGGGCTGGATTACCGAGCTATCGACAGACGCATTGAGAGAACTCTTTACGCTGCGGCGCGATTGGGCATGATGAGGTCCCAAGTCGAACTATTATGTACATGGAGTGCCATTTTAAGTTCGATGTATACCTATTTTTTTAAAAGTAGTCTATAGCTCAGTCCAAAACTCCTTTGTGTGCATCTACTATCTCATCACAACAAAGGAGTTGATTTGAAGTGGCCATTCGTCCTCCGCAAACGCTGAAATCCACAGGCAGAAAAGTTCCTATTACGAGATATCGCAATGTGAGTCCAACGCAAACCTTCCGTCGATTTACGGTCATCTGGGCTAACACTGATGGTGTACCTTTTAACACAACCGGATTTTTTGCTACACTCCGGCGTCTAAATGGAAGCTTTGTGCAAGCTGCAGGCTTCGACAGTTTTGGCACTGCCCGATTCAGCAGAGTCCGCACACCTACGAACCAGACTTTCATTCTGCGCACCTTTAGAGACGATGGAACGTTATTCCGGGTTAGAACGGTACCTCCTGGCGTATCCTCGTTTGTTGTTATCGGTTAAAAACATGCCGAACGCAGCCTAAATGCGGTTAACGAAAAAGCAGCTAGGAACAGAGCATATCTGTCCTAGCTGCTTCTTCGTGAATCAGGATTTTGCAAAATCCTCAAATACTTATTCGGAGTCTTCCACCGCTTGTACATTTTTCGAAACGGCTGCATTGTATGCTGTTTTGAGCCAGTTTTCTTTTGACCAGTTCAGCTTGCCTGCACCTGCTCCATCCTTGCCCTGTAATTGAGCAACCAGGTTTTCAGGATTTTCGGCTGTATAGCTGTATGGCAGTTTTGTGAATCCATTCCAGGAGAAATCCTTGGCCGTCGCAGGATACGGAGCTAACGGGCTGTTCGCTTCTTCACTGCCTCCTCTGAATACGTTGCCTTTATCCGAGAAGATGACGTCCTCTGCTTTGATTTTACCTGTATAGTCGGCTTTTTTAGCATCTTTTTGGTTATTGCGAACTGGAGAAAATACATCAATTAAATACGATTTTTCAAGCAGTACCGCACCATTTTCGGTTGAAATCGCACCGTTACCTACGACGTCAAAATGGTATCCTTTGGCAGCAATCGCTTTTGCCATGTCGGACGTAATCCGTTTTTTGGCTCTGGCCAATCCGGCATCATCTATAACGATGTTATATGCATGAGCATTACCGCCACGCAAACGTGGCATACGGTCCTGAATATCCAGGTAGTAATTATGATGCAGCGTCACTTCCAAATCCGGATTGTCGGCTGCCATTTCCGTGGCACCAACCAGATGCGCCTTCTTTTGTCCTGCTGCAATATCAATGATATCTTCTTTACTCAATCCTACGGCACTGCTTCTCAGATAAGCGTACATAGGGTAGGAGGATTTGTCTGCTTCCATGGCGTTAACCTGTTGGGTTACCCAGCTGTTGGAGCTGCGGTCATCTCCTTTGAACAGAGACCAGGAAATAGTAACTCCGTTACTGCCTTTTTTCACATCTACCAATCCATCATAGGCTTTGTTGAATGTGCAATGGTCAATCCACACCTTGGAACTTGCACCTTCGACAGTAATATAATCCCAATCATTTTTATCATAATTGCCTTTGGTTGCTTCATCCCACTCCCAAAGCTCGTCAAATTCGAGGTTGCGGAAAATCAAATTAGAGCTGTTTTTAATGACGAAGCCGGCATGTTTGATTTTAGCGCCCTTTGCCGAGAAAATGGTGACTCCATTCAAGTTTTGAATATAGATTTTGCTCACGCCTGTTTTCTTCAGAACAGGATGTGTCTGTACAGCATTGTGGGCACTAAAAGGGTTTAGCTTGGCAGCACTTGGCATTTCATTCCAACCGAGATCGAGATCATTCATAATCTCAATCACCTTGACTTTGCTGCCTTTTTTCAGTGCTTCGTGGAGATCTACAGCGTTGTAAACCTTTTTGTAATTGGCATCGGTTTCCGCAATGTTTCCTCCGCCTGTATTACCATACGAGAAGCCGGTCAAATTATAGCTGTTTTTGAAGGTTGCGTTGTCATTCGTGCCAGGAGTTTGCTGATCTTTGCCTGGCTCCGGTTTCGCAGGCGGTGTGCTTGTATCCCCTCCAGAGGTAGTACCGGATACAATCACATTATCGAATTGGGCGGATGCCTTGGAGGTTACCAAGCCAACAGCTCCCGCAGTCAGGCTGGAGTCTTTTGCAGTCAACTCCAGTTTATCATTGACGTACATCTTAATTTCCGAACCGGACAGCTCCAGCTTTACTCTGTACCACGTATTTGTATCCAGCTTGTACTTTTTGTTGGTAGCCAGTGTCTTCATAGAACCGTTTACCTTTTTACGAATTTCCAGAGCCCCGCCCTTCTTGTTGTACAACGAAGCCGCATAGAAGTTTTTGGCATCTGTGTATCTGCCTGCAACATACACCCGGTTGGAGCCGTTAAAATCGTCTATATACACATCTGCTTGCACACTATAGTTCGTCCAGGAAGCATCGCCTTTAACAGAGCGGCCTTCACTTTTACCAGATTGCTGGTATGTAAAGCCATCCCCTCCCTTGACAACAGACCAGTTCCCCGAATCTACTGTCCAGCCTTGAGCCTCGCCTTGTTCAAAGTTATCACTCACCTGTAAACTTCCATCTGCATACGCATGACCTAGTAACGGTAACGATAAAGACAGCGCCAACGAACTGCTCAACATTACATTTGCACATTTTTTCATCAAATCTGACTTCATGTAACATCCTCCTTATAAAATAATTATTGAGTACCAAACAGTCGAAAAACCTTCCATAGCTACATCCCTGCATGTTCAAGTACTATCTCCAATAATTATAGACATATAAAGAAATATTAAAATATGCCTAATTACTTATCTTTTGTCTTAAATTCTCTATTAATTTTGCATCCTTCTTCGTGAACACACCAAGTGCTTTTTCATAAAATCACAAAAATCGCTATTCTTTTTATTTTTGAATAAGACATAAGGTTGTCATATTAGAAGTAGTACATATAAAAAGGTGAGTATCATGAATACAAAGTAAAGGAGCGATTAGATGTCCAGCTACCAGTACACCTCCAAAGCAGAGTTAAAAGAAGCCATCCATGCCTCTTACCTGCTGCTAGATAGTGAATTCGAGAACATAGACGAGGAACAAAAGGATATTCGAATTCCCGAGGTAGATAAAACCCCCGCAGAAATGATTGCTTACCAGCTTGGATGGCTTCAGCTTGTCATGTCATGGGACAGAGACGAAAAGAAAGGATCACCCGTCATCATGCCTGCACCAAACTATAAATGGAATAGACTAGGCGAGCTTTACCAATCCTTTTACCAAACTTACTCCCACCACTCTTTACGCGAATTGCGCCAACGATTCAAGCTAACCGAGCAAAAATGGCTGGATTGGATTGACACACTCAGTCATGAAGAACTCTTCATACAGGGCGTTCACAAGTGGACGGGCAGTAACCCAAACTGGCCCATGGCCAGATGGATTCATATCAACTCTGTGGCACCTTTTAAAACATTCAGGGCCAAGCTACGAAAATGGAAGAAATACAAAGCTCCACAGTGATGAAAAAAAGTGTGCGTTGTGCTACAATACTTGAGTTGTATCGGGATACATTTAGGGAAGGGTAAGTGAAACGCCATGCTTATTATTGGTATTGCCGGCGGTACAGGTTCCGGTAAATCGACGGTAGCACGTGCTGTCGTTGAGCGTCTGGGATCTAATAAAGTGACTTTCATATCTCAGGATAACTACTATAAAGACAATTCACATCTGAGCTATGACGAACGTGCTTTGGTCAATTATGATCATCCGTTTGCCTTTGACAATGACTTGCTTATCGAGCATCTCCAATGTCTGAAAAAAGGACAAGCGACTCAAGCGCCAGTGTATGACTTTACGGTTCATGCTCGTTCCACCGATGAGACGGTAGAGCTTCTGCCGAATCATATCGTTATGCTGGAGGGCCTGCACGTGCTGTCTGACGAAAAGCTCCGCAGCCTGCTCGACATTAAAGTATTTGTGGATACTGACCCTGATGTGCGTATTCTTCGTCGGGTTCTTCGAGATATCGAGGAGCGTGGCCGCACCATCCATTCGATCCATGATCATTATTTGACTACGGTTAAGCCTATGCATGAGGCCTTTATTGAGCCTTCCAAGAAATACGCGGACCTGATCCTTCCTGAGGGAGGACATAATGAGGTCGGTATTCAACTGCTCTCTATTTTGACTGAAAAATATTTGGCAGGGGATCGGACGTGGGGGACTGTATAAAAGAAGAAAGCGCTCCTTGGAGGAAGTATACTATGACTTCGACTCCGGGGAGCGCTTCTTTTTATTTTCACCCAACCCAAACTACAAAGTGGTTGTTGTCTTTTGGAAGGGAAGTATATTGTACAATCTGTCCTTGTCTACTTCAGCGGGGCTATTATCAAAATGGCGGATGTCAATGTCTTCCCATAGACACTTTCTGGCACGGATTCCTTCCACAAAAGCATCCCAATGGGCAAATTTCCATTCGTCCCGCTCCAATCCACGGGCTTTCATCCTCTCTTTTAATGTGTCAAAATCCACGTCCACCTGTAATACAAGCGGTCTGACATGATGCCAGTCGTATTTTTCTTTTAATTCCCGAATGTAATCTTTGTTAGAAAAATAACCGAGAAACGGTGCATCCAGAACGACGGATCTCCCCAATTGAAGGTTATCATTGGCTAAGTCCAGCAAAGTCTGATATTCAAGCGGCATGATCGTATCGCTATAAAAAGTGTTTCCATCCCGCTCATGCGGCGAGTATCCTTTGGACTCCAGCAGTAAACCAGTGAATTTATTACAGATGATATCTTTATCCAAATAAGCAAAATGATATTCTGTTGCAATGAGCTTGCCTATCGTAGATTTACCTGAACTGGCAGCCCCGATTAAAAATATAGCTGTAGGTTGCATCCGCAATTCCTCCTCCATAACCCGTATTCTGTATTTCAGGATTTCCACTCATCTTCATGAAGCAAATTCGTCAATGTATGCGGTTCCAATCGAAAGATCAGCAATATCTGTATGGTATACATCCAGAAGCCGCACAAACTCCACAAAGTTCGCATATACGAACTAGATTCGTAATATTGAATTTGTTTTTTATTTAGATTATAACGTTTTCATAAGAAATTCAATCCTGTATCGCTATAAATAAAATATTTTGTAAAGGTTATTGATCTCTCTTGTCAGGCTGTACTATAATAAACCCGAAGTTCGATACAATGAACATAGTTCGCATATACGAACCATAACTGAATGAAGGAGATTGCATGGAAAATTTTAAGCTGAATAAATCAGCCGAAAGGGTTGTCGATCTTCTGGTCCTGTTATCTAATAGCGATTCCCCTCTAACACTGAACGAAATTTGCAAGACGTTGGGGCTGCCCAAAAGCAGCGCCTTCGAACTGGTGCAGACATTACTCTATAAAAACTTTATTGAGCTGGATGATCCGCGCCTGAAAACCTATCGTTTGGGCATTGGCTCCTTTGAAACAGGTATAGCTTATTTATCCAACATGGGCATCCCCCATCTGGCCAGACCGCTGTTGCAGGAGCTGAACAGACAGACGGGCAGCACTGTTTTTCTTGGAGTTGAGGATAAAGGGCAGATCGTCTATCTGGATAAGGCGGAAAATCACTCTGTTATGAGGCCGACAGCAAAGCTGGGCTCGCGAAGATTCATACACACCACAGGAATCGGCAAGGCACTTTTGGCAGCGTTACCAACAGAAAAAATCCAGTTTATTCTGGGAGACGGAGAAATTCCGGCCAAAACACAATACTCGAAGGTAACGTTACAAGAAATTTTGCAGGATATGGCGGAAATTCGGGCGCGTGGTTATTCCATTGATGACCGGGAAGATAATTTGGAAATGTATTGCATCGGTTCTGCGATATATGACCAATGGAATCAGCCGGTAGCAGCAATTAGTGTAGCGAGCATGTACTCTACCATGACACCGGAGCGCGAGAGTATGATCGTCAAGCTGGTCAAGGAAACAGCGCTCAAGCTGTCCAACCAGTTGGGATACCGTGGTGAACGGCTGTATAACGATTAGGAGGATAAGATGATGTGGAAGAAGTTCAATAATCTCAAGAAAATAGCAGACACAGGCATTGTGCTGATCATTCGTTTGGACAGCGAGCAAGAAGCTTTGGCAGTAGCGGAAGCAGCCGTAAAAGGCGGTATTAAGGCGCTGGAAATCACAATGAGCGTACCGAATGCGCTTCGTGTCATTCAAACACTGGCGGAAAAGTACCGTGATGAAGACGTTCTTGTCGGTGCTGGAACTATATTGGATGCCGAAACGGCAAGAGCAGCTATTTTAGCGGGGGCAGAGCTTCTGGTAAGTCCGCAGCTCAACCCCGAAATGATCAAAATGGCCAACCGTTATCAGGCCGTGACCATTAGTGGCGCTTTTACCCCGACGGAAGTATTGGAAACATTAGAGGCCGGAGCTGACATCGTCAAGCTTTTCCCAGCCGAAGTGTTAGGCCCGCAATATGTAAAATCGGTTACCGCTCCATTATCTCAAGCTCCCATCGCCCCTACTGGGGGAGTAACTCCGCAAAATGTGCATGAATGGCTGCAAGCCGGCTGCATCGGAGTTGGCGTAGGAAGCTATATCACCAAAGCAGCGCAAAAGGACGGGGATTACAGTAAAGTTACGGCAGCTGCCAAGGAATTTCTGGAGGCAGTTGCGGCGGCGCGTTCCCTATAAGCATCCCGATTGGCTGAGCCTGTATAGATCATATTAGGCAAGATATGCGGCATCACAACGATCAATAGCTGACCTTCGGATTTTCCGAAAGCTGCGAAGCCATCGTTGTGAATCGCCCATATCAACCAGAGCTAAGAAATTTCTGAAATGAGCTTAATAACCAGGATAAATGTAAACGTATACACCATAGATCAAGGAGCGTGAGCTTTCATGAGCAAAATCGAGAATACTCGTGTAACATCTGGAGAGCAACCCAAAAAGGTGGGTCTGCGCTGGGGCATTATTTTACTGCTTCTGCTCGGGGCCGTCGTCAACTATCTGGACCGATCTAATTTAAGTATCGCGAATACGACCATCGCAGCGGAATTTGGATTATCCTCTACACAGATGGGTCTGCTGCTGTCTGCCTTTCTCTGGCCTTATGCCTTGGCTAATCTCCCGGCAGGATGGCTTGTTGACCGCTTCGGTCCGAAGAAAATGTTCACATGGGCTTCTGGACTGTGGTCAGTTGCAACCATCGTCAGTGCTTTTGTAAATACCTATTCTCTGCTATATGCCATGCGTATGCTGCTCGGTGTATCGGAATCCCCATTCTTCACTTCAGGGCTTAAAGTAACGGAAAGATGGTTCGCTAAAAGTGAACGAGGACTCCCAACCTCTATTATTAATACAGGCTCGCAAATTGCCAATGCTATTGCTCCGCCCCTGCTGACTGTGCTTATGCTGACCATGACCTGGAGAGGCATGTTTATCTTCGTCGGCGCAATTGGATTGGTTATTATGCTGATCTGGCTAAAAGTCTACCGTGATCCTACTTTTGCCGAAAAACAGGCTATCAACCTGAACGAGATGGCTGCAGACGCTGCTCCTGCGGCGGAATCAGATGCAGCACAACCAGAAGCAAAGGCTCCAACAGCTAAATGGTCTTCTCTTTTCAAGAATTCCAGCACCTGGTTTATGATCATCGGTAATTTTGGCATCATGTTTACAATCTGGGTATATCTGACCTGGTTGCCAAGGTATTTGGAGAAGGAACAGGGCTTCACGCTGAAGGAAACCGGATGGATTGCATCTATTCCATTTGTTGCCGGTATTATTGGTGTATTGCTGGGCGGTTTTATTTCCGACTATTTCATCCGCAAGGGGGTTGCTCCTGTGACCTCACGCAAGATACCGATTGTTGGCGGGGCTATTCTGGCGGCATCATCTGTAGCGCCGATTCCTTATATAGACAGTACAGTTGTCAGCATTGTACTTCTCTCTATCGGTTACTTTGCCTCCCAGTTGCCTTCCGGCGTCATTTGGACGTTGGCAGCCGATATTGCCCCGAGGGAACAGGTGGCATCACTGGGCGCTATTCAAAACTTTGGCGGTTTTCTGGGGGCTGCTTTAGCACCGATTGCAACCGGATACATTTTGGATACGACCGGAAGCTTTAATAATGTATTTTTACTGGGAGCCTCCTTGCTTGTTATGGGAGCGATTTCATATGGGATATTCCTGAAAAAACCAATCACTCGAAAAGCGTAAACGATAGACGATACGTGAACAATCAGATGAAGCTGATCATAGGAAGCAGCGGAGAAGCAGGATTGCTTTTCCGCTGCTTTTCCCATATATACTGCATATTCTTTATATAATGCTCGTTGGGCCACCAGCCGATATTAAAAGAAAGGCTTGGTTAAGATTTTTTTGGCTTCCCTTCTGGTTTATGTTAGCATGTAAAGATTAAATGCTTTATATTTGAACCAAGTTGGAAGCGTTGTCAAACATATGCCTCAGTTGATACAACATATCCGCCTTAATGGCGTCTTTTTTGAATAGGTATAATTACGGAGAGTGCTGCCATGAATGAGCTATGCAACATTTTGATTGTGGATGATGAGATATTGGTACGGCAAGGAATCAAGCACCATTTATCGTGGGAAAAGTACGGATTTCGGATTGTAGGCGAAGCCTCCAACGGGAAAGAAGCGCTGGCGCTGATTGAAACCTTGCGCCCTCATATTGTCATCACGGATATCGTGATGCCAATCATGGACGGTGAGGAGCTGACGCGTATCGTCAAACAGAACTATCCGGATATCGAAGTCATTGTGCTCAGCAGCTACGGCGAGTTTAATTACGTGCGCTCCACCTTTCAGCAAGGGGTTGCTGACTATATTTTAAAGCCCAAGCTGGACACGGATGAGCTGCTGCAAGTCCTTCAGCGGACGGCTCGCAAAATTCCATCCATTCAATATCAGGCAGATGCCGGAGATAATCAAATTACGATAGATCATGTGATCGAAAAGCTGATTTCCGGCTATAGCATTGACTATGACACTGAACTGCTGAAGCAGACATTTCCATATACGCGTTTTGCGCTTATAGGTATGGAGCAAGCCGCACAGCAGGGTACAGGCCGCTCCTACTCTGCCTTAGACCTATTTTCCAGGCTTACGGATCGGGTGGCAGCTGCGTGTGAACAAATCGTACTCCGACTATTGCCGTCCGATGCCCATGCGGCTGTATTTTTAGCCAATCTTGATCCGCGGGAGGCAGACTCCTGGATGGCCGCGGTCAGAGAGGTGGCTCAGGAGACGAAGCAAGCCGATCCACAGATAGGCTGGGCGGTCAGCCACTTGTTTGATGATTTTAATCAAATGAGTGAGGTTTATCAGGACGAACTGCCGAAGCTGCTCAGCTATCGCTTTTATTTCCCGGAAACAGCGCTGCTGATGGAAGACGAGCTCCCCCAGCCTGTTCATGTGAACAGCTCATTTAACTTGAAGCAGTTCACGGAAGAGATGAAGCGCGAGCATTTTGATGCAGCTTTTCAGGACTTGAGATCCTATGTAGCAACCATGTCCCGCAACTATAACTCTACTGCTTTTGAATTTAAATCGCTTCTCGGGAATATTGTGTTCAACATTACTATTTTACTTGGGAATCAGGGATATGATATGAAAGAGCTGGATGCAGCGAAATATTCCTATTTCAAAACGATTAATGATGCGCCTCACGTACATGAAGCCGTGCGATTGCTGGAGACCTTTTTAGAGGAAGCGAACAGGCAGATCATGGCTAAAACGCAGCAAGGCAGCAGCGCAAGCATGAAAAAACTGCTGGAATATATTGAGGAGCACCATGCTGAAACGCTTAATTTGACGACACTTGGACAATATTTTCATTTTAATCCTTCCTATTTGTCCAGTTATTTTACAACCCATCATACAGAGGGTTTCAGTGAGTATCTGAACAAAATTCGTGTGGAGAAGGCCGCTGATCTGCTGCGGTCGGGTACAATGTCCATTTCCGATATTAGCAGCACTGTCGGCTATTCAGATCCTAGCTATTTTACCAAAGTGTTCAAAAAGGTGACGGGTTATTCACCCAGTCAATACCGCCGGGAGCATCTCCATTAAAGAGCAAGCGTATATTTGCAGCAGAAAAGAGATTGGATATGAAAAGGTATATTCATAAAATCAAATATCAGGGTCTGTTCTTCAAAATATTTGTCGTTATGGTGGTTAGCATCACTGCGGTATCGTTGCTGACCTCTTTGGTGACGATTCGCATGTCTGAACGCCTCTTCGCCGAGACATTCAGTATTACGAATGCCAAGGTGCTCAGCCAGATTCAGTCCAGCTTTGAGTCCTTCAATGACTCGATTGTGAATGCCGTAACCCATGCCTCGGAAAATGGGACGGTCAAAAACTACCTGACTGGCGGCCAATCCGACTCCATTGACTCGGCACGCATCTACTTCGGTATGGCACAGCAGATGAAGCAGATTAAATCCAATGTCGACGCCTATGACGTTGGTGTCGCTGTAACGGGCATGAATGGCCGAAGCTTCTATTCTGACTCGTCCTATTGGCCGGTAACTGCGGAGGAGCTTAAGAACAGTGTCGTTACAGCCCGAAGTGCTGCACAGCCGACACGGCTTATGTATCAATTGGATACTGATTTATTTCGTCGACAGATAAATAATACCGGACAGAAACCGACACCTTATATTATCGCCTCGAAAGCATTTATGGAGCGAACCAGCGGTACTTTATATGGCATGATCTACATTGCCATTCGCGAGCCGGAATTTCGCCGCTTCTATAACAACTTCACAAGCAACGGCAATGATGTTCTTATTTTGGACAAGTCAGGACTCATCGTGTCGAGCAACCGTCAGGACTTGATCGGACAACACTCCCGTGAACTGCTGGGCTACGCGACAAAAATCAATGAGCAAGGGCTAAATTACATTAATGCAAACGTGATGAACAAGGATAGTATCCTCCTTTCCAACTATATACCTTCGTATGATTTTTATCTGGTTAACATGATCGACAGACAAATCGCGATTGGACAAATCATTGACGTCAAATCCGTTGTATTCATCTGCATTGTCATCGTGCTGATTGCTTTGCTGATTGTTTTCCTGATTTCCCGTCGCCTGATTCGTTCACTGACTCGACTGGTCAAGCAAATGTCGACGGTCCGCGAGAAAAATTTTGATAACTATATCCCGGTAACGGGCAGCTATGAGGTCAGACAGCTGAGTCATGCCTACAATTACATGCTGGATGAGCTGAATGACTATATTCGCAAGCTGCTGGAGACGCAAAAAGAACAACGAAACGCAGAGCTTGCTGCCCTACAACGGCAAATCAATCCGCATTTTCTGTACAACACACTGGCTTCGATCAAAATGCTGGTGCTCAAAGGAAACAAGGAAACCGCCGCCGAGACCATCAACGCGCTCATTTCCCTGCTGCAAAATACGATCAGTAATGTAAGCGAGACCATCACGATTGAGCAGGAAATGGCCAACATGCAAAACTATGTGTTCATTAACCATGTGCGCTACGGACAGCGGATACAGGTGAATTATTTTATATCGCCAGATTGTCTGGAGTACCATGTGCCCAAGCTGATTATTCAGCCTTTTATCGAAAATTCTTTTTTCCATGCGTTTAATGAGAAAAATGCAGGGCACATCTATATATTGGTGTCCAAAACGGAGGATACATTGATCTGCGAGGTGGTCGACGATGGAGATGGTATGGATTTGGACGGGCATGCGGCAAAGGATGGACTGCCCAATCCCAAGAGCAAACGCCAGCTGTTCACCGGCATCGGCATCCAGAATGTACACAATCGCATCACCCTTCTCTATGGAGAAGAATATGGCGTAACCATTTCCAGCAAAAAAGGCGAGGGCACCAAAGTGAGATTGACACTGCCACTGATCTTGAGATCAAACGACTCCAAATAAATAACATATACAATGAACTAAAGACAAAGAAGGTGGAACAAGAACGGAGTGGGCGGAATGGTGCTGTACAAGCGTAGCGGTGGCGATGGGAAGCACCATCCACCTGCGTAGTAGCACGCCATCTAATTTCAAGTTTAGCCTATAAAAAATACCTAAATCCAAAAAAAGTACAAATGTAAGCGGTGCCTTTTTTGATAATTGATAATAATAAGACAAATCCGTATAAAGATATTCCTAACTGCCAGCAAAGCAAGGATGATAAACTAGATTCATAAATAAGGTAACCGCTTTCAAAAAAGTTTTAAATGATTAGCAACTTATAAAAAAAGAGTAGGGGTTGAACAAAATGAAAAAAATGTCTTTTCTTTTGCTGATCGCAAGCTTGATCTTGCTATCTGCGTGTTCCAGCAATACTGAGAAAGCAGCTACGACCACAGATTCAGGCAAAAAAGAAATCACTGTCTGGGCTTGGGACCCGAACTTCAATATCGCGGCCCTGAAGCTGGCAAAAGATCGCTATGTTGCCAAACATCCTGATGTAAACGTAAACATTGTTGAATATGCTCAAAATGATATCGTACAAAAAATGAATGCCGGCCTCAACTCCGGTTCTACCAAGGGATTGCCAAACGTGGTTCTGATCGAGGATTACCGGGCACAGAACTTCCTGCAAGCCTATCCGGATTCCTTCCATGATATGAGCAGCTCGATCAAAGCATCCGACTTCGCTGATTACAAAATCGGACCAACCAGCTACAACGGCAAGCAGTATGGTGTTCCATTCGACTCCGGTGTTATGGGTCTGTATGTAAGAACAGACTATCTGGAACAAGCCGGCTACAAAGTAGCTGACCTGACCAATATTGATTGGGACAAATTCATTGAGATCGGTAAAGCTGTAAAACAAAAAACAGGTAAAGAAATGCTCACTCAAGATCCGAATGACCTCGGTCTGATCCGTGGTATGATCCAATCCGCAGGTTCATGGTACCTGAAAGAAGACGGTAAAACACCAAACCTGGCAGGCAATGCAGCTCTGAAAGAAGCGCTCTTGACGTACAAATCCTTGTTCGACGCAAATATTGTTAAAATGAATGCCGACTGGAGTCAATTCCTGGCAGCCTTCAATAGCGGTGCAGTGGCTTCCGTACCTACAGGTAACTGGATTACGCCTTCGATCAAAGCAGAAGCTTCACAATCCGGTAAATGGGCTGTTGTTCCTTTCCCTAAATTGAAAAATGTACCTGAATCCGTGAATGCTTCCAGCCTCGGCGGCAGCTCCTGGTATGTCCTTAACTCGGACGGTCAAGATATCGCTGCTGATTTCCTGAAAGAAACATTCGGTTCAGATCAAGAGCTGTACCAAGATATGCTGAGCAAAATCGGAATTGTCGGTTCATTAAACGCAGCTTCCAGCGGTAAAGCTTATGACGTGGAAGATCCTTATTTCGGTGGCGACAAAGTCTACAAGAAATTCGCAGAATGGACCAAACAAGTTCCAAAAGTCAATTATGGCCTGCACACGTATGCCATTGAGGACATCATGACAGTTGAAATTCAAAACTACCTGAACGGCAAAGATGTAGACGCAGTTCTGAAAGATGCTCAAGGACAGGCAGAAGCACAGCTTAAATAAGACAGTCCATGTAGCCAAGGCTAAACAATAAAACGATAAGCACTTAAAACCTTGGGCTTGCGAGTTCAAGGTTTTAATGCTGTATAGGGAGTTGATATGGCTATGAAGACAGCCGCGCCCAAAATGACTACAACACGTCTCAAAGCAGGTATGACAGGATGGTTGTTCATATCCATCGCAGTGATCATGATTGCAGCCTTTTATTTCTACCCGATGATTCAGGCGCTTATCTTGTCCTTCAAGACGGGTACAGGGTCTAATCTCACCTTCAACGGCATTGATAACTACAAGCGTCTGTTCACCGATAAAATGTTTATAACCGCTGTGAAGAATACATTTATCTATTTAATTTTCCAGGTGCCTTTGATGGTTATTCTGGCTCTGTTCATTTCGGTATTGCTGAATGATAAAAATCTTAAATTCAAGGGCTTTTTCCGCACAGCCATCTTCTTGCCTTGTATTACATCGCTGGTAGCCTATTCCGTTGTATTCAAGTATTTGTTCTCGGCTGATGGTCTGGTCAATTCCCTATTGCTGAATCTGCACGTAATCGGCACGCCGATCCAATGGATTACGGACCCCTTCTGGGCCAAGGTTACGATTATTATCGCGATCACATGGCGCTGGACCGGGTACAATATGATCTTTTACCTGTCCGGTCTCCAGAATATTGACAGCTCCATCTATGAAGCTGCCCGTATTGACGGTGCTTCTCCGATCCGACAGTTTTTCAGCATTACCGTTCCACTGCTTAAACCGATTATCCTGTTCACCTCGATTACATCGACCATTGGTACACTTCAGCTCTTTGATGAAATTATGAATATTACCAAGGGTGGACCGGGCAACGCGACATCTTCTATTTCGCAATATATTTACAACCTGTCCTTCAAGTATTCATCCGACTTTGGTTATGCGGCGACCGTATCCTACTCCATCGTCATCATGATCATTATCTTGTCGATTATCCAGTTCAAAGTGGCAGGTGAGAAAAAATGATGAAAACGAAAAGATTATTTACGTATGCCTTTCTGATCATTGTGTCGTTCGTTTCCATTTTCCCGTTTTTGTGGATGCTGTCCAGCTCTACCAACCTGTCGGTCGATGTGACGAAAGGCAAGCTCCTGCCCGGCTCTCATCTCATGGATAACTTGCATAGCCTGCTGGAAAAGGTGGATATCGTTACAGCACTAAGTAATTCTGCAAAAGTCTCGATCTCAACTACACTGCTGGCTATGCTGATTGCATCCCTGGCCGGCTATGGCTTTGAAATTTACAGAAGTAAAGCCAAAGACATTGTCTTCAATATCCTGCTGATGTCGATGATGATCCCGTTTGCAGCGATCATGATCCCGCTTTACCGGATGTTCGGCAGTATTTCCAATGTGATGCCTTGGATCGGTATTGATACACTCTCATCTGTTGTCATTCCGACCGTAACTACAGCGTTCCTGATCTTCTTTTTCCGTCAAAGTACCAAAATGTTTCCAAAGGATCTGCTGGAAGCAGGCCGTATGGATGGATTGTCCGAGCTGGGTCTGTTCTTCCGTGTATACATGCCTACGATGAAAACAACCTATGCTGCTGCTGCGATCATCACGTTCATGTCCAGCTGGAACAACTACCTCTGGCCTCTGATCGTGCTGCAAACGCCCGAGAATCAAACCATCCCGCTGTTGATCTCAAACCTGGGCTCCAGCTATGCACCTGATTACGGTGTCATCATGATCGCTATCGTCCTGTCCACACTGCCGACCGCACTGGTATTCTTCCTGATGCAGAAGCACTTTGTAGCGGGCATGGTTGGCTCGGTAAAATAACAGACTTTTGAACGGATCACCGAACGGATCAATGACAGTACCTTCATTTCATTCTAAAAATAAGGAGTGTTCGCCTTGACCATCCATACCCCTAGTCTGGACTGGCTCACCGATGTGACCAAATTCGCGGTAAATCGGCTGCCAGCCTATTCCGATCATAAATATTACGCCACGCTTCAGGAAGCAGAGCACCAGGCCGATATGGCCTGGCGCCATAGCCTGAATGGGAGCTGGAAGTTCAACTATGCGACGAATCCGGCCAGTCGTCCGGTGGAATTCTATGCCCTTGACTTTGAGTATGGCGGCTGGAGCGATATTCAGGTGCCGGGCCATATTCAGACGCAAGGCTTCGGCCAAATGCAGTACGTGAATACGATGTATCCGTGGGACGGACATTCGGACGTTCGCCCACCGCATATTCCAGAGGATCACAACCCGGTTGGAAGCTACATTAAAAGCTTTGTTTTACCGCAAAATATGAGCTCCGACGGACAGCCTGTGTTTATTTCTTTTCAGGGCGTCGAGTCGGCCTTTTATGTATGGTTAAATGGAAGCTTTGTCGGTTACAGCGAGGATAGCTTTACACCGTCTGATTTTGAATTGACACCGTTCCTGCAAGCCGGCGAAAACAAGCTGGCGGTAGAGGTATATCAAAGAAGTACAGGAGCATGGCTGGAGGATCAGGATTTCTGGCGTTTTTCCGGCATTTTCAGAGACGTATATCTGTACACGATCCCTCGTGTTCACGTACGTGATCTGCATGTGAATGCTGACTTGGATGCCTCCTACACCCAGGGCCTGCTGGAGCTGGAATTGAGTCTGAAAAAACCTGAAGCGGCCCATGCAGCCGTCGATGTAAAGGATACTGCTGGTCAGATTGTAGCCTCTTTGAAAACCGACTTTACAGATGGCAAGGCTCTGCTGTCAGCAAGGTTGGAGCAAGTACAGCGCTGGAGCGCGGAAAAGCCCTATTTGTACACGTTATTCATTCAAATTTATGATGCCGCTGGATCACTCGTGGAGGTTATCCCGCAAAAGATCGGCTTCCGCAAATTCGAGATGCTGAACAAGGTCATGCACCTGAACGGCAAGCGCATCGTCTTCAAGGGTGTGAACCGACATGAATTTAACGCACGCACCGGACGCGCCATTTCCCGTGAAGATATGCTGTGGGATATCCGAACACTCAAGCAAAACAATATGAATGCTGTCCGTACCTCTCATTATCCGAATCAGACCCTATGGTATGAGCTGTGCGATGAGTACGGAATATATGTGATTGACGAGATGAATCTGGAGACACACGGCTCCTGGCAAAAGCTCGGCGCAGTTGAGCCTTCCTGGAATATTCCCGCCAATCTGCCCGAATGGCAGGATATCGTTATGGATCGTGCCATTTCCATGCTGGAACGGGATAAAAACCATCCGTCCATTCTGATCTGGTCCTGCGGCAATGAATCGTATGCGGGTGAGGTGCTGCGCAATGTAGCCAACTATTTCCGAGCCGCCGACCCGAGCCGTCTGGTGCACTACGAAGGTGTGTTCCACAACCGCACGTACGATGACACCAGCGATATGGAGAGCCGGATGTACGCCAAGCCCGCGGATATCGAGCAGTATTTGAACGACAATCCGCAAAAGCCGTATATCAGCTGCGAGTACATGCATGCGATGGGGAATTCTGTAGGCGGCATGCACAAATATACCGAGCTGGAGAACAAATACGAGCTGTATCAGGGCGGTTTTATTTGGGATTACATTGATCAGGCGGTCATGAAAAAAGATCGCTATGGACGCGAATATCTCGCTATCGGCGGCGACTTTGACGACCGTGCCACAGACTACGGCTTCTGTACGGACGGCATTGTCTATGCGGACCGGAAGGTTTCACCGAAGATGCAGGAGGTCAAATTCCTGTACCAAAATCTGAAGCTCACTCCGGATCGGAACGGCGTAACCCTTCACAACGAAAACCTGTTCGAGGGAACGGGCGATTACGAGTTGGTATACAGCCTGCTGCATGAAGGTCAAGAGATCGCACGAAATGTGAGTCATGTGGATGTGGCGGCTCAGACCGAAGCCTATATTCCACTGACGTTCCCGGGTACGGACGGGAAGCCCGGGGAATATGTCATTCACACGGCGCTTGTTTTGAAGGAAGACACGCTCTGGGCTGAGGCCGGGCATGAAGTAGCCTTTGGACAGCATATTTTCATCGTGGAAGATTCAAAACCGCTGAAAGCCACTACGGGTGGTGTTCTGCGAGTGGTACATGGCGATGTGAATATCGGCGTTCACGGCACAGATTTCAGTATCATGTTCTCCAAAGGAGCAGGCAGTCTGACCTCGCTGCGTTACGCCGGACGCGAGATGATTGCTACCCCTCCTGCCCCATTGTTCTGGCGTGCAACCACGGACAATGATCGGGGAACCGCACTGGGGTTTGAAGCCGGCGGCTGGTTCGCTGCGAGTCTGACGCGTAAATGTGTAGACATCGAGGTCACGGAAGAGCAGACAGACCGTGTGACCATTACATTCCGCTACACATTAAGCATTCATGCAGGCGTACAAGTATCGGTAGCCTATACCGTCTTGGCCGATGGCAGTCTGAACGTAAAATCCACCTATGAAGGCGTATCAGGATTGCCTAACCTGCCGATCTTTGCCCTTTCGTTCAAGGTCCCGGCGGACTACCGCCATCTGGACTGGTACGCGATGGGACCGGAGGAGAATTACATCGACCGATCCTTCGGTGCGAGACTCGGCGTATTCCGCAACGAAGCTGCGGATAACGTATCCGGTTATGTCGTGCCACAGGAATCCGGCAACCGTACAGGCGTGCGCCGTGTCGATATTACCGACGATTCCCGGCGCGGTATTCGCATTACCGCACCTGCCACCGCGCCTGTGGAATGCAATATTTCGCCGTATACAGCGTTTGAACTGGAAAGTGCATACCACCTGTATGAGCTGCCCAACGTGTATTACACCGTTGTCACCGTAGCTGGCAAGCAAATGGGTGTAGGCGGCGACGACAGCTGGGGAGCTCCCGTACATGAGGAATACCAAATTTCAGCCGATCAAAAGCTGGAATTCGAGTTTACTGTGCAACGGGTATAAATAAATATTGAGTGGATGCCGGTTCTCTTCTTTCTTGCCAACCTGTCTACTACGGGTACTCAGGCTGGTTAAAACCAGCCTTGGGGGGATAAACCGACTCCATGAAAAAAGGGTGTTTCTGGATTACTCAGAAACACCCTTGATTTCTCTATCAATTTACACCTATATTAAAACTGGCTTCCAGGATGGACTACTGTATACACATCGTTTAACATCCCATTTCACTGATTAGTTCATATTCTTCCGATTTCTTTTCCATCTTTTGATAACGATAAACAAATAAGTAAACAGAGCTGCGAAGAAAATAATACCGATTATTGTTGCAATCAGAGCAGTAGACATGCTAAACAACTCCTATCACTGCAAAGCTTTATTAGACACTCTTTTTGGCTATAAGGAACTTCCTGAATAGTAAAGGAGACAGGATAAGCAAAATCCCTAACACCAAAAACATGGACCCATATGAATATAGATAAAAATCTTGGGCAGGGATTAACATACCCATCTTGTAAATAGATTCACCACGGCCACGGGTCGTAAGAATATCAATTGCCTGCTGGGATACAATTAGACCAGCGATTACCATAATAAAAAATACTACTGCTTTTTTCAAATTCCACTTTACTTCAGACTTAGTTGACACTCTCTTTTCTTTGGCTATAAAAAATTTCCTGAATAGTAAAGGAGACAGGATAAGCAAAATCCCTAACAACAAGAACATGAACCCGTACAAATATAGATAAAGATCTTGGGCAGGGATTAACATACCCATCTTGTAAATTGCTTCGCCACGGCCACGGGTCGTAAGAATAACAATCGCCTGCTCGGTTACAATTAAACCAGCGATTACCATAACAAAAAATACTATTGCTTTTTTCAAATTCCACTCACCTCCCTCTATAAGATAGTATAGCTGTAAAAGCTAGTAAAAAAAAGAAAAAAACAGATTCCAGTAAAAAGGAACCTGTTTCTTCATTCACCATTTAGTTCACGTAAACATTCCCTGCTCCGCTTGAACCGTAACCATCTGGTGTTGTCAGTCCAGTAATTCTGATATGATATCCACTACCTGCGGGAATACCATCGAAACTTCTACTATACCAAGTACTAGAATTTTTCTCTGCACTGTTTCCAGATATTTTCTGTGGAACACTCCATTCTTTCCATCCATTCCATACATCTTGCACAACCTCATATCTATTAACAGCTTTTACGCTATCATAACCAGTGGTTTGCCATCCCATGATTGTCGCCGTATGGGATGAACCGACAGAAAAGGCATCTCCCCCAATTAGTACAGTTCCATATTGAACCCCACTAAGTCTATAATAGTCTACAGCTGCATTTGTTGAAAATTCAGATGGATTCAGCGCTTTAACGGTTGCGGGATTGCCATCACCAAGAACTAATTTCCACTCTTCCCCATCTTTGATTACTTTCAAATCTTGTTTTTCCCCATCCTCTTTGATTGTAACTGCTACACTCGAATTGGACTCTTTTTGGGAACCAACAACTTCAATTTTATTAAAATCAGTTCTATTACTGTATTCCTCATACTTCTGAATTTGTTTTTCTTCACTCAGATACCGCGAATCTTTGACCAGACTTACTGCATCCGTAAAATTCTTTTCTTGCATAGAAGTTAGGAATTTTGCCACGACTTTTTGGGCCTCTTGCTCAGATTGATCAACAGTAGCATCAGGAGCAGCTTGATCTTTTGTTAAGGTCTCAGAAGCAGAAACAGAAGTATCAGCCGACAGAACAACAGGTGCTGCGGACACAGAAGTACCTAACGCAGTCACCATTGCAAGTGTAGTGAGTAGCGTAAACCATTTTTTCTTCATTCGAAATTCCTTCTTCCTTTTTATTTTTTTGATCTATGGAAGTAAAATCTTAGGATGAGATATTTACAAATTTGCCCTTGTATTCACCCCTCATTTTTTATAGATTATAGAAACCTCTCCTGTTCTCAAAATATAAAACTAAAGATATACATTAAATCAAATAATAGTTCTCCTTTCTCCGAGAATCATTACCACTATTATCTAGCAAATGACAATAAACTCATAAAATATTTGCTAGTTTACATTTCTTCATAGAAAACCAAATACCTTCGGATATTATTTCCATCTCTAATAATTTCAAAAAAATTTTTCAACAGGAAAATAATAAGATTGACTGCCTGAAGTTGACGCAAAAAAAAGCGACATAGATCATTCGATCTCGGCTATTTCTATCCCTAAATATATTACAGCCAGCCGCACTTCTGAATCTGATTTAACCTTACCCCATAGTAACCTTGCGTCATGCACATACCCTCGGCAAAGATATTTGGCCGTAATACAATCCTCCAGCTCATGTTGCTCCAGCACTTTGATTCCTCGTTTTCTTACTTCTTGGCGCACTCGGTACTGTTCCTTGGAGAACGATCCTACATCCTTCTAAAATGCAGTTCAAACAGATGGCCCTACTTAAGATTAGAATCTTTCATCTTCTTTAGATTTAGCACCGAAACGGTCAGTAAATAGGGAAGCTCAGTACTCAATGACAATCCGTAAATCCTTCACACTACCTGTCTGCATTTCCTAATTCACACAACCCATTTTTCTCAACTCACATCCCTTCGCCTTGCTTAAATTATCTCCTTAAAAGACACAAACTATAAACAGTTGTACGGTCAACAGCACGAATAGCCTGGAGAATGCGCCACCAGGACATTTGAACAACTGATTCTAGTTATTTTTCAGATTTAAGAAACAGCTCAGATGGAACTGAGTAATCTCTTCAGATTTCTACTTTTTTATTAGTCCATCTCCTCAAGTAAAAACATTGTTTTGTACCAAACGATCATCTCAACCAACTCATTAACATTTTATGACATGAGAAAATGTATATAAATATCATCCAAGGCATTTTATAGAATAATTAAGATCGTTATGTGGGAAGGGTAAAAGTTTTGCATAAGAAGGATGTGGTCTCTGACTGAACATAGTGAGTTAACCTATTTATTCTGGTACATGCGATTGTGCTGATTAATTAGTTCGTCCAAAATCATAGACTGCTCAAGTACGCAAGCATGTCCGAAACCATACTGTTCGTACAGGTCATGCAATCGTTGCCGGGCACTTTCCATCTGTTGATTTAACGTTAAGGTTTCATCTACGTTCATACCTTCAACCTCCTAGTGAATCTCATTGTAGGAGGTAATGAACAAATACATTATGATCATTTTTTAGTTAAATAAACGCAAAATACAACAAAAAAAAGACCAGCATGAAAGCTGGTCAAAGAAAAATATAACACATGTTTAAATTATGCTCCACCAACGTGATCTTGCGGTGCTAACATTCCAGAAGTTAGATGCTGAGCTGGTACTACGAATACCAGTAAGCAGCTAACTGTCACTAAGATTAAAGCCATCTTTTTTATCATATCTTTGCCACACCTCCTCATGCATGGATTGGAACTGAGTCTGTGTTTCAGGAGCCGCATGTGTACTAAAATGGGAGAATAGCCCAACACAGTTGGCAATAAGTAGTCCATGATTAATTGTAACAGCTTTTTCAAAAGCGATTATTAAACATTTGAAACCATATGGATATCTACCTTTATTTAGGCTGTATTTAGCCATTTTGTACCAAAAACGAACATACTGCTGTGGTAAAAATTGTTGGGTATACATATCCGTAGAGGATACTTCCTGATAAGCTGCAATTTGGGGTTCAAAGCGCTGAAGGATATGATCGACATTCACATTATATCGATTGGCTGCTTCAATGATGTTAAGAAGTTCAGCGAATATTTCTTTTTCACCAGCTATGTACTCTTCGTAATCCGGGAGCACGCTGATATCTCCAGACATAAGCCTATTAACATAGGTATTAATTTTTGCCCATTGCTTAAAATTACCCAACCAATGGAGTGTATCTGAATCAGTTTCCTTAACCCAGCTTAGATCAGTATAACGACGGATATGTTCTAAGGCCTGTTCATGTTCTCCTCTTGCATCACAGACATTAGCACACAACAGTTCAGCGTAGGCTATGTATACAAACAGAGGTCTGCTAAGTTTCTTTCCTGATATTTCTCGCTTGGAGTTATGAACTAAATCATATTGGATTTTCCCTAATTTATACATTTGGCGTGAAAATTTATAAACCTTATCCCACAAACTCAATGATCTATACACGTTTGCCAAGTCTTTCAAGGCATCCAGTTGGTCAATTTCATCCAGACGGTCAACAAAAGGTTCAAATTTAGCAGCCGTTTGAAGATTTTGAGCCTGATTTTTCCCTATCCGGATGATGAACAGTCGATACTGGCAAACTGCTAATCGCTCTGAATGCTGCTTTCTTTCACTTTCAGCCACATTTTCATAAAGGAGAGCCGCCGCGTCCTGGTAAGATTTTTGGAAAAAGTCCTCAGCCAGTTCAAAAAGTAATGGTATGTAGGTAGGAGTATCTAGCAACAGACTCACAACGCTTTGTATGCAATCCAAACGGCCAAGCTCCGCACATCGATATAAAAATGGGTTAATTTTTCGCCAATTCAGGGGTGATTCTTTGATGCACTCTTCAATGTAACGTTCATAAAAATAGTCTGGTGATAATCCCATCCCGGCAGTAATACGATCCAGTTGATTAACAGATATAGAACGATTCCCTGTGACGATGCCACTCACTGTACCTACATTTAAATCAGTGATATGACCAAACTCGGTCATAGTTATGCCTTGCTGTTTCAGATATCTTTCAATCTCTGCGCGTATCATAGGTGTGATTTCCATGAATAAACCACCCTTTCAATATGAACTTTGGAATGTGCAAATTTAATTAAAAGCAAAAATTGTAAAACTTATAATATAATTGAGTATTTGTATGTTTTCAATATACCATCTTTTGGTACAACAATAAATACTTTTATAGGAGATCATTGGATGATGTACGCAAAAATGACAAGAAATCTAGAGTCTTTTGGTAGAGTGGTAATTCCCAAAAACACACTCACTACGTGTAACATTGTTCCGCATGATTCTGTGGAATTTTTTATAGATGCTGAATCGAGGACGATAGCCCTGCGCAAATACTCGGGACACTCTTGTACATTTTGCAATTCAAGCGAGGAATTAAGCCACTTTAAGGATTCCCTGATATGTAAAAACTGTACGTATAGGCTCAAAATCATTTAGGAGGATATCAAATGAAGAGAACAGGTATGACACGTCCTTTAGATACGTTAGGCCGAATTGTTATTCCCAAAGAAATCCGGGCCTCGATGGGAATTGAAATTGGCGACCCTTTAGAATTTTATCTGGATACTGAATCTGGTTTTATGGGTGTTGGAAAGTATAACGGGCTTTCCTGTAAATTATGCAATTCGACCCAGGATTTAAGCTATTTCAAAAGTTCACTTTTATGTAAGCAATGTATACTCGACATGAAGGGGAACGTAGGTGTTAGTCCCGTTCCTACCCCTGCTGTTAAGGAACCTGCGTATAAAGAACATAAAGTCCATCGGTCTTCATTACAATTGCTTAAAAGTCTACAACAGCTCATGCGTGAACATCCAAAAGCCAAGCAGAGCGAATATGCCGTATGGCTTGGCGTGTCACAAGGCCGAATATCTCAGCTGAAAAAATTATTATAGGAGTATCGATCGGATTTTAAAGTAAATACCTTGGATAATCATGTGCAGACATTCCATCCTCATGGATTTGTTGTATGATGATACAATAAGAATAGCCGTGATGCTAGCGCATCACGCAGCCGTTTATCGTCACGCAAATCATAGGTAAAGCGCTCGTAAACAAATGTCAGCAGCCTGTGCACCGCCAAAAAGAGCCGATCAGACTGCAAACGCTCTCACTCGGTTTCCGCCATTTTTTTGCTAACAATATGCAGCAAAATATAATCCAGCTCTCCTGGGGGACAAGTGATATCAAAGGCTTGTTCCATGGTCTACCAGATTTCAGTCGATCAAAAGCTGGAATTCGAGTTTACTGTGCAACGGGTATAAACAAAAGCCAAGCCCTTCCACTTCTCTCATGAGAGGCCGGAAGGGCTTTTGTAGTAAATTCTGATCATCAAAAATTCCAAATACCCTGCGGCATACGCCTGATAAGCTATTTCAATAAGGTATAAAAACTGAATTAAAAGATATGTTTAAATACCATGAGAACATGTATAATTGTTATAACAGTTGAAAAATATAATAAGGAAGACAAAATATGGGTAAGGTGATTGGAATGGAGCGTAAAATTACTAAATTCGGAAATAGCTTAGGGATTACGATGACAGAAGCCATTAAGCAGCTCGGACTGGGCATGGGAGATACAGTTCAGGTTGAAGTAGATCACACGAGCAGACAAATCATCATACAAAAATCGAACAGAATAACTCTGCCCTCGGGGTTAAGTGATGATTTTTTTGAAACCCTTTCTCACGTAATGGATACATATGACGAAACCCTCAAAGGACTTAAGGATAGATGAGCAGCATTCGTTTTTTAACCATTCCAGAAGTTATAGCTATTCATGTTGCCATGATTGAAAGATACAATAAAGGCGAACAAATCGGCTTCAAAGATACCCGTTTGCTTGAGTCTGCTGTTCTACGTCCTCAATCATCGACATTTAGTGAAGATGCTTACCCCACAATATTCAGCAAAGCAGCCGCATTATTTGAATCTCTAGGACAAAACCATCCTTTCCATCATGCAAATAAGCGAACGGCCTTTACTGCATTGCTCATTTTTTTGCGCTACAATAACTTTCAATTTAAAATGGATCAGAAAGCAGCCGAAGATTTTACTGTCGATATGGTTAATCATAAATTTTCGTTGGATCAACTCGCTTTATTAATTGAGCTCCACTCATCCACATTACACTAGTGAACCGAAAAAAGAGATCGCGAACGATCTCTTTTATATTGCTTCATATCGTGAGACTACAGGCTGGTCAGCGCTCAATGAAAGTCATTGCTCTTCACCGCAAGCACCTGGCGTGCAATTAGCATAAAGGCATCAAAGGAGTGGCAATGCTTTAATCGTTCCAGCGTTTCCTCCTGACGAATGAGTTCTACAAACAGATCATAGATTCCCATGGCCTGCTCGTAGTCCTCTTTGCAGATCGACAGCAGGAATACCACGTGAACCTCATGGTTGGCATCCCATCGAATTGGATTTTCCAGCAAGCATACGCTTACGACCGTTCGATTAGAGCTGAGCTCCAGGGGATGGGGAATAGCCATGCCTCGATCCAGTGCAGTAGATCCCAGTTTCTCCCTCTCCTTGACTGCTGGCAGGAACTTGTCGGTCACAACCCCTTTTTGCTTTAAAATACTGCTCATTTCTTCAATGAGTGCATCCTTGTCCGGCTGATCGGATCGGGTCATAAACCATTCCTTGTCAAAATACCGCAGCAGTGAAATTTCCTGCTCCTCGTCGCTGGCACGCACCATCCGCGTCATCGTCTCCATATCCCGTTCCGAAGGAATCGGGCTGATCACCGCCGACGGCTTGTTCTTGCGCTGCTGCAAGTGGATGGTCGATACGATGAGATCTTCATCGACGGTAGGCATTTCCTCGTATTCCCGAAGGGAGACCACTCGGGATACGTCCAGCTCGGCAAACAGGGAACGCAGTCTGGATTCCAGAATGCGGGCGGTTCCGTAGCCGGAGCCGCACACCAGCAGCACCGTTTTCCGACGCCGATGAGGAATATTGTATTTGCGCTCCAATGCTGCACCGATATGAAGCGCCAAATAACCGATTTCGTTATCGTTGATGTCATACGGAAATGATTTTTGCAGTTCTTTAACCGCACCCACTGTGATCTCATAGGCCAGCGGATAATATTTGCGGATGTGTCCAAGCAGCGGATTGCGCATGTTCATACCATGCTCCAGCCGGGTCAGCATCGGCTTCAAATGCACAAATAAATCCCGGGACAGCCGTTCATCATCACGCAAATCATAGGTAAAGCGTTCGTAGACAAATACCAGCATCCCGCGCACTGCCAAAAAGAGTTGGTCAGACTGAAGACGCTCCCACTCGGTCTCCGCCATCTTTTTGCTAACGATATGCAGTAGAATGTAATCCAGTTCTCCTGCAGGACAGGTGATGTCAAAGGCTTCTTCCATCTCGCTCAGAATGGTGGCAGCCAATTCCATATCCCGCTGACTGCCCGTCACGGTCTCAAAACGTTCTAATCCATGCCCTTCCTTCACTCGCAGCACCATGACAGCCAGATGAGTGATGAGATCCTTCAAGGCCAAATCAGCCATCCTGATGCCATGGGGCCGCAAATGCTTTAGGATAATGGTGCGGATTTGCGACAGGTCCAATCCCTGGAATAGCTGTTGCTGCTCCAAAGGCATGCCGCTGCGTTGTCCCTCTTCATCGCGGACGTCGGCATATTCAGCCAGACAATAACGGATATTCTTCTCTTCCCCGACCACCTTCACACCATGTCCCGGCTTGGTACGCAGAGTGAGGCTATAATCCTCCAGAATCCGACGGATGATCTTGGAATCATTATTCATAGTTGCCCGGCTAATATACAGCTCATCGGCGAGGTCTTCCATCTTTACATATTCCCCCGCATTCAGCAGCTTGAACAGCTCATACCGTATGCGTTCTTCGGGTGCTCCTGGTAACGGCTGATTTACTTCCGTTTCTTCCTGACCTTCCTCAGCGAAAAATCGGTATCTGTCGGGATCATCAACCAGGATCGTATAGCCGATTCCCCTCTTGGATTCCAGACGCGCTCCGTATTCATTCAGAATACTGCCCAGTTTTTTGAAATCATCACGGATCGTCCGTTCCGTGACTTCCAGCCGCTCCGCCAGCGCTTTGGTGGTCCAAGACCAGCCTTGATCATTTCCACTGACGAGCTGGTACAGCTTTTTCAAGCGTTTGTAGGGAAAAATCATGTAAATTCAAGACCTCCTTTCCGATAAGCCGTATTTGGCTTCTGTGTTACTTCAATTCTGGGGTTACCAGTACCGTTAACAGCTTGCAATGCTCCAATTCCGGCAATTGTGCACCGTCCGCATCGGACGAGGCCAGCGCTTCTCCCTTGGAGCGTTCATCCAGCGAGGCCAGCTCGTAGTGGGCCGATTCGCCGAATGTAATGCGTGCAGTCGTGTTTTTATCCAAATATGGATTAAATACACGTACAATATAGCCCTCACTGTGCTCTGCTTTCTTGAATGCACTCAGGACTACATTCGAATCCTCGCCAAAAGACAGCAGGCTATAGCTTTGCTCGAATATTCTTTCTTCGTCACGGAAGGCAAATATCAACCGACCGTTCAGAAAATCAGACAGCTGGTAGCTGGACAACGGTGTTAAATATTCCTTGGCCGCTTGAGCAATGTCTGCCTCATCAAACCCGGACTCATGCACATGCAGGGCAAACGTAAATGAGAGCTCGCCGAGCAGCTGCGCATCTGGCGTTTCTACGATCTTTTCTCCCGAAGCACGTCCCGGACGGTACAACAGGTTTTCCTTGCCCATAAACCCGAAAGTACGGAATAACGTTAGCGCTATTGTATCATGGTCAGGACCTATGATTTCATATTCCCGTACGCCTTCGGTCAGCACGGCTACTCCACGGGAACCGTCGTTCAGCGCAGCATAGCTTTGCATCGCTTCAATGGTAATCGGTTTTTCTGTCCACTGTTCCCGTTCCCATACCTTTACCTCCTCCAGCGTCGTTGGACGGGCAATGACCCCGAACGGCTGATCCGCAATAGATAGCCTGGAGGCAATCCCGGTATGGAATAACACCCGCAATCGGTGACTGAGCACCCGATTGTCCACCTCCACCGAGAATCGTATCAGGCGTTCACCTTTCCGCAGGGAAACCGACACCTGTAGCGGCAGCATGGCGGAAGTCAAAGCAGCGGCGCGTTCCTTCAAATCATGCGGAACCTTTAGCTTCATCCGAAGGGACAGCTCCTCGGCTACCGGACTTTTCGAGGTGATGGTTTCTACATCAGCACCAAGCGAAGAAATCGTAAGGTCACGTTCTGGCGGAGAATAGTTGTAGGAATCTCCGTCATCTCCGTTTTCCTCAAATACCATCTGATCCGCATACACACGTCCCGAGATTTTATCCGTAATACGCAGTGCCCCGTTATCCTGTACAGCTACAGCATAGAATTCGTTCTCAATGCAGCTCCCATTGCTGCGTTCTGCTATGGCATCCCCGGTCGAACTGAAATCAAAAACAATCTGCGTATACCCCATAGCGGGTACTTCCTGAAGCTCCACCAGCAGCTTGGCACGGAATACACGCTCAGGCAGGTACACTTTTTTGCTCGGGTTCAGATCAATATGCTGGCCAAGCACGTAGTCTGTCTGTTCCACTTTCTCCGTAATCGTATATGGAAGCCGCTGCCCGTTCGTATCCCGAATGACAAAGCCGCCTTCCGGCAAGTAAGCATCGATTTCCGTCACTCCCTTGCGCGGGTAGGGCAACGTATTAAAGATGGTAAAGGCAAATGTCTCCTCCTGCTTGATCCTGGAAGCAATCAGTCGCTTGTGCAGCTCCAACAGATTTTCCGCGATATCCCGTGCCTGTTTGTAGCGGAAGGCCACATCCCGGTTCGTCGTATCACTGTTGCAGCCGCCGATGCTGTCGTGAGCCGCATTTTCAAACAACAGCTTCCATATATCCTTCACGATCTGATGAGGATATTCATGGCCCAGTGCATGACTGATCGACAGTACCGGCTCCAGCGTATTTACGATTAGATTCTCGATCTCGTTATTTTGCTGCTTAAGGTCTGCGCGCGTTGAAAAGATGGACTTGTGGATACGCATGTGCTTCGCTTCCATGAGCTCTCCTTCCAGTACAGGAAGATCGCTGCTGTCCTTTTCAATCTCTTCAAGGAAACGCTCCGGCTCATTCATCACATATTCCCGTTCCGGGTCAAGCTCGTTGAACGTGCGGATCAGTTCCGGCAGATTCAGGCGAATCGGTGCCTGGTCGAAGCCGTTGGGAAAATAAACATGGCGGGTGGACGCTTTTGCTTCCAGCGCACCGATTTGACTGTCCAGATATGCCTCCAGTTCCCCTGGTTCCTCTGGAATGTTGCCTCCATAGTAGTAGCCGAACGGCATTTGTACGGCAAACACCTGGCTGCCATCCGAGCCCTTCCACAAAAACTCGGTTTTCGGATTCGTATTGTCTGCCACCCCGCGCCAAAACAGAAAATGCCGAATGCCGAACTCCTGATAAATTTGCGGCATCTGTGCTGACTGGCCGAAGGCATCCGGCACATAACCGACCTTCATCGCATGACCATATTTCTGCGCTGTCTCCATGCCATAATACAGATTGCGCACAATGGATTCACCGGAAATCACCAATTGGTCTGTCTGCGTATACCATGGCCCGGTCATCAGGCGTTTGTCCGTCACAAGACGGCGAATGCGTTCCTCGTCTTCCGGGCACCATTTGATGTAATCATCCAACAGGGACCCTTGGGCATCCAAAAGATAATATTTAAACCCATCCCTATGTTCCAACGCATTCAGCACTTCTTTCACATGCTTCACCAAGTAGACCTTGGATCTGGAAGTGGTAAAATACCACTCCCGATCCCAGTGAGTATGTGGAATGACATGTACTTTCGTACGGCTCATATCTCGATCTCCCTCCATGCTGTCTATCTTCTATTTATATAAGCTGAACTTAAAATTTTCATATTGTGCCACTGCGCAGTCGGATGGTGCTTCCCATCAGTCAAATACCAGCTCAATATCTTCTCCATTTTTCTTGACAGACGCTTCCTTCGATTCAGCCTGCTGCTCTTCCTCACGGAAGTTGACGAGTAGCGTACCCGCCACAATGATTAATGCACCTGTAATTCCCCCAGCCAGATATGCAAACGGAGTCCCTACGGAGATTGCGCCATATAAACCGCCAATCGGAGGCATGATGACGTGTGCGCCCAGCAGAGCTGTTAGTGCGGAACCTGCGGCGCAGGCAAGCATGTTCAGTGGAATCAGCTTGGCAGGGTTACGCAGCGTAAACGGGATCGCTCCCTCGGTAATTCCGATAACGCCCATGATGACAGAGCCTTTTCCAGCCTCCCGATACGTTTTGGAAAAGCGCTTCTTCAAAATCAGGGTTGCAAGACCATAGCCCAGTGGTGGAATACAAATAGCAATGTTGACGAAAATATTGGGCAGATACACGCCTGACAGGAATAACGCATTTCCCGCCATCCAGGCAGCTTTATTGACTGGACCGCCAAGGTCGAACCCAATCATGGCTCCCAAAATCAAGGCAAGCACCAGGGTACTGGTTCCACTTTCACTCATATGCTTAATCCAGTTGACCAGCCCTTCATTAATCGCACTCAGTGGCCCGCCCAAAATGACGGACATTAGAATTCCCGTTAAACCCACGGTAATCAGCGGCAAAATAATGAGCGGGACAGAGCCTGCGGCCGGGCCTGTGATCTTCACCTTGTTTTTCACCCACAGCGTAATATAGCCGGCAAAAAAACCTGCAATGAGCGCGCCCAGAAAGCCAGCGTTCGTCTCCTGTGCCAGCACGCCCCCGATCAGCCCCGCAGCAAGCGCAGGCTTGTCGGCTATGGAGTAGGCGATATATCCGGCCAGCACCATGTTCAGGAGCCCAATTCCGCGCCAGCCTACATTTTCGACCAAATATAAAATATGAAGAAAGCCGCTCTTATCAGCATATGGGCCAAAGTCGGTGACCCCCATCGTCAGACCGATAATTTTACACACGGCCACAATCAAGGAGCCTGCAATAATAACCGGAAGCAGGTAAGATATGCCTGTCATCAGATGCTTTTTAGCTTCACTCAGCCATTTTTTCATCATGTTCTCCCCCATTTTGAGTACTACTGTAATTCAACGGCTAATCGGATGTATCCATTATTTTTGAGCAGAGATGGCTTCCACCGCTTTGGTGAGAACCGCTTCCGCATTGTTGACCGCATGACCGATTTTGACACGAACGATTCTTTTATGTTCAAAACGTTCCGCATCCTTCACCGTCTGATCCGAGGCAATCAGTACAAAGTCCGCTGCTAAAATCTCTTCTTCCGTCAGCTTATTCACTTGTCCCAGTGCGCCCTGCTGCTCCACTTTAATATCGTGACCGAGCTGGGCCGCTGCTTTTTCCAGTGCTTTTGCCGCCATTGGAGTATGAGCCAGACCTGCAATACACGATGTAACGCCTACAATTTTCATTTATGACACCAACCCTTCTGTATACTGCTCGAGCAAATGATACACATCGTCGCCATTCTTGGCGCCCGCTACCGCCTCTTTGAAGGAATCCTCCAAAAGCAGGGTTGCGAGTGAGGAAATAATCTGCAGATGGGATACATCCACGGAGCCTTTGGGCACCAAAATACTGAAAATATACTGGACAGGCTTACCGTCATGAGACGCCCAATCAATGCTGTTTTTCAATCGTATAACCAGAACTGCGGGTCTTGTGACCGCTTCGCTCTGTGTATGAGGTATGGCAAACTGATCTTGAAGGCCTGTTGAATACACGTTCTCCCGCTCCCATAAATCATGCACCAGTTGCTCTCTATGGATGGTGACACCCAGCTTCTCCGCCTCCTGGGCAATAAATTCAAACACAGCCGATTTGGTCTCCAGCCTCTCATCCAGATAAATCTGTTCTCTAGTAATCATGGTGGATGTCTCTCCTCCCTTCTATCTATAAATAAAACGCTTACAAGTTTATTCTAGCTGACTCTCCTCTCATGTTTTATCTATAAAATTTCCCTATCCAAGCGGAAATACGTTAGACATTGTTCATAAATGTTTTATGATAGGCATTCCGGTACTGCGAAGGAGTCATATGGACTCTCTTTTTGAACAAACGCATAAAATACTTCTCATCCGTGTACCCCGCTTCTTCTGCGACCTGCCTAATGCTCATATCTGTACGTGAAATCAGCTCCTTGGCTTTGTTAATCCGAATACTGTGAATGAAGTCCAAGGGCCTCATGCCTGTATTTTGCTTGAATAAACGTGAAATATAATCCTTGTTGTAATTGAATTTTCGGGCTATATCCGTCACCGTCAGCGGTTCTTCGGCATGAATCCGGGTCCACTCGATAATCTTGTTAAAGCTCACATTCCCCTGCGGGCTGACAGGACTGTTGATCAGACGACCGAGAGCCAGCTCCGATATTTCAATTAACAGCGAGGTGAACAAATAATTGGCACTGTGATGCGTGAGATAATGTGAGTTGGCTACGTGTAAAATTTGATTGACGATGATATGAATCCGATCTCCGTTCCCTGCCTGTACACATTGTGGTAAATAGATATCCCGCACCACGCCGTGACGCTGCAAAAGCCCCTCCATCGTATGGATTTCCTGCTTCATTTCCTCGTTAGATAATACATTCGGGGTTGCGGGAACGTCGAAATGAAACCAATAGAATTTAACCCCCGGCAACGATTCCCGATATCCTCCATGTGTGCGACCAGGATAAAGCAGCACCATATCTCCTTCTCCTATCTCAAAATGCTCCCGTTCCTCTCGTATGTATACTTTCTCATGAACGCCAAGGATCAGCTCGAAGTTCTCTATAGAACGACTCATATGCTTCCATGACACCTCGGAAATAAACTCGCCTGCCGAGATCAGCTGAACGGGTGCATCCACGTTTACTTTCAGATAAGTCATTTTATCGCCTCTTTAGGTTCAAGTTCGGATTTGTCCACCCATTGTATGGTTAAGCTACTGACATACCGCGATTGCAATGCTAATGTAGTGGAGAAATATACACTTTCATCTTAGCTAAGGAGCGATGATTTTGAAAGCACAAGCTTTTGACTTGCATAAAGTAAGCATTGATTCCGGTCCACTCTACCATGCGATGGAACTGAATGCCGCCTATCTGCTCAGCCTGGAACCGGATCGTTTGTTATCGCGTTTTCGTGAATATGCGGGGCTGGAGTCCAAAGCCGCTCATTATGAGGGCTGGGAAGCGCGTGGCATCAGTGGACACACACTCGGACATTACCTATCCGGCTGTTCGCTGATGTATGCCGCCACAGGCGACGAAAGACTGCTCGAACGGGTAAGCTATGTCATCGACGAGCTGGAAATATGTCAAAACAATCATGGAAACGGATACATTTCCGGTATTCCGCGCGGAAAGGAGATTTTTGAGGAGGTAAAAGCAGGGGATATTCGCTCCCAGGGCTTTGATCTGAACGGGGGCTGGGTGCCGCTATATACGATGCATAAACTGTTCGCCGGCTTGCGTGATGCCCATCTGCTGGCTCATCATCCCAAAGCTCTATCTATGGAAATCAAGCTTGGCGACTGGCTGGAGGACGTATTCCGAGGACTGGATGATGAGCAGATGCAGCGGGTGCTGCATTGCGAATTTGGCGGTATGAACGAGGTGCTGACCGATCTGGCAGAGCATTCCGGGGAAGAGCGCTTCCTGAAGCTGGCGGAACGCTTTTATCATGGCGAGGTGCTGAATGACCTCGCAGACAGCCGGGATACGCTGGCAGGGCGACATGCCAATACACAGATTCCCAAAATCATTGGCGCTGCACGGCAATATGAAGTGACAGGCAAACCCCACTATGCAGACCTTTCCCGCTTTTTCTGGGATCGGGTTGTTCACAAGCATTCCTACGTGATCGGCGGTAATAGCTATAATGAGCATTTTGGTGAACCGGGGAAGCTGAATGACCGTTTGGGCGAAGGCACCTGTGAAACCTGCAACACCTACAACATGCTGAAACTAACGCGGCATATGTTCGAATGGGACGCCTACGCAGCCTATGCCGACTACTATGAACGAGCGATGTTCAATCATATTTTGGCTTCACAGCAGCCTGTTGATGGGCGCGTATGCTACTTTGTATCACTGGAAATGGGTGGACACAAGTCCTTCAATTCTCAATATGAGGATTTTACATGCTGTGTCGGGTCCGGTATGGAAAGCCATTCCATGTACGGCACGGCCATCTATTTTCACACGCCACAAACGATCTATGTTAATCAATATGTCCCTTCTACCGTAACGTGGGACGAGATGGATGTACAGCTCAAGCAAGAAACTCTCTTCCCGCAAACTGGACGGGGAACGCTGCGCGTCATCAGCAAGGAGCCACAATCCTTCACAATCAAGCTGAGATGCCCGCATTGGGCGGAACAAGGCATGATCATTAAAATCAACGGGGAAGCGTTCACCGCCGAGACTTGTCCCACCAGCTACGTGGTGATCGAACGAGAATGGAAGGACGGAGATACGGTCGAGTATGACATCCCTATGACCGTAAGAATCGAGGAAATGCCGGACAATCCGCGCCGGATTGCCTTTATGTACGGCCCGCTTGTGCTAGCTGGAGATCTCGGCCCTGTCGCACAGGAAGCCAACGAGGAGCACCTGCTGGCATCTGTGCTGATCGGATCGGCAGGTTCATTGACCTCGAAGCTGGTTCCTGATGAGAATGAGCCCAATACATTCCGTATGAATGACTTGGGCTATGTTGGAGACTTGCAGCTTCGTCCGTTTTATCAGCTATATGATCGTTTTTATACCGTCTACTGGGACCTTTTCTCCACGGAGGAATGGGCGTTAGCGGAGGCAGAATACCGTACCGCGTTAGCGTACCAGCTGGAGCTGGAACGACGTACGGTCGATGCTGTGCAGCCTGCGGAAATGCAGCCTGAACGCGATCATGCCTTTACTGGGGAACATGTAGGCCTGGGGTCCATCTATAACCGCAAATATCGCGATACATGGCCTGGGGGCTGGTTCTCTTTTGTGATGAAGGTCCTCCCGGATGAGCCTGTCCAATTAGCAGTGACCTATCTGAAGGACTCCGACCGTCCCCATCATGACTTTGACATCACCGCAGATGGTCAGATGTTAGGAGAAGGCAAGCTGGAGTCGGAGGAAATGAATAAGTTTGAAACGTTTGCCTATGAGCTTCCTCAGTCCGTAACGAGTCAAAAGAATGAAGTTACGATTCGATTTACAGCCCACCCGCAAGGCAAGGTGGCGAAAGTCGTCGGATTGCGGATCATCAAAAGTTACCTATAGCGCCACTACGCAGGCGGATAGTGCTTCCCATCGCCACCGCCCCCGGATTTCTGGAATAAAGTCTTCCATCGGTAGAAATCCGGGGAAGGTGATGCTTCCGAAGCGAGCTTTCCTACGGAAAGCTTTGAAAGCGACCGCTCCGCTTGTACAGCACCATTCCGCCTACTCCGTTTTGATGTTCATTTTTTTAAGTTAAGCTTATATATGAGCATTTTGCATAAATCCAGAGAGTGCCTTTCAATTAGCAGGATATAGATTGGAATGAATTTGTCCGTCTATATCCTGTATAGCCGCGAACAACTGGAATCGAGTTATGCAAAATGCTTTTTTCTGTTTACCCCTTATAGCGGACTGATGACCCATGGAGCCGTTATCGCTCGTGAATATGGCTTGCCGGCAGTTGTCAGAGTGGAAAATGCTACCGGGCTGATCAAAGACGGGCAACGCATTCGCGTGAATGGAACAGAAGGGTACATTGAAATATTGTAATGGTTGAAAAAGGATGAGCAAGATTCACATTCGGCAAACGGTGGATCTAAACTCATCCTTTTTGCTTATTTCCCGGCGTCACCCGTGATATTGACTAATACGTCGTTAACGTGGGCCGTGTCGTGATGCTCGTGGTAGACGGCGATTTTATCGCCCCGGAGCTCAAAGAGAAAATGATAATGGTTCTGATAGCGAAGTCCACTCTTCAACTTCATCGTTGAGTAGGCCTCCACTGCCACACGGTCCCCTTGGATGATCCAACCGGTAGGGACGATCTGAAGTGGCCCGTCAGTAATGTCGTTCAGCGGGGCCAGCATCGATCGGAATTCATCCTTGGAGACGAACCCGGGGTGTGGAAGTCCGCTCATCCACCACTCGACATCATCGGTGAGCATGTCGAGTAGTGCATTCAACGGCTCCGTGTTCTGAGGGTCCCCCCAACGACCTTGCCCATAAAGGCTGAGGAAGTGTTCAATAATCTTCTTCTTGCCTGTGTTGTCCATTTTTGAATTCACACTCCTTTGTAGAGTTCGGGTTCCTGGCAGGATCACATCGTCCGATAAACTTAGGTTGAATTGTTGTCTGCAGACAGGTACATTATAAATCAGAGTTTTATGTGCAGTAAAATTGATATATTAGAATTAAACGTTCATTAATAATGAACTATAGTCATGTCATAAATTTTACATACAAAGGTGTGAAAACGTGGAGCTTCGTCATCTCATAACCCTGAAAACTATTGTTGAAAAAGGCGGATTTAAAAAAGCTGCTGAGCATCTAGGTTACGCCCAGTCCTCCGTCACTGCACATATCAAGGAGTTGGAAGCTGAGATCGGAAAACCTGTTTTTGATCGTTTGGGTAAAAAAGTCGTGCTAACCCACTACGGAGAACAGTTTCTTCCTTACGCTTTAAAAATCATTGAATTATACGATCAAGCTTTAACGACAGACAACGAACCTACAGGTGATCTTACACTGGGTGTATCGGAATCACTTATGATTCATCGCGTCCCATCTCTTCTTGTCGAGTATAAAAAAGTATATCGGAATGTGAATTTATCCCTCAAAACACTTGATTTCCAAGATATTATGGCCTGTCTTCAAACAGGAGAAATCGATATTGCATTAGTATTGGAAAGTGATGGATGGAAATTGCCCGAACTCCACTGTGAACAGCTGATGAGAGAAAAAATGGTGATCATCAGCCCGACTCTTGAAAAGAATCTTGAACTGGGGGCTGTACTTTATACCGAACGTAGTTGCGGTTATAAGGCTGTTTTTAATGAATATATCCATTACAAGAAATTAAAAGTTAAAGAAAGTCTGGAATTTCAGAGCATCGAAGCGATTAAACAATGTGTTAGGAGCGGTTTAGGAATATCCATGGTTCCTTATTTTTCGGTACAAGAGGAATTGGAAAGCCATAAATTAATCGGGGAAGAGGTCGAATCTGATCTTACCGCAGTTTCAACGTACCTTGCTTACCACAAAGATAAATGGCTTTCACCATCAATGAAAAGTATGATTTCATTAATAAAAAAGCATGCTAAGGAGTGGATGTGAAGTTTAAGTTCGCCAGGCAAAAGTCTAAACTAGCTGGAACCATTCGGGCTCGTTTTTTGTAATAAAAGGAGAATATTAAAGTAAGCTGTAGGGGAGAATGGTGTCATTTTTTTGTGACGCAATTCTCCCTTGCTGGTTTTATGAAAAACGTATTTTTGTTAATATAAAAAAACAAATTGTTAAGTCATGTATTTATCACTTGTTTAGTTTCGATCATTATTTAAAATCTATTGATATATAAAGTTATTATGGGTATATAGGACTAAAACTTGGGGGGGTATTAAAATTATACTAAACAAACTTATGATCTGAACGCTAAGCCGGTCACATCCGACGGCTTAGCGTATATTTTCGTTAAAATGTTGGCGGGACTCCTTATAGCTTAACATCATAGGTAGCGCTAACGTTTAACTTCGCGGAAGCTGTCTCTAATCTTGCGCAGTTCCTGCTCTGCCCGGCCGTATCGGGAAGCGTAGGTCCAAGCTAGCACTTGATGATAGTGTGAAGGTGTTTCAATCGTGGTCACGTTATACATAATTGGAGTGTCTTCCACTTCTCCTTTGAGGGTAAATTCGATGGCAGGGTATCCATTCACCACAATGTCAGAAGTGCTCCCCGATTGTGGGTTCGTAAGCCCCGATTCTATATGATCTTGGATGATCTGGTTATACTTTTGCAGAGTCATACTGCTGTCGAAATCGCTTTTCGGTTCAGATAACACGATCGAATATTTTTCTGCTAATTTATTTTGAATCGAGATATCTGCATCTTCATTCATCGTATCATCCCGTGACCAGTTCCACGGGGCTGTAACCGCAAACTGATCATCCTTGCTGACAAAAACCTCGGGCTTCACAATTTGTGTAACGAGCGAAGAAATAACGGATACAGCAAAGACGACCGAGGCGATCGTCATTAGGATGATTGCTCCTACAAAAATCCCGGTTTTTTTTCTTCCCACAGCTCTCAGATCCCGCACCTTAACAACATATGTACTTGCAGCCATATCGCCAAGCCGTTGTTTTTTGGGTGTCGCCAGCACACATATACCGGCGGGCAGCCCCCAAAAAAGCAGCGGATTCGTATCCACCAGATATATGAGGGTACGGATCAACGATTTAACCATGCCCGGCGGTCTTCCTTCTCCATTCACAACCTGGATACGAAGTACAAACTTGCCCAGCGTATAGCCAGTAAGTCCTTCCAGCAACAAATAATAGCAGAAGGAGCCCATCAGGAAGATGCCGAATACCATGCCCATATTTGGGGTTCCCACAGCAGCTGCCTGTTCTGCCGCAAAATAAACCAGTCCTCCATATCCGAAGACGATAAGGATAAAGTCGATCATCCAGGCCGCCCATCTTCTGAAAAAAATAGAGACTCCGTACGTTTTCGATAATACTGCCATCTTATCCGGTTCCGGTCGACGATAGCTGCCATGAGCCGCATACTCTCCCGGAGCTGCACTAGATGGATTTTTCGTTAAATCATGTTCCTCCAAATGATACACCTCAAATGTCAATTTAAATTCCAGTTAAATTTAACCATTGACATCATTTCTTTGTCAAACGTAATTTCAGGCCTGTGTCCACTAAGTTTTGTTTAAATATCCTTCCAAAAAAGAAACCTAAGCTTGGATAGCCTAGGTTCCGTTCATAATTCCCAATTTATATTTCTATGAATCCAGTTACAATCGAATTAGCAGGTACCAAGAACTCCGCTACTTGCCCTTTCATCCGTAATGCTACTGGTACCTCTTCATTCGAACGGTTAAGCAAAACAACCACAATGGACCCATCAGGATTTTTCATGGATACCAGATGTAACTTGTCAGTATATTTTGTGGAAGCAATCCGTCTGGCTCCCGGCTCTATATAGCGACTAAAATGGCCAATATACGTAAAAGAAAGCTTTTCTTGCACGATATCCTGTTCTGTGTCGCACATAATCGGGGCATCACAGAAATTGTTTACATGGTTAGGACCGCCTTCTTTATTGAGAATGAGATTCCAGTCAATGAAGGCCGTCATTCCGGCATTCAAATTCCCAATGATGTCATAGGCGTACATTTGGGCATTTTCTAATTGTCCAGCCAAACTAAACCTGCTGTATTCCACACAACCCTCTGAAAAAATTAACTTCTTGTCAGGAAATTTTTCATGCACAAGCTGTATGGCGTCAAAATGCTCACCTGTATACCAATGGAAAGCTACTCCACTGACCATTTTATCTGTCTCTTTATCAATGATCGTACACGCCCGTTCAAACATTCTTTCTTTATTGTGATCCCAAATATGAACCTCGATATCCTGTAAACCATTTTTCACTAACGAAGGATATAAGAAATCGCGTAAAAATTCTTTCTCTTCTTCGGCCGTATACAAACAAGAATCCCATGTTTGTACCGCATTGGGTTCATTTTGAATTGTGAGCATATCTACTTTGAAGCCTTTTTTACGGTATTCTTTAACGTAATGGCTAATATAATCAGCCCAGAATGCTCTATATTCGGGTTTCAGGGACCCTCCATGGGTTCGTTGGCCATTTGTTTTCATAAAGTCAGGCGGTGACCAAGGTGACAACATCACGCTTAATGATTTGCCGGCTGTTAGCTGCGCCTCTTTTAAAAGAGGAATAATATACTGTTCATCTCGCTCCAGAGAGAAAGACTTGAACTCTCTATCCTCCGGATCATTCACTGCGGCATATTGTCCCAAGGAAAAATCGCAGCTATCGATATGAGTTCGAAGTAAATTATAGCGGTTCCCATTAGGTCCAAAATAAGCATCCAGTATGTGCTTTTGACTTTCCTCACTCATTAAGGAAAAGGTGTGGCCTGCAGCCTCGGTAATCGCTGCACCAAAGCCATCAAACGTTTGATACTCCATTTCAGGATAGATATTCACAACCTTCATTTCGACACCTTGGTCAGGCGAGAAATCTATCTTTTCTTGATCCGTATTCTTGCGATCATCCTGATAGGTGGTCTTAACCAATTTTATATTCATAGCTATTTGCTCCCCCACTTATAAAAGTTTAATCCGTTATCCCTGCTATAGCTTCAAGATACATTGAACAGATGCTGCACTTTTAAAATGTTGAATATTTCCGTCAGGTAAAATGAGCGTCAATGGCGTTTGCTCCGGTCCATCAACCTGGACTGAAAATTCCCCTTCACTATGGTGCCATTCTACTTTTACCAGTCCTTTCGGAGTGGCAACCTGTCCTTTTGCCCATGTCAGATGATCTACTCTTGGGCGAACCCGAATGCTGCTATATCCGGGTGTCTCGGGCTGCACGCCTAGAATTTCCGAGGTAAACTCATAAAGAGGTACGGCTCCCCATCCATGGCAGTCGCTTCGTTGACTCACGGTATCTTCCATCCACGTAGTCAGGTTTTGGTCAACCATCTTTCTCCACGGCTCCCATAGTGAGTGTACGCGATCATACAGATTAGTCGCTGCCAATACACGGAATAAGTAAAATGACATGGCAAAGGAGCTTTTGGGAATGGACTCATTTGCTAAAGTGATCTCCATAAGCTGCTTCGCTTCTTCCCCTTTTACGGTTTCAGACAAGACAGCCCATATTTGTGTTTGCTGACTAAACAGTTCTACACCGGGCCCATCGGTAAACAAACCTGAATTGTCCATTGAACGGCAATTTGCAACTACAGCTGTACAGATGCGTTCTGCTCTTCCCCTATATTCGGAAGCAACGCCCTCCCTGTCGACAAAGGCTGCCATCTCCGCAGCTTTCCGAAGGGCCGCCGCGTACATAAGACTATGAATGGTAAGTATTCCATAATGAGAGGCGGTAGGAACACCAAATGATTCTTTCCACTCATCTGTCCAATCAATGAACGACCAATATTGGCTTGGCATTGCGCCAACCAGCCCACGCTCGTCAAGCATTCGATCATAGTAGTCTAATACGGCATCTACCGAAGACCTGTATCTCTTCATTAATTGAATGTCTCCGTAGTACATCATATGGTCGTGAAGCATATGAATCCAATATAATGAAAAACCAGGAATAACCTGTGGCGCATGAGATGGATAGCGAGATTGTGTTAACCCTTGAGGAAGCAATGAGCTATGGAAATCATAAAACGTCTTCCGTGCAAGACGGTCATCTCCCGACACATTATACGTGAATAGAATCTGGGAGCGCGTATCCATAGCATATTGCAACTGTTCATAATAAGGGCAATCTTCATAACTCTCGTGCATACACAGCCGTAGCGTCCGTAAACTAATATCCCATAGCTTCGAGTATGAGTTATCTGAGCTGTTAAAATGACCGATAACTTCAAGGGGATAACCCGTTTCGCGATAATCTAGCTGATGCAGCGTGAGTGGTTGTCCATTGGTTTCAATTTCAATACGTACATAACGGAATGTGCGAAACCAAAACGGTTCATAGCTTTCAAATTTATCTCTCATTCCCGCTACACGATATACGTCATCATCTCCGTATAAGGAGCCAGTTACGCTATCTGTTCGGTCTCCCTTATCGCGCATCCAAGGTACTAGTTTAGGCTCCTGTTCATAACATTCAGCACACAACAAAGAGATTTTGGTTCCTGCCCCCTGACTCATGGCAAACTGCAAGAATGCGGTTGTCAATTCCCCAGCATCCAACTCAACAATGACCCTACTGTGAGCAGGAATCGTCAATGGAACATCACGATACAATAGATCAAGCCACGCCTCAGTTGGCACCTCCGAATCCATGACTCTCTGAACGTTTGAAAATCGTCGATTTTCCTCCTTCATCAAAGGAATTGCCCTTTCCGTTAACACCCAAGGCTTCAGAGCGCCATGTAAAGTATCAAACCGGTAAGGGGAGGCAGGAAGCCAATCACCATCATCGTATCCGCTTACATTCCATCCAAAAGGAAGCTTTAATCCATCTACCTCCTCCGTGATACCCAAAAAAACGGTATATATACCCTGAGAAAGGGAAATGGCTGTATCCTTTATGCAGCGCCAAGACTCATCCGTATGGAGCTGATTGACCATATGACCAGCAGAGTCTCTGATGATGCCATGTACATATAACCCAGCCAAACGTGTCCTCCACACGGACTCGTTACCTTCCTGCATAGGTGAATATCGTAAGACTTGAGCCGCTATTACATTTTCTCCTTCCCTCAAAAATGAGCTAATATCTACCGTTTCATAATACCAGGTGAAACGATCTCCTTTGCATGGACCGAAACTGACAGAGATTCCGTTAACAAAGAGCCGATATCGACTATCCGCTGAAACCTTGATTTCGGCTTGATGGGGTCCGTTTTCCAAATTAAACGTCTTGCGGAAATAAACGAAGCTTCCTACCTTGTTTTCATCATCTATTGTCCAATCAGGAGTCCAAATCCATTTAGCTTCCTCTTCCCAGTTTACTAGCATCTCTTTGACAGCTCCTTCTACATACAATCCTCAGATGGTTATTCCTTTACACCGCCAGTTGCTACACCTTCAATAATACGATCCGACAAAAAGAAAAACGCGATTAAGATAGGAATCGTGGCAAGAACAGAAGAAGCTAAAGCGCTGTCCATATTCATCATAAGATTGCTCGTGTACTTCATGATAGCAAGAGGGATTGTTTTTACATTGTCATTTTGCAACAGGACGAGCGGGACAAAGAAGTTATTCCAAATACCTACGGAAATGACAATACACAAACTCACAATAATTGGAGAGGCTAACGGGAACATAATTCTCCAAAAAATTTTCCATTCTCCAGCTCCATCTATCTTTGCCGATTCATACAAGGCACGGGGCGATTTTGCGAAAAAATGAGTCAGCATAAGAACAGGCGTGGAAATTCCCGCTGCCATAACCAGCATAACTCCCCACACACTATTCATCAGTCCCATATTTTTAATAATCAAAAAGATGGGTACAATACCTAGCTGCATCGGAAACATCAATCCAAGTAGAAAGTAAAGCATAATTCCTTGTCTAAAACGAAACTTGTATATCCCTAATCCATATGCCACCATGGAAGAAAGAAGAATGATGAGCACAATGGCACCGATCAAAATGATGACGCTGCTAAAGATGTTAAATTGAAAATGGTCCTCTTTGAAAATATCAATATAAGCTTGAACGCTCCATTCCTTAGGCCATCCTATAGTATTTGTTAGAACATCTTTCTTTGTCCGAAACGAGTTCCACACTAAATATCCTAGAACAAATACAGTAAATGAACAGTACAAAAACAGGATTGCTTGGCTTACATATTGCCGTTCGCTTCGGAACATATTAGTTCTCCTCCTTACCAGACAAAAGTTTAAGCTGAACCAGAGCCACAATAAGGATTACAACAAACATTACACATGCAATCGTAGTTCCCATTCCTATGGAGTTGGCACTGACGGTTCCTCCCATAGCTCCGTTAGAGCCAAAAGCAACTCTATAGAAGAAGAGAGTCATAACGTCCATAGAGTGGTCAGTACCTCCAGATACGCCACCAAGCATATAGTTATAATCAAACACTGTCATGGAAAAAATATAACTAATAATTACCACATTGATGATGCTTGTTCGAAGCAACGGGATCACAATATGAAAAAATCTTCCCCAATAACCGGCCCCATCTAAAAATGCAGCTTCAAAAATTTCTTCAGGCAGCATTTTCATGGCTCCGATAAAATAAATCATACTAAAACCAATGCCACTCCAGGTACTAATCAAAAATACAACATACATCTCTTTCCCTGGAATACCCAGCCAATTTTGCACCCAATTCTCTAGTCCCACCAGCGTTAATACATGATTAAAAATCCCGATGTTTTGATCAAAAATCAATGTACCCATAAAAATGACAACCGTCGAGGTAATAAATTGTGGCGCAAATATCATCGTTTGAAAAAAACGATACCCACGTATCTTCGTATGAATCAAATAGGCTAGATACAGCTGTGCAGGTAAAACAAGAACAATATTTAATACAAACAAGAACACATTATTCTTAAAGGCATTTAAAAATTGGCTATACAACTCCTTGGTGGTAAATAATTCAATATAATTTTGGAAACCAACAAATTTTGAATCTCCAAATCCGTTTGAATAGTACAAACTCATGATTGCCGCTGAAACAATAGGATAAATGACAAACATGGAATATAGGATGAAGCCTGGTGCGATAAACCACATGTATGGATGTCTCTTCAGCCATTCAATGAATGATGATACTTTTCCAGTTTGAACACCAAATTGTGAATTTGGTGTATTCTTTATGGATTGCATATGTTTCGTCACTCCCTAAGATATAGAAAGACTCGGCCTGAACCGAGCCTTCCTACATAAAGTTTATTTCGTTTTTGCTAATGCAGCATTCAATGTCTCTGCTGCTTCCTGCCCTGTCATATTGCCTGTCAGGAGCTTAGGCATTACTTCTTCTAAAAAGATATCAGTGAGCTTGACTTCATCAGTCGAAACATTTGTCAAAACCGTATAAATATTATCTCCAAGGCTATCATAGGCAGCCATTTCCTTTACACCTTCATCTTTTGGCTTAATATCATCAATAATAGGTACTGCGCCCGTTTCCGTTGCAAAAATTTGCTGCGCTTCCTGGCTTGCTAAAAATTTGATATACTCTGCAGCTTCTTTCGGATGCTTTGTATTTGCCGAAGCTGCATAAGTCATTAAATTACTCAAACTTTGAGGTGCTGTTTTCTTACCATCCGTCCCTGGAATATAAAAACGTCCAAGATTGCTCATCGAACTTTCGTAAGTTGAATTATTCCATGTTCCATCTGCTATCATAGCTGCTTTTCCGTTCGTAAAAGCCAGCTGGGCTCCAGCAGTATCTACGGAACCCAGGTTGTTTGAAAAATAACCTTGGTCGGCAAAATCACGAATCGTTTGGAACGCTTTAACGATGCCAGGATCGGAGAAGTCTCCTTTTCCATGATTAACAGCTTGAAGTGCATCATTACCTAGCGCAGGAAGTAGACTAAATGCGATCCACAACCTGGACCAAGCATCTTTGCCTGGCATAGCAACAGGGGTAATTCCTTTCGATTTTAACGTATCTGCAACTTTCACAAATTCATCAAATGTTTTTGGAACTTCCAGGTTATACTCCTGAAAAATTTCTTTGTTGTAAAACATTAATTGCGAATCCATAAAGGAAGGTGGCGAAGTATAGAGTTTTCCGTCCACCGTTCCATATTCAATAGCTTCTTTTGGATAACGGCTTGTATCCAACTTATAATCGTCCAAAGGAAGAAGAGCCCCGCTTTTTACATACAAATCCATCTTAGGCGTTTTGTTTCCCTGTACATAGAAGACATCTGGCAAAGAGTTAGCTTTTACAGCAGTATCTATAGTCTCTAACGTTCCTGTATATTGGAAATCTATCTGAATACCCGGGTTATTTTTCATAAAAATTTCATTGATTTTTTTGAATCCCTGTTCAGTTACGGATTGGTTGCCTTGATCGCCCCATACTTGTAGAGTTACTGTATTGGTTTCATTTGCTCCCTCACTTTTTGAGCTTGTGTCTGAACATCCGGCGAGCGCCACAGCTGAAGCAATTACTACACTCAGGAATACGCTTCCAATTTTTCTTTTCATAATAAATCCCCTTTTGGAATATTGACATGTTGTTCTTGTTATTATGTTAGTCTTTATGCGTTCTAAATCCCATGATCAAAATTTTGATTACGCTTCCATTTCTCCAGCACTTTTTTTATTTGTTAAACAAAAATCCAGCCTTTTCATTAGAGAAAGGCTGGATTGATTCCAATTGTTCAGTTTAAAATGCTAATTCTTCAGTTTTTTTGAAAAGTCCGATACTCTGATATGGTAGTCCCCGTGATTTTTTTAAATACTTTGACAAAATAGTTCGCATTAGGATACCCGATTCGGGACGCTATTTCCTCTGTTGAAAGATTCGGATTCTTCAGCAACTCCATTGCCTTCTCAATACGAACCTTAGTAACATATTCCAGGAATGTAAAGCCCGTCTCATTACGAAACAACTGGCCAAAGTAATTTGCATTGAAATTGGTAATATGCGCTGCATCTTCCAAACGAATCGATTCAGCATAATGCTCGTGAATAAATGTTATTACTGCTTCTAGCCAGGGACTTCTCTTTTTGATAAGAAGAAAAACTCGATCCCGCTCTTCCATCATAACACGTGTAATCCGAAGCAGCTCAGACCAGGAAGAAACAGATTCTGATATTTCATAAGCAAGTACAAGAGGATTCATTTCCTGCTCTAAAGTATCCTGATCTACTAAAAAGGTTTCCGTTCTTTGCTTAATAAACTGTTTGTACACCATCTGAAGAAATCTGACTGCCTCCTCGGGTGTATACCTCTCTGCAAACAGCTCCCCGACTTCACTCATCCACGTATAAATGCTATCCCGTTGTTTGTCCTTCAAAAGCTCTAAAGCCGTCTTTTTCAAATCCATCCATTCTGAAGCCACTATATTCATCATCGGACGTGTAGAATCGTATTGATATATTCCCGCACCCAAATAAAAAGACTTACTCACAGCGTCTTCAGCCTGCTTGCGCATCTTTATCATTTCTGTTAAAAATGCTCCTCTTTCACTCATACCTATTACGATAGGGATATTTAAGTTTTGTTGAACCGTGTCTGAAACTTCCCGAAAAATTTTAGCGTCCAGTATATCAGCTTCTGATTCGAGAAAACATTGGACATGGAACATCTCTTGATCCATCCCGATATAAACGTTCTTACTAAATCGTTCAATCAATTCATGCAATAAATAACCCAAAGCTTTTAAATCTGAATCCAAATAACCGTTCTGACTAGGAAGTGCTCTAATAGCAACCCAATACCCGTGGCTCCCGTTACTATTCCATTTTTTCAGCAAATTCGGATAACGAGCAACTTCTATACCCGTTTCCTTCATTATAATTCCCGATAAAGTTCTCGTTTCGCGCAGCAGCAACTGTCTTTCTAAATCCAAATCAGCAACAACGATTTGTTCTTCTATAGATGATTCTGTCACATCTGCATAATTCAACTGGTCAAGAGTCTGAATTAACTCATCAGGATCAAACAAGTGCTTTAGAATATAATCTTGAACTCCTAGCTGTATAGAGGTTCTTAAGTATTGGAATTCCTCATGACTACTAAGGATTAAAATGTTCATAACGATGTTGTTCTCTCGAATTCGACGGATAAGTTCCAGTCCGTCCATTTCAGGCATCCGAATATCTGTCAGCAATACATCAGGCGGACCTTCTCGCTCTATCGCCTCCCAAGCCTCCAGACCATTTCGGTAAACACCGGATACATGGTAGCCGTGATTTTCCCAGTCAATGATGGTTTGAAATCCTATTCGAACAAGTGATTCATCATCAACTATCATCACTTTCCTCATGAGTCTGTACCCCCACATCTGTTATTAACGGCATGATTATTTCCATGGTAGTTCCGCTACCTTCCATACTCAATATCTGCAAACCGTATTCAGAACCATAATACATCTGAATACGCTCTTGCACGCTTCTTAATCCGATGTGATTATTCTCGTTCTTCCCGGCCAATATTTCATGAATAGATGATAACCGCTCATTCGAAATACCCATTCCGTTATCAATGACCTGCACGAGGAGTTGATTATTACATTCCTTAATGCTCAATTTAATTTCACCAGGTCTGTCAATATTAGATAAGCCATGAACCAAGGCATTCTCAATTAACGGCTGTAATAAAAACTTGAGAATTTTTACATTTTCCAAATCGGCTTCGATATGAGTGATAAATTGAAAATTTTGATAACGGACTTTTTGGATTTTTACATAGTCTTGCATAACAGATAATTCATCCTTTAGCAACACCAGCTCATCTGCATTATGCAGTGAATAAGTCAATAGATGAGTTAAAGCATCAACCATTTCACGGATATGATCCTGTTTCCTGATAAGGGCCATCCAGCGTATTGAGTTCAATGTGTTATAGAGAAAATGTGGAGAGAGCTGATTCTGGAGCAGCTTTAACTCTGCTTTTCGTTTTTTCTTCTCATTCTTTTTCACATCTTCAACCAAATTATAAATTTCGTATAAGAATGAGATAAACAAATCATTCAACTCGCAAATTTCCCTTGCGCCCTTGAATTTTATCATCAATTGAGGCTGGACTCCCTTTATTCCTTGATATATATTTCCTCTGAGTCGTTTTATAGGTATAACTAAATCAGTTACAAAAATATAGGTTGCTACTAACCCTATCACAGTACAGAGAACAATAAGCCCTACCGCAAAACCGCTCATACGGTGTACAGTTCCATAAAGCTCGGCCAGCGAGAATGAAGCAAAAACACTCCAGTCGTTCTGTTTTATTTGAGCTACTATATCGAGAGTATTATCTGATGTTTTGGCCAGCTGCATCTCTTTTTTAATTATTACTTGATCCCTTGAATCTCTCACAGCTAATTCTACCCCTGAACCCACTTGAGATGACGTTAATGTATTCTGAAGCCAACGCGAATTGATAACCAAATAAGCAATCCCGATTGGCTGAAAGTTATCATCTTTTATGACCCGGCCCAAGCGAAAAGCTTGCACCTCTCGATTCCCAATGCGAAATTCACGAGGGTTGGACCATACTGGCGCACCATTACTTTTTTCAATATTATCAATAAATGTCTGTTCGTTATCATTGTAATGATCAGCACTATCATTGCCCACCACAAAACGTCCAGATTTCGTTACAAAAACACATGATATAATATTATTTATATCAATCTCCCCAATCGCAGGACGAATATTCCCTTCCAATTGCCTTTGAATTCCCAGCCTTTCAAATTGATTTTCGGGTATATCTTCAAACAATCGAATAATTTCAGATTTTGTAAATAGTTTCAAACTTATGTCATTATAATTAGATATTTGTGTATCAATTTTATCCCTGGTTAAATCGATTATTGTCTTAGAATAATAACTAATAACTTCTTGTGATGTTTGATTATAACTGTTTGTTAATATAGCAAGACCTACCACAGAGGGCAAGACAATAAGAGGGATATAGATGATCATTAATTTATACTGTAGTTTCCAATTTCTCCACTTATACCACTCATAAATCCACATACAGTCCTCCTCTTTAATATGTAATCCCTTACTTGATGTCCATCAAACCTTGGATACACCATCCTTTAGTTTTAACAACATTATATCTGACAGATTGTAATATGAAGTACATCATCTACAGGAAAACATAAAAAAAGACACGGCTCACGAATCTTTTACAGAAGCTCTGTCCCTCTTAGCTTGACAATCCGTCAAATAGAAAAAAAATCCACTCCTATAAAATGCTTCATCCAGAAGTCAATTTTACAGAAGTGGACCTATTCAATCGATCAAACGATGTTGTACCCATTTGTTCCCTCGGAAGCGCCACAGGAACACGAGCCCCCGCACGCCCCATTCAATATCCATCGCCAGCCAGACACCGACAATCCCCAAATTGAAGACGATGCCCAAAATATATCCAAGCACCACCCGGCACAACCACATAGATAGCATTGAGGTGAGTGACGTGAATTTCGAATCACCTGCTGCTCTAAGCGCAGAGGGCGTAATAAAGGCGATGGACCACAGCGGGATTTGGGCCAACGTATTAATCAGTATGACGGTGAAAATGTCATCTACGATTTCAGCAGGTGGATGAAACAGCCCCACCATCGGCTTAAATAAAGGCATCAGAATGAGGCCCATGACAATAAAAGAAAAAGACGACAGCCAAATAAACGATTTGGTAAACTTGCGGGCATCCTCAATATTACGGCGACCCATGCATTGCCCGACCACCGTCACAATGGTAAGCGCCAGGGCATTGGAAGGGATTTGGAACACGTTAGCCAGTGATGAGCAAATGGCATTCGTCGCCAACGCATTTGTCCCCAGACTCACAATGAAAATCTGGGTTAAAATTTTACCCCCGTTAAAAAACATCTGCTCCGCTGCGAACGGAAGTCCGATGAACAGAATCTTTTTGAGCATCGCTAGATTAAAATAAAGCATATCTCTAAGCTGAACACGCAGATCATCATCTACCCTGACCAAATAGATCAACGCGCAGACGGCTGCCGCATATCTGGACACGTTCACCGCAATCGTCATGCCCAGCACACCCATGTGCAATAGATTGATAAATACTACATTTAAGACCACATACGATAGGTTCATAATGAGAGAAAGCGCCAAAGACGCTCTCGTCTTCCCTATTCCCCTCAATGCTCCACATACCGCCTCAACCACTGCAATCCCAACGAAAGATACACAGCTTCCCAGCAGATACACCTTGCCGTTGGCCAATACATCCGGTGAGGCAGAGCCGAACAGAACACTTAAAATCGGATTATACAACGCAATCATAAACAAACTGATACATAAGGCCAGCAAGGAAACGGAGGAAATGGTGCCAGATGCGGCCTTGGAGACCATGAGGTCGTTGCCGCTTCCCCTATATTGCGCAACGACAACCGTTCCCCCGGTGGACACCGCAACAAACACATTAATCAGAAAAATATTCAGGGAATCAATCATATTTACCGCACTGACCGCCGCCATCCCTGATGAGCTAATCATGGCGGTGTTCACCAAATTAAGCCCCACAATAAAGGCCTGATCAATCAGAAGCGGGATAAACAGAGCAATAATCTGTCGATAATCAATAGACTCTCCTGTAAAATGCTTGTTCAGAAAGCCATGCGTTCTCATTCTTACACTCAGTTGACTCATATCATCACATTCTTTTTATCAAATTGAAAAAAACCCTTCACCAGAAGAGCCTTCATTGAAGTATCACCCCAAAAGAAAATCCTGTCAATAGTTTTACTCACATTTTGAATAGAAAAAAATACAAAAACCTGCTCAACTTAGTGAACAGGCTTTCAAGCAAAACACAACACTCTATGATGTTATCAATAAAATGTTATATGAATTATTCTGATCTTCTTGCAACTAAATCTTGTTGAATGGAAGCTTCATTCTTTTCGAATTTTTTATAAAAGAACATAGGAATGATCCCGATCAGGAAGATGATAAACGGTAGCCAGATAAAGCTAAACTGAATTCCGGACAATGCGGTAGGCGTTTGAACCTTCCCGGCGATGTAGCCCGTGCTACCCATCACCCATGCAGGCAATAATCCCCCGATCCCGCTGCCCGCTTTAATACAAAATGCGCTTCCGATGGAGGTCAGGAACCCACTTGCGCGAATTCCATTTTTCCATTCCCCATAATCCACTGTATCTGACAGCATCGCAAATGGCATCGAACATGCAAAGCCTGAACCTAACGCACCAATAATCCAGCCGGCAATAATGAGGGTTAAGTTGGCACTCCCCATTAAAATCACAACCTGCCCCAGTGCAGCCAATATCAATCCGATAATCATGATCGAATTTTTACTTAATTTTCTGGCGAATATCGGAATCAGAACCATCGAGATTAATTGTATCGAGGTCAGCCCGTTGATTAAAGGGACCAAATCCTTGCTGTCCAGATTGTATTGCAGATAAAAGATGAGCGTGGATGAACGGATGTTCAAGGCAATCCAATAGCACAAGTTAGCAGCGACGACGAGCATCCAGGGCCAGTTACGTTTGATGGCTGCAAAGCTCTTGGCAATCGGAATCGATTTGGTTTTAACTGCTGTATTTTCTCGCAAATCGGCGAACGCTATTAAAAACATGATAACCGCCATGATTCCGAATAAAATGAGCGTTAAAGAAAAGCCTTTTTGATCATTCCCCTGTCCAAAGAAAGCGACCAGCGGCAGCGTAAACGTCGTGGCGATAAAGAAGCCCACATTTCCCCCAACCATACGGAAGGAGTTCAGGACGACGCGCTCATTGGAGTTATTACTCAGGTTAGGGAGAATGGAGGTAATGGGCGTACTAATGCCTGTATACAAAATACCGGCTATGATATAAGTAATGGCAGCGTATACAATTTTCCCGGACTCACTCCAGTTGGGTGTCGTAAACGTAAGGACCATGAACACGGCAAACGGAATGGATAGCCATAGAAAATAAGGTCTGCTCTGTCCATATTTTGATTTGGTCCGGTCAATCAGGATGCCCCAGATCGGGGCATCAATAGCATCGATAAAACGGGTGATAAAAAGCAGCGTCCCGGCAATCCCGATAGAAAGACCGAATACATCCGTATAAAAATATAATAGATAACTGGAAATGACACAGTATAACAGATTGCCCGCTGTATCCGTTAATGAATAGCTGATCTTACGATGAAAAGGAACGGTACTGGCTGCTTTTTCGGGTGGTTCCGTACTCACAATTCTCGTGCTCATGATTTTTTCTCTCCTCATGCGAATGAATTATGATTCATAAACCCATACACGCATTTCCCCTTTGGCCCGGTTGCACCAAGCGTAGTAAGGAATGGCGGTGATTTGCTGGGGAACAAGCTCAGGGGGCTCCGAGCTATATAATGCAGTTGAGCTTTTCACCCGATACCCCTCTGTGGTCAGCTTTACAGTTCCACCCAGCAGGTTTTCGCTAAACTCTTCCGTAATGAGGCTATCCTTAGGCAATCGTAATCCCGCCAAATTAGCCCCATTATCCACTTCTTCCAGACAAAATACGACGGGGCCCCGTTGCAGGGCAATTTGCTGCTGGTTCATGGAGACCAGCGGATTGCTCCGAATGCGTTCAACCGGCATAGCCAAATGCAAGGAAACGACATCACCGTCATTCCAGATACGCTGGATTTCGACATACCCTTTTGCCAGATGGTCTAATGAAATGGCTTCTCCATTTACCTTTACCTCTGCCTGTTTGCACCAGCCCGGAATGCGCAGCGCCCATGTAAATGAAGCCGGCTCTGCTACATGAATGGAAAAGCTCAAATCCGCATCCCATGGATAACGGTGAGTTTGTGTGATTTCAACCTCTTGACCAGATAAATTCAGGTTCACCTTGCCTGCAATATACAGATGTGTATACAACGTGTCGTCGGTTTGGGTGTATATATGGTCTTCGACCGATGCGATCATGCGGGCCAGGTTAGGCGGACAACACGCGCAGAAGAACCATTTTTGCCGCTCTGTTTTTACGTGCTCCTGATCCTTTCTGGATTTCTGATGCGGATTGACTTCCAGCGGATTCACGTAGAAAAACCGTTTGCCATCCAGATCCATCCCACTAATCGTTCCGTTGTATAACGCACGTTCCAGCACATCGGCATATTTCCGGTCCGGCGATAAGCGCAGCATACGATTGGCCCAGAAGGCCAGCCCTACCGAGGCGCAGGTCTCGCAGTACATGCTGTCATTGGGGAGATCATGATGGCAAGTGAATGCTTCTCCGTTGACGGCAGATCCGATCCCGGCAGTGATGTACATTTTGTGGTTCGTTACATCCTCCCACAGCGTTTCACAGGTTTGTAACAGGGAAGCATCTCCCGTTTTCGCGGCCAGATCCGCCATCGCAATATATAGATACATCGCTCTTACCGCATGGCCGACAGCCGCTTTTTGCTCACGCACAGGCTGGTGTGCCTGCTGGTATTCGAAGCCCAAGCCAAAATTGATATTGTTATCGTCATTCCAGGTAGGCTCTGTTTGAATGTGCTTTCTGTCTTCTTTCTCCTCCGCAAAATAAATCGGATGCTGCCCCCGCTGCTCGATAAAATATTGCGCTAATTTGAGATATTGATCCTTTGCAGTTACGTCGTATAATTTGATTAAGGCCAGTTCAATTTCTTCATGCCCCGGGTAGCCTTTCCGTTTCCCTTCTTCCGTACCAAAGATTTGCTGAATCAGATCTACGTATTTCTCCATGATGTGAAGAAACTTTGTTTTGCCCGTCGTTTCATAATAAGCAACAGCCGCTTCTATAAAATGTCCCGCACAATACAGCTCATGATTATCCCTTAAGTTTGTCCAGCGATTATTAGGTTCCTTCAGCAGATAATACGTATTTAAATACCCATCCTCAGCTTGAGCTCTTCCCAACAGTGCAATCACTTCATCTGCCCGCTCCTCAAGCACAGGATTCGGATGATCCCTTAAGCTAAAGGCGACGGTTTCCAGCCATTTGGCAAGATCACTGTCCTGGAAAACGGTTCCATAATACTCCCCACTGGATTCCCCGGCCGCAATTTTAAAATTTTCAATCGCATGACTGGGTTCTGTATCTGGTAATTCATCATTCAATGCTTTCCACTGATAAGGAATGACCTCTTCCGCTACCACCTGCTTATACTTCTTCCAAAATAAATCATCAACGCTGACATGCTTTACTGGTTTTGCTGTTTTCATTGGATAAACATCCCTTCCTGAAAATAGAACGCTTTCATTTTTGAAAAAATAAAGCTAAAGTAATGATAATACCGACCAGACTAGCCTAGGCTTCCCTTGCTACAGTCCTTATTTTATCAACCTGAATTTATAAAAAAAATCGCGATCTTTAACTAAAAGTTATACGATTTCACACACAAAGGAGCTGACTTCCATGAGCAAAACAGACTTTCTATCTTTCCTTGTCCCCCCATTGCCTTATTTCATTGAGGGGAATTTTACTACCTACCAAAAAGGGGACTGGCATCCGAATCGTTATAACTTGGGCTATTTTGACGTTATTATCATCAAAGAAGGACTACTGCACATCGGCGAAGAGGATGAAGTGTGGAAAGTGACTGAAAATTACGCACTCATTCTTGAACCGGATAAACACCATTTTCCCATTGAGGCATGTACAGAACAAACCTCCTTTTACTGGTTTCATTTTCAAACGAACAGCACGTGGCGCGCGCAATCCTCACCCAACCTGATCACACCTAGCTCACCCATTCCCGAGTTGCATTTTCATTCCGAGCACACAACAATCCACTTGCCCAAATTTCAAAAAATAATCAATCCCCATGAGCTGTTTTCTAAATTGGACTACTTGTTAGCCTCTACCTTAAAGCCTAGAAAGCTGGCTCTATGGGAGACCCAGCAGATGTTTGTGAATATTTTTCAGAATTTGGAATATGATGAGAATTATAAAAACAGTTCCTCCAAGTTAGCAGAACAGATCGAAATATATTTAAAACAGAATTACAAAAATACAATCACCAATAAAGATTTGGAGGCCCATTTCCACGTACATCAAAACTATCTCGCCAGATGTATGAAGGCCGCTTTTCAGCGTACGCCGCTTGAATATTTAATGGATTACCGACTGGATCAGGGGCGCAGTCTGTTGCTGCAAACCGACTGGTCCGTCCAACAAATTACGGAGGAAACGGGGTTCTCCCAAGCAAGCTATTTCTCCAAATGCTTTAAAGAGAAATTCGGGATGTCACCGAAAAATTACAGACAGCAATACTGGAAGCCGGCAAATTAAATGGTTTACGCCCTCTTTACATTTCCATTATATTCTTCTTATTTTGCCGCTTTATACTGAATCGGTTATATCATTTTTACTTCAGAAAAGGGGTATACATATGAAGGCGACTAAACTGGCATTATTAACCATGTTAACAGCGATTCTGATATCACCTGAAATGACCCGTGCGGCAGAGGTCCAGCCAACCGGATATGAACCCCTTCGAACACAAGCGGATAAAATAGGAGCTGTAATTACATGGGACAATGACGACAAGTCTGCTGCTGTGAAGCTGAAAAATGGCATTGTCGGAACCTTTACTGTCGGTGAGAAGCAATATCGCCTGGCTGGCCAAACGGGGGAAGCGGATCACGAAATCAAGCTGGTCGATGGAAATATATATCTCCCTACCAAGCTTCTTGCCACGCTTAAGACAGAAAACAGCAAATATGCTGATCCTAAAGATGCTGTTCCTACCTATAAAGTGACCCCCTCTGCCGAAACAGAAGCAGTGGAGGATGGAGATGATGCGGCCGACGATCCTGCGATCTGGCTCAATCCGGCTAATCCGGAGAACAGCAGAATTGTAGCCACCAATAAAGGCGGCGGGATTTTGGTTTATGATCTGGAAGGCAAGCAGCTGCAAAACTTTAAAGTCGGCAAAATGAACAATGTGGATATCCGTTATGGATTTAAGCTGGGCGATAAAACGATTGATATTGCAGGAGCCACCAATCGCACCAACAACACCGTAGATATCTTTGCCATTGACGGGGTATCCGGAACGCTAACCAATGTTGTTGACAAGCCTACTATTCAATCCTCTATGAAAGAAGTGTACGGATTCAGCCTGTACCATAGCCTCAAGACAGGTAAATTCTACGCACTCGTATTGGGCAAAGAGGGTGAATTTGAACAATATGAGCTGACTGACAACGGGAACGGCAAAATTGCCGGCAAGCTGGTCCGCCAGTTCAAGCTGGCTACGCAATCCGAGGGCATGGTGGCTGATGATGAATACGGCACGGTCTATATCGCTGAAGAGGACCACGCCATTTGGAAATACGATGCCGAGCCAGACGGCTCTTCCAAGCCGTTGCGACGTGTTGATATTGCGGACGGGCGCAGACTTCAAGATGACATAGAGGGGCTTACATTGTATTACGGCAAAGACGGCAAGGGGTATCTCATGGCCTCCAGCCAAGGAAACAGCAGCTATGCAATCTATGAACGTCAAAGCGATAATGCTTATATAAGCAACTTTAAGATCAGCGCCAGCCCTACAGTGGACGGAACTTCTTTCACAGACGGTATTGACGTTCTTGGCTATGGATTAGGCAAGAACTTCCCGCACGGTATCTTCGTTGCACAGGATGATGAGAATCTTCAGAACGGCAAAAAGTTGAATCAGAATTTTAAAATGGTGCCTTGGGAGCAAATCGCAAAGGGTGCACGCATCCCGCTAACCATAGACGATGGCATCAATCCGCGTGAATTGGTGAACAGAAGCACGCGGTAATGCCCGTCAGAAAATTTGGGTGAAACTGTAAGCCGGAATTTTCTTGTGATTTCCTTTTCAAACATGATAAACTATACACAGTCATAAAGTTATAACTGTTATAATTGTTATAAGGTATAACTTTTTGGTGTGCTATCATAATATGAAAGGGGAACATTTAAATGAATGGGGCGATCAAGTTGAATCAGGGAAAATCGTTATCGAAACGTTACTCCCGAAAGATAGGTCGTATGGGAAATAGCCTTGGTGTAAGTCTGCCAAAAAGCCTTGCCGAGAAAATGAATATTGCACAAGGTGATGAGATTGAATTCGTTGAAAATGGCGAGGGCGAAGTTTTACTGAGGAAAGTTCGTCATTTAGAGCTGCCTGAAAATGTCCGTCCTGAGGTGCTGGAAGCATTTTATGATGTATTTGAAGAGGACAAAGCAATATTTGATGATTTAAAGGATCGCTAATATGACAAAATTTCTGACTAAAGAAGAAGTCGTCGCAGGCCACTATTATATGATGAAGAGAATGGAAGACGCGGATCAGGCGGGAATCAAAGATCATGCCTTGCTTGAATCTGCTGTACATAGACCTATGCAGAGTTTGTTTGGTGAAGATGCGTATCCGTCATTGTTTGACAAGGCGGCGGCCTTATTAGAATCTTTGGTTAAGAACCATTGTTTCCATAATGGGAACAAACGGACCGCTTATCTTGCGGTTAAGTCTTTTCTGATGCTGAATGGATATCATTTGAAGATAGAACGTTTATATGCCGTTGAGTTTATTGTAGATATTGCAAATGGTAAGTATTCTCTCGAACAGATTGTGAGTATTCTTCGCGAGAAATCTATACAAAAACAATAGTTTGATACTGAGCGACATCAAAACTGTGACTACACCCTTAGAAGCTTTTGTATCGTTATCTTCGGACAGGGGTTTGGAAGCTTCTGATTTCCGGCCGTACTAGCTAATAAAAGGGTTGCCCCGAAGCCATTGCTTTAGGGCAACTCTTTTATTAGTAATCATTCTTTAAAAAGAATTTGAGAGTTATGCCTCTTCATAGACATATAACTCAAGGTTCTCATTCCATAATAAAAGACACCAATCTTTATGATGATACATAAGTTGAAGCTGTTTGGATGTTTCCTATGCTTTAAAATCCAACACCAGCACATTCACCGAATTAGCCGGTAATTGCATAAGGATCGCATTATTATCAAGCGAAATCTGCTGCTCGGTAGGCACTACCTTCTCATCATTCTTTTTATTCACGTTCGGCACATGAACAAGCGAGGAATCGCCGGTTAGCGTAATCAGCTTGGCGGTGGACTCTACACTCAATTCCTGAAGGTTCAACTGCGTTGCCTTATCCACGTTGTCGGCGTTCACAAGCTTCACATATACATGCTCAGCATCCTTGGTCACCGAGTTGAACACGTCGCTATTGTAAGCCTCCAGCTTGTAATCCAGCACTTTGCTGGTTGTCTCTCCGTCGGTGTAAGAACAGATGAGGCTGCCGCCTGTTTCACCGCCGTAGTTCACTGTGATGGTGTAATCCGTATGGTCAGCTAGCTCTTCATAGCTGGCTGCTCTCAGGTTGCCTGCGGCTGTACTGGAAGAATAATCACCCAAGGTATAGCCTTCTACGCCTTGCTTGTAAACCTTCACGCCAGTAGCCTTGCCGCCATAGCCGATGGCATATTCGACCACGTTCTTTTTCTCGGCGGAAATATCAGTGAGTCCTGCACCCACATAAAAGCCATCTGTACCAAAAATGCGGGAAGCTACTACCTCCAACTTGTAATCCGTCCAGTGGTCGTTCAAGATGTACAAGCCGTTCAGCCCGCTGCCTTGAGCCTTGAGAATAAGCCCCGTGCCTGCTTCCACCGTATATCCTGCGGAACCCGGAATCACCCGCCAAGCTGGATTCAGCTCTTGGGTAAAGTCTTGATCCACCAGCACGCTGCCGTCCTTATTGGAGGTAGCGGTCACTCGCTTAATCACAACCTCCGCGTTGCCTGTCGCAATCTCAATTCCCCCCAGAGGAATAAGGTCGATCGGCTTGCCGTTTTTGTACGTAGAGAAAGAGGTAGCCAATACTTTATTGCCCAAATATTTAGCATACATTTGCTGCACATAGTAGTTCGGCGTAAACCATACGGTTTGGTCATCGAACCAAATGCAATCCGGGGTCCATCTGTAGGTTCCGTCCGTCAGGACTTTGTTAAACAGCGGTGCATAGGCAGCCAGCCGGACGACATCCGCATTATTTTCGAAGCCCGTCATCACCGCTGCTTCTGCTACTGCACCCGCTAATGTATTTTTATCTGTGGAGGCGTATTCACCCACAAAGACCTTCGACGTTTCCTTCCAGTTGGTACTACCGTCTGCGTTATAAGCTCTGTAGTAGTAATTATAGCGGTCCACATTATTCAACAAATACTCGTTGGAACGATAGTAGTGCTCATCCGCAATGGTGTCCATGTAATCCTTTTGCTTCTCATACCAGGTCACGATTTCTTCTGTCACCTGGTTGCCATCTGCAAAAGCAACCTTGGCCGAACCCGTGATATTGCCACTCAGGAACTTCCAGCCCTGCTGATATGCATCGTCGTCTGCTTGAGCGCCAACCGTGGAGATGATATGCAGCTCATAGCCCGGATAGTTTTTCTCCATATACTCGTCAATGGACGTCTTGAACACTTCAAAGTTGGCAAAAAACTCTGTGCCCCAATTTTCGTTCCCCACTCCCAAATAATGCAGATCGAACGGAGCTGCATGACCCATTTTTTTACGCATGGCGGCCCATTCATTATGCTCAAAGTCCACACTAATCGCAAAGTCGATCAGATCTGTAAAGTTCTTGATATAGTATTCTCTTAATGCGCCTCCTGCCGGATGAGCGTAATCGGAACGGGCTTGGCAGAGCACTCCGCAGGCCATAACCGGAAGCGGAGCAGCATTCAGGTCTTCTGCCAACTGGAAATATTCCATATAACCAAGACCCATGGTCATCATGTAGCCCCATACATTAAAGTTCTCCTTGCGCAGCTCTATATCCCCAATGGATTCCTTCCAGTCGTATACATTTTCCCATATAAACGAGCCCTCGGAGATACAACCGCCCGGAAAACGCAAAAACTTCGGATGCATGTCGACCAGCGCGTTCACCAAATCTTTTCTCAGTCGGTAGTTGGGATTGCCTTGAAAATTGGCGTGTGCGGATGGAGAGTGCTCTTCCTCTCCTGCACCCCACACATCCTGTGGAAATAAGGAAACCATATCAATGGAAATATCCCCTGCAAACGTGAGTGCCAGTTGCCCCAGAACCGTAGCGGAGCCTGTCAGTACAAGCTTGGAATCAATGCCGTACTTTTTCCACGTATTTCCGCCTTCCACCTGCACCGTTACCGAATCACTAATCGCCTGTTCACTCGAATCCTGCAATTGCAGTGTAATGGTTCCCGCTGATTCAGCCTTCGCCCAGATGGTGAAATCATACTTGGCCCCTTTCTGGATGAACATGGCACAATTCCGGTTGGAATCGGCAAAGCCTTTGTTCCGAATGGTCGCACCATCCGTTACCATCACATAATAAGCGTTCACATCTTTGTCCTTTACGCCCAAAAACTCATTTAAGCCGCCGCTATGCTGGGGAGTCATCTTGTCCGTATCGCCAGACCAGGCAAACAGCGGATTACGGTTCCGTCCTGTAGAGCAGCCGCATTCGCCGGAAGCATGGGAATACGTGTCGAACTCGAAGGATTCAAAGGAACGATTTTGAACAAGCTCCGCATAAATCCCACCATCTGCCGCATTATTGATATCTTCGTAGAACAGGCCGTACATCACCTCGCTGATATCCAGCACTTCCTTGTCCCCATAAATGTTCAACGTATACGGAGGCAGCTCTTTCGGAAGAACCGAGATTTCAAAGCTTTCTTCAAGCCGACTTTGACCTCTCGTCAAGAAAGCTGTAACTGTTACCCCGTGCGCGGAGATAATATCTTGCACCTGGCCATTGTCAGAGAGTACATCCGGTCGGCTGGATTTCCAGGTTACTTCTACCCTTCCGCCCATCAGGACCGTTGGCAAAGTCAGATCCCCGGTGACAATCGTCGTTGGGAACGACAAGTACTTGTCGCGGGCCAGCTTCACAACCTCTTCGTCTGTCAACGAATCGCACATCACCTCGATAACTTCGTCTGCGGACAAGCCTGCTTTATAAATCCGAAAGTCCGAAACGGAGCCAGCAAAGTCTACATCCGCTGCGTGCTGGGAACGACCGATAAAATTATTGCTGTAGTTGGACGGTTCTGCAAACGTCTCAAACCATTTACGCAGCTTGGCATAATTACCGCTGGACGTTTGGCTGATGGAGCCGTCCGCTATCACCTCACCATTCACATATACCATCGGTCCTGCACTGCTTAATGTGCCGCCCTCCGTGCCTGTTATGGACATGGCTACGTGCATCCACTCATCCCTGACAAAGCCTCTTCCCGGGTCTACGGACAAATCTGCTTCGGCGAACAGCGTTCCGCGCAGGTTCCGTGTCATGAACATATAGGGTCCTGTATGGGATTGGCCAAAGTCAAAAACACGTTCCCACATATCCGTGAATCGACCGAAGTTGACCCAGGCAGTCACCGTAACACCAGTGTTATCGCTTACATCTTTAAACAGATCGGCAGGAAGCTGGATATAAGATGTACCGTTGGGACCTCCTTCAAGCCGCAAAGCCGTTCTTCCACCAACATTGGAGATCGTGGGGGTTAATGTCCCGGAAGCAACCCCGTCATTGCCTTGACCTGAGCTATCCTTGCCGACGTTCCCTGCATCATCAAACTTGTACCGCGCAATGATTTGATCCTGGAATTTGATCATCTTCGTCGCTCCTATACTCATATTTTATTAATGTAATAACTAATTAATTAATATAAATACATACTATATAGCTATAGTACCTTATCCTGCACACCTTTTTCAATCCACGGTTAGTTGAAAATGAACATGAAGCTCCAATACGCAGTCGGATGTGACAAAAAAACCGCTCAGTGAGCGGTTTTCAGATGGATCAATCCTTGTTAGAGTGAATTTTCACTTTGTAAATGATTGGTGACCGTTTTCTTTATTTTGGGCAATTGAACTACATACTCTGCATTCTCAATCCACGTTCCCGTCACAAAATCACGTCCCTTAACGACAACTCGATCAAGATACACGTCGACATGCAGACCCTGGCTACCCTCAAGATGCTCATCCTGGTCCGTCCACAGGTAACCAACGGAAGCGGCATTAAACATCGTTGGCATCTGATCGCCACCATCGTACATTGTACGCTTCGCCTCCAGTTGCCAGTGGGTATGCCCTGAGAACAGGAACACTTGAGGATAATGACTCAGGACGGCCTTCAACTCTGCATCCTGATTCACTCCATACCAGCCTTGCTCCTTCATCGAACCTGCCACTGTATCTATCAGCGGTTGATGCAGAAATACAAAGATCGGTCGATCAGGGGATGCATCTTCGGACAGCTTCGTTTCCAACCATTCCAGTTGTTCAGCAGACATATCACAATTTTTGGGATGAGGCTGTTCTGTCCCCAAAAAGATATAATGATAACCGTTAATCCAGTGATCATGATACGATCCTTTCATGCCTGTGGCTACTGCAAATTCGTTCAATCGCTTGGCCCATAACCTGGAAGGTAAAATAGATTCCTCGGTGCTGCCGAGTTCTCCTTTAGCCGTAGCCGCCTGATGCTCCAGAACCCGCTCTACTTCATCTTCGGTCATTGTGTTCAAATCCAATGGCGGATCTTGCCATAGGATTGCCCCAATATCGTGATTGCCTACGGTATATCGTATCTCGGGCAAAGATTCTTGATAAATACTCAATATTCGGTGCAACTGCCTGTATTCCTCCGGTAGCCCGCGATCCGTCAAATCGCCCACATGCATAATCCCGCTGCTGCCACTGTTGTATGTGATGATGTCCGCCAATGCTTTCTCCAGATGACGGTTGTGGATATGATCTGCACGATCCGTAACATGCGTATCGGTAATGACCTGAAAGCAGGCAAGCGGTTGTTCAGGTTTAATTGTATTTTCCATCAGAAATCAACTCCATTTCAGTCCAATAATACCGATCAGGATGAAGCCCATCCAGACGAGCGATATCGCCTTCATAGTCTCTCCGAAAAAGAAATGTCCTGCGAGAGTAATCAGCGTAATTCCTACCCCTGACCAGATTGCATAAGCGACACCAAGAGGCATATATTTCACCGCAAAATTCAGCAGGGTAAAACTCGCTCCGTAACAGGCAAACATGAGGATAGAAGGCCACAAGCGAGCAAAACCATCCGATACCTTCATCAAAACGGTGCCACTCAGTTCCAATCCAATCGCCAGCGCAAGCAGGACCCATCCTACATAGGAATGACTCGTCATCGGCTCATCCCGACTTCCAGCAGTTCATGGAACGAACGCACCGTAAGATCGGCAAGTTGTATATGTTCAGGGCTTCCGACGGCGACCTTCCAAGCCGCTCCCGCTGAGCGCGCCATCTCCATATCGCCATCTGTATCTCCGATGACCATAGATCGTGCAGCTGGAATACCGAGACGCTCACAAGCCAGCAGGAGCATATCAGGAAACGGCTTTCCCCGTTTAACCTGATCCGTACCCACAACCACCGTAAAAAAAGATTCAATCCCCATCCATTCCAGATGGCGCAGCGCACTATCCGTCTCATCGGCCGTCACAACCCCCATCTTCATTCCGTGGTTGCGGCATAGCTCAAGAAACATACGTACTCCGGGCAGCGGCCGAACAGGACGTTCCTTGCTTATTGCATATTCTGCTTGTAAAAAACATTCGTTTACGTTGACTTTGGCTTCCGCCCAGCTCAAGCCTGCACGATACCCATGCCATATCAGCACCGCACGAACCTCTTCCATGGTCCCCATGGCGAGTGGTCCCCGTACATCATAGCCTGTCATTCCACCTTGCTCATCATGGAACGTTCCCCATATATGAGGGATTTCATCTTTAGCGAATCGAAGCCCACGAGCAACAAGCCGCTCCCTGAAGTTCTCCATCACACAAACGGTCCAGAAACCCCACATAGCTGTAAAATCAAGCAAGGTCCCATCCTTGTCAAACAGAATGGCCTCTATTGGGGTAGACAGGCTCCCAAAGTTTAATTCAGGCATATTTTACACTCCTTGTCTGCTGTCGTGCTGGATCAGAAAAGCGGTACATGTCTGCACCGCTCTCCCGAGGTGATCTTATTTTATCCGATCCAGTTCCTTCTGCGCCTTCTCCTTGGCTTCCTTCAGAGCCTGCTCAGCAGGAACTTTATTAATCTGTACTTGATCAGCCGCATCCTTCAATGCATCATTGATCTTGCCTCCGGTCGGATCCTGGAACGGAGCAGAAGCATGAGAAGCCTGCTGGAGCGGAATTTTGATCTGCGGGTTCTTCTCACTGAACTTTTTGAAATCAGGGTCTTCCTGGGCAGACTTACGAACCGCAATATAACCCGTGTTCATGGACCAGGAAGCTGTATTCGACGTTTTGGAGAAATACGTCAGCCACTTATACGCTGCTTTTTGCTGTTCCGGGCTTGCTTCAGCGGGGATACCTGCCATTAATGCACTTGCTACAGGTTTACCTTGACCAATGCCCTCCCAGCCCGGTTGTTCCATGGCTGCTACGACATTAAAGTCCAGGTCACCCTGATCACCACTGGAGCCGGTGTAACCTGCTGCTTTATTTTTCATGACATCATCAATCGTTTTGTACCAGTACTCCCAACCTTGACCACCAGAGTGAATACCCATGATCTTGTCCTCATGAATCCATTTGCTGAACAGATCCCAGGTCTCAATCCATTCCGGTGAATCAATCATCACCGTCTTGCCGTCATCACTCAGGATTTTCCCGCCCTTGCTAAGCACGGCGTCGATCATGTTATCACTGCCCCACATCGGCTCCCAGCCATAGAAGGTTGTCTGGCCATTCTCACGTTTGCTCATCTTTGCTGCTGCATCGGCCAGGGCTTCCCAAGTCGTCAGACTGGCTGGATCAATACCATGTTGCTTCAGTGCGTCCTTGCGGTAATACATGATCTGCGTCGTTCCGTACATCGGCAAGAAATATTGCTTCCCATCTACCTGCCCCTGTTTCAGGAAGGTCTCAACAAAATCCTCTTTGTTGAAGCTTTGATCGGCTGCGATCATCTCATCCATTGGAGCATAATAGCCTTTGTGAGCCCATTCGATATTAGAGCTCAGTACAGCCGCAGGTACCTTTTTGGATGCAATAGCAGCCTGCAGCTTCCTTTCCGTCTCGGTGTAATCAGCTTGTACAATTCCTTTGACAATGACTTCGCTCTGGGACTTATTGAAGGCGTCGATTTTTTCCTTCATGTTATCTCCCAATTTCCCGCCCAGGCCATACCAGAACTCAATCTCGACTGGACCCTTTGATGCGGAATCAGCTCCACTCGCAGCCGAACCTGAATTGGTTGGACCACCAGCGGTTGAGGGACCACACGCTGTAATTAAGGCAAAACTTGCAGCCAGTACCAGTGACATGCCGCCTCTCCATCTGAGCCTTATTTTTTCCTTCCATTTCATACGTGCTTGACCTAACTCCATTGTGATTCCTCCTATATAATGTGTTGTAAAAATCAATTTTTGTTTACGCCAGCAGTAATGTTCACACTCTGCATGATCGTTTTCTGGGTAAACACGAATATAATAAGCAGCGGTGCGATGGTGAATGCACTGGCAGCCATAATCTGCGGCCATGCCAGTCCATAGGCCCCTCCTTCCACAAAAAAGCTGCGCAGACCGGCCGATACTAATTGCAGATTCGGGTCCTTGGTAATGAGCATCGGCCAGAAATAGTTGTTGTACTGGTCGATGAACGTAATCAATACCATCACGGCAAAGGTCGAGCGAACCAGCGGTGCTATAATGGTCCACAAAATACGGAAGTGAGAAGCTCCATCCAACTGTCCGGCCTCCACCAGTTCGTGAGACACCTGCAGGAATGCCTGCCGGATCAGGAAAATGGAGAAAACACTGACACAGTTGGTTACGATCAATCCCGTATAGGAATCCAGCAGTTGAAGCTCGCTGAGAACAAGATAGCTGGGCAGATAGACGGCTGTACTCGGAATCATGTAGCCTACCAGAATCAGTCCAGTGAGTACACCTTTCATGCGAAAGCGCATATGAGTGAGTGCATAGGCCATCATGCTGGAATTAACAATCTGTAATAGACAGATCGCCGCTGCAACAAACGTACTGTTCAGCATGTAGCGAGCAAATGGGGCAGAATTCCATGCATCCATATAATTGCTCCAGCGGAACGTTTCTGGCCAGAACGTTGGCGGGAACTGCCATATCTCGTCATTGGTCTTGAAACCGCTGATGGCCATCCAATAGAAAGGAAATGCCATAGTCAGACTGATCATGCCAAGCAGCAGGTAACGGATTACTTTACTTAGAGCTGTCATATTCATCAATAGTGCACCAGGCGTCGGCCAAGCAGGAAAGATATCCCTGATAGCAATACGCAAATCAGAATAATAACGACGGCAATGCCAGAAGCTTCGCCTACATTGAATGATTCAAACGCAGACTGATAATACATGTAAAGCAGTGTCCTTGTTGCCCCAGCCGGTCCCCCCTGTGTCATCACATTAATCTGGTCGTAGGCCTGAAGCGACTGAATCGTGAGGATGATGGACAGGAAGAACGTTGTTGGCGAAATCAATGGCAAGGTGATACTCCTGAATTTGTCCCAGCTGCCTGCCCCGTCGATCGACGCCGCTTCCAGCAAATCGGATGGCAGGTTACGCAATGCTACCAGGTAAAATACCATCGACCAACCAATTGATTTCCACAGCGTGACAATCAGGACAGCTACAAGTGCCCAATTCGGATCTTGAAGCCAGCCAATCGGGGAAATTCCGAGCCAGCTGAGCAAAAGATTCGCGAGGCCTACCCGGGGCTCGAAAATCCATGACCATGCAATGGAGACAGCTACGGTTGGCGTGACCCAGGGTGAGAACAGCAATGTCCGAAACAGACCAGACGATTTAATATTTCTGTTCATTAAAAGGGCCAGCGCCAGTCCACCAATAATCGTTGGTATAACACTCCCAAGGCCAAATAACAGAGTCACTTTCAGAGACCGATAAAATTCAGAATTCGTTAACAGATAAGTGTAATTCTCCAAACCAACAAACCGTTTTTCCGGACTCATAAAATCCCAATCTGTAAAACTCAGATAAACAATGTATCCCAATGGTCCCAGCCAAAAAACCAGCAGTGGGATCAAAGCAGGTAGGGTGAAAAGAATCGCTTCTGTCTCCCTCCATAGTCTCACACGCACTTCGCACACTCCTTATGGTTCAAGTTTTGTTTTACATTGATGCAAAAACACTTCAAAACGTTCCTTTTTTCTCTTATGTACAAAAATAATTGTACAATACATTTGAAAAATTTAATTCCTGGTTATGTTAAAATAACGGGAGTCATGTAAAATATGAAGAATTAAAAGGAAATCCCATCCTTATAGTAGAGGTGAGATTGTGGGTAAAGAGGTTATGGAGGATCAGAATCATTTAGCGTTGCCTTGCCGGAGTGAATTGAGGGAGAAAGTGATTGATGCAATTGCCAATACGATGGATTTGTACGGGGTCAATCATTCATTTGGCCAGTTGTATGGCATCATGTATTTCGAAGATAGGCCCATGACGCTGGAAGAGATGAAGACGTCCATGAACATGAGCAAGAGTAATATGAGTTACGCTGTACGTTCTCTTACCGAATCGCAAATGATATATAAATTGGAGGAAAAGCAGGAACGAAAGGACCTTTATTGGGCGGAGACCGACTTTTTTCGCACCTTTCAGAACTTCTTCGGAGCTAAGCTGCAAAGGGAAATTGACGTGATGGAGGAAAGTCTTCAAGAAGCTATCCCGGGACTATCCAAAATCATTCTGGCGGAAGCAACCCTGCCTGAAGAGAGGGAGAAAGCTTTACAGGACCTGCATAAACTCCAGCACGCAGAGCGGTACTACATGTGGTTGCAGGAATTCGTAGACCAGTTGCGGAATGGTGCATTTTACGAAAATGCTGCTAGACTAAAAAGCAGACACGGAGAATAGGAAGCAAAAAGAGTGAGCTTCGGGGCCAATCCAAACCTCGAAACTCACTCTTTTCTTCATGAAAAATAATCAGTTATACGCTCAATTTTTGCCCACAATTCGGACAGAAGTTAGCTCCTTCGTTTTTTGTACCGCAATTTGGACAAAAATTAGGCTTTTTATGATCACCAGAAGGAGTGGGAGCCTCGGATACAGGGCCAGGCCCAGTCGGAGGCTGGTGGCTGGGGTTCAAATTTTTCATCATTTCATTCGCTATATTCATCCCCATCATCATACTCGCCATATCCGAAGCAGCTCCGCCGCCTTTGACGTTGCCAGACGCAATGCCGTCCGTCATCGTCACCTGTTGATATTTTTGCAGATTACCGATCATTTCATGAGAAGCTGTCTTCGTAATCATATCCTGGATCTCTTGCGGATAGTTGAAGCTCATCACATGGAAGCCGGTAATTGTCATGCCGTTGTCCATTACTTGCATGTCCAGGTCTTCTTGAATACCCTTCGATATATCGGAAGCGTTCGCCTGCAGATTGAACATGTCCTTCCCTTCTCTGCTGATCCACTTCATTAACAGCTGATCCAGCACAGAAGTAATCCGAATCTTTACATCCTCAACCAGATAGCTGTCTTTCACCCCGGCGATCTTATCAATAAGCGTAACATAATCATTCACTTTAAAATTAAATGTGCCATTGGCGCGAACAGGCATACCACCCGGAAGCTGGGGAGTCGGAATCAGCACTGGATTCTGCGTCCCCCATTTGACGGTGAACTCCTTCGTATTAACGAACAAAACCTCCACCCTCATGCCGCTGTTAAAGCCAAACTTGAACCCTTTTAACGTAGACAGGAACGGGATAATATCAGAGTCAATGCTATACGACCCTTCATTCTCGAAAATCCCCTCAATCTTGCCGTTATTTACAAAAATCGCGTCTTGGCCGGAGCGGATAATCAACTTGCTGCCTTTTTTAATCTCACGATTGCTCCACTTCCAAAAAATCATATCATCTCTGAATTCTTCCCACTCTACAACATTCGCAAATTGATTTCTAAAGAACCCCATTCTGCATCCATCCCTTCAGTTAAAATGATCCTCTGCTGCCGCTATGCGAATGACCGCCACTGGTGGTTCCGCCACCACCGCCTGAGCTGCTGCTACTGCTGCTCTTTTCAATCTTCCGTTTCGTTGTCGTTGTGTGAAGGTACTGATCCCGATGCTCCAAAACCCCTGAAGTGCTTGCATCCTCGTAGGTCTGCCGATTTACCGTAACCCGACCGCCGGAATTGGAAACCATCTTGCCCACGATAATAGACGCCAATCCCAGTGCAATCGCCAAATGAAGCCAGCCTTTAAAAAATATACTGTCCGGATTCACCCCTGGGCGGATGGCCAAATATCTGTGCGCGCTCAAAATATACTTTTGGAATGCCAGTCCATAGTTGCCGTTCGTCAGATCCGGGGTAATCTCATAGCGTATTTTATCTAGCCTATCGTCATCCAGATACCGTTCTGCCTTATAAAATCCGGCCAGGTACACCTCTCTATTTCTCATATCCATCGTCAAAATGACCGCATTCCCATGTGACCTGTCATACCCCGGTCCATGATCATCATAAAAATCCTGCGTCATTTTCATAACATCCATATTGTCGGGATTCATAGTAGTAACAATAACAATGTCCGTTTCTCTTTCGGCTCCGTATTGATTAGCCATAGCGTTCAACACGTCATACTCTTCCTGATTGAGCAGTCCTGCTTCATCATAAATCAGTAGCTTCATGTCCGTCGTAGCTGCTTCGCCCTTCATTTCCATAGGAAGTGCCAGAAAAACAGCGAAGAACAACGAAATGATAACAATCGCTCTAAGTCTTTTCACTAAGATCCCCCTCCCATGATCAGCCAAGTGATTAGCCTCAATGAAAAGAGAGTAATGCCGAAGATACCTGCAAACCAGGCCGTCACCTTGAACTTGCTAATCGGAGGCTTACCAACTACTTTACCCGTCTGGCCGTTCATCGCAAACGTATGCTCCAATTGGTTGTAATCATAGTGTATGACCCATACGGGGAGCAGGACGTAATCCGCTTGCTTTAATGTAGTATCAATTTGCTTTTCCGTGTAGCTCACGGACGTATACTCTGATACCGTAGAGTGAATATAAGAATCAATATATTCCTTCACTTTGTCTTTCACTCGCGGGAAAAGCTCCTCTTCGTTATAGCTGTACTTCTCTGCAATATAGCCCGCCAGATATGGCGTTTTAAAGGGTTTTAGCTGATCGTAAGGAAACGGCTCCAATTTATCCATCAGCTCGTCATTCATTTTCTCCGCAGCATCAATCGGAACCTTCACATAATTCAGCCGGATTTTCCGATATACATCAAAATGCTGCGTTTCCTTATACTCGTAATCCCCGCTCGTATAGGTTCGTACTTTGGTCCCCTCGCCATAAGCCTCAATTTTATTATGTAAATCATATAACCAGAAGGGTACATACATCCCGGTTATCCCCTTGATCCGGTCTGCTGTCATGAACCGGTTCGGCGTCAGCCGGCCATTCTTACACCATTTTTTGAAAGCATCTATGGCTTCTTCCTTACTGATCGAAAAAGGAATCACCTGCGCCGGAGCCAGCTTCCCGGTCAGTCGATCACCGAGAACCACGGCTGAACCGCAAAAGCTGCACACCGTTGCACTCGTCTCCATTTCAGTCATAATCACTGCTCCGCAGTTATTGCAATGATACTCCTGAACCTCGTTTTCTGAAAAAATACGATTCATCAGAGGATCAGGAATAGATTCGATATTGTCCTCTCTTCCGCAACTATGACAGGATAACATCCCTGTCTCACCGTCAAAGACCATGCCACTACCGCAGTTGGGGCATTTGTATTCGATAACCGGCATCTGCTCACCTCTATCCTGTAGAAACTGTTATGATTCCTTATGGTTTATTTTCTCTTTGATTGCAGCCAGTTCATCTTCAGCGTTCGTACTCTTCTCATATTGCGCAAATAAGTCATCCAGATTGTCCTTTGTCCCTGCCCGAAGCTCGGCCAAAGCCATTGCTTCATCATATGCCCTGTTCACCTTTTCTTCCAAGGCTTCGAAACCGGAATCCTTGTTGCCCATAGAATTCAAGGCTTGTTGTGCTTTGGCAACCGCCATTTTCCCTTTAAGCTCGGCGCGCCGCGCTTCCAGTTGCCCCATATCGGATACCAATTTATCCTGCATTTGTTGCATACTTGCGGCATTTGCCGAAGCTAAGTCATAGGAGGTTTGCAATTGTTCCAGCTTCTGCGCCTGCGAACCTTTTCTCTCCAGAAACCTTCGAGCTTCCTCTTCATTTCCAGCTTCCACGGACTTACTGGCATAATGCTGGAGCTTTTTGATCTCGGTTCTGCATTCATCCCATGCTCTTTTCGCCCTTCTCTCATCGGCTAATACCGAAGCGGTTTCCGCTCTCACCTTACCCAGATCACTATTCAAATTCCGCATATAATCGTCAATGGTCTTCTCTGGATCTTCCACCTTATCCAATAAGGCGTTGACATTCACCTTCATAATATCCCTAAACCTCGACAAAATTCCCATGATGACCCCCTTCGAAAGGACTACATCCCACCATATCATACATCAAATCTGGTAAAAAGTGATCATCACAGCTATATTCCAAAAGCTAATCCCGTTTCGCCATCCATCCTCACTATGTGGTAAATCAAAAAAAAGTGCCTGAGCCCCGTCGAAATCATACGTTCAGACACGGGGTCAGGCACTTTGCATCGCATTAACAAATCATGTAGTTCGGTTTCTTGTAACGCTCGAAGAACACATCCGCAATAAGACCAAGCCTGTTTCGAACCTTGGGGGGTGTTTGACCAGACCACGCTAAATCCATTGAGTATATTGTTATTATTCATGTTATCCAAGGGCTTTTATAATCAATGGTGGAGGGGGAGATCATATTGGCTATCCGCTACAGCATCATCATTCCAACCTATAATAGAGTCCAGCAGCTGTTGCTCACACTCACTTCATTTAAAACACAAACCTATCCAAAGCACCTGTTCGAAGTGATTGTAGCTGATGACGGCTCTACAGATGGAACGAAAGAAATGGTCGAAGGCTTCAAAGCATCCTATCCTCTTAGCTATGTATCCCATCCAGAACAACGCAGTCGGTCTGCCATTCGAAATTTGGGGCTGCGTCGTGCGAGAGGACTTTACATTATCTTCTGTGACGCTGACTTTTTGGTGTTGCCTGATTTCATTAAAATCGTGAGCCGTTATCACCGTAAATATCCCAAGTCCGTGCTATCAGGCATTCCTCACTCGTGGGACGATGCTTTTACCCATTATTACCCTGACTTCTCTCCTGAAGAAAAAGAGCATTGTCGGAGCACACTTACGCAATCAGGCTTATGGAATCCCGACTTAGAAGCAGCGAACGAGATTACTCCGATCATAACACCAGAGGATATCCTTCATCAAACAGACGCATTGTCAAAAGTAGTTACTCCCTCAAGAGTTCCACCAACGACTAAAAAGCAATTCGGCACTACAGATGTAGCTCCCTGGTTGCTCCTGATTACACGCTGTGTATCCATCAGACGCAGCCAATTGATTCGTATTGGCGGCTTTAATGAACGGTTTGTACTCTATGGACTCGAAGACTGGGACCTTGGCTACCGGCTGCATCGATTTGGACTTCCTTTTTATTCCATCAAAGAGGTTGTCGGATATCATCAGGAACACCCAACCTACCTTAGAGGGAACGTTTTAAATACGGAAAATCTGAAAATCATGTTTGAAACCTATGGATTCAATGACTCCTCCTTAAATCTACTCGCCCTTGTACCCCCATCCGTGGATTTGGAAACCTACAAAAGTACACTGCGAGTGTTGCGTAAGGGGTTCCGTTCCAAGCTGACACACTCATCAGCCCTGTTGTTAAGAAGGACACTGCGTTTGGCAGCCAAGCAGTTCTTTTATCAAAAAAATACTCCAGCATACCAAGAATCATTGAACCTGATCAAAAGGAAAGCAGCGAACCGAAAAAGCCGAGTCGCTCACGTGTTGCGAGAAATGCTGCTGAAGTCTGAAAAGCTGGTGGAATAATAGTTACTCTTACGGGGATAAAGAGACTCCTCCATAAAGGTGCGAGCCCAACTTGGCAAGCAGCTTTATGGAGGGGGAGTCGAGACCCTGTCCGTAAAATAACAACAAAAATTGTCGCTACTAGTTTACTATTTCTTATGATGCTCCAGCACGCTTTCTGATTATTCATTACATATGAATTTTACCAGCCGCTAAGAGCTCAATACTTTAATGCTATCATCGCACCAGCTAATTAAACTGCTAAACTGACTTTTACCATAGTTCATTGTGATCATCCAATACTTGTGATTATGGTCTTTATGCTCTACATTGATAAGCCAACGTTCAAGTTCTTCAAAAATATGCAAGCTTTCCATTAGCTTTTCTTTATACTCCTGTATGTGCTTTATAATCGTTTCAGGCGAAGAATTGCCGCCAAAAAACACCCTCAACAGCAGCTCATTTTTTTTGAGCATCACTACATGCTCCATCGGCTGAGAAAGCCAGTCTGACAACGTCTGCCTTCCCTGATCGGTAATGCTGTAGAGCTTCTTGTCAGGCTTTCCTTTCTGGCGAATGACCTCGACCGTAATGTCCTTTCGATCCAGTAGCTCTGCCAGGCTGGGATAGATCTGGCCGTAGTTCTCATTCCAAAAGTAGCTAGTGCTTTGCTCCATATGCTGTTTTATATCATAACCGGTATGAGGACCCAGGCTCAGTATACCTAATACCGCAAACATTGTATTGGTTTTCCCTGGCTGTCTCGCCATTCTATATTCCTCCTAGTACCTCTAAGCCAATCTCCGCAGTATGTCATACTTTCACATTCGACTAGACATCATTATATCTCATTCGAGTTATTTTCACATCCAACTCTCATATATTATAAAAATATATATTATTTTAATAATTAGTATTGACGGTAGTTTCACTCTGTTTTATATTAGCGATATCCACAACATATCAATGAGCCTACCGAGATGAAGTCTTGAGCAGCCAATAGCATGAAGAGTTCAAGACATCGTTTGGGTAATCCTCAAAAAGGAGATATCCGATCATGACCATAATCAATGTCAACTATCCAGCAGGCCGTATTACACTTGAACAGCGTCGTCTTTTGGCAGAAGGCTTGACGGATGCTGTGCTCGTTCCAGAGGTAGGTCAATATTGTCCGCCAGCAAGAGAAGGGTTCCAGGTCCATTTCACCGAACGTCCAACAGATTACATGGCAATTGGCGGGCAATTGCTGTCGGATCAGCCAGAACGTGATGTAATTACCGTCAATGTTCTGGTGATGGATGGTGACTGGCCTAACGACGTCCGCAAAAAAGTGCTTGAGAATATTCTTGGCAGCTTGACTAAAGTACTTGGAGTACCGGAACCATCCCCGACTTGGTGGGTATCTTTCCAGGTCATTGAAGAAGGCAGTTGGGGTTCCCGCGGTGGTGTACTCTCCATTCTGGACTTGCTGGATTCAGGAGTCTTTACCGAGGAGAAAATTAAGGCGATCAAGCAAAACATTACATGATAACACAAGAGGCTCAGCGATTGGCTCAGCATGTAGGAGCAAAATAACGGGCCAAGTGCATAATGAAAACCCACTATGACCAATTTTGTCAAAGTGGGTTTAATCCTGTTGATATTCATTTTGTCATTTTCATATTATTCTACAAACTGTGTGTTTCGTTTACTTTTGTTTTCCCGTTAATGTTCTCACTTCAATAGGAAGCAGGTTCGCCTCGATTTGAGCCCGCTGTGGTTCATACCACTTTGGCAGCATCAGTTTTTGTCCCAAAGATTCAGCCGGTTCATCGTTAGCAAATCCCGGTGGATCTGTAGCGATTTCAAATAGTATGCCGCCCGCTTCTCTGAAATATATGGCATTAAAATATTGGCGGTCTATGACTGGAGTCGGCTGATAGCCATAATTCTGGACTGTGCTTCTCCAGTCTTCATGTTGTTCGAAATCTTTTGCACGCCATGCAATGTGATGTATCGTACCTGCTCCACCAAAGCCTAAACCCATTTTCGCGAGCGGAACATCCACGATGTTGCCGATTTCTCCTACGGACTGATAACGGGCATATTCGGCGTCTTCACCGATTTTCGTAAATCCGAGTATGCTTTCCAATGCATCCATCGTTTTCTGTGGGTTGACACTAAAAAGCACGGCACCCCCAAATCCCTTAATTGCTTTATCGGCCGAAATACCACCGTAAGACCAAGTACTGTTCGCTCCCGCTTCACGTTCGACAAGCTCAAGACGTAAGCCCTCTTTATCCTCGAATTGAAGATATTGTTCAGAAAAACGGCTCGTTTTCGTAACTTGAATATCAAAACTTTCCAAACGATGCTGCCAAAAATCAAGTGAGCCTGGCGGTACCACATACGAGGTAATGCCCACTTGGCCACCTCCGATTCGCCCTTTGGGGGTTCCTGGTGCAGGGAAAAAAGTAATGATGGTTCCAGGGCTTCCTGCCTCGTTACCAAAGTATAAGTGGTAAACTTCAGGAGCGTCGAAGTTGATTGTTTTCTTCAATAACCGAAGTCCAAGGATGCCGGCATAGAAGTCGACATTTTCCTGCGGATTACCGGCAAAAGCTGTAATATGATGGATACCTGTAGTTTGAAGTGACATATGAAACCCTCCTTTAATCGTAGGAACCTTTGTTTTTCGTCGATGGTCATTTTAATGGCCTAAATTCATTCATGTTTTATTTAAGTATTGCATCGATGGAATATGAGCCTGCCCCTGTCAACGCAATACCGATTACGATGGCAATAAGAACTAGCGGATATTCATAGCCGTTAGCTGTTGCCCAGATTCCATTTGGTCCATGTACTTTGACAATCGCGCCGAGCATAGTTGCCGTAATTAAGAGTGCAGCCAGCGGAGTGAGCAGTCCTACAGCAAATAGAGCTCCTCCCAGCAATTCCATCAACCCCGCGGCCACTGCCATGAATACTCCGGGCTTAATTCCGATCGATTCCATCCAACCGCCGGTGCCTTTTGGACCATAGCCGCCAAACCAGCCAAAAAGTTTCTGAGCTCCGTGCCCCACCAATAACAATCCAACCACCAAACGTACCAGTAACAATCCACTTGCCAACATAAAATCATCCTCCAATTGTATTTGTTTTAAGATTGCTTAATTAAAGATATTAGACAAAAATTAAATTCATTTTTAACTAATTGTGCCTGCTCTTTTCTTAGTTTTTCAGGAGTAACATCATCTCCATGCGGATCATAGATCGTAGCATTCAAAAGGATGCTTTTTACTGAACCCCGAAAGATTTGAAGGTATTCTTTGCGAAGATCGGTTTGTTCAGTCTTTTCAATTTCAGTTAATCCGACTTCGTTTGCTTTTTTGGCAAGCTGATTAATTCTTTCTAAAATTGCAATCATGTGTATACCTCCATATTCAAAATTTTCTGATTGTTTATATCTTTAATTTATTTATCTTGATATAAAGATATAATATTTTTTCATCCGTGTCAATACTTTTTCAAAAGAAAAAGAAGATCAATTCTGCATTAGACCACTTTGGCTTATGCCCCTGTGATCTTTTTCCAGTATGACTATGTATCCAATGCTTACATCGCAATCAGCTATTATATTGTGCTTTCATTCAAATTGTAAGCGGATGAAAACTAAAAGAGCCAGATTTCATATGTTATAAAAAAAGAGCTGTCTAGGAAACGGAGATTTCTGTTTTCCTGGACAGCTCTTACCTAGATTAAGGAGATACTGCCAACCCGCTGAAAACAATCGGACCGATAACCGTTGCGGTAGTACCAGCCGTTAAATTCTCAACAGACAGCGTATAGGCGTGAGCACCCGGTGTTACATTAGGATCGACCATTTGTATGGGAACCAAATAAAATTGTTCAGAGTCGGCGGATTCAAAGCCTTCTCGCGAATAGGAAATAACTTGACCATCACGGAAAATCCGGAATAAAACACTGCCCGTATTAACATCTCCGCGAATACCTACCACCGCTTTCAGCTCTACAAAGTTGGGGACGCTCGGAATTACCAAGTTGAATACGGCAATTCCTACACCCGCCGGAGTAAGTGGAATCGGGATCGCTGCACCATCCGTAACCCGTGTTGGCTCGCTTACGTTATAAGCTAGAATTTGTGCCATTTTTTTATCAACTCCTTCATACATGAGATACTATAATCTATGATAGAGAGATATAAAATGATATGGACAGCCTTCCCCCTTCAATTACCATTATGGCTATTCGTGCTACTTGGTGGGCAAAAACATAAATACTAGTTTGATCCCCTTTTGCCCTTAACCTTTCCCAAAAGAAGACATCTTGTAAAACTGGATTGAAAAGGCCCATTCCGGCAATGATAACGAAAAGAAGTTCTTCATGAATACGTTGACCGTGTAGTTATTCAGCCATCAAAGGATATTAACCGTTTTGATGTTACCCGAGTCTCGCACAGACCACAAAAAATTTTAAATTGAATTTTATATATTTAGCGAAATAGGAAAGTATAATAACGGAAAATATAAGAAGTCAAAACATAGGAGGAAATCATGGGCCGACTCGTTCATTTCGAAATTCATGTAGATGACATGGAACGTGCCAAGAAGTTTTATGGCGAGGTATTTGGATGGACATTTGAGGATTGGAGTGATTATGCTGGAATGCCTTATTTGGGAGCGGTGACAGGCGATGCAAATGAGCCAGGAATCAACGGGGCTTTGATGCAACGTCAAGGTGGTTCCCCCCAACCCGGTCAGGCTATGAATGGTTATGCATGTACTATGGGAGTGGAAAATTACGATTCTACTGAAGCAAAAATTCTTAATCTTGGAGGCAAGCTCACATTACCAAAGTATGCACTCCCTGGAATGGCGTGGCAAGGGTATTACATGGACACAGAAGGGAATATTTTTGGTATTCATCAGCCAGATAAGCATGCAAAATAGAGCTATACGATCACATAGACAGAAGCCCGGCCTAACATGGCCGGGTTTTTCATGTTGGAATTGAGAAGATACGACCAGTATACCATCCTTTTCACAACGAAAATAAACGGTTTCTGAAATGTGCGAATGGCCACTTCCTTTCGCCTATTCATTTGGATGAGGGCCGACATACCATTAAATAGACCTAGTGCCAAGGAGGCGTGTGTGCATGCGCTATCAGGGAAAAAGATGCATTCGTAATATAAATGCAGCCATACGAAATTTATACAGCGCCAAACTTGCGGTGCGGAATCAAAGGAATAAGCAGGCTGCTCGAAAAATCATAAAGTCGCAAGCCCATGTCGGTAAGAGCTTGTCCACGATCGGCTTTGGCAGGCTGCGCCAGGGCAAGACTCGATTCAAAAATGACATCAACACTCTTACGCAGCCGATAGGCCCTAGTTCCGATCGTCTGATTGGCCGAGCAGTCGAATCTCCCGGAGGAATTACCGATATTCCAGGCATCCTTGTGGGCCATGCGGAAGATGAAAGTGGCCGCACGGGCTGCACCGTGATCTTGTGTCCCCGAGGCGCTGTTCCCGGCATAGATGTGAGGGGAGGTTTTCCGGGGACGGAACAAACCGATGCCCTGCATCCCGGAACTGCGACGGAGCTAGTGCAGGCTGTTCTCCTTACCGGTGGCAGCAACTTCGGTCTCGCGGCAACGGCCGGGGTGATGAACTGGCTGGCTGAACATGGAATTGGAGCCCCTACTGAGGCCGGTCCGCTCCCTACAGTGCCTGCCGCCGTTATCTTTGACCTGATTTATGCAAAAGGCGCCCGCAGACCAAATGCGGTTATGGGCTACGCTGCCAGTCAAGCGGCGAATTCGGGTCCTGTGGAGGAAGGAAGCATCGGTGCAGGCGCGGGAGCAACGGTGGGAAAAATATACGGCAAGCCGATGAAGGGCGGAGTTGGAACGGCCGCATGGCAAATCCCCGGAGGCCCGATGGTAGCGGCTATTGCGGTCGTTAATGCCCTGGGTGACATCTGGGACCATGACCGCATCATCGCTGGTGCGCAGCGACCGGACGGGACTTTTGTCAACCAGACCCGAGCGATCCTCGAAGGAGAAGCGCCGCTGTCCAGTCAAAGCAGGAATACGACTATTGCCGTGGTAGCCACCACAGCGAAATTGACCAAGGCGGAAGCCAGCCGAGTTGCGACACTGGCCCATGACGGTATGGCAAGGGCCATTTCTCCTGTTCACACCCAGGGGGATGGAGACACCATCTTCTGTCTCGCCACGGGCACCGATACCAACGGCCTGACGGGCAATGACGCCGTGACTGCGGTAGGAACCGTTGCGGTGGTGGTTTTGGAGCAGGCTATTATTCGGGGAGTCAAAGCTGCACAATAATAGCAGCCCAAGACAAGCCCAAGACAGGGAGCACTTCGTCTGGGGCTCGAATTTTTCATACGAATTATTTTCTGCGGAGGGGTCTATTGCCGGAAACAACTTTAAGCGGACGCATCATATCGTAGTCCTCATGCTCCAGGATATGACAGTGCCAAACATAGTTGCCTGTATAAGGGACGAATTTGGCTATAATTTTTGTTATATAACCAGGGGGAACCCGAACGACGTCTTTCATCCCGCGTTCATTGGGTTCTGGAGGGACAGCCGGGCCTGTGTAGCGTATTTTATTCGTCTTGTTATAGTAATTCACATCAAACGGTCTGCGGCTGAGGATTTGGAAATGAACCAGATGCAGGTGCATAGGATGCGTGTTAGTGCCTACGTTAACGAAGTTCCAAACTTCGATTGAACCTAGCTTTGGCCGCTGAGTAGCCGGTTCCATGAATCCTTTGTCATTTAGCAATTGAACCTGCCTGCCGTATTTATCTGGGGATGAGCTTAGCTTGAGCCACCTTACCCGACGCGCCTTGGCAGGCGATAACCGGGAGATAGGAATCAATTTGGCGGGTATACGGCTTTTATCCGGAGAAGTGAGAAGTTGACCTACCCGAAATTGCATGATCTTCCCCGTTGTATTCGGATCTGGTGTGGCTCCTCCCGGAAACGGGGCCCTCGCACTGTTGGTAAGCACAATATTTTGTCCTTTATGCCGTGAGAAGTCAATGATCACATCCGCCCTCTCAGCAGGACCGAGCGTCAGTTCTTTAATCCGAACCGGTTTCGGCAGAAACCCTTGATCGCCCCCAATCTGAATAAACGATTGCCCCGAGCTCAGTTTCATTGTATAAAACCGCCCGTTGGAACCATTTATCATACGGAATCGGTATTTTCTCGGTTCCACGTTAAGATACGGCCATACCGTTCCGTTAACCAAGTTTGTATTTCCAAAGAACATCGGCACGATCGAGGGATTTACGCCCTTTACTGGCGGGGTAGTGTTGCTAGGATAAAATAGCTGCCCATTTTTCTTGAACGATCTGTCCTGAATGAGCAGTGGAATTTCGAACTTTCCTTTAGGCAACTTGAACGACGTTTCGCGAGCATCGCGAAGCAGATAGGCACCAGCCAGGCCGGCATAAAGATTCAAACGCGTGATGGCGAGTGCATGGTCATGATAAAACAAGGTGGCCGCGGATTGGCGATTAGGATAATCATACACCTTTTGCTTAAACATGGGGCCAACTCGCCTGAAGTCGCGGCTGAACCAAGCTAACGGATTTCCGTCACTTCCTTGACGTGCTACGGTACCGTGAAGATGAACTACAGTACGAACTTCCGGGACGTTAGGTCCAGCCCCGGGAATCGTTTTGTCTACCGGCAATAGATGCTTGAGCGGTAACTCGTTCATCCATTTTACCCGGACGCGTTCATTTTTATGTGTGATGATGGTCGGCCCCGGATATCTCCCGTTATACCCCCATACCGTGGTAGGCTGCAGGTCTCTATGCAGCTTTTGCTTAACCTGTTTCATTTTTACTTCGTAATAAGTACCCTGTGCTCCGCGGATTTTTGGCTTTAAAACTGGCGGGATGGCGAGTGGGGTAACAAACTTTTTGAGCGGCACGAATGTATCCTCCTCCTGACTAAGACTTTACATAAGTTCCAGGGCATATGCCTTGAAACGATGATATAGTTTAGTGTCGCTCTGGAGGATTTCGAAACGTACAGCAGCCCATCACTTTACATTATTTGTTGACTAAGAAAATAGAGGTTTAGAGCATATCAAATAGCTAGAAAAATTAAAACACCTTCAAGAGAGTGCAACCATATCGTTAGATATGGAGACAATCTTGGAGGTGTTTTTGCATTGGCAACAAAGCCAAAACTCATCAGATAATCTATTTCAATTCCATGTAATAAAGATTTGTAGGATTATCTTTTGTAATGGTATGTGCGCCAGGAACAAGTGATACGCTGACAATACCATCAGTCATTGGATAACTGGTTCCATCAATCTTGATTTTTGTTCCGTCTGCTGAATTAGACACTAATGTTAATGTTGAAGCTTCCGTAGTGGTAAACCCAATACTGGTTGAGCTTTCGATTTTTAAGCATTGAGTTAGAGTCAAACCATTATACTCCACAGTTCCCTTGTTAGCCGAAATATCCCCTTTAATATCAAAGAAGTCGCTGTCGGTTCCAGCTATGGTGAAGTTATGAACTTGTTCTCCGGGTGTTGGTACCGGAACAGGAGTTGGCGTTGGCTCTGGTGTTGGTTCCGGAATTGGAGTTGGTGTTGGCTCCGATGAGATTGAATTACCTCCTACAGATACAAGTTGAGTTGTGTAGCTTCTTATTTTAGCCATTAGAGCTGAATTGAGTGCATACGACGTGTCATCAACGGAATTATCAAATTTCCATGTAAAGTCTCCGTTATTCAGGCGTCCAGCTTTTGCAGTAACAATTTGTTCAACATCGCTTACATTATCAATGTCAGCACCATTTACTCCAGTATCGACGCTTGTATCAAAGTTGTTATAAGCTGTTCCTCCTTTTAATGCTTTGTATGTGCTTGGTACGGTTTCATTTCTCGACGAAGCTAAGTACGCATCAAATGAGCTTTTATTTGCCGGAGCTGTCCCGTTATTGGAGTTTGCATAAATCAGACTGGCAGCATCAACTATACTATTGTTGTAGGCCTTAATCACACCTCCGTTTTCGCCCGAAAATGTACCTTCCCCTAAAGCATCCGTACCTTGCAAGGAACTCAGCATTGGATATTTAGCATGTCTAAAATAATTAGATTCTACAAAGGCTGAAGCTCCCATTGTAGCACCGACACCATATTTTGAGACTCCATCAAAGAAGTTATTATATATATGAACAGATGCCACTCTTATACGTGGATGACGGGAGTCTGAATGATCAAACCAGTTATGGTGGAAGGTGACAAAGAATTCTGACGATTCACTTAAGCCGACCAGAGCCGATTTTCCTGAATCCCAGTAGTGATTATAAGAGATTGTAATATACGTCGATCCATTTTTAACGTCTGTGGAACCATCTCCCTTTGCTTGGTCAGCATCTCCTCCTGCAGATCCATAAAATATATCATTATTATGCACCCAAACATTGGCATTTCCCGTATCCATTGAAATACCATCATCAGGGAACAACATCAGACCCAGATTTCTCACTTCCACATTTCCGACATATCTAAGAAGTATTCCCCATCCGTAAGCATAAGCATCGTCTCCGATACCTTCAACCGTCATATTCATTTCCGAATAATTTTTTTTGCCTTTTACTTGAAGATATCCACTGCTATTCAGTTGTCCTTTCATGTCATCTTCTGTAACTTTTCCAATAAATCTGATTGCAAGTGGTGTTGTATCATAGCCTTTTTGTCTTAATGCCAAAATCTCGCCTAGACCTTTACCTGTTTGAACACGACCTGAGCTGTTGATTTTCACATCGAGGGTCACTGTTTGTGCAGTCTCGGATGTTACATAAAGAACCTGGGCACCATTCTTAAGTGTTCCGTCAGCATTGTAAGCACCTGAGCCTGTACCATATAGCGATTTTGATGAGAAAGCAAATCCAGATCTATCATATGAGGCTACGGATAGCTTTTTTGAAACAGCACTTACCGTTGAACCCCCTGGTAGCCTGGCATCAACTTTCATTACATAATCTCCAGCTGCAAGACCTACGGCATCAGCTCTCCAATAGGAAGGGTATTTTCGGATTAATTCACTATCAATTTGTTGGTAGTGAGAATCTGACGCACTTGCAGGTTTAACATATACATTATACCCCTCTGCATTGCTTTCAGGTGACCATTCTACATACGCAGTTTCACTCCAGCCTCCACCGTCGATGATCGAAAGACCAGCAGCATAAGTTGTAGTACTTTGCAATCCTATTAAAGATATTGCAAGAGAAAACAATAAAACAATACTCATTACATTTGTAATCCTCTTCTTCATTTCCAATCCTCCCAAGTTTGATTTGTTGCATACACCATTGAACCGTTATCAAAATGCCGTCAAGTTTCTCGATTCACCTCCCTCCGTGTAATCATATTAATGAAACATTTATACAAATTTTATAATGAGAAAAATATCACAATACATGAGTCAAACTAATGAGACTTACTTTCAAACTACAGCGTCTATCCATAATCTTCAAGGGGGAGAAATTAGTGTTATATAAGACTCTTTCCTATAATTTCGAACTAATTCGTCAGTATTCGTCAATATCCCCCTCCTTTCAACACCCTAAATTGTAGAATATATCCTAAAATATTTATCGGATTATTTTTACTGCAAATTAATTAAATAAATATCACTATGTATAAAAATTTGCCACTACCCAGTGTATTTTTCATGGCGATAAAAGCTCAAAAGTTTAAGACGTATTCAGAGGAACTAAAGATGGAAGCGATCCGCCTGCACGTTAAGGAAAACTGGACGTATCGGCAGATTACGCTCACTTGGGAATAGAAGATAAGGTTCGGATGAAGCGCTGAAAGCGTAAATACCAAGAATGGGTGAATTGGGTCTGTTAGATCAGTGGGTAAGACGGGCCCAATATGCAGATCAGAACCGCTATATGGAAGCGAGGCACTCCCCATTTGAACAGTACTGAAAATTGGTCTGTATGTTCTACTTAGGTTGAAATTTGGATTCATAAATGTAAAATTACTATATATATGGTTGTCAAGGAAACTGGAGGAATAATTGTGCCGAAATATGACTTTCATGATCTGTTAGAACCACTCGAATTTGAAAAGCTCGTTTGTGATGTCGTTCAAGTCAGGGAAGGCTTTTTTGTAGAAATGTACAGGGAAGGGCGTGATTCAGGCATTGATGGTTCTTATATAAATCACGGCAAGAGGACTATTATTCAGGCAAAACGCTACAAAAATTTCAAGCAGCTTTTAAATAGTTTAAAAAAATCTGAGCTACCAAAGGTGCGTAAGTTAAATCCTGACCGATATATTTTGGGGGTGTCATTTGACTTTCGACCTGGTGAGAAAGAACAAATCATAGATTTGTTTGAAGAGTTTATTCAAAGTAACAATGATATTTTAAGCAGGACAGATATTAATCGGCTATTGGAAGAACCAAATTATCATTGGATAGAGTCGGCACATCCTAAACTTTGGCCACTAAGCATTAATATATTAGAAAAAATCCTTCTAAAGTCCATACACCGCTCATTATACAGGGAATCGGCTGAAGAGCTTAAAGAAGCAATAAAAGCATCTACTAAATTCGCCCCTTCACAGATCTATCGTGAAGCATTACAAAGATGGTCACAGAATCATGTAATTGTAATTTCTGGAGAACCAGGTGTCGGAAAGACCACGATAGCTTATCTAATGGCACTGGCATACTTGCAACCAGAGGATCTAGACGGATTTATATGGGGAAATTCTATCAAGGATATTTATAATATGCTAGAGGACGACAGGAAACAAGTCATTATTTTAGATGATTTCTGGGGAAGTATTTTTCATAATGAAAACACTAGTAGAAATGATGAAAATCGGCTTATTAAACTGATCCAACGTATAGTAGACTATGGAGAGAACAAGCGTCTCATCTTAACAACAAGAGAATACATTCTTCGTCAAGGGCTTCAAAAACAACCTATGTTGAAGGAAACGTTAGAGAAACATGCTCTGGTATGTACGATGGAGAAATATAGTAATGCTGAAAAGGCCAACATTTTATTTCAACATCTCTACGCCTCAAACCTAAAACATGAACATGTTACTTATCTTTTTCACAATTGTGGTGAAATAATAAACCATGATAATTATAACCCACGGGTACTTGCACTCTATCTAAATAAAGAACCCGATAAAGAGACTTCCGCAGAAGAGTGTTTTATTGAACTATGTGATTATTTCGATAACCCTGGCGCATTCTGGGAGGATATCTTTTTAGAACTTAGTCAAGAGGCACAGATTGTAGCCCTGCTTTTGCTAATTTCTTCAACACCCATGAATCTGGAAGATATGAAACGCTGCTATGCACAATATATAGCTACTCGTTCAAACCGGGTGGGGATAAAGAAGCTAAGTGACAGTATCTCCGAACTTGAAAAAACAATGATTAAGTCCTTTTATAGTGATGAAGAAGACGAAATTTTGTTGAAGTTCAATATGCCCTCTGTACAAGATTTTCTATATTCCTATATTCAAGAAAATACTGAACAGTTTATTCCTGAGCTTATACAATGCTGTGCTTATTACAATCAACTTCAGTTTCTACTCGAACATTTCTCTAAGAGATCTAGCAAACAAATTACGGAAATGCTAGAGCAACAATGTATATTACATTATGTAGATTATCCTTATTGCTACACCGAACCTGATGGCAGTTGGAATTGGGGACCCGATTGGTTAGATGATCTACCTAATGGGGAGGAAGAGCTTCACAGGTTCCATCATTTGTTGTGTTGCTGTGAACCTAATCTACATCCCACACTTTTTAATTTTTTAGAAAGTGAGATTAAGAATTACTGTTTAAGTATGGGGCACGGAAATATAGAAGCGCAGTATACAGATCTTCATAATTTACCTGATATTATAATTCGATGCATTAAAAAAGGAATGTATTTTAATGGTAGAGATACTTTAAAGCAATTTTTCCAAGAAGCATTTAGTGTGTATCATTATATGGCTATGGAAAAATTTCAGGAAGTGTTTCCAGATGAGTATAGCATTTACCATGACAATTATTTCCCAAAAATAAAAAAAGAATTAAAAGCTATCTTGTTTACCGAAATAGAATTACTTGATGATTTATGTATGGATATTGAACTTGATATGCTTGTTGATAATATTCCAGAAATACTCAATCATTTTGACCTTCGATACACCAATCAATTTGGAGAGAAGATAGCTTCTTTATGCGGCCGAAAGCCGATATTAGTGCAAAAAGAAAGTATAGTTAAAACTGACAACAATATATATAGAGATGAAGAAGAACAATCATTAGAAATTGTAAAAGAAGACGCAGAAAATTGGCTTTTCGGTCCAAATGAAATCCCCCTTGATGATGAGCAGATTTCAGAATTTATAACTGAGAGCGATCTTCAACCCTCTCTAAAAAAAGAACTAAGAAGAATACTTAAAAACAATCGCCATCACTATATTCATGACTATTTACACACAAGGGAATCAATTACACTGTCTCTCGCAGCATTGCATGACCTTAAGAACTTTCCTGATAAGGAAAGCAGTTTATGTATAATAGTAATTCAGCATTTACTCCAACAAAACACAAATTCAGTAATTATTAACCTAATTGGCTTCTGTGCTGAAACTTTTGGTTTATTCATGTATTTAGATGAACCCGTGATCCGTGCCTCGGAATTTTTATCAAGCGATATATACAATCACTATTTGAAAAACGATCCTGTTCTTTGCGAGATTGTCTTTGGAAATCTTGTCCTCCAAGATTCACAATGGGTCCGTTTCCTTCACATTCCTATTTACACTTTCTGTTACGCTTTTACAACATGCATGGACTACAGGAATGAAGAAGATTCCGGCGGAGAATCCCGCCAAGAGTTCTGGAAAGAGGTGTGGGGTAATAATTTTGACAAATTAAAACGTACAATTAAATACGATAAAGGAACTCAGAATAGTATTTATTATGCTGAATTCGGAATCTACTATTTTAAAAATTATGATTGGGAGGGGCGCATGTATAGAATGTATCAGGAATTAAACCCTTACCAATTCAATCAACTATATGTTAACCCCAAAATTGAAGACTACTTAAATCAACTTGGTTATGAAAGTGAAGAAAGCAAAGTATTAAATCATCTTTCTCTCTGTAAATATGAATTTTATTATGACGATTCCGGAGCTCCCCATTCTTCGATTGCTTTCATTTCTGATGAGTTATCGATGTTTGAGCATTTAAACATCACCAGAAATTGGGATCCATATCCTAAACAATTAAGCAAAGCTAGGTTTAAGGAATTGAAGAAAAATAGCGATATATGCAGTAAGCATAACGAGAATTGGTCAGTTGCAGTCTATAAAATCAAGGACGTTGAACTGTTGAAAGAGATCGGAGCCTACGAAGAAACATTAGGTTTGATACAGGAGTTAGAGAAAGTCCATGCTAGATTTTTTTCCGGGGATTATTCATCGATTCTATGATACGTACAGATGAATTTATTTATCTTCTTTAGTAGAGTGCTACCCCAATAATTGAGCATCAAATTAATCCAGTGTAGCTTCAATATCAGCTGGAAAAACAAAAAGCGACCAATTACGGTCGCTTTTTTCATAATACATAATGGAGGCGAATCGTGGCTATGCAAAACCACATTTCGCCAGAATACGCTGTTATGAATTTTAGATAGTATCTTTAGGAATATACTTTAATTCCCTTTTTTAATTTGCTATATTCATTAATTTTCCAGAATAAGAATCAAAAAATTAAGTATTTAGTTATTATTAATAAAATCAAGATTTGTATAGATTACTTACCCGATCGAAGATATTGATAGAACTTATACTCTATAGGAGTTTCTATCACCATATTCATACTTACAACCGGTATTTCCTTATCATTTATTTTTATCATGGATTGATGAACCGTCCGTTGATCAGGGCTGGCTTTTCCCAAGTAATGAAAACCGTGACCTTCATCGTCAGCTTTTTTAACGAAGATGTGAATATCAATGTTGTTGTCTTGTGCATCAGTTATTTTCTTAACATCTTCAGATTCTAAAGTCCGATTACTCCTTGTGAACCATTTAAAAAGGGACGGAGAAAGTAATTTGTCACAGTAATCACTATCATAGTTGTTATAGTAATTGATAAAAATTAGACAAGTGCCAAACTTTATCTTATAACCATATACAACGGAACTTTCATCACATTCCCAATTCAACAACTTACATACATCTTTACGTGTATATTTCTTATATAAAGTTAACGGTGTCTCGCTAATATAGTCATTTGCTTTTTCCGTTGCGCATTCTATTAAATCAATAATCATGTCTCTGAAAAAGTTGTTTTTATCCATACTGCTTTTCAAATTTTCATTCAGTATATAAGAGCCATCTTTCCCTAAAGTACAGAGTGGATGCGACCCGTATCTTTCTCTTTGCGATTTTACGAAAAAAGATAAATCCAGTACACTCTCAACCGAAGACATCGTTTGCTCATTCGTTACACAGTTAAACTGTCTTAACTTTTTAATAAAATCTTGAAGTTTAACGCGCTCTCCACGAATTAATAAATCTAATAACATAATTTCATGTCTTCGTTTACCATCAAGAATTTCAGCCGTTAGCATTCTTAACACTTTTTGCTCATACTCGTTGAGAAGAGGTACTTCTGCTTCACCAATTTTCAAAAGGAAATGATAATAGGTTAGATATGACCTAGCAACAACAACGGGGTCAATCGATTGATGACGTATAAAATCGTGTAAGCTTGGACGCTTGCCAATTCTATTTTTCAACTTCAGATAAGCTTTCTTATAATTCTTTATTTCAGTTGAAATAGTACTAAATAAGGTGTTTCTAAAATCATCCAATTCATTTGTTTTGAATTCTCCTAAAAAAATTTGCTGATAGTAACTTTCTTCTAAATTCCACTCTACTTCACCGTTAGAATTACTTATTTCACAAATTCCAATCTCTTGTTCATCTAGTAATAATTTCAATTCTAATATACTAGATTCTCCTGGCTCGCCAGAAAGCTCTTTTAACGTTGATTTCAAAGTAATAACAGTATCGTTAATGCGATGGCTAATCCTTAGAAGTTCAATTATCACTAACCTCTCCAATTTAGGATTGGTAGCATACTCCACATCAAGATCAGGACTGAAATATAATTGATCTGCTATATCTGAAATAAATTCCATTAAAGTTGATTCAAACAACTCTAATATTTGCTTTTCACTTCTAACTTCAACACCATCCCTTTCATATGCTCTATATTTCGCATCTTCATCAATGAATTCACTTAATATTTCTAGTTGTTCGCGATCTTCATCAGATATCTCAGTCATACTAAATTTCTCAGAGGCCTTTTGAATCATTTCTCCGACTGAATTTATATTCTCAGAAATCTTCTCATTGGCAATTTTGTCTATTAATTTATTATGAGCAATATGATTACGATTCTTACTAAAATTCTCCCATTCTAAAAGGAATGAATCTGAAAGATAAGGTTTGAATAATGAATCCCATATTTTAACTTCTACTGATAACTGACTCTTCAAACTTTCTGTTAACTTAATGATTTCACCCTGAGTAAGGCTTGTTTTTTTAATTAATTTTTCAATATCATTATTATGAACAGGTTCCCATTTATAAAGTACATTTGTCATAACAGTCAGCAAGTCATCTGTATCGATTGCCATTAAGTGATCATTAACATTTTGAAAAGAGACTGCTAAACGTTTATACGTTCCTTGTCGAGATTTATGTTTGTTCTGAACTTCCTCAGGGACATATTTATCCCACCAATAAGCTCCAAGTTTCTTTACCATAACCATATTAATAAAATTTCTAAGTTCATTTTCAACTCTATAAATCCTCCCATAAAGTACTTCGGCAAATCTAGACGATTGTTCATCTGTTAACCATAGTATTTGATCCCAATCTTTTTTTAAATTTTCTTTCAATACGATCTTGAGATCATGGAGATGATCATCAAAATGCATATCTTTTTGAGGCTGAAGGACAACACTTAATTGCTTTATACCATTGTATGTGTATAGCGCAAACTTCCCAAAATAAAGATTCGAATTTCCTGTTTCAATTTTCGCTTCCCACTCATTTTCAGATTTATCAAATATCGTACAATTCTTAACAATTCCTGTTTGGCTACTGATACTATTAAGAAAAGCAGGGACATAATTTAAACTCGATTCTATTTCCTTACTGGGATTGACCATTACGAACGTTATCATAATATCCTCCAAACAGTTTAGACTTGCTACTTTATATAAGATTCGAATTTATTTTTATAAAGGAATCTCCTACACCTTTCAGCGCAGATAGACTATAATACGTATTCAGGCCCTTCATACGCTCAATTAAAATGTAATATAATTCTATTTTACATGATGCAATAGCCTTTGACCAATAATCATAACTACTGTATTTTTCCAGATTAAGCGTCTAGCTATTAAAACAAAAGTAAGGCCCTTTTTATGCGAGCACAATATTGTGCTCGCATAAAAAGGGCTAATTATAAATCATCATTAATATTCTAGTCAACTCGGTATATTAGTATCTTATGCGTTACTTAATACTGTAGGAAAAGCAAAATCCACAACCTCATTCGGTTGTGGATTTGGCATATGGAGGCGAGGGGAGTCGAACCCCTGTCCGAAGATAACGACACATAAGCTTCTACGGGTGTAGTCACAGTTTTGATGTCACCCGAGTACCGCCCCGTAACCGGCTGTACGTTGGGTCAGCCTGATTGTCTTCTTCAGCACACCCCAGGCGGAGATGTGGCAGCGTATCCCACTATAGGTTAGCCCCTACATCCGGCACATGGGCGATGCAGGAGAGGAGCACGCTCACAGGTTATTAAGCTGCGAAAGCGTAGTTGTTTTGTTGTTTGCCGTTTAATAGGCTTTAGCGTTGATGAAGTGGACGCGTCCCCACTACCCGCTACCCATGCTCGAACTATCCCCGTCGAATCCATAAACGCCCCCTTATTATAAAAGGGCTCCACGGATAAATCCGGAAATACCGGAGCATAAGCATGCATAATATCGGAAGCTGAATCCTGAGATTCAACAGTCGAACCAAGTTAAATGCAAAATACATTAAAAGCTTACTACTTCGTTAGTATACCATATTACATGTCATAACGAAACGGAATGAAGCCATTGTAGCTCGATAAAATAGCACCATTACAGGAACAAGTAGCTTATCCACGTAATTTGTACCATACATGATAATGCGGCAACTTATCTCGCAATTTTTTGCTTCTCACGCAGAGCACGTTGGATATCACGCTGTGCATCGCGTTTGGCAGCCGTTTCTCGCTTGTCATACTGCTTTTTACCTCTACCCAATCCAAGCAGCAGTTTGGCATAACCGTTCCGCACGTAAATCTTGAGCGGTACGATCGTATAGCCTTCCTGTTTGGACAGACCGATAAGCTTGCGAATCTGCTCTTTGTGCAGCAGCAGCTTACGCGTACGCGTCGGATCAGTCGGATTGTTGCGATTACCTTGCTCAAAAGGACTGATGTGCATATTGTGAATATTAATTTCGCCATTACGGATCGTAGCAAAGGCATCACTGATATTGGAACGACCATTCCGTAAGGACTTGATTTCCGTTCCCGTTAACACCATGCCCGCCTCGTAGGTGTCCTCAATAAAATAGTCATGGGAAGCTTTTTTGTTCTGGGCGAGCACTTTCCCGTCTGCCTTCTTACCCATGAATACCACTCCTTTTAATAACGTAATCAACTTCTAAATCCAAGCATTGCATCCGATGGCTACAAAGCTCCGCCTAGAAACATATTGTAACAAAATTCAGATGGTAAAAGCAAGAAAGACAAGCTCTCACTCCTACACTCGCGATTCATATGATTTACATACTTCAAAAACAAAGTGGCCTCCATCTATCACAGCAGACGGAAGCCACTCTCATACATACCCTCGAATCAGCTTTACACGCTGAAACAATCAATTCAGCCAGCAATAAACAATCTATCCTGACTTACTTTTTCTTTTTCCTCACAAATCCAGCGGTGCTATTGCCGCCGCCTCCGCCCTTATTCTTCCGCTTGCGACGCCCAGCACCTTCACCGCCTGGTCTGGCATCACTCCCAGGCGTAGCTGCGCCGCCGATGAAAACCCCGCTGGCAGATGTCTTCTTCCGCCGCTTGCTTGCACCCGTTGCTGGCGAATTGTATCCGCCCTTGCCACTGCCAAAGCCAAAGCTGCCTGCCGAGCCGACTCCGGCTCCGTTTCCACTAATGCGGCCTGTGCGACCTGTAGTGCTAATGCCTCCGCTACCGGCCTCTTTAGGCTTCCCAGCCGCCTCACGACCGCCTTTACGCTCTCTGCCAGCCTTGTCCTTGCCACCCTTGCGGTCACGTCCATCGCGGCCTTTACCGCGGCCCTCGCCACGTGCAAAACCTCCGCCCTGTCCCGAGCCGCCCGTCCGCTCACGGCGTTGCCGCTGCTTCATATCGACAAGCTCAAAGTCAATCGTGTAATCCTCCATATTGACGCGGGCGACACGAACCTTGACCTCATCTCCGATGCGGAATACCTTGGAGGTGCGTTCACCGATTAACGCCATATGCTGCTCGTCAAAATGGTAATAGTCATCCGTAAGCGCACTCAAGCGCGTCAGACCCTCCACCGTATTGTCCAACTCGATGAATATACCAAAGCTGGTTACGCTGCTGATGATGCCCTCGAACTCCTCGCCAACCTTGTCCAGCATGTATTCAGCCTTTTTCATTTGCTCTGTGTCGCGCTCTGCATCCACAGCCACACGTTCCCGCTCGGAGGATTGCTGCGCAATATCTGGCATGCGTGCAGTCAGATATTCCTGACGCTCATCTGTCAAAGCCCCGCCATTCTCCAATACCTCACGAATGACACGGTGAATCACCAAATCAGGATAACGGCGAATTGGCGATGTAAAATGAGAATAATACTCCGCAGCCAGTCCAAAATGCCCTGTAGACTCTGCATCATACTTGGCCTGCTTCATTGAACGCAGCATCATGGTACTAAGCACCGTCTGCTCCTTCGTGCCCTCGATATCCTCCAGTAAGGTTTGCAGCGCGCGCGGGTGAATGGAATTCCCACGGCCTTTGATCTGATGTCCAAAATTAGCGGCAAACGCCATGAAATTTTGCAGCTTCTCCGGGTCCGGGTCCTCATGAATCCGGTACAGGAAGGGTACCTTGAGCCAGTGAAAATGCTCGGCCACGGTTTCATTGGCTGCCAGCATAAATTCCTCGATAATTTGCTCGGCTATCGTACGATCTCTTTTAACAATATCGACAGCTTTACCTTCATCGTTCACAATCACTTTCGCTTCATCAAAATCAAAATCAACCGCACCCCGGCGCATCCGGTTAGCACGCAGCTTCAGTGCCAGCTCCTTCATCGTGCGGAATACTTCTACCAGATCTTTGTACCGTTCCATCAGTTCGGCATCTTCCTCTTCGAGGATTTTGCGAACGTTGGTGTATGTCATTCGTTCCTTCGTTTTAATCACACTGGTGAAAATATCATGCTTGACAACCTTCATATGCTCGTTGAATTCCATTTCACAGGACAAAGTCAAGCGATCCACCTGCGGATTCAAAGAACAAATCCCGTTGGAAAGTCGATGTGGAAGCATAGGAATGACACGGTCGACCAAATACACGCTACAGCCGCGGTTATAAGCCTCCTGATCCAGCTTGGAGTTCTCACGCACATAATACCCTACGTCGGCAATATGAACGCCCAGGCGGTAGTTTCCGTTCGGTAGACGCTCTACATTGACTGCATCATCCAGGTCTTTGGCATCCTCGCCATCAATCGTAACAATGATCTTATCACGCAAATCGCGACGTCCCTGACGTACAATTTCTTCTTCCGTAATCGCGTCGGGAGCCTGATCCGCTTCCGCTGTCACTTCATCGGGAAAAGCCTCCGGAAGCTGATGCTTGCGAATCACCGACAAAATATCGACGCCCGGATCATCCTTGTGACCCAGCACCTCCAGCACTTCGCCTTCCGCTGCCGCCCGTCCCTCCGGGTAGCTCACAATACGCACAACGACCTTTTGTCCGTTCACAGCTCCATTGAAGCTGTCCTTTGGAATAAAAATATCCCGGTTAATGCGCTTGTCATCCGGCAAAACAAAACCATATGCTTCGTGGCTCTGAAACACGCCCACCACTTGAAGCACAGCGCGCTTCACGATCCGTACGACTTCGCCTTCCAATCGACCACCCGCAGGTCCCTTTGACGTCACTCTTACCAGCACCGTGTCTCCATTCATCGCGCTCTTTAAGTCGTTAGCATGAATGTATACATCCGGGTGCTCCCGGTCCTCTGGAATTAAAAAAGCAAAGCCCTTGGCATGAGCCTGCAAGCGCCCGCGCTGCAAATCCATCCGTTCCGGTACACCATAACGGTTTGTGCGGGTCAGCAAAATTTTCCCGTCTTCCTCCAGTGCGTTCAAGAGCTTAAGAAATTCGCGAAACTCTTCTGCGTCCTTAATGTCAAAATGCTGCTCCAGCTCCTGGTATGTCATAGGCTTGTATGCGGTCTCTCGCATAAAATCAAGTAGTTGTTGCTCTGTTATCATAATTTTGTCCACCTCGGGCGACCTTTAATTTTCAGTAATAATCCGCATGTTCCTTGTTCTGTTGCAAGGCTCTTATATACTCATACCCTAGTATACACGAATTTAATCGACGGCATCCCTGCCTGTCTAAAATCCAAAAAAGCCTCCGTTTCCAGTGAAACGAAGGCTTAAGGTACATATTTATCTTATTTTGCAAAAAATGCAACCAAAACGGCAACAATCATAAAACCCGCACCTAAAACAGCAGTTACGCGTTGCAAAATCAAATCCATACCGCGAGCTTTTGTCTTGCCGAACAGATGCTCAGCACCGCCAGAGATGGCACCGGACAAACCTGCACTTTTCCCCTTTTGCAGTAAAACAACCGCAATAACAGCAATCGAGAACACAACGAGCAGCACTTTCAAAAAGATTTCCATGAAAAATCCCACCTCCTGAGCTTATACATCTGTTTTGCAAAACAACACAGCCTCTTTTATGAAAACATGTCCATATCATGTTATGAATAGCCGGGAATTAACGCAAAACACTTCTTTCATTCTACCACAACTTCCAGTAGATAACAACCAGCTATGACGATTGACTCCCTCATCTACTTATTTACACGTACACATACAGGCAAATAACAAAAACAGACCTGCTCACAGTAGCGAGCAGGTCTGTTGGATCATTGCGTAAAGGCTTCGAGCGTCCAAGCCTCGTGATCATAAACCACAAAGCTTGAAATACCGTTAGCATGTTGGCGCAATATTATTTTTTCAGGTTGTAGAAAGATTTCAGGCCGTGGTATTGAGCCAGCTCACCCAGTTGATCCTCAATGCGGAGCAATTGGTTGTACTTCGCAATACGGTCAGTACGGGAAGGAGCACCTGTTTTGATTTGGCCTGCATTTGTTGCAACAGCGATATCAGCGATTGTGCTGTCTTCGGATTCACCGGAACGGTGAGAGATTACAGCTGTGTATCCTGCGCGTTTAGCCAATTCGATAGCGTCGAATGTTTCAGTCAGCGTACCGATTTGGTTTACTTTGATCAGGATGGAGTTACCGATGTTTTCTTCGATACCTTTAGCCAGACGTTCTGTGTTCGTTACGAACAGGTCGTCACCAACCAATTGGATTTTGCTGCCCAGTTTCTCAGTGAGCAATTTCCAACCTTCCCAGTCATCTTCGGAGCAACCATCTTCGATAGTGACGATTGGGTATTTATCAACCCAAGAAGCAAGCAGGTCAACGAACTCAGCAGAAGTGAAGGATTTGCCTTCGCCTTCCAGTGTGTATTTTCCATCTTTGTAGAACTCAGTGGAAGCAACGTCCATACCGAGGAATACGTCAACGCCTGGTTTGTAACCGGCTTTTTCGATTGCTTCGATAATCGTGGACAGAGCTTCTTCGTTGGATTTGAAGTTAGGAGCAAAACCGCCTTCATCACCAACAGCTGTGTTCAAACCTTTAGAGTTAAGTACAGATTTCAGGTTGTGGAAGATTTCCGCACCAATACGCAGAGCTTCTTTGAAAGTAGGAGCGCCTACAGGCAGAACCATGAACTCTTGAACGTCAACGTTGTTGTCGGCATGAGCGCCACCGTTAACGATGTTCATCATTGGTACTGGCAATTGTTTGGCGTTGAATCCGCCCAGGTAAGTGTACAGCGGCAAGCCCAGAGCTTCAGCAGCAGCGCGAGCTACAGCCATGGATACAGCCAGAATTGCGTTTGCACCCAATTTACCTTTGTTATGTGTACCATCCAATTTGATCATCAAAGTGTCGATTTCTACTTGGTTCAAAGCGTCCAAGCCGATCACTTCAGGAGCGATGATTTCGTTCACGTTTTTAACAGCTTGCAGAACACCTTTACCCAGGTAACGGGATTTGTCGTTATCGCGAAGCTCTACAGCTTCGTGAGCACCAGTGGAGGCACCGGAAGGAACGATGGCACTACCGATAGCGCCGGATTCCAGATATACTTCAACTTCAACCGTAGGATTACCACGGGAGTCGAGGACTTCGCGAGCGTACACGTCAGAAATAATAGTCATTTGTACTTAATCTCCTTTGTGAATCATAATTTATTGGCCAAGCCTATACTTATTAAATCAAGCTTACTTGCGGGATGCAATCATAGATTTTCCTGTCATTTCCGCAGGTTGCGGAAGTTGCATTAAATCCAGAAGCGTTGGAGCTACGTCAGCCAGAATTCCATGCTCACGCAAAACAATATTTTCGTCAGTCAAAATGAACGGAACCGGATTCGTCGTATGAGCTGTGAACGGACGTCCCTGCTCATCAATTTCCATATCCGCGTTACCATGGTCGGCAATGATAATAACCACGCCGCCTTTGGCCTTAACTGCATCGACAACACGTCCAACAACTTCATCCGTCGTTTCTACCGCCTTGATGGTTGGCTCCAGCATGCCGGAGTGTCCAACCATATCGGGATTGGCAAAGTTCAGGATAATTGCGTCATGCTTGTCAGCTTCGATTTCCTTCACTGCAGCATCCGCAACCTCGTACGCACTCATTTCAGGCTTCAGGTCATACGTAGCTACTTTTGGTGAGTTGATCAAAATACGAGTTTCGCCAGGCAGCTCTACATCGCGTCCGCCACTAAAAAAGAAAGTAACGTGTGGATACTTTTCGGTCTCAGCAATACGCAATTGCTTTTTGTTGTTTTGTACCAGCACTTCGCCAAACGTATTATCCAGGTTTTTCGGTTCATAGGCCACAAAGCCTCCAACCGTTTCACTGAACAAGGTCAGGCAAACAAAGTGCAGATCCTTAGGCCATTTCGGCCCACGGTCAAAACCACGGAAATCTTCATTGGTAAATACTTGAGACAACTGGATCGCACGGTCAGGACGGAAATTCAGGAATACAACAGAGTCATTACTTTCAACCAGCCCTACAGGACTTCCGTCGGCCTTCACAATAACAGTTGGCTCCACAAATTCGTCGAACACTGACTTTTCATACGATTCCTTCAATGCTTCCAGTGGGTCAGTATATTGAGGACCTTCCCCGTATACGATTGCACGGTAAGACTTCTCTACACGTTCCCAACGTTTGTCGCGGTCCATTGCGTAATAGCGTCCTTGTACGGTCGCAATTTGGCCAATGCCCACTTCCTGAATTTTAGCGATCAGCTGTTGCATGAAGCCTACGCCGCTGTCAGGCATAACATCGCGTCCATCCATGAAAGCATGAATGTACACTTCGGTTAATCCTTCTTTTTTAGCCAGGTCCAGCATAGCGAACAGATGGCTAATATGGCTATGCACGCCGCCGTCGGACAGAAGTCCGTACAGGTGAAGCTTGGTGTTGTTCTTCTTGGCATGCTGAACTGCTTTAACCAATGTTTCGTTATCGAAGAATTCACCCTCGCGAATGGACTTCGAAATACGAGTCAAGTCTTGATACACAATGCGGCCTGCGCCAATGTTCAAGTGACCTACTTCGGAGTTACCCATTTGGCCCTCTGGCAGACCCACCGCTTCACCAGAAGCAGTCAGCGTTGTATGAGGATATTGTTTTAAATACCGGTCGTAATTCGGTTTGTTGGCCTGTGCAACCGCATTGCCTTCCACTTTGTCGCGCAGTCCGAATCCGTCCATAATAATTAAAGCTACCGGTTTTGGTGCTGTCATCTTACTTCGCCCCCTCAACAAGCGCGATGTACGACGCCGGTTGAAGACTGGCACCGCCCACAAGCGCGCCGTCGATATCGCTTTGACCCAGGTACTCAGTAACGTTTTCAGGTTTTACACTGCCACCGTATTGAATACGTACAGCATTAGCTGTACTTTCATCATACAGCTCTTTAATCAGACTACGGATATAGGAGATCACTTCATTCGCATCCTGCGAAGTAGAGGATTTTCCTGTTCCGATCGCCCAGATTGGCTCATAAGCAACAACGACTTGTGCAGCCTGATCCTTGGCCAAGCCAGCAAAAGCTGCTACAGTTTGCACTTTTACAACCTCTTTGGTTTGACCTGCTTCACGGTCTTCCAGCTTTTCGCCTACACATACGATCGGAGTCAGGCCGTGGCGGAATGCCGCATGAACCTTTTTGTTTACCGTTTCGTCTGTTTCGTTAAAATATTCACGACGCTCGGAGTGTCCGATCACAACGTAGTCTACGCCCAGATCTTTCAGCATTCCACCGCTGATTTCACCTGTAAACGCGCCATCTTCTGCAAAATGCAGGTTTTGTGCGCCGATTTTAATAGATGTGCCTTTTACTGCTTCAACCAGAGCAGGAAGATTTGTAAATGGAGCACAAATCACGCTTTCCACTCCTGCAACCTCTGCTTTACCTTTGATCTCTTCGATGAAGGTTTTAGCTTCTGGTACGGTTTTAAACATCTTCCAGTTACCCGCGATAATCGGTGTTCTCAATGGTTTCAACTCCTAACTATTAGGTGCCCTAAAGCTTTATTACGCGCTAAGCGTTTGATTATTTATCGTTAAGTGCAACAACACCCGGAAGTGCTTTGCCTTCCATAAATTCCAGGGATGCGCCGCCGCCAGTGGAGATATGATCCATTTTGTCAGCCAGGTGGAATTTCTCAGCCGCAGCCGCAGAATCACCGCCACCAATGATGGTGTATGCTTCTGTTGTTGCGCAAGCTTCCGCTACTTCACGAGTACCGCCAGCGAAAGGTTCCATTTCAAATACACCCATTGGTCCATTCCAAACAACCAATTTGGAGTTTTTGATCACATCAGCATAGATTTTACGAGTTTTCGGCCCGATATCCACGCCTTCCCAATCTGCAGGAATACCGTCGATGTCCACAATGTTCGTGTTCGCTGTAGCGCTGAAATCGTCAGAAATAACGATATCTACCGGAAGATAGAATTTTTTGCCGAGCTTCTTCGCTTTTTCGATAAATCCAAGAGCTACGTCCAGTTTGGATTCATCCAGCAGGGATTGACCCACTTCATAACCTTGAGCTTTAAAGAATGTATAAGCCAAACCGCCGCCAATGATTACGTTATCTGCAATGTTCAGCAGGTTGTCGATCACGTCGATTTTGTCTTTTACTTTGGAACCGCCGATAATGGCTGTAAAAGGACGGTCTGGGTTCGAAAGAGCTTTACCGATTACAGACAATTCTTTCTCCATCAGCAAGCCGGAAACAGCAGGAAGAAAATGCGCGATACCTTCTGTGGAAGCATGAGCACGGTGAGCTGCACCAAATGCGTCATTCACGAAAATGTCAGCCAGTTCAGCAAATTGCTTTGCCAGCTCAGGATCATTTTTCTCTTCTCCTGGGTAGAAGCGTACATTTTCAAGCAACAGCACGTCGCCATTTTGCAATTCAGCCACTTTTGCTTTAACAGCCTCACCAACTGCTTCGTCCACCTTAACAACAGGCTTTTTGAGCAGTTCAGACAAACGCACGCCAGCAGGAGTCAGACGCATGGATTCAACGACCTGACCTTTTGGACGTCCAAAGTGACTCGCCAAAATAACTTTTGCACCTTTTTCAATCAGGTAGTTAATTGTTGGCAAGGTTTCGCGAATACGCTTGTCATCCGTAATTTTACCGTCCTCAACCGGAACGTTAAAATCTACACGAACAAACACCCGTTTTCCATTCAGTTCTATATCACGTACGCTCTTTTTGTTCATCTCCATATTCCTCCGCACCCTTTTAATTTTACGAAACAGGAATTTAAGGCACATTTTGATATATAAAGAGCGGAAACAATAACTGCTGTTTCCGCTCTATGATGTTGCTCGATAAGAAAGTTCTTATTTAGCCAATTTAGCGAAGTATTCCAACGTACGGATCAATTGTGCAGTGTAGGACATTTCATTGTCATACCAAGCTACAGTTTTAACCAGTTGTTTGTCGCCAACAGTCAGAACTTTAGTTTGAGTTGCATCAAACAAGGAACCGTAAGTGATACCTTTGATGTCGGAAGAAACGATTTGATCTTCAGTGTATCCGTAAGTTTCAGGATCGGAAGCTTCTTTCATCGCTGCATTGATTTCTTCAGCAGTTACGGTTTTCTCCAGAACTGTTACCAGCTCAGTCAGGGAACCTGTTGCTACTGGAACACGTTGAGCTGCACCGTCCAGTTTACCTTTCAACTCAGGGATAACCAGACCGATTGCTTTAGCAGCACCAGTTGTGTTAGGAATGATGTTTTCAGCTGCTGCGCGAGCACGACGGAAGTCACCTTTAGCATGTGGAGCATCCAAAGTGTTTTGGTCGCCAGTGTAAGCGTGAATTGTAGTCATCAAACCTTCAATGATACCAAATTTGTCTTGCAGTGTTTTAGCCATAGGAGCCAAGCAGTTTGTTGTGCAAGAAGCACCGGAAATTACAGTTTCAGTTCCGTCCAGAATTTCATGGTTTACGTTGTAAACGACAGTTTTCATGTCGCCAGTAGCTGGAGCGGAGATAACAACTTTTTTAGCGCCGCCTTTCAAATGTTTCTCAGCAGCTTCTTTAGTTGTGAAGAAACCTGTGCATTCCAGAACGATGTCTACACCCAGGTCTCCCCAAGGCAGTTCTTCAGGGTTGCGGTTAGCCAAAACTTTAACTTCTTTGCCGTTTACTTTGAAGAAGCCTTCATGTACTTCTACTTCTCCTTGGAAAGTACCTTGTGTTGTATCATATTTCAACAGATGTGCCAGCATTTTGGAATCTGTCAAGTCATTGATTGCTACTACTTCAATACCTTCCACGTTTTGAATACGGCGGAAAGCAAGGCGTCCAATACGTCCGAAACCGTTAATACCAACTTTAACTGTCATGAGTGAGTTCCTCCCAAAGTTCGTTTAGTTTAGTTTTATATATTCAAGACAGGCCCGAAAGCCCGTCAAGACAACACATTTAATCAATCCGTATTAACCTTTTAAATAATGGCTTACAATCTCAGCAGCAGCGCCTTCATCGGTGACAAGAATGTCTTCTTGGCCGAAACGCAGCACTGCATGAATAGCAGCCGCCTTGCTCTTGCCTCCAGCTACACCTAGAACCGTCTCCGTACGCTTGATGTCCTCCAGGCGGAGTCCAAGCGTCAGCATTCTGTGAACAACGACGCCGTCTTCGTTGAAATAATAACCAAACGATTCGGCAACCGCGCCCTCATTGCTGATCTGGTTAAAGGTTTCAGGGTCAAGCTTGCGTCTGTGGGCCATCGCTATGGCGTTGCCTATTCCGTGAATGATAATACGACTCTCTCGAATCAGGCTCAATATATCCTGAATATTCGTATCCTCAAGCAAGGAGTTGTAAGCATGATTGCTGAGCAAATCCGGTACATGGAGCAGACGGTATTGAGCGCCGACCTTGCGAGCCATCGTGGAAGCAATTGTGTTAGCCTGCATTTCCATGCTCTCTCCCAAACCCCCGCGTGCCGGTACAAACCATCCGCCCTTAAGCGGGCCGTTAGCAGGTAATGTCAGTTGTTCCGCCACATCTGCAATCGTCGTACCACCTGTTACAGCGACCACGTCCTCGTCATCCATAACACTCAGCAGCGCCTTTGCACCGGCACGGCCCAACTCCTGCTTCGCTAACGGTGAAGCATCCGAATCCCCTGGAACGACAACCACCTTCCTCAAGCCGTAGGCTTGACGAATCTGATCCTCCAGTTGGGACAGGCCGAACAAGTTGTTCGCAATCGGCTCCAGCTGTTCCAGCAGATCCAGTCCTGCTTTGCTCACCTTCATGCCCACACTCTCAATCTCAATGAGCCCTTGGGCCTTGAGGAGATCGGTTTCGGCGCGCAGCACGCGCTCGGTCATATCCAGTGAAGCTGCCAGCGTTCTGCGTCCAATGACATCGGACAGCATGATCTGGCGCAGGATCGTGTACCTTTTTTTCAAAACATTCATGAGGTCGGGCAGAAGCTGCTTCTGTATTTCTAATATCTTTCGCATGCTTTCCACTCCCGCACACTTCTAAGTTCTTTCTTTAAAGCTATATCTCTAATTGGTCTTAAAATGTCCCGGGATAACTTTTTAAGTCCCACGTATATCTTACCCAATATTTGCTTCACATGCAAGTCTATCTGAACCTATATTTCTCACCTTTTTATGTGAATATGCGCACATAATAAAAGCTTGCAATTCACTGCCGTATATCATATAATCATCTTTGTTTCCAATTAGCTGATGAATCAGCTTTTAATTGTACAAATTACTTTGCGCCCGTGGTCCAACGGATATGACGTAGGCCTCCGGAGCCTGAGATCGAGGTTCGATTCCTCGCGGGCGCGCCATTTTAAATGAACGCTTTAATGCTTCTATATCATATTTTAACCAACAAGAGCCCTTTGCGCTCTTTTTTTTGACCATTAGTTTGACTTTCTTTGACTTTTTGTTTGAAATTGTTTATCATGTGGTTATTACGGTAACAGTTTATAAAGTAGGGGCATGTAATCGGCATGTCCACCAAATCCATTAACGATATTTAAGGGAGGTTTTTTGACGTGAGCTATGTTCCTATGGTAGTAGAACAAAGTAACCGCGGCGAACGCGCCTATGACATTTATTCCAGACTGTTGAAGGATCGCATTATTTTGTTGGGCTCGGACGTCAATGACGTTGTAGCCAACTCTATTATTGCACAAATGCTGTTTTTGGCTGCCGAAGATCCTGAAAAAGATATTCACTTGTATATTAACAGCCCTGGCGGCTCCATTACAGCCGGTATGGCCATTTTCGATACGATGCAATACATTAAGCCTGACGTGTCTACGATTTGTGTAGGTATGGCAGCCTCCATGGGTGCGTTCTTGCTGAACGCAGGTGCCAAAGGCAAACGCTTTGCTTTGCCAAACAGTGAAATTATGATTCACCAACCATTGGGTGGTGCACAAGGTCAGGCAACGGATATCGAAATCCGCGCCCGCCGCATTCTGAAAATGCGTGACAAATTGAACCGCATTCTCGCAGATCGCACAGGTCAACCACTGGAACGCATTGAAAAAGATACAGACCGTGACTATTTCATGTCCGCTGATGATGCCAAGGAATACGGTATTATTGATAAAGTGTTAACCAGCTCTTCTCCAGAAGGTGTATAAGAGAAGAGATTTACCTCTCGATAGCTGGTAAATGAAAAAGCTGCCCCGGATGTTCGTATCCGGTAGGCAGCTTTTTTGTACTATTCATTTTGTCCTGCAAAAGGTTTGCCACCTTGAGGCAGCAGTTGAGCAAACGAGTAGGTAAACTCTGGAATTCCATACGCGTATGGTGCATACTCATATAAATCAAACACGATTGTTACTCCACTGTTGGTCACATAAAAATTTTGATCCGCCTTCAGCTCTTTAAATTTGTCAAAACCTTCGCCGCCCTGCAGCGCATCGACTTTTTTCTTCAAATCAGCATTGAGGAACTTTTTGTAGTTCGGATTTGCCTTCAATACATCAGACAATTGCAGCAGTTTACCATCAGCGAGCGAGAATGTATATCCTTTGCGAGCTGTCATACCGTGCGCGCCACCTGTATACGAGTAATCCTGCATAATCACACTCAAAATACCATCCTTGTTATAGGCGATCGCAAAATCATTTCCAAACTCATACGGTCTTTCTGTTGTAGCGCCTCCCTCAGCCATCATCTTTTTGCCTGCTGCCAATACGCCCTCCGCATGCTTTTTAAGCACACTGTTAATCGCCTGTTGAGCCTCAGGATTCAGTTGACTGCCACTGATTTGCGGATACTTAATCTTGTAAGACACCTTCGCATTACTCGAAGCGGGAAGTGATTGGGACGCAATTGTGATCGGATTTAGCTGGCTTTTACTTAGCGTCACTGTTTTTTGAGCTGCATTCCACTGAGCATCGATACCCAGATAGTCTTTCAACAGACCCATAGGAATGTATAGCTTCCCGGCAATCTGTTTGGCGTCCATACTGCGCGTGCTGATTCCGTTCACATTGACATAGGCTTCCGATTCCGAGGAAGAGGACATGATGTAAAGCTTGTTGTACCCGCTGCCTACGGTATATGTCGCTGTTTTCGCATCATAGCTCACCGGAATGCCCAGGCTGTCACGCAGTGCTGCTACCGGAATCAGTGTGCTTCCATTTACCTGGATTCCTTTGGCCGCTAATGTTTTGCCGTTCCATTGAATGGAGATTCCCGATTGCTGTACTGCAGTTTGCTGCTTAATTGATGCTGCCTCAGTATAGGAAACGGGAATAACCGCGACTCCTGTCAGAATTCCTGCTGCCAGCAGAGCAGAGCCCCATTTTTTTGTGTACTTGTTCATATTAAGTATTCCTCCTGATTGTAGATCTATATCGTCTATGTGTTTTGATTACTTGTCTTATTATATCTATACTCTACTGTATGTAGTTTACAATATGTATACGCTCTGATTTCAATCTATACATCTAACGCCCCTTAGCTATGACAGACTCATTACAAAATGGTTGCGATATGCAAAAAAAAGCCAGCAAGTCAACTTGCAAAGATGCAAGCCGCTTGTGGCTTCGTTCAATGATCTGTATTAGTTCATTTCGTATTGAGCCGACACCTGGACTTTCACCGTCACTTGGCCCGACTGTATCTCTGTTCCACTTCCTACATCCAGCAGCGATTTTGCCATCGCATTCTCACGTTGTGTAAAAATCTGAGCCTCTCCACCATCTACCGTCACATTCACAAGCGGCCCTAATCCGCGTTTGGCTGCCTTAGCTACTGCACTGGCTTTAGATTGAGCATTGCCAAGCGCCTTGCCAATAGCCTCTTCTTCATACACGGAAGGATTTTCTACTGAAAATTGTACATTATCCACATTGTTCGCCCCGGAACTTGTAGCCTCATCCAGCAGTTGACCGATTTTATCCAGATTACGGTATTTGACGGAAAGTGTATGATTGGCAATGTAGCCTTTGAGCTTCTGCCCTTCTTTTTCGTTGTAGATATAGTTAGGCTGCACGTAGAACTGGCTAGTCTGAATGTCGTCTGCACTAATGCTCCATTTTTCTTTCAGCAATTGTGTAACCTTGCTTATTTTCGCAGCATTGGCTTTTTGAGCAGCCGCTGCTGTATTTCCTTCTGATTGTACACCGATAGAAAGATAAGCAATATCGGGCTTAACCAGTATTTCGCCGCTTCCACTTACATTGATCACACTACTCACCGTTGCGGCTGTTGATGCGGCATAAGCGCGATCTGCCCCTGTCCACAATCCTCCAGCTACTCCCCCTGCCAATAATGCTCCTGCGAGAACTGCTGTGCTTATCGTTTTTGTCCAATGTCTCATCGTATCCAACCTCTTTCTTGAAAATGTTTGTACTTTCCAGACGGAAAAGACGAAAAAAGGTTGCAGTCAAGCGTTCACATTTCCGAAATAAAGCATCAACACGGGATATAAATCAGGTGTAGGTTGGACAAATTGCCTCCAGTATATTCAACAAATCCATATTTATACAATTTTACGAAGATAAACAGCTTTACGAAAAAGTATCTAAAACTCTTTATGGATATAAAAAAAAGCCCCGAGGGGGCTTTTTACAAAAAGAGCGTATACCGTACTACAAAATAGACAGCCGCTTACTGATTTTCCAGTTCTACCTTGCTAACCAGACTTACTAAAGCGTTTACAGCCTGTTCGGCGTCCGCGCCTTCAGCACTAATATAAATTTCAGTGCCTGTACTGATGGCAAGACTCATAATACCCATGATGCTCTTGGCATTAACCTTCTTGTCTTCTTTTTCCACAAAAATTTCAGATGAATATTTATTCGCTTCCTGTACGAATAACGCAGCAGGTCTGGCGTGCAGTCCTGTTTTCAAGCGTACGACTACCGGATGTTTTGACATGTCAGCTTACCCCCTCATCAAATAAATCTGGACACTACTTACTCCATTTTATTTATCACATTATAACATTAACCCGGGACAGACACTAGAAAAAAAACTAATTAAATCGGCAAAAAGCCCCAAGGACATTCTTTTTTACGGAATCAGGCCATTTTCTCCCCTGATTTTGTCCGCCATCTCGTCAATCTTGCGAAGACGGTGATTTACACCGGATTTACTGACGACCCCTTTGAGCATTTCCCCAACTTCTTTCAGGTTCAAATCAGGATGAGCGAGTCGGATTTCCGCCACTTCACGCAGCTTGTCCGGCAAGGTCTCCAAACCAACTTCCCTCTCCAGCAGCTTGATATTCTCAATTTGCCGGACTGCAGCGCCGATCGTCTTGTTCAAATTGGCTGTTTCGCAATTGACAATGCGATTTACGGAGTTGCGCATATCGCGCATAATACGTACATCCTCAAATTTGAACAAGGCTTGATGCGCCCCAATGATGCTGAGCAGCTCGATGATCTTCTCGCCTTCCTTGATGTAGAGAATAAAGCCTTTTTTTCGCTCAATACAGCGGGCATTCAGATGAAACTCATTCGCCAGATCTACCAGTGCCTGACAATGCTCCTCATACATTGAGGAAATTTCGAGATGGTAAGACGATCCCTCCGGGTTGTTCACAGAGCCACCGGCCATAAAGGCCCCTCGCAGATAAGCCCGCTTACAACAGTTTTTCCGAATGATCTCCCGATTAATCCCGTCCGTGAACAAGAAACCTTCGGACACGATGTACAAATCCTTCAACAGCTCTTGTACACCGTTAGGAATACGGACAATGTACACATTATTTTTTTTCAAGCGCATTTTTTTCCGTACAAGCAGTTCAATGTGAAGCTGAAAATGCTTTTTGATCAAGGAGTAAATCCGCCTTGCAATCGCGGCATTTTCTGTGGACACGTCCAATATCACCCTTTTATTCGACAGTTGTACGGACCCGAGCATACGAATAAGCGCAGACAGCTCCGCTTTTTCACAGCAGGGCTGGCTCTCAATCATCGTAAGCTCTTTTTTCGTTTGTGCCGCAAAGGACAAGGGACTCACCTCCTTCTTAATATCCAGTTTTGTACCAATTGGTAAATGTGCTGGCTCAGTTTGTCCGCATCATGCCGTAAATATGTGCGGAACAGAACTAACGTATCTGCCACCACTTTATATCCCCGGTCATTCAGTTCGCCCATGTCGACTTGAACTGGCTTGGCACCCTGCTCGGCATACATTTCCTGCACTTGAGGGGGGATTTCTCCGTTATTTACAATGACATAGTCGAAGAGATGGTGGCCTACATGGTCGAAAATAGCCTGCAGATGATCTCCCACTGTATAGCCATCGGTTTCACCCGGCTGGGTCATGACATTGCAGACAAAAATTTTAATAGCGTCGGATTTCACGACAGCCTCAGCGAGCTTTGGAACGAGCAGATTGGGTAAAATACTGGTATACAAACTGCCGGGGCCAATCAGAATCGCATCGGCTTCATTAATGGCCTCTACAGCCTCAGGCAACGGCTCCACGTGAGTCGGTTCAAGAAAAACACGCTTGATTCTCTGACCCGCTTCCGGGATTTTGGACTCTCCGGTAATCACCGTGCCATCCTCCATTTCGGCACTCAACACAACGCCTTCTTCGGCTGCCGGCAGCACACGTCCCCGGACAGCAAATACACGGCTAAGCTCACGCACCGCCGTCACAAAATCACCTGATATATCGGTCATCGCTGCCAAGATCAGATTGCCCAGACTATGGCCTGATAATCCTGATCCTGCACCAAAACGGTATTTTAGCATATCTGACATCACTGGTTCTACGTCAGCCAAGGCAGTCAGCACATTGCGAATGTCCCCTGGAGGGGGCATCTGCAGCTCACTGCGCAATATCCCGGAACTTCCGCCATCATCAGCGACTGTCACAATAGCCGTAATATCCAGCGGCTTTTGCTTCAAGCCCCGCAGCATGACAGACAAGCCGGTTCCCCCGCCCATAACAACAATACGCGGGCGCTCCCGTTGTGATCCGGTCTCTTTCATCATTTCACCTCATTAATGCCGGTCCCGATCAGCATCCCGATGCGAAACAGAAACGGATTCTGTCTCGCTGGCACCCAGCATTTTTCCTAAATATTCCGATATCGCAACAGAACGATGCTTACCGCCGGTACAGCCAATACCGATAATAACTTGGCTCTTGCCTTCTTTACGGTATTGTGGGATCAAAAAATGCAACATATCCAACAGCTTGGTCAAGAATGCCTGAGTCTCAGGCCATTTCATAACATAATCATATACATCGCTGTCCTGTCCCGTGTTGGGACGAAGATGGTCCACATAGTGAGGATTAGGCAGGAAGCGCACATCGAATACAAGATCGGCATCAATGGGAATACCATATTTAAAGCCAAAAGAAGTAATGTTCACGGAAAGCATACTGCTTTCCAGATGTGAAAATCTCGAAATGATCCGAGCCTTTAAGGTTGCGGGCTTCATCGTGCTTGTATCAATCACCTCAGAAGCCGAGCTTTTCAGTTCCTCCAGCATTTTACGCTCCAGGCGGATTCCGTCCAAAGGCATGCCGTCTGGAGCAAGTGGATGACGTCGACGGCTTTCCTTGTATCGTTGTACAAGAACGCCGTCATTGGCATTCAAAAATAGAATTTCACAATGAATCGTAAAATGATCCTTAATATAATTCAATGATTCCGATAAGGCAGTGAAAAATTCTCGGCCACGCAAATCAATGACGAGCGCTACTTTACCTATTTTTCCGTTAGATTGCTCAATTAACTCGGCAAATTTGGGAATCAGCACAGGGGGCAAATTATCAACGCAGAAGAAGCCCAAGTCTTCCAGGCTCTGTACCGCAATGGTCTTCCCTGCGCCTGACATCCCCGTAATAATAATGAGCGTTGCCCACGGCGCAGCATTTTTTAGGTTGTCTGTCATATGGATTTCCCTCTCCTTTTGCTTCTCGCTCTATGTGAGTACCCGTATATCAGCAACCTGTAAATCAGGAGCGCAGCAACAAGCCAGCAGCCCCTACGATACCCGCGTCATTGCCCAGTACTGCAGGAACAATCGATACTCCTTGCTGGAGTGGCTCAGGTGCCAGCTTAGTGTATACGCGGCGCATCTCTTCAAACAAAAAATCGCCAGCTTTGGAAACACCGCCGCCTATAATAAACAGCTCTGGATTGAGCACCGCGGCAACGGCTGCCATAGATTTCCCCAAATAAAAGGCAGCCCGGTTCACGATACGTAGTGCCACCTCATCACCGGCTTTAGCAGCATCAAATACTTCTTTAGCAGCAATTTGATCCTCCAGTGCCAGAGAGGTGCGATCGCCACGTTCCACGGCGTCTTTTGCCATACGAATAATACCTGTTGCAGAAGATACGGTTTCCAGACAACCCATTTTACCGCATCCACACTGGATAGCCTCCAGATCAGGCACGACGCTTATATGTCCAATTTCTCCGGACATACCCGAGAAGCCTTGATATATTTTACCATTAATAATAATACCACCGCCAACACCCGTACCCAGGGTATAGCATACGCAGTTATCTATGCCTTTGCCCGCTCCGGCCCATACTTCCCCAAGTGCAGCAACATTAGCGTCATTGTCTATTTTTACAGGCTTGCCGATCCGTTCCTCCAAAAGCGCACGAATCGGTACGTCACGAAAGCCAATATTGGGAGCGAGGACAATAATACCGTCCCGAACATTCGTAAAACCCGCAACACCTGCACCAACACCCTTCAGTTGATCCCATTCATAAGGAGATTGCTCAACAATGTGCCGTACATATTTTTCGATATTGCTGATTACAACATCTACGCCCTTATCGGTTTCGGTTGGTCCTTCGTAGGTGTGCAAAAGCTTCCCGTTTTCATTACAAATGCCGACTTTAATCGCCGTACCGCCCAAATCGACACCTACATAGATACTTTCTGACATGTTTCAAGCCACCTTTATGTTTACTTAAAAACCATTGTATGAAACATATGATTAAAATCTTGACTTCATAATCGTGATCCTACGTTCCAACTATAATTGAAGCCCCCGTTACGGTCAAGGACACTTGCCTATCGAAAAATGTACGATTAGCGGAACTTTTAGCGTTATAAATCCACAAAAAGGAAGAAGCCTGTGCAAACGCAGCAGGCTTTCTCTCCCTGATCATCAGATAAAGCTTATAACAAGGCTATCCTTACTCCATTCTAGCCATATTGTGAGCTATAAGCTGTCTTTATTGATCCAGTGTTTCGCTCCAGTCATGGACAGAACTGCCTTCAAGATACTTCTCGCAGTCCATAGCCGCCATGCAGCCCGTACCCGCCGCCGTTATAGCCTGGCGGTAACGATTATCCTGCACGTCCCCGCACGCAAACACTCCGGGGATGTTCGTTTCTGTCGTGCCTGGCTTCACTTTAATATAGCCGTGATCGTCTGTATGGATTTGACCGTTCAGGAAGCTTGTATTTGGTGTATGCCCGATCGCTACGAACACGCCATCCGCCTCAATCAACTCATCCTGATTGTTTTCATTATTGTGTACCTTCAAGCCCTTTAGTCCGGTTTCTCCGGTTACGACTTCCAGAGGAGCCCGGTTTAAGGCCCAGTGTACTTTTTCATTCTCGCGTGCACGGTCCTGCATGATTTTAGATGCTCGCAGCTCATCGCGACGATGAACCAAGGTTACACTGGAAGCAAACCGGGTCAAGAAGCTCGCTTCCTCCATAGCCGAATCGCCGCCGCCGACCACAATGATCTTTTTCCCACGGAAAAAGAAACCGTCGCACGTTGCGCACGTGCTCACTCCGCGGCCGACATTATCCTGCTCACCCGGAATACCGAGATATTTGGCAGACGCGCCTGTAGCAATAATAACCGACTCTGCCTCAATGATGCCTTTACCCTCTACCTTCACTTTAAAAGGGCGCTTGCTGAGATCGACTTCCTCTACCCAACCGGAAGTAAATTCAGCGCCAAAGCGTTCAGCCTGCTTGCGCATGTTATCCATCAATTCAGGCCCGAGGATACCTTGCTCAAAACCCGGGAAATTTTCAATTTCGGTCGTCGTGGTAAGCTGCCCGCCGGGCTGCATTCCCTCAATGACCAGCGGATTCATGTTAGCGCGCGCCAAATAAATAGCGGCCGTGTAGCCTGCAGGACCTGTACCAATAATTATGGATTTATACATACGTTTGTTGCCTCCTTTAAGTGATGTTTGGAGCAGGTCTCAGACCTGCTTTTTAAACGTGGAGAGCGGCTGCTTCAGCTTCTGTTTGATACCACACACACTGTCAATCTGGCGTGCATAGCGGCTTACGGTCGATACGGAAATACCGTAACGGTCGGCTACTTCCTGATAGGTGACTGAATGATGATGCATTTTGGCTGTCAAATATTCCAGCGCCGCTGCCCATCCCTCCGTATGCTGAACCATCGGGACTTCTGGAGCAAGCCGATCCGAATACTCCAGCCAAAGCGATCTTAAATCGTGCTGCATGGCCGGATCTGACGGCTTGCCCATGACGGTCAGCACCTTATCGAGCACTGCCTGCCATTGCGGATCGACCGGAGAAGCAGATACATCGCCTTCGATTGTGCGGCAATCCCTTTCGGCTTCTAACCGCTCCATCTGCTCTGCTTGCGGAGCCGTTTCCTGCACGCCATGCTCCTGCTCCGTCAGCTCTTGCAGGACCTGCAAGGCACGCTGTTTCAGCTCATCCTCCTGATCCGGGTCATCTACAAAGGACTCCAGTGCCTGGCGCACCTCATCATCACCGATCAGACTCAGCGCCTGAATGACCTGCAGCTGAGTTGCCCGGTCTCCGTGGCGCAAAGCCCAGAAGAAGGATGACCGTATAAGCGGGTCCTTCTTCATGCTGTCAGGCACTTGCTCAGCACCGAACTTCTCCCACATGCGGAATTGCTCCTCAAAAGGGAGATGATAATGGTAGCTGAGCACTTGCAGCGGTGTGCCCTCCTGCTGGAGCTCCTCCAGCCGGGACAGGAAAAAGCGCGGAACTTCCGAGGAAGCATCCTGCTTTTGCAAATGACTCCACAACCGTCGGGCTTCCGCATATCTTCCCGTATTGCTGGCAGCTACTGCCGTGTAATGGTACAACGAAGCGTCAGCACTGTTCTCTCCAGTGCCATGCAGCAACCTGCGGAAATGTCTGTAGGCCTCCTCATGGCGTCCAAGAATCCCCATGGTGGTCGCCAGCTTGAATACCTGCTCCTCCTGAAACGGGATGGTGACCGCCAAGGTTTGAACCAGGCGATCCAATTCGGGACCGCCTCCCTCATGCTGATAAAAGATTGCCAGATTGCACAACGCGTGCAAATTCCCCGGCTCATCCTCCAGCACTCGAAGAATGACGGTTTTGGCATTTTGGAACAATCCCATGTAGTAATAGGCCAACGCCAAATTATTACGCGCAGCGAACATATCGGGCTGTTCCTCCGAAATTTGCTTGAGCAATTGAGCTGCCTGAGCAAATTTCCCTTCCTCCAGCAGGACGCGGGCCTGATCATGCTCGACCACTCCCTGCCGAGCCTTAATGCGGTTCAGCTTGGTTGGACGGTCCAGCTCATAATAGAGCAGTTCCATCATTTCCTCAGCTTCATCAAGAAACTGCCCTTCCTCGTCCTCCTCCAGGTACGTGACTAAGGCTTTCTCCGCTTCTTCAAATTGCTCCATATTAGCGTAATTATTCGCCATATAGAAATAACACTCTGTCATCGACGGATCTACGTCGCTCAGAACAGAGGACAGGATCTCGTTCGAGCCTGCATAATCCCCCATCTCTGATAATATACCCGCCATATTGCAATGATTCACCGGATTATCCGGTTCATATTCAACGGCTTTACGAAAATATTTCAATGCCTTGTCATAATGATTGCGATCTAGCGAGCGCACAGCTTTCTCAAAAAAGAAAGATGCGTCGAAACGCAAAGCAATAATCTTAGGGCTAAGTTGTTCCGATGCTCGCAGATGTTTCCCTTTCATAAATAACCAAGGCACCTCCTTTAAATGTAACTGGCATGTTCATACCCTCCAGTATACCACAACTTCAAAACGACTTGACAGTCAGTCGTGCCCCATTCCAAAAAACGGATGCAGACTTGTTTTCCAATAAAGACGTATCGCTAGGTACTTATAAGAGGATACGCCAATAGCCGAGCGCGTTTTCCTCTTCAGAAGGCAGCGTTCGGCTAGTTACTAGATATATATTTAGACCAAATCAACACGGAAATTAAAGTGTCAGCGGCACCAACGCACGCTCGCGATGCTGAAATACCGCAAGCTCGCGATAGCCGACTTCATATAGGAGCGCACGCGCCTTCTCCAAATGCTCGGACAGCTTCGCCGGATCATGGGCATCCGAGCCTACGGTCAGCGGAATACCCAGCGATAATGCCTCCTCCAGTATGCGGCGGCTCGGGAACATTTCCGCACAGGGCTTGGATAGCCCTGATGCATTCAGCTCCATTGCCCGACCGCTGCGGGCAACGGCTGAGAGTGCAGATCGCTCCAGCTCACGCAGCTCCTCCTCTTCCTCCGGCTTCGGATGGTGGCCGAAGCGCTTAATGACATCCAAATGACCCATGATGTCATATAAGCCGGTAGCTGCCGCTTTGGAAACCGCATTGTAATACGTGCGGTATACCTCCAGCACGTTTTTGCCCTCCCAATGGTGTACCTGGCGAAAGTCCGTCACATCCCATTCACCGAGAAAGTGGACGGAGCCAATCACATAATCCCACGGATACGCGGTGATGATAGCTTCAATTTCTCGTTCCCAACCCTCAATGTAGTCACCTTCCAGGCCGACACGAATGTCTATCTGCCCTTTATAGCGATCCTTCAGTTCCAGACACTCTTCAACATATCGGGGCAGCTCCTCCATTGGCATCGCCATTTCCGGGTAATAGTCAGCTGGTTTTACATGCAGCAGCGGCATGTGATCCGATAAGCCGAGCTGATCCAGACCCAGCCGAATTCCCTGCTGCACATACTCTTCCAGGCTTCCTATCGCGTGACCACACCGGGCATGATGCGTATGATAGTCAATTTTCATGCGACCCTCGCCCCTTTCTGCACCATAACACCCATTTTAATCACGACGAGGACGCTCATGGCGACGATTCAGCTCAGCCAGCACATCATCCAGCGGCAGCTTGCGTTCTTGCAGCAGCACCAACAGATGATATATCAAATCGCTGACCTCCAGACGCAGTTCCTCATTATCTTTATTTTTGGCAGCAATGATCGTCTCGGATGCTTCTTCGCCAACCTTTTTCAGGATTTTGTCTACGCCTTTATCAAAAAGATAGGTCGTGTAGGCCCCTTCAGGACGTGTCTCTTCGCGTTCCTTAATGATCGCCTCCAGCTGGGCAAGCACCTCAAAACGGTTTGCCGTAGTGTTGCCCGTTCCGCCCGTCTCAGCAGCTTGTGCTTGCCCCGCCGCTGCATGGTCAGTGGCAGATGCCAGAGCCGTTCCCGGCGCAGAAATATCACGGGAAAAGCAGCTCGTTGCTCCTGTATGACAGGCAGGACCGCTCGGAATGACACGCACAAGCAGAGCATCACCGTCACAATCCAGCTGGATGGAGGTGATTTTTTGCGTATTGCCGGAGGTTGCCCCCTTATGCCACAGCTCCTGTCTGGAACGAGACCAAAACCAGGTCTCTCCCGATTCCAGAGACAGCTTCAGCGACTCGCGGTTCATATAGGCCAGGGTCAGCACCTGAAGCGTAGCATCATCCTGTACAATGGCTGAGACAAGCCCCGCTTCATTCCAACGGATATTATCCAATATCTGCTCCAGAGATAGCTGCTCGTTTAATTCATTGCTCATCGTATCTCCACTCCTCTGCGCTTCAAATCCCGTTTTAGCTCAGGGATTCCTATTTCTTTATAGTGAAAAATCGTTGCTGCCAGTCCGGCATCTGCCTTGCCCGCCGTAAACACGTCATAAAAATGCTCCTGCTTGCCAGCTCCACCGGACGCAATAACCGGAATCCCCACCGTATCCGACACCGCAGCCGTGAGTGGCAGGTCAAATCCATCCTTGGTTCCATCCGCATTCATGCTGGTCAGCAGAATTTCTCCAGCCCCCAGCTGTTCAGCCTCCTTGGCCCAGGCCAAGGCACGGATACCGGATGGTGTGCGGCCTCCGTGCGTATATACTTCCCACTCGCCCCACGCCTCATTGTACTTGGCATCAATTGCAACAACGATGCATTGTGAGCCAAAGCTGCGCGCACCCTCCGCGATTAGCTGAGGGTTACGGACAGCGGCCGTATTCACGCCAATTTTATCGGCCCCGGCACGCAAAATGCGTTTCATATCATCGACATGGGATATCCCGCCGCCGACCGTGAAGGGAATGGAGATTTCTCCGGCCGTCTGGCGAACGACCGCTTCCATGGTGGCACGACCTTCAACCGATGCGGAAATATCCAAAAATACAATTTCATCCGCACCTTCCCGGTCATACAGCGCCGCCAGCTCCACCGGATCGCCCGCATCGCGCAAGTTCACAAAATTAACGCCCTTAACCACCCTGCCATCCTTTACATCCAGACAGGGAATAATACGTTTAGCCAGCATGTTTACTCCCCCTATGCCCTTGCTACAGCTTGTACGGCGACCTGTAAATCAATGCTCCCTGTATACAATGCCTTACCCACAATGGCACCGCCTACACCTTCCTGTGCATACGCGCTCAGTGTGATCAGATCATCCATCTGACTGACACCCCCGGAAGCAATTACGGTACGTCCGCTGCTTTTTGCAAGTGCTACGATCGCCTCCACATTCGGGCCCTGCATCATTCCATCACGGGAAATGTCTGTAAAAATGAACGTCTCCGCCCCCTTGGCGGCCAGCTCAGCGGCCAGTTCATCCGCGCGTACCCCCGAGGTTTCGAGCCACCCGCGCGTGGCTACATAGCCATTTCGCGCATCCAGACCGATAGCGATCCGATCACCGTAGGCAGAGAGCACCGCTTCGGTAAAGGCACGGTCCTCTATTGCCGCCGTGCCCAAAATCACGCGACTCACGCCCAATGACAACAGTCGCTCCACATGCTCGCGTGTACGCAAGCCGCCACCCACCTGTACAGGCACCTGCACTGCAGAAGCGATACGCCCAATCAGCTCATCGTTCACCGGTTGACCCGCTTTTGCCCCGTCCAGATCGACCAGATGAATGTAGGAGCCGCCCTTGCGCTCCCATTCTCGGGCTACCTCTACCGGATTTTCGTTGTATATCGTCTCCTGGTTGTAATCCCCCTGTACCAACCGTACACATTTGCCATCGCGAATATCAATCGCCGGATATATCGTGAACAAAGCATGACCCCCTTTTGAGCTATTCCACATTTATATGCCTTCACATCAATCAACGCCCAAAGCCAGCCGTACCACCCTCCACAGACTGATGAGTAGTTACGTTCGCTTTGCCGCCTCCGCCAGCTCCAAAAACTGACGAAGCAGCTGCATGCCCATTTCTCCACTCTTCTCCGGATGGAACTGCATACCGTATACATGGCCTCTGCCAACGATAGCCGTTACAGGCCCGCCGTAATCAGTCACCGCCAGCAGGTCCGTTTCAACCTCAGGCTTTGCATGATAGGAGTGTACAAAATACACATGCCCTTCCTCCAAGCCCTGCAACAACGGGTGATCCGGCTGTGTCATACGCAGACGATTCCAGCCCATATGCGGCACCTTAACGCCCCTATCGGGAGCAAACCGAACGACCTCGCCCGGTAAAATATTAAGCCCTTCATGACTGCCATATTCTTCACCACGAGTGAACAACAGCTGCATGCCCAAGCAAACACCGAGCAGCGGTTGTCCAGCTCTCGCCACCTCCTGGATAACCCGATCCAATCCACTGGAACGCAAATGCTCCATCGCATCTCCGAATGCCCCTACACCCGGCAAAATCACACCGCTGGAGGAACGAATCACTTGGGCATCTCCTGTGACTACAGCCTCATATCCAAGACGCTCAACCGCTTTGCTCACACTATGCAGATTGCCTCTGCCGTAATCCACAATAGCAATGGACATGGACTATAACACTCCCTTCGTTGAAGGCACTCCCGTTACCCGTGGATCAATGGAGGTCGCCTCGTCCAGCGCACGTCCCAGTGCTTTGAACACCGCCTCGATCATATGGTGGGTATTTTGCCCGTAGTGAACGATAACGTGCAGCGTCATACGAGCCTCCAATGCAAATTTCCACAGAAATTCATGCACCAGCTCCGTCGAAAAGCTCCCTACCTGCTGTGACGGATACTCCGCACGATACTCAAAATGGGGTCGGTTACTGAGGTCAATGATGACCTGCGCGAGCGCCTCATCCATCGGTACAAAGACGCTGGCATAGCGCTTGATTCCTTTTTTATCACCCAGTGCCTCCAGCAAGGTTTGCCCCAGACAGATACCAATGTCCTCCACGGTATGGTGATCGTCGATATCAACATCCCCTCTGGCCTGCACATTCAGGTTGAAGTGTCCGTGCTTCGTGAACAAATCCAGCATGTGATTCAGAAAAGGAACATCCGTTTCAATCTCGGCCTGTCCTGTCCCATCTACCGCAAAAGACAATTGAATATCCGTTTCGTTCGTCTTCCGGCTGACGCTCCCTGTGCGTCCTGATCCGTTATTTTCGTTCCCCATCCACATCCACCGCCTTCTTTTCATTGTCCAATCGAACTTGTATCGCCCGTGCATGACCTTCCAGCCCTTCATGCCGGGCAAGCTGCATAATCGTCTCTCCATTGCGCAGTAACGCTTCCTTGCTGTAATAGATCATACTCGACTTTTTGATAAAATCATCAATATCGACTGGCGAAGAGAACCGCGCGGTTCCATTCGTCGGAATAATGTGATTGGGTCCAGCAAAATAATCGCCTACCGGCTCCGAGCTGTACGCTCCCAGAAAAATAGCTCCCGCATTTTCAATCAGGCCCACATGCTCCATCGGCTGCTCTGTCATGATCTCCAGATGCTCCGGCGCAAGCCGATTGACAATACGGATGCCCTCTTCCAACGTGTCAACGACAATGATGGCCCCGTAAGACTCTACTGAGGCAGAAGCAATAGCTCTACGCGGCAGATCGGTCAATTGGCGCTGTACTTCGGCTGATACTTCTTCCGCCAAGCGTTGCGAGGGCGTAACCAGAATGGCCGAGGCCATTTCGTCATGCTCAGCCTGCGACAGCAGATCAGCCGCTACATAAGCAGCATTCGCCGTGTCGTCAGCCAGCACGACAATTTCACTCGGTCCGGCAATACTGTCGATATCCACCGCACCGTATACCTCACGCTTTGCCAGCGCTACATAAATGTTGCCGGGACCGCAAATTTTATCGACCGGTTCAATGCGACGTGTCCCGTAAGCGAGAGCGGCAATCGCCTGCGCTCCGCCCACCCGGTATATTTCTGTCACACCAGCCTCTGCCGCAGCTACCAGTGTATATGGATCAATTCCCGCCTTGCCGCCTGTTGCCGGGGGAGTCACCATGACAATCTCCGGCACACCAGCCACCTGAGCGGGAATGACATTCATCAGCACCGAGGATGGATAGGCTGCTTTACCGCCTGGAACATACACGCCTACACGCTGCAACGGTCTGATAATCTGACCGAGCAGGCTGCCGTCCGGCTGCCAATCCATCCACGAATTCCGTTTTTGCTTCATGTGAAAAGCACGGATATTATCCGCCGCCTCACGAATCGCCTGTATAAAAGAAGGCTCGACCTTGTCATATGCCGACTTCAATTCTTCATCTGTCACACGAAGCTGCTCCACCGTCAGCGATACACCATCAAACGATTCCGTATACCGCAGGACAGCTGCATCTCCCTCCTGTCGTACCGAATGAATAATGGCACGAACAGCCTCATTTTGCTCTGGTGTACCGTAATCCACCTCGCGCTGGAGACTGAATTCACGGGCTGATACGATCTTCATTTGTCCACTCCCCCTACTTGCAGCTTGCTTTGCAGAATGCTCCTTAGCCACTGTCCTATTCCACTAGTTCATTAAGTCCTTGGGTGCCACCGCAGTTGGAATCACCTGATGCAATCGGTCACACAACGCCTGAATTGAGCCGTTTTTCATCCGATAGCTAACCCGATTGGCAATCAGACGACTGGTAATATCCAGAATGCTGATCTGCTCGACCAATCCGTTCTCCCGCAAGGTCTGCCCGGTTTCCACCATATCCACAATGCGGTCTGCCAGACCAATTAACGGCGCCAGCTCGATGGAACCGTTCAGCTTGATAACTTCGACCTGCTGGCCTTGCTCCCGAAAATACTGGGAAGCCACGTTCGGATATTTGGTGGCGACCCGCTGGCGAATACCCGGCTGCCAATCCGGCAGAGCAATCACCGACATCCGGCAACGGGCGATTCCCAGATCCAGCAGTTCGTACACATCCTTGTTTTCCTCCAGCAATACATCCTTGCCCACAATGCCAATGTCCGCAGCCCCATACTCCACATACGTAGGAACATCGACCGGCTTCGCCATGATGAATTCCATTCCCAGCTCAGGCAGCGGAATGACCAGCTTGCGCGTATCGTCCACATCCTGCGGAATCGGGACCCCTGCTCGGCGAAACAACTCGGAAGCCTGCTTATAAATCCGTCCCTTCGGCATGGCTACCTTCAATGTTTCCGTCATGGCAGCTCCCTCCCTTGTATCGGTTGCCTTTCTGCGACTGTATAGCTGTATACCTCTGCATATAGGTCCTGCTGCTGGCGCCGCCCATCCTCTGGCCCTCCCGTCAAGCCTGTAACCACAATCCTACCGGCTGTACGAAGCTGCGCCGCAGCCGATAACGCCTCTTGACGTCCCTGCTCGTCATAAAGGATAAGCACAGGACGCTTCGTCTCAATCTCAATACCGTCTACACCATCAACGATTCGATTCGTCTTGAGCGCAAATCCCGTCGCAGGCACGGACCGACCAAACTGCTGGAGCAGATTGTCATAGCGACCTCCGTTACAGACGGGAAATCCGATTTCCGCCGCGTAGCCCTCAAAAGTCATTCCTGTATAATATGAAAAATCTCCGATCATGGTAAGATCAATTAACACATGCTCAGATACGTCATAAGCCTCCAGTACTTCCCACACCTCGCACAAATGTGCAATAGATTGAAGCGTCTGCTGCTCCACGCTAAGACGGGTAGCCTGTTCGCAGATTTCTTTTCCACCGCGTAGCCGAAGAATAGCCTCCAGCTTATCCCGATGTTCAGCAGCCAAGCCCAGAGCCTCAATCGCTGTTCGGTAGCCCACTACATCACGGCCCAGCAGCAGCTCCTTTAGCGCCTCCTGCTCAGCCTGGCGACCTGGAATGATTTCCTCGAACAGACCGTTCAGGAATCCCACATGTCCCATGGCAATTTTAAAAGAGGTAACTCCTGCCGCCTGCAACGATGCAATCGCCAATGCAACAACCTCCGCATCAGCCTCCGGCGAGTCATCGCCTACCAGCTCCACACCCGTCTGAAAGAACTCAGCTTCCCTTCCCGCCTCTTCCTCAATCGCCCGAAATACATTGGCATGATAGGAAAGCCGAAGCGGCACTTCCTCTTCCTTCAGTAGCGACGATACCACCCGCGCAATTGGCGCAGTCATATCAGACCGCAGCACCAGCGTGGTTCCCCGGTTATTGAGCAGCTTAAACAGCTTCTGATCCGAGGTGGAACTGGCCACACCCACCGTATCGTAGTATTCCATCGTAGGCGTCATAATCTGACGGTAGCCCCAACGCTCCATGCATTCGAGCACATTCAATTCAATCGCCCGCAGCTTCGACACTGCTCGTGGGAGGTAATCCCGAACCCCTACAGGAATTTCAAATCCTTTTGGCTTAGACATCTCTATCACCTCATGATTTTATGTTTCTTTATCATGGTAAAGTGCTAACAAACTAAAGTATATTCGATATATTATCACGGCCTGCTTGTCAACGTCAACCGACGGAGCAGCCCATTTTTAAAGTTCTCATCACTGTGCTACCCCTCTCTATATTGTATCCACTGCCGAATTCATGAATCCTATAAGAAAAACATCTATCGACATACTTTCACGGAAGCAAGACCACGCTTAGCGGAAATTTTTCTTGCGATTTTTTCCTTGCGATTATAGAATTGTTCAGCTCCGCTGAAAATTTATAAATTCTATAATCTAAAAAAAAGACTGCCAGCCTCTCAGCCAACAGTCCATCTAAAAATATTTAGCCACTCACCTGCTCACTTTTAGTCTGGGAAGGCAGTTTCGGAATCGTGCCCAAGCCGACCCAGGAAAACGGTAGATATCGAAAACATAACGTCACAATCAGCCAGGAGCCAAACAGTGCCAACAACCATCCGCCAGCAATGGAGAAAATATATTCTATCGGCGTTCCATGCAGATCCAGCTTGCGATACACTCGCAACAATGCCGGGTGAAGTAAATAAATACCGAAAGAACATGCACCCATCCAACTGATCCACGCTCGCAGCCTAGCATTTGCATAACGATAGAATAAAACAGAGAGCTGAAACAGCACTAGCGCAGATACGAGGGCATGTGCATTGCGGAGCAGTTCATAGACCAGTGAGTCTGCATAGATGGCTTTGCGATATGCTACAAACCATATCTGCACATAAGCTATACCCACGAATAGCCAAACCGCCCACAAAGCACACCAGCTGATCAGCTGTCTGCGACCGATTAACGTCCCTGGCAACGGAAAAAGCCACTTTTTAAACCTTTCATACCCAATCGCTACAGCTGCACCCAGAGCAAAATAACTGATATATGTAATCGCAAGACTTCCTCTTTCCACTCCCCAAACGTATTTGTTCAGTAATACAAACCCCCATTGAATGACCAACCCTGCTGTCAAAATAACAAAGGCGGCTCTCCGTGGGCTCAATACCCATTGCCGTAAACGCTGCACTCCCCACAGCAACAGCGGGAAGACCAAATAAAATTGGATAATGATAATAACATAATACAAATGCGTATATGCCTTTCCTGTTAACAGCACCAGTGGAAGATCACTTAGCGGCATCAGTCCGCGTGTCACCAAGGTCAAATAGTAGAGAAGTGAAAACAAAACATAGGGTAACACAATAAACATCAGTCTTTTCCGAAAAAACACAAGCATACTCTTACCCCGAAGCGGCCTATCCACATAATTGTAAAATAAAACAAACCCGCTCACAAAAATAAACACAGGAACCGCAAAACTGCTGAACACATTTAAAAATAAAAAAGGATAAAATAATAGAGAATGACGCGCATCAATCAAAGCCATTGAAGTCGCATGAATAGTTACAACGGCTGCAATTAATATTCCCCGATAAATATCAAGCTCCGGTATACGTTCCTTTTTGACCAAATCAACACGCTCCCATATCGCCTTGTAAATATACTTATTTTCTATTTTTAAACATAACCAACATCCATTTCCCTACTTATTATACAGAAAAACAACGCAAAAAGGCCCCTTAAAATCTATAAGAGACCTTCTTGCTGTGCTATTTTTTATTCGCCCACATCGGAGCGTCCCAAATCACGCAATGGGTTACCGCCCACAAACGCTCCAGCAGGCACATCTTTATGCACCACCGCTCCGGCGGCTACGATAGCTCCGTCACCGATGGTGACCCCTGGCAAAATGGTCGTGTTTGCACCGATCAACACATGATCTCCAATCACCACTTCACCGATACGATACTCCTGTATTAGGTATTCATGGGCCAGTATGGTCGTGTTATATCCAATGACCGAATTGTTTCCGATCGTAATATGCTCTGGAAAAAAGACATCTACCATGACCATCAGGCCGAAGGCTGAATGCTGCCCCACCCTCATACCCAGCATTTTGCGGTAAATGGCGTTTTTCAGAGAAAGCACAGGACAATACCGGGCAAGCTGTATAAAAATAAAATTTTTAACGCCTTTCCAAGGGCTCACCGTCCGATAAATCTGCCACAATGCGTTAGGACCTTCTACGGGATAGCGTTTTACCTTTCTCACGATACATTGACACCTTGCAGCTCCAGCTTCAGCAAGTCGCGCATATCATGCAGCATGTAATCTGGTCCATATCCACGCAGCGTTTCCTCGCCCTTGAGCGACCAGGCAACACCCGCAGATTTCACACCTGCCGCCTGGGCTGACAAAATATCAAAGGAACTGTCTCCGACCATCAACGTATGCTCCGCGGCAGCGTTCAAGCCAGCTAATGCTTTAAGCACTGGCTCTGCATGCGGCTTCGGATGCTCCACATCGTCTACCGTCACAATATAGTCCATCGAGGAGGTCAGATTGAACAGATCAAGTACGCGTATCGTGGAAGGTCGTATTTTGGTTGTCACAACCCCTAGCTTAATTCCTCGCGCACGCAGCTCCTGAATAACCTCAATCACATACGGAAATGGCTTCACCATTCGGTCATGGTGAACCTGATTATAAGCACGGTAGTCTTTAACTAGCTCAGATACATCCGTTAATCCCGAAAAAGTACGGAGCTGATCATCCAGCGTCCCACCCATATGGGGAATAATATGCTCCCGAGTTAGCGGATCAGCATCCGGATGGTTCAAAATGTGCAAAAACGTGCTGATAATCAGCTCATTCGTATCCATGATGGTACCATCCAAATCAAACAAAATCGTATTTATCATAGATGCTCCTTCTTATCCTCGTCCGTTTCTTCCTTAGGATGCTTATCCGCTGTAACAGTTGGAGGAACCGTATCTTGTCCTGGGCGGGATGCTTGCTCTGGGGTCACGTCAGGCACCTGATCAATCCCCGTCTTGCTGGAGACAATCGGGTCGCTGTATCTCGCAACGGATGAACCCTTCTGACGACGAACCAGGATGAAAATCACGGCAGCTACAATGATGAAAATAGCAAGCAACTGTGAAATCCGTACGTTACCGTAATTCGGGTCCAAGTACCCTGGTTCAAACCCTAGCCACACCATAGGGGACCACAGAGCATTCAGAAAGGAAGCCATCCAGTCCGGCCCCTGAAAAGCCAGGCTGTCTGTCCGCACCCGCTCGATGAAAAAGCGACCGATAGAGTACCAAATAAAATAAAATGCAAACATTTCGCCCGCACGTACAAACTTCATCCGGCGAATCACAAGCAGCAAAATCACGCCTACGATACTCCACAGCGATTCATACAGGAACGTAGGGTGGTGGAATACTCCGTTAACATTCATCTGATTCACAATGAAATCCGGCAAATGCAGTTGATTCCGCAAAAAGGTTTCTTCCGTCGGTCCACCGTAGGCTTCCTGATTGACAAAGTTGCCCCAGCGTCCAATCGCTTGGCCGATTAGTAGACCCGGCGCACAAATATCAGCGATCCGCCAGAAGTTATACCCTTTATAGCGGAAATAAATGACTGCACATATGATCGCGCCGATCAACGCGCCATAGATCGCAATACCGCCATTCCAAATTTTGAAAACATCCCATAGATTATCTCTGTAGTCTTCCCATTTGAAAGCTACATAATAAATACGCGCTCCAATAATAGCCGACGGGACGCCTAGCAGCAGCATATCCATAAAAAAGTCCTGCGGAATACCGAATCTTTTTCCTTCACGGATGGCCAGATATAACCCCACAAGCGCCGCCAGCCCCAAAATTAGCCCATACCAGTGGACCTTAATTGCCCCGATGGAAAAAGCAATCGGATTCAGCAATAATGTTGCCGTTGACATATGTTTCGCTCACTCCTTTTTCTTCCTTGCAAACACCGGCCCTTAATCCATATCTTCCATATCTTCGGAGATCGTAGCGGTCAGCTTATTCGTAAATTGCAGGGCTGCGTTAACGCCCATTTGTTTCAAACGATAGTTCATCGCCGCCACCTCGATAATAACAGCCAAATTTCGGCCCGGACGAACTGGAATCGTAACGAGCGGAACATCTGTATCAATAATACGCGTCGTTTCTTCATCCAAGCCAAGGCGGTCATACTGCTTGTCTTGTTGCCATGCCTCCAGACGGACAACCAATGTAATCCGCTTGTTATTACGGACAGCACCTGCACCAAACAGCGTCATCACATTAATGATACCCACGCCTCGAATTTCCAGCAGATGACGAATCAACTCAGGTGCCGTGCCATGCAGCTGAAAATCAGACGTTTGTCGAATTTCCACCGCATCATCCGCTACCAAACGGTGTCCACGTTTAACCAGTTCCAGCGCGGTTTCACTTTTACCGATTCCGCTACTGCCTGTGATAAGCATACCTACGCCATACACATCACACAATACACCATGAATGGTCGCTGTAGGAGCCAGCTTTCTTTCCAGAAAACCCGTAATGCGGCTTGATAAAATCGTCGTCGCCATATTGGTTCGCAGTACAGGTACATCTCGCTCAGCACTCGCCTCCACTAACTCAGCTGGTACTTCCAAACCACGAGTGATAATGATACATGGAGTCAGCTCTGTACACAGACGCTCCATCCGATCCCGTCTCTCCTCAGGAGGAAGCATACCCAGAAAAGCCAACTCAGACCTCCCTAAAAGCTGCACCCGCTCCTGTGTATGGTATTCAAAATACCCGGCCATCTCCAAACCCGGACGATTCAAATCGTCGACTGTGATGAGTCTGCGCAGACCCTTTTCACCGGAAATAACCTCCATTTGAAACTGCTGTACAAGCTCGGATACCTTTACCTTTTTAGCCATCGTATTCTCTCCTTCATCTGCAAAACCGGATTCTATACGTTATTTGATTTATGTAGCTTTACCCTATTAACTATACAGCCTTACGCCAGTCCATCCTGCACCAGCCCAAGCCTCACTGTATTCAATCATATGATTTCAGGCTACCTCTGTTCCGACCGTTTGAATGATCTCACTTATGACCCTGCTACAAAGCTTGCCTGAACCCAGACCTGTATCATTGTACCCATCGTATCGGAATTTTTCAATGAATGCAATGCCGAAGCTTGTAGCTGTAGGACATACACAAAAAGAGCCGCCATTTCCCAGTCGGGAAAACGGCGACTCTCTCTACAGGCTGATCTTATTCACCAACCAAAATGCTCAATTCCGATTCTTTATCGAAAATATGAACCTTGTTCATATCGACAGCCAACTTCGCTTTGACACCATCACGAGTATTGGAACGTCCGTCTACACGGGCAATAATCGTATCATTTCCGGCACCGCTCAGGTATAACAGCATTTCATGACCAAGATTTTCCGTTACATCCACTGTGGATGTAAAGATCGTGTTCGGAGAAGCCTCCAGGAATACAGGCTCTTCATGAATATCCTCAGGACGGATACCCAAGATCACTTCTTTGCCGATATAACCCTTCGCTTTTAAAATTTGTCCTTTACCTTCAGGCACAAACAGCTCCAGACCTGGTGCTGTGAAATGCAACGCGCCTTCTTTTTCAACCAGCTTACCTGAGATAAAGTTCATTGTAGGAGAGCCGATAAAACCAGCCACGAACAGATTCACTGGACGGTTGTACAGTTCATCTGGAGATGCAGCTTGTTGAATAATACCATCCTTCATAACTACGATCCGATCACCCATGGTCATTGCTTCGACCTGATCATGGGTTACGTAGATTACGGTCGTTTCCAGTCGCTTAGCCAGTTTCGTGATTTCCGCACGCATCTGACCACGCAGCTTGGCATCCAGGTTGGACAGTGGCTCATCCATCAGGAAGACTTGCGGGTCACGTACAATCGCACGTCCCAAGGCAACACGCTGACGCTGACCACCCGACAACGCTTTCGGCTTGCGATCCAGCAGATGCTCAATATCAAGGATTTTAGCCGCTTCACGTACACGTTTATCAATTTCTTCTTTCTTCACCTTGCGAAGCTTCAGACCAAAAGCCATGTTTTGGTACACGTTCATATGCGGATACAGGGCATAGGATTGGAATACCATCGCGATATCGCGATCCTTTGGAGCCACGTCGTTCACAACACGATCTCCAATGTATAATTTACCGTCCGAGATTTCCTCCAGACCAGCGATCATACGGAGTGTAGTAGATTTCCCACAGCCGGAAGGACCAACCAATACGAGAAATTCTTTATCTTGAATGTCCAAATTGACATCAACAACCGTAGCTTTATCTGCACCCGGATATTTTTTGAAAATATGCTCTAAACGTACGCCAGCCATAGCTTTTGCCTCCCCAAGATCAAGTTTTGAAATCGAATACATTTTCTACTTGTATCTTACCCTAGTCCCCAAAGCATGGCTATTCGCAAACTGCACAAAAATGCTATTTCCTTTTTGTCACTTTGTACAATAGTAGATAAAGCTTGACCAGAACTGCATCATTAAATGTCCGTACATCCAATCCCGTCTCCTGTTTAATTTTGTCCAGGCGGTAAATCAGCGTATTTCGGTGTACATACAGGCGCTTAGCTGTCTCACTTACATTACAGTCCAGTTGAAAAAAGATATCTAATGTAGCCACCGTTTCCGGGTCTTTCAATATGACAGACGACTTCATTAGCTGCTCCAAAAATAGTATCCGTTGTTCCTTGGGAATGCGGTTTAACAGCCTTTCCAAATGAAGCTCCCATGAAAAGTGGATGTGCTCTGTTACATGAAAAATTTTCCCAAGGTGGATCGTCTCCCATAACATATTTAGCTCTTTGGGTAGATTTCGTGAAGGTATTAACGGCTTGGATACCGCCAAATGGAATACACCCACCCACTCATTCGCGATAAGCTCGTATAAGCCCAAACTAAAAGCCGTAAGGACCTCCTCCAGCGATTCCGTAAAATCTGCATCCCTGGTTTCAGTGTCTTTATCCCGTTCATCATCTGCACCTAACAGGAGCTCTTTTTTAGCCATAATCAACCAAGATTGCTTATCGAGTGGAACAAGCAGCACCTCTCCACCAAAATAACTGGCCAACAATCGATGCAGCTGCGGAAAGGTAATCCCCCCCTCCTGTGTTCCCTCACCATTGAGTAAAATCGGAACCATGCACGCCGATAGTGAATCGTGAAGCTGCAACTCTTCGGGAACCTCTTCTTCATTGTGCAGATTGGCAGCCTGCTGTATGAGCCATTGTCCAAAACGATTCATCCGCTCTTCCTCGCTATACATCGGATTCGTCGACAATTGTGCCCCATTCTGCCAAACCCGCTCCATGTTCCCCAACAGCGCTTCTACCAACTGTCGTTCCCGATCGGTCAAGTGTCTGGCCTCTACCATAAAAGCAGCCAGTTCACCCGCCGAAGCACGAAACGGGAAATATAACTTGTTATCACGTATAAACGATGTATTCGGTATAACTGGATTCTCTGTTTGACCTTCTGCCAACATTTCCGAACAACAGGGCACTATGGTAAATTGCGCTTGAATAATATTCTGAAGCTGTTGCTGTATCCATTCCGTATTCAGAGTCACGCCATCACCACTTCACTTTTTTTGAATATGCACAAAGCGAACATAATGAACTCATTATAACCTGTCGATACCGTAAAATAAAAAAGTGATTAAAAACATAACCTAAACAACACAAAAAAAGTCATCAACCTATAGTTGATGACTTTCGATGAGCCATGAAGGACTCGAACCTTCGACACCCTGATTAAAAGTCAGGTGCTCTACCAACTGAGCTAATGGCTCATAAAACTGGTGGAGGATGATGGATTCGAACCACCGAACCCGTAAGGGAGCAGATTTACAGTCTGATGCGTTTGGCCACTTCGCTAATCCTCCATATAAAGGTGGCTCGGGACGGAATCGAACCGCCGACACGAGGATTTTCAGTCCTCTGCTCTACCGACTGAGCTACCGAGCCATACCCACTAACAAAAAAATAAAGTGCGGAGGGATTCCCCTTCCCACTTTAGTACGGTTAAACTATAATATTGAAAAATGGCGGAACTGACGGGATTCGAACCCGCGATCTCCTGCGTGACAGGCAGGCATGTTAGGCCTCTACACCACAGTTCCCTATATTTTTCATAAATGGTGCCGGCGAGAGGACTTGAACCCCCAACCTACTGATTACAAGTCAGTTGCTCTACCAATTGAGCTACACCGGCACGGTGGTGGAGGCTGAGGGGATCGAACCCCCGACCCTCTGCTTGTAAGGCAGATGCTCTCCCAGCTGAGCTAAGCCTCCTGGGTATGTATGGTAGCGGCGGAGGGGATCGAACCCCCGACCTCACGGGTATGAACCGTACGCTCTAGCCAGCTGAGCTACACCGCCATAACATAATATTTCGCAAGCTTGTCCTAAATGGCGGAGAGAGAGGGATTCGAACCCTCGCACCACTTTCGCAGTCTAACCCCTTAGCAGAGGGTCCCCTTATAGCCACTTGGGTATCTCTCCAAATAAATAGACACACTTAGCGATAATCAAGCGAGTTATTATATATACCAAGCTTAATTCAAGGTGTTACACCCTGAAAACTGGATCCGAAACTCCATTGCGTCCTATTCTTAGGATAAGCCCTCGACCGATTAGTATTGGTCAGCTCCATGCATTACTGCACTTCCACCCCCAACCTAT
>NZ_MCBP01000009.1:0-261993 GCF_001705305.1 Paenibacillus kribbensis
CACGGCGGCGGGCTACCGGCGGGAATACCGGTTGGATCAGTTCCCGGTGCGGCTGCTGCAGCTCGCAAGCTTCTCGTTTGACGTGTTCGTGGGAGATATCGCGCGGACGCTGTACAACGGAGGCACGATGGTGATTGTGCCGAAGGACGACCGGATCGATCCGTCTCGTCTGCACCACTGGATGGAGCGGGAGCGGGTCACCCTCTTCGAATCGACGCCGGCGCTGATCGTGCCGTTCCTGGAGTACGTGCACGAGCAGCAACTGGATATGAGCCGGTTGGAGCTGTTGATCACGAGCTCGGACAGCTGCAGCGTGGCGGATTACCGGACCTTGCAGGAACGCTTCGGCTCGTTGTTCCGGATCATCAACGCATACGGCGTGACGGAAGCGGCGATCGACTCAAGTTTCTACGACGAGCCGCTGACAAAGCTGCCGCAGACAGGCCATGTGCCGATCGGTAAAGCGTGGCTGAATGCGAAATTCTACATCGTGGACGCGCATCTGAACCCGGTGCCGGTCGGGGTGCTGGGCGAGCTGGTTATCGGTGGAGTCGGGGTAGCGCGCGGGTACTTGAACCGTCCGGAGCTGACGGAAGAGAAGTTCGTAGACAGCCCGTTCGCCGCGGGCGAGCGGCTGTACCGCACGGGAGACTTGGCGCGGTGGATGGAGGACGGGAACGTGGACTTCATCGGCCGGATCGACAACCAGGCGAAAATCCGGGGCTACCGGATCGAGACGGGCGAGATCGAGTCGCAGCTGCTGCGGGTGGAAGGCGTGCGCGAAGCGGTGGTGCTGGTTCGAAGTGACGCGAACGGGCAGAAAGCGCTGTGCGCGTACTACACAACGGATGGCGAACTGACGGCGGCAGACCTGAAACGGGCGATCTCCAGCGAGCTGCCGGGTTACATGATCCCGTCGTACTTCGTCGAGCTGGAGCGCCTGCCTCTGACGCCGAACGGGAAAATCGACCGGAAGGCGCTGCCGGCGCCGGAAGGGGGAGCAAGCGCAGGCCGCGAATACGTGGCGCCGCGCACCGAACTGGAGGCGAAACTGGTCGCCATCTGGCAGGACGTGCTCGGGCCGGTCACGATTGGCGTGACGGACAACTTCTTCGACCTCGGCGGGCACTCCCTGCGGGCGACGACGCTGGTCAGCAAGGTGCACAAGGAGCTGAGCGTGGACCTGCCGCTGCGCGATGTGTTCCGGCACTCGACCATCGAAGCGATGGCCGAAGTGATCAGCCAATTGGAGCGGCAGGAACACCTCTCCATTCCGGTTCTGGATAAGAGGGATTACTATCCGCTTTCCTCCGTGCAAAAACGGCTGTACATCCAGCAGCAGATGGAAGGCGCCGAGCTTAGCTACAACATGTCCGGCATGACGGTTCTCGTCGGGCGCTTGGAACGGAATCAATTCGAGGCGGCGCTCAAAGGATTGATAGCTCGTCACGAAATTTTGCGAACCGGCTTCGAAATGGTCGACGGCGAACCGGTACAACGGATTTATCCGGACTTGAAGTTTGCCGTCGAGTATACGAAAGCGACAGAAAGTGAAACGAAGAGCATCGTAGACGGCTTTGTGCGCGTCTTTGATTTGGAGCGGCCGCCGCTGCTGCGTGTGGGTTTAGTCGAATGGGAAGCGGAACGGCATCTGCTCATGCTGGACATTCATCATATCGTCACGGATGGCATGTCGATGGGCATCTTCGTCGAAGAGCTGCTGCGCCTGTATAACGGCGAGACTCTGGAACCGCTTCGGATTCAATACAAGGAATTCGCCGCTTGGCAGCAGTCCGAACCTGTAAAAGAGCGGCTGAAACGTCAGGAAGCCTACTGGCTGGACGTGCTGGAAGGCGAACTGCCGACGCTTGAACTGCCTACGGACTTTGTCAGACCTGCCGCTCGCAGCTTTGAGGGAGATGTGCTGCCTTTCAGCATCGACAAGCAGATGACCGACAGCTTGCAGCGCATCGCCGATGAGAACGGTGCCACCCTTTATATGGTGTTATTGGCGGCCTATTCAATCCTGCTCAGCAAGTACTCGGGACAAGAAGACTTCATTGTAGGCACGCCGGTTTCGGGCCGCACACATGCCGACCTGGAGCCGCTCATCGGAATGTTTGTCAACACTTTGGCGATTCGCCATTATCCGTCCGGGGAGAAGACGTTCCTCGCTTACTTGAACGAAGTCAAAGAAACGATGCTGGGGGCCTACGACCACCAGGATTATCCGTTCGAGGAGCTTGTGAAAAAGCTGCAGGCGCCGCGAGATCAAAGCCGCAATCCTGTATTCGATGTCATGTTTGCTCTGGAAACCAAGGAAGATAACGTTCAAAGCTTCGGGGATATCAAGATCGAATCTTATCCGGAAACTCATACGGTTTCCCAATTTGATCTTACCTTGGTCATTTCGTTGCTGGATGAGGGAATGAACGGGCAGTTTGAATATGCCACCAAGTTGTTTACGCTCAATCTGATCGACAATTTCGCTCAGGACCTGCTCGTGATCATCACCCAAATTTGCGAACAGCCTTCGGTGCTGTTGAAGGATATTTCCCTGAACGGGCAATCCGAACAGGAGCAAGATGTGCTGGAGGCCATTGATATTATTTTCTAATCCCTTACCCGGCTTGGGTGTATGCCGTATTTCTCTCGGTACGCATCCAGCCGGGTGTTTTTTTCCAAATGAAAGGGGAAAATCCACCACAGGAATCTGACGTCAAGTGCCGCTGAGTAACTATTTCAATTTATCGGAAAATCGACAAAACACAACAGAAATCGTAGTTTACCTTTGGTATACTAAGAATCAAACCATTTAAACAGAGATAATTCCACCATAAAATCCGAATACCCGAAAAACGAAAAGAAGTAATTGCCGATCGTTGCAGACGAGTTTAATCTTTTGACTATGACACCAGAAGAATAACAAAAGGCACACGAAGACTACAGGAAGAAATACAGATATCTAAAACGTGCGCCGCGGCTACTCGTTTACTACTACCTCATAGGGGAAAAGTTCCGAAATACAATGGCCGAAATAGGCCGCAGGAAGGGCTGAGAGAGATAGCCGACGACGTTCTGAGTAAGGAATTTCAACAGGAATGCTAGGCTTGGAATCGATCTCACCGGCACAATTATGCCGCAAGCATAATCAGGTGGATCAGGACCTGCTCCAGCAGGTTTTCGAGCGGCTGGCTATGCAGATTTTGTCTAGGCATGGCTGTTCGATAGCAGACCGCAAAGCACTCCGGATTATCGACTCTACCACCGTTGCTCTTTGCTTGCGGAGGTACAAGTGGGCCGACTTTCGCAAGACCAAGGCTGGTATAAAGCTTCACCTCCGCCTTGCTTTTGCAGATGCTCATGAGGTCCTGCCAGAGAAGGCAACCATTACGACAGCCAAGAAAAATGACCGGACACAGATGGATGACCTTATCGAAGATGCCGGAATCACCTATGTGTTGACCGCGGTTACGTGGACTACAAAGCATACGATCGTTATTGCTCGGACGGGATATACTTCGTGACTCGCTTGAAGGAGAACGCGGTGATCGAACCGCTCCAATCGCTTGAAATTCCAGAGGACAGCAAGGTCACCATGGATGAATGGGGGCTGGTAGGTTCCACGCAAAAGCGGATGAAGCACAAGCTTCGCATGATGGAAACAACCGATTCACAGGGCAATTTTCTCATTCTGCTCACCAACCGTTTCGGTCTGTCTTGCGATGAAATCAGTGAGATGTACCGCAGCCGCTGGGCCATTGAGACCTTCTTCAAATGGATGAAGCAGCACCTGAAGATTAAGCATTTCTATGGAACAAGCAAACAGGCAGTGCACAACCAGGTTTGGCTGACACTCATCGCTTTTTGCCTGCTTATGCTGACCAAACTGGACGCGAACGTAGAGCACTCCCTCCTGCAAATCCAGCGGTGGCTGAAGGCTCTGATTTGGAAGCCCTATGCACAGTGGATCGGGCGTATGAAGCGAAAACCGAGCCGCAAGTCGGCAGGACGAAAGCGGTTAGAACCCACGTAACTGAGCCGGCCCGAAGGGCGTTGTCTGACGCAAAAGCCAAGTAAATATACATAAATTTTCAAATGGACAGGGCTACCTTTAGTGGCTGCTCGACCTTTTGGTTCTCATGGTAGATGCTAATTATCTGAATTGTCTGTCAATGTTTTATGCAACGCTAGTGAGAATATCTAAGGCATTGGAATAACTACTGGATAAAACTACCACCCAAATCTGCTTGGTAGTTTTTTATTTTGTAAAAGGGGTCGAATAAGCTGAATTGAGATTTTTAAGACTCTCTTTATATCCTGCATTTCCTGCATAAATCCCATTTAGATTTATCATAAAATGATGCTGTTTTTTCAAGGCTTATCCATCGAGATATTTTTTGTGCCAGTTTTTTTGTTTTCAGATCATTATCTCACTCACGGTTAATTGAACGAACAATAGGCTCACCTCATTAGGTTTTTTAATATCGTATGATGGCACGAAGACTGTGCGGCTCCCGTGACACTAGATACCTTGGAAGCCTTAGAACAACAAATAAAAGTAATAAAGCACGATAATGGAATTTATAAAGTTAGAACGATTGCAGACGAAGAGGATATAATACCTGTACCTGCAATTGGTAAACTGGTTTATAACATTGAAGAGGAAGAATCAACAATTAGAAAAGAAGACGTTAACGGAACTGAACTCGATTACGAAGAATATGATGAAGGGGGTGATTACTTTGTTCCATTACCTACTAATATTAAACCAATAATAGATAGTTTGAATTCACTAGATGACAGAAGAGTTCAAACTGTTATAAATTTTTTAGCCTGGGCAACAAAAGAGAATTTTGAAAATTGGCTTCAGAACTTAAAAATGAGTGAGTTTGAATATTTAATTACACCTTCAAATAGTTATCCTTATAAAAGGTATATAATCAGGAAAATTATTGCTAATTGTTGCGTATCACATCTTTCGTTACTTATAAATACACTTGTCTCAAATATCTCGAACGAGAGCCAATTGTCAGTTTATTATGACAATTTAATTGAGAGAGTAAAAAAATTTAAGGAAGATCAGAAGGAAGAGTTTATCGGTTTAATGGTGGATATAATTGATTCACTTAAGGACTATGTTCACAAGGGTCAACTTAATGGGAAAAAGAATTTAGCGAAACCAAACTTAGATAAATTGAGCTACCTTTTAACTATTTGCGGAAAATCAATCTATAAATCTGCTGAATTAGAGTACAAAGATGTCCAAACCGAAGTATGTTTAGTTCCAGGGTATCAAGAGATAAAAAGGAAACGTGAAGCTCTTGGAGAAGACTTTTGGTATTATGCCGAAACGTTTTTTTCAGTATTGAATCAGGAGGCTGGAATAGTAATCTACCTTCCATAAGTTCACTATTTAAAGAATTAAGTAAAATCAAGCTATCATTCGAACAAAAAAAGAGAATTAATAAACTAGCTAGAGATATAATGGCTTCATTGAAAGAAGTGAATAATGAATTAGTAAGAGATTTGATAGAAGAATTTAATAAAATAAAAATGGATAATAACCTAACTTTAGTTCAAAAAGAGCATCTGAAGACAGCACTTCTTGAACTCTCACGAACTACAGGGCGGTTAGTTCAAATATATGGACAATGGACTAAAGATGGACAGATTATTAGAGATAATTCTTTGAAAAAGAAAATTGATCATTTAAGCACGTTATATGCGACATTCAGTATATTGAGGAAATGGTTATGAAAATTATATTATCGTAATAGTACAAGTCTCCAACTTTCTTTTCATGGTAATTTCTAGTGGTTCCACACTTTCTTTTTTTCGCGTTTATCAAATGCCGCGGCACGCACAATAAAATCAACAAAATTGGTTCCACACTTTTTTATCACCTGACATATAATTGTTCAGTTACATTAAAGTTGGTACCTTTACAGTATAGTTACTTCCTTAGTTTTATAAATCGGTTGTCCTAATTTAGGATGACCGGTTTTTTTGTCTGCTGGATTAGCTATTTATGTCTCAAGAAAATAAAGTAATGAAATATAAAGTGTTAGACTCACTCGGTGGCATTAAATTAAAGGGAGGCTATTGCGGTAATTATAGAAAAAGACATTGTTCTGCTGATTGGTAAGACTATGATGTACTATTATCTCTATGAACGGTTTGTACGTGATTAGCGGGGCAGCAATAGTCTGCTTTTGCCAAAAAAGAATTGAAAAGTTAAAGAAATCTAAAGAGCTTGCTGTTGTCTAAGATATTAAAAAGGAAAAAAGAAGGATTCCAAACCGGGAAATTCCTTCTTTTACTTCTTTGGTCTAAAACATACAATACATACACTAGGTAACAAAGTTTTATTCAAATTTGTTAAGTACATATTTATTCTTTATATAACAAAGTTATGGATGTGCGCTTTCTAATATAATTAATTACTTCATTCAAGAAAATTTGTAGTTCTTCTTTTATCCCCGCTTTTGGATACTTATGAAAAAGTATATAGGCAGTTCTTTGAGGTGGTGGATTATCAATATCAGATGCACAAAGCTCAGGTATTTTTGTAATCATAATATCTGCAATACTTCTGGAGACGATAGTCCAGCTTTTTTCATCTCCAAGGAAGTTTGGCAGCATAGAAACCGTCCCTAAAGTAATTTTCCTCCTATTTGTAAAATTAAAATAATGATTATGCCAAAGATTAAATTCGGTAGACCAACGTAAATAAATCTCATCTTCCTCCTTCAGGTCTTTTATATTTTTTGAAAAAGCAAAGTGTGCCTCCTTATGATGTAGAAAAACCATATCTTCTCGGTACAAAGGTTTTGATATAATATTTGGGAACATATGTAAGCTAAAGACAAAACCGATGTCCATCAATTGATTCTCAATAAGCTGATGAATCTCTGTAGAGTGTTCAGTTTGTATAGTTAAAATGATTTTTTTATGAGTATTCATAAACTTTTTATAAATATCTGAGAATAGGAAAGTATTGAGCATATCAATTGCAGCAATACGCAATTCCTTAAAAAACTGAATATTTTTTAAATGATAAGCATCTTGCCATAATGCTGCACATTGCTGGGCTATTGGTAAAAGTGCTTCTCCTTCTGGAGTCAAAGATAATTTTCTTACCCCTCTTTGACGATAGAAAAGCTGTACTCCCAAGTCCTTTTCCAAATGTTGAATTCGGGTACTGGCAGTACCCTGACTGATAAATAATTCGTTTGCAGCTTTTGCGATATTCCCGTGTTTAGTAATGGATAAAAATGTAGAAAGGCTTTCATGATCCATAGTCTCTACCTCCTTTAATATTGGTTTTTTAGATATTATATATCAAATATATTCGATTTATAAAATAAATGATTCTTTTATACTTAAAGAGCAAACAAAATTTACGAAAAGAGGGTTGCTTCTGAGACGAAAGCTAATTCGGTAAAATGGATTGTGGCTAACTAAAGTAAATACTCACATATTTGTATGATCTATTTCGATTCTAAAATGAGGGAACCTTTCACTGACGTGTTGGGGCAAGATACGATTAGTAATACTGCAACAGTTTGCATTCTATTGGCAGGACTGTAACTACATGCCCTTGATGTGATCGTTTTTGTCGAGCTCACTTTATGAGCGACTCCTTAAACTAGTTTTCCAGACAAAATGCAAGCGCATTCTTTTTTTTTGAAAAGCTGCAAGCATATTCATTTTTGGACAAGTAACAAAGGTAATTTATTTAGTTTTTTAGTTTGCGAAAGGAGAATCAGCATGGACTACAAGAAGATTACGGATGAAATAGTTAAAAAAAGTGGCGGAGAAGGAAACATTGTCTCTCTGTCACACTGCATGACTCGCCTTCGTTTTATCGTCAAAGATGAAAGCAAGGCAGATTTAGAGGCACTAAAAGCGATAGATGGTGTTCTTTCAGCTGTTTTTGGGGCTGACCAGCTCCAAGTTGTAATGGGGAAGAATTTACTGCCGGCATATGACATGATCATGAAAAATTATCAATTTTCTGGCGAGGAGGGGGGCGAAAGCGGAACCCTTCCTGAAAAAGAAAAGAAGCCTAAAAACATTAAAAATCTGGCTTTAGATCTTATCAATTTTATTGCAGGTTCAGTGAGTCCAATGGTCACTGGTTTGATCGCAGGCGGAATGCTGAAGCTTGTGCTCATGATCATTGTAATGATTGCCCCCTCATTTGAAAAAACCGAAACCTATACGTTACTTGGTTTTGTAGCTGACGTTCCATTTTATTTTATGCCTATTTTTGTAGCGTATGGAGCATCAAGAAAACTAAAATCAAATCCGCTCTATGCGTTTATTGTTGCTTGTGCGTTGGTATATCCAAGCTTTACGGCATTGGTGGAGAATGGAGGGTCAACAACTTTATTTGGATTACCTGTGCTTCTTATTAAGTATTCAAGTACGATGATTCCTGCTTTACTTTCAACTATTGCCGTCTATTATCTAGAGAAATTCTTCAATAAAATTATTCCTGGAATCTTAAAATCTGTTTTGGTAGGCATGTTAACCGTAACGACTGCTTCTGCATTGACATTTATCATTTTCGGCCCTTTCGGCAACCTTGTCGGGACGGTAATAGTAAATGGATTGCTCTGGACACAAGGAACATTTGGGTTAGTTGTTGTGGGTTTACTGGCAGCCATACTGCCATTCTTGGTGATGACAGGAACGCATACCGTTGTTGTGCCTTTTATGGTTCAGAGTTTTGCGAATCCCGGTTATGATCCGTTTTTCAAACCAGCGCTAATCTTGCATGCCATGGCAGAAGGCGGAGCGTCCCTAGGTGTTGGACTACGAACCAAAAATAAAGCACTACGCTCAGAGGCATTATCTATTGGTTTTGGGAGTATTTTTGCAGGTATTACAGAGCCAGCAGTCTATGGTATTGCTTTAAGATATAAAAAACCACTCATTGGAGTTATGGCTGGCGGTGCTGTGGGAGGTATTTTTGCGGGCTTATTTGGAGCACGAGCTTATTTTATGGGGAAAACAACCATTCTAGCGCTACCTATCTTTAAGGATACCCTTATTATTATGTTTTTTGCCTGTCTTTTGGCAATCGTTGTTTCGGGCATAGTGGCATTTATTATGGGAGTCGATGAAGGGAATTTGAAACAAGAAGTAAGCTCGCCGCCAATACCAGCAACTAATCAATCAGATTCTACAATCGTCTCAATTGTGGATGGTACTTCCTTTCCATTGTCGGAAGTCAAAGATGAAGTTTTCTCAACTAAAGCAATGGGAGAGGGAGTTGCCTTTACTGCACAAGGAAATGTTATTGTTTCACCTTGCAGTGGAGTATTAACGACAGTCTTTAAAGGAGGTCATGCCTATGGAATAACAAGAGATGACGGTGTTGAAATTCTTATTCATATAGGAATAAATACCGTTTCACTGAAAGGAAAAGGATTTGATGTCAAGGTTAAAGAAGGCCAACGGTTAGATGTTGGAGAAGAACTGGTTGTACTTGATTTGGAATATTTACGTACGACAAATCTTGATCTCTCTGTATTGCTCATTTTTACAGATCCAAAAGATAAGGACACTCAATTATTGGAATATGGAGAAGTGGGTAATGGGCTAAGTCCTGTTGCTGAAATTAAATAATATAAATAAAGGGAGAGAAATATCAACATGAAACATACTTACCAAGATAAGTTTCCGGAAAACTTTTTGTGGGGCGGAGCTATTTCAGCTAATCAGGCTGAAGGTGGATGGGTAGATGGAAAAGGTCTCGATTTAGCAAGTTGTTTTTTGAAAGGTTTGACTGATGCAGGTTCCTTCGGAAAGCCAGAAGAAGGAAAATATCATCCCTTAGAAAAGGGAATCGATTTTTATCATCGTTTTAAGGAAGATGTGAAACTTTTTGGGGAACTGGGGTTTAAAATTTTCAGAACATCTATTAACTGGTCAAGAATTTTTCCTAATGGCGATGATGATCAACCTAATGAAAAAGGATTACAGTTCTACGATGAGTTATTTGATGAGTTGTTGAAATACGGCATTCAACCTCTGGTGACCATCTCCCATTATGAAACGCCTTATCATCTGGTTGAGAAATATGATAGTTGGAGAAATCGGAAATTAATTAGCTTTTTTGAACGTTACTGTGAAGTGATTTTTAATCGCTACAAAGACAAAGTGAAGTACTGGTTAACGTTTAATGAAATTAATAATATGAGAAGGAATCCATTCTATGTTGGGGGCATTTTATACAAAGAAAATGAAAATCGTATGCAAGCGATCTACCAGGCCAGTCACCATATGTTTGTAGCTAATGCTCGGGCTATCAAACTATGCCGACAGATTATACCCGACGCTAAAATTGGTTGCATGATGTCCTTAAGTAACATTTATCCTAACAACTGTGATCCAGTCGCGGTATTCGAAACGCAAGATATCAGAAGGAGAGCATTGTTTTTTCCAGATGTTATGATTAGAGGATACTATCCAACATATATTTACCGCCTTTGGGAAGAACATGATTGCCATATTGAGATGCTCGATGAAGATTTGGAGCTCATTAAAACATATACGAATGATTTCTTGGCATTCAGTTACTATAGAACAACAACACATGAGGCAGGGCAACCCTATTTCGGGGATACTGGTGGCGACATAGGCACACCAAATCCTTATCTCGAGACAAGTGAATTCGGATGGCAAATAGACCCTATAGGTTTTAGATATACCTTGAATGAATTGTGGGATCGATATCAAATTCCGTTAATTCCTGTTGAAAATGGCTTGGGAGCGAAAGATAACGTGGTGGATGGACAAATTCAAGATGACTATCGCATAGAATACTTAAGACAACATTTACTTGCTTTGAAAGAGGCAATAAAGGACGGAGTGTCTATTATGGGATATACGTATTGGGGGCCAATTGATATTATCTCTGCGGGACACTTGGATATAGAAAAACGGTATGGATTTATCCATGTAGACTTGGACAACAAAGGGAATGGAACATTAAAAAGAACGAAGAAGAAATCCTTTTATTGGTATCAAAATGTTATTAAAACTAATGGAGAATGTCTTAAATAACCGACTGAATTTTCTATAAATAAAAAGGCGTTTAACTTAGGTAAACGCCTCAGGCTGTCGAGAAAGTCTCGACAGCTTCTTTTATGTTGATTTTATTTAATGCGACACCGCGTTAATGTTGTACAATATAGGTAACTATTGTATAGAACGGACGGTGTTGGTATGCTGCGATCTCATCGAGACAAACAGCAATCCTTTGAATTGGTTTCCTTGGAAGAACTGGTGCCCCAAGATCATTTGCTTCGCAAAGTGGTGACTCGCCATGTCTGGGAAGACAGCAAAGAATGGGTACGGAGCAACCGGCTGAGCCTATCCGGGAAGCACCTGTACCGCAAACAAAAAGAGACGATTGAGCGAAGCTTCACGGATGCCAAAGAGCTTCATGGGCTTCGCTATTGCCGTTTGCGCGGACTTCCGAGCGTCAGGGAACAAGCCCTGATGACGGCAGCCGTGCAGAACATGAAGAAGATGGCGTTCACTTGGATCGCCTGGAGAAACAGGGGTACCCCCCGTTTTTCCCAGATGCAAGCCAATTATTACGAAAAGAAAAAGAAACCGGCGTCTCAAAAGACGGGGTTTCTCGACAATCTGAGGTGTTTAACTTAGTTAAACGCCTTTTTATGTCTTATTAGCTTTGCGTTGCTTCCCGTGAGTAATCGCACGGGAAGCAACTTCAGCAATACTGATAGTCTCTAATCTTTGAAAGACTATATTGTCAATATCATCGATAATTTCTTGAAAAGCTGATCGAATGCCAGAACCTACAGGACAATCCTCATTTGGTTCAGCTGGGCTTAAAGAAATAAAAGAATTACCTTCCAAGGACTTATAGACCTCAGCAAGTGTTAACTGATTTGCTGGCCTTACCAAACGATATCCCCCACCGCCGCCTTCTTTAGTCTCAAGAAGTCCATTTTTGACGAGCTTCGCGAGGACTCTCCGTAGGAAAACGGAATGAGTATTCACGCTTGCAGCGATATATGCACTTGAATAACCTTCTTCAGATGTCGATAGCAAAGCTAAGGCATGCACTGCTATAGGAAACCAGCTCACTGACATGGGTAAAACCTCCACTTTAGTTCAATACTCATACATAGTATACCAAACTTCGCTACTCTTAGAAGTGTAGTTAGCAATGATAATAACTGAAATTAATTCAGTTTCAGTATAATTTTAAGGATAACTACTTTTACTGTCAATAGCCGATGCCACTACCTTTACTCTCATCAACCTGCCGGCATTTTAACGAACTGGATTTTGGAGGAGTAATGAAAGATCATACTCATCGATTGTCGATAGAAGGACACAATATTTCGACCTTCTTTGGTCAGTCTTCTTTTGGTAGAAACTATACTTAATAAACTCGATCCTGAATTTGGCTCCATCGTTGCTGTTATGGTTGCGGCGCGGTTGGAATAAGCGAAATCATGGCTGCCAAGCGTACATAACAGTCGATTGCAGCTGGCCAAGGAAATCGGTGCTACTCATATCATTAATGGCAAAGAGACGGATCTCGTACAGACTATTGAGAAAATCACGAATGGTGGAATGTGGAGCGGAACTCATGGCAGAAGGAAAGGGGGGTTCAAGGGTTAGTTCTCACGGGTTGTCCATTTTTTCTTGAATAAATGTAAATGGCTTGACGCTGGTTCAAACTAAAACTATAATAGTTTCAGTTACTGTAACTAAAATGATTTCAGTTAAAATGCAATGGAAGAGGTTTGTAATGAATAAAAAAATTGTAGCAACAACTCTTTTGGGAGCTGCCCTAACAGTCGGTTCTTTGAACGTCATATCGGCTGCAGCAATAAATATCCCTGATAACACATTCAAGTCTGTACCCACTGTCATGAATGAACTTAAAACTGGAACCGCCAAGTGGGATAACAAAAATAAAAGCCTGACACTTTTGGTTGGAGGAATTACAGTTGTTCTTAAGCTAAATAACGGAAAAGCTATGGTTAATGGTAAGAATGTCAAATTAGAAAAAGCACCGATGATCGGTGAGGATAATCGTTTTTATATCCCGGCGTCTTTTGTGCAAGATACACTTGAGAAACTAGTTGCTGTAAATCCAGAAACCGTTGCATCCAATGCCGATAAAGCTATCGCAGTAATAAAAAGCCTGGAATCCGGAGATCCTTCCGCAATTAAAGCGTATATCAATCCAGATAAATACAATCAACATAACTTGTCCTTCCCCAATGGCCGTGATGTCATGCTAGGAGCACTGGACCAATTAAAAGCGGCAGGAACCACGGTCAATATTAAACGTGTTATCGTGGACGGGGATTATGTTGCCATCCATACCGACTATAACTTCGGCGGTCCAAAAGCTGGCTTTGATATTTTCCGTTTTGAAGACGGCAAAATTGTTGAACATTGGGACAACCTACAATTGAAAGCTGATCCTAATCCAAGCGGTCACACCATGCTGGATGGAACTACAGCCATTTCAGACTTGGATAAAACCGCAGCAAATAAAACGTTCGTCGAACAATTTGTAAAAGATATTCTGGTGGGAGAACATCCGGAAAAACTGAATAGCTATTTTAATGGAGATAGTTATATTCAACACAATCCTTCCATTGCAGACGGCGTGTCGGGATTGGGGAAAGCACTGAGCGATATGTCGGCTCAAGGAATTACAATGATCTATGACAAGATTCATAAGGTGATCGGTCAGGGAAACATGGTGCTGGTTGTCAGTGAAGGTGAATTTGGAGGTAAACCAACTTCATACTACGACTTGTTCCGTGTGGAGAATGGAAAAATCGCAGAACATTGGGATGTACTTGAAACCATACCACCACAAAGTGAATGGGCAAACAGTAACAGCAAATTTTAATTTAAGAATGAATCGAGGAAACAAGGGAAATCAATCATGGCGAACGATATATATAGAGTTTTCTCTTTCCACCCCAGATCTAGCCATTCTTCGAATTAGAGGAAGAATCCGGTATGATCAAGATCAGGGAATTAAACAACGCATTATCGATACCAATGAATTAGTGCGGTCTATATACCATCAAGGAAACCATCCAGTTTTTGAAATTTTCTATATTGAGGAAGGTAAAGCTTCCGTTTCCTATCTGGATGGGCGCCAATCAGAAACCTTTACAATACCTAATTCATAAGGGGACATTAAAATGATTAATATTACTGGAGCAACTGGACATTTAGGACAAAAAATAACGCAGGAGGCGCTTCGTCAGTTATCCCCTGAGGAACTCGTGTTGTCCGTACGAAATCCCCAAAAGGCAGAGTTATTTGCAAGGAAAGGGGTTACGATCCGGAAGGGTGAATACAATCATCTTGAAGAGATGATTGATGCTTATAAAGAAACGGATGTACTTGTTTATATTCCAAGTATTTCATTCCCCAGCACCGTACGGATCGCAGAGTTTGAGAAGTCGGTACAAGCTGCGGAGATTGCTGGCGTAAAACATTTCATCTTTGTAGGATTTGTGGCTGATCAGGAGAATAATCCTTTTAAAATGAGCCCGTTTTTCGGATACGCTTCACGACGTCTTGCTTCCAGCAACCTCAAGTATACACTTATTCGCAATGCAATGTATGCCGATCCATTGGCTCCTTATTTACCCGAATTGATCCAAGGAGGGCGTTTGTTGTACCCGGTCGGTGACGGCAAAATAACATTTATCTCTAGAGAAGACATTGCAAAGGCGGTCATACAGATTGCTATAAACCCGGATCTTCATGGTGGCAGATACACCTTAACAGGTGAACAGGCATACTCCATGACCGAACTGGCTGAAATTCTGAGTCGAGTGAGTCATTCTTCAATCCAGTATCATCCGATGACAGTTGATGAATTTGCTAATACGTATGATGAACCGAAGGGATTTGGCAAAGTGCTGGTTTCATTATATGTTGCTGCAGAACGCAAACTGATGGATGAGGTAACTAACGATTATTTCTTGGTTACAGGTAAATATCCTGAGAATCTGGAGAGTTACCTTAATCGAACTTACGAAAGGAACAAACAATGATACGTTTTGACCAGGTGAGCAAGCAATTTCCCGATGGAACGCGTGCTGTAGACTCTTTGGATTTAGATATCAGGGAAGGTGAATTTTTTGTTCTTATTGGACCGAGCGGATGCGGTAAAACGACAACGTTGAAAATGATAAACCGGCTGATTGACCTTACAAAGGGGACCGTTTGGATTAACGGTAAAAGAATAAGTGACTACAACATTCATGAGCTTCGCTGGAATATTGGTTATGTTCTTCAACAGATTGCTTTGTTCCCACATATGACAATTGCTGAAAACATAGCGGTCGTTCCAGAGCTTATCGGATGGAGTAAAGAAAAAATCACTTCTCGAGTCGACGAGTTACTTGCCATGGTGGGCCTAGAACCAGCAGCGTATCGTCAACGCAAACCATCGGAATTATCCGGGGGGCAACAGCAACGTGTTGGAGTTATCCGAGCTCTGGCGGCAGACCCTGAAATTTTAATAATGGATGAACCATTTAGTGCTCTTGATCCGTTTAGCCGTGAGAAATTGCAGGATGATCTTTTGGAGATTCAGCGGAAAATCAAAAAAACGATCGTATTTGTCACCCATGACATGCAGGAAGCTATGAAATTAGGAGATCGGGTATGTCTGATGAATCAGGGGAATGTTGTTCAGGTGGGTACGCCATTTGAACTCATAAATGAGCCCGTGAATTCATTTGTCAGTGACTTTGTTGGAGGACATCATAAACAGGTAGATATCATGGAATGGGTGAGCCCACTGACGGAGAATGTCAGCAGCTGGTCCGCTAAAGATGCGGTACCTGCAAACACACCTCCTTATGATATTCTTGAACGGCTTACTCGGGTTAGTGTAGTGCCTGTAGAGCAAAATGGAAAAGTAGTGGGATTAATACGTAAGGAATCGGTCTTGGAGCATCTGGCGAACGACTTCAAAGAAAAGAGGCTGCATGTATGAGTGAGTTAATAAATGTGTTTCAGGACAGAAAAGGCGAACTATTTAGAGCCTTTCTTGAACACATCCAAATATCGTTCCTTGCTCTTTTTTTTGCGCTGCTGATTGCTATTCCCCTGGGGATCTATTTGACGCGTAAGCCGAAAGCGGCCGAACCCATTATTGGTATTGCAGCGGTACTGCAAACCGTTCCTTCTCTGGCTTTACTAGGTTTGCTGATCCCACTTGTTGGCATCGGAACCGTCCCCGCAATTATAGCGCTGGTTGTTTACGCCTTGCTTCCGATCCTTCGAAACACGTATACAGGAATTAAAGAAATTGAACCTTCTTTGCTCGAGGCAGCAAGCGCAATGGGGATGAACCAACGTAAAAGTCTTTTGAGAGTAGAATTGCCTCTAGCTATGCCGGTGATCATGGCAGGCATTCGGACGGCAACAGTCCTAATTATCGGTACGGCGACGATGGCTGCTCTCATTGGCGCAGGCGGGCTGGGGGACCTCATTCTTTTGGGGATTGACCGAAATGATACCTCACTTATTGTAATTGGAGCTATACCTGCAGCGCTTTTGGCGGTTCTCTTTGACGTGCTGCTTCGTCTATTAGAGAAAGTATCCTTCAAGAAGGCCCTTGGAACAGTCACCGCCATGGCAATTGTGGTCGTACTCATGGTGACGTTACCACTCATCGGAGGGAATAAGGAAAATCAGCTTGTGATTGCTGGTAAGATGGGAACCGAGCCAGAAATACTAATTAATATGTACAAGTTGTTGATTGAAAAAAATACAGATCTGACCGTGAGTCTACAGCCTAATCTTGGCGGCACCTCTTTTGTTTATAATGCCCTCCAATCAGGCAGCATTGATATTTATCCTGAGTTTACAGGCACAGCAATTGCGGAATTCCTAAAAGAAGCACCTGTGAGCACTGACAGCAAGGAAGTATATGAGCAGGCTAGGAAAGGAATGACCAAACTTAAAATGGCTTTGCTCGAGCCAATGCAGTATAACAACACATATGCTTTGGCCGTACCTAGGTCATTCGCGGAAAAGTACCAAATAAAAACAATCTCTGATCTTGCCCATGTTCAGCATCTGATTAAAGCGGGATTCACTAGAGAATTCACGGACCGTGAAGATGGATATCCAGGTTTGATGAAGGTTTATGGCTTTAAATTCCCTTCGGTGACAACCATGGAACCTAAATTAAGATATAACGCGGTGAAAAATGGGGAGATCAATCTGGTTGATGCCTATTCCACCGACAGTGAACTCAAGCAATATCAACTGACCGTACTTGAGGACGATAAGCACTTCTTTCCACCATATCAGGGAGCGCCTTTACTACGTCAAGAAACGGTAGAAAAGTACCCGCAACTTATTATGGCTCTAAATAAATTGGGCGGAAGAATTACGGACAATGAAATGCGAAGTTTAAATTACAGTGTTGCTGTTAAAGGAAAAAGTGCAGAAGAAGTAGCCAAAGAATTTTTGCTAAAAAATGGATTGTTATAATGTCCAGCATTGTAAATTTATGAATTTCCACTTTCTTAAACACCAAAAACAAATCGAAGAAACATAATCTAATTAGTATAAAGGAAAGGCCATAACATGGCTTTTTCTTTATATCCTGGGAAAAATTAAAGGAGTGGGTCACATGAAGGGGAATCGAGTAAAAGATGGCTATCCTGGTTTGAAATTGGATGACTATCGTCAAGCCATTTTGCTGGACGAACCGACACGTATCATCAATCCTTCTTTACTGACAGAAGATCAATATATAAGGGCAATTGATAAATTGTTAAGATATTTTCAGTTAGAAGGTATTATCGATTCCGACCAAATTCCTCGAGAACAAACTGAAAAAAGAAAGCTGATTCACGCAGTTCAGAACGTAAGACAACCTGCACCGATGGATCCATCGGCCATGCAAGCTTTTGATATCTTGCTTGAGTATGAGAAAGAAAGAAAAGGAATTGTGGATGCCAATAAACTTCCAACCCTTCAGAGTGAAGGTATCTTCTTAAAGAATTTGCCTGCAGACCCTCTCGTCCTTTGGCGAGGGGATATCACTAGCTTGGATGTCGATGCTATTGTGAACGCTGCTAATCATCAAATGCTGGGATGCTTCCAACCCTTGCATTCATGCATTGATAATGCAATTCATACCGCGGCTGGGCCCGAGCTTCGCGAGGACTGCCAAATAATTATGAAACTTCAGGGTCATCCAGAGCTTACTGGTGATGCTAAAGTAACAAAAGCATACCACCTTCCATCGCGATTTGTTCTCCATACGGTTGGCCCCATTGTTCCTCATGAGACCCCGTCGCAGCGATCACAGGAAGAGGAACTTTCCTCCTGCTATACGTCCTGTCTCAACCTTGCTTCGCAAGTAAAGAACATCCGCAGTATTGCTTTTTGCGCCATATCCACTGGGGTTTTTAGCTACCCCAAGTTGGAGGCGGCACAGAACGCAATAAGAACGGTAAGCGAGTGGCTACAGAAGCATCCTGAACGATTTGACCGAATTATTTTTAATGTTTATAGCCAAGAAGATGAAGAGGTATACCGCAATGTTATAGACCGATATAAAGGTTAACTTTAGTATTTTTTTTGACAAGGATTGAAGAGGGAAAACCAAGAATACGTCCGTTTGGGAAATACAGTTATTCCTAGACAACCCGTACAAATATTTGCTGGAAAGCTTTACAATATCCAATTCTGTTTAGAAAGGAATGACCACATTTAATGAATGACTTTACACACCGAATAGCCCAAGCAAAGAAAGTTATAGAAGGTGCAGAATATATTCTTCTAGGTGGCGGTGCAGGTTTATCAGCTGCTGCTGGCATTGAGTACGGTGGTGAAAGGTTTAGGAGGAATTTCGCACCTTTTATTGAAAGGTACGGCTTAACCGATATGTACACCTCCGGTTTTTATCCGTTTAGAACACAAGAAGAAAGATGGGCTTACTGGGCAAAACATATTAGCCTTAACCGGTATGAAGTAGGTACGACTGAGCTTTATTTGAGCTTAAAACAGTTGGTACAGGGTAAAAAGCATTTCGTTATCACGACCAATGTTGACAGCCAGTTTGAGAAAGCAGGTTTTCCGCCAGATAAAATTTTTGAGGTACAAGGCAATTATGGATATCTTCAATGTGCTAAAGGGTACCATGATAGGGTGTATGGTAATGAGGGGCTAGTTAAGGAAATGATTAATAAGACAGTTGATTGCAAAATACCTACTGAGCTAGTTCCCAAATGTCCGGTCTGTGGTGAAAATATGGATCCACACCTCAGAATCAATCAATACTTTGTCCAGGATGAGAAATGGTACCGATTAAATGAAGCCTACAACAAATTTCTTCAAGAATCTGATGGGAAGAGAATCGTTTATTTAGAATTAGGAGTTGGGTTTAATACCCCAGCAATTATGCGATATCCATTTGAACGGTTAACTTATCATAATATAAATGCAACCTTAGTCCGATTTAATAAAGATAATCCAGAGGGCTTTGTAGAAAACAAAGATAAAACCATTGCTTTTTCAGAGAATATGCATGAAGTTGTATCAGCGATAATTAGTTAAACTCTTAAATGCAAAAATAGGGTGTTTCATTGAACTCCCTCGAAATGATTCAATTTCAATAAATTTTGTGCATAGTTGTTTTCTTTTATCTGATGGTATGGTGGAGTTTTATCATGTAGCGCATAGTGTCTTTTATCTTTAAGTGTGAGTAATGAAGCACAGATGTTTGTGAAGTAGTATATTATGTAAACAATGATATACACGTTTATTTACCCTTCAAGAGGAAATGTATAGATAAAAACAAATTCACAATTGACAACGCTTTAATTATTATGTTATCGTTCAGCTATAGGATTGTTACTGATTCGATCAGGCATGACCTAAATCTCCTTTTGTTTGATTTTGTTTTTTCAAAAAAGGGGGAGTTAGGTCTTTTTTTGTTAACTTCTTTAGAAAGAGGAGTTTCCATGCGCATCAAGAAGGTGTTTAATAACAATGTTGCTTTGGTTGAGAATCAAAACTTTAAAGAGATGATTGTCATGGGAAAGGCGATCGGATTTCAGAAGTATCCTGGGGATGTAATAGACGGCAAACGGATCGAAAAAACTTTTGTACTGGATATTCCTGAGAATACAGATAAGCTTATTTCTCTCTTTAATGAAATTCCTTCAGAAGACATTGCTCTTGCCGATGAGATGATCAACTTTGTACAGCCCATGTTGAAAAGGGCATTAAATGAGAGTACGCTGATCGCTTTGTCGGATCACATCAGTTTTGCTTTGAAAAGAGCAAGGGAGGGCATAGAAATAAAAAACCCACTTCTGTGGGAAATTAAGCAAGTGTACCCATTGGAATTTGATGCTGCTAAGCGAGCTATAGACCTGGTGCAAAAAGGTGCTGGGGTTGAGTTTCCTGAAGGTGAAGTGGCATTTCTTGCCCTTCATTTTGTGAATGGTCAGCTTGACGATGGACCCGAGCACGAGGGCATGGAATTGGCGGGTATTATTAGCAAAATACTTGACATTGTGAAGTATCACTATCAGGTGGAATTAGATGATAGCTCGTTAAATTTCACACGATTTGTGACTCATTTGCGCTATTTCATTCAAAGGCAGAGCAAAGGTGAAATTGCACACTCAGAGGATGTATTTTTGCATGATATAGTTAAAGACAAGTATCCGCGGGCTTACAAATGCTCGTTAAAGATAAAACAATATTTGGATACTAGTTATGGTTGGAGTTGTAGCTTGGACGAACTGCTGTACTTAACCGTTCACATACACCGTCTGACCTCTCGACTCGTATTCGAAGAAGAATAACAGAAGTTTAGGATTGTTACTGATTCGATCAGGCATGACCTAAATGACTTCTTACATGCTATTTTGGCAAATGCCGTGCATGATAAGAGTCATTTAGGTCTTTTTTTTTTAACCAATTCTCTCGGTGATGTGCTTACGGACAGCTGACGGGCAATCTCCAGTAGGATTTGACATATATCATCTTAACCTAATGTGCAGGAGGGATTTATATGAATAATGAACAATTGGCATCCAAAATTCTACAATTGGTTGGCGGCGCTAATAACGTCGATCATGTTGTGCATTGTTACACTCGTCTTCGGTTCAATTTGAAAGATGACAACCGGGCTGAAAAAGAGAGCATTGAAAAACTGGATGGAGTTATTACAGTACAGGAACAAAGCGGACAATTTCAAATTGTGATTGGAAATAATGTCGGTAAAGTCTATAACGAGCTGATCAAGCTCGCCGATATTTCTCCAAATCATCCCGGTACGGAATCCAATAGTAGCAAAAAGAAGCAAAACATAGTAAGTCGTTTGATGGAGACGATTGCTGGTATTTTTACTCCGGTTATTCCGGCCATTGCAGGGGCAGGGATACTGAAGGGACTATTAGGATTGATCACAGCTTTGAAATGGGCAGAATCGGGAAGCGATTCTATGCGTATCCTGGCCCTGGTTGCCGACAGTGTATTTTACTTTTTGCCATTCTTTCTGGCTGTATCAGCTGCGCGCAAATTTAAAACAAGTGAGTTTATGGCATTGGGACTTGCAGGCGGGCTTATGTATCCTACGATTATGGACGCAGCCAAATCCATAGCAGCTGGGAAAGTAGTTGAACCTATATCCTTTATGGGCATGCCTGTTGGTTTGGTGAATTACAGTTCAACTGTTATTCCGATTATCCTGTCTGTCTGGATTTTGTCGTATGTATATCGGTTGATCGACCGGTTTATGCCTACTGTGGTTAAGTCAATTTTCACTCCAACATTAGCGTTGCTTATTATGATTCCGATTGAACTGATCGTAATCGGACCTATGGGCTCCTATTTGGGGGTTAGCCTGGCGAATGGTGTGAGTTGGTTATTTGAGCATGTGGGCTTTCTGGCAGGGATGCTGTTAGGCGGAACCCGACCATTGCTTGTCATGGTTGGGATGCATTATGGCTTAATGCCAATCGCTATTTCGAACTTGGCTACGATTGGTTTTGACTATCTGCTCCCGATTTTCTTTGTGAGCAATATGGGACAGATGGCCGCAGCATTTGCTGTATTTCTGAAAACAAAAAACAAATCTTTTAAAGCCATTGCTGCATCCACGTCATTCTCTGCATTACTGGGGATTACGGAACCAGCAATGTACGGGGTGAACCTGAAGCTGAAAAAGCCATTTATTGCAGCTTTGATTGGTTCCGGTATGGGTGGAGCTTTTTTAACCATTTTTCATGTGAAGTCATACGGATTTGTGCTTCCTGGCATTACTGCACTCCCGGTATTTATAGGGCCTGAGTTTATTTATCTGATTATTGGGACACTGATCACCGTTGTTTCGACTATTGTTCTTACCTATATCTTTGGCTTTGAGGATGTGCCAGGAGGGGATACAAAGGAGGCATCCAGTGCTACGGTCACTCCAGATAAAAAATGGGAACCGGAGCGTACAGCGATTGAAATTCCAGAATCCAATCTATCCATGACAAGTCCGATTAATGGTACTATTGTTCCCTTAAAAGATGTACCTGACCAAGCCTTCTCACAGGGAGCCATGGGAAAAGGAGTGGGAATTGAGCCTTCCGAAGGCAAGATATATGCTCCTTTCGACGGAACAATAGAGACTGTATTCCGAACAAAACATGTCATTGCAATGAAGTCGCTGCAAGGTGTTGAAATCTTGATTCATATTGGCATAGATACCGTTAAACTGCAGGGACAGCATTTTGATGTATTTGTGGATGAGGGCCAGAAAATAAAGGCAGGAGATCTGCTAATGGAGTTTAACCTGGAAGAGATTCGTAAGGCTGGTTATCCTACAGTTACCCCAATCATTGTTACGAACAGCATGGATTATACCGATGTTATTGTGCTAGAACAGCCTGACTCTCAAGCATCAACACAGAAACCATTACTGGCTATTATGAAGTAATTAAATTCAGTATGCAGACTATCAAGATCGGAGAGATTACTATGAAAATGATCCCGGAACCACTTTTTCCTAAAGATTTTCTTTTTGGAGGCTCGTCTTCGGCATTCCAAGCCGAGGGAGCCTACGACGAGCACGGACGAGGCCGTTCAGTTATTGATATGTTACTTAGAAACGAAAAGCTGGCGGATTATAAAGTAGCTGTTGACCATTATCATCGATTTGAAGAGGACATTAAACTTATGCATGAGGCGGGGCTGAGAGCCTATCGTTTCTCGATGTCCTGGTCAAGAATCCTGCCTGAAGGCAATGGTGAAATCAATATGGCGGGAATAGAGTTTTATGACAAAGTAATCAATTTGCTTTTAAAATACAAAATTGAGCCCGTGGTAACCATTTATCATTTTGATTATCCTCAAGGATTGGTAGACCAATATCAAGGCTGGTTGTCGAGACAAAGTATTGAGGACTATGTTCATTATGCGTCGGTGCTGTTCAAGCATTTTGGAGATAGAGTAAAGTATTGGTTAACGATTAACGAGCAGGATCATGTTATTCATCTCCCGGAACGATTAGGCATTAAGAGGGAGATGACCGATAAGGAAATCGATAAAATTGCTACGCAAGCTTCGTATCATATGTGTGTTGCCACAGCTAAAGCGATCAAGCTCTGTCATGAGATGGTGGAGAACGGAAAAATAGGACCAGCGATGAACCCAATGATCGGGATTCCGGCTTCAATGAAGCCTGAGGATGTGCAGGCAGCCATCGACTATAATGAAATTGCAAGTTACTACTTGCTGGATATGCATTGCAAAGGGATTTTCTCGCCTATATACAAGAAATACCTGCTTGATCGAGGCATCTTTCCGCAAATAGAGGAAGCTGATCTGGAGGAAATGCGTACCCATCCGCCTGATTTTATTGGTGTGAATTATTATATGGCTAAAACAATCGAACATAGCAGTGAAACTGAAATCAAGCATAGAGGTAAAGGAGTAATTAAACAAGAAGAAGCCGGTATTTATAAAATAGTAAGCAACCCGCATATTCCTGTATCGGAATGGGGATGGGAAATTTGCGCACCTGGCTTGAAAATGGTCATTATGGAAATCTTTAATCGGTATAATCTCCCCGTTCTAATTACCGAAAATGGACTTGGAGCACTGGACGAATTGACCGAGGATAAGCAAATCGACGATGAATATCGAATACGTTATCTGTCGGATCATCTGAAGCAGTTGAAAGAATGCATCGATATGGGATATCCGGTGATTGGCTATTGTTTGTGGTCATTTATGGATCTGATCAGTGGTCATGACGGTATGGGCAAAAGGTATGGATTGGTTTATATTAACCGTTCAAATTCAGATCTGATGGACCTCGCCCGTATAAAAAAGAAGAGTTACCATTGGTATGCAAATGTGATTGCCACTAATGGCGCTGAATTATAGATCTCACCATAGCGTGAGACAAATTAAAACACCTTCAAGAGAATGCCCCATGTCGTAAGAAATGAGGATAAGCCTTGAAGGTGTTTTTGCTTTGGCAACAAGTGTGAGCTATCCACGGGAAGTAGAAATGAAAGCCAATTGTTTTATTCCACCCTAAACTTGAAGATAAGCATCAATTTTTGCGAGGGCTTCCTCTGTACCTCCAGATTGCTGGAAGCTATCATTTATTTTTTGTACACCCTCTTTATATGCTGCGTTCGACAACACTTCACGTACGGCTTCTCTTAACGATTCTACATTGATTTGGTCTTTGGTTATTCGATAGCCAGCTTGAAGCTCCGTTAACCGCTGCGCGACCAGCGGCTGATCCTTGTCCTGAGGCAATACGACCAAGGGAACATTGAAATGAATCCCTTCATTCACGCTGTTCATTCCACCATGAGTAATAAACACATCTGCATGACGCAATACCTCCAATTGAGGAACATAGGGCGAAATGATAAAGTGCTCAGGGGCCGGATTGATTTTCGTAAAGTCAGCTTTCTCGCCGGCTGCAATCACGACGATGCCTTCAAAATCGGCAAAAGCTTCAATACAGGTGTTAAAAAAGTCCTCAGTATGGTCCAGAACCGTTCCCATCGAAATATATAGAACCTTGTTATTTTGTAATACATCCAAAGGAAAAGAATGTTCCCCTTTGCGCTCAGGGAAGCTGGGACCAATAAAAAGGTTTTCCTCACCAAGACGGTCAGCGTCGGGTTGGAAATATCGGCTGGTGTATACAATATTCAGTGCCCCTGTATTGTTCATAAATTGAACCATACTCTCGGGAGCAACACCGAATCTTTCTTTCATGAGATTCAGTGAAGTCGCAGCCTGTTCATCAAGCTGAAACGGTACTTTTGCGTCAGAGCGAAAGAGATTGCTAGCCATTCGATTCTTTGAAATTAAAAAGGATGGCGATGATGCAATACCGGGAATATTCAAATAATCTCTAACTAACTCACCAGCTCCGAATCTATCATAGAACACAAAGTCAAAATCAATGCTTTTGGACAGCTGCTTGGTGATTGCTAATATGTCCATCGAAGTCTGGATATGAATATTCATAAATGCGTTCAACCCAGCCGGAGTACTGGTATCAATGGAAGCCGTTCTGATCAGGTCGGGATGCAGGTGAACCGTTGCTCCAACTGCTTCGAGTCTGTCCTTGTATTTCTCAGTTGTAATGTAATGTACCTGATCCCCACGTGCTGCAAAGGCTTGCGTAATCCCGAGCGTAGGATTCACATGCCCTTCTGCCGGAAAGTTAACCATTAATATGTGTAGCATTCATCATCACTCCTTTTCGCTTCATCGAAGATCGCAGTTCTCACTGAATCTCTCTATCCATAATAACAATAATATTTATATTTTCAAATGATATCCTTTCTGTAAGCGTATATTAAGTACTACAAGTTAATTTGAGAGAATTTCAAGGCCATGTTGGTAAGAAATTTGTATAACAAATATTTACTTCGTGCATAGTAAGGACGAACTCTACTCAGCAAGGGGGGTTTTTCTAAAATGAATGTTCAAAGAGCACAAGAAATAGCGTCCTCTCCCATAATGGCGAATGTGCTGTGTGAGGGGCAACCCATTTACATTCAGCATGTGAACGAACAGCGTGAGACGGCACGCATCTATGCGCTGAACCATCCGGAGGAGGAGCGGGAAGTACCTTTGTACACATTAACAGAACGGGATCAGACCCTGGAATAAGAAAGGAGCGATATGAAGAATGAAACCCAATCAACAGAAAGTGGTCGAGGCTGACCGTTTGAATTTTCGTGACCAGACTGATGATGTGGTCAGAGAAGTACCGGCCACGACGGATGCCAGCGAAGCAGTTGCAGCGATGACCTCACATATCAATAAATACGATGTACCGGATGAATTGGAGGAAAAATAGAGAATGACCAAGCACGCACAGGATATCCTGCTGCGTGCTTTTTATATAATATCAGAAAAAAAGTATTGCATATAGGTTTACTAGGTATTATGATAACAACAGATTTATATTTTTTTGTTTCTTTTAAAGGTATAAGGTTTAGACCTTAAAGATTTATGGATCGGAGTGTTCGTATGTTAATCCCATCTCCTCTGCGCTTTGAGAAAGTATCAGCTAAAAAAGTGAGTGATTTTATTAGAGAGCAGTTGGAAGAGGCTATTATTCTAAAAGAGTTGCTTAGCGAGGAGCAGCTGCCAACAGAGCGGGAACTCGCAGAGATATTTAATGCCAGCAGAATTACAGTTCGTGAGGCACTATCTCAATTGGAGTCCAAGGGGCTCATTGAAAAGAGAGTAGGTGCCAAGGGAGGGACCTTTGTTCTTCCGGTGACAGCAAATTCTCATAAACGTACCCGGGCAGAAATCGCACAAGATTGGGAGCATATGCTGAAGGTCTTTGAATATCGGATGATTGTGGAGCCTGAGGCTGCTTTTTTAGCGGCTGCACGGATCACTGCGGATGAACTGGACTTGCTTCAGCATTATCTGGATCAGAGTATTGAAGCGGATTGTACCCGAGAATGGTTTCGTGCCCTGGACGTCAAGTTTCATTTAGCCATTGCCAAGGCATCGGGCAACCCACTTTGTGAAGCCGCTGTCAGGCAGATTAGGACCCAAATTAACCCGGCGCTAGATCTCATGCCCTATGATAACCAGATTCGGACGGTGAACTACGACGTCCATACAGAAATCCTGAGTGCACTTCGGGCACGGGATGCTGAAAAGTCGCGGGAAGTAATGAGACACCATATCGGGCATTCCGCAGATGCCATTTATGCAAGATTGGTTGCAAAAGGCTAGATGGTGTCTTACAGAACAAAAAAATTTGCGGGGACGGTGAAAGCATGAAGGGTGAATGCACAAGCATACATGAGCTTTTGGCTTTATCAAGACCGCTTCAAGAGCAATTGATCACATGGCGAAGGGATTTTCATCGCCATCCTGAAACGGGATATGAAGAGATTCGCACGTCCGGTATTGTAGCTGAGCACTTACAAAGCCTGGGGTTGGAGGTAACAACACAGGTAGGTAAAACCGGGGTTGTGGGTCTGTTACGTGGAAAAAGCCCGGGGCCTACCATCGGTCTCAGGGCAGATATGGATGCTTTACCGATTCAGGATGAAAAAACAGCTCCCTATCGTTCGCAGATTCCGGGAAAGGCACATTTATGCGGACATGATGCCCATACTGCGATACTGATGGGAACCGCACAGTTACTGGCTACTTTGGAGAGACCGGAACGAGGCAATATCAAATTTGTCTTTCAACCGGCAGAAGAAGGTTTGGCCGGGGCCAAGGCTATGATTGATGACGGTGTGCTGGACAATCCCAAAGTAGATGCCATGGCAGGGTTACATATGTTCCCGGGTCTGAGGACAGGAACATTTGGGGTCAGCAAAGGGGTAGCTTTTGCATCAGCAGATGGCTTAACAATTAAAATTTTAGGCAAAGGGGGTCATGCCGCCCGTCCGCATGAGGGGATAGATGCGATTGCTGTATCTGCGCAGGTTATTTCTGCCCTGCAAAATATACCCAGCCGTCTGGTTGACCCGCTTGAGCCCATTGTCATTACCATTGGCAAAATTAGTGGCGGCTACATGGGGGCTGCCATTGCACCGGAAGTAGAAATGATCGGCACCGTTCGAACTCTATCTGCGGAGCTCCGCAGTCGAATGCCTGAACTGATCGAGCAGGTGGTCCGTGGGGTGTGTGAGTCGTTTGGGGCCGGATATGAATTGAATTATCAGCTTGGCTACCCGGTTGTGCAGAACGACCCGGATATGGTCGACCTGATGACGGAAACGAGTGAGCTATTGTTTAGCTCCAAGGAGTGGAGTTACATCAAACCGTCAACAGGCGGGGAGGATTTTGCTTTTTATTGTGAGCAGGTTCCCGGCGTGTTCTTCCGGCTGGGGTCCGGGAGAGGAGATGAGGAAACCAGCTACCCATTGCACCATCCCAAGTTTGATTTGGATGAATCGGTACTGCCTTATGGGGTAGCCATGATGTCGGCCATAGCGCTGAATTTTTTGAAGAAGAAATAAAGTTTGAGACGCTAGAGAAGCAGCTGTGTGGCAAAATACAACGTTAATGGACTGGAGTGGACAAAATGAACAGACACAAGTGGTTTACAGGCGGGATCACATTACTGATTGCAGCGATTATTCTGGCAGGCTGCGGTGCTCCATCCACAGGCGGCAGCAAGGACAGTGCAGCATCGACATCGACTGACAGTAAAGTGCTGACGATCGCGAATGCTACGGATATTGAGAGCTTTGATCCACATAACAATAACAATACGGCGAGTGAAGCCGTTCTGGTTAACGTATTTGACTACTTGCTGAAAAATGATAGTCAGCAGAAGAAAGTACCTGGACTCGCTACTTCCTGGGAAAAAGTAAACGATACGACCTGGCGGTTTCACTTGCGCGAAGGGGTTACCTTCCATAATGGTGATCCATTCACGGCGGAAGATGTGAAGTACACGATAGAAAGAGTGGCAAAGGATAACACGCTCAAACAAAATTCCTACTTTAAAAATATTAAAGAAGTGAAAGTGGTGGATGAACATACAGCAGACATCATAACGGATGGACCGGACCCGTTGCTGCTGAATCGTTTATCCAAAATGGGTGCAGGGATATTACCCTCCAAGTACATTGAGAAAAATGGGATAGAGGCATTCCTTAAAAATCCAATCGGTACAGGCCCTTATAAATTTAGTCAATGGATTAAGGATGACCGGGTGGTACTCGTTAAAAACGATAAGTATTATGAAGGTCAGCCGAAATGGGATCAGGTTGTTTTTCGCTCCATCCCGGAAGCCTCTACGCGTGTATCTGAACTGCTCGCGGGTTCCATTGACATTGCTTCGGGCATTCCGTCTACCGATGTAGCACGTATTCAAGGTGAAGACGGCAAAAAAATCGTCAAGGCACCGATTCAGCGAGTGCTGCAATTGATTTTGCGCCAAAGTCAGGGAAGTGCTACAGCTAACCCTAAGGTGAGAGAGGCCATCGACCTCGCAATCGATAAAAAGGGGATCGTGGACAGCATCGCAGGCGGTGCCGGGATCGTAACTCGCACTTCCGTTACGCCGGGCAACTTTGGTGCCGATCCTTCCCTGTATGAGAAGACCTTATATGATCCGGCTAAATCCAAGGAACTGCTCAAGCAAGCCGGTTATGCCAGCGCAGGCCCGGAATTAACCTTGTCGGTATCCTCAATATACAAGGAGTATGCTGAGGTTGTAGCCGCCATGTTAAATAAAGAGGGCTTCAAAATAAAGCTGGACGTGCTGGAGCCAAGTGCTTTCAGTGAGCGTTACAGTTCCAAATCCTTCAAGGAAATGTTTATGATCGGCATTGGTAATTCCCTGTTCGATGCTTCCAATAACTATAATCGTTACCTGCTGGAAGAGGCTAAAGGCGAAACGGATTATAACAATCCGAAGGTAGAGAAGCTGCTGCAGCATGCTCTGACAAATCTGGATACAGCCTCGCGTGAAAAAGAGTATCAGCAAGTGCAACAGATTTTGGCTGAAGATCGTCCGGCCGTCTATCTGTTCCAAATGGAAGGGATTTATGGCACTGGCAACGGCGTGAATTTCCAGCCGAGAAGCGATGAAATGTTCTATGCAGAGGATATTACACCTGCAAAATAAAACGAGAAGTGAACGGGCGGGGACCTCAATGCAGGTTCCTGCCCGTCCTTTTAAAAAAAGCCTGCTGGTTACGGAGGTGACGGATTGAAAACTTATATCGCCAAATCGCTGCTGCAGATGATTCCTGTACTGCTGATTGTCTCTCTGATTGTATTCATCCTGGTGAGGGTAACCGGGGACCCTGTAGCTCTCATGCTACCAGAGACCGCTACAGCCGAGGATCGTGCAGTATTGACACAAGCGCTTGGGCTGGATCAGCCATTATATGCGCAATACATTAAATTTATTGGCAGTGCCTTACAGGGCGATTTTGGCACCTCGTTTCGCTATGGTGAATCGGCTTTGCCCTTAGTGCTGGAACGGCTGCCAGCCAGTTTTGAATTGGCAGTAGCCGCCATGATTTTTGCGGTCATCATCGCAGTGCCATTGGGTGTACTCTCAGCAGTTAAGCGGAATACCTTTATGGATTTAATCATCTCCAGTTTGTCTGTCGTCGGGAAGGCCATGCCTAACTTTTGGATGGGGATTATGCTCATTTTGTTATTCTCCGTCATGTTGGGGATGCTTCCCGTGTCTGGCCGGGGCGGGATGGAGCATTTAATACTTCCGGCCTTTACACTGGGTGTCGGTCTTTCTGCACAAATGACCCGACTCATTCGCTCCAGTATGCTGGACATTTTGAATCAGGACTATATACGGACAGCACGAAGTAAAGGGATTTTTGAGATCGTAGTTATCGGAAAACACGCTTTTCGCAATGGATTAATTCCGGTTGTCACGATCATGAGCTTGCAATTTACAAGCTTGATCGGCGGAACGCTGATTACCGAGACGGTATTTGCATGGCCGGGCTTGGGGCAGTTGCTTGTTGTTGCAGTGAATACACACGATATGGCCATTGTTCAGGCCGCTGTATTTGTGATCGCCTTGATTGTCGTCATCAGCAATATTTTAACGGATGTCGTTTACCGACTGCTTGATCCCAGAATTAAATACAACTAGAGAGAGGAGGAGAAGATGTGGCAGGCATCAATCATATACAAGCCCTTGACTCGGAGCCAGACGACCCCAAGCAATTCCTTCGACTGTCAGCTATTGGGCGCGTGTGGAAGCAACTGTTACGAAGTAAAACCGGAACGGTCGGTGCGGTACTGATACTGCTCGTTAGCCTAACAGCTCTATTTGCACCTCTTCTGGCCACTCACAATCCTGCGGATATTGACCCGCTTAACCGACTGAAACCACCCATGTGGCTGGATGGTGGAGCGTCAGAGCATTGGCTTGGTACAGATAATCTGGGGCGGGATATGTGGAGCCGTATCGTGTACGGGGCCAGAGTTTCGCTTATCGTCGGTGTCGGTGCAGTCCTGGTCTCAGGTACTATTGGCGCGATCCTCGGACTTCTTGCCGGGTTTTATGGCAAATGGGTGGATGCCGTTATTATGAGAGTTGCCGATGCATTTTTGGCCATTCCGGCCATTCTGCTGATGCTGGTCGTCTTGGCCGTGGTAGGGCCTGGCATGACTACACTTATTTTTGTTATTGGCGTTACGAATTGGGTTGCTTATACAAGGGTGGTCCGGGGCGAGGTATTGAGTATCAAGGAACGGGACTTCGTCAAGGCAGCCAAGGCGATTGGCTCCAAAAATAGCAGGATTCTGTTGAAGCACATTTTACCCAATGTCTTGTCTTCGTTCATTGTGATTTCCGGCATGAATGTGGCGACAACGATTATTATGGAAGCTTCGCTTAGTTTTCTCGGATTGGGGATCACGCCACCGGCCGTGTCCTGGGGCGGTATGCTGAGCGATGGCAGACAATATGTAGCTACAAGCTGGTGGGTGGCAACGTTTCCCGGTCTGGCGATTACCATCACGGTCCTGGGCGTCATTTTCCTCGGTGACTGGCTTCGCGACGTGTTAGATCCCCACATGAAGGCGAAAGAATAACAGAAGGGGGGCGGAAAAGATGTCCACAAAACTGCTTGAAGTGAACCATTTGAAAACCTACTTTAAAACAGAGGATGGAATCGTTCCCTCGGTCAACGGTGTCAGCTTCACTGTGAGCCCGGGCGAAACATTAGCGATTGTTGGAGAGTCCGGTTCCGGTAAAAGTGTAACCTCCTTGTCTATTATGGGCTTAGTTGCTGCGCCGGGAAAAGTTGTGGGCGGGGAGATTTTGCTGGAAGGTCGGGATTTACTCCAATTGTCCAAGGGAGAAATGCGTAAATATCGAGGAAACGAGATATCCATGATTTTTCAGGAGCCGATGAACTCGCTGAATCCGGTATTTACGATTGGCAACCAGATCAGTGAGGTGATTCGGCAGCATCAAAAGTTGAGTAAAGCTGAGGCGCGGGTGAAAAGTATTGAGATGCTGGAGAGGGTAGGCATACCTGGTGCCTCGAAGGTTGTAGGTTATTTCCCGCATCAGTTGTCCGGTGGTATGCGTCAGCGGGTGATGATCGCAATGGCCTTGGCCTGCCGTCCGAAACTGCTGATTGCCGATGAACCGACGACGGCACTGGACGTTACGATTCAGGCTCAAATATTGAATTTGATCCACAAGCTAAGCAAGGAAGAGAACACAGGTATCATTCTGATCACCCATGATTTAGGTGTGGTCGCGGAAATGGCCGATCGGGTGGTTGTGATGTACGCCGGTGAAGTAGTCGAGGAAGCAAACGTGTTTGATTTGTTCGAAAAGCCGGGTCACCCCTATACGATCGGGCTGCTAGGATCACTCCCCAAGCTTACAGAGCAGAGAGAATGGCTGGATTCCATTCCCGGCACCGTTCCTAATATGATGCAGATGCCGAGTGGATGTCCATTTCATCCTCGCTGCCCTTATGCCCAGGAACAGTGCACCCAGGTTCATCCTAAAATACAGGCCAAGGACCAAGGACACTATGTCAGATGTTTGCGGATGGAGGAGGTGTCGGTATGAGTGAGGCAGTACAGGGAACACCGCTTCTTGAGGTGAATGGACTCAAAAAATATTATCCAATGAAAAAGGGCTGGTTCTCCAAAAAAAACAATTATGTGCGGGCGGTTGATGATTTGAGCTTTAAGGTTATGCCTGGCGAAACCTTGGGTATTGTAGGGGAATCGGGTTGCGGTAAATCAACGACGGGACAAATGATTACACAACTGCTGGAGCCTACGGCAGGCGAAATCCGTTTTCAAGGGCAAAGCCTGTCTGATTTAACGGACGAAGAGGTCCGCAAAGTTAGACGAGATTTGCAATTTGTATTTCAAGATCCATACTCTTCTTTGAACCCAAGAATGAAGATCTTTGATATCGTCGCTGAACCGTTGCAAGTACATGGGCTTGCTAAGGGCAAGGAACTGAAAGCCGAAGTTTTCCGGCTGCTGCAGACGGTAGGACTAGGCGCTCACCTGGCAGATCGGCATCCCCATGAATTCAGTGGCGGACAGCGGCAACGGATCGGCATAGCCAGGGCACTTGCCATGAAGCCGAAGCTCATCGTTTGCGATGAGCCTGTGTCAGCGCTGGATGTGTCGATTCAGGCTCAGATTTTGAATTTGTTAAAAGAGCTCCAGCAGCAGTTCGAGCTCACTTACATTTTTATCGCTCACGGTCTGCCCTCTGTCAAGCATATCAGCGATCGCATCGCGGTGATGTACTTGGGCAAAATTGTGGAGCTTGCAGATCGTGATGAGTTGTTTGCGCGGCCACAGCATCCGTACACCAAAGCACTGCTTGATGCAGTACCCGTCCCTGATCCAAGGCTGCGCAAGGAGCGAATCACATTGACAGGTGAAATCCCGAATCCTGCCAATCCGCCTTCGGGCTGTACTTTTCACACTCGTTGCCCATACGCACAAGAGAAATGCCGCGGGCAGAGCCCGCTGCTCGAAGAGCATACGCCAGGGCATATTGCAGCCTGTCATTTTCCTCTGCATCAGCAGATGGCTCACGAATAGATACAACTTTGGCAGTGTGTTCGACAGTGTGATTTAACGGAAAAGGGAGGGCTACTCTTGAATAAACGCTCAATTGTACCGGAGGATTTGTACGGATATCAGTGGATCAGTGATCCGGCAATAAGCCCTGATGGAACGATTGCCTACGTCAACAAAAGCATAGATCGTTCAAAGAATGACTACCAGATGCACATCCGTGTCGTATCGCTTCATGGAAACGAAGACAAGCCGTTGACCCATGGCAACAAGGATTCGGCTCCTGCCTGGTCACCTGACGGATCGCAGCTTGCTTTTTTACGTGTGGCTAATGGAAGCAAGCAGCTATGGACGATTCCGGCTGAAGGTGGAGAGGGGCAGCGGCTGACGGAAGTGAAGCGTGGAGTGGGTGCATTCGTCTGGTCGCCGGACGGGAAGTATATTGTATTCACAAGTATGGTTAGTATCAACGCCGAGCGGGAAGCCATGGAGCTTGAGGAATATAGCAAGCAATCCGGTGAGCGGGGACGTATCGTGGATCGTACCACTCCCAAAGCAGAAGGATCGGGCTGGTGGAACGGTCTGTTTAGTCATTTATTTGTATTGGAGCTTGAAGACGGCCGGGTAACTCCAATAACCTCGGGACCTTGGAATGCTGCTTATCCGGTATGGTCCATGGATAGCAAACGGATTTCATTTTTATCCAAGCGTGTAGAAGACGACAAGCTGGATGCAGATCTTCTTTCATACGCGGATGTTTATACGGTTGATTGCGACGGCAGTAATCTGGAGAAGGTTACGGATTCCAGCTTGGCGATCAGCCAATTTTCGTATGCACCGGATGGCAAATCATTGACGCTGATCGCCAGTGATCGCATCTATGGCAGCGGTAGCCAGAATCGCCTGTATACTGTGCCTGTAGCGGGGGGAGCCCCGCAGCTATTGTTTCCTGAGTTGGGTATGCAAATCGGTAACTTTGCCCTAAGTGATATGAAATCCTTTGGTCCGTCTCCATCTCCGGTATATGCTCCTGCGAGGTTAAAGCAAGAAATGTATGTGCTCGGGACGTTACAGGGAGCTGTCCATGTATACCGGTTCGCTGCGGACGGCAGTGTCCAGGCAGTGACTGCGGGAAGCGATAGAGATGTCTATCAGTACACGTTGTCTGCTGATGGCCGCTACCTGGTTTTTGCAGCACTTGATGTGAATGGGCCTGGAGAGCTGTATCAAATGAATCTGGACACAGGCGAAGAAAAACGGCTCACGTTCCATAACGATGATTACCTGGCATCCTTGCAGGTGAGTGTGCCGGAGACATTTTGGTTTGAGGCTTCGGATGGCTTCAAGGTACAGGGGTGGATGTTCAAACCGGCTGGACTCGGCCCTAAAGAACAGGTTCCAATGATTTTACAGATTCACGGTGGCCCCCATGCGATGTATACCAGCACGTATAGCCATGAGATGCAGACGCTCCTTGCACAAGGGTATGCCGTGCTGATGACCAATCCACGTGGCAGCTTCGGTTATGGACAGGATTGTGCCCAAGCCTGTCGGGGGGATTTTGGAGGAGGAGATTATCGCGATGTGCTGGATGCCCTGGACTTTGCGCTGAATCAGTTTGATTTTATAGATGCAACCCGGCTCGGCGTAGCTGGAGGCAGCTATGGAGGCTTGATGACCAACTGGATCATCTCTCATACCAACCGATTCCGCGCCGCCGTTACGCAGCGCTGCATCTCTAATTGGCTATCCTTCTATGGCTTGAGCGATATCGGGATTTCCTATACAGAGGGAATTGTTGGGGCCAATCCGTGGGAAGATCCTGAGCTGCTCTGGTCCAAATCCCCACTGGCGCATGTAAATAACATCGAAACTCCGCTGCTGATTTTACACGGCGAGGAAGACTTGCGCTGCCCTGTTGGACAAGGGGATGAGTTATATACAGCCTTGAAGCGGCTTGGTAAAACAACACGCCTCATTCGCTATCCCGGGTCCAATCATTCTTTGCTGAAAAGCGGCAAACCGTCCCTTCGTGTAGATAACTTTGAACAAGTGATTGCCTGGTTTAAGTCCTACTTGAGCAAAGGGGCTGACTCCGATGAGTAAAGTACAATTGTCGATACCCGTTGCCTTGCTGATCGAGAACTTACGTTCAAGTGGTGAGCCGACAGACGTCATCATTGAGTGTATAAAGAAGCGGGATTTTTCTCCTTTAGTCGATAAGGTTAAAGAAAGAACAATGGACTTTGAAGAACGTTGTCAAACGGCAGAAGATATAGGGGACGAGTGGGAAGAAGCGCTCCACCGTGGTTATGAATTTAAGTTTTTACACATCAATGGATTGAAAAGGCTGCTTTATTTTCGTTTTGATCGAGCTATAGATCGCGATTATGAGCAGGATGGAATCACATTAAAGAATCTGCATCTCGATCCTGATGAAATCGATACCTTGCAGGGGCTTATCGGCAGACAGTGGCAGGTGATTAAGGAGGATAATGAAGCAGGCAACGTGCGGAGGACCGTAAGTATTAAGCTTTTATATCGAAATGAAGACGATTGAAAAAGATAGCAAGACCCTTTGGCGGGTCTTGCTTTTTCATGGTTTAGATCAATTTTACTATGCTCAACGAACGTTATTAATTTGCGAATTGTAAGAAATCTTCTTTGTTGCTTTTAAAAATGAACTGAATTAGTATATAAGCATATAGTTATATCGTTAAGGGGGTTACACAATGCAACAACTTGATTATGTAGCCGATCACTTAAAGCTATTGGGGGATAAAACGCGGCTGGCCATGCTCACCCTGTTAAAAGAAAGAGAATGGTGTGTTTGCGAATTCGTGGACATCTTCGATATGTCGCAGCCAGGCATCAGCCAGCATTTAAGAAAATTAAAGTCGCAAGGGATTGTAAAAGAAGACAGACGAGGACAATGGGTACACTATTCCTTAAACGTAGATGACAAGCCGCATATTCAAGCTGTGCTTGAGTGTATGCCGGATTCCAAGCATATTTTAAAATGGCTGAATAAAGAGGAACCCACAGCATCCTGTGGACCGGATTCCCCAGCCTACTCCTCCTAGAGGTTGTTCTGTTTATCTCCCTGCAGGGGTAAATGTTGTTTTTTAATATAAGTATATGCTTATAAGGTAATGGAGGTTTTGAACATTGGTTTTGTTGGCATGCATTATATTCTTGGCCACTTTAGTGTTGGTGATCTGGCAGCCTAAAAATCTGTCTATTGGCTGGTCGGCTTGCGGAGGAGCAATACTTGCTCTGCTAGTGGGTGTCGTCGATTTGCATGATGTTTGGGAAGTTACTCGGATTGTCTGGAATGCGACTTTGACTTTTGTGGCCATTATTCTGATTTCGCTGGTGCTCGATAAAATCGGTTTCTTCGAATGGGCAGCACTTCACATGGCACGGGCTGCGCGGGGAAGCGGAACCCGGATGTTTGTTTATGTGACCATACTGGGTGCCGTTGTGGCTGCTTTTTTTGCCAATGATGGCGCGGCCTTAATCCTGACACCGATTGTACTCGCGATGGTTCGGGCACTGAAATTGGATGAGAAAATGATTTTCCCTTTCATCATAGCAAGCGGATTTATTGCCGACACGACGTCGCTTCCGCTTGTAGTCAGCAACCTCGTGAACATTGTATCAGCCGATTTCTTTGGAATCACGTTTATGGAATATGCGAGTCGCATGATTGTGCCTAATTTATTTTCCTTAGCGGCTAGTATCGTGGTACTGTATGTCTTTTTCCGCAAAAGGATTCCGAGAACATTTGATGCTTCACAGTTAATAACGCCTGCAGAAGCGATTAAAGACCCAAAAATGTTCCGCATGTCCTGGTTTGTTCTCGCGGTTCTGCTGGTTGGATACTTTGTGTCCGAATTTTTTAATATTCCTGTTTCGGTGGTAGCTGGCGTGATTTCTATATTTTTCTTGCTGATGGCGAGAAGAAGCCCTGCGGTACCGATAAAAGATGTCCTTAAAGGCGCTCCATGGGCCATCGTATTTTTCTCCATCGGGATGTATGTTGTGGTGTATGGCCTGCGTAATGCAGGTTTGACGGATCTGCTGGCTCATGTGATTCAAGCGACTGCTGCTCAAGGCATGTTTGTGGCCACCGTGGGTATGGGCTTTATCGCGGCAGTCCTCTCGTCGGTGATGAATAACATGCCTACGGTCATGATTAATGCACTTGCCATTGATGCCACCCATACCACCGGCATGATCAAAGAGGCGCTGATTTATGCCAATGTGATTGGATCGGATTTGGGGCCGAAAATAACCCCGATTGGTTCATTGGCGACATTATTATGGCTGCATGTGCTTGGCTCTAAAGGCGTGAAAATTTCTTGGGGAGCTTATTTTAAAACAGGCATTATTTTAACGATTCCTGCACTTTTTATTACACTGTTAGGCCTGTATCTGTGGCTGGTCATTTCATAATTAAACATTGAAGGAGACGTTTATCATGGGGAAAAAGACAATTTACTTTTTGTGCACCGGTAATTCCTGCCGGAGTCAAATGGCAGAGGGCTGGGCCAAGAAATACTTGGGAGACGGTTGGAACGTGTACAGTGCAGGCATTGAAGCCCACGGCCTTAATCCTAAAGCGGTGCAGGCGATGAATGAAGCAGGGATCGATATTTCAGGTCAAACTTCGGATATCATTGATCCGGTCTTGCTGAACAGTGCCGATTTGGTTGTGACCTTGTGCGGGGATGCGGCTGATAAATGTCCCGTCACACCTCCACAAGTTCGTCGTGAGCATTGGGGATTTGATGATCCGGCCAAAGCACAAGGAACAGAAGAAGAGAAATGGGCCGTTTTCCAGCGAGTTCGTGATCAGGTGGGAGAACGGATTAAGCATTTTGCGGAAACCGGAGAATAATAGAACGTTCAGCCGGGGGCGATCCCGGCTTGTTTTTTTAAAAATAGAAAAAAGCACAGTCCTGATAAGAATTTTTGATCGGGACTGTTTTTATTTTATTTTATGGCTAATTGAACATTAAATCACGTTATTTCGTTGACACAGTCCACAAAAATTATTACTATAATTGTTGTAAAAGTCCACTAAATAGGGGGGGTAAAATGAATATAGATGCTGAATTCATCGCAGATATGAGACGTTTCAATCGATTTTATACCAACATACTCGGTTTGTTGGATCGACATGTGCTGGATAGCGGACATTCCTTTACCGAGGCACGTGTCATTATAGAGATCGGTATGATCGAGCCCTGCATAGCCAATACATTAGTCGATTCTCTTAAAATTGACCGCAGCTATATGAGTAGAATCATAGCTAAACTTTGCAAAGAGGGCTTTCTTGTTAAGGAAAATTCTTCGGTGGATAATAGAACAAATCTGATTCGTTTAACGCCTAAAGGAAAAACGTTCTATCGCCAACTGGATGAAAGGTCCGACGAGCAAATCATAAAATTAGTTCAAGGTCTATCAGAGGAAGAAATTAAAGAATTACATACTTCTATGGTGTTCATTCAGAACAAACTGGAGAAATTGGAGAGAATACAACATGATTCGATTTGAGTGCGATTATACCGAAGGTGCCCACGAGCGTATATTAAAGCGACTATTGGAGACGAATGACGAACAAACTGGCGGCTATGGTGTGGATGAGCACTGTGAAAAAGCCAGAGCTTATATTAAAAAGGCATGTAACTCCGAAAACGCAGATGTACACTTTTTAGTTGGAGGTACACAGACGAATACAACGGTGATCTCTTCTATTTTGCGTCCGCATCAAGGTGCCGTTGCTGCAGTTTCTGGACATATTGCTGTACATGAGACCGGAGCGATTGAAGCTACTGGGCATAAAGTACTTACTTTGCCAAGTGATGATGGGAAAATTCGGGCTGAACAGGTAAAGGAGCTGTATGACGCTCACTGGAATGATGCCGCTCCTGAGCATAGCGTCCAGCCCGGTATGGTTTATATCTCTCAGCCTACCGAAAATGGAACGATCTATACTAAATCCGAGCTGGAAGCGTTAAGCCAAGTCTGCCGGGACTGCGGCTTACCCTTGTTTATAGACGGCGCTCGCTTAGGGTATGGCCTGGTTGCAGACGACAGCGATTTATCTTTAGCAGATATAGCGAAGCTATGCGATGTATTTTATATCGGCGGGACCAAAATTGGAGCCTTGATGGGTGAAGCTGTGGTCATTGTAAATGATGCTTTGAAAAAGGATTTTCGATACATGATCAAGCAAAAAGGAGGGCTGCTGGCGAAGGGACGCATGTTGGGCATTCAGTTTGAAACTTTATTTGAAGATGGTTTATACTTTGACATTTCCAAGCACGCCATAGATATGGCCATGCTGCTTCAAACTGCGTTAACAAAACAAGGAATTAGCTTCCTATATCATTCTACAACCAATCAGCAGTTCCCGATTTTGCCAGATCGTACTTTAAAAGCATTGAGCGAAAAATATACTTTTTCCTTTTGGGAAAAAGCCGATGCTACACATAGTGCTGTTCGATTTTGTACCAGTTGGGCTACGAAGAAAGAAAATGTTGAAATGCTGATTCAGGATATCCAAGCATTGCAGTAAAGGAAACATAAGATGATAGGGGAGTAAATCCGCAAGCTCGTACTTCATTGCATAGCTGCAGCGAAGTATGAGCTTTTTGTGCTGCCGTTGCACTTGATCCAATGCGGCTTGTCTTCAGTTCCATGAAAGAGCAAGCGGATATAAAAATGGATAGAAAAGACAAGATAAGATGTATAAAATTTCCTCATGATCCTTTACACTGAGTATCTAGCGAACCTGCTTGCGGTACTGAAGAGGGGAGAGTCCGGTGATCTTTTTGAAGATTTTATTAAAGTGGGAAGCATGGCCGAATCCGACATCCTCTGCAATATGCTGGATTTTGTCTTTAGTGGTTCGCAGTCTCGTTTGGGCCGCCCTGACCCTCACCACGCGGATGTATTCGCTGAAATGAAAGCCCGTCAATTTTGGGAAGATGCGGCTCAGGTAAGCTGGACTAATAAAATAGCAGGCAGCTATCTGCTCAAGGGTTAACGGTTCATGGTAATGGTTCTGAATAAAAGAGGAAATTTCCGTCATTTTCTGATGCATCGGATGAGAGGAAACAGGCTCACTACGTTCGACCGCTTCTGATCTATGCACCAGAATGAGCAATTCCAGCAGTAAATGCTGTACACAACGATCGTGCAGGGGCTGCTGATTTCTGCATTCGGTATTCATTTGCAGGAACAAACGTTCAACTTCGATCTGCTCTCTAACCGGTAGGCGCAGCAGTGCAGATTGCTGATACGGTGGTAGGCCAAGAATGTCCCGATCCTGTTGTGGGAGAAATGTCGGTGAGAAATGAATCAAAATGCGCTCCGTTTCCTCCAATTGCGAACTGGCGGTAGAGTGCAATTCATGAGGGGCGATAAATATCAGATCACCCTTGCGGGCGATGTATACCTTACCGTTCATAAAATAAATGCGTTCGCCCCGCAGCAAATAGTACAGCTCGTAGCTTTCGTGGACATGAGGTCGTGGCATAACGGTGAATCCGGTACGGTAGATGTGATGAATGGAGAATTGCTGTTCTCCAATGACATATTTGTCGTTGTTCATTTTATTCATGTGCTTCTTCCTTTGCAAATTAGATAAGTAAGCGCATTCATATATCTACAGTATATATGACACCTGCCAACCGTAAAAGCAGAAAAGATTGATGAGCCAAGCTATTTGTAGCACTGTGAGCACCGTTTGTTATAGCAAGAAGATCGGGGATTCGGCTGATTGACAAGGAAAGGGGGTGAAAAATACTGCCGGCTGGTGTGCAAGAAAATTTTGAGGGGAGGAAATGAATTTGAGCAAGCAGTGTACATGGAAAAAGGTGCTATGCCATGTGGTTGTGGGTTCATTGCTGTTGACCTTATGCCCGCCACTGATTCAAGCGGAGGCCGTTCCCGGGAGTCAGGCGGTGACCGCAACAGAATTGGCAAAGATAGCAACGGACATTCCAGCGTTCCCTGGAGCGGAGGGTGGCGGTAAGTATGTTACCGGTGGACGTGGGGGAGAAGTATACGAAGTTACTACACTGGAGGACTACGGCAAGGGAGAGCAGGCTATCCCCGGCTCGCTTCGTGCAGCGGTCAGTTCCGATAACCGGACAGTAGTTTTCCGGGTGGGCGGAACGATTCATCTCAAGGAGTCACTTAAAATTCAGGGAAACAACCTGACGGTTGCCGGTCAGACAGCTCCTGGCGACGGAATAACCGTAAGCGATTACACGACAGGAATTGATGCAGATAATGTCATTCTGCGTTATCTGCGCTTCCGATTGACCGACCGTTACCTCAGTGAGGATGATGCGTTGGGGGCCAGGTACCATAAAAATATTATGATTGATCACTGTTCCTTTAGCTGGTCGGTGGACGAAGTACTGAGCCTGTATGACAACGTAAATACGACCGTACAGTGGTCCATCGCCTCCGAGAGTATGCTTATGACCACACACCAGAAGGGGCGCCATGGCTATGGCGGCATATGGGGTGGAAGGAACGCCACCTATCATCATAATTTGTTAGCTCACAATGCAAGCCGCAATCCGCGTTTTCCAACGGATAAAAAACAAATCGACGCGGTGGAAATGACCAATAATGTCATTTATAACTGGGGATTTTTCTCTTCATATGGCGGCGGTGAAGGATCGTATAATGTGCTGAATAACTATTATAAATATGGTCCTAACACATATCAGGACGTTCGCAGTCAAATCTTTGTGGACGTGGGGAGTAAAAAATATAAAACACGCATGTTCATTGGCGGTAACTACATGTACGGCAACGACTTGGTTACCCAGGATAACTGGCAGCTTGGAACATCGATTGGGTCGATTATAGACCCTTCCACCCGCCTGGCGGAGCCGATTGAAGTAAGAGGGGAGTACGATAACGGAATTTCCTCCGATGCGTATGGTCCCTACCAAGCGACAGATGCGCAGACGGCATATGCTGAGGTGCTTGCAGGCTCGGGAGCCACGCTGCCAAGAAGAGATGCAGTGGACGCCCGTATTATGCATGACGTGAAGAATGGAACGGGCGCGTTTATCAATTCCTCACGTGAGGCAGGGTGGATTTACGATGATCATAACGTAATCACGACGGAGCTTGCCGACAGCGATCACGATGGAATGCCCGATGAATGGGAACGTGCCAACGGGCTGGACCCTTATAATGCGGACGACCGCAACGGTCAGGGGCTTGCAGGCTCGGGGGCGTATGCTTATTTTGCCAAGGGCTATACTAATCTGGAGGTCTACTTACATGATCTGATCGAGAAGCTGTCGAATGGAAACGAGGTAGATAATCCGGGGGCCGTCGTTCAGGTGTTTGACGAAAACGGCCGTTTATTGAAGCATAATGATATTTTAGAGGCAGGACGTAATGCCAGATTAGCAGCAACGGCCAAGGAAAAGGATGGCATTGCACACGTTGAATTTATCATTGACGGGGTGCTTACTGGCAAGGTTAATACAGCGCCTTATCGTCTCGATTGGAACCGTGTGACGGACGGCACTCATTATATTGTCGCACGGGTGACCGACCGCAAGGGGACTGCTGCATTTTCCAATCCTGTTGCCATTCATGTGAACACGACTGCACCATCGGGAAGCTGGCTGAGCGAAGACATTGGCTCTGAGGGCCTCAATGGTTATATCCAAGGGCATACTCAAGTATTAAAGGATGACGAGAACGGCAGCAGCATACGACTGAAGTCGGCGGGAGACATTGACGGCAAGGCTGACTTTTTCCATTATGCTTATCAGAAATTGGAGGGAGACGGTGACATTATTGCCCGTGTGGAGCAGATTACACCTACCGATGATCATGCCGAAGCGGGTGTCATGATTCGTGAATCGCTGAAGCCTGGATCAAAAATGGCTTATATGGCTTTAGCATTTGTTAAATATGGTAAACAGGGTATTCTCATCAGTCGTGATCAAACGGATGGTAAGACGAAACGTGCGTCAATGGAGACGTTTATTACAACACCATATTCGGTTCGTCTTGTACGACAAGGACAAAAGGTTACCGGCTGGGTATCCGCAGATGGTGTGACGAACTGGGAGAAAGTTGGTGAAACCGTTATGAATTTGCCGGATAATCAGCCGCTATTGTTCGGCTTGGCCACCGATGCATCCAAACAACAAAACGATGTATGGAATTACAATACGTCGGAATTCAGCAATGTTACGATCCGCAAACTGGCAGCAACAGCAGCAGCTCCCGCTAAAACAGAGCAAGATGCTGTTGCCCGGGAGGTGAATAGCGTTGTTGTAGCTACCTATGGCCCTGCCTATGGTCCTGCCAGCTTTACGTCTCTCCAGGCAGCTATTGACGCAGTCCCTGACAACAGCAGCGCCAGGACAGTTATTCGCCTCAAAAACGGTACCTATCGTGAAAAAATAAAAGTGAATTCCTCCAAAAAAAATCTGAGCATTATCGGAGAAGATCGAGAAAAAACGATTATTGCCTTTAACGATACGGCCAAAACCGTGGTGGACGGAAAAGAATTAGGAACAAGCAACAGCTATACGATGCGTGTGCAAAGTCCTGATTTTATACTGGAGAATGTAACGGTTGCGAATACAGAGGGGACCGGACAGGTGCAGGCTGTAGCGTTATATGCTGAAGGTGATCGTGGTCAGTACCGCAATGTCAAAATTACCGGACTACAGGATACCTTGCTTGTGAATCGTGGCAGACAATATTTTAAGGACAGCTATATCAGCGGCAGCGTCGATTTTATTTTTGGCAATTCACCTGCCGTATTTGAGAACTCGGTCATACACAGCTTGCGTGCCGGATATGTAACAGCAGCTTCAACAGAAGAGAACAAGCCGGGTTTGGTATTTATTCAATGTCGCTTGACAGCCGAAAATGGGTTGAAAAGCAAGGTGGAGCTTGGACGGCCATGGCGTCCTTACGCTCATGTTGCCTATATCAAATCCTACATGGATAACCATATCAAGCCGGGCGGCTGGAACAATTGGGGCAAGGTATCCAATGAGCAGACTGCAAGATTCGTAGAGTTTGACAATAATGGGCCAGGTGCAGCGATTGCCGGACGTGTCCCTTGGGCCAAGCAGCTTACTGCTGACGAAGCCAGTCAGTACACAGTCAAAGCCGTTCTGGGCGGGACAGATCATTGGAATCCACAGGTGAATAAATAAATAAATGAATAAATAAATCCGTTTCTTCCAATATAGGCTGGTCAATAGATAAGCGGGGTATGCACTTCAAGTGTGTACCTCGCTTATTTATGTGACAATCTCAAAATTGAAAACAAATATGATTGGTGAATCATTACGTCAGGCTGACCGCTGGCTGTTGTTTTTTGATTGTGGCACGCTATAGACTGTGATTACTTTCTTGTAGAGCAGTCGATTTTTCAAACTCTAATTTTTTTGAAATCGCCAGCAGACCAAGGCAGCAGATAATCAGGGCCAAGCATACCCAATAAGAGTTTCGATAACCCATCCATTGCGCGGTCAATCCGCCCATCAAGCTCCCTGCCAGTCTTCCGATGGTTGTTGCATTGGAATACAGTGTAGAGGCGTACCCAGGAAGAGATGGCAATAAATCCTGCATGTAGCTGATGCCAATGGCCGAAATCACTGCCACAAAGAAGGCTAGAAGAAGCTGCCCCACGAATAGCTGCCACATCTCCGTAGACATCAGGACGAGGAAGTAATAGAGAACCCCTGTTAAAGCCCCTAAAAATACAAGCAAACGGTTGGAGTATTTAGCAGCAAGTACGCCCAGCATGAGCATCAAAGGTATTTCTAATATCGCGCAAATACTGGATACTAGAGCAACGTCACTCGTATCCCCTTGTAAATTGTGAATGATAAACAAGGAAATATTCAAATTATTCATCCAGTGAGACATATAGAGCAGAGTAAGAACTGAAAAGGGGATCAGAATTTCAATATTTTTATGTAATGAAATGTGATGAAGTGAAAGTTGATCCTTACTTTTGAGCCGAGCAGGGGATTGCTTAATAAAACAGAATAGGAGAATAGCGATAATTATAAAAATAAAAGTCGTTCCTGCAAAAATACCTTTAAAACCAGTATGTGCAATCAGAAAAGACCCGAGGAGCGGCCCCGTGATAAAGCCAAGAGAAAACATGGAACGAAGTGTTGAGTTGGCAAAGGCATGATCAGCCGCTTGACTGCGATCTACCGCTTCACGTGCACTGGCAAATAACTGCGGCATTCCAGGTGCTCCCATGGCTGTGAAGACAGTCATATATACAAAAAGTACATAAAAATTTTGAATGACAAGATATCCTGCGAATGCGATCGCATTAAATAACGTACAAATAACCAAAATTTGTTTGCGATCCAATCCAGTATCAGAGCGTTTGCCAATCAGAGAGCTTATCCATATACCACAAATCAAGGTCACAGCCGTAAAAACACCAAAGGTTCCAACCGATACGCCAAGTGTAGTTGTAAAATACACAGCCAAAAAAGGTGCGCTGATCGATATAGCCATGCCTTGCAGTAGCATACAAACCATAAATAGCGGGTAGTTAGGGATAACGAACAGATGTTTAATACGCTTTAGCATTTCATTTTTACACCCCTTCGGATTTAGAAGCCGAACAATACATATCTATAATCTAAACTATATATGATTTTAGTATAATTTGTATAAATACATTGTGTAAAATATTATATATTACTGTTTCCTTTGATGAACAGGTCATTTGCGAGGTCATATACAGGCAAAGATACGGCATTAGGAGTGGGGAGAGATGCGTATACGTATGCGGAATTTACCTGTAGGATTTGCCTTAAAGGCTGAAGCGGTCTACAAATTGCTTGATCAGATCGTTCAATGGCCCGGCGGCCTTTGTAGGAAGGCGGTGATCGGCTTTTTTAATGAAAACAAGCTCACTATTCGGCAATTGTTGGTGTAATATGTTGGCATAAGGATGAAAGAGTTTATCATCTTTCCCATAAACGAGCAGGACAGGGAGATGGATTTCCCCAAGCCGCGAGGTGCAGTTGTACTTCAAGCTGTATCGGTAATATTGTTCGACATTTCTGGAATTTCCCTGTTTCGCATCGTTGAATAATTCACGGAACAAAGAGAACTGTTTCGTTTGCGACCAAGCATTAGAAAGCGCAATCGTACCGACTGCTCCGAGTTTGGAGAGTGCAATGCCCAAAGCAATTTTGTTTCTTAGCCGCCATTCGTTTACTTCCGACATTCCACTGATCACGATCCCTCCCCACGCCCGGTCCGGATAAGTCAGGAGAAATTCAAGCACGATCGAGCCTCCGGTAGAATATCCACACAAAAAAACTTTATCTATGCTCATCTGGTCCATCAGTTGTTTCATATCCTGGACGATTAGAGGGTAAGTAACCGTTTGTTCGGAAGCCTGACTCTGACCGTGTCCTCTGATGTCAAAAGCAATCGTTCGAAAATGAGGGGATAGCCCTTGGATTTGGTATGTAAAATTTAAGCATGTGAGTACCGGAGGATGAATGAAGAGGATAGCGATTCCTTTTCCAGCATCAATATAATGCATCGAGTATCCGTTTATGCTTGTGGTAGTCATTGTTATATTCCTCTCCCTTTGGTGATTTGGGTTTTACTCCAAAAAAATAACTCGTGATATAAAAAACATTTTTGGAATCGTTTTATGACTCTGCAATCATAATTATGTTCTCTAAACAGAAATAATTTAACCTGTAAGATTGAAAAACATTCATACGAGGATTTTGCAAAATCCTGATGCAAGTAAAATCTGTTTTTTTCATAAAATTACTCTGATTTGGGTATGTTTATTTTGTCTAATGAGGAAATGGCGTTTTTAAAGAAGGGAATTATCCTATGAAAAAAAAGAGAATTTCCATTTTTCTAGTACTAGGTTTAACTTTGCTGATTTTTGGTTGCAAGACGGACTCCAGCCAACAGCTCAATCAACAAAGCGTCAAGTCCCATATCCCGGTGAATAGTAAGGCTAAGCCTGTTATAGTCATCCTGATCGATTCTTTAATGAATAAGCCTCTGCAAGAAGCGATTCAAGAAGACCGTGCACCCGCAATGCAATATCTACTTCATAAAGGGCAATATTTCCCGCAGGTAGTGAGTTCATTTCCCACGATGTCTGTGACAATCGACAGTACATTATTAACGGGGACGTATGCAGACCAACATCATGTGCCCGGACTCGTTTGGTACAGCGACCAAAAGAAACGCATGATTTTCTACGGCAATGGTGCCAAAGAAGCCTTGAAGATAGACCAACTGCAAGTATTCTTAGACGCAATTTACCAATTAAACCAAGTTCATTTGAACAAAAAAACGAAAACCATACATGAGGAATTGGCTGACAAAGGAAAAGAATCCGCGTCCATCAATGCTATTGTCTTTAGAGGGAAAACGAAACATGCCTTAAAAGTGCCTGACTTCATAGCGAATAGCAACAGGGTACCAGAAAAAATGATAGTAACAGGGCCTAAATGGTTATCTTATGCAGCTCTGGCACAACTGAATCCGAAAAATCGCTGGAATACTCCTTTGTGGAAAAAATTTGGGATGAACGACGAATTTTCCGCAAAAGATACCGCTTTTCTAATAAGCCAGAAGAAACTTCCAGATGTAACCATCACATACTTTCCAGAGAATGATAATTTGGCGCATAGAAAGGGCCCGACTCAACTGGAGGGAATCGAAAAAGCGGATCAAGCACTGCAAACTGTGTTAGACGCATATGGTTCGTGGGAACAGGCTGTAAACAATGCGATATGGATTGTCATGGGTGACAGTGCGCAAAGCGCTGTTTATGATGATCGACAGGTAGCCACGATTGATTTAAAGTCGCTTTTGAATCATTACCGCATTGCAAAATTAAATCAACCAGTAAGAAACGAGGATCAAATCGTGATTTCCGCTAATGAACGAATGGCGTATATCTATGCGATTAACGATAACGTGGAGTTATCCAATGTGGTGAAGCTATTACAAAATGAAAACAAGCTCGACATTATCGCTATGAAAGATGGTAAAAACGATATTCATGTTACAAAGGGGAAAAAGGGTAAGCTGTTTTCTTATCATCCCGGTGGAAAATTCATTGATGAATATGGACAATCGTGGACATTGTCGGGCGAAGAGGGCCTTGTGGATATTACGGTGAATAACAACCGGATCAAGTATGGAAAATATCCAGACGTATTGGCGAGGCTATACGGGGCCATGAATTCTCATGAAGGAAAATACGTTCTTGTGACGGTCAAGCCCGGATATGAGCTCGCCTGCGAAAGTTCCCCTACCCACATCGGAGGAGGGGCTCATGGTTCGCTGCATGAAAAAGATTCACTTGTCCCATTGATTATTTCTGGAACGAATACACGGCCTAAAACACTGCGAATCGTTGATATAAAAGATTGGATTCTGCAATTGGTGAACAGATAAGTCTAAAATAGAGGTTCGTTACCGACAGTCTGATTTACCCTTTTTCTACAGAAGGCTCTCTTATAGAATACTCTTCCAGCACTGCTGTTTTATCTCCATAGACCCTGTCTAAATGTTCTTCTCCCCATAAGCAGAATCGATCAAGCAAATCTTTAAAATCCCAGCCATATTCACTAAGCTCATACTCCACTTTGGGTGGAACCTGGTTATAAATGATGCGGTGGATGATTCCGTCCTTTTCAAGCTCTCTAAGCTGTTGGGTAAGCACTTTTTGGGTGATTTTTGGAATGAGCTGACGAAGTTCGTATGTACGTTTTTTGCCGCTGGTTAAATGGTACAGGATAATGGCTTTCCACTTTCCACCGATCACCTCCAAGGTTGCCTCGATCCCGAGCATATAGGTTTTGGCGTCGTTTTTCATAGGCTTTTCCTCTCTCTGATCTGTAGTATAAATTACACTAAGGAACCTTAAAGTACCTACGGTACATTGAAGTGCGTACTTCACACTTTCATATATATCAACCATAATAGCATCTGTAGACAGGGTACACCAATCACGAGGAGAAAGAAGGTTACGAAAACATGAAAGTTCTATTGGTCGTCACGCATCCCAGAGAGGATTCACTTACCCTTGCGGTTATGAAGCGTTTTGTAGAGGGATTGAAAGAGAATAAGCACGAGGTAGATATTTTGGACTTGCATCGGGACGGATTTAATCCGGTGTACAGCGCAGCAGATGAGCTGGATTGGAATTCGCCTCATAAACAATATGCTCCTGAAACACGGAAAGAAATGGATAGAATAGTGGCTGCGGATGCTCTGGTCTTTGTGTTTCCATTATGGTGGTACAGTGTCCCGTCCATGCTAAAAGGATATTTGGATAAAGTGTGGAACATAGGTTTACTTCAGGAGTTTTCGACGAAGCAGGTTTTGTGGATGTGTTTGGCAGGAGGGACGAAAGAACATCTGATCAAGTATGAATACCACGATATAGTTACTAATTATTTGAATAAAGTGATTGGTGGTTATGCACGAGTAAGAGAGTCCAAGGTAGAGTTCTTCTATGATACTTTGTCCGAATCGAAAGAGTACATTGAAGGTCTGCTGGAGCACGCTTATCAATTAGGTGTAGCATATAAGTGAATTAATACTGATAACAACTGAAAATTCATATTATAGAAAAGGTATTAAGGACCAGTTGGCGGCCCTTAATACCTTTTGTTTTAAAGACGAGAGACTAATCTTTTACAGGTTCATGCAAAGGTACTGAGGGTGCTCCTTGTACAGATAACCCGCCGCCAGGTGTACTTGCCGAACCACCGTGATGTGTTGCTGCCCCTATTTCTGGAGTAGCTCCCGCAGGAAGTTTGGCCAGCTTCTGCTTTTCCCATAGCGCTCTGGCGATTACCAGCAACGAGAGTACACCGACATATAGTAACAGTGAGCCAAGTTCGGGAAGCATTTCCTGAAAAGGTGCACCGCGCAGTCCCATGCTGCGGAGGAATTTGAACATCCATACGAAAGGAAAGAAATCACTGATTTGTATCGCTAAAGGTTGATACAGTGATCTTGAAAGAGCGCCCCCTGATAGAACAAAAGCAGGCATGAACACCATCGCCATTCTGCCAGCGGCTATTCCCGGATGTGCGGCTCCCCATGTAACCAGGACATTGAGACATACGGTACCGAATACATAGAGAACAACCGGAATCATGAAAAGGATCGGATTGGCCTCGAAACGGCCTCCTCCAAACATTTTAAGTATCCCGAGAGAGAAGATTAAGCCAGCCGTCGAAAACAGCGTATAAGGAAGAATACGCAGCAGGATGTTGAACGGATTTTGCAGTTCGGCAGCAAGTCTCTTGGAAACCCTTAGTCTGGCGACGATAGGTAAGCTAGTGATATTAAGTATCATAAAAGAGAACATACAAGTAAATGCAAGTATCGATGAACTCTGAAAATCATTGGTTGGGTTAAACAGGGAACGTACCTCTAATGCGATACCATTGAGGGCTCCCTGAGCCTGTTCCGAGTTCATCCCTGTTTTCAACACAGCTGGAACAGACAGTTCCATATTCTCGGAAACGCTAATTTCCTGCATAGCTGTACGAATGAAACTAATAGATTGAGCATTGGTGTTATCGAGAATGAGACCTACGCGGCTGGAAAGGGAACGATTGCGATTGTCCTCTAAACCGTGCGGCAAGGAAATAACAGCCAAATATTGCTCGTGATAAAAATACTGTGCAGGGTTGTCCGTATACGTAACAATCTTGGCTACATTCATATACGGAGAAGCATCTATTTTTTGAATGAGCTCACGGCTGTAAGCTGTGTTATCTTGATCGACCACTACCACGTTAGCATCGTTAATTTGGCTGCTTGGGAGCAACAGTGAATACGCCAGTACGGCAATCAACGGGAAAATGATAGCTATGATCGGATACTTGGAGTGAACCAGATACGACCATTCATCACGAAGAGATTTCATTCGTATTCACCTCAACTGTCATGCCTGGTAGCAAAGCTGCTTCTCTTGTTACATATACACGTACCTGGAATGTGGCGGTATCTGCCTCACCTTTTTCACGGGACATCTTTACATTAGCGAATTGCGGCGCAGCGGTCACATAACGTACTGTACCTTTCAAATCCTTGTTGAGAGCAGATATTCTTGTTTTGATCTCTTGGTTGGCCTTGAATTTACCCGCTTGTTCCTCATTCACATAGAGATCGTAATATAAATCGTTGGTTTCCAGGGTAATTAAAGGCGCCCCTTGCGCGACATTTTCGCCGACTTTTGTACTAATTGAAGTAACCTTGCCATCCTGTGGTGCCTTTAATACCAAGCGTTCTTTTTTGAGCAGCAGCGTTTTAAGCTGAACTTCCTGTGTGTCTTTTTGTTGTTTTAAAAGGTCGATAGCCAGCTTCTGATCCGCCAACTGTTGACGGCTCTGCTGAATGGTTTCCAGTTGGGTCCTGGAACGATCGACGGACAATTGGGCACCACGAATTTCCTCCTCAGCTTGTTTTACCGCAACCGCTGCTTGTGTCGTCTGTTCGCTGGCCTGCATTCGTTCTTCAGCGGTGGCGCCATGGAGCAGCTTTTGAAGAGACTCTTTTTGCTGGTTCAACTGATTTGTCGCTAAAGTCAATGAGGTTTCGGCATCATCCAACGCTGCTTTGGATACACTTCCTGCATCATAAAGGGCTTTATTACGTTTGTAGTTGGTCTGAGCCGTCTGAAAGTTTTTGGTAGCAGAAGCTACGGCAATTCGTTGCTGCTGAACATCTTCATCCCGAGCCCCGTTATTGACCTGCTGTTCCGCAGCGGTGGCCTGACGCTCAGCCGCTTGTGCCCTGACTTTTGCTCTCAGTGACTTGTGCTTGTGCGATATCAAGCTGTGCTTGTTTTTCCTGAGTTGTTGCCCGTGTATACCCTAATTGGATTGATTGTTGTTGGCTGATCTGTGTATTGAACTGGGCGATTTGTGTCCGCAGTTGCTCAATTTGCAAATCCACATCTTTGGAATCCAAAGTCATAAGGACAGTTCCCTTTTTCACCTTCGTTTCTTCTGTTACCGGGATGTTCAGGACTTTGCCGCCTACTTGTTCAAAAGATACATGAATGCTATCAGCATTGAGCGTTGTGCCTTTAACGGATCGCGAAGCATTGACTTGATCTTGTCCGTTGTTTTGAAGCAGGAAACCCCCGCCGATCAGACAGGCAATAGAAATGACAGGGATGATAAGGCTGGTGACTTGTGTACGATTCATGGGTAATACGCTCCTTAAGTTCATAAAATGGATTAAACCTAGACTCGAATAAATATCCTGATAATGTACATTTTATTTATTCTTATAAATAGTAATCTAGATGTTAGCCGGCTAACTATAATATGAAAAATAAAACTTACTCTGGTTTTGCTGCTTTATATATCTCTTTTGCTTGAGGGATGCCGCTTTCTATTTTTTTCAGTAATGTCAGGAGCAGCTCTTTTTCATCGTTGGATAGGTGGCTCATCAGTGTGGAGGTGCATGTAAAATGTACAGGCAGCAGTCTCTCCATCATTTCTGTCCCTTGTTCAGTCAGTTTAACAATGCTCATACGGCGGTCGGAAGGGTGAACGGATCTCATAATAAGTCCATCGCGTTCCATACGGTCAAGCAGACGGGTAACGGTAGGCTTGCTAACCCCTACTTTCTCCGCAAGCTCTGTGGCCAGCAACCCTATTTGGATGTTGCGATACAGCAGAATTAATATCGAAAATTTCCCGTGAGATACACCGAATTTCTCAAAGCCTTCAGAGCTGACTTTAAAAAGACTGGAGGATACGCGCATAAAAAATAGCATTGCTTCTGCAGCTCTTACATCAATCTCTGGTATACGCATAGAAAATTCTTGCAGCGTTTCACGAATGGGCAAGTCCCGTAAATCAAAATCCATAAGGTTCTCCTTTCTTCTTACAGTGTGTACCAGTCGATAAATTAGTTAGCCGACTAACCTTAATCGATTCGAAAAAGAATTTCAAGCTAAATTTTGCTAATCGACATGCAGGTATTTTGCCATATGGAGGTTGTTCGTGCAATAATTCTAGCTATTCACTACATTGATATTTACAGTGAAGTGCTTGATAATAAGTGGATATCGCACGAGACAAAGATACCCAAAAGTGAGGAACTTTTAAATGACGACAAAATTATATTACACCGCTCCGAATCTTACGGAGTGGGACACTTATATTACACAGAGCATGGAAAGAGACGGAACATTTTTTGTTATGCTCGAGGAAACGGCCTTTTATCCGAATGGCGGAGGTCAGCCGTGTGACACAGGAACGATTCAGGGCATTCGTGTATTAGATGTTGTTCTTGAGGATGGGGACATTTGGCACCAGGTAGAACGTTTACCGGAGGATGTGAAGGTGGCCTGCCGTTTGGATTGGGAGCGCAGATTTGACCATATGCAGCAGCATAGTGGACAGCATTTGTTGTCAGCGGTTTGTCTGGAACTGTTGGGTGCGCGTACAGAAAGCTTTCATTTGGGACAAGAGTACGCCACGATTGATGTAAACTGTTCGGATATAACCCCTGCGCAGCTATCGGCAATCGAGCAGGAAGTAAATCACCAAATCTACAGCAATCGCAGCATAAAAAGCTATTTTGTAACCCATGAGCAATTAAAGGATATCCCGCTTGTGAAAACGCCCAAGGTGACGGAGAATATTCGTATTGTTGAGATTGAAGGCATTGAATATAATGCCTGCGGTGGCACACATGTGGCTCAGACCGGGGAAATTGGGATTATCAAATGTCTGAAATGGGAAAAGCAGAAGGGCATGGCGAGAATTCATTTCAAATGCGGTGCTCGTGCACTTCAGGACTTTAACGAGGGTGTTCGGATTCTGGACGTGTTATCTGCGAAGTTTAATACCGGGCGAAAAGACATTTTGACCCGATTTGAAAAGTGGGAGCAGGAGCACAAGCAGCTCAAGGCGCAAATGGAACTCCTGCAGGAGGAAAATGCTTCGTATCAGACAAAAGAGTTGCTGTCTGCTGTTCAGGGGCACGTTCTTGCCCATATGTTTGAACAAAAATTGTTTCAGGAAGTACAGCAAATGGCTGTCAAGCTGACAGCTGAACATGATTTGCTTGTTTTATTAGCGACGACAGCAGACAACAAAATCATTCTGGCACATAACGGCACACAGGCGGTCGCCTGCGGGGCATTTTTTAAGGAGAATCTGGGCGCATTCCAAGGGAAGGGGGGCGGCAGCAACCAATCAGCCCAGGCCGCATTCCCATCCCGCGAGGATCTTTTGAGTTTTTTTGAAACGGCCCAGCGGCAGTTTGTTCAGGGGTAATACATGCCTAGTGACGCAGGGGCAGCTTCCACTTTTCTTTTTCCGTAAATAAAATAAAAGAAAAAATGAGTGCAACAACAGCGCCCCAAATGGCAATATCCCCAATAGCCAAAGTCAGAAATCCCCCCAGCAAGGCACCGACCAAAAAGGCTGCCAGGATAACACCGTAACGCATCGCTCGAATGGCAGCGTTCGTGTCCTTGGTCGTAATGGCAATATACAAAGCCTCACAAGCTGATCTAAGGTTTCCGGTGCTGACGGTTGAGGTATATGGCACATCAATGAGCTTGCGGAAGGATGTCATTTGGACAGAAGCGACGAACGAGACGATCACCACCACCACGGTATTGGGAACCCCCTGCGGGATGAGTCCTACGATGAAGAAAATTGCAATTTCCAGTAAAAGAATAGCGCGAGTCCAGTCTGGAGTCAGGCGATGGGTCGATTTTCGTTTAATCCCTTCAGCAACAAAAACACCCAGCGAAAAGGCGATCAGGGGCGGGATATAGACTAACGCCTGAACCCAGTGTCCCTGAATGATTTTGACAGCCAGCAGTACGATATTGCCTGTCTGTGCATTGGCAAATACGCCGTCTCTTCCGACAAAGGTATATGTGTCCAAAAAGCCCCCTACTAATGAAAGTAAGGCGCCCAGTCGTAGCGATTCGGACGTTACCTGATGTAAATGGATTTTGCCCTTCATAATCACGGCAGAAGCCTCCTATGCTAAAACGTCGATTTCTCTAACTTAGCACGCCAATCCAGATACGACAATTCATTTGGACACATCGGCACGAAATCGGCACAAAGAAACCGCTTCACTAAGGCGAGAGCGTGAAGCGGCTTTTTTGTATTGCTAGCTTAGGGACAACTGCCGGGAGCTTCGGCTGTGATTTATTGCAGGGCTTGAACGAGAGCTTCGCCAAACGCCTGAGCGCCATCCGGGCCATCGGCTGTAATAATGTCGCTATGCGCAACGACATGCTGAGCCACATATTCGGCTTGATGCGATTGGAGTTGATCTTTCTGTACGTCCACCGGATAGCACGCAGCCGTTCTGCCGGAGAGCAGTCCAGTTTGGGCCACAGCTACGGAACCCGCGCAGATACCGGACAACAGAATCTTTTGCTCATGAGTTTGTTTTAGCAGGACTTGGAGATCTGCGTTATTCCACAGATAGTCATTCGTTCCTGATCCACCGATCACAGATACTACATCATATTCCGCAAGGATCGCGTCTGAGAAAATAAGCTCAGCAGTCGCTTTGCCGTTGTAGTCACCGATGATTTCACCTGTTTTTGTGCTAGCCAGCGTCACCGTAACGCCTGCTTGCTCCAGCGCTTCCTTGGGTTTAAACAATTCATCCTCATTAAAGCGCTCCGGGGGTATAATAAAAAGAGCTTTTTTACTCATACTTCATTCCTCCTTGAATGTAAAATGATACTATTATTGTAGGATGGCTTCGTCAGGCTGTGAAGAATGCACTTTCAAGTACGGAGGTTACCTGCAGGTTACTATTGGGCTGTAGGAACATGATGAATTAGAAGGAGTTAATCGATATATGTCTGATACACTAAGAGAAGAAATACGGGAGAAGATCGTCAACGGAGACTATAATTGCGAAAAGGAATTGACGCTGTCGGTGTTAAGCGGAAAGTGGAAGGTTGTTATTTTGTGGCATTTGGGTGTGGAAGGGCCACACCGCTTTAGCGACCTGCAAAGGCTGTTTCCGAAGCTGTCTCATAAAGTGCTGACCAACCAGCTGCGCGAGCTGATGGAGGACGGTATTGTACATCGGGAAGTTTATCCAGAGGTGCCGCCAAAGGTGGAGTATTCGATGACCGAACTGGGGATGACGATTTTACCGATTGTAGAAATGATGTATGACTGGGGGAAAAAACGGGTGCAAGCCATCCGCGAGGAAATGGGGCGCGGCAGCGATATATAAGTGGAACATTTCCACTTACTACGTCTTATAAAGAAATAGAACGCCTTGCGTGATGAGTACGAATTGTACCCGGGCAAAGGCGTTCTTTGGCATGTTAGCAGATCGTGTTATTTATCATGGCATAACTTCAATCCAGCGGGTAGCCCAAGTACCGATATGGTCAAACAATGGAGCTAAATCGCGTCCTTTATCCGTAAGGGAGTATTCGATCCGAACCGGCTTCTCAGGATAAACCATACGTTGTATGATTCCTTCTTCCTCAAGCTCCTTCAAGCGATCGGAAAGGACCTTCCCGCTTAAATTGGGGATTGAATTCTCGATAGCGACAAATCGTTGCGGGCCGTTGGTTAGTTGAAACACGATTAATACCGTCCAACGTTTGCTCAGTAGCTCCATAGCTTTTTCAAACCGTGGGCACATTTGCGGAATGTTCATAAGATCACCTCATGCTCCTATTATTAACGATTCACTGTTAAAAGTAAATGATTTTACTTTGTATAAATTTATTACTTGACGAAATCGGATGATATAAATATACTTTGTTACATAAAGTAACTTCTAGATTTGGATACGGACATTCCTATATGATACTTAAAATTTGAATAGTATAATAGAAGATGCAATTAAAATGACAGGTATGGGCTAATCGTTGAGGTCATGGTTTGGGTGTAGGGGGAAGTCAGATGAAGCTGGAATGTGAAGTGTGCGTAGTTGGCGGAGGACCGGCAGGGACTTTGTTGTCCTGTTTGCTGGCGGAGCACGGTGTTTCTACAATATTGGTTGAGCGGCAGAGTGTGGCGGGAAAGGCTTTCCGCGGTGAAATTTTAAACGATGAGGGTCAGCAGGTGATTGGGAAGCATAAGCTGCTCGATCAAATTCATGAGGATTACATTCTTGCCTCAACGAGAATTGAATATTGGGAGCATCAGCAGCAGATGAAAATGGTCAAGCCGGGCTCCGCAGACGGGAATGTGGGGATTCACATTCCACAGCCCCGCTTTTTAGAGGCTCTGCTGAAACAGGCTTCAACGTGTGAATCCTTTCGTTACCTGGCTGGCACGACAGTGACTGCGTTGCAAGGTGACAGTGAGCAGGGCTACACGGGCCTGACTGCACGTGACAAGGGCGGCCGTGAGATTACGATTCACTGCTCTGTAATTGTCGGAGCAGACGGTCGCTATTCAACGGTGCGCAAGCTGGCACAGATGCCTGTGACGAACATCCGGCACGGCTATGATCTGCTATGGGCGAAAATCACGGCACCTGCCGGATGGGAGCCTGTCACACGTCTGGCGCTGGTTAACGGACGGCAGCTGTCTTTATTTTCGCAGGCTGAGGGTTATATTCAAATTGGCTGGAATGTGGAGGAAGGCAGCTTTTCGACGCTGTTCAAGCAATCCTTTGAACCGTTCATCCAGCTCTTTACGGAGGCCTTTCCGGATCTGGAGCATAGCGTGCACGATCACATTCGTTCATGGAAGGATTTCGTGCCGCTGGACATTTTCAGCAGCCGCAGCGACACGTGGACGCAGGGCGGACTGGTCCTTATCGGAGATGCGGCGCATACCATGACACCTACCGGAGCTTTTGGCCTGAACGCAGCCTTGAAGGATGCCGATGTGCTGGCGAGTGTGCTTCTTCGTTTACGTCAGGAGGGAGGATACACCGCAGCAGGCTTGAAGGCGTTCGAAGACGGACGGCGACAGGCTGTGACCGAGCTTCAGGAACGGCAACTGACGATGGAATCCACGTTTCATGAACATTTTTCACAAGTAGATACCCCAATCGTGTAAATCAACCACTAGCCTTTGAATAACCGAGGGCTTTCAAATAGATAGAGTGATATAAAGGATGGTGCAGAGAGATGAACCAAAAAGATGTAGCTACGCTACTTAACGATAAAATTCAAACGATTCGTGGAGAGCAATCCTCGACGATTTTGGTAGGACCGATCAAGCTGCCAGTCAATTTGGAAGGGGAAACCGTTGTTTTCCAATGGTACTGCTGGTTGCCTGTACGGGATGAGGCAGATCGCCAGGACTTGCTGAACGCAACCGCTGACACGCTTGTGAAGCGATTGTCCACGCTGAATTTGGCAGAGGGACAACAGTCAAGTGTACTGGTATATGGCGATCTTCAACAGTCGGAAAATGCACTTGTGCGTATGCATAGTATTTGTCATACTGGAGATATTTTTGGCAGCAAGCGTTGTGATTGCGGATTTCAGCTTCACCAATCCATGAAAATGATTGTGGAGCATGGAACAGGGGCATTGTTTTATCTGGCCAATCATGAAGGTCGCGGGATCGGTTTGTTTAGCAAAGCAATGGCATATATTTTGCAGGAAGAGGGCATGGATACCGTCGAAGCCAACCATCAATTGGGCTTTGAAGATGATACCCGCAATTATGTAGATGCTATTAATGTGCTGCGTCACCTGAGACAAAAACCGGTCACTTTGATTACAAATAACCCTAAAAAGCTGGATGCCTTGAAGAAATCGGGTATGAACGTAGCGGGGCGTATGCCGCTGTGGGGCGATGTATCGCAATATAATGAACGGTATTTGAATACTAAAGTGGAACGGTCCGGCCATTTGCGGGATTTCGATTTCAGGGAGGTTCTATGAGCATTCAGACCACTCACGAGAAATATATGCACCTGGCGTTGGAAAATGCCAGAAGCGCCAAAGGGCAAACAGAACCGAATCCGCTCGTCGGATCCGTGATTGTTAACAACGGTCGTATTGTTGGGATTGGCGCTCATTTGAAGCCCGGCGAGCCACATGCGGAGATTCATGCTTTGCGTATGGCAGGTGAACATGCTCGGGGAGCAACGATTTATGTAACACTGGAGCCTTGCTCCCACCACGGACGGACAGGCCCGTGTGCAGAAGCGATTGTGAAGGCTGGCATTCGCCGCGTGGTGATCGCTGCGCTGGACCCGAACCCGCTGGTTTCGGGCAGAGGGGTACAGATTTTGAAAGATGCGGGCATCGAGGTCATCGTCGGCGTATGTGAGCAGGAATCGATCCGTATGAATGAAGTATTTAACCGATATATTGTGAGCAAGCGTCCTTTTATTACGATCAAATCGGCGGTGACGCTGGATGGTAAAATTGCCACCCGGACCTCGGAAAGCAAATGGATCACGTCTGAGGCGGCACGGGAGGATGTGCATCGTCTTCGTCATGAGCATGTGGGCATCCTGGTCGGTGTGCAAACCGTGATTCACGATAATCCGCAGCTTACGACGCGTCTGCCGGAGGGAAGGAATCCGATTCGTATCATTCTGGACAGCACGCTTCGTATTCCATTGGATGCTCGTGTCATTACAGATGGAGAAGCGCCTACCTGGATATTTACTGGACGTGCTTATGATGAAGGCAAGCGTAGCCAGCTGGAACAGCTGGGTGTGAAGGTATACCCGACACAGGATACAAACAGCGATCGGGTTAACCTCTCGCAAATGCTGGATATTTTGGGTGCTGCCGAGGTGTCTTCGGTGTTCGTCGAAGGCGGGGCCGAGGTGAACGCTTCGTTTGTACAGCAAGGCCTGGCAGACAAGCTCGTACTGTATATTGCGCCGAAGCTGGTTGGAGGACGCGCAGCCCCTGGCTTTTTGGGAGGAGAAGGTGTGTCCGCGATGAGCGATGCGGTTGGGCTACAAGATTTGAGCGTAACGCAGGTTGGCGTGGATTTGAAGATAGAAGGGTATTTTGGGCGGAGAAAATGAGTGAGTTGTTTTCGGGGGAAGGCGCTTCGCGAAGGGGTTGATCTTCCGATCGCTGTTGCCCCTGAATTTTTTGGATTGAATAAGCCCTTACAGGGTTAAAATTCAGGGGCAAAGGCGAACGCTTCGCTTCTCCAGATTCAACCCCTCCGCTCCGCTGCTGACCGCCACAAAATTACTCATTTTTCCGAAATGTGGTGGAGCATGGGGAAGGCGAAAAGACTCAAAGACTCAAAAGCTTAATACTTAAAGATTCAAAAAACGAGGATCTGAAGGGCTGAAAGGCCTGGAGGATCTTTTTTTATGCCCAATGTTTATCGAGTGAATGATTAATGGGATGAATAACTCATACAATGAACACCTGATGGTGTGAAGGTTTTATGGGGTGAATGAAAGCCAAGTCTCAATTTTTGGATTATCTAGTCCTTAAGTCGCATTTACGTGTTTAATCGCGTTTTCAATACGAAAATACGAAACGACGAGCTGATAGGATTTGTCCAAAAAACTATATAACATAATTGCGTATATTAGGGCCTTTCGTACTTATTTCTTTTGTAATTTCCAGGGCCTTTCGCCTCATTTAGTCGAAAAATAGCGATAAAAGGATTGACCTGGAAATCGGGAAGGAGCACAATGTAGTCGAATCCCGATTGGAAGAAATGGGAAAACCATTGCAGCATAAGGGATTAAAGACTTGAAAGGAGGATCGGTGTAAGGGATTAAAGAATATAAAGGAGGATGTAAGTTATGAAAAAAAAGTTGTTATGCTTGTTAAGTGTCAGCTTGATATGTTTAGCTGCGCCGGTTTCTACTAAAGCCTTTTCGGGGGAGGTTACACAAGGTGCTGGCTCATATTCAACGACCCTGCCTGCCGGAGTAGCTACTCCGCAAAACGAAATTTACAAAACAGCGAATGTAACCGGCGCGATGCCTACCAATGACTGGTGGAGCAGTCTGGCTTGGGTGTCTCATTCTGAGGCCCAATACCCTCACCCCATTGCCTTGAAAAATCAGCAAGATGGCTTGCGCATCTTTAACCCGAGCGGGAAGATTACTGTAAATCCGGGATTTGTAGCAGGCTGGATGGATGAAAAGAACGATTTTACCATTGGTCATTCTGCAGCTGCTTCATTTCCGGATGCCAAGGTAGACGGGTTCAGTGATTGGTTTGTTAAATCATTATTTCAAAGCGGAAGCAGCAAAATAAGCGCTACCTACGGACACGGTTCCCCATATGTTTATTTTGAGTTTGGCGGCGGCAATCCCAAGCTCTCGTTTAATGAGGCACCTGAGGCCTGGTCCGGATCAGCCAACTCCTCTGTGCTTGGCATTACGATCAATGGCTCACACTATGGCTTGTTCGGTCCTTCCGGTAGTACCTGGTCCGGCTTGGGAACGAATACACTGACGAATCAGCTGAACGGGAAAAACTATTTTACAGTGGCGGCTTTGCCTGACAAAACAGCGGAGACCTTGGACAAATTCCAGCAATACGCCTATTCCTTTGTTACAAACTCCAAAGCGCAGTACAGCTATAACGAAGGTTCTGCCGAGGTAACGACTACTTTTAATGTTACAACAACAGCGAAGGAAGGTACACAAGACGGTACTATTTTTGCCTTGTATCCGCATCAGTGGAAAAATTCATCACAGCCCCTGCTTGGCTACACGTATAAGTCTGTACGCGGTCTGATGAAAACGGCAGAAGGTACTTCTTTTCAAACGAAGATGAAATTTTCAGGGGTACTCCCTTCCCTGCCCGACTTGGGGTCTTATGATAAAAATACGCTTAACAGCTACGTAAACGAAGCGAAAGCGGAAAACTATTCCGGCGACGGGGACACGTACTGGACTGGAAAACGCCTGGGCAAGCTGGCAGCTTTGGCGCCGATCGCTGACCAGGTTGGCAATACGGCAGCATCGACCCAGTTCCGCAATGAGATCAAAAGTCGGCTGCAGGACTGGTTTAAGGCCAGTGACAGCTCTGGGAATCTGAAAAGCTCCAGTCTATTTGCGTATAACAGCAATTGGGGGACATTGATCGGTTATCCCGACAGCTTTGGCAGTGCAATAGAATTAAATGACCATCATTTCCATTATGGCTACTTTATTAAGGCTGCGGCTGAAATTGCACGTGTAGACAAGAACTGGGCATCCGATTCCCAATGGGGGCAAATGGTGAATCTGCTTATTCGCGACATTGCCAATACCGACAGATCTGATTCGAAATTTCCGTATTTGCGTAATTTTGATCCCTATGCCGGGCACACTTGGGCTTCCGGACATGCCAAATTTGGCGATGGCAACAACAATGAATCCTCCTCAGAGGCGATGAATGCCTGGGCTGGCGTTATTTTATGGGGTGAGGCCACAGGGAATACTAAAATTCGTGATTTAGGTATTTATCTATATACAACGGAAATGAATGCAATTAACGAATATTGGTTTGATGTGAATGGCACAAACAACCCTGCAGGAATGGGAAGCGCAACGGCAAGCATGATCTGGGGCGGTAAAACGGTGGGGAATGCAACATGGTGGACCAGTAATCCCGCAGAGGTGCACGGTATCAACTGGCTTCCAATTACCTCTGCGTCCCTTTATTTGACGGAATATCCGGAGTATGCAACTAAAAATTATAACGATCTGCTGAAAAAAAGCGGTGGGAATTTTAGTCCATGGGAAGATATAGTGTATATGTACAGAGCGATCTCGGACCCATCCGAGGCCAAGGACAAATTCAGTGCACGCGCAGCGTCCATGACACCGGAAGCGGGGAATTCCAAGGCGAATGCCTACCACTGGATCTACAATTTGGATGCAATAGGCAACCTTGATCGCAGCGTCACTGCCAATACACCGAGTTATGGCGTTTTCAATAAAAACGGGGTGAAAACCTATGTAGCCTACAACTTTACCAACGAGGTCGAAACAGTAACCTTCTCGGATGGACACAGCATTACCGTGCAGCCTAACAGCTTTAATGTCGGAAATGGAAGTGATGGCGGCAATACCGAGCCTGATACAGAGGCTCCATCCAGCCCGGCAAATGTGCGGGCTGCGAGCAAAACGGCTTCAAAGGTCACTCTGGAGTGGGATGCAGCCACAGACAATGTTGGCGTTACAGGTTATATCGTTTATAAGGACGGAGCTCAGGCGGCAGAGATAAGCGGGACTTCCGCTTCAATTACAGGACTGAAGGAAGCTACGACGTACAGCTTTACCGTTAAGGCTCGCGATGCAGCCGGGAACCTGTCTGAGGCCAGCAATGCCGTAGAGGTCACTACGGAGGCAGCATCTGGCGGCAATGACGATGGCGAAGAAACGGACGATTACACCGCGCAAGCTCGTTTTGTCAGTGATAGTGAAGCACTGCTTCAATTTACACCCAAAACAGCTTCCGCCTATGTTGATGTGCATTATGTTTTGTCCGGTGGTGAACAGCTTAATTATCGGATGACAAACAACGACGGCATTTGGGAGCAGCGGGTTACAGGCCTCAACAACGGGACGGTCGTCAGCTACTGGTTTACTTATGAAAAAGCGGGAGCGCAATATGACACCTCTAAGGCGAGTTATACGCATCAGGCTGCCCCTACAACGACAGGGATCTCCAAAATTTCCGCTACCGAGGCGTTGATTACGTTCCAGCCGGAGAGTACATCGGCATTCGCGGATGTCCACTATGTTGTTTCCGGCGGCGATCAAATGAATTATCACATGACGAACAACAATGGAGTCTGGGAGCAAAAAGTCAGTGGACTTTCGGCTGGTCAGGTCATCGACTATTGGTTCACTTATGAAAGCAATGAATTGGCGCATGACACCTCTAAGGCAACTTATACCCATCTATAGGCTAATCATTAGAGGCCCAAGCTACGAACGCGACAGATAGCAATATAAAGAACGACACGAGGGAAGCACAGGTGCTTCTCCCGTGTCTTTTTTGTTTTTTACAGGGTCGTAATACTTTCGCCATGTTCGCGAGGATGGATGTGCGTGATAATGATAAAGGCTGATGCAGGAAGATATTACCGAGGCGAGGATTTCCAAAGGTCCCGCAGTGCCTGCCCTCATCGGGTCAGGTATCCTGTAAATCTTGCGTATCCACCAACAATTAGGGTTCGATTCCCAATCGCCTTCCACGCGACTTCTGGTAGAGTATTCGAATGGTCGAATAAAAACTATGAAAAGACCCGGATAAGAGCATCCCATGTCTGGTCTAGATGACAGATGCCGGAGCGATGGCTATGCGACCAGCGGATACCGGAGAGAGCAAGCGCCGACAGGGTCCGAGGCTTCGGGGGATAGTGATTCACAGTCGATGTTGGGCTGATGAATTCTATCCCCAGAACACGGGAGCAGGTGGCACCTTCCTTTTTCCTTAAGCTTGGCCCCGCCGTCCACACCGGAGGGATGCCCTGCAAGGGTCACTAACCCTGCTACAACGAATAAAAATAAAAAATTCTCATTTTAAAAGTGTGTTGATTTTAAGGCGGGCAGCAGCAGAGCGGTCCATTTGAATCTGAAGAAGCGAAGCGTTCGCCTTTGCCCCTGAATTTTAACCCTATAAGGGGTTCATCAAATCCAAAAATTCAGGGGCAACAGCGATCGGAAGATCAAATGGAGCGCGGAGCCGCCACGTAGAAAAAACACTCTTTTAAGTTGAGGATTTTAAATACTAGGAGTGATACGATGTTTAAGAAAGTAACGATTAAATCCGATGAACGCGGACTGTTGTTCAAAAAGGGGAGCTACCACAAGCTACTGCTGCCGGGGACTCACTTGTTGAAGACATTTCAGCAGGAAACGATTGAAATTTTGAATGTAGGTGAACCGTTTTTTGTACCAGACTATGATATTCGCCTGTTCTTGACCGACCCCTTATTGCTGGAGCAATTGAATGTGGTGGAGGTTGAGGACCACGAGTATGTGCTGCATTATGAGGATAATAAGTTTGTGGAGCTGCTGACGGCAGGAAAATATGCGTATTGGAACGTGCTCAAGGAGCATCGCTTTGTTCGTGCAGACACCCGGCAGCCTGCGATTGATAAGGCATTGGGGCAAGCCTTTTTGTCCAAGACACCAGGCTTCTGGAAGGCACTTCAGGTAGCCAGCTATGAGCTGGGCTTCCTGTATTATGATAACGTCCTGCAAGGGGAACTGAAGCCAGGCAAGTATTATTTCTGGATGTCTACGGTGAACACAGAGATCAAAACGATCGATATGCGACAGCAGCAGATGGATTTGATGGGACAGGAAATCATGACAGAGGATAAAATCACGCTGCGCCTCAACTTCGTCTGTCAGTACCGTATTATTTACCCGCTGCGGGCGTTGGAGTTCCGGGCATTCGAGGAGCAAATGTATATTATGCTCCAACTGTTGCTACGTGAATACGTTGGCACCATGAAGCTGGATGATTTGCTGAAAATGAAGCACGAAATTGCGCAATATGTCTTGACTCGCCTGAATGAGCAGAGCGGCGAATATGAAGTGACTTTTACGTCGGCTGGGGTGAAGGATATTATTTTGCCGGGGGATATCAAGGATATATTGAATACGGTACTGCTGGCAGAGAAGAAGGCGCAAGCCAACCTCATCACACGCCGTGAAGAGACGGCTTCCACTCGCAGCCTGCTCAATACGGCCAAGCTGATGGACGAAAACGCTACTCTCTATCGCCTCAAAGAGCTGGAGTTTCTGGAAAAAATCTGCGAGAAGATCGGCACCATTTCGCTGACTGGCGGAAATACGTTGCTGGAGCAGCTAAACACGCTGGTTCACATGAAAGAGGGATAAGAACTCCAATAAAAGAACTTCAATAATCGAAAATACTCCCGAACGATGAGTGCAAGCTGGCTCAAGGCTCGGGAGTATTTTACATAAAAGCTTTTTAGCTTGTTTTGGTGGAAGCGAGAAGAGCGTTCATATCCAGTACCGGAATGAGGGCACCATGATGCTCCAGCACGGTAGGAAACAGCTCGCGTTGCCATTCTTCCTCATTGCTTTGTAGCTGACTGTCCTCGGCAGAAGCCGTATCTTCCACCTGATCGACGACTAGAGCAATTTTCGCCCGGCTGAGCAAAATCATTTTGTCCTCAGAGGACTCGTTTGAAGCGGGAAGCAATAGTTTTTTTCGTAAATTAAGAATCGTAAATACGCTGTCACGGATGGTGACCATTCCTTCATGCCACGCCTCGGAAAAGGGAAGCGGTGTCCCTTTCTTGGCAATCATGACTTCTTCCACTTCCAGAAAGTTTAAAGCGAACTTTTTGTCCGCCAGACTGCACACAATAAACTCAGACATAGCCATTCTCCTTACATATTCAAATAAGTCCACTACAGGTTGTTGTGAAGTGACGGTGCAACGGGTTAGCTATTGCGTTTTGACACATGGAACTATAAAGTTGAGGATGCGGTGAAAAATGGATTCAGTTAATACAGAATATCACAAACTAGCAGTTAAATCTTCCAAAAGAGTAACTCAGGTGATGGCACTACATTTTAAGATAAGCGGGTTGAGGTAGAATGGATCATGAAAAGCAGCGATTAAGTATCGAGGCAGCCAGATTATACTATCTGAACGACTATAGCCAGCAGGATATCGCAGTCAGACTCGGGGTTTCGCGTCCTACGGTATCGCGGCTGCTTCAGGCTGCCAAGGAACAGGGATACGTGCGGATCAGTATTGTTGATCCCATGGAGGATATGGATGCGCTTGGAGAGCAGGTCAAAAAGAAATACGGGCTGGATACCGTGCAGGTTTGCTACTCGCCAGTAAATGAATATCAGGAGATCAAGAAGCATATTAGCAAAAAAGCAGCCGATTATTTGTATGAAACGGTACAAGATGCGGATATTATTGGGGTGACGTGGGGAACGACAATGCATGCAGTGGCACTTCATCTCCAGCAAAAGCAGGTTAAGGGAGTTGAGGTGGTTCAGCTCAAAGGAGGCGTGAGCCATTCGCATGTTAACACCTATGCCGTAGAGACGGTAAATTTGTTCGCGGAAGCCTTTCACACGATTGCACGGTATTTGCCGCTCCCTGTGATCTTTGATAGTCAGGCCGTTAAAAAAATGGTTGAGCAGGATCGGCACATCCAGCGGATCATTGAACTTGGCAAGCAAGCGAACATTGCCGTGTTTACGGTGGGAACAGTCAAGGAGGATGCGCTGCTGTTCAGACTGGGATATTTTAATCAAGAGGAACAGAAGCTGCTGCAAAAAATCGGCAAGGGCGATATTTGTTCGCGTTTTTTTGACGATGAGGGCAATATATGCAGTGACGAAATCAATAGCCGTACCGTTGGCATTGATCTGCCAGATTTACGCATGAAGGAGAAGGCTATTCTCGTAGCAGGTGGACAGCGTAAAGTGGAGGCTATCCGGGCATCATTGCGCGGCAAGTACGCGAATATTCTGGTGACGGATCAGTTTACGGCACAAGCACTATTGCAATAAAGCATCTGGCTTCATTTCAGGTAAACATCCGGTTTTGGCGTGCGTCTACAGGGTAATGTGAACTGTAGGTGACTGTCTCATGAGTAGGCTTGAACATAATTTCAAAATGTATTTTACATATGTTCAAAGCCGTGCTATGATGATCCCATCACCAGAAATAAAGGACATTTGTCTTCACACTATTTATCAAATGAAGGAGCTTTTAGATATGAACATTGCAGCATTAATCGACCATACATTGTTGCGTGCAGATGCGACGAAGGATGAAATTACGAAATTGACTGCTGAGGCAAAAAAATATCAGTTTGCTTCTGTATGTGTGAATCCGGCGTGGGTAGCTTATTCAGCAGAACAGCTCGCAGGCACGGGCGTAGCCACCTGCACGGTTATCGGTTTCCCGCTGGGAGCAAACACGTCGGCAACGAAAGCATTTGAAACGAAGGATGCTATTGCTAACGGTGCGACTGAAGTGGACATGGTTATTAACATTGGTGCTTTGAAGGCACGTGATCTACAGCTCGTTGAGCAGGATATTCGTGCGGTCGTGGAAGCTGCTGCCGGGACACTGGTAAAAGTTATCATCGAAACTTGCTTGCTGACTGACGAAGAGAAGGTATTGGCATGTGAGTTGTCCGTCAAAGCGGGGGCGAATTTTGTGAAAACCTCGACAGGCTTCTCTACAGGTGGAGCTACTGTGGAAGACGTGGCCTTGATGCGCAAAACAGTAGGACCTGAAATTGGGGTTAAAGCTTCTGGCGGCGTACGCAGTCTGGAAGACGTGCAAAAATTAGTAGAAGCAGGCGCAAGTCGGATCGGTGCAAGTTCCGGTGTGAAAATCATCGAGGGCGAGCAGTCTACATCTTCCTACTAAGCTCATTTTAAAGTCATGGAGGGATTCGCGGATGAAGGATCAATTGATTCAGGAAGCGCTTGAGGCGCGCAAACAGGCATATATTCCGTATTCCAATTTTCAGGTCGGTGCTGCGGTTCTCGGTAGCGACGGCACGATTTACAGCGGATGTAATGTGGAAAATGCCTCCTACGGCTTATGCAATTGTGCAGAACGGACGGCGATTTTCAAAATGGTATCCGAAGGCTGCCGTAAAATTGATGCGATTGCGGTTGTAGCAGACACAGAAGGGCCTGTATCTCCATGCGGTGCCTGTCGTCAGGTCATTTCCGAATTTGCTCATTCAGATACCAAAATATATCTGACAAACCTTCATGGCAACACGGAAGAGTGGACGATGGAAAAACTGCTGCCGGGTGCTTTTCGTCCCGCGGATTTGGGGAAATAAAAAAAGAATGCCTCTTTCGGGGGCGCGTTCTTTTTATAGATGATGTAAGCGCTTAATGTAATAAGGGGGATAATTCAATGAAATATATCATCGCTTTAGTGGGGCTGCTCGTTGTATTTGGACTGACTTACATCGCCAGCAGCGACAAGCGCAAAATCAGATATCGTCCGCTGGCGGTTATGGTTGTATTGCAGGCGGCGCTTGCTTTTGTATTGCTGAACACAGGAATTGGCGAATTTTTGGTCAAAGGCTTTGCAGAAGCGTTCGGCAGCCTGCTGAAATATGCGGGTGAAGGTATCAATTTTGTGTTTGGCGGGATTGCAAATGAGGGGGCGGCACCGTTCTTTATCAATGTATTGCTGCCGATCGTGTTCATTTCCGCGCTGATCGGGATTCTGCAATATATTAAAGTCCTGCCGTTCATCATCAAATATATCGGCATTATCTTGAGCAAAGTAAACGGAATGGGTAAACTGGAATCCTACAACGCTGTAGCTTCAGCTATTCTGGGTCAATCCGAGGTGTTTATTTCCGTTAAGAAGCAAATTGGCCTTCTGCCAAAACATCGGCTGTATACGTTGTGCGCATCTGCGATGTCCACCGTATCCATGTCGATCGTGGGGGCTTACATGCAAATGCTGAACCCCAAGTATGTCGTTACCGCATTGGTGCTGAACCTGTTCGGCGGCTTTATTATCGCTTCCATTATTAATCCGTACAAGATTGAAAAGGAAGACGATTTGCTGGAGGTTCAAGAGGAAGAAAAGCAGTCCTTTTTCGAAATGCTCGGCGAGTACATTATGGACGGCTTCAAGGTTGCCATAACTGTAGCAGCGATGCTGATTGGATTTGTGGCGCTGATTGCCATGGTTAATGGCATTTTCACCTGGGTGTTTGGAATCAGCTTTCAGGGGTTGCTTGGTTATGTGTTTGCACCGTTCGCTTTTGTCATGGGGATTCCATGGAGCGAGGCGGTTCAGGCGGGCAGCATTATGGCTACCAAGCTCGTATCCAACGAATTTGTGGCTATGCTGGATCTGACCAAGCAAACAGGCTTGTCCGAGCGCACCGTCGGGATCGTATCGGTATTCCTCGTATCCTTTGCCAACTTCTCATCCATCGGTATCATTTCCGGGGCTGTGAAGGGTCTGCATGAAAAGCAGGGGAATGTGGTAGCCCGCTTTGGTCTGAAGCTGTTGTACGGGGCGACGCTGGTTAGCGTGCTGTCGGCAACGATTGCAGGGTTGTTTTTGTAAAAAAAACAGCGAGTCAGGAAAGGATTTTTATGATGTCTAAATTTAAACGGATTCACTTGATCGTACTGGACTCGGTCGGTATCGGCGAAGCGCCGGATGCTGCCCAGTTTGATGATTACGATGTAGATACATTCGGTCATATCGCTCGCGAACGTGGCGGTCTGAACATGCCGAATATGGGCAAGCTTGGTCTGTCCAACATTCGTCCCATTGAAGGGATACCGGCGGCCGAAAAGCCGCTCGCGTACTACACTAAAATGCAGGAAGCGTCCAATGGCAAGGATACGATGACCGGGCATTGGGAGATCATGGGCTTGAATATTGCGGTTCCTTTCCGCGTATTCCCTGATGGTTTCCCGGATGAGCTGATTCAGCGCATTGAGGAGCATACAGGCCGCAAAGTCATTGGCAACAAGCCTGCCAGCGGAACGGAAATCATCGACGAACTGGGCGAAGAACATGTGAAGACGGGAGCGCTCATCATCTATACCTCGGCGGATTCGGTGCTGCAAATTGCGGCGCATGAGGAAGTTGTACCTTTGAAGGAGCTTTACGAGATTTGCGAGTTCTGCCGCAAAATCACGCTGGAAGATCCGTACATGCTGGGCCGCATTATTGCACGACCGTTCGTAGGCGAGCCTGGGAACTTCTCCCGCACCTCCAATCGTCATGATTATGCGCTCAAGCCGTTTGGCCGCACTACGATGAATGAGCTGAAGGATGCAGGTCTGGATGTGATCGCTTTGGGTAAAATTTCCGACATTTATGACGGCGAAGGTGTGACGAAGGCGGTACGTACCAAATCCAATATGGACGGTATGGATAAGCTGGTCACGACGCTGGATGAGGAATTTACCGGATTAAGTTTCTTGAATTTGGTGGACTTTGATGCGGTATACGGTCACCGCCGCGATCCGCAGGGATACGGTCAAGCCCTGGACGATTACGATGCCCGTCTGCCAGAGGTATTCGCCAAATTAACGGATGATGATCTGCTGATCATCACCGCGGATCATGGGAATGACCCAACGTATCGGGGAACAGATCACACGCGTGAATATGTGCCATTGCTGGTGTATTCCCCGCGCTTTGCAACTGGAGGCAAGGAGCTGGCGGTTCGTAAAACGTTTGCGGATATTGGAGCGACGGTAGCGGAAAACTTCGGTGTAAAACTGCCGGAACACGGTACGAGCTTTTTGGCAGAACTTCAATAATAATGTAAGCACGGACAAATGGGACGGAGGAATGGAACAATGAGTGTACACATTGGAGCTAAACCAGGAGAAATTGCAGAAACGATTTTGCTGCCAGGGGACCCGCTGCGGGCGAAATTTATCGCTGAAACGTATCTGGAGGACGTGACCTGCTACAACGAGGTACGCGGGATGCTTGGGTTTACGGGAACGTATCAAGGCAAACGCTTGTCTGTACAAGGAACGGGAATGGGACTGCCGTCCATCAGTATTTATGTCAATGAGCTGATTAGCGAGTACGGTGTAAAAAACCTGTTCCGTGTAGGTACATGCGGCGGGATGAAGGAGCACGTGCATGTTCGTGACGTTATTTTGGCGCAGGCTTCGTGCACGGATTCCGGCATGAACCGTCATATCTTTGGCGGCTACGACTACTCCCCGATTGCCAGCTTCCCTCTTTTAAAGGGCGCTTATGATCGTGGTGTTGCCAAAGGCTTGAACATGCATGTCGGCAACGTATTCAGCTCGGACAGCTTTTACCGTGACGACAAATCAGTAGTGCAAAAGCTGATGGAATACGGCGTGCTGGGTGTGGAGATGGAAACTTCGGCATTATATACGCTGGCAGCCAAATTTGGCGTCAACGCGCTGACGATTCTGACGGTAAGCGATCATTTGCTGACAGGTGAAGAAACGACGGCGGAAGAACGGCAAACGACCTTTAAAGAAATGATGGAAGTTGCACTGGATACAGCAGTATCCCTGTAAACGATCATACGCACAGTGAGGAGAAATGACATATGAGAATGGTAGACTTGATCGCAAAAAAACGTGACGGAAAAGAACTGAGTACGGAGGAAATTAATTTTATTATCCAAGGCTACACTCAGGGTGAAATTCCTGACTATCAGGTCAGTGCATTGGCGATGTCCATTTTCTTCAAAGATATGACCGAACGGGAACGCGCAGATCTGACGATGGCGATGGTTCATTCGGGTGATACGATTGATTTGTCCGCGATTGAAGGAGTAAAGGTCGATAAGCACTCCACTGGCGGTGTGGGCGATACGACAACGCTGGTACTGGCTCCACTCGTAGCGGCCTTGGACATTCCGGTAGCAAAAATGTCAGGTCGCGGTCTCGGACATACCGGGGGAACGATTGATAAGCTGGAGGCTATTGCCGGCTTCCACGTAGAAATCAGCAAGGATGAATTCGTGGAGCTGGTGAACCGCAGCAAAATTGCGGTAATCGGACAAAGCGGCAACCTGACGCCTGCGGACAAAAAGCTGTATGCCTTGCGTGACGTTACAGCAACGGTCAACTCGATTCCGCTGATTGCCAGCTCGATTATGAGTAAAAAAATCGCGGCCGGTTCCGATGCCATCGTACTGGATGTCAAGACAGGTGCAGGCGCGTTCATGAAAACGGTCGACGATGCCAAGGAACTGGCACATGCGATGGTAAGCATCGGCAACAATGTCGGCCGCAAGACGATGGCGGTTATTTCCGATATGAGCCAACCACTCGGCTTGGCTATCGGCAACTCGCTGGAAGTCAAGGAAGCGATTGATACACTGCGCGGTGAAGGCCCCAAAGATCTGGAAGAGCTGTGTCTGGCCTTGGGCAGCCAAATGGTATTTTTGGCCGGGAAAGCAGATTCCCTCGAAGACGCTGAAGAAAAGCTCAAAGAAGTCATCCGCAACGGCAAAGCACTGGAGAAATTCAAGGAGTTTATTGCCAATCAGGGCGGGGACTCTTCTGTAGTGGATCATCCTGAACGCTTGCCGCAGGCACAGTATCTCATTGAAGTACCAGCCAAGCAGGATGGTGTGGTGGCCGAAATCGTGGCGGACGAAATCGGTACGGCTGCAATGCTGCTTGGAGCAGGACGTGCGACCAAAGAATCCGAGATTGATCTGGCTGTCGGCCTGATGCTGAACAAAAAGGTTGGTGATGCTGTTCAAAAAGGCGAGTCGCTAGTTACCATCCATGCGAACCGTGAAGACGTAGCCCAAGTACTGGAGAAAATCTACGCGAACATTCGTATTGCGGATCACGCGGAAGCGCCAGTGCTGATCTACGGAACAGTGACAGAATAATTGGTAGTCATATTCATAAAGTGGCAGTAGAAAGTTATAGAGCCGGGGCCCCTAGTTTAGAGGGCCTCCGGCTTTTTTGTTATTCTCGTTCTGAGGCAGTTAAATGGTAAAGTTAAAAAATGCTGTTGTTAATTTCTAGTGAGGACACTATACTGAACTTATAAACTGACGACCGTTCGTAAGGTTATTGGAGGAAGAACATGACGCTACAGAAGATTAAAACAGCCAGTTTGCAGCAATTTGCGAGAAAGGGATATGATGCCACCTCCCTGCAACTGATTGCTGATGAGGTAGGGATTAAAAAGCAGTCTATTTATGCTCATTTTAAAAGCAAAGACGATTTGTTTTTGGACATATTTGCGGATGCTGTGGATCAGGAGATTTTGGAGCTGGATCGTTATTTTCAAGATCAATCCGAACAGTCACTTGAAGCTGTACTGAGGGGGTTAATCATTGAATTCAAGGAACGGTATGAGAGCGCCATGAATCTACGTTTGATTTTGTATGTCGGCTTTCTGATTCCATCTGCGCTGGAAGATCAGGTTCTGGCTTTGGTCACACGTTATGTACAGCATAAAACCAGCTTAATACATGAGCGGCTGGCAGCCGAAACGTCTGTTAGGCTTCGTGTTCCAGCTCAATCTGCCGCGACAGCCTATATGAATTTGATTGAAGGCATGCTGGTAGAGCTGGTATACAACGGCACCGCCGGTTTTGATACGCGTCTGGAAAGCTCCTGGGATATTTACTGGCATGGACTGATTCAGAACTGAGTGAATGAAGGCAGGCATAAGAAGACAAACATCATTTTAATTGGAGGAAGACGGTTGTGTCAGGTAAAGAATCCTTTTGGTCCAGAAACTTTGTATTTTTGATGATTTCCAACGCATTATTGTTTATGGCATTCGAAATGCTGATGCCCACGCTGCCATTGTTTGTGGAGAGTCTGGGCGGCAGCCCGGCGCAGATCGGATTGGTGACAGGCGTGTTTATGTGCTCAGCGATTTTGATTCGCCCCTTTTCAGGCAGTCTGATCCAGCTTATGGACAGGAAGTATGTGCTTATTATCGGGGTAGCGATTTGCATGCTGGCCACCGGGAGCTACATGTTTTCCACCAGTTTGGCGCTGCTGCTAGTGTTCCGGTTGGTGCATGGTTTTGGGTTCGGTATCGCCAGCACGCTATATGCGACCTCAGCATCGGATGAATTGCCTTCTCGGCGTATGGGGGAAGGCATGGGCTATTTTGGCGTAGGGGAGACGGTAGCGATCTCCGTGGGGCCGCTGATTGGCATATGGATGCTGCATGCAGCGGGCTTTGACGGGCTATTTTCCACAGGAGCGGGAATTCTGCTGCTGTCGCTCGTCATGAGCGCATGGGTGCGCCGCCATTCGACCCGAACTGCGGCGGAGGCCGCAAAGGAAAGAACGAAGGTTCGCTTTAAGCTATTTGAAAAAAGAGTGCTGCTGCAATCCAGCCTGGTGCTGCTGGTAGGTGTGGTGGCAGGCGGTGTGATGTCCTTTGTGGCCTTATTCGCCAAGGAGCAGGGGTTTACCAATGCGGCCTGGTTTTTCTTCACAGTGGCTATGGCAAGCTTTCTTGTTCGACTGGTGTCCGGTAAAATTTACGACACCAAAGGTCCGGCTTATATCCTGATTCCCGCCGGGATTGTGCTCATTGCCGCGATCATTATGGTCGCCACATCGCGCACAGAGCTGCAATTTCTGATCGCCGCCGTACTGTACGGCTTGAGTTTTGGCGCTATTTTCCCGGCCTTGCAGGCATGGGCCATCAGTGTAGTAGGAGAACATGAACGGGAGGATGCTGTAGGTTCATTTTACAACTTCTTCGATTTGGGAATCGGGAGTGGATCGCTGGTTTTGGGAGCTGTTGCGGGATTAACTTCTTACAGTACAATGTATTTGTTCTCTACCTTGTTGATTGCGGCCTATCTCATTATTTTTGTGATTTATAGTGTGCTGGATAAGAAGAAGTCCCGTAACACGTTGAACGTATAAGCTGCTATTACGGAATGTATAATAGAGCATTAGCATCTGGATGCCTTTGATCAAGTTTGAAAAATATGGAATCCGGACTCATAATGGATATGAGTTCGGCTTTTTTTGTGAAGGAGGGACATGAAATGGTGGAAAAATGGGTTTGGATGGGCGTTGCGGGGGCGATCGTAGGTTATGTCACTTTTGCCAGTTACGGTGCCGGGCATGCCACATCAACATCGAGTATGACGCACCCGGCAGTACCGCTTAGCGCACAGAGTGAGCAGGGAGGCGCAGCCAAGCGTATCGTACATGATCAAAGAATGTTTTTTGAAGGACAAGGACAAACGAGCTTTACATTTGAAGAGGGACGCAAGCTGTACATCAGTATCAAAAATACAGGAAAGCAACCCATACAATACAAGCTTAACAGTTCGAATGGATCAGACTTGCAAGGTACAACGAGCGGATTTACTAGACAAGCGCTGCAGCCGGGAGAACGCCATGATCTGCTGTTTGTAAAGCCGGAGGGGCAGGCTGAAGCTGGAAGCGGCTCCCCGAATGAGCTGATTTTGAACGTAAGTACAGACGATGGATCGCAAGGAACCGTTAAAACCTTCGCATATATCACACTGTAAACCGCTTCCAGAAAGGGCACGACATGCGGTCATTAGCCTACTATGTTACAATAGAACGGTTGAAGACTTAATGAACAGAATAGGTCAGAGCAGAAAGCAGAAGCGGAAAGGATGACCCGTCGTGCCCAAAAAACATGAATTCGGTAATCAAAAGCAAAAGCTGTCACGTAGGCTGTCGCTCACAGCTATTTTACTTACACTTACATTTGTAGCTCTTGCTGGCTGCGGCCAGGATAAGAATGCTGAAACCAGCAGTACTGGAAGCAGTACAAGCGTGATTGAGAACGGAGCCGATGCGAATCGTAGCGGTTCAGCCCAAAATGACAAAGCAGCCAAAGAGAGCGGTAATGCAGAAAACAACAGCAATGATGCACTAAAGCCTACTCCTTCGGCCCCGGCTGCTTCATCGGATGCATCTTCTTCCCTGACACCCTCCAGTTCATCTCAAAATCCTTTTGAGGTAGCAGGCATCCAAGACCCTAAAGCGTTTTTGAACACGTTTAAAGCGTTACAGAAGGCTGTTGCCGACAATGACAAAGAGAAGGTAGCCAATTATATTTTTTACCCTCTGCGTGTCAATGATAGCGAGAAATCGCTAACGATTCCGAATAAGAAAGATTTTATTGCCAAGTATGATCAGATTTTTACGGACGCGATTCGTGAAGCGCTGGTGAATCAAAAGACGGATGATTTGTTTGTCAATTACCAAGGAGTTATGGTTGGTTCGGGTGAGCTGTGGTTGAGAAGAGGTACGGACAATCCGAAGCTTTTTGGAGTCTTTTCGATTAATCTTGAAACCGTGGCCAACTAAGCAACACCCCGTATGTGAAAAATGCCTCTAAGCAGTCGGAAACATACCTGATGTTTCTGACTGTCCCCCCTTTTGAAGCGAGCAAAGCACACATAGCCCATGCCCCAAAAAAAAGTTTGACATTGCTCATAAACACTCGTATTATAATCGTATAACTCATTAAACAGGTAGGAATTAAAGATTTAATGTATTAAAGTACGATCACGCCATTATGGCGGAGAACCTCTAGGAACAGCAGGCAGACACTGTCCACGCGACAGGTTTGACCTATCAGGGCTGCATCAGGGAATTCTCCGCTATTTTTCTGAATAGGTCTGTAAATAACAGGCGCAAATGAATTTTTTTCACAAATTACATAGAATTAGGGGTGTCTTGATGAAGAGAAAATGGAAAAGTGGACTTATTCTCGGACTATCTTTGGTTTTAACGATTATGCTAAGTGCTTGCGGAGCAAGCAAGGGAGGAACCCAGGCGGATGGTAGCTCAGCTGCCGGTTCCAAGGATGTCGAGCTGCTCAACGTTTCTTATGATCCTACCCGTGAGCTGTATGAGGCCTATAATAAAGCGTTTGCCGCGCATTGGGAGAAGGAGAAAGGGCAGAAGGTGACAATCAAGCAGTCTCATGGCGGTTCTGGCAAGCAAAGTCGTTCTGTGCAGGATGGACTGGATGCGGATGTGGTTACTCTGGCCCTGGGCTATGATATTGATGCGCTACAGGACAAAGGGCTTATTAAAGAGGGCTGGCAAGATAAATATGAGCATAACAGCTCACCGTACACTTCAACCATTGTACTGCTGGTGCGCAAGGGTAATCCGAAAGGAATTAAGGACTGGGATGATTTAATCCGGGGTGATGTGCAGGTTATTACCCCGAATCCCAAAACTTCAGGCGGAGCCCGTTGGAATTATCTTGCGGCTTGGGCTTATGCGCTCAAGAAAAACAATAACGATGAAGCCAAAGCCCAGCAGTTTGTACAGGAGCTGTACAAGCACGTACCGGTACTGGATAGCGGAGCGCGTGGGGCGACTACGACCTTTGTGGAGCGTGGAATTGGCGATGTGCTGATTGCTTGGGAAAATGAAGCATTGCTCTCTGTGAAGGAGTTGGGTGCGGATAAATTTGATATCGTGTACCCGTCGATCAGTATTTTGGCTGAGCCTCCGGTGGCGATCGTCGATAAGGTTGTAGATAAAAAAGGCACGCGTGAGGTAGCGGACGCGTACCTGAAATATTTGTACAGTGAAGAAGGGCAGACCATTGCAGCCGAGAACTATTATCGTCCAACGCTGGATAGCGTAAAGGCGAAATTCAAGGATCAGTTTCCGGATCTGGAACTCGTAACCTTGAAGGATGTATTCGGAACGTGGAAAGAGACGCAGCAGAAGCACTTTAGTGACAAGGGGATTTTTGACCAGATTTATGTACCCGGAAGTTGATAAATGAATGGTTTATAAAGTTGGATAGGATCGGTAACCACAAGCGTTAGAGTGAAAGGATTTTAGAGAGGGATGGACAGAACATGAGTCAAGTGCAAGCCACCCGAAAACGCGTACTTCCCGGGTTCGGGTTAACGATGGGTTATAGCGTGCTGTACCTTAGTCTGGTGGTGCTGGTGCCTTTATCGGCACTGCTCCTGAACTCAACCGGACTGACGTGGGAAAAGTTTTGGGACGTAGCAACGGATGTAAGGGTGCTGGCTTCCTACAAGGTGAGTTTCCTGTGTGCCGCGGCTGCGGCGCTGATCGACCTGTTTCTCGGTTTATTGATAGCCTGGGTATTGGTGCGGTATGAGTTTCCGGGAAAACGGATATTTGATGCGGTCATTGACCTGCCCTTTGCCTTACCTACCGCGGTTGCGGGTGTTGCTTTGACCGCTCTATATGCGCAAAATGGCTGGATCGGTTCGCTGTTCGAACCATTGGGTTGGAAGATGGCGTATTCACAGACAGGTATTACACTTGCGCTGATGTTTATCGGCATCCCGTTCGTCGTGCGGACGGTGCAGCCAGTGCTGGAGGAGATGGACAAGGGCGAGGAGGAGGTCGCTGCGACGCTGGGAGCGGGCAGATGGCGTACCTTCCGCAGCGTGATTTTGCCGGAATTAATTCCGCCGCTGCTGACGGGCTTTGCACTCGCCTTTGCCCGTGGCATTGGTGAGTACGGCTCTGTTGTCTTCATCTCCGGCAATATGCCGATGAAGACCGAGATTGCTCCGCTGCTCATTATGTCCAAGCTGGAGCAAAATGATTATGCAGGAGCTACGGCGGTAGCGCTGATGCTGTTGGTGATTTCGTTTGTGCTGTTATTTGTGATTAACAGCATTCAACGCTGGTCACGGCGTCGTGCTTTCTAATCTGATATGCTTTCTAATCTAATGGAATTGTCCAATGTAAATGTCTAGGTAATGATACAGGGCACGGTACAGCCGTATTCTAAGGGGGGGGACATTATCATGTCACAAGCGATAACTGGGCAGGAGCTTGCTCATGCACCAGTACCTTCATCCGGACCGCCCCACAGGGTCACAAGCGAGGCACCCTGGGTGAAGTGGACGCTGATTGGGGCTGCTTTTCTGGCTTTGCTATGGGTGCTGGTATTGCCGCTGATCGTCGTGCTTACCGAAGCACTCAAGCAGGGCTGGAGTGTATACATCGAAGCGTTGCGGGACCCGGACGCCATGTCCGCGTTGTGGCTAACGCTGCTGGTGGCAGCGATAACGGTACCGCTAAATACGGTATTTGGTGTAGCCGCCGCCTGGCTGATCACGAAGTTTCAATTTCGTGGCAAAGGCTTGCTCGTCACCTTGATTGATTTACCCTTCGCCATCTCTCCTGTCGTCGGCGGACTGATGTATGTATTGGTGTTTGGCGCACAGGGCTGGCTTGGGCCGTGGCTGGATGAGCATGATATTAAAATAATATTTGCCTTGCCGGGCATTATTTTGGCGACGCTGTTCATCACCTTTCCTTTTGTGGCGCGAGAACTCATTCCAATGATGGAGGATCAGGGACAGCAGGAGGAAGAAGCCGCTGTCATGCTGGGCGCGCGCGGCTGGCGCATTTTTTGGAAGGTGACGCTGCCGAATATCAAATGGGGTCTGCTGTATGGCATTATTTTATGTAATGCGAGAGCCATGGGGGAGTTCGGCGCGGTGTCCGTCGTCTCCGGACATATCCGGGGAGAGACGAACACACTGCCGCTGCATGTGGAAATTTTATATAACGAATATCAGTTCTCGGCATCCTTTGCAGTGGCTTCGTTGCTGCTGCTGCTGGCTCTGGCTACCTTGGTGCTTAAAAGCTGGTTTGGGCGCAAGCGGGTTCATTGATAGGCATGATAGTTATAATGAAAAGTAATTGGAATTTACAAGTTATATGAGGAAACTTTAACAATAGATGGGACTTCTGACCCAGGAAATAGGTCTCTCTTCCAAGCTGGTTATCCTTAACGGATAAATCAGTCAGAAGAGAGGTCTATTTTTATTATCCACTATTACTCTCTAAATATGGATGTTTAAATTTAATTACATAATATAAAGAAATTAATTTAAAAAATATAATGTTTTATAAAAAAATTGAGATTTGATGTAAAATTATAGGTGTTTTTGCCGATATAAAGGTATTAAGGAGGTAAATTTTAGTTTCGTTGCAAAATTAACAAATTTGTGAGTTTGATATAATCCCAATAATTGTAATATTTTACTCATTATATTCAAGTTACTAAGACGGAGTAAGTACAAAAAAAGTAGAAATTTGGTGAGGTTCACCTGCAAGAAAAGCTGGGACGTAAAGCTATGTCTAGGCTGCATATCTTCGCATTTATTTCGTTATTGCGAAAGTGTGATTGTATAAATGAGCATTTGCTGAAATTCTGAAATGAAAAAATGGGAGGAAAAAAATGAGCACAATGGTGGTTTATCCCCTCACTCAAGCCCAAAAAAGGATTTGGTATACTGAGCAGTTTTTTCCGGACACGGGTATTTCCAATTTAGGTGGTTTTTCGAAACTCCGTTCTGACAAAGAAATTGATCCTGTACTGCTTATCGAGGCTTTTCGCTTGGTTGTCCAAAGTAACGAAACGCTGCGGCTCCGGTTCACGGTGAATAACGACGAACCTGTCCAGTACGTGGCAGACTCTGTTCTTGATGAAATCGAGTGGATTGATGCCAGTGGAGACGGAGAAAGTGATAGGCTGCGTGACTGGGCAGAAGCGGAGATGCGCAAGCCGATGCCTTTATACGATAGTGAATTGGTCAAATTCACAGTATTCAAAATCAACGAAACGGAGAACTGGTTCTTTGTAAAAGTCCACCATATTATCAGTGATGGTATTTCACTTGTTATGCTGGGCAACCAAATTGCCAATACCTGTGCAAAGCTGGCGAAAGGAGAAGAAGTCCTGTCTGCCGTTCAGCCTTCCTATATCGAATACATCAGCAGCGAGCAGGATTATTTTCAATCGGGACGGTTTCAAAAAGACAAAGTGTACTGGGAGCAAAAGTTTGCAGAACTCCCTGAGCCCGCTCCTTTGAAGAATGTCCGTGCCTCAAGAGCGGGCATTGCGGCGTTGCGGCTATCCAGAGATCTTCCGCCTGAGCTGCACGAACAAATTCGTCGTTTCTGCGTCGAAACCGGGGTTAGCATCCTGGCTTTATTCCTGTCGGTGCTTCACATTTACATGTACCGGGTGACAGGAAAGAGAGACCAGGTGCTGGGCACATTTATGGGGAACCGTACTCAACCGAGAGAAAAGCAGATGATGGGTATGTTCGTATCAACGATCCCGATGCGGTGCTACATTGACGAAGCTTTGGATTTTATGACTTTTGCGCGTCAGCAGATGAAAGAACAGCTTGCCGTGATCCGGCATCAGAAGTATCCGTACAATTTACTCGTCAGTGACCTGCGGGCCCAACACGGTTCAGCGGACCCTCTGTTCAACATCTCTCTGGAATATCAGGTCATGCAATGGCAACAATTGGAGAACCTGTCTGTTTTTACGGAACCGATATTTAACGGAAGTGAAGTCAATGATATCTCCCTTCACGTCAAAGAACGCTGGGATACCGGAAGTCTTGCGCTCGATCTGGATTATCGCTGCGATTTATTCACTGAGGCGGAAATCGGGGATATCTATGAGCGGCTTGTCACCTTACTTTGGGACGCTACTTCTTCACCGAATAAAATCATTACCGAACTGGCATGGCTGCCAGAGGAGCACCAGCAAAGGATGCCAGATTTGTGCAATACCGGAGGCATTGTTTATGATCGCGGGCAAACGCTGCACGGCTTGTTTGAGCGTATGGCCGAGACAGAACCCGATCGGGAAGCTGTCATGTATGAAGGTCGGTCGTTGACATACAAGGAATTGAACAGGCAAGCGAACGGGCTAGGGCATCTGCTGAGCGCCAAACGAGTAGCCCCGGACACGCCAGTCGTCCTGCTGATGGAGCGCTCGGAGCGTTTCATTGTGGCCATTCTCGGCGTGCTGAAGGCGGGATGTGCCTACGTTCCGGTCGATCCCGACCTTCCAGAGGAAAGGATTCGCTATATCGTCGAAGACTCGGGTGCGGCGTTTATAATCACCGACCAGCCTTTAAATGACCGATATGGTTTACAACAGGAACGGATCATTGAGTTCAAGGCTGCGGTATCTGGAGCGGAGAATGCGGAGAATCCGGTCACTGACGTTACCGCCCGGGATTTGGCTTATATCATCTATACTTCCGGTACAACCGGCAGGCCAAAAGGCGTCATGATCGAACATCGTCAGGTCCATCATCTGATCGAAGGACTGCATGAGCGTGTCTACAAGGCTTACGGTGGAGGATTGAATATAGCGTTGCTGGCACCGTTTCATTTCGACGCGTCGGTTCAGCAAGTATTTGCTTCGCTGCTGCTTGGACATACGCTGTTTATCGTTCCCCGTTCGTATGCTTCAAGTGGCAAGACGTTGATGGACTACTATAAGAAACAACGTATTGAAATCACCGATGGTACACCGGCACATGTGCAAATTATGGCCGGAGCCGGGGTGCCGGAGGACATCCTGCTTAGACACCTGCTGATTGGCGGCGAAGCACTGCCGTATGATGGGGTGAAAAAGCTGCTAGAGAAGTTCGCAGCGACCGGAGCCTACCCGCAGATCACGAATGTATACGGCCCGACGGAATGCTGTGTCGATGCCGCCTCTTTCGATTATCTGCCTGAAACGAAGGAAGCCGGTGGCGCTTATGTGCCGATCGGCAAACCACTCGGCAGCAACCGATTGTACATCATGGATCAGTTCGGACAGATACTGCCCGAAGGTGTAGAGGGAGAATTGTGCATCGCTGGTGACGGCGTGGGGCGTGGGTATCTGAACCTGCCGGAGCTGACTGCGCAAAAATTTGTCCCTGACCCGTTCGTGCCGAACGGAATGATGTATAGAACTGGCGATCTGGCGCGCTGGCTGCCTGACGGTAATGTTGAATTTATCGGCCGGAGCGACGATCAGGTGAAAATTCGCGGCTACCGGATTGAACTGGGTGAAATTGAGGCCGTGCTTCACCAGCATCCTGGCGTGGATAAGGCAGTTGTGCTGGCCCGCCCCCAAGGAGAGAACGGATATGAGCTTTCTGCTTACATCGTTCCGAAGGAAACGGACATCCCGGTGGTCCCGGACGAATGGAAAGCCCACCTTTCCAAAAAACTGCCGGAATATATGATTCCCCCGTATTTTGCGGAATTGAAGGAAATTCCGTTGACGCCGAGCGGTAAAGTGGACCGCAAAGCACTGCTGAAGCTCGAGGTGACGGTGGCAAGCGGAGCGGAATATGTCGCTCCTTCAGACGAGACGGAACAACAGCTTGCAGACATCTGGGGCGAGGTGCTCGGTGCGGAACGCGTCGGTATGCTCAATAATTTCTTCGAGCTTGGAGGACATTCGCTTAAAGCGATGACGCTGCTGTCCCGAATTCACAAGGCATTGGGCGTGGAGGTGCCGCTTCACGTGTTGTTTGAAAGGCCGACAGTGCAGGCAGTCGCTGAGTACGTCCGGCAGGCAGATGAGACGGTGTTTGCTGGTATCGAACCGGCACCACCGCAGACGTTCTATCCGCTGTCCCTGGCTCAGCGGAGGCTGTATATCGCGGGCCAGCTCGAACAGGCGGGCATCGCATACAACATGCCGGCTGCGGCATGGATTGAGGGCAGTATCGACATCAGCCGCTTGGAGACAGCGTTTCGCAAGCTGATTCGGCGTCACGAATCACTGCGGACGTCGTTTGAAGTCGTGGAAGGCATCCCGGTACAAAAAATACATGATAGCGTCTCGTTTGGGCTTGCGTTGCTTCCGGCTGGTGAATGTTCTCCAGAAGAAGCGATGTCCTCATTCGTTCGTCCGTTCGATATTGACCACGCCCCTTTGCTGCGGGTCGGACTGATGTCTGTGCAGGAGAATCGGCACTTGCTGCTTTTCGATATGCATCATTTGGTTTCCGACGGCGTATCCATCGCTATCCTGCTACGGGAACTAGGCTATTTGTACGGTGAGGAAAAACAGCTGCCGGAGCTGCGGCTACAGTATAAGGATGCGGCGGTCTGGCAGAACGCGAAGGCGGAAACGATTTTTGCCGCCGAAGAGGGCTATTGGCTGACTGCGCTCGGCGGCGAGCTGCCCGTTCTGGAGCTGCTGACCGATTATCCGCGTCCGCCGGTGCAGAGCTTTGAAGGCGATCGGGTATCCGCCGTGCTGGACCCTGCAATAACGTCAGAGCTGAAACAGTTGGCTGAGCGAAATGGCGTGACGTTGTATATGGTTCTGTTGTCCGCATACTATGCGCTGCTTGCCAAGTATACGAGCCAGGAGGACATCGTGGTTGGCACGCCGACGGCGGGAAGGAATCATGCTGATCTGGAAGGTGTCGTCGGTCTATTCGTCAACACGCTGGCCATCCGTGCCAAGGCCGATCTTGGAGATTCCTTTAACAAGCTTTTGCGTGAAGTGTACAGCCAGGCGGTAGAAGCGTTTGAGCACCAGAGCTATCCTTTTGAACGGCTGGTGGACAAATTGAGCCTGCCTCGTGATTTAAGCCGCAATCCTCTTTTCGACACCGTATTTATTTTGCAAAACGCGATGGAGGCTTTGCCGGATCTCGGTGGTGCGCGATTGTCGCTGTACGAAACGAATTTCCAGGTAGCCAAATTCGATCTTACACTTCAGGCAACGGAGGAGGATGACGGCATCAGGTTCGACCTGGACTATGCGACCCGATTGTTCCGGCGAGAGACGGCAGGCCGAATGCTGAAGCATTACGTGAACCTTCTGCGGGCGGCCGTTGCCGATCCGCAAATGAAGGTGGGCGAATACAGCCTGCCGGGAGGGAAAGAACGAGAGCAGCTTCTCCACGGATTTAATCCCGAACCGACCGATTACCCTAAGAGAGAAAATGTCGTATGGATGTTTGAACGGCAGGCAGCGGCCTCCCCTGACCGGACGGCGCTCGTATATGAAGGAGCACAACTGACGTACGGACAATTGAATGCCAAAGCCAACCAGTTGGCCCGCACGCTTCGAACCCGTGGAGTCGGGAGCGGCGAAGTGGTGGCGCTTTTGCTCGAACGTTCGCTGGAAATGATCGTTTCGGTAATGGCTGTTCTAAAAGCTGGTGCTGCATACGTGCCGATTGATCCAGAGCATCCCGAACAGCGGATACGGCACTTTTTTGACGACAGCGGGGCATCTGTACTGCTGACCCAACGTTCTTTGGCGCATTTGGCAGAAGCCGTGGAATACGAAGGTGTAATTCTATTGGCCGATGACGGGGATTTGTATCACGGAGATGATACGAATGTGGATGTGCTGATCGCGCCGGAACAGTTGGCCAATCTCACATATACATCTGGTACGACGGGCTTGCCGAAAGGCAACATGGTGACTCATGCCAACATTTTGCGGACGGTGTGCTGCACGAATTATATGGATATTTCACCGGAGGATACGTTCCTTGGCCTCTCCAACTACGTGTTCGACGCGTTTATGTTCGATGTATTTGGATCGCTGCTGCACGGTGCGCGGCTGGTGCTAGTTCCGAAAGACGTAGTTCTCAACATTTCGCAGCTGCCGCGCGTAATCGAACGTGAAGGAGTTTCCGTGCTGATGATCACGACGGCGCTGTTCAATCTGCTGGTCGATCTTGCGCCTGACTGCATCCAAAGTATCCGCAAAGTACTGTTCGGCGGGGAACGTGCGTCAGTAGATCATGTACGGCGGGCGCTCGCGGCGGCGGGACCTGACCATCTCCTGCATATGTACGGACCGTCGGAAAGTACGGTATTTGCGACATTTTATCCGGTGAACGAAGTAAATGATCAGGCCGTGAGCATTCCAATCGGCAAGCCGGTCAGCAATACGGCGGTATACATTCTCGATACGTTCAACCGACCGCAGCCGATCGGAGTGGCGGGAGAATTGTGTGTGGGTGGCGACGGAATTGTACTCGGCTACCTGAATCGTCCGGAGCTTACCGGGGAAAAGTTTACGATTCATCCGTTTAAAGACGGAGCCCGGATTTATCGCACGGGTGATCTGGCACGGTGGCTGCCTGACGGCAATATTGAGTTCATCGGCCGGATCGATCATCAGGTGAAAATTCGCGGTCAGCGGATTGAGCTTGGCGAAATCGAGCACCAACTGTTACAGCATGAAGCGGTGCGGAAAACGGCTGTGCTGGCTCTCGATATGGCGGGAGGCGAAAAAAGGTTGTGCGCGTACTTCGTCGCAGAAACGGTGCTGACAGTAAGCGAACTGCGCGAGCACGCAGCGAAGGGACTACCCGCTTACATGATTCCGTCCGCCTTTATTCAACTGGACGAACTGCCTTTGACAGGCAATGGCAAGATAGACCGCAGAGCCTTGCCGGCTCCCAAAGAGGATACGGCTGCAGACAGCGACTATACGGCCCCGCGCAACGAAACGGAGGCGGCGGTTGTTGGCATTTGGCAGGATGTGCTTGACGTCCAGCGGGTCGGCATATTTGACAACTTTTTCGATTTGGGTGGTCATTCTTTAAAAGCGATGGCGATGCTGGCGCGCGTTCACCGTGAACTGGAAGCGGAGATTTTGCTCAGGGAGCTGTTCGCTTCACCAACAGCGGCAGCTTTTGCCGAAGTCCTCTCCCGATCCGGCAAAAGCGTCTTTGATTCGATCGGGCGCGCTCCACGGCAGGAGGTCTACCCGGTGTCATCGGCACAGAAAAGACTATATGTGCTGCAGCAAATGGAAGGCGCGGAGCAGAGCTATAATATGCCTGCCGTTTTTGAACTGGAAGGACCGCTTGTGCAAGAACGCTTTAATGCGGTGATTAAAGAACTTGTACAGAGACATGAAGCACTCAGGACTTCGTTTGAGCTGGTGGAAGGAACACCAGTGCAGCGGGTGCAGGAAGAAACGAATTTTGCGGTGGAATATGTGCAGGCATCCGAAAAAGAGGCAGCGGAAATGCTGGAGCATCTGGTTCGGCCGTTCGTTTTGAATCAGGCTCCGCTCTTCCGTGTGACGCTGATCCGCACGAGTGAGATGAAGCATCTTCTCTTTATCGATATGCACCATATTATCTCGGACGGCGCATCGGTAGATATTTTAATGGATGAAATCGCCAGATTGTATGTAGGAGAAAAGCTGGAGCCGCTCCGTATTCAATACAAAGATTATGCGGTGTGGCAGCAGTCGTTCTTCCGCACGGAAGCATTCCGGCAGCAGGAGGAATATTGGCTGGAACAGATCGGCAGGGACATTCCCTCGCTTCAGCTGCCGACCGACTATGTGCGCCCGGCGGTTCAGACCTTTGCCGGGGATCGGATTCGGTTTGCGCTGGATGACACGCTTGCCACGGTACTGCGGCGTCTGGCGCAGGATACAGGAACGACGCTGAATATGGTGCTGCTGGCCTGCTACACCACATTGTTGGGCAAGCTGAGCGGACAAAACGATATTGTCGTCGGCACGCCGTTTGTTGGTCGCCCGCATTCCGATCTGGAAAGGCTGGTAGGCATGTTCGTCAACACACTTCCGCTCCGCCTTCGTCCGGAAGCAAGCTATACATTTGAACGGTATTTGCAGGAAGTGAAGGAGGCATCGCTGGGAGCATTTGAGTTCCAGAATTATCCTCTTGAGGAGCTGATCACAAAACTTCAATTGCCGAGAGATCTAAGCCGCAATCCGCTGTTCGACACGGTGTTCGCCATGCAAAATGCCGATCTGAACGATTTGAAAATGGACAGATTGAACCTGAAGCCCCACGCTTCCGAGCAGAAGACAGCCAAATTTGATCTGACGCTGACGGCAGCGGATGACGGACATACGATTATGCTCGAATTTGAATACAATACGGCACTGTTCAAGCATGAGACGATCACGCGTTGGAGTGGCTATCTCGTCCATATGATGCGCAATATTGCAGCGAATCCCGGAGCCCATCTGAGCGAGCTGCCACTGCTGACAGAGCAGGAGCAGCATGTGCTGTTGGAGGAATGGAACCGGACGGAGATGGAGGTGCCGGAAGACCGGACGGTGGTTGGTCTGTTCGAGGAGCAGGCAGAGCGTACACCAGAGGCAGCGGCAGTGACGTATGGCGGAAAAACGTGGAGCTACCGCGAGCTGAACGGTCGTGCGAACCAGTTGGCGCGGCTGCTGCGGGAACGAGGTGCCGGACCGGAACGGGCCGTCGGCATTATGGTGAAGCCATCACTGGAGATGGCATCCGGGGTGCTGGGCATTATGAAGGCAGGAGCGGCGTATGTGCCGATTGACCCGGATTATCCGGCGCAGCGAATCGCCTACATTTTGGCTGACAGCGGAGCCTTGGCGCTGGTGACGCAAAGCGGCCTGCCGATCCCGGAGGATTACAGCGGCGAGGTGGTGTATCTGGACGGTGGATTATCAGGAGGCAGTCTGTCTGGTGATAGTCTCCACGAAGGTGTCCGGTTCGGGGATGTGCAGACGGGGGACAGTCCCGGAGATGGTAGTCGGCATGAAGCTGACTTGCCAAAGGACAGCCCTTCTGTCGTTCCTACGGGATGGGCCGACGAACCGAACCCGCCATTAGCGGCTGGTCCGCACGATCTGGCGTATATGATCTACACGTCGGGGACGACTGGTCAGCCGAAAGGGGTTATGGTCGAGCACCAATCACTGGTGAACCTGTGCTGCTGGCATAACGGGGCCTTTGGCGTAACGGCAGAGGACCGGAGCGCGAAATACGCGGGCTTTGGCTTTGACGCCTCCGTCTGGGAGCTGTTCCCTTATTGGGTGGCCGGAGCGGAAATCCATGTGATTGATGAAGGCATCCGAATGGATTTGGAGTCGTTAAACCGCTATTTCGAGACGAACGAAATCACGATCACCTTCCTGCCGACGCAGTTGTGCGAGCAGTTTATGGAGCTGGAGAACCGCTCCCTGCGGGTGCTGCTAACTGGAGGGGATAAGCTGAAACGGGCGCTGCCGCCAGGGCGGAGCTATACGCTGGTGAACAATTACGGACCGACGGAAAGCACCGTGGTGGCGACGAGTATGACGGTCGAAGCAGGCGAGGCTGTGCCTGCCATTGGCAAACCGATTGCCAATACGCGAGTGTATGTGCTCGGTGCAGGCGATATGCCGCAGCCGATCGGAGTGCCCGGAGAGCTGTGCATCGCAGGCCGGAGCCTGGCGCGGGGATACCGTAACCGGCCGGAGGAGACGGCGGCGCGTTTCGTAGCCGATCCGTTCGTGCCGGAAGGTGTGATGTACCGGACGGGGGACCTGGTAAAATGGCGCAGCGATGGCCGGATCGAATATGCAGGCCGGATCGACCAGCAGGTGAAGGTACGGGGCTTCCGGATTGAGCTGGCGGAAATTGAGAGCCGACTGCTGAGTCACCCGGAAGTGAAGGAAGCGGCCGTGCTGGACGTGACGGATAAGCAAGGCCAGACGGCGCTGTGCGCGTACGTGGTAGCCCCCGAATCGACGGAAGGAGCCGCGCTGGACGTGGAAGGGCTGAAGCGCCACCTGGCGGCGGTGCTGCCGGACTACATGGTGCCGGCGTACTGGACGGCACTGGCGGGCTTGCCGGTGACCGCGAACGGGAAGCTGGACCGCCGGGCGCTGCCGCAGCCGGATACGTCGGCAGGAGCATCGGCATACCGGGAGCCAGCCAGCGAAAGCGAGGCGCTGTTGGCGGAGGTATGGCAGGACGTGCTGGGCGTCGAGCGTGTCGGCACGGAGGACAATTTCTTTGCCTTGGGCGGGGATTCGATCAAGGCGATCCAGATGGCAAGCCGATTGCACAAGCACGGCTGGAAGCTGGAGATGAAGGACCTGTTCCGGAATCCGACCATCGTGCAGGTGTCCCCGTACCTGGAGGAGCTAAAAGGCGAGAGAGCAGACCAGTCCGAAGTGAAGGGCGAAGTGAAGCTGACGCCCGTGCAGCGGTGGTTCTTTGAGCAGCGGTTTACGGATCGACACCACTGGAACCAATCGGTCATGCTGTATGCGGAGAAAGGGTTTGAGCGGAGGCAGACGGAAGCGGCGCTGCGGGCGCTGGTGGAGCACCATGATGCGCTGCGGATGGTGTATAGCGAAACGGCAGACGGAGTGGTGCAGTACAACCGGGGTGTGGAGGGTGAACTGTTCACCCTGAAGGAACTCGATTACCGGACCGGGGCTGAAGGGTGTGAAGTGACCAGTCCAGAGGCATGGAAACGGGCAATCGAAAGCGAAGCGGAAGCGATTCAAAGCGGGATCGATCTAAGCCGTGGACCGCTGGTAAAGGCGGCTATGTTCCATACAGACCAGGGCAGCCACCTGTTGATTGTGATTCATCATCTGGTCGTGGACGGTGTGTCATGGCGTATTTTGCTGGAGGATTTTGCATCTGCCTATAAACAGGAAGACAGAGGAGAAGCGGTCATGCTACCGGCTAAAACTCATTCCTTCGCCGAATGGTCTGAGCGGATGCATGAATTCGCCGAATCCCGGCTGCTGCTTCAAGAAATTGCTTATTGGAGCCAGCTTGAAAAGATGTGCCCATTGCCGCTGCCCAAAGACAGCGAAACGGGAGATCGGCGCATGCAACATACGGTAACGGCGGAGTTTAAGCTGTCACCGGAGCAGACGTTGCATTTGACAACACAGGCGCATGAGGCGTATCGCACTGAAATGAACGATATTTTGCTGACAGCCCTTGGGTACGCTGTGCAGGATTGGACCGGATTCGATCATGTACTTGTGACCATGGAAGGACACGGGCGGGAAGAAGTGATCGAGATTGACGTTTCACGCACGGTTGGCTGGTTTACGAGCCAATATCCGTTTGTGCTCGACATGAGTCATGCGGAGGATACAGCGTTCCAATTAAAACGGATTAAAGAAGATTTGCGACATATTCCAAATAAAGGGGTCGGTTATGGCGTTTTGCGGCATGTGACCCCTGATGAATACAAGGACGAACTGGATTTTACGCTCCAGCCCGAAATTAGCTTCAATTACCTGGGACAGTTCTCGGAACCAGCGAATGCGGATGCATTTGTTCGTTCTTCGATGCCAATGGGAAGCCCGCTCGGTCAAGAAGGAGAAAAGCCGACGCCGCTTGATGTGGTCGGATATATAGAAGGCGGCGTGCTGTGTATGTCGATTGCCTACAACGGTTTAGAGTACACAAGCGAGACAATCTCGTCTCTGAACGAAAGCTTCAAAACGCATCTGGTGCGCCTGATTGATCATTGCATGAGCCAGGAGGGTGGAGAGATGACACCGAGCGATCTGGGCGATGATGAGTTGACGATTGAAGAGCTGGATCAATTGATGCAGCTGCTGTAATCTTTTGCCGCTTCTAGTGGTTTCTAGCGGCTTATATTGAAAACATGTGACAGAGAGGTGACTTATGACCAAACCGAAAATTCAAAAAGTGTATCCCTTAACGCCAATGCAGGAAGGTATGCTGTTTCACGCGATGCTTGATCCTGAATCCTCCTCTTATTTTACACAGATGGAGCTGCATATTACCGGTAATCTCGACACTGGAGTCCTGCAGCAAAGCGTGGATGAGTTGGTCCGTTCCAATGACATTTTACGGACAGTTTTTGTTTATCAGCAGCTTCAACGGCCACGACAAATTGTACTCGCTGAACGCAAGGCTGAGGTCCACTGTGAGAGCTTGGAAGGAATGCAGCCAGAATCGCAGCAGCACCGGATGGAGAGCTACAAGCGGGAAATTCAGGCCAAAGGTTTTGATTTGGCCAAGGATGTGCTTTTTCGCGTCGCTGTATTCCGGCTGAGTAAGCATGATTACCGTTTGGTGTGGAGCAACCATCACATTCTCATAGACGGCTGGAGTCTCGGCGTGCTGATGAAAAAACTGTTCGGGAACTACGAAAAGCTTCGCAGTGGCTCTCCGCTTCTTCCCGAACGGGAGAAGCCCTACGGGGACTATATCAAATGGCTGGAAATGCAGGATAAGGAAGCAGCTTATGCGTTCTGGGACGGACGTCTGGAGGAATTTGGACGTCCAACTCCGCTCCCATGGCGGAAAACCGGGTCTGACGGAGAGGTTTACCGGAACGAAGAATTTAAATGGGAATGGGATCGTGAGTTGGTCACTGCGCTGAAGGCGCTGGCGAATCAGTATCAGGTAACGGCCCCTAACCTTTTTCAGGCGCTGTGGGGGGCACTGCTCGCCCGGTTCAATGATTCGGAGGACGCAGTGTTCGGGACGGTCGTCTCCGGTCGTCCAGCCTCCATTCGTGGAGTCGAGCAAATGGCGGGATTATTCATCAATACGGTTCCGGTGCGTGTGACCGTCCGGCCTGGAACAACGTTCGCCGACTTATTCACTACGGTGCAATCTTATGCGCTGGAGGCGGAACAACACGATTATTTGCCATTGTATGAAATTCAAAAGCGTTCCGAGCTGCAAAGTGGTCTCGTGAGCCATTTGCTTGCTTTTGAAAACTACCCGCTTGACCGCGAACTGGCTGACGGAAGTCTGGAGGAGCGGCTTGGATTCTCTGTTCGTGTGGCGGATTCATTTGAACAGACGAACTACGATTTTAACCTGATTGTGTACCCCGGCGAAACGTGGTCGCTCAAAATGATGTACAATGCCGCTGTGTTCGAGCGGGACTGTATGGAAAAAGCTGCCGGGCACCTGACGGCGCTGCTCCGCGCAGCACTGTCCAATCCCGATAGTGAAGTGAACCGGGCCTGCATTTTGAATGAAGCGGAACAAGATGAAATTGGGCGCTTTCACGGTATACCGTCCGACTATCCCCGAGACAAAAGCATCGCGGCGCTGTTCGAGGAGCAGACGGAGCGTACACCGGACCGCGAAGCGGTCATATGGGAAGGCGGCACGCTGACGTACCGTGAATTGAACGCGCACGCCAACCGGATTGCGCGCAGATTGCGGGCGCGCGGTGTACAACCGGACGAGATCGTCGGGTTGATGACCGAAAAGTCAGCCGATACGGTTATCGGCGTTCTTGCCATTCTGAAAGCCGGTGGCGCTTATCTGCCGATGGACCCGGAATATCCCGAAGAGCGGATCTCCTATTTGTTGGAGGACAGCGGAGCCAGACTAACGCTGACGCAAAGAGGGCTCGCCGACCGATTGAATCGGCTGGTGGGAGCAGATGTGTTGATCATCGACGGGGAAGAGGAGATTTTTGGAGCTGAAGGTGAGCTTCCTTTCTCTGTGCGGGGTGAGGAAGAACGTAACCTTGCAGGAGTCAATGGCCCGCACGATTTGGCCTATGTCATGTATACATCCGGCTCAACCGGGAGACCCAAAGGGGTGATGGTTGAGCAGCGCAACGTCATCCGACTGGTCATGGATGCTGGTTACATTCCTTTCGGGGAAGAAGAACGGATGGCGCAGACAGGTGCTATCAGCTTTGATGCAAGCACGTTCGAGCTGTTTGGTGCGCTGCTGCACGGTGCGGGGCTTTATTTGGTGCCAAAAGACATCTTGCTGGACGGGGATGCTTTTGCCGGATTTTTACGCAAACAAGGCATTACGATGATGTGGCTAACCTCACCACTTTTTAATAACCTGTCACAGCATAATCCGCTCATGTTCGCTTCCGTGCGACATCTAATTATCGGCGGGGACGCACTTGCGCCAGCACATGTAAATCGGGTTCGCAAGGTTTGCCCGAACCTGTCTTTATGGAACGGTTACGGACCTACCGAAAATACGACCTTCTCGACTTGTTTCCGGATTGACCGGGATTATGATGGCTCAGTACCGATTGGCCGACCGATCGGTAGCTCAACCGCTTATATCGTCAACACTGGCGGTCAGCAACAGCCGATCGGTATTCCGGGAGAATTGTGCGTGGGGGGAGACGGTGTGGCCCGTGGCTATCTGAATCGCCCCGAGCTGACGACGGACAAATTCGCCGCAGATCCTTTCACGCCCGGCGGGAGAATGTACCGGACTGGCGATCTGGCACGCTGGCTGCCGGACGGCAATATTGAATATTTGGGACGGATGGATAATCAGGTGAAAATCCGTGGCTTCCGGATTGAGCTTGGCGAAATCGAGGCACGCCTGATGCAGGTGGAGGGTGTCCGCGAGGCCGTAGTTGTCGTCAATACGGGTCAGCCGGGAGAACATACGCTGGCTGCCTATGTAATCGGGGAACAGCCGATAACAGCGGGAGAGCTGCGAACCGCACTGTCACGGATGGTACCGGACTATATGCTGCCGTCCCATTTCATACAATTGCAGCAAATGCCCCTGACGCCGAACGGGAAAGTGGACCGCAAAAAGCTCCCCGAGCCTGGAGCTGTCGAAGCCGCTGAAGGATACGTTGCGCCGGCCAGCGAAATGGAGCAGCTGCTGGCCGACTTGTGGAGCGAGGCGCTTGACGTAGAGAGGGTTGGGGCAGAGGACAATTTCTTCGCCCTTGGGGGGCATTCGCTTAAAGCGATGATGCTGACCGCAAAAATACGGCAGCAGCTTCACAAAGAAGTGACGATCAAAACGCTGTTTAAACGGCCAACCGTCCGCGAACTTGCTGCCTGCTTGCAGACGGAGGAAGCCGATGGCGGGTCTGAATTACCGGATTGGCAGCCGATCAACCCGGCACCTGCGGCAGAATGTTTCCCGGTGTCCTCAGCACAGCGAAGAATGTATATCGTCAATCAACTCGGGGAAACCGGAATCAGCTACAATATTCCAGCCGTTCTGCTGCTGGAAGGGGAAGCTGACCCAGAGCGTTTGGAGGCCGCTTTCCGACAGTTGATCGAACGACATGAATCACTGCGAACATCTTTTGAGATGGCCGAAGGTTCGCTGGTACAACGCATTCACCGTCAGGTTCCGTTTTCTCTGGAGATTCTAACGGCGAAGGGGGAAGAGGCGGAAGCTCTGATTCGTCAGTTTATTCGGCCATTCGATCTGCACAAGGCTCCTCTTGTTCGTGCGGCTCTCGTCGCTTTGGAGGAGAAGCGGCATCTGTTAATGATCGACATGCATCATATTATCTCGGACGGTAGTTCAACAGGCATCCTGGTGAATGATCTGGCCCGCCTTTATCATGGTGAAAGCTTGTCTGCACCGCAGTTGCATTATAAGGATTTTGCCGTATGGCAGAACGAAGAGGCGCAGCGGGAGAGCATGAAACGTTTGGAAGCCTACTGGCTGGACACGTTTAAGGGTGAGCTGCCTGTGCTTGATTTGCCTACCGATTATCCACGTCCTTACGAGCGTAATTATGACGGGAATCGAGTCGTCTTCGGGGTTGACGGAGAGCTTGCCAAGCAGGTTCGGGGGCTTGCCGCCGAGACGGATACGACGGTATACATGGTGCTGCTTGCCGCGTTCAGCTTTTTGCTGGCACAGTATTCATCCCAGGAGGATATTATCGTCGGCTCGCCAACGGCGGGCAGAACACGCGCCGAAACGGCTGGCATACCGGGGATGTTCATCAATACGCTCGCATTGCGCTGTGCGCCGTCAGGAACCAAGACATTCAGGAATTATCTGAATGAAATCAAAGAAACGACCCTGCAGGCATTTGCCCATCAGGATTATCCGCTGGAAGAACTGATTGAGAAGCTGCCTTTGGAACGGGATATCAGCCGTAATCCGCTGTTCAGCGTATCATTCAATATGTTGAATATGGAGATTCCGCCGCTGCGTCTGGACGGACTGACGGTTTCACCGTACGCGATCCATCACCCAACGTCCAAGTTCGATTTGACTCTTGAGGCGGTGGAGCAGGATGGACCAATCGGCTTGAGCTTCGATTATGCGACAGCACTGTTCACACAGGAGACGATCCGGCGCTGGAGTGGACACTTGCTGCAAATTTTGCGACATGCTGTCAGCACGCCCGATATTATGCTGAATGATGTTGAGCTTCTTCCGCCTACCGAAATGCGGTATTTGCTGGAAGACAGCTCCCCCGATCCTGCGTATGAGCCACCGCAAGGAACATTCCACGGTATGTTGGACCAGCGGGCGCGGCTCACGCCGGACCGTACGGCTATCGTTTGCGGAGCGGAAAAATGGAGCTACAGAGAGATGGAAGACAAAGCTGCCCGGCTGGCAGGCAGTCTTCGGTCGCATGGAGTCGGGTGTGACAGCGTCGTAGGGCTTCTTCTCGACCGTTCGGCGGCCATGATTGTTGCGATGCTGGCGGTCATGAAGGCTGGCGGCGCATATCTGCCGATTGACCCGGAAACGCCGGACCAGCGCATTGGATTTATGCTGGAGGACAGCAGAGCCCTACTGTTGATCGCGGACGGTGATAACGCGGAACGTCTGCCGGAGGGCTATCGCGGAGCCATGCTGAACGTGGACGACGATAGCTTGTATAAATCGGAGCCTTGGCGACCCGAAGGGGACCAACATGAAAGTGAAAGTTTGGCTTACATCATTTATACGTCGGGTACGACGGGCAATCCGAAAGGGGTGCAGCTCACGCATAGAGGCCTTCTGCATTATGCACGCTGGTTTGCGGCTGAGGCGAAGCTGTCCCCGGATGACAAGACGGTGCTGCTGTCATCCTACGCGTTCGACCTGGGCTATACGAGCCTGTACCCGGTACTGCTGGCAGGTGGCGAGCTGCACATCGTTTCCAAAGAAACAGTGACATCGCCTGATCGGCTCAGCCGTTATATCGAAGAACAGGAAATTACGTACATTAAATGCACCCCATCCCTGTTTCATACGCTGGTTCTGGCGCAGAATTTTGCGATTACGGAGCATTTGGCATCGTTGCGGCTGGCAGTGCTGGGCGGAGAACCGATCAACCCGGCCGATTTGCGCCGTTTCCATGATCGGTATCCGCGAGCCCGACTGATGAACCACTATGGCCCGACAGAGACGACGGTTGGGGCGGTGGCCCAGTTTATTGACACAGAGCGGCTGGAAGAATATGCATACAGACCGACCATTGGCCGTCCGATTCGCGGCGCAGGCGCGTTTATTCTCAATCCGGCACGGCGTCTGGTGGCCCCTGGGGTGATTGGGGAGCTGTATTTGGCAGGTCCGGGACTCGCGCGGGGCTACTTGAATCGTCCTGACTTGACCGCCGAAAAATTTGTGACCAACCCGTATGATCCGGAGAAGATGCTATTCCGAACAGGCGACTTGGCACGTATGCTGCCTGATGGACGAATTGAGTTTATGGGGCGTCGTGACGATCAAGTGAAAATACGGGGCTATCGGGTCGAGCCCAAGGAAATCGAAGCGGTTTTACTCCGACACGAGGCTGTCCGGGAGGTTGCTGTGGTCACGACTGCGGCTGAGGGCGGCATGCTTGAATTATCCGCGTATTTTGTGGCAGCGTCTGGTCTCGTGGTAGCTGAGTTGAGGAGCTTTCTGGCCGCACAGTTGCCGGGGCACATGATTCCGTCCTATTTCATTCCGATAGATGCCCTTCCGCTTACGGCGAACGGCAAGCTTGACCGCCGGGCTCTGCCGGAGCCTCGGGTTGCGGTGGTTACCGCTGGTGTCTACGCCGAACCTGAAACCGACATCGAAGCTGAATTGTGCGCGGTATGGGCCGAGACATTAGGTGTGGGCCGCGTCGGTATTGAGGACAATTTTTTCAATCTGGGCGGACATTCGCTAAAGGCGATCCTGCTGGTTGGTGCTATTCAGAGCAGGCTGGGGCGGGATATCTCGCTCAAAGCGTTGTTTGAGCATCCAACAGTCCGGGCATTGGCGAGGTATATGGAAGAAGCGGCCGTTTGGACAGATGACGGGAAAGCAGCCACAGATAGCGTCATGACCACTGCGGAAGAGTGTATCCGGAACGAGATGGCTCCGGCGGCGAAGATGGATTATTATCCGGTATCGTCCGCACAGAAGCGAATGTATATTCTGCACAAGCTTGATCCGCAAAGCACCGGCTACAATATGCCGGCAGTACTGCTGCTGGAAGGCGCATTGGATGTCGGAAGGCTTGAAGGAGCGCTCCATTCGCTGGTTGCGCGCCATGAGTCGCTGTGGACCTCTTTTACGGAACTCGACGGTACTCCGGTTCAGATGATTCATACTGCGGCCAAGGTGCATCTGCACACTGCTCATGCCGGGATAAAGGAAACGGAAGCGCTCATTGCCGATTTTGTCCGGCCGTTCGATCTGAGTAGCGCACCATTGCTGCGGACCGGATTGATCCGACTCAGCGACAATCGTCATTTGCTGCTGCTGGATATGCATCATATCGTTGCGGACGGAGTAACCCGCAGCCTGTTTGTCCGGGAGATTGCCAGCTTGTACAAGGGGGAGGTGCTGCCTGCGCCCAAGCTGCATTACAAGGATTTCGCCGTTTGGCAGGAAAAGACGCCTCAGCGGGAGCATATCGCTCTGCAGGAGCGCTACTGGCTCGACCGTTTTGCCGAGCCGCTGCCGAATCTGGAACTGCCCGCCGATTTTCCGCGCCCTCCGGTGCAGAGCTTCCGCGGCGGTCAGGTCCGGTTCCAAACGAAACCCGAAACAGCGGAGCATATCCGGTATCTGATGCAAGAGACGGGGACGACCCTGCACATGGTGATGCTCGCGGCGTTCGGCACCTTTTTGGCTAAAATGTCCGGGCAGGAGGATATCGCGGTGGGTACGGCGGTGGCCGGGCGAAGTATCCCGGCTGTACAGGAAATGCCGGGGATGTTCGTCAACACGCTGGCGTTGCGTTGCTCTCCGGAGAGTGGAAAGACGTTCCGCGAATTTTTGCTGGAAGTGAAGGAAACGTGCCTGGAGGCGCTGGATCATCAGGATTATCCGTTTGAAGAGCTGGTTGGAAAGCTTGACTTGCCGCGTGATCTGAGTCGTAATCCGCTCGTGAGCGTGATGCTGACGGTTGATAATCCCGACAGGGAGACGTTACGTCTCGACGGGCTTGCCATTTCCCCTTACGGTAACTTTCATAGCATGGCTAAGTTTGATCTGACACTGGGCGCGTTCGAGGACGGAGACAGCATCGGACTCCAGTTCGAGTATGCGGCTGATTTATTCAGGGAAGAAACGGTCGGATATTGGAGCGGGCATTTGCTGAATCTGCTATCCGTTGCGGCATCCGAACCGGATATTCAACTGGGTACGCTGCCGTTGCTGACAGAGCAGGAGCAGCATGTGCTACTGGAGGAATGGAACCGGACGGAGATGGAGGTGCCGGAAGACCGGACGGTGGTTGGTCTGTTCGAGGAGCAGGCAGAGCGTACACCAGAGGCAGCGGCAGTGACGTATGGCGGAAAAACGTGGAGCTACCGCGAGCTGAACGGTCGTGCGAACCAGTTGGCGCGGCTGCTGCGGGAACGAGGTGCCGGACCGGAACGGGCCGTCGGCATTATGGTCAAGCCATCACTGGAGATGGCATCCGGAGTGCTGGGCATTATGAAGGCAGGAGCGGCGTATGTGCCGATTGACCCGGATTATCCGGCGCAGCGAATCGCCTACATTTTGGCTGACAGCGGAGCTTTGGCGCTGGTGACGCAAAGCGGTCTGCCGATCCCGGAGGATTACAGCGGCGAGGTGGTGTACCTGGACGGTGGGTTATCAGGAGGCAGTCTGTCTGGTGATAGTCTTCACGAAGATGTCCGGTTCGGGGATGTGCAGACGGATAGCAGTCCGGGAGACGATGGGCGGCATGAAGCTGACTTGTTCCAAGACAGTCCATCTGTCGTTTCGGCTGAATGGGCCGACGAGCCGAACCCGCCATTAGCGGCTGGCCCGCACGATCTGGCGTATATGATCTACACGTCGGGGACGACCGGTCAGCCGAAGGGGGTTATGGTCGAGCATCAATCGCTGGTGAACCTGTGCTGCTGGCATAACGGGACCTTTGGCGTGACGGCAGAGGACCGGAGCGCGAAATACGCGGGCTTTGGCTTTGACGCCTCCGTCTGGGAGCTGTTCCCTTATTGGGTGGCCGGAGCGGAAATCCATGTGATTGATGAAGGCATCCGAATGGATTTGGAGTCGTTAAACCGCTATTTCGAGACGAACAGCATCACGATCACCTTCCTGCCGACGCAGTTGTGTGAGCAGTTTATGGAGCTGGAGAACCGATCCTTGCGGGTGCTGCTAACTGGAGGAGACAAGCTGAAACGGGCGTTGCCGCCAGGGCGGAGCTATACGCTGGTGAACAATTACGGACCGACGGAAAGCACCGTGGTGGCGACGAGTATGACGGTTGAAGCGGGAGAGGCTGTACCTGCCATTGGCAAACCGATTGCCAATACGCGAGTGTATGTGCTCGGTGCAGGTGATATGCCGCAGCCGATCGGGGTGCCCGGAGAGCTGTGCATCGCAGGCCGGAGCCTGGCGCGGGGATACCGTAACCGGCCGGAGGAGACGGCGGCGCGTTTCGTAGCCGATCCGTTTGTGCCGGGAGGTGTGATGTACCGGACGGGGGACCTGGTAAAATGGCGCAGCGATGGCCGGATCGAATATGTAGGCCGGATTGACCAGCAGGTGAAGGTACGGGGCTTCCGGATCGAGCTGGCGGAAATTGAGAGCCGACTGCTGAGTCACCCGGAAGTGAAGGAAGCGGCCGTGCTGGACGTGACGGATAAGCAAGGCCAGACGGCGCTGTGCGCGTACGTGGTAGCCCCTGGACTGGCGGAAGGAGCCGCGCTGGAGGTGGAAGAACTGAAGCGTCACCTGGCGGCGGTGCTGCCGGACTACATGGTGCCGGCGTACTGGACGGCACTGGCGGGCTTGCCGGTAACCGCGAATGGGAAGCTGGACCGCCGGGCGCTGCCGCAGCCGGATACGTCGGCAGGAGCAGCGGCGTACCGGGAGCCAGCCAGCGAAAGCGAGGCGCTGTTGGCGGAGGTATGGCAGGACGTGCTGGGCGTCGAGCGAGTCGGCACGGAGGATAATTTCTTTGCCCTGGGCGGGGATTCGATCAAGGCGATCCAGATGGCAAGCCGATTGCACAAGCACGGCTGGAAGCTGGAGATGAAGGACCTGTTCCGGAATCCGACCATCGTGCAGGTGTCCCCGTACCTGGAGGAATTAAAAGGCGAGAGAGCAGACCAGTCCGAAGTAAAGGGCGAAGTGAAGCTGACGCCCGTGCAGCGGTGGTTCTTTGAGCAGCGGTTTACGGATCGACACCACTGGAACCAATCGGTCATGCTGTATGCGGAGAAAGGGTTTGAGCGGAGGCAGACGGAAGCGGCGCTGCGGGCGCTGGTGGAGCACCATGATGCGCTGCGGATGGTGTATAGCGAAACGGTAGACGGAGTGGTGCAGTACAACCGGGGTGTGGAGGGTGAGCTGTTCGCCCTGAAGGAATTCGATTACCGGACCGGGGCTGAAGGGTGTGAAGTGACCGGTCCAGAGGCATGGAAACGGGCAATCGAAAGCGAAGCGGAAGCGATTCAAAGCGGGATCGACCTAAGCCGTGGACCGCTGGTAAAGGCGGCTATGTTCCATACAGACCAGGGCAGCCACCTGCTGTTTGTGATTCATCATCTGGTCGTGGACGGTGTGTCATGGCGTATTTTGCTGGAGGATTTTGCAGCGGGTTACGTACAGGCAGGCCGAAATGAACCGATTACGCTGCAGGACAAAACAAACTCGTTCCGGCAATGGGCAGCCGAATTGGAGAAGTATGCCCACTCCGAAGCCTTTCTCAAGCAGGCGGGCTATTGGCAGGAGCTTAAAGCCATTGACATAAGCGCTCTGCCGAAGGATAGCGAAATCGGTATTCGCCAAGTCAAAGATCACGCCGCCATCCAATTTGAATTGACGGAGGAGGAGACGCAGCAACTGCTGACGAGAGCACACCGGTCTTATGGCACGGAGATCAATGATCTGTTGCTGAGTGCGCTCGTTCTGACCTTCCGGGAATGGACAGGGCAGGAGAAAGTGAGCATCAACCTGGAGGGACATGGCCGGGAAGAAATACTGCAAGGCCTTGATATTTCGCGTACGGTAGGGTGGTTCACGGCCCAGTATCCTATTGTTCTGGATACCGGATTTGCAAACGATCCGTCCCGGCTGATCCCTTTTATCAAAGAAAGCCTTCGGACTGTTCCAGATAAGGGAATCGGCTACGGTATTTACCGATATCTTTTCAGCGCAGATGAAAGCGATATGCCGTCCCTGCGGGTGCAACAGCCGGAAATCAGCTTCAATTATCTGGGGCAGATCGATAGTGAGCTGAATACAGAGTTCTTCGGGCCTTCTCCATACGAAATGGGCTCGCAGGCCAGTCCAAACTCTGAGGCGTTATATGCTCTTAATTTTGTAGGTATCGTACGGAATGGGTGTTTCACACTTTCATGCTCCTTTAACAAAAGGGAGTTCTTGAGAGGGACAATAGCTGATCTTATGGAACGTTTCCGCTATCATCTGTGCGGCCTCATCCGTCATTGTGTTGAGAAAGAGGACAGGGATTACACGCCAAGTGATTTCAGCGCGAAAGGCCTTGAGATGGAGGATGTCAGCGACATTTTTGAAATGCTGGGAGAAAAATTAAACTGATGACGCATTTGCTAATACGAACGGAACCCGGACGCCGATTTTGACGGCATACGGACCAGAGTGCAACGCAGCCGGGAGAGTGTGTTTTCCCGGCCCGCGTATTCGGATTAAGCCGGAGCTTATAAGGGGGAAGTCCATGAGTCAATTTCAGAAAGACCAGGTGCAGGATATTTACTATTTGTCGCCCATGCAGGAGGGCATGCTGTTTCATACGCTGCTTCATGCCGGGCAAAGCTTCTATATAGAGCAAATCGAAATGGACATCAAGGGATCGTTCCAGACCGATCTGCTGGAACGAAGCATGAACATCGTGATCGAACGGTATGATGTTTTCCGTACGGTGTTCCTTCACGAAAAAATGAAACGGCCCCTACAGGTCGTTTTGAAGGAACGGCGTTACAGAATTGAGGAGACCGATTTGTCACAATTGCCGCCTGAACGGTGGAAGCAGACAATCGAGGAATACAAAAGACAGGATAAGGAGCGCGGCTTCGACCTGTCCAAGGATATTCCGATGAGGACAGCCGTATTCAAAACTGGACCCGATACATACACGTGGATATGGAGCTATCACCATATTATTCTGGACGGCTGGTGCTTTGGCATTGTGGCGCAGGAGTTGTTCAACGTTTATGCGGCACTTCTTCAAAACAAGCCTTACAACTTGAGGCCGGCAAAGCCTTATAAGGAATATATTGAATGGCTTGAGAAAAGGGATAAAACGAAATCGCTCACTTTTTGGGACAACTACACCGCCGGATACGAAGGGCAGACAACATTCGCCGAGCAGCGGCACAAGGGACAGGGACGAGCCTATGAACCGGCAGAGCTGCTGTTCCGTCTGACAACCGAGCAGACCCGGTCATTGACTGAACTGACGCGAAAATGGAGTGTAACCTTGAGCACCGCGATTCAGGCCGCTTGGTCTATATTGGTGGGCAGATACCAGCGTTCGAACGATATCATGTTCGGTACAGTCGTGTCGGGCCGTCCGGCGGAAATCGCCGGCATCGAGAGTATGGTCGGCCTGTTCATCAACGTCGTACCGAAGCGCGTCGTTTTGACAAACGAAATGACCGTAAGTGATTTGCTGACCGCAATTCAGGAGCAGACGCTGTTGGCGGAGCCGCATCAATATGTGCCGCTGTACGATATCCAGAGCCGTGCGGCTCAGCCTGATTTGATTGATCATGTCATCGTGTTTGAAAATTATCCGCTTCAGGAAAACGGTGGTAAGAAGGAGGAGAATGATCTCGGATTTACGACCAGTACAACAGAGGTATTTGAGCAGTCGAATTATGATCTGAATGTGATGGCCTCTCCTGGAGACGAAATGCTGTTGAAATTTGCATATAATGCGAGCGTATTTGATCTGTCCTTCATTGAGCGGTTAAAAGATCAACTGACTTTCGTTATCGTGCAAATGATCCTAAACCCGGATATGAAGCTTGGCAACATGGAGGTTGTGACGGAAGAAGAACGACGTTTGCTGCTCTCCTTTAATCCAGAGGAGCCGCAGAATAGAGAGCGGATGACGTTGCCACAGCGGTTTGAATTCAGGGCAAAGGAAACGCCGAACCAAATCGCATTGGTTGCCGGGACTGTTACGCTCACCTATGCAGAGCTAAACGATGCTGCAAACCGACTCGCGTGGAGATTGCGCCAGTGCGGGATAGGGCGTGGCTCCATCGTGGGGCTGCTTGCGTACCGATCAGTCGAAACGGTTGTCGGCATCTTGGCTGTATTGAAAGCGGGCGGCGCCTACATGCCGATGGATCCGGCGTATCCCGAGGAACGCATCCGCTATATGCTGGAGGACAGCGCTGCACAGCTGCTCCTGCTGCACCGGGAAACGGATAGTCTGGCCGATGCTTCTGGCTACAATGGACAGCGGCTGTACCTGGATGAAGCAGGGATGAAGGGCGAGGGAGCAGACATTTTTGCTACCGGAGACGAACCGGATGGCCATTGGACGACCACCTGTGAAATAACTCCGGACGATATCGCTTACGTTATGTACACGTCCGGCACGACAGGCAACCCGAAAGGCAATTTGACGACGCATGACAACATCACCAGAGTCGCCCACAGGACGAATTACATCGATATTGCTGCAAGCGACACGCTGCTCTCCCTGTCAAACTATGCATTCGACGGCTTCACCTTCGATCTGTTTGGAGCACTGCTGAACGGCGCAAAGCTGATCATTGCCGCGAATGAAACGATTCTCAATGTCGGAAAATTGATGCAGACGATCAAGGATGAAGGCGTCACCGTCATGTTCGTTACGACAGCATTGTTTAACGTGCTGGTAGATTCGGGCTCCGAGTGGATGAAAGGGGTTCGCAAAGTATTGTTCGGCGGGGAGCGGTCCTCCGTCCGTCACGTTCGGAGGGCACTGGCCGCCATGGGTCCGGGCCGCATCATCCACGTCTACGGACCGACGGAAACGACGGTCTTTGCCACCTTTTATCCGGTGGACGAGGTACCGGAAGACGCGGCAACGGTTCCGATCGGGCGGCCGCTCAACCAGACGGATGCATACATTGTTGGTCCTTCGGGCCAGCTTCAGCCGCTTGAAGCGGTCGGTGAGCTGTGGATCGGAGGCGACGGAGTTGCGCAAGGTTATTTGAACCGGTCGGAGTTGACCGCCGGGAAATTCGTGCCTCATCCGTTTCTTCAGGGGCGCCGCTGTTACCGGAGTGGCGATTTGGCGCGCTGGCTACCTGGCGGTGATATCGAATTTGTCGGCCGTGTGGATGATCAGGTGAAAATCCGCGGCCATCGGATTGAATTGGGTGAAATCGAAGCGATGCTGCAGCGGCACCCTCTTGTGAAAGAGGCAGTCGTGCTGGCAGTCCGCAGCGATGAAGGCGAGACGTTCCTGTGCGCTTATGTTGTTCCCCATCAGGCAGAGCAGGTGCTGCCAGAGCAGTTGCGGAGTCATTTGGCCTCCCGTTTGCCATCGTATATGGTGCCGGCGTCTTGTATGCTGCTTGAACGGCTGCCGCTTACTTCCAACGGCAAAGTGAACCGTCGATTGCTGCCGGCAGCCGAACGACGCAGCCCGGCAGCCGAAGCCATGCCTCCTCGTACCGAGATGGAGGCGGCACTGGTGAGCCTGTGGAGCGAGGTGCTCGGTGTCGCGCAAATCGGTATTCACGACAACTTCTTTGCGGCAGGTGGGCATTCGCTGAAGGCGATGGCGCTGTGCGGCAGAATGCTCAAAGAGCTGGACCTGGACGTTCCGGTCGGGCTGCTTTTCTCCAAGCCGACGATTGCCGATTTGGCCGCCTCGCTGGAAGGTGGGAATGCAGCGTTCAGTGTGACGGATGAACCTGCATCCCGCTGCGGGACAACCGAGTTCAACCCAGATGGGCAAATGGCTGTTTTTGCTTTCCCGCCAGTGCTCGGATATGGCATTATGTTCAGCGGTCTGGCGAAATTTATACCTGATATCCGGATTCAGGCTTTTGATTTCGTGGAAGAAGAAGACCGGATTGGACAATATGCAGACGCGATGGAGGCACTACAGCCAGAAGGATCGTTCGTTTTACTCGGGTATTCTGCGGGCTGCGGGCTGGCGTTTGAAGCAGCCAAAGAACTTGAAGGCAGGGGAAGAACCGTGAGGCAGCTTGTCATGGTTGATTCGTACCTGAAAACCGGTGTCAGCGACCTTAAGGGGCGGTCAGCAGAAGACGATGCCGCCGCTTTGATGGAAGCGAACCGGGATAATCCGTACTTGCAAATCGAAGCGGTACGTAAAGGCATGCAACGCAAAATGGCGGCTTATTACGCATATCACGCCGAATTAATCAACACCGGGAAGGTAAAGGCCGATATTCATTTTATCGGAGCGGACCATGTACAGCCTCTTCCGGAGTGGATGTCTTCTTGGCGGGAAGGAACGATGGGAGTGCTCGTTGAGCATCAAGGCTGCGGGAAGCACGACGAAATGCTTTATGGTGCAATGGCCGAAATGAACGGCAGGCTGATTGCCGATATAGCACAAAGCGGCAGCTTAAAGCAGCACATTTGACTGATGGAGCATCCGGGTACTGGAAGCGGACAATTTTACGAATAAGCAATCATTTGGAGGGAGCAGGAGCATGAACGATTTGATCAAAAGGTTTGGCAATCCATCGGACCACACCCATTTTATTTGTTTTCCGTTTGCGGGGGGATATTCCGCTGCCTTCCGTCCGTTGTATGACAGCTTGCGGGACCGATTTGAAGTGCTGGCCGCCGAGCCTCCTGGTCACGGAGGCAACCGGTCGCCGCTGGTAGACGACCTCGAACGGCTGGTCAGCATGTATGAGGCGGCACTGCTGCCTCAGCTTCACAAACCGTTCATCCTGTTTGGACACAGTATGGGAGGGATCGTGGCTTATAGATTGGCGCAGATGCTGGAGTCAAAGGGGCTTTTTCCGGAAGCGGTCATCGTTTCGGCCGTCCAGCCGCCGGATATCAAGCGTCCCGTCCGTTCTCAGATGGAGGATGACGCTTTCGCCGATTATGTGATCGGCTTGAACGGCATTCCGCCCGAGCTGGCGAATAACCGGGAAATGCTCGAATTTTTCCTGCCGCCGTTCCGGTCGGATTTCAAAGCGCTGGAGACGTTTCGGCCAAGTGATATGACACCGCTTCAGTCGGAAATGCACATTTTTAACGGCAATGAAGACGAGGCTTGTGTGCGTGATGCCGACGGGTGGGCACGATGGGGAGAAAGGGTTGCGTTTCACCGCTTCCCTGGAGGTCATATGTATCTGCTGAGTGAAACGGAGCAGGTGTCCAATGCGATCCGCTCTATCTTTGCTTCGGCCTCCACGCTGGCATAGAAGGTTGTATCGCGGTATGGGTAATAAAGTAAGGAATTGGTTCTGAATCATCGTTCGTGCATTTGTAAGCAGGTAGAAAGAAGCCTCTCCTTGGTAAAGTTGGCGCGCATGGCTGGCCATTTTACTACAAGGGAGGCTTTTTCGGCATTTAAAACTATACGATCCGTTTGCGCAGCCAGCCGGAAATCAGATCCGTCAAAATGATCAGGACCACAATACCCAGCAAAATAACGCCTACCCGGTTCCAGTTGCGCATTTGGAGTGCAAACAGCAGCGGAGTACCAATACCGCCTGCACCGACCAGACCGAGCGTGGTGGCAGAGCGGATGTTAATTTCAAAACGATAGAGCGAATAGGAAAGAAACTGTGGAATCACCTGCGGCAGCACGGCGAAGAAAATCACCTGCAGACGATTGGCGCCACATGCGATCAAAGCTTCCTGCGGCCCGTAATCGACGCTTTCGATCGTTTCCGAGAACAGCTTCGCCAGCATGCCGATGGAGTGAATGCCAAGAGCAAGCACCCCGGCAAACGAACCGGGCCCAACGGCTTTGATAAACAGGATGGCGACGATCATTTCGGGAAATACCCGGATGACACTAAGTACAAATTTCCCGCTGCCCGATAAGGGACGCAGTCGGGTCATATTGCTGGACGCCCAAAAGGCGAACGGAAGGCAGACAAACGCGGATACGAAGGTTCCGAGAATGGAAATGACCAGCGTATCCAGCAGCCCGCGCAATAAATCCTCTCCTTCAGGGATGTAGACGAATGACCAGTCTGGATGAAGGAAGCCGTCCAATATAGCGACAGAGACGCTTTTGGCTGTTCCCTGTAATCCTTCAAACTGCATTCCGCGAAATGCCCAAATATAAATGATGATCAGCAGAATAGCTATCACCCATAGACGCAGGCGGGAGCCAACAGGTCTGCGAAGCGTAGGATCATTCATAATAATTTCCTCCGTAGCAGGTTACTGCCGTAATCAATTGCAAGGACGATGACGAGGGTCAGTAGAATAATGATGCTTGCCCGGTCGTATCGGAACAGGCCGAGCGAACGGTCAAGCAGCAGACCGATACCGCCAGCACCGACCAGGCCCAGAACGGAAGCCGCACGCACATTAACCTCAAACGTGTACAGCAAGTATGACACAAAATAAGGCAATGCCTGCGGCACAACACCGAAGGCAATGACCTGAATGCGGCTTGCTCCAACGGCAGTCATGGCTTCCAGCGGCCCGGGATCAATGGCTTCAATCGCTTCGAACGTCAGCTTGGCTATGATGCCGAAGGAGAAGAAGAGCAGGGCGAGCATCCCTGCAAACGGACCGATGCCGAACACGGCCACAAAGATGGAGGCAAACAGCAAATCCGGAATCGTCCGCACCAGATTCAGAATCGTGCGCATCGGCAGTGAAATCAGCTTGCGCGGCATCACATTGTAGGCACAGAGCAGCGCGACCGGGATAGCCAGGATGGCTCCCAGTGTCGTGCCGACAATGGCGATCTGGATCGTTTCCAGCATCGGTTTCCAGATGGTGGGCAGGTAGCTCCAGTCAGGCGGGAACATTTCGCCCAGCAGCTTACCCATTTCGGGCAAGCCGACGATCAACTGGTAAGGCGTGGCATCTGTATGAATGGAGCAGGCAACCAGTACCACAATAAAAATCATCCAGGTGGCGTAGCGCTTGTAGCGCCCCGGCAAGGGTGGCCCTGCGGGCGGCATGCCTGGTTGCGGTGGCCCGGCATGCGGTGACGGCGACGCCGAAGAGCGTGGCTGAGCCGTAGAGTCAGGCTTCATGATCCCACTCCCAACAGCTCATCGTGCTTGATAACCCGGCCGTAGATTTCCGCGAAGGCCTCGTCCGTAGCTTCCTCCGGCGTGCCGTCAAAGACGACCTCCCCCGCGCGCAGTCCGATAATCCGCGTCGCATATTCACGCGCCAGATCAATAAAATGCAGATTGACGATGGTTGTAATCTGCATTTCACGGTTGATCCGCTGGAGGTCGTCCATGACCTGGCGGGTGGTCAAGGGATCAAGCGATGCGACAGGCTCGTCCGCCAGAATAATTTTGGCCTCCTGCGCCAGCGCGCGGGCGATAGATACTCGCTGTTGCTGACCGCCAGACAGCTCATCGGCCCGGCTGTAGGCTTTTTCGCGGATATTCACGCGTCCTAGCGCCGCTAGTGCCAGCTCGACATCCTTCTTCGGAAAGAGGCCGAGAATCGTCCGCAGTGTCGAATGATAGCCGACACGGCCGGAAAGTACATTGCGGAGCACGGTCGAGCGCTTAACCAGATTGAAGCTCTGAAAGATCATGCCGATATCACGGCGAATGCGCCGCAGCTCGCTGCTTCCGGCAGACGTAACAGATCTGCCGTCTATGATGATGTTGCCGGAGGTAATGTCATGCAGTCGGTTAATGGAACGTAGCAGGGTGGACTTGCCGGCACCGGACAAGCCGACAATGACGACCATCTCGCCCTCTTTAATCGTCAAATTAATATTGTTCAACCCTTTGGTACCATTCGGGTACGTTTTCGATACGTTACGGAATTCGATCATTTGCTCCCCGCTTTCTCCCCCCGATGGGGTGGAATGAAAACAACACCGCCATGAATACATGGACGGTGCTGCCCTGTCATTCGTAATGCCTGTTTTGTAGCTGCTGCTTCATTACAATGACTCGTTTGCTCCTATTACTTCACCGCTTGGCCGACGGCTTCGGCATATTCACGTACAGAGTCGAAGTTTTTATCGTCGCCTTTTTCATAGCCTACGTGCGTGTAAATTTCTTTAATGATTTTGCCGCCTTCTGGATCATTGGCGATATCGATAAAGGCTTGGCTGATTTTGTCTCTCCACGCTTGATCCATATCGGAACGCACGCTGACCGTGTCATTCGGAATTTTAGCCGTGTAATGGATGACACGTGTTTTTTCAAATACATCCGGTATTTCCTTCTTCACTGTGTTGCGGGCATCCTGGAAAACAGCTACAGCATCAACTTGACCGTTCAGCAGTGCCAGAATAGCAGCATCATGGCCTTTGATCGTTACACCCTGTACATCCGTGTCCGGGTCCACGCCGGCTTTTTTCAGCTCTGCTGCGGGATACACATAGCCTGCGGAGGAGGTTACATTTTGCCAGCCGACTTTTTTGCCCTTCAGATCAGTCAGGCTTTTAATCGGAGAATCTTTTTTGACCACGATCATCGCTTTATAAAAGTTTACTTTTTCAGCTGTGTCCTTGCCTGTGGCATCTTCAATGCCGTAGCGTTGGGCTTGCAGCAGCAAATCAGCTGCTTTGCGGTTATCATGTGCCAGAACATAGGCATTCGGTGGAAGGAAACCTACATCAACCTGTTTGGAGGACATGGCTTCCACAATCGTGTTGTAGTCAGGAGATACGGTGACTTTTACCGGGATTCCAAGCTTGTCCCCCAGCAGCTTTTCGAGCGGCTTGGCTTTGGCTTCGAGTGTATCTGCATTTTGGGAAGGAACGAACTGTACCTTTAGCTCTGTAGGAACATAGGCTGTGCTTTCGCTTTTCGTACCATCTGTGCCTGGAGTCGACGCGCTGTTTTTGCTTGCATTGGAGCCGCAAGCGGCCAGACCTGCCGCCAGTGTGAAGGTCATGCACAAGGTCAGTGCTTTTTTGAACAAAATAATTTCCCCCTAAAACATAGTAATTAAAGAAGTCATAACGATAAAAAATGAAAACTCTGTAAATTCTGTAACAAAGCAAATCTTAACAGCTAGTCCGGCGGCCAGGGTTAAAACCATCCCTGACTTTGGTAAAAATAATGTAAAATTTATCGTATGGTTGCTGGCGTTCATTCCTTTAACATTCTCTTAATAGTGGTCTGCTAGACTTGTTCAAACTCTATGACCGAAGCTGAGGGAGAGAACAAGATTGGATACAAATGAAGTCATACATCGGGAGCCGTCAGGTCCGGCGAGGGTAAAATTCCGCATCATGGTTACGACGGACCTGCATGTCAGTTTGTGGAATTACGATTATTATGCAGATGAGGAAACGCTGCAGTATGGTCTGGCGCAAACCGCCAGCTTGATTCAAACGGCCCGGTCTGAGGTACCCAACCATCTCCTGCTGGATAACGGGGATGTCATTCAGGGGAATCCGATGGGGGATTATGCTGTGCAGCGTCTTCAACAGGACCCCGGCGCTGTACATCCTGCTTACAAGGCGATGAATCTTTTAGGGTACGAGGCAGGGAATATCGGAAATCATGAATTTAACTATGGACTAAAATATTTGCAGACCTGCCTTCAGGGAGCGCAATTTCCTTATATAAATGCCAACATTTATGTAGCGGGAGAAAATGAACAAAACTATTTCACACCTTATCTGCTGTTGGACAAGACGGTTGAGGATGAAGCAGGCGGCAAGCATCTTTTAAAGGTGGGAGTCATCGGCTTTGTACCGCCACAAATTATGCAATGGGACAAGGCGTGGCTGGAGGGAAAAATCATCGTCAAGGACGTGCTGGAAACGGCGAGACGGTTTATTCCCAAAATGAAGGCAGAGGGAGCCGATCTGATCATTGCCATGCCCCATGCGGGCTTTGAGGATATTCCTGAAACGCCATATATGGAAAACACGGTGTTGCCACTGAGCAGGGTGGAGGGGATTGACGCCATTCTGTTTGGTCATGCGCATAAAGTATTCCCCGGACCTTTGTTTGTCGGTAAAACGGGTGTTGATACGGAGCGAGGCACGATCCACGATATTCCGGCGGTAGAGCCGGGCTTCTGGGGGGATCATCTGGGTATTATTGACTTCGACCTTTTTCTTATAGATGGAAAGTGGGAAGTGGCCGCATCCTCTGCCGAGGTACGCCCGGTGTATGATCCGGTACGGAAGGAAGCGCTGGTACAACCGGATGCTGTAATTCAGCAGTCGGTAGCAGAGGAGCACGTCGGGACACTGGAGTATATTCGCGCTCCTGTCGGTCGGACGACGGTGGCGGTGAACAGCTTCTTTGCCCAAGTCATGGACGATGCTTCGGTTCAGCTCGTAAATGATGCGCAAATTTGGTATGTGAAGCAGCAACTGCAAGGGAGCGAGTACGAAGCTTTACCCGTTCTGTCGGCAGCGGCTCCATTTAAAACGGGCGGCAGATACGGCCCATCTTACTACACCGATATTCCGGCAGGGACGTTGGCGATCAAGCATATCGCCGATCTGTACAACTTCCCGAATACGCTGCATGTCGTCCGGCTGATCGGGGCGGAAATTCGGGAATGGCTTGAGTGGTCTGCCGGACAATTCCGGCAGATTGATCCTTTGGCAGAACATGAGCAAGAGCTGATTGATTCTGATTTTCCGAGCTTTAATTTTGATATCATCGACGGGATCAGATATCAGATTGATGTAACGCAGCCTGCCAGATATGATATTGCCGGGAAATTAAAGGTGCCGGATGCGCACAGAATCCTTCATATGTCCTACGAAGGAGAGCCGATGGATATGCAGCAGAGTTATCTGGTGGTTACGAACAACTATCGCGCCTTCTCCTCCACGCTCGTTAATCCGGGTGGAGAACGAATTGTACTTGCTGCACCGGATGAAAATCGGCATGTATTGACCGACTATGTGCGGCAAATGAAGACAGTGACGCCAAAAGCAGACGGCCACTGGTCCCTTGCCCCATGGGAGGGGCGTCCGCATGTGACATTCTTGACCTCGCCACAAGCTACGGAGGCCGCTCAAGCTTATTCGGAGCTGCTTTATGAAGGATTAACTATTGAAGGTTATGCCAAATTTGCTATTGATTTTGGACCGCTCTAAACAGCAAATTATTCTTTGCCTTCATAAGTCTACAGCATCACGACACATGAACAGACCAAACCTTCGGGGGCGGTCTTTTTTCATAAAACGGATTTAATATCGTACGAAATTCGTGATTTTATATGTCCGGAGTCGCGTTTAAGTTATTGACCTCCCGTATAATAAGACATATACTTTGATTAAACAAATTTTGGTTTAAAAGGTAATGAACAATCACCATCATTCGTTTGAGGGGGTGTCCCTTTGGAAAAAAACACCACGATTCGCGCAGAAATTGAAAAGTATATTCAAAGTGAAGGCATTTCGATGCAGTGTTTTGCAGATGCTTCCAAGGTAAATCCGGGTACACTCAGTGGTATTCTTAACCGGAACCCTCCACGGCCCATTTCAGTTAATCAGCTTGATCTAATCACCGAGGCCATGGGATTGGAAGAAGGGTCTTTGTTCGAGATGTATGTGGATGAATGCTTTGTTCATTCTTTGCCGCATTGGCGGAGGCTGCGTCCGTTTCTTCTCCGTTGCTCGGAGTTGAACAAGCTGGACTGCATACGTAGTGTACTTGGCTATCTGATGGATGATTTATCGAACATTCCGGCTATTTTTGAGACAGCAGAAGAAATGTTTGAGAATGATCGACATGAAGCCTCCATGCTTCTGTATGATTGTGTTATCGAGAGTGAGAAGTATACCCATTCCGAACGCTTGGCGATTAGCTATTTTCGTATTTTCCAGGTTCAGATTAAGGATAACAAGCGGAACTTGAAGGCTGCTGTACAATTCCATTTATACCGAAGCCGTCTACCGGAAACATACGCATTGGAAGGCTTACATATGCTGTCCCAAGTGTTTGCGTCAAAAATGCAATGGTCCGAGATGGAAATGTATGCGGATGAGCTAAGAGAGCTGGCGCAGGCATTGTATCGTAATCGGAATCGATTTGGGGATGAGCACCTGGAGCTGCTTAAGCCGCTCGTTTATTACTATGCCCAGGGGCATCTGCTAAAGGCCAGCTGCTATGAGTTTCAGGGCAGATATGAGGAATCCAAGCAATGGATTGAAGGTTATGCAGATTTAAGCTGGTTTGAGGGCCTGGACGAGGAAGGCACGAAAGTAGTCGAAATGCACCGTGTATATGCTCGGGGCAACCGACTTTGTATTGAAATTAAAATGGGTAACACTTCTGCAATCTATGAGTATATTACTTATTTGCGCGAGCATTCGGATGAAACGCTGGAGGGCTTGAACACATTGCTCGAATCAGCGAACCGGTTCGGTTATTTTGTGGATGCCGAGCTGGGACTGTTCAGTCAGCAGCTCAAGAGCTTTTGGGAGCTTGCACCTGAACAATGGGACACTCATTATCGCAGGCACTTTAATGCGTTTCGCTTTGCATCCTTTTGTAAGGTGTATGCGGAATATCATTTTCGAAAGGGCGATTTCTCTGAGGGATTGGGACAAACACTGCACTGCTTGCAGCTGTCTGTAGATAATAGCTATACCGAGCATATCATCGGTTGTATGGCCCTGGTTGAGCAGCACCGGAATTTTGCTACTCCGGAACAGCAGCATCTGTATCAAAGCCTTTGTCTCGGCGTACGGGAAAATGAAAAGAATCATGCTTATGATCACAGTACCGGTGGATATTCGTAATTCTAATTTTCATGCGAGCTCTTCATATAACACGTTCTTACGAGGATGTTCCCGTTCCAAAGGGGAATGTTCTCGTTTTTTAGTTGTTGCGGGTTCTTGTGACTTTTGGCATGGAAAAGACGCTTTGCGCGTTGACAAGTTTCGTATGCGGGATTAGGATAAATGCAGCACAGAAAGTGAAGGAGAGCATGTACAAATGACGATTCCCAAAACATTAACGATAGCGGGCTCCGACACAAGCGGAGGAGCGGGTATTCAGGCAGACCTGAAAACCTTTCAGGAGCTTGGCGTATATGGTATGACTGTATTGACAACCGTAGTAGCGATGGGTCCCAAAACCTGGGACCATCTTGTATATCCTGTTGCGTTGGATGTGGTAGAAGCGCAGCTGCGTACTGTATTGGAAGGCATCGGTTTTGATGCGATGAAAACCGGTATGCTTGGTTCCGTTGATATTATCGAGCTGGTAGCCAGCCATTTGAAAAAACATGATCTGAAGCGGATCGTCATTGACCCGGTTATGGTTTGCAAAGGTACGGATGAAGTGCTTCAGCCGGAAAATACAGAAGCGATGCTGGAATTGTTAATTCCTGGCGCTGATCTGGTAACACCCAACTTGTTCGAGGCTTCGCAGCTGGCGAAGAATGGACCCATCACGACGCTGGAGCAGATGCAGGAAGCGGCTGCCATTATCCATGAGCGCGGAGCGAAGCACGTGCTGATCAAGGACCGTGGTAAAATTCGCACAGGCAAAGCGATGGACCTGCTGTATGACGGAATCACTTCTGACTGGTTTGAAGCGGATGTGGTAAAAACGAGCTTTACCCATGGTGCAGGATGCACCACTTCGGCGGCGGTAACGGCTGGCTTGGCTCAAGGGCTGACTGTACGTGAAGCGGTGGATCAGGCCAAGAAATTTATCACACAGGCCATTGAAGGCAGCTTCAAGCTGAATGAATTCGTCGGTCCGACCCTGCATGCCGCACACCGTTTACAGAATCAATAAGTATACAAAATCAATAAGTATACAAAATTAATAAGCATAACAAAGAAGGCCTTATAAATCTCCATTAGGCTGCATATATATAATAATTGCTTGAGGCAAAGATATCTATGAGATAAGAGCCAGTTTGGCTCCTAAAAGCCGCAGTACTTGGTATTGCGGCTTTTGAGGTTGTCTTTTTTTTGAGCTATTGCTTCCAGTTTTGTCTAATCGTACTGTATAATAGGCATCAGGTTTATTACACTGAGGGGGGAACGAAAGCAATGACATTATTCAGCCAAATGGCTTACAGCCGACCAGAGCAGCCTGAAATTGAACAGCGGTTTAAAACGCTGTTGCAGCAGTTTCGTGAGGCAGACAGCGTAGAACGTCAAAATGAAGTAATTCATGCGATTAACAAGCTGCGCAGTCATGTGGAAACGCAATTGCAATTGGTGGAAGTTCGGCACTCCATTAATACGGAGGACGCCTTTTACAAAGCGGAGCAAGAGTATGCTGATGATTTCATTCCGGTCATTCAGGAGTATGTAACGGAGTACTACCGGGCATTGGTGGACTCTCCGTTCAGAGCCGAGCTGGAGAGCCAATGGGGCAGCCAGCTTTTTAGTATTGCCGAGGTAGCACTCAAGTCGTTCCACCCGGATATCATCGAGGATTTGCAGCAGGAAAATAAGCTGACCTCCGAATATGCCCAGCTTATTGCGTCCGCCAAGATCCAGTTTGAAGGGCAAGAACGCACGTTAGCACAGCTTTTGCCATTTGAATTGGATACCAATCGGGAAACGCGCAAACTGGCATCCGAGGCCAAATATCAATTTATGAGCGAGCATGAGGACGAACTGGATCGGATTTATGATGAACTGGTCAAGGTACGTACACGCATGGCACATAAGCTGGGCTACGACAACTTCGTAGAACTGGGCTATGCTCGTTTGGGACGTACAGATTACAATGCCACAATGGTTGCCAATTTCCGCGAGCAGGTACTGAAGCACATCGTTCCCCTGGCAACCAAGTTGAAGGAGCGTCAGCGCGAACGGATCGGTGTAGATCGGCTTCGTTATTATGATGAAGGCTTCAACTTCCTGTCAGGCAACCCTACGCCAAAAGGTGACCCGGAGTGGATCCTTCGTAATGGAGCACGTATGTATGAGGAACTTTCACCGGAAACACATGAATTTTTCAGCTTTATGATCGAACGGGAATTAATGGACCTGATCAGCAAAAAGGGTAAGCAAAGCGGAGGCTACTGTACCTTTTTGAGCGAATATGGCACGCCGTTTATTTTCTCCAATTTTAATGGTACTTCTGGTGACATCGACGTATTGACGCATGAAGCAGGTCATGCCTTCCAGGTCTATGAGAGCCGGCATTTTGAAATTCCGGAGTATCATTGGCCAACCATGGAGGCGGCTGAGATCCATTCCATGAGCATGGAATTTTTCGCATGGCCTTGGATGAAGCTGTTCTTTGAAGAAGATACGGACAAATATCATTTTGAACATCTGTCCTCTTCGTTGCTGTTCGTGCCTTACGGCGTGGCCGTAGACGAATTCCAGCATGCCGTATATGAGCATCCGGATTGGACCCCGGCCGAACGTAAAAGCGTATGGCGCTCCATTGAACGCAAGTATAAACCGCATCTGGACTATGAAGGCAACGAGTATCTGGAGCATGGCGGATTTTGGCACAAACAGGGGCATATTTTTCAATCCCCGTTCTACTATATTGACTACACACTCGCGCAATTGTGCGCATTCCAGTTCTGGAAACGTATGAGTATCGACCGGACAGCGGCGTGGGAGGATTATTTGAAGCTGTGCCGTGCCGGGGGGAACCGATCTTTTACCGGATTGGTTGAGCTGGCTGGATTGATCTCGCCGTTCCAGGATGGCTGTATCGCTTCTGTGATCGGAGAAATCGAAGCGTGGCTGAACAGCGTGGATGATAAAAAGCTGTAAGCATAGCTAAAAAGGGCATTTCGCTTACCTGTCAAAGCTGAAAAGCTTACAGGTGGCGGAATGCCCTTTTGTGTAAATGAAAATTCAATTAATGTTTGGTGTTAAGTGGCTTGAGATTGGCTTCAATAGATGCACGGCGCGACTCCAAAAATGGCGGCAGCGACAGGGATTCGCCCAGAAACTCCAATTCCTCGTCGGTGTCAAAGCCAGGTCCATCGGTTGCCAATTCAAACAGAATGCCGTTCGGCTCACGGAAGTACAGGGAGCGGAAATAAAAGCGATCTACAAAGCCTGAATTGGAAATTTGCAGCTGACCAATACGCTCTACCCATTGTTTGAGCTCTTCCTCGGTTTCAACACGGAAGGCTACATGATGCACACTGCCTCGTCCCGGCCGCTCTTGTGGGAGATCGTTGCGCTCTTCCAGATGAACCTCAGTTCCGGTACCACCTTCACCCGTTTCATAGATAACCACATCCGGCTGTCCGGCAACAGGGGAAGGATAGGAGCCCTTTTTGCGGAAGCCCATAACCTGTTCAAGAATGAGAATTGTATTCTCTGCTTTGGGAATGGTCAGATGAACCGGGCCAAGTCCCACGATGGCATATTCGGCAGGGACAGGGCTTTTCTCCCAAGGCGTACCACCGCGCACACCGTTATCATGCTCATCCGAAACGAGGAAGAAACGTTGTCCTTCAAAATCCTCGAACGAAAGCGCCAAACGTCCTGCTTGATCCGTAATTTCGCCATGTTTTACATCCAGTTGCTCGAAGCGGTTTTTCCAATATTCCAGCGCCTTGTCATTCGGTACGCGCAGGGAGAGCGCCGAAATGCTGTTATTCCCTGTACGAGTCTGTCCGGCATGTGGGATTTCAAAAAATGTAACTTCCGTCCCCGCAGTTCCACGCTCATCCCCGTAGAAGAGGTGATACACGCTGACATCATCCTGGTTTACCGTTTTCTTGATCAGCCGAAGTCCCATAACCTGAGTATAAAAATCAACATTTTTAGCCGCCGCCGCTGTAATCGCCGATACGTGATGCAATCCTAACAGTTTCATGTCATTGTCCTCCTTGGTTTTATATGATTCGTTTTTTCAAAGCAAAATAAACAGTCGTAAACTTTCTTTATAATTTATTATCTTGATATTAAGATAAATGATTTTTGATTGTTTGTCAACACATATCATTTATCGAAGTTACCTATGCGCCACTGCGCAGTCGGATGGTGCTTCCCATCGCCACCGCTACGCTTGTACAGCACCATTCCGTCTACTCCGTTTTTATGTTCATTTTTCGAGTCTATTATACAGAGCATTAATAATGTAGTAATAAAAAATTAAATTGAATCGAGCGAAGCCGATGAAATCCGCTTTTCCAATACCTTACCTCCCTACGCAGATGTGGTACTGGAATGGCGGGAAGCCAGCGGAGCGGAGGATTTGAATCTGTAGAAGCGTCAGCGTTCGCCTTTGCCACGGGATTCTTACCATCACATGTCCTATCCAATCCAAAGAATCCCGTGGCAACAGCGATCGTAAGATCAAATCATTCGCGCAGCGCCACTTCCCACGAAACCCACCACCACACTCTGCACACCTTGCTACTCCTCAATAAAACAGCTACGATATAGCCAAAGACAGGCGTAGGATCAATAACCGCCGTCCTGCATACAGATCAGGAGGAGTATTTTCATGTATACGATTGGAGTAGTAGGTCCGAAACCCTCAATTGATCGGATCATAGAGGTGGGACGTGAGTATGCAGATACGGCGAAGCTAATCCCTTATCCGTATGAAAATCTGGTGGAAGCAGCGGCTATCATCCCGGCTCACCGTGGAGAGGTGAGTGGATGGCTTTTTACCGGACCTATTCCTTACATGGCAGTCAAACCGCAGCTTATAGACTCTGATAGTATCGTATATTGCTCCCCGACAGGGGCCAGCCTGTACAAAGGGATTCTCCATCTTTTAAAGGGTTCATATCCTGCAATTACGTGCATGTCACTGGATATGGTGGAGCTGGAGGAGTTTAACCTGCAGGAATCGCTGGATGAGTTGGAATTGCCTGAATCCATGTTTGCTATCCATATGTTCGAGGTAAAGCAGGAGGGACACCGGGATAAGCAACAGGAAACGGAATTAGCCGATGTTCATATAAAAATGTGGGAGAGCGGGCAGACGCAGGCGGCTCTGACCTGTATGCATGCAGTGCATAAAAGGCTGCTGGAACGGGGAGTGCCGTGCAGCAAGATTGATGTGACCCGTATGGAAATCCGTCAGGCGCTTCGTATTAGCATCGAGAAGCAGCGAGCCTCCTACTTTAAAGATAGCCAGATTGGCGTGCAAATCATAGAAATAGAGAACCTGGACAAGGTGTCAGGGCGTTCAGGCACAAAATATTATGTGCAGCTCCTGGAATTGGAGATCAAGCGTGTGCTGCTGGAGTTTTGTGACAAGCTGGATGGCTCTCTTCTGGAGAATGGAAATGGTCGATACCAGATATTCGGCTCGCGTGGGGCGATGGAGCGTGAAATTTCTGCTCTGCGTGAAGCGGTATTTCGGCTGGAGACAGAGGTAGACCAGCCTGTGGCGGTTGGTATAGGTTTTGGCGAAACGGCCCTTTCGGCGGAGCAGCACGCACGCAAGGCGATTCAGACGGCAAAAGACAGAGAAGTGGGCGACATTATCATCGTGAGGGCGGACGGAACTGTGGTTGAATCGGCAGGAGGGCAGGATGAACTGGAGTATGAATATCGTACAGAGGATCAGGAACTGCTGAATCGCTTAAACCAGGCGGCAGTCAGTATTCGTACGTACCGAAAAATCGAGGCGCTTGCCCGACGCAAGGGATGGGGAAGCTTTAGCGCATCGGATTTGGCCGCCGATTTGTCCATGACAGTCCGCAATGCACAGCGTATTATGCTGGGGCTGGTGGAAAATGGACTGGCTCTCGCCACAGGCGGCGAACTCCAGACGAGTCGGGGACGACCGCGTAAAATTTATCAGCTCAAACGATAACCGAAATAAACACGGAATACGATAAGCTTATAAAAGCGCTGATCAAAGCGCTGATCAAAGCTCTTGGAGAACAGGTGAAGTAACCTGACCTTCGGGAGCTTTTTTTGTAGGTGCATCTGCTTGAATTTAGTATGATAAAAAAATTATATAACGTTGATATGTTATTAAATATAACAAAAGTATTGTAACGCCTGAAAACCAAAGATATAATATGTCAAAACAATTAAGCGAAATAGTCGTTAAATATTCGCTTAATAGCGCGAAGAGGGGGACAAACATGGAAAACGTAGAGCAACAAACTGGCATCTTCAGATGGGTCGAAAGGGTGGGCAACAAGCTGCCCAATCCTTTTTTACTGTTTGTCTATTTGATTATTCTTCTTTTATTAGGCACTGCTGTACTGTCTGTCTTTCATGCCTCCGCCGTTGATCCGATCAGCCATGAACGGGTACAGGTCAAAAACCTGCTTAGTGCCGAAGGCATTCAATGGTTATTGCCTAACATTGTCAAAAACTTTTCCGGCTTTACCCCATTAGGCTCTATTCTGGCGCTGATGCTAGGCATTGGGTTGGCCGACAAGGTGGGGCTGCTGGAGGCTGTCATTCGTAAAATAGCGCTCGTCGTGCGTCCCGGCTACGCCAGCTATTTGGTCATATTTATCGCCTTTTTCAGCCACGTTTCTTCTGATGCCGCTCTCGTGATCATGCCTCCTTTGGGCGCGCTTATTTTCCTGGCCGTTGGACGTCATCCAGTAGCTGGTCTACTGGCAGCTATTGCAGGCGTGGGCTCCGGGTTTACAGCCAATCTGCTGATCGTATCGACAGACGTGCTTTTGTCTGGTATCAGCACCGAGGTAGCCAAGTCAGTCAATGCTGCGATTTCCGTGAGTGTGCTGGACAACTGGTATTTTATGATGACTTCTGTATTTGTGCTTACGTTGCTCGCCGGTTTGATTACGGATAAATTTTTGGAACCGCGACTGGGTACGTATCAAGGCGGAGAGAGTCCGTTCAAGCTGGAAAAGCTGTCTTCCCGTGAAAATAAAGGGCTACGTGCTGCCGGAATTGCCGCCTTAGTGTACATTGCTGTAATAGCCGTGATGGTTGTTCCAGCTAACGGGATTTTACGTAACCCGGAGACGGGAGGCATTATGGGTTCGCCGTTTCTGTCAGGAATTGTCCCGGTGATTCTATTGTTCTTTTTCGCTGTAGCTATCACCTACGGCATCGCGACAAAAGTGATCCGGGAGCAGAACGATATCCCCAAGCTGCTTGTCCATCCGATTAAGGACATGGCAGGATTCATTATTATGGTTTTCCCGTTGTCCCAGTTTGTAGCCATGTTCAATTGGAGTAATATGGGGCGTTTTATCGCGTTGTACATTACGGATATGTTAGAAAAAATCAACCTGACCGGAGTACCTGTATTCGTTGGCCTGATCTTTCTGTCGGCATTCCTGTGTATGTTCATTGCCAGTGGCTCAGCCATTTGGTCACTGCTTGCACCTGTATTTATACCGATGTTTATGGTACTGGGCTATCATCCTGCTTTTGCGCAGTTGATTTTCCGCGTGGCGGATTCCTCTGTCATTCCGCTGGCCCCGGTATCTCCGTTTATTCCTTTGTTTGTCGGTTTTCTTCAGCAGTATAAAAAGGACGCAAAACTTGGCACCTATTACTCTCTCATTCTCCCGTATCCTATTTTCTTCTTCATTGTATGGACGCTTCTGGTCGTGGTTTGGTACCTGCTGGGTCTTCCGATTGGACCGGGTATATATCCCAAATTATCCTAGTTAGAACGGTTATAGTCTGTCATAATTGAAACGTACGATTTTGTAAATTCTATTATTTCATATAAAAGGTAAGGTGGTATATATGTTAGATCTGATTGAACTGCGTCGGGATTTGCACCGTCATCCTGAGTTGGGCTTTACTGAATTCCGAACAGCATCCAAGGTTGTGGGTTTGCTGCGGAAATTCGGCTACGAGGTTATTTATGGACAGGATGCGATGGAACCAAGCTCTGTGCGCGGCTTGCCGGAAAAAGAGGTGCTGGAGGCCGCTTATGAACGCGCTTTGCGGGATGGAGCGGACCCTGCGATTGCTTCCCACATGAAGGGGGGCTATACGGCTGTTGTTGGTATTCTGCGGGGTGTGCAGGAAGGGCCCACTGTGGCGTTCCGATTCGATATGGACGCGCTCCCGATTACGGAAAGCACGAAAACACGGCATGTGCCGCAGGCCGAAGGCTTTCGTTCACTGTACGAGGGTCATATGCATGCTTGCGCTCATGACGGACATACGACGATTGGCCTCGGCTTGGCCGAGCGATTAAGTGACCGTCAATTTGCAGGCAAGGTTAAACTGATCTTTCAACCGGCAGAAGAGGGGGTTCGAGGCGCTTATGCTATGGTGCACAAAGGAATGCTGGACGACGTAGATACGCTTTTTTGCCAGCATCTGGGCTGTGATGTACCGCTGGGTGAAATTCACGGCAGCTCGGCAGGCTTTCTGGCGTCCACCAAGCTGGAGGCACGCTTTCGCGGTGTGGCGTCACATGCGGGCTCCTCACCGGAAAAAGGGAACAATGCCCTGCTAGGCGCGGCCACCGCGCTGTTGAACATTCATTCGCTGCCCCGCTTCAGCACCGGGGAGACACGTATTAACGTAGGTGTGCTGGAAGGAGGAACAGCTGCCAACATCATACCTGAAACCGCGCGTATGATCATCGAAACACGCTCGGTGAATGAGCAGACGAATGAAGAGCTGGAGAGACGGGTACGCAATATTATAGCCCACAGTGCAGGGATGCATGAGCTGGAGCATGAAATTCGCGTCATCGGTGGCGCAATCCCGATTGTATGCAGCCCGGAATTGGCGGAGATGGCAGCAGAGGAAGCACAGCATGTTGAGGGCTTCGTGAATCAGAAAGCGATGGGGCAAACCAGCTCGTTGGGCAGTGAGGATGCCAGCTACATGATTCGGCGTGTGCAGGAGCTGGGAGGAAAGGGCACCTATATGATTATCGGCTGCGATCTGCCCGCCCCTCACCATCATCCGGAGTTTGATATTCAGGAAGAGGTGCTGCCACGCAGCGTAGAATTGCTGGAGCGGCTGGCCAGACGGACGCTTCGCTGAGAAAGGTGGGATACCAGTCATGAAGCATATAGAGCTATTATCCGAAGATATTGAACGACAACGGGATAACATCATTCGCATCAGCGAGCAAATATGGCAGTATGCAGAAACACGCTTCGAGGAATATCAATCCGCTGAGCTGTTATGCCGCAGCCTGGAAGAGGAGGGCTTCGCTGTAGAGCGCGGTGTGGGCGGTATCGAAACAGCCTTCATCGGGAGCTATGGCAGCGGCAAGCCGATTATCGCATTTCTCGGAGAATATGACGCTTTATCTGGACTTAGCCAGCTTAAAGGCATTGCCCGGCAGGAGCCAGTAGAAAAGGGAGGCAACGGTCACGGCTGTGGTCATCATTTGCTCGGCTCAGCCTCTTTGGCCGCAGCGGTTGCGCTTAAAAACATGATAGAGCAGAACGGACTGTCGGGAACGGTCCGTTACTACGGCTGTCCCGGTGAAGAGGGTGGCTCAGGCAAGGCGTTTATGGCGCGTGCAGGATTGTTTGATGATGTGGATTTCTCTTTGTGCTGGCATCCGATGGACTATAACAGCATTATGTCTGTGAGCACATTAGCCAATGTGCAGGTTTATTTTCGTTTTAAAGGTAAAAGCGCACATGCCGCAGCAGCTCCTCATCTGGGCCACAGCGCGCTGGATGCCGTCGAGTTGATGAACATCGGCGCGAACTATTTGCGCGAGCATATTGTGCAGGACGCGCGTCTGCATTATGCAATCACGAACAGCGGAGGCTTTTCTCCCAATGTCGTACAGGCAGATGCTGAGGTGCTATATCTGATCAGGGCACCGCAAGCGTCGCAGGTGCAGCATATTTACAACCGGGTCTGCGATATTGCTCGCGGAGCGGCATTGATGACGGGGACGGAGGTTGAAATCGTATTCGACAAGGCATGCTCCAACCTGATGCCCAGCCCGGTGCTGGAGCAAACCATGTATCGCGTGTTCGAGCAACTGGGCGTACCGGAATTTACGGCGGAAGAACTGGCCTATGCCGCCGAAATATGTACGACATTGGATGAGCAGGAGCGCGCAGGAGTCGTGGTCAAATATCCGGGCCTGCGTGATAAGGATATGGCTGATATTCTTCAGCCTTATACGGGCACCGAGCCGCTGTATGGATCAACCGATGTCGGCGACGTAAGCTGGATTACGCCGACCGTACAGTGCACGACCGCCTGTTTTCCTGTAGGAACACAGGCGCATACGTGGCAGTGGGTTGCCTCGGGTGCGACCTCCATCGGACACAAGGGCATGCTGCATGCCGCCAAGGTCATGGCTGCTACAGCCGCCGAGCTGCTGGAGCAGCCGGAGCTGGTAGCGCAGGCGCAGACTGACTTGCGGGCCAGACTCGGCGATCAGCCTTACGTATGCCCCATTCCACCAGAAATCAAGCCCGGTGCGAATAAGGTGCGGGCCCAGTAGTAAAACCATGATGGTCAGGGGTGTTTTCCATCTACACGGATAAGGACTTAACCATTAGGCCTGTTAAAGAAGAAGACTTGCATGCTCTTTGGACGCTAACCTATAAAGAGGAAGCGCCGGAATGGAAGCAATGGGATGCACCTTATTATGAACATAAGGCGCTTTCCTGGGAGGATTATTTACAAGGCAAAGAAAAGCGAGTCGAACAAGACGACTTCTGGCTCATTGAGGTGGAAGGTAAGATCATAGGGACGGTTAGCTACTATTGGGAGCATCAACCTTCGCAATGGCTTGAAATGGGAATTGGCATTTATAATCCGCAGTATTGGAACGGTGGGTATGGTACACGAGCCTTGCGATTGTGGATCACGCATTTGTTTAATACATTACCCTTGGTAAGAGTGGGCTTTACGACCTGGTCAGGAAACCAGCGGATGATGAAAGTTGGAGAGAAGCTGGGCATGACCCTGGAAGCCAGACTTCGAAAGTGCAGATATTATAACGGACAGTATTATGATTCGATTCGAATGGGGCTTTTACGGAAAGAGTGGGAACTGTAGGCGTTCAGACAAAAAAACCTTTCTAAGCATTAAAAGATGACCTCTGAATTTATCGAGGCCACTAAAAAACTGTTGATTTTCGAAAATACAAAGATTTTAGGGGTACAAATATGTCTCCCTGAACGCGAAACGAGCCTTAGAAGCGATTCTAGAGGCTCGTTTTTCTTTGGATATTCTCTTACTCTCAACAATGGGGACTTTTTCAGTGCCTCGATATCCCCGGGATTGTCTTTATGCTCTCTTAGGTCCAAAAATCATAAAACTGATCGCGGCTAGAACCCAGACACCAATACCGCCGTAGAGCATTATCAAGCCAAAGCCGTGCACAAGCGCTGCATGGACGACGGCTCCAGACGCATCCAGAGAGGAGAGTTCTGGCAAACTCTGCCTGAGGAATACAGTATTACCGGCGGCTATTTTTTCGGCTACAGACCGCAATTGCACTGCACTGAGAGTCCCGGAAAGGGCACTCTTCAAATAAGACAGAATACCTACCTGCAAGATGAATCCCATCACAGCGATGTTGATGGCTAGACTGATCAATCTGGCACTCATATCTATACCGGAAGCCATGCCTGCACGGGCACTCGGAACAGAGCCGGTGGTTGTGTTGGTCACAGGCGTGTTGGTTAAGCCAAGCCCAATACCAGCCAACAAGGAGCCAGGGAGCATGGTCAACCAACTGGCGTGATCGCTGCCGCTGCCATATTTCATCAAAATGAAGCCCATACCGAGGATGAACAGACCTGATGGAATGACTATGCGCGGCTGATAGCGGAGCGAAAAACGCTCTGCCAGAGGCGGAATTACCAAGGTGGGCAGCGCATAAGCCAAGAGAGACAGCCCGGCGGCTACGATGCCGTAACCCAGGCCACTCTGGAAATAGATCGGCAGATAGACCATGAACGGCCAGAAACTGAAGTTCATGCCGATGGAGCCAAGGAGAGCGCCGGAGAAATTACGTATCTTGAATACGGAAAAGTCAAACATCGGATGGGCGCTGAGCTTTTCCGCAAATAGAAAAACAATGAAACTTATTGCTACTGCAACAAGGATGCTGATGGATGCTCTGCTGGTAAAGCCGAGTTCCGGCCCTTGCGTGATAAAGTATGCAAGGCCAAAAACTGTCAACGAAAGCGTGACGATGCCGATAATGTCCAGCTTTTTCACCTGCGGATCTCTGGACTCCTCTATGCCACCGAAAACAAGAATCAAAGTGAGGATGGTCAACGGAACGTGGACCAGGAAAACCCAATGCCAGTTCAACACGGCCACGATCATGCCGCCGATGATAGGTCCAAAACCGAGGCCGATACCGAACACGATCCCCCATATGCCAAAGGCTTTGCTGCGTTCTTGTCCTTCCTGAAACCGATGTGAAAGAATTGCTATCTGGCAAATCTGCATCGCACCAGCACCCACCCCTTGAAGAAACCGACTGATGATCAGAACCGATGTGCTTTGCGCCAAGCCACAAATCAAGGATGTAATACCGAACAAGACGAGGCTGATAATAAAAATACGCCTCCTTCCATACCGGTCAGCCAGCGTTCCAACAGCCATCAGAACTGTGGCACATGCAATGGTGTAAGAGTTCATAATCCATTGCATATCCTTAAGATCGCCATGCAATACTTTTTCCAGAGTTGGCAGTATCACTGGCACACTGGAAATTTCGAGGCCGAACATCAATGCGGACAAACAAATAGCAGCCAATGCAATTATATTTTTGCGGGAGAGGGAGAGGCTCATTGAGAGGTCCCTCCAGACTTTTGTTCACGGTCTGGACATCCGGCAGCGCAACTATAATATTGCGCCTCATTAAGCGCAACTCGTACACCAGCACCAACCAGCCTTTTTTCGTCAATTGTACGATCAATAGCCTCTTCAATATGTACTTCTAAATCTGCTACTGTTCCTACCTTATTTAAAACGTATTTGCTCAAGGGCAGCCATCCTCTCTATCTTTTCATGTGTGGTTCACCTTATCGATGTAAGTTTTATTATATAATCTAAATCATTCATTTTACATAACGCAATCAATCCATTATGATGATTATACAAAGTAATTAAATGAATTTTTTATAAAAACGTTAAATTTAAAGGGGAGCATTCAAAGTGGATCATGTAGACAAACAAATCCTCTTTTATCTTCAAAGTCAGGCGAGAATTTCAATGACGGAGCTAGGGAAGTGCGTGGGTTTGTCCCAACCCGCTGTAACAGAACGAGTTAAACGAATGGAAGAAAGAGGGGTTATCAAGGAGTATCGCACTATCATTTCTCCTGAAAAAATAGGAAAGGATACGGCAGCCTATATATTGTTTCGGACTAGAGATTGCCATGCATTTCTTGATTTTGTCCATACATCTCCACATGTTGCCGAGTGCCACCGTATAAGCGGAGAACACAGTTATTTATTAAAAGTAGTGACCAGTTCGACGCGCACCCTCGAAGAGTTTAGCAACCAGTGCGATAAGTATGGAACCTACACGAGCCTGCTTGTCATGTCGTCACCGATCGATCATAGACTTCTCATTCATTCTCTGGAAGAAGCAAGTGGAGCTACTCATTCAGAAAAAGATTAAGGATGAAAAAAAGACAACCCCGGATATCCCGAGGCCACTGAAAAAGTCCTAAACTCTAAAGCGAGACAGTTCCTCCATAACAGAGGTTACTGTCTCGCTTTTTCGGTATAATTAAAATATCCAAATAATGGCGGGTGATTCCGGTGCTTCCGAAACAGCAAAGCATGCAAGGGCCACATGAGGTGGAGAGCAAGAGAAAAGACGACGGTTCATTCTGTGAATTCAGAATAAACCGTCGTCTTTTTGATTCGTGTTCTTGTTTTTTTCACGAAAGGCTGGTTTTTCAGTGGCCTCGAATTTATCAGGAGTCATCTTTTTTTATTCCCACTGCTATCTTGGACTTTCTAATTTTCTCGGTAAATCTACTCTGATTCTCGAAGCCGCTCCACAATACTCTGTTTGCCGTTCATAGAATAGACTGCTACTGGAATAAGTATTCCAAGCAATAATAGTAAAGGCAATAAGACTAGAAGTGGCCAGATTATAAAGTGATAGCTTAAAAGCCATAGCAAGTTGCAGAACGGTTTCACGATCAAAACAGAAAATAGAACTGCCAATAGCATAGAGACCAGGCTGGTGCTGAAAACATAATATAATCCTTCATAAATCAGCATTCCCCGCAGTTGCCGTTTAGTCATGCCAATGCTCTGAAGCATAGCAAATTCTTTGCGTCGGGTCAGTATGCTGGTTAAAATCGCGTTTATAAAGTTCAGGATACCAATCAGGCCAATAATCAAGCTGAGCAGGCCGCAGATCATTATAATAGTGGTTTGCATACCTGATAAAGCGTACCGTGATGTAATTTTGGATTCGTAGTTCATCATCGGTTCGATTGTTTCAGTGTAGTGCTTCAAAAAGCTCTGCATGGACGCTTCCTGATTTGAGGATACATTAAAGGCATAGCTCATCACAGCAGGCTCTTTTACAAGTGATTTGTATATATCCGCCGGGAGGTAAAAGCTGCTATAGCTCGAAAGGCGATTCGAATTGGTAGATTTGATACCCACATGGGCAAGCACTGTAAACTTATGTGCTATATCCTCTGTATTCAGTGGAGCATCTGCTGTTCCTGCATAACTATGCAATGTAACGTTCTCCCCCGCCTTATGATGAATGCTCTCCATGTAAGGCTTGCCGTAGTCGTTCAGTTCGACTCCCTCCAGGATATACTTACCGGAAGCCAGTTTCTTAAAATCAAGCTCGCCATCAATTAATTGCAGCCGATGTAGCGGTAAATCTTCCAACCCATACACGTCTAGAAGGAAGTTGCCGCGAGCGTCAGTGTTTTGGGTTTCATCCGTGATTCCTTTGGTATTCTCAGCCGTAAGAGCTGTTGGGTCACCGTACAATCGGCCGCCTTCTTCAAAGCCCGGTTGTGCCTGTACAGCCTTAATAAAACTTTCAGTGGTCTCATTTTCATGCCCACTGAAACTGCTGGGAACCTGGAAATATGCAGCATGAGCAATGAGAAAATCGGTATCATTAAATTTGGCTAAAAATTTATCCATATCAAAGCTCCGAGATAGTGTGAATGCTGTATTCAGAAGGACCAAGCTTAAAGAAAGACTGATCACCACTAAAATGGTACGTTTTTTATTGCGTCCCAGGTTGGAACGAGCCATGAGGTGGATTTTTGCACCTCCGGTTGATTTTTTCAGCTTACCATTGTTCTTGTTTGCTCCACCTGTATATCTGACCGCTTCTACCGGCGATACGGACGAGGCAACTCTACCTGGCTTGAAGGTACTGATCATTACGGTAATGAGCGCAAACAAAGCAGATCCGGCAAAAATCCATGGATTAGGGGATACTGATATCTTGGTTCCGTTATACACAGTCATATTTATGATAAAAGGCACAAGCGATTTACCGATAAAAAAGCCTGCTATCAATCCAATCGGGATTCCTAGCGCTGATAGAATCAGTGCTTGTCTGCGAATGATCCGGCGGATCTGTTTGCCGCTTGTGCCAATCGTCTTTAAAAGACCGTAAAAACGGATATCTCGCATCACCGATATTTGGAAAATATTATATATGATCAAATAACCGGTAAACATGATCAGCAACAGGGCGGAAGTTAGCGCCATGATTGTCTCCGCATCCATACTGAAATTGGTCGAGATGTATGACCAGTTTACATTATTCTCAATATAGTTTGGTGCATCTTTGTCAAGCGAATACCCGCTTTCGGTAATCACTTTACTGAGCTTTCCCCGCAAATCAAGGCTGTTGTCGAACATCATATATGCACTAATGGTTCCTGTATAGAAGTGATCCTTTTTATAGTTGCTTTGTAATTCCTTATCATGAGCATCGACATAGGCTTTAGAGGCGAATATTTGTCCTGCGTTAAACACAGGATCGCTTTTCCACCAGCCTGAGAGGATAAAATCACGCTGTACTTCTTTACCTCGTATGTCAAGCTTTAGCTTCAAAGGTGCTCCAACCTCCAGTGGAATACCTAATAGCTGCAATGTCTTGGAGTCTGCGATTACTTCATTTTCCGCCGCAGGCTTACGCCCCTCATTAAGCTCAATAAAACCAAGCTTCATCCCTACATCGTCGTAATACCAGAACTCCGTATGGCGTTTTAGAAATTTATCGTTCATAACTCCATCGCTTAATATACGGTTATAAGCTATTTCCTTGATCAACGGATGATCCTTGACATGATTAAATTCGTCATCCGTTATATATTTAAGTACAGCATGTCCATCTCCACCGGCCTGTCGCATGGTTGCCCGTTGTAAGTTTTCCACAGCGCCCAGACCCAAGGTGTACAACGTCGTAAATAACAATGAAGTGAGAGCTATGGCGACAATGGCAAAGAGGTTACGGGCTTTGTTTACTTTGAAGCTCTTATCTGCCAGATTGCGGATCGCTTTTTTATTTCTAACCTGGATCATTTGCCTTCACCGCCGACCATTTTACCGTCCTCAATTCGGATGATACGGTCTGCCATCTGCGCGATTTCTTCATTATGGGTAATCATCACCATCGTTTGGCGGAACTGCTGACTGGATACTTTGATTAGCCCCATCACATCCAGACTGGTTTTACTGTCCAGGTTCCCGGTGGGTTCATCTGCTAAGACAATCGCGGGTTTCGCTGCTAGCGCTCTGGCAATGGCTACACGCTGCTGCTGGCCTCCCGAAAGATGGTTGGGCAGATTATTCAGCTTATGGTCAAGGCCCAAGGTATGTACAATTTTATCTATGTGAGTTTTGTCCGGTTCTATACCATCCAGTTCAACAGGAAGCACAATATTTTCGTAGACATTCAGGACAGGCACCAGATTGTAATTTTGAAAAACGAAGCCAATCTTTCGTCTGCGAAAAATGGTCAATTCTTCGTCTTTCAATGTAAAAATATCTTTGCCGTCAATTGTAACGCTTCCGCTTGTTGGACGATCAAGTCCACCCAGCATATGGAGAAGGGTAGATTTGCCGCTCCCGGACGTGCCGACAATAGCGACAAATTCTCCGCTTTCCACCTCCAGGTTCACACCGTCCAAAGCGTGGACAGCAGTATCCCCGTTCCCGTAGTACTTTTTCAACTCCTGAGTTTTTAATAGAGCCATACACTTTCTCCTCCATAAAAAAAGTCTGTATTGTGGCGCCCTGCAATACAGACTGTACCATATCAATCTTTCTACAGCCTTTCTGAAATCTAACAGTGTTGAAAGAATTAAGTATCCATAGAAAGAAAAATAGAGAAGGTAGAGCCACGGCCGTAGCGTGACCGTGCCTTAATGTAACCACCTTCAGCCGCAAGGATTTCTCTAGCTAAAAACAGTCCAATACCGACACCTTCCTGCGAGTTTACAGTAGGGGAGCGATAGAAGCGGGTAAAGATTTTACCTTGTTCTTCTTCTGCAATCCCTATGCCACTATCGGTAATATCAATCCGGCAAAACAAATCATACGCGATCACTTTTATGGTGATGCTTCCGCCGGTTTCTGTATATTTCACAGCATTGTCCATAATATTGTAGACTGCTTCGGCCGTCCATTTCAGATCAAAGCAAGCATGAATCGTTGTATTCTCCATAACAACAGAGATGCCTTTGGCATCCGCTTTCGGCATAATTTGCTCCCGTGCAGTGTGCAGGAGCTTTTGAACAGATTCCTGACTTGGCGATACCGTGATCATTCCCGTTTCAAGCTGTGATGTTTTCAACAATGCCTGGACAAGAAAGTTAAGCTTTTCTGCCTGTGTGGAGAGAGCTTTTACACAAATGGAACCATCCTCTGGCAATTCGTATTCGCCAAGCAGTTGGGAATAGAGCAGGATATTAGCGACAGGCGTTTTCGTTTGATGCGAAATATCGGAAATAAGCTCATTTATTTTGTTTTTTTCCGCAAGCAAATTTTTGGAGGATACGGTACAAATGGAAAGAAATCGCGCAAGCTTTGCCTCTACTGCAGATAAAACGGATTCGTCGAAAACCCGCTCCGAAAAGTTGCCATCTATTGCAGTATCAATCATGTCCTCAATGGTTTTCATGGTTTTATACATGTTCTTACGATATAGGATGATTACAGCCGTTGCGGTAAATAGAGCAGTAGCAGCAATTCCAATACATATATAAAGGAGTGTTGTCATCTCATTTCATCGCCCATGTGTAGCCAATACCATAAACCGTTTTAATGTATCGGGGAGAGGAGGGGGAATCCTCCAATTTGTCCCGCAGCCTTTTTACTGTAACAGACAAGGCGTTTTCACCTACATACTCAGCTCCATCAGTCCAGATGCTGTCTACTAAATGATCGCGAGATACAGTATTGCCTCGATTATCGATTAGGATGCGCAACAATTTTTGCTCAGTTTTACTTAGTTCAATGGGTGTACCATTCTTAATAAATTCCATCCTCTCGAATGAAAAGGAAAAATTATAGAGCTGAATGGAGTCTGCAAGCGTGTATCTGGATTTCTTTAGCTGAACGCCGACTCTTGCTCTCAGTACCATGAGACTGAAAGGCTTGGTGATATAGTCGTCAGCACCCAGTTCAAAACCAGTGACGACATCTGTTTCCATATCATTCGCGGTCAGAACGATGACTGGTATAGTTGCCTTTTTCCGTATATGGGTTAAAAGGTCGAGTCCATTCCCATCCGGCAAGTTTACATCAAGAATTACCAGGTCAAAGGGAGTGACGTTCAATTGTTCTTTTGCAGCAGCTATGTCATACGTTTGCACAAATACGTTGTTAGGTTCTTTAAGAGCAAGAACAATACCGTTACTCAAGGCGATATCATCCTCGACGATTAATATGTAATTCATCATTCTCCTCCTGTATTTTGATTAACCAAGTCATTGAATCCCGAATTCCAAGAATCGCTCACAATAAAAATGTAAAAGAGGGTCTCACAATTCTCTATTTCCATTTTACAGGATATTGCTCTTATTTGCTCATTCGCTCTCCAGGCTATCCAGGTGCATGTCAACACCTTTGTAGGCATGGTTTATTCATTTCAAAAAAATTTGACAGATACGAGATGACTGATATAATTTATGCTAGTTGATTTTGATAATGATTATCATTATTGAAGGGAGGACAGGGCCGAAGCTTGGTACAGGGTTTATGGAGAACAGGCTCCCTTGGTTAGAACATGAAATTGCGTTATTTAATACTGGCTTTTCTGGTACTGGCCTTCGCCTCGGTTTTTATCGGTGTTCATGATGTAACTCCGCTCGATTTGTTCCGCTTAACCGATGATCAGGCGCAGGTGCTCCTGATTAGCAGACTTCCACGGTTGATTAGCATTATTATCGCAGGAGCGAGTATGAGTATCTGCGGGCTTATCATGCAGCAGCTTACCCAGAACCGGTTTGTATCGCCTACTACCGCAGGGACGATGGATGCGGCACGCTTGGGTGTCTTGATTGCGATCATGGTGTTTGGAGCGGCTGGATTTTGGACAAAGATGCTGGCGGCCTTCAGTTTTGCACTTGCCGGGACGCTTGTTTTTATGAAAATACTGGATAAGATTCGTTTCAAGGACCCGGTATTTATCCCGCTGGTTGGTTTGATGTTCGGGGGTATTTTGAATTCAGTGACGACCTTCTTTGCTTATAAATACAATCTGATCCAGAGCATTTCCTCGTGGATGCAGGGGGATTTTTCTCTGATTATGAGCGGTCGCTACGAGATGCTGTACCTTAGTGTTCCTTTGGTTGTGCTGGCGTACATCTATGCGAATCGTTTCACAATTGCAGGCATGGGTGAGGATTTTGCGGCGAATTTGGGAGTTCATTACAGGCGCACCGTCAATATGGGTCTGGTGATTGTGGCTTTGGTTTCCTCTGTTGTCATTTTAACGGTGGGGGCGATTCCCTTTCTGGGGCTGGTTGTACCCAATGTGGTCAGCATGTACATGGGGGATAATCTGAAAAAAAGCCTGGCTCATACAGCGACTCTCGGCGCTATTTTTGTGCTGTTTTGCGATATTTTGGGACGGGTCATCATTTATCCGTATGAAATCTCTGTAGGGCTTACCGTGGGTGTGATCGGGAGCGCGCTGTTCTTGTATTTGCTGTTGAGGAGAAGGGCCTATGAATCCTAAATTAAAAATCGGAATATTAGCTGCTGCCGCGCTGCTGCTGATTGCTGCTTTTGTGTTTGTAGATCTTCCGCATACCTGGCACTACGCGCTGCCGCGACGATTGAAAAAGATCGCAGCCTTCATCCTGACAGGTGGTTCCATTGCTTTTGCAACGGTTATTTTCCAGACAATTACGAATAACAAAATTTTGACTCCAGGTATTATCGGGCTGGATTCACTGTATATGCTGATTCAGACCACCATTGTATTTGCGTTTGGCTCTGTACCGTTTATTTCGACCAGCAGAGAGCTGAATTTTTTGTTGTCCGTGGGCTTGATGGTGCTGTTCGCGGGTCTGCTGTACAAATTAATTTTTCGCAAGGATGGACGCGGGATTTATGTGCTTTTGCTGATTGGTCTGGTGTTCGGTACGCTGTTCAACAGCCTGTCCACCTTTATGGAAGTGCTGATTGACCCGAACGAATATGCCAAAATTCAGGACAAAAGCTTTGCCAGCTTCAGCAATGTGAATACCGAGCTGTTGTGGCTATCCGTCGTGATTCTTGTGCTTGTATTCGCTTATGCGTGGAGGTTCATCAAGTATCTGGATGTGCTGTCGCTCGGGCGGGAGCATGCGATTAACCTGGGGCTTCCATATGGTTTTATCATCAAAAGGCTGCTGGTTATCGTAGCCATTCTTATTTCCATTTCTACAGCGCTTGTCGGGCCGATTACGTTTCTCGGGCTGATTGTGGCGAATGTAGCCTATCAGGTGATGAAAACCTATCAGCATCGTTATATTATTCCGGCCTCCATCTTGGTCAGCGTTATCGCCTTGGCTGGGTGCCAACTGTTGGCAGAGCGGGTTTTTGACTTATCGACAACGGTCAGCGTCATTATTAACTTTATCGGGGGGGTGTACTTCCTGTATCTTTTGCTGCGGGAGAATAAATCATGGTAGAAGTCAAAAACGTATCCAAACGCTACGGGAATAAAAATGTGGTGGATCAGGTATCCGTCACCGTACCGAAAGGCACCATCACCTCCTTTATTGGCCCCAACGGCGCGGGGAAAAGCACTTTGTTGTCGATGATCAGTCGCCTGACAGACAGCGATGAGGGAGAAATCTTCATTGATGGGCAGCCGGTGAGCGTGACCAAAAGCGAGGAGCTGGCGCGGAAGATATCTATTTTAAAGCAGACGAATGATGTGAATATCCGCCTAACCGTGAAGGAACTGGTGAGCTTCGGCCGTTTTCCATATTCCAAGGGCAGGCTGAACAGCGAGGATCGCAAAATGGTGGAGCAGTCTCTGGCTTATATGGGGCTGGAGGATATGAAGGACAAGCACATTCATTTGCTTAGTGGCGGACAGCGGCAGCGGGCTTTTATTGCCATGATTCTGGCTCAGGACACGGAATACATACTGCTGGATGAGCCGCTGAACAATTTGGATATGAAGCACTCGGTTCAGATTATGAAGACGCTGCGCAATTTGGTGGATGATCTGGGCAAAACGATTCTGGTGGTGCTTCACGACATTAACTTTGCTTCCTGCTATTCAGACTATATTGTGGGCATGAAGAACGGCAGATTGCTGAAGCAAGGGACCGCTGACGAGATGATTGATAGTCAGGTATTACAAGATTTGTACGATATGGATATTCCGATTCAACAGATCGGTGATCATAAAATTTGTGTGTATTTCACTTAGGAGGAATTAATAATGAAGAAAAATATGATGCTTCTCACGATGATGCTGGCACTGGTACTGATCGTATCAGCCTGCGGCAAAGCGGCTCCGGCAACGCAGGAAGCGACTGGCAACGGCTCATCCTCTGCTGCAACAACTGAAGCCAAAACAATCGAAGTAAAACATGCGTTGGATGAAAACCCGGTGCAGGTCAAGGTCAATCCGAAAAATGTCGTCGTATTTGATTACGGCGCGCTGGACACGCTGGACAAGCTGGGTGTTGACGTTGCGGCGGTAGCACAGCAGGATCTTCCTACGTATTTGAGCAAATATAAGGATTCCAAATATGCAAGTGCTGGTACGCTGTTTGAACCGGATTACGAGAAAATCAGCGATCTGTCCCCTGAACTGATTATTATTGGCGGCAGACAGGCAGATGCCTACAAGGAGTTAAGCAAAATTGCACCCACGATTTCGCTCGCTGTAGACACCAAGGATTATGTAAATTCCTTCAAGAAAAATGTTGAAACGCTGGGTCAAATCTTCGACAAGGAAGACACTGCCAAACAGGAACTGGCTGCGATTGATAGCTCCATCAAGGTCGTACATGACAAGGCTGTAGCGAGCAAGGCCAAAGGGCTGATTGTATTGACGAACGAAGGAAGCCTGAGCGCATATGGCTCACAATCCCGCTTTGGTATCATTCATGATGCTTTTGGTGTCACACCTGTAGATCCTGACATTAAAGTATCCACACATGGACAAAAGGTTTCTTTTGAATATGTACAGCAAAAAAATCCGGATTATATCTTTGTTGTTGACCGCGGGGCTGTAGTGGTAGAAGAAGGCAAGGAACAGATTTCAGGCAAACAAACCATAGAGAATGAACTGGTGAAACAAACCAATGCGTTTAAAAACGGTCATATGGTATACCTTAATCCAAACTACTGGTACCTGTCAGGTAACGGTCTGGAATCTGTGACTGAAATGATCAAGGAAATTGACGCTGCGTTGCAGTAATTTCATTTTTTACAAAGTGGAGACCGAGTAGAATGAAAGGAACTATAGATGAAGTTTTATTAGATGAGTATCTTGTACACATCTATACGCCTCCTGTCTCTGCGAACGAAAATGAGCTGTATCCTGTGCTGTATGTACAGGATGGCAGCTCCTTATTTCTAAGCAGTCTGGATGAGTTGGAGCGGTGTTTTATTGCTGGGGAGCTCCCCCGTGTCGTGCTGGTGGGCATTCAGCCCGTGAATCGGCTGGATGATTACACACCTTGGCAGGCGGCAGCTTTAGTAGCAGGAAGGCCTGCCTTTGGCGGGGGTGGAGATGCTTATCTGGAATTTATAGTTACACAAGTCATGCCATACGTCGAGGCGAAATATCCGGTTCAAACCGGACAGGAGCATACAGGAATGATCGGCGCCTCGCTGGGCGGATTGATTTCCATGTATGGCGCTTTTCGATATGCGGATGTGTTTGGACGTATTGGCTCAATTTCTGGCTCCTACTGGTATCCGGGAATGGTCGATTACTTGCAGTCAACATCTTATACCGCTGTAACGACTGGAACACACCGCTTTTATATATCCGTCGGGACGCGTGAAGGTGAGGGGAAAACGAATGTGCAGAAAGATATGGTTTCGTTAACCCTTCAGGCACGTGAAGCGCTGCTGGGACAGGGGCTTGATGAAAAGGATGTTCTTCTCGTGTTGGATGAGGATGCGGTGCATCGAGTAGATTTTTTCCAGCGTCAATTCCCCGAGGCCATCAAATGGTTGTTCCGATAGCACAAATGGAATACGGACTTTATGCAATAACCCCAAAGGATTGGAGATCGTGGAGTCTCTATGCCCTTTAGGGTTATTTTTTGCGTATAATAGAGTAATATTCAAAATTTGATGTTACACGCTAATGAAAGTGAGGGAACCCATACATGAAAAAAAACCGTCTGGGATCTTCGGATTTGCTGGTAGGCGAGATTGGCTTGGGCTGTATGTCAATTGGCACGGAGGAGCAGCAAGGGGTTTACCTGATACATGAAGCGTTAGATAGGGGTGTGAATCTGCTGGATACAGCCGATTTGTACCATCACGGACGCAATGAGGAAATTGTCGGTGCAGCGATCCGCGGGCGACGTCAGGATGTCATCCTGGCGACCAAGGTTGGCAATCGGCGTATACCGGGGCAGGAGGGCTGGGGATGGGACCCGTCCAAGCCATACATCCTGTCTGCGGTCAAAGAAAGCCTGCGCCGCCTTGGAACGGACTATATCGACCTGTACCAGCTTCATGGGGGAACGATTGACGATCCAATGGACGAAACGATTGAGGCTTTTGAACAGCTCAAAAGAGAGGGCGTCATCCGCTATTATGGCATTTCTTCGATTCGTCCTCACGTCATTCGAGAATATGCCCAACGCTCGAATATCGTCAGTGTCATGAATCAGTATAGCTTGCTGGACCGGCGTGCAGAGGAAGAGGTGCTCCCATTGCTTCAGGAACGGGGAATTAGCGTGATTGCACGCGGGCCTGTCGCCAGCGGCGTATTGGCCGACGGCGGGGAAGAAAAGGCAGCAAAGGGCTATCTGGACTATGAAGAAGCGGAGCTGCTGGACGTGAGAAAGCAATTAAAGGCATTCGCAGGGACAGATCGCAGCATGGGGCAGACAGCTATCCGTTACAGCCTGTCTCATCCGGCTGTCGCTGCTGTCATCCCGGGTGCAAGCTCATTGGAACAATTGGAGCATAATACCGCAGCAGCGGATATCCCGCCGCTAACCGGGCAGGAGCGGCAGACACTACAACAAATCAGCCGGGCCAATCGTTATGATGCGCAGTACCGCTGATACGGTAAACGTGTACTCACTCTAGTTGCAATATATGAGAGAATCATTACAATATAAGAATAAGCTCAGGTTTATCATCCATAGATGAATATGGAGACGTTCATAAAATATACCCTAGGAGGGACACACCCATGGAACGCATTGAATCACAGCAGCAATATCAGGATTTGATTAACGGTGACGGTCTGACCGTCGTGAAATTTGATACAACCTGGTGTCCGGATTGCAAGACACTGGATAAATTCATGGACGGCATTATTGAGGAAAACGCAGATAAGCGTTTCTTTGCGCTCGATGCCGAGAAATTCCAGCCGATTGCTGAGGAAAATCAGGTACGCGGCATTCCAAGCCTGCTCGTTTTCCGCAACGGTGAAAAAATTGCTCATTTGCACAGCAAATACGCCAAAACGCCAGCGCAAGTGTCTGAGTACCTGACTACGCTTGAATCCAAACAATAATCCGAACGCAGGCTTCAAGCATGGAATGAACGTATGTATCATTTTAGCAAATAATTGTTTCAGTGAAATCAAAAAAAAGGGATATCCAAGGGCAGAAGATTCATGCCATGCGGATATCCCTTTTTGATTATAAAGCAACAAACAATGCTTACAAAATAATGAAGAAGAACACAGCCGCCAGTACGAAGCGGTAGATGGCGAACGAGGTCAGGCTCAAGCGTTTGAGCAGACCAAGGAATGTTTTGATCGCCAGCATCCCGACGATAAATGCGGTAATAAAGCCGGCCGCGAACACTGGAAAATCGCTCATAGACAGATGATCCATACTTTTGATCATATCAATGCCCGATGCGCCCAGCATAACCGGAACGGATACCAAAAATGTAAATTCCGCGGCTGCCGTATGACTTACACGTGCGAATAGGCCCCCGGACATAGTTGAGCCTGAACGGGAGAAGCCTGGCCATAGAGCCAGGACCTGAAACAAACCAATCGTAAATGCTTGTTTGTACGTAATTTCATCGATGGTTTGTGATTTAATAGGCGGATGGAATTTCTCAGCGGCGATCATCAGCAGGCCACCGATAACCAAGCTGTACAAAACGGTCTCGGGACCAAACAGGTATTGCTTGATCACATCACGGAACAGTACACCAATCACCCCAGCAGGGATCATGGCTAAAATGATATGCAGCAAATTTAGACGTGGCTGGGTGGAGGTTCTGCGTCTGAAATCAAACAGGCTCAGGAATCTGCGCCAATACAATACAACGACTGCCAATACAGCACCTAATTGCACGATAACCTCAAACGTTTTGACCGTATCATTCTCTGTGTTGAGCCCAAGCAGATCAGCCGTCAGGATCATGTGACCCGTCGAAGAGACCGGCAAAAACTCTGTCAGTCCTTCAATAATTCCCATAATAATAGATGATAAAATATCCACTTTACTAGTTCCTCCTTACACGCGTACAGGGCAAACGACCTAAGTCGTTTGCCCTAAAATATGCCATCAAGATTCCGTTTCTAATTCCGATATCGGGGATTTCTGGTGTAAAATAATTTCCACCCGACGAATACGATTTTTACCCATTTCACGAATGATAAATTTCACATCATCTTCTATGAATTCCTTGCCCTGTCTCGGTTCTGGAACCCGGCTATACACCCACCCTCCGACAGTATCCACGTCTTCATCGTCCAATGTCATGCCAGTCAAATCACTCAGATCGGAAAGCAATACTTTACCATCCATCAAATAACTGTTCTCCGTCAGTTTCTCGATTTCCTTCCGTTCATCCTTGTCAAATTCGTCTCGGATTTCGCCAACAATTTCCTCCAAAATGTCCTCAATGGTAATGAGACCGGAGGTTCCGCCGTATTCATCGACGAGAAGAGCGATATGAACCTGCTCCTTCTGCATGCGTTTCAACAGCGTATTAACAGGCATAACTTCCGGAACGGTCAAGATCGGCTGAATCAGACTATCGAAAACAAGCTCCGGATTGCGATCATACTCAAGGAACAGCTGCTTGGTATTAATCATACCAATGATCTGATCCTTGCTGTCTGTCGCCACCGGGAAACGGGTATACTGCTCTTCATGGATAGTCAGCATGTTTTCTTTCAGCGAGCGATTCGTAAACAAGCATACCATATCTGTACGTGGCACCATAATTTCCTTGGCAACGGTCTCGTCAAAAGCAAAGATCCGATTCACGTAGCCATATTCGGTGTTATTGATCTTACCACTTTCCACGCTTTCGGACAAAATGATTTGAATTTCCTCCTGAGAATGCGCTTCTTCATGTTCGCTTGCCGGTTGAAGACCGAACAGACGAACCAGACGGTTGGCCGAGCCGTTCAGGAGCCAGATAAACGGATACATAATCCGGTTAAACCACACGATAACGGGGGAGGTTAAGAGGCTGATTGCTTCCGCTTTGCGGATAGCCAATGTTTTGGGAGCCAGTTCACCGATCACCACGTGCAGGTAAGTTACAATGATAAATGAAATAATAAAGGCCAGGATATGTGAAAAATCCCCATTGATGTTGAGCTGTTGAAAGAGAGGCTCCAGCAATTTGACCACGGTCGGTTCACCGAGCCAGCCGAGTCCCAGGGCTGTAATCGTAATACCAAGCTGACAGGCGGACAGGTAGCCATCCAGATTATTGACGACCTTTTGTAACGCCAGTGCATTTTTACGGTTTTCCGCTACCAGCTGATCGACCCGGCTGGAACGGATTTTAATGATCGCAAACTCGGTAGCCACGAAGAAAGCACTAAATAAAATCAACACCGCAAACAAAAATAGACTGACACCTATACCCATATAATTTCCACTCATCCCTTTTTCGTTCAATTTTTTAGGAACTCCATTTTAAGTTCACTTGAACTTATTGTAAGAACTTAAAAGAAAATATACAAGGTTCATATGGAATCGTGGCAGGTCGCCTACCTCCAATTTGCACGGAAAACATGGCATAATAGAACCCGCACGGCTCATTGCTTCACTTTACAAGCCTAGTTCAAGGGCGTATGATGAGTTCAAATGAACTTGAAATGTGATAAAGGGAGGAAAGCAGATGGAGTCTTTTACCCTCACTCGCCGTGATATGGCCCATTTGCTGCTGGCCATGGAAGGTCGCCGCGAATTGCAGCCTTTGGCCGTTCTTCAGGATGCCTGGAGACGCACTCATAATCATCTCGACCGTTCCGGCAGCACGATGCCGACATTTTTGTACACGGAAGTGACGCCTGTGCTGGATAAAATCATCAAGGGCAAGCACAGCGCCGCCTTTTCGCTTCAGGAGATCGTTTCTCTAGGTCAATTGGTCGAGTATAGTCATGTCTCACTGGCCTCCATGCAAAATTGGGTCAAACGTGATTTCAAGGAATTTCTCGGTTCCCCGAAGATCGGCAAAAAATACTCGGTCAACCAGGCAGCCATTTTGCTCATTGTGGAGGATTTAAAATCCTGCCTTGATTTTGAATCCATCCGGCAGTTATTTCATATCCTGTTCCAACAGCCTGAAGATGATGCAGATGATCTGATCCAGCCCGTGGATTTGTACGCCGCGTATTCAACTTTGTTTGAGGAGCTGGATGCGAATGGAGATCAATTGCTGGATGTGACAGGAGTCGGACATGCCAAAGAAAACGGGAATTTTAGTACAGTACAGCAGCGTCAGGAAGGTGCCACAGAGGAACTGCTTGTTCAGGCGGCAGATCAATACACCAGTCGTTTACCGTATTTGACCTCCAACCAGCGTGAGGCGGTACGTAATACGTTGCTGGTAGCAGCGGTAGCGGTGCAAAACAGTTATTTCCTGTCCATGGCACGCCGGTATGTGAATGCGACGTTGTTTCTGGACTTTCAAGGTTAGATCAGGATTGGCGCTAGAAGCCGATCCTCTTTTTTTTGCCTTTTTTCGAGTATAGTCTACCCTTTTGGAGACTGAAAAAGTATACAAAAGAGGTATATACACTAAAACGCTGTCAAAGATACAATAAACATATATAATCCAGCAATTGGAAAAAGTTTGAATATCACTTCCAAAGCTTCTGGATAATCACAGGAGGTAATGGCATGTCCGATGTCTCCATCATCATTTGCACCCGCAACCGGATCGAAGACCTGACACGCTGTATACAGTCTATTGCAGCACAGCAGCAGCTGGAGCATACGGCTGTAGAACTGCTGATTGTTGATGACGGTGATATTTCCGGCAGGCAGGTCGAGCAATATCGTGACATGGTATCCGGGTTGCCTCAAGGCGTTCTGAAGTATCATAAAAAAACTCGTCCCGGTGTTTGGCTATCCCGCTATGAAGCCTTGTCTCTCGTGCAGTATGATATTGTGCTGTATTTTGACGATGATGCCGAGCTGGACGATCAACTCTATATCCGGCGCTTGCTCGATACCTATGATCAGGATAAGACAATTGTGGGTGTTGGAGGGATTGCAAAGGGACTACATTCGAGCCGGGCAGGAAAGCTGCTGGGCGTTTTGACATTTCAGATGTCCCCATCCCTCGGCAAACTTTCACCCAGCAGTCTGGCAGGTTCATTACTGCGTTGGAGCGAAGCAACGGAGATATTTGACACCGAATTTTTTCATGGCTGCAATATGTCATTCCGAAGGGATGCGCTTCGGGATATGAAGCCATATCCGTGGATGACCAGCTATGCCGTGGCTGATGATCTGTACATGTGCCAGCTGGCGAGCCGTTACGGCAAGCTCGTTATCAATCCCGATTTAACCATCATCCATCACGAATCTCCAAGCTCGCGTGATAAGGCGGGCAAGGTAGCCAAGGCTACAGCGATCAACCACTATTATTTTCTCGCTCTGAAAAAGGCGGGAGCCATCCGGTATGGAGCTCTTTTATGGACCTTATCCTACTTGATGCTCAAAGAAACGCTGCGCCGCAATTTTAATGCAGCAGACGGGTACAGGCAGGGGGTGTTGTTCATTCTGAACCCGCGCAAGCAAAAATACAACGAGTATTTAGGCCCGGCGGTTCAGTAATCTGTTCTGCACACATTTACAGGATAAAGGGGGAGTATGATGTTAAGCTTGTCCATTGCCCTGTGCACCCGAAATCGGATTGACGATCTGACCCGATGCATCAATTCAATTGCTATTGGCGGAGCACCGGAGGGATGTGAAACCGAGCTGTGGGTTATCGACGATGGAGAACTGCCGAAGCATGTGCTGGAGCGTTATGAGCGACAGTTGGGCAGAGCGGGTATTTCCTACCGATATCATCGCAAGGAGCAGCCGGGCTTATGGTTATCGCGTGTGAAGACGGTTGAGCTTGCGCAGGGTGACGTTATTTTGTTCCTTGACGATGATGTGGAGCTGCCGAGCAACTATTTGAATGAGTTAATGCGTACTTACGAAGCTTATCCGCAAGCTGCTGGTATCGGCGGCATTGCACAGGGAATGAGCAACAGCTTCATGGGGACGATTCGTTGCCTGGTGTCATTTCAGCAGTCATTGTCCAAGGGCAGGCTGTCCCTCAGCGGTCAGTCCGGCTCGATGTACAACTGGCACAAGGCGAAAAAGACGTTTCGAACCGAGTTTTTCCATGGATGTAATATGTCATTTCGCCGGGAGGCCATTCGAGGTCTGGAGCCGGTGCCCTGGCTGCAAAGCTATAGCGTAGGCGAGGATCTGTTGCTTTCACGTATTGCGATGAAAAAAGGCCCGTTGTACATCAATCCAGCGCTCACGCTGCTTCATCACGAATCGCCGTCCTCGCGCGACAATATGGAGCAGGTCACTTATATGCGGGTGATGAATCATATTCATCTGCTGCGGGACGAGCGTTCCGGACCGATTGGTTATGCAGCGTTGTACTGGACGACACTATATCAGATTTTGAGAGAGAGACCTCGGAAAAATTATGCTGCCATTCAAGGCTACAGAAGAGCGCTGAAGGCGATTTTTTCAAGTCAAAAGGAGCCTCTTGGCGGAGAGCAGCTGCCTGAACGCAATTCCAAAAAAACGGCAGGCTGATGGAGGTGCGGCGGAAGACGCGATGTGAGCAGAAAAGAGGGTTTAATAAGGAACGGGAGTTGGACGTGACATGAGCACATGGACAGCAGCAAGGAAAGTATTCACGGGTGACAGTCTTGCCAAAACGATCATGCGTACGAGCTTTAACAATTTTTTTGTACTGATCGTTACGACCCTGACCTCCATCCTGACCGCGCGTATGCTCGGAGTAGAGGGGAAAGGGGAGCTGGCAGCGGTTCTGTTTTGGCCAACGCTGATTGGTAGTGTATTGAGCTTCGGCTTGCCCACGTCACTCATTTATAACATCAAGAAGAAAACAGGTACGACAGAAGAATTGCTGTCGCTGTCGCTGTGGATTCAGCTGCCTGCCAGTTTGCTGGCTGGGGCTGTGGCCTGGATATGCATGCCTATGTGGCTTAGTGGCTATGGGGCGGATATTATCCAGCTGTCTCAGCTTTATTGTGCCGCCGCGATACCGCTCGCGGTGCTTACAGCACTGACGACGGCTCTGTCGCAAGGGATGGATCGCTTTAGCGTCTACAACGGCCTGCTGTTTTACTACCCGTTGCTGAACTTCATCGGCCTGGTGACACTGTGGTTGATGGGCTTGCTCAATGTCCAGTTGGCGGGAATGGTGAATTTCGCGGCGAGTCTCCTTGCGCTGATGTGGGCGTTCCTCCGTTTGCGCAAGCATATGAATTTGCCTGCTTTTCGCCTGTTTACCCGTCGTGAGGTGCTCCGCCCTTATTATAGCTATGGAGCGAGAGTCTACGGGATGGAGTTGATGGGGACCTTGTCCACACAAACGGACAAAATTGTCATTGTGGCGCTGCTGTCTCCCAAAGCCTTCGGTCTATATTCTGTTGTCTACGCCTTGTCGCGCGTGTTCAATGTGGTGCAAAATGCCGTCACTAACGTCACTTTTCCCAAGGTGACCGGGATGGAGCACAGCAAGATTGTCGAAACAGTCGGCCGTGCTTTCCGCATCTCGATGGCTGCCATGTTGATCGTCATTGTGCCTGCTCTCTTCATTGGACGATATATGCTGGGTTTGCTGTACGGGCCTGCTTTTCTGGAAGCATCGCTAACGTTCTATCTGCTGTCACTGGAATGTATTATCGGTGGCGGCTCGTGGATTCTGGCTTCAGCCTTCAACGCGCTGGGTCGTCCGGGGCTTGTATTGTTCCGGCAAATTGCAGCCTATGCGATCACCGTCGGTCTGTTTTTTATTTGTACACCGATTTTCGGTCTGGACGGCATTGCCATTGCTTTGCTCGCAGGCGCTTGTATACGGCTGGCATTCTCATTGTTTTCGTTCCCTATGTTTTTTAATGTTCCGCTATCACGGATCATTTTTGATAAAAGTGACATCACGTTTGTCATTCAGACCATACAAAAGAAGCGCAGGAAGGGAGAACTGAAAGATGCCGAATTCGCATCCCATGGCTAAACTGAAAAATAAGCTGAGCGTCATTCTCGACGTAGTCCCTCAAGGCTCGAATATCATTTATGTCGACTATCCCGTTTATAATAATGGTGGGGATGTACTCATCATGAAAGGCACCGAGGCGTTCTTCAAGGATAACGGTATTCATGTTCGTGCCCGTTACAGCGCTATGGATATTCCCGATCAGCTTCACATTCCGGGCGACTGGATTATCGTGTGCCACGGCGGCGGCAATTTCGGCGATCTGTATCTAAATCATCAAAATTTGCGAGAACGTATCGTTCGCGATTTCCCTAACCACCGAATTGTCATCATGCCGCAGACGATCCACTTTCAATCTGAACAGAAGGCCAATGAGGTCGCTGCCCTGTTCAATGGTCACCCCGATTTACATATGTTTGTACGTGACACACGCTCTTATCAGTGGGCCAAGGACAAGCTGAATCAGTGCAACATCACGCTATGTCCGGATATGGCACACCAGCTCTGGCCATTAAAGCCGACTACAGAAACCGTGAAGGACGTACTGTACTTCCTGCGTACCGATATTGAAACAGTAGGGGGGCAAAAGAAATTCGACGACGAGGCCCATGCAGCCCATCGTCTGGATTGGGATACTTTGTTCACTCCACTGGAGGTAAAGGGAATTGTCTACTTCCAAAAGTTTTACCGTTTGAATAAAAAAATCGGTGGGCCGTTGCCAACGCGTACCTTTTGGTACAAATACACTGACCATCTGATGAACAAAGCAGTCACGCTGTTCAGTTCTTACCGCGAGGTTCGCACTTCACGGCTTCACGGTCATATTCTGGCCTGTCTGCTCGACATGCCGCATGTCGTCATTGACAATTCCTACGGAAAAAACTCTCAATATTATAATACATGGACTCAGCCGAATCCCAAGGCGAGGCTGTTTAACGATGCACCTGAGGAATTAGAGCAGCCGTCTTAATGTAAGGAAGTCTTTTATTATTGAAATGCGGCTTCGAACGTACGGGAACGCAAAAAAGCCTCCTGACCCTTTGTGGTGTAGGAGGTTTTTGGCTTGATGCTCTTATAAATAGGCTGTAGAAAATAAAAAAATTTCATCTTTTTAATAAATAATGTATAATAATCAAAAGAATGAGAGGGTGATTCTGAAAATGTTAAAAAAATCATTGTTGTATACTGTGATTATCATAGCTATAGCAACGCTGGTGAATCTCGTTACTTCTCCTGAAAATATAATAAGTGCTTTTCAATACGGTTTTTGGACTGGAATAGGAATGCTACTAACCGCTATAGTTATTGTATTTTTAATTGTATTAGCATTCATTTTTTTAAAAAGAATTTTTGACAAGTCACAAAACAAACGCCATTAAGGTTTTTGTTACCCACCAAGCCACCGTATCCGACATACCTAGTGCCTTACAGCCTTCCAGCACAGCATCCTCAACGGCTCCTGTATAGGTATCTATGATGCTTAATAGGGTAGAAAATCCTGCAGTACCGCCTATTGCATTTTGAACGCCTTTTGGTAATTTATCCCACGCTGCTCTTAATAACTTAACCGCCCATGATAGCTTACCCTGAGTGCTAATTGCCCCAGAATTATTTTTTTCCAGCGAATTGCCGTTTCGATCATAGGCAGCCCCATTAATTAGATATATTCCAGAAGGTTTTATGGACAGCAATCTTTGGATCTCATCATCTGATAAGCCTAGTTCTTTCAGTTCGTCAATACTCGGAATATTTTCTATCCGATCTACATAAGGTGTGTATCCATTTCTATCCACGCTAAGTGCTTCCTCGTTTTTAGGTGTGGTCTCCGCAAAAACTGTAGCACTGGAACCAATCGGTACAAGGGTAACAACAGAAGCCAAAATAGCTATTAACAGTTGACTTGCTTTCTTTTTGCTAAAATCCATAATATAACCTTCTTTCATCATAAATTATATTTCTACTAATTAATAACGTAATATATTATTGATGTAGGGTATAAAATTTGTGCAACAAGCAAAAAAATAGTATTTTATCATAAATATGTGATAGAAATTATCTAGTCAAGCTGGTGAACAATTAAGCTTATGAATATTTAATGGCTAGAATTTCAGAAATAAAGATACGAACTATAGTTAGCGTTCGCCTTTGCCCCCGGATTTCTACCTTTGAAAATTATAATCGGGAAATCTGGGGACAACAGCGATCGGAAGAATGATCCGCCCGCGTAGCGGCCGCTATTGCACAAAATTTTACTCCAAACGTCGCTTTATTTTGACAATTCATTTCATAAATAGATATAATTTATGGGATAAAACTTGCAGAAAACCGGGGGTTTACCCGATTTTTGCATAACATCACATGATCATATAATTATTTAAAAATGAATCGAGGCTGACGAATGAGCAATCAATCGATGGACATGCTTCTCACCAAGGATATCGTGCGTGAAGGGGAACCGATTTTGCGTACGAAGGTTGATCCGGTATGCCTGCCGCTGTCTGAAGAGGACCTTCAACAGATGCAATGGATGCTGGATTATCTGAAAAATAGCCAAAATGAAGAGCTGGCCACCCGCTATGAGCTGCGCCCGGGTGTAGGGCTATCCGCCAACCAGGTAGGTCTGAATAAAAGAATGTGCGCAATCTATTATGAGGATGGAGACCAAACGATAGAGTACGCGTTGTTTAATCCGAAGCTGGTCAGCCACTCCACATCCATGATTTATTTGGAACAGGGAGAAGGGTGCTTGTCAGTGGATCGTTACATACCCGGATATGTTCCGCGTTATGAAAAAATTCGCATCAAGGCCTATTTGCCGGACGGAACTCAGGAACTACTGACCTTCAAAGGTTATGCAGCGATTGTGGTACAGCATGAAATGGACCATTTGGACGGTATTATGTTCTATGACCGCATCAACCCGGAAGATCCGCATAAGCTGCCGCAGGGAGTGCATATTGAACCTTTTGTGCGTAAATAGTTCATGATCCGTAAAGTGTGGTGACTTCGTTCGCCACATTTTTAATTTTCAAGAAAATATGGATATAAATGTTGCGAAGCTTTAAACTGGAATCATATACGTTGTGATGTTGGATGTGAGATATACACGAAAATGTAAGCGCTTATTTTATTGGAGGGATGGCATGTATCGTGGAGTAAGGCATTTGATGAACAATATGCGTATGCGGAATAAGCTGCTCTTCTCCTACGTGCTGATTGTCATGATCCCGGTGCTGGTGGTGGGCGGCTGTGTTACTTTTTATTTGCGTCAGCAGGCACTCGACAGTGCGATTGCCCAGACGGTAAACAATGTGGAAAAGATTAAGAGCCAGACTGCGAATTTACTGCGCGTGCCAACAGATATTTCAAATGGGCTGATGTTCGATAAAAGGCTCAAGGAAATGGCGAACCACCGTTATTCGGGCATGGTTGAGCTAATGAATGCGTATCATCAATACAAGGATTTTAATGAGTATGTGCAGCAGTATCGAGAAATTGCTACCGTCCGGTTTTATTCGTACAATCCGACGCTTGTCAATAATCTGGAGTTTATTCCAGTGGACTCCGGCATAGAGCGTCAGGAATGGTTCAAGACGGCTTTGAAGGGGACGGCGATTAACTGGTTTTATATTCAGGATAAGGAGGATAATCCGGTTAACCGCTTGAGTCTGGTGCGGCAAATTCCGTTTCCCGAATACCATACCAAGGGAGTTTTGATGATAGCGCTGAGTCAGACGGAGCTGAATCATATGCTGAGCAAGGAGCCGTTTGAAACACTGATAGCGGATCGCAACGGGATTGTGGTTGCAGCAACTAATCCGCAGTCGGTGGGGCAGACGTTGGCGGGTTTACATCTGGGCTTTGATGTCCAGCGGGCGGGTAAGGGTATATATGAAGCCAAAATAAACGGAAAGCCCTCGAACATTATTGTGGATGAGCTGCTGCCAACCTCAAGTGTGAGTGGATTCACAATTATTTCAGTGTTTTCGACGGAACATATTGTGCAGGGGGCGAACCGGGTCAGCCTGATTGGTGCTTTGTGTGTTTTTGCGGTACTGATCATGGCACTGATTTTGATTACCATCATTTCCTGGCTTATTACCAAACGGCTACAGCGGTTGAGCTATGAACTGGATAAAGTAGCCTCAGGCGATTTCCATGTGGTGTCAAGCGTGGAGGGAAGGGACGAGATCGGAGATTTATCCCGCCGTTTCAACTATATGGTGACCAGCATCCGCCAACTCATGACGCAGGTGTACGAAGCGAGTGAGCAAAATAACAGACTCGAACTGGCGCAAAAGGATATCAAGCTAAAAATGATGGCCAGTCAAATTAATCCGCACTTCCTGTTTAATGCGCTGGAGTCCATCCGAATGAAGGCACATCTGAATGGGGAAGCCGAGATTGCAACGACGGTGCGTTTGCTTGGCAAGCTGATGCGGCGGAATCTGGAGATTGGCAGCGGTACAACAACGGTGCGTCAGGAACTGGATATGGTGAGGTCCTATTTGCAAATTCAGCAGTTCCGATTCGGGAATCGTTTGATCTATGAAGTGAATCTGGAAAAACACGCTGAGGACATATCTATCCCTCCTTTAATCATACAGCCGCTGGTGGAAAATGCAGTCATTCATGGCCTCGAAAATAAGGAAGAGCCGGTTACCGTGAAAGTGGATATTACAATGGAGCTGCGAGAGCTGCACATTAAAGTAGCGGATGATGGGATAGGTATGGAAAAAGAGCAGCTGGCTCGTCTGCTGACCCGTATCAGGGGAACGGATGAGCCGGAAGGAAGCAGTATTGGTCTGCGCAATGTCCACCAGCGTCTGACGTTGATGTACGGTGAACGTTATGGCCTGCATATTGAAAGCGCGTTGGACGCAGGAACAACCGTATTTTTTTCCATACCTGGAGAGGAGGATTAGAATGTATAAAGCGATGATTGTGGATGATGAGCCTGCAATTCGAGAAGGACTATCCTCCATTATTGACTGGGGGGATTGTGGCTTTCGGATTGTAGATACAGCAGGGAGCGGGCGCGAGGCTTTGGAAAAATTCGGAGAGCACCAGCCGGAGCTGGTTATTGTCGATATTCGTATGCCAGGCATGAGTGGGCTGGAGGTCATACGGAGCATACGTGAAATGAACAGTGAGCCGTTCCATTTTCTTATATTAAGCGGATATGCAGACTTTGATTATGCCCGGCAAGCCATGGGCTTCGGAGTGGATGGTTATTTGTTGAAACCTGTCGATGAGGAAGAGATGACGACAGAGCTGAAACGGGTACGGCGAAGCATTGAGGACGAAAAGGAAAACGGCAAGTGGGGAGGTACTTCTCACCATGAGCGTGATTGGATTGAAGCACTGCTGTTTCCGGTTCAAGCGGATGGGGCTATACGCGATACAAGGGAAATTGGCAGTCCTCTGGATAAAAGGAAACGATCAAACGAACAGCACGGGCAGCATCTGGCGCTGCCGGCTTTGGATTGGGCCAGCTATCAGATTATTCTGCTGGATCTGCGGATACCTGACTGGGATCGGCAAGCCCGGCAATCGGCAGCAAAACAGCGTCTGGCAGAGATGTGCCGGGAGCAGGGCAGAGGCATGTTGTTTGAGGCGGGAATCTATACAGGCCTGCTGCTTCCCGCCACGGTGAGAACGGAGGAAAAGGCTGCTGCGCTGCTGGCATCCTGGCGACAAGAGCTAAAGCCGTGGGCAACCGAGATTTACGTGGCTGCTGGTGATCCGGTGGCGAAATTAACCGATATTCCCAGCTCTTTTGAACAGGCGCTGCGGTTATTAGAGCGTACCTTTCTGTTTGGGGTGGAAAGGGTGATGCTCTCCAGTGATCTGCATCAATTGGAAGCGATGAACGCCGGAATGGACGAGGCGTCCAATAAAACAGCAGACCCCGTGCGTTACGCAGAAAAGCTGTACTATGCGCTGGACATGGCAAGCCGGGAAGCGGCGTTGCGTGTATTGAAGGAAATGGAAGTCCAATTTCCTCAGGTGTATCGCACGGAATCTGCAATCAAGGCGGCATTTGCCCAGGCGTTTACATTGGCGCTCAATAAGTATGCGGCTGGACAGGATCAGAGCCGAGCGGTGTTGGAGGAGCATTCCAGCTTGATTACCGATGTATATGCCTATTCTACACTGGGCGAGCTGGTCGATCACTCTGTTGAGCATATATTGCAATGGATAGGCCAGACGGACTCAGGCGGCAAGGAGATCATTATGAAGCAAATGCTGGACTTCATACATAGTCACTTCGATGAAAATTTGCGGCTGGAGTTATTGGCAGAGATGTTCAACTACAACAGTGGTTATTTGGGCAAACTGTTCAAAAGCCATACCGGCGAGGCTTTTAATGCCTACCTGGATAAAGTAAGGATTGAGCGAGCCCGGGAATTGCTGGCACAGGGAATTAAGGTGCATCAGGTAGCAGGTCGTGTGGGGTATGCGAATGCTGATTATTTTCATAGCAAATTCAAAAAGTATGCAGGGATGTCGCCTTCCTCCTATCGTAATCGGGTTCAGAAGAACGGAGGGACGGACGACTGTTAATCGTTTCCCTCGGTTTCACTCTATGAAGTCTCTCTTGCAGATATCGGAGGAAGGTTATCCGAACGAAGAGAGATTTTTTTGTGCGAAAAAATCAAGTAGATCAATCGCAAATGTCACACTCATTAGAGAATTTGAGCTGAATTCATAAATTTGCCATCGTTACGACACAACTTTGACACGATGTTCACACTTTCGATTCTATTTCATTCAAATCTATTCTATATAATGTTGTTATTCTGAAGTCGGGTCATGATAAAAAATGATCAATTCATATGCAAAAACGTGAATATTATCACAAAGTTTGTTTGTTGGCTTTAGAAACTAATTTAGCATGCGATTGTTAAGAGAAGCACAGGGGGAGGAATAACATCATGGACGTATTAGAATTGGCACGATTGCAGTTTGCAACAACCACGATTCTCCACTTTGTTTACGTGCCGATCTCCATTGGATTGTCATTGTTGGTGGCGATCATGGAGACGATGTATGTAATCAAAAAAAATGATTTGTACAAAAAAATGGCTCAATTTTGGGGAACGTTTCTGCTAATCAATTTTGCAGTAGGCGTAGTAACCGGGATTTTACAGGAATTTCAGTTCGGGATGAACTGGTCGGACTTTTCCCGTTTTGTCGGCGATGTATTTGGTACGCCGCTGGCGATTGAAGCACTGCTTGCATTTTTTCTGGAATCCACCTTTATCGGCTTATGGGTATTCGGTTGGGAAAGGCTGTCCAAAGGTGTCCATTTAATTTGTATGTGGCTGGTTTCCATCGGTACGATGCTCTCGGCTTTGTGGATTCTGGCTGCCAATTCATTCATGCAGCGTCCCGTAGGATATGGGATTGAAAATGGACGTGCAGAAATGCAGGATTTTGCTGCTTTGTTAACGAACGAGCAGCTTTTGTGGGAGTATCCTCACACCATATTTGCTGCCATTGCAACCGGGGCTTTCCTCGTAGCAGGTATTAGTGCCTGGAAGCTGATGCATAAAAAGAATATGGACTTTTTTAAGCCTTCTTTTAAATTGAGCATTATTGTTGCATTAATCAGTGCCATCGCCATTCCTTTGTTCGGTCATGGACAGGCTCAATATTTGGTCAAAACACAACCCATGAAGATGGCTGCCAGTGAAGGCCTGTGGGAAAACAGTGGTGACCCGGCGCCTTGGACGGTTGTGGCGGGGATTGATCCTGAAAAGCAGGAAAATACCTTTGAGATTAAAGTTCCGTTTGCACTGAGCTTTCTGTCGTATAGCAAGTTTTCCGGCTCTGTGCCTGGTATGAAGGAGCTTCAGGCGCAGTATGAAAAAACCTATGGTCCGGGTGATTATATTCCGCCAGTACGTACTACCTTCTGGAGCTTCCGCATTATGATTGCGGCGGGATGTGCCATGATTGCACTTGCTCTGTACGGAGCTTACCTGAGTTTGCGCAAAAAATTGGAGGGCTCACATCGTTGGTTCTACCGTCTGATGCTGTGGGGGATATCGCTTCCATTCATTGGGAATACTGCGGGCTGGATCATGACCGAAATGGGGCGTCAGCCATGGACCGTGTTTGGTTTGCTTCAAACGAAAGATTCCGTTTCACCTACCGTTGTAGCAGGAGAAGTGCTGTTCTCACTGATTGCATTTACGACGCTGTATGTCGTTTTAACGGGTGTACTGGCATTCCTGTTTGCTCGCACAGCGCGCAAAGGTCCGGATATCGAGCCGCATCAGCATACGGTCATTCATGATCCATTTGCTCAAGGGGGTGACACCATTGTCGTTAAATGATTTATGGTTTTTATTGATCGCCGTGCTGTTTACCGGCTTCTTCTTTCTGGAGGGTTTTGATTTTGGTGTAGGGATGGCGACGGGGCTGGTGCCGCGTAATGACCAGCAAAAACGCTTGATGATCAATACGATTGGTCCGTTTTGGGATGCCAATGAAGTATGGCTGATTACAGCGGCAGGTGCGATGTTTGCCGCTTTCCCACACTTTTATGCGACCATGTTCAGCGGATATTACCTGGTATTTGTGTTCATTCTGCTTGGCTTGATCTTGCGTGGAGTTTCCTTTGAATTCCGTGGCAAAGCAGAAGGCAAATGGTGGACAGGCACGTGGGATGCTTGCATTCTAATAGGCAGCTTCCTGCCGCCCATGCTGTTCGGTATGGCTTTTGCCGCTTTGGTGAGAGGTGTGCCTATCCAGCAGAACATGGATTTAAAAGCCGGATTCTCCGATGTGTTCAACGGATATACGGTATGGATCGGTCTGACCGTGGTCGGGATGTGCCTGATGCATGGACTGACGTTTGTTTCTTTGCGGACGGTTGGAGAGGTGAGAGATCGCGCTCGTGTGATCGCGTCCAAATTCCTGCCGGTATTAGGTATTTTACTCGCCGGAATGGTGGTATGGACTTATTTTGCAACAGATTTATTCGCACGTCGTGGTCCCTTTATGTATGCCGCGGTCGCGGTCGGAATTATCGCCTATGTGTTGGCCTGGTATTTCCTGAAGCAGCGCCGTGAAGGATGGGCCTTCGGAATGACGGGTGCCATCATTTTGCTGACCTTCGTTTCATTATTCGTCGGCTTGTTCCCGAGATTTATGGTGAGTTCAATCAACAGTGCATTTGATCTGACGATTTATAATGCAAGCTCCAGTCATTACACGCTGAAGGCCATGACGATTGTTGCAGCAACGCTTTTACCCTTTGTGCTGGCTTACCAGGCTTGGAGCTACTTTGTTTTCCACAAGCGTCTCAGTGAAAAGGATCATTTGGAATATTAATGGATAAAGGATGGTTTGAATTAAAGGGCATTCGGCCGGTCATGCTGCTGCTGGCCGCCCTTTCCCTTCTCCAGGGGGCCGCTGTGATTGCGCAAGCGACCTTTTTGGCGAAGGCGGTGACGATTTTATTTGAAAAAAATCCGCTGGTGATGGCTTGGCCGTCACTGGCGCTGTTTTTGGCGGCTTTTGCAGCAAGGCATACGGTGATCTGGCTGCAACGCCGGACAGCAGGCCGTTTTGCCGAAGCATCAGGCGCTTCCTTGCGGGAGCGTCTGCTTGCACGTTTGTTCGAGCGTGGGCCGGGGTTTGCTGCGAAGGAAGGCAGCGGCAAGCTGGTAACGCTGGCGCTGGATGGCGTGGATCGTTTTCGTACGTATTTGGAGCTGTCCATCCCTCGTATGATGGATATGATGGCTGTAACTTTACTGGTGCTTGTATATGTTTTCACATTGGATGTCATTTCAGGTGTCATTTTGACGACTACAATGCCGATCCTGGTGGGCTTCTTTATATTGCTCGGCTTGGCGGCACGGAAGCAGGCAGACAAGCAGTGGCGTTCCTACCGTCTGCTATCCCATCATTTTACGGATTCGTTGCGTGGGCTACAGACCTTACGATTTCTGGGCCGCAGTCGAGAGCATGGGGACACCGTTGGGAAGGTTAGTGACCAGTACAGGGCGGCAACGATGCGCACGCTGCGAGTAGCATTTCTTTCCTCGTTTGCTCTCGACTTTTTTAGTATGCTGTCGGTTGCTTTTGTAGCTGTAGGCTTGGGTCTGCGCCTGATTAGTGGATCGGTGGGCCTGGAGGCAGCGCTTATGGTGCTCATTTTGGCCCCGGATTATTTTATGCCGATCCGTCAGTTGGGATCAGACTATCATGCCTCGCTGGATGGCAAAGAGGCTTGGGGCGCGATGCGCTCTATTCTGGCCAAAGATGAGCGAGACACCGATTCCGCAGAGGTTTTCACGGGTCTTGGCAGCGCGGTTAATGCTAAAAATGGTGGTAATGGCGGCAGTGGTAGTGGTCTGGCCATTACAGGACAGGAAACCCTGAAGCTGTTGGATGTGTGTCTCCTCAATGAGGACGGCTCCGCGAGGCTTGACCATGTATCTGCAAGCATCGAGCCGCACGTGAACATGATCGGCATCGTTGGAGCCAGCGGTGCAGGCAAAACAACACTGCTCAGTCTGCTTGGCGGCTTTGCCGACCCGACTGCGGGCGAGCTGAGCCTGAATGGATACCCTTTAGCCGGTGATGCCAAAGCCGAATGGCAGCGGCACATTGCCTATATTCCACAGCATCCATACCTGTTCAGCGCTTCTTTGGCGGATAATATCCGCTTCTATGAACCGGAGGCATCGAACGAGCAGGTGGAATGGGTGATTGACGCGGTAGGACTCCGTGAGCTGGTGGATGGACTTCCGGACGGGCTGAACGAGCCTATTGGTGAAGCGGGTCGGACGCTGAGTGGAGGGCAGGCGCAGCGGATTGCATTGGCGCGTGCTTTGCTGAGCAATCGTCCGGTCATTTTATTGGATGAGCCAACCGCACATCTGGATATTGAGACGGAATGGGAGCTGAAGCAGACGATTTTGACCGTTTTGCAGCACAAGCGAATCTTTCTTGCCACCCATCGGCTCCATTGGATGCCGGATATGGATTGTGTCTGGATGATGAATGATGGGCGTCTGGAAGAAGCAGGCACTCATAAGCAATTGGTTGCACGCAAGGGAGCATATTTCCGATTGCTGACAGGAACGGCGGAAGGAGGGGACGAACGATATGAGAGCGACGAACCATAGCGGCCAAGGCTGGTTTGTGTCTTATCTGAGACAATATTTTTGGACCTTTCTGGCGGCCGGGCTTTTGGGTGCACTGGCGATAGGATGTGCAGGCGCGTTGCTCTTTACGTCCGGTCATCTGATTACCCGTTCGGCTCTAAAACCGGAAAATATATTGATGGTGTACGTACCGATTGTGCTTGTGCGAACATTCGGTTTTAGTAAAGCTGTCATTCAATATCTGGAGCGTTTGGTAGGGCATGATGCAGCGCTGCGCCTGGTGTCCCGTATGCGGGTACGGCTGTACCGGGCAGTGGAGCCGCAGGCGCTGATGATCCGCAGCAAATTTCGTACAGGAGATTTGTTAGGATTGCTGGCGGAGGATATTGACCAGCTTCAAAATATCTATTTGAAGCTGGTCCTGCCTGCCTTATCGTCGCTGCTGATTTATGCGATCGGCATCTCAGCGCTTGGATGGATGGACGGAACTTTTGCTCTGCTGATGGCGTTGTATTGTGCATATTTGCTTTTGATTGCCCCGGCCATATCGCTGTGGACCTCACTCGCCAAACGGCGAACGTTCAAGCAGGAACGGAGCAAAGCATACCAGGAGCTTACCGATGCTTTGTTCGGTATGAGTGATTTGGTGCTGAGCGGGCGGACTGAGCATTTTCTCGCTTCCTTTGCAGGGCGGCAAAACAAGGCTGCTATGGTGGAAAATTCCCTTCGACGGGGCGAGTGGCGTTCCCATTGGATTGCACAATGCGTTGTCGGCGACGGAATTGTGATCATGACCGTATGGGCCGGAGGGCTGGTAGCACAAAATCACCTTGAAGCCACATGGCTGGCCTCCTTTGCGCTGGCGGGCTTTCCGCTGCTGGATGCCTTTGTTCGTGCCGGAGAAGCGGTGGTTCATGCACCGGAGTATCAGGATTCGCTGCGACGATTGAAGGATACGGAGAAAAATACGCATACACCTGCTGTGCCTGCAACGTCAGCTGCTGTGGATAAAGGGCAGCGAGCAGCAGACGTCACAGCTGAAGCAACGGGAGCATGTGCTGCTGTGCGTCAATCTGGCAACGCAGGCGAGCTGCTGTTGGACAATGTGAGCTATCGCTATTCGGAAAAACAGGCTTGGAGCGTGCGCAATATTTCCTTGCGTGTGCCGCAGGGAGGCAAGGTTGCGTTGCTTGGTCGCAGCGGTGCGGGCAAGTCCACGCTGTTGAACCTCATTCAGGGAGCGTTGCAGCCGGATGAAGGGAGCGTCACTGTCGCAGGTACACCCGTCTATACGGGTGGAGCATACTCCAGCTTGTTTGCGGTATTAAACCAGCAGCCGTATTTGTTCGATACGACGGTGGCGAACAATATTCGATTGGGGCGACCCGATGCTTCGCTGGAAGAAGTTCGTGCGGTAACGGAGCAGGTGGGACTTGGAGCCCTGATTGATTCTTTACCGGAGGGCTACAATACCCGGATGCAGGAAACGGGCCTTCGTTTTTCGGGTGGAGAAAGGCAGCGTATTGCTCTGGCGCGGATTTTGCTGCAAAATCATCCGATTGTTTTGCTGGATGAGCCGACGGTAGGGCTTGATCCACTGACAGAGCATGAGCTCATGCAGACGATGTTTCGTGTGCTGGAGGGCAAAACATTGATCTGGATCACGCATCATCTGACAGGCATGGAGCATATGGACGAGGTGATCTTTATGGAGCAAGGCGGCATTTCCATGCGAGGCAGTCATGAACAGCTTTGGCAGGAGCAGCCCCGATACCGTAACCTGTATGATCTGGATCATCCGCATCTGTGACATCATAGGAAAGATCAAGCCTCGATAAAATAATTCTAGCATCAGGAGCCGGCGCAGATATGTCCGGCTTCTTTTGCTTCTCTATTCGCTTCAAGATTCCGTTTACTGGAATCTGTCATGGAGCCCTTGGATCAGTTGGAACAAAAGGTTCCAGCTTTTTTGAAGGACTGTGGTCCAGACAGAAGAGAAATAGCAGGGAAGCTGCTGGGGTGTGTGGGCTTATCGCCTGAACTGCTGGATAGATATCCACATGAAATCAGCGGTGGACAGAAGCAACGACTTTGCATGGCAAGGGCTATTAGTGTGGAACCGGCACTCATTATAATGGATGAGCCAACATCCAGTCTGGATACCTTAATCCAGTCAGACATGCTAAGCTTGCTCAAGGAGTTGCAGGGCAGGCTGGCATTTTCGTATTTGTTTATATCCCACGACTTGCCTGTGGTGCAATATATGTGTGACCGGGTACTGGTCATGCACGAAGGCCGTTTGGTGGATGAGTTTGTAAAGGAGGAATTATTTGCTCCGGACAGACATCCATATACCCGCCAATTGGTTGTAGAATATGATTGAAATAATCCTAGGAATGAGTTGCTAAGTTATGGAATGTATCGTAGTAAAGTTTGATATTTTGAAAAGGCAGCTACTTGAGCTGCTTTTTTGTTGTTCTCTTTTTTAAAGATTTTTCTCAAGAAAATTATACGGAAAATGGAGCAGGCGGAATGGTGTTGTACAAGCGATAGCGGTCGCCTGAAAGCTTTCTGTAGGAAAGCTCGCATCGTAAGCATAAACTGCCCCCGGATTTCTACCGTTGTGTGTTTATTCAAGAAATCCGGGGGCAACAGCGATGGGAAGCACCATCCGCATGCGCAGTGGCACGAACGTAATTTTCAACTCCCCCCTATATATCTAATTTTGAACTGATTTTTCTCCTAATTCGTCGGGTATCGGCTTCTGATCCGGCACAGTATGATAATAGTAACTAGATACGAGGAGGAGCTTGCTATGGAATCTTCAACTGAAACCGCTTCCAATACTGGTGCTGCGATTCCCGAATCCAATCGGGGCAGACCGCGGAAGGGACGCGGACCGGAGCCCGCACGTGGTAAAAAAGGCTTGTGGGACAGTGTGAAGCAGCAAAAATATCTTTATTTTATGTCCATTCCTTTCGTCATATGGGTGTTTATTTTTAGTTATCTTCCGCTGTGGGGCTGGACGATGGCGTTTCAAAATTATAAGCCGGCCAAATCCTTCTGGAATCAGAAATGGGTGGGGCTCGACAACTTTATTGAGCTTTTTCAGGATGAACGATTTTATCTGGTATTACGCAATACGCTGGCGATGAGCCTGATGGGCATTGTATTTGGCTTTGTCGTACCGATCTTTTTTGCAATTTTGCTCAATGAGCTGCGGGGGATGCTGTTCAAGCGTTTCGTACAGACAGTTTCCTACCTTCCGCATTTTGTATCCTGGGTGGTTGTTGCCGGATTGGTCACCAAGATGCTGTCCATAGACGGAGGTGTCGTCAACGATATATTGATAGCGCTTCATATTGTGGATGAGCCGATTCAATTCATGGCCAAGGGGAGCTGGTTCTGGTACATTGTAACCGCTTCCGACATATGGAAAGAGACGGGCTGGAACACGATTATTTATTTAGCCGCCATCACCGGAATTGACCAGGAGCAGTATGAGGCTTCGCGTGTGGATGGGGCGAGCCGCTGGAGACAGATGTGGCATATTACGCTGCCGGGTATCCGCTCGACCATTGCCGTTCTGTTTATTATGGCGATTGGACATTTGGTCAGCAACGGTTTTGAAAAGCAGTTCCTGCTGGGCAACAGCCTCGTAACAGATTACTCCGAAGTGCTGGATTTGTATGCACTCAATTACGGGATTAATTTGGGCCGCTTCTCTTACGGGACGGCGATCGGTATTTTTAACTCGCTGGTCAGCATTTTGTTGTTGTTTACGGCAAATGGAATCTTCAAGAAACTGACCAAAGAAAGCATCATGTAGAGAGGGAGAGGCGAAATGACGAACAAGGCTTTTAACGCGACCCGGTCTGAAAAGATGTTTGATCTGTTCAACTATATCCTTATGGCTCTAATCGTGGTAGTGACGCTGTATCCGTTTCTGAACGTACTTGCGATTTCCTTGAATAATTCGACGGACACGGTTCGTGGCGGCATTTATATATGGCCCCGCCAGTTTACACTCGAAAATTACAAAACGATTTTTCAATACGATGGCCTTCTTCAGGGTCTGCAGGTATCGATTTTACGTACAGTGGTCGGAACGGTGCTGGGACTCATCTGTGCATCCATGCTTGCATTTACGCTGAGTCGGGTCGATTTTCGCGCCCGCAAGTTCATCTCCACGTTTCTGGCGTTAACGATGTATTTTTCCGGCGGGATGGTGCCGGTGTTTATTTTGATGCGTGACTTGCATTTGCTGGGCACGTTCTGGGTGTATATTTTTCCGACGTTGATTAGCGCGTTTAACGTATTTGTCATTCGTTCCTTTATGGATGGTTTGCCGTATGCGCTGCAGGAGTCTGCCAAGCTGGACGGGGCGAACGATTTTACAATATACTGGAAAATTATTTTGCCGCTGTGCAAGCCTGTGCTCGCGACAATTGCTCTGTTTTTGGCGGTAAATCAATGGAACGCGTGGTTCGATACGTACTTGTACAACGGGACAGCCTCGCAATGGACAACGCTACAATACGAGCTGATGAAGGTACTGCAAAGTACACAGCAAGGCGGCTCCAGCATGACCAACAGCAATGATATGGCGAAGCAAATGGCACAGATTTCGCCAGAATCCATCAAAATGGCAATCACGATTACGGTTACGCTCCCCATCCTGCTGGTATATCCGTTCCTGCAAAAGTATTTTGTAGGCGGTATGACGCTGGGGGCAGTTAAATCATAACGGTGAGAACATAACGGTGATTATAACAGTGAAATTATAAAAACCGGATTTTCCAGGGTAAGTAGCAGCTATTTTGCAGACTAGGTCATCATTAAGAATACAGGAGGTTTCGAATATGAAAAAACACTGGTCCAGATTTGCACTCATTTCCCTGCTTGCAGTATCACTTACTGCACTGGCAGGCTGTGGCGGGAGCCAAAACGCAGCAAAGGAAGGCTCATCCAGCGGAACCGATCCGATTACGTTAAGCTTTTTTGGGGCTGATCCGAGCCCGCAATGGAGCGGCATGAAGGATGAAATAGGCAAGGAAATCACAAAAAGAACGGGTGTAACCCTGAATGCTGAATTTGATGTCAGCGGCGGGGGAGGGAATGATCGCATTTCCTTGATGGCAGCGAGTGGAGAGTACCCGGATCTGGTTTCTGCCAAAGCAAATGTCAGCAAGCTGGTGGACGCCGGAGCGATGATTGATCTGACAGACCTGATTAACGAGCACGCGCCGAATCTCAAAAAGCTGTACGGTCCCTATATGGATCGGCTGAAATACAGCAACAAGGATCAGGCCATCTATGTCATTCCTACGTACTCAGGTGTGGGACAGAAGAGCTTTGATGCGACGGGTGGATTTGAAATCCAGCACAGGGTACTTAAGGAGCTGGGGTATCCGAAGGTGAAAACATTACAGGATTTTGAGAACGTACTCAAAACCTATGCAGCCAAACACCCGACCCTTGACGGCAAAAAGACCATTCCTCTCACGCTGGATGCGGACGACTGGAGAATCATGATTACCGTAACGAATCCTGCCTTCCAGACGACAGGAGCGTCGGACGATGGCGAATATTTTATTGATCCCAAGACGTTTGAGGCCAAGCTTCATTACAAGCGTCCGGAGGAAAAGGAGTATTTCCGCTGGTTGAACCACATGTACAATGAAGGGCTGCTGGATAAGGAATCATTTGTGCAAAAAAGTGATCAATACAAATCCAAAATTGCCAGCGGTCGCGTCCTCGGTCTGATTGACCAGGAATGGGGCTATCTGGAAGCTGAAAATGCGTTAAAAACGTCAGGCAAGGCCGATGCCAGCTATGCGCATTTTCCAGTTACACTTTCTGAGGAATATAAGGATCATTCCTTTCAGGATGCAGGCTTCATGTCCGGTTATGGTGTAGGCATCACAGAGAGCTGCAAGGACCCGGTGCGGGCCATCAAGTTCCTTGATTATCTGGCTTCCGATGAAGGACAGGTGCTGGTGAACTGGGGGATCGAAGGTAAGCATTATGAGGTCAAGGACGGTAAACGCGTCATTCCGGCAAATATACTGGAGCAAAAAACGAATAACGCCACCAGCTTCAATAAAACAAGCGGAATGGACCTGTACACGTTGATCAGCGGGCACTACGGCGATGGTGTGAAGGACCCTACGGGGAACTATTACACCACCAAATTCCCGGAACAAATTATCGCAGCCTATTCAGAGCCGGAAAAGGAGTCGCTCAAGGCGTATGGCGTAAAAACGTGGAAGGAGCTCTTCCCGGGCGAAAAGGAATTTGAAGTGAAGCCATGGGGCGCAGCCTATAATCTGACGACGGACAATGAATCCAATTATAACGTTACGTTCAAAAAAACGACGGATATTATCCGCAAGCGTATACCGGAGGCTATTTTGGCACCAGCCTCCAATTTTGACACCGTGTACGACAACATGATTAAAGAGCTGGATGCGGCCGGCGCTGTACAAATGGAACAGCAGTACACGCAATTGGTGAAGGACAGAGTGGAGTTATGGAGCGGGAAGGCCTCTAAATAACGAATCCATTTAACCAAACTTTGAAATGCCGGATGACAGAGCGCTTGTCCTAGGGGCAATACGGGATTGGCGCTCTGTTTAAGCTCAGGTGGGGAGGGTTTGACGTGACAAAAGGTGAAAAGCCGCAGTCCCTGCAGTTATGGTATCGCCAACCTGCTGAGGTATGGGAGGAAGCATTGCCCGTCGGGAATGGGAGACTCGGCGCTATGGTGTTTGGCGGGATCAGGGAGGAGCGTTTGCAATTAAACGAGGACACGCTCTGGTCCGGATTTCCCAGAGATGGCGTTCAGTATGATGCTTTGCGATACTTGAAGCCCGTCAGGGAGCTGATTGCAGCTGGAAAATACAAGGATGCTGAACATCTGATCAATACGCACATGCTGGGTTGCAATACGGAGGCGTATCAGCCTTTGGGAGATTTGTGGATTACGCAGGATGGCTTTGGGGAAATCACGCATTATGAACGGGAACTGGATTTACCGACCGGAACAGCAGCAGTTGCTTTTCAGAGCGATGGCATCCGTTATACGCGTGAGATGATTGCCAGTGCGCCAGATGGAATCATCATGGTATCGCTGACTGCGGATAGGGCTGGGAAGATTAATGCATCTGTGCGCATAACATCACCGCATCCTTGTGAAGACGAGGCAGGCGAGGATGAACATTTTGCTGATTTATTCCAGTGGGATAGCGATGAGGCTGAGGGGCCATCCGATGAAGCGGCAAGGAACTGTATTACGCTGACTGGACGAGCGCCCAGTCATGTGGAATCCAATTACCATGGTGACCATCCGCAGTCGGTTGTATACGAGAGTGACCTGGGGACGGCTTTTGCAGTTCAGGTAAGGATTGTTCCCGAGGGGGGAACCCTGGCGACGGGGGCTGACGGAACATTGATCGTTTCGGGCGCCGACCAACTCACGATATATTTGGCGGCAGCGACCGGATTTCGGGGATTCAACACGATGCCCAATAGTGATCCGGCGGATTCGGCAGAAGCCTGTCAAACCACTTTGGATAAAGCGATAGCGCTGGGGAGTGAGCAGGTGCGGCAACGGCATGAGCAGGATCATCGCACGCTGTTCGACCGCGTGGTATTGGAGCTTGGGGGTGACACTCGAACTGAAGAGCCGATCCTGCCGACCGATCTGCGTTTGGAACGCTATCAGAAAGGGGAGGCGGACCCTGGATTGGAGGTGCTGTTATTTCAGTATGGGCGCTACCTGCTCATGGGCAGTTCACGTCCGGGCAGTCAGCCCGCTAATCTCCAGGGCATCTGGAATGATCGTGTGCAGCCGCCGTGGAACAGTAATTATACAACCAATATAAATACACAGATGAATTACTGGCCGGCTGAAATATGCAATCTTGCCGAGTGCCATGAGCCCTTGCTGCACATGATTGGAGAAATCAGTCGCACGGGACACAGAGTGGCTTCCGTCAATTACGGCGCTCAAGGGTGGGCAGCCCATCACAATGTAGACCTGTGGAGATACACCGGACCTTCAGGAGGCCATGCCAGTTGGGCGTTTTGGCCGCTAGGGGGTGTATGGCTGACCGCCCATCTGTGGGATCGTTATCTGTTCACCCAGGATACAGCCTATTTGGCGGAACAAACATATCCGCTGATGAAGGGTGCGGCTTCCTTTTGTATGGATTGGCTCATAGAAGGCCCGGATGGCTGGCTCGTGACCTCTCCTTCCACATCACCCGAAAACAAATTCATTACACCGTCCGGCGAAGAGTGCAGTATATCCATGGGCTCTACTATGGATATGACACTGATCCGGGAACTGCTCGGCAACTGCATTCAGGCAGCGGACCTGCTGGAATTAGACGAAGAGTTCCGCAACCGCTGTGAAGAGACACAGCAACGGCTACTGCCTTATCAATTGGGTCGTCACGGGCAGGTGCAGGAGTGGTTTGTCGATTTTGAGGAAGCGGAGCCGGGACATCGACATGTTTCGCATCTGTATGGATTGTACCCCGGCCGACAAATCCATATCCGCGATACCCCGGAGCTGGCAGAGGCGGCCCGCATATCACTGCACAGGCGTCTGGATCATGGTGGAGGCCATACCGGGTGGAGCTGTGCCTGGCTGATTAACCTGTACGCCAGGCTGGAGGATGGCGAGGCGGCTCATCGGTATGTACGCACATTACTGTCGCGTTCGACCTATCCCAATTTATTCGACGCTCACCCGCCTTTTCAGATTGACGGTAATTTCGGCGCGACGGCGGGGATCGCGGAAATGCTGCTGCAAAGCCGTCCGGGTGAATTAACTTTACTGCCTGCCCTGCCTGCGGCATGGTCGCAGGGACGGGTCAACGGATTGCGGGGACGTGGCGGGGTGACGGTCAGCATGGAATGGTCCGGTTCCCGGCTCGTCCGTGCGGAACTTATTGCATCTGTCTCGACAGGAAGCTGCGTCATTCGCAGTGCACAGCCCTTTAGCACAGATACCCGGCTAGCTCAACCTGATCCAGAGCACGGTGGATTCGTATTGTCATGGATTTTTACCAAAGAACAGGAAATAACGGACGGACATACGATTATTATTCATGGAGAGGAAGATCGAATATGACCATTTTTCAATTTCCGCAGGACTTTATGTGGGGAACGGCAACGGCAGCCTATCAAATCGAGGGGGCTTATCAGGAGGGGGGAAGAAGCCTGTCCATTTGGGATACCTTTGCCCATACGCCTGGTAAGGTGTTCAACGGAGATAACGGAAATGTAGCTTGTGATAGCTACCATCGCTATGAGGAGGATATCCGGCTGATGAAGGAGCTGGGCATTCGTACATATCGTTTTTCGGTGTCATGGCCGCGTATTTTCCCGAATGGTGACGGTGAAGTCAATCAAGAAGGCTTGGACTATTATCATCGCGTTGTCGATTTGTTGAACGAAAACGGGATTGAACCGTTTTGCACACTGTATCACTGGGATCTGCCACAGGTGCTTCAGGATGCGGGAGGCTGGGAAAATCGCCGCACAATTCAGGCATTTGTCCAGTTTGCCGAAACGATGTTCCGTGAGTTTCACGGAAAAATACACCATTGGCTCACATTTAATGAACCGTGGTGCATCGCTTTTTTATCCAATCTGCTGGGCGTTCACGCCCCTGGTCTGACGAATCTCCAGACAGCCATCGATGTGGGACATCATCTGCTGGTTGCACATGGCCTTTCTGTACGTCGTTTCCGCGAACTGGGCACCAGTGGCCAGATCGGCATCGCGCCAAATGTCTCATGGGCTGTACCCTACAGCACTTCCGAGGAAGACAAAGCCGCTTGTGCGCGCACGATTTCCCTGCACAGTGACTGGTTTCTCCAGCCTATCTATCAAGGTTCATATCCACAGTTTCTGGTAGACTGGTTTGCGGAGCAGGGAGCCAGCGTACCGATTCAGGACGGGGATATGGACATCATTGGTGAACCGATTGATCTGATCGGCATCAATTACTACAGTATGTCGGTGAATCGCTTTAATCCTGAAGCCGGGTTCCTTCAATCCGAAGAGATCAATATGGGACTGCCAGTCACGGATATCGGCTGGCCGGTGGAATCACGGGGGCTGTATGAGGTACTGCATTATTTGCAAAAATACGGCAACATTGACATTTACATTACAGAGAATGGGGCATGTATCAACGATGACATCGTGAACGGCAAGGTTCAGGATGACCGTCGTATTTCGTATATGCGTCAGCATTTGGTGCAGGTACACCGGGCTATTCATGACGGGCTTCATGTCAAAGGCTATATGGCATGGTCACTGATGGACAATTTTGAATGGGCAGAAGGGTACAATATGAGATTTGGCATGATTCATGTCGATTTCCGCACACAGGTCCGTACCCCCAAGGAAAGCTATTACTGGTATCAAAATGTGGTCAATAATAATTGGCTGGAGACCAGACGCTAAAAAAGAGCTGTTTTGCAATAGCGGAGCTGGGTCCGTTTCACTCCCTTTTGTTTGAATAGCAGGTCCTTCGGGGTAATAATAGCCAAGATATGTTACAGGTTGTTCCAAGTATGTATAGACCAAAGGGAATAAAAAAGCAAGATATGTGCATACTGACAAAAATACCTGACGAGGGCGTTTGAAAACATTTTAAACCAGAGGGAGTGGAGGGTATGGCTGCAAACTTTAGGAAATCAGGATCAACTGACAACCAAATGAGCCGTACGGTATCTGTTATCGCGGGGATCGCCTGCATTGCAGGTATTATCCTTATTTTGTATGATCTAGGGAATTTAAGTGATCGTAATATATATTTAATGGTAGGTATTGGCTGCGTCGTTGCCGGAATTTTTATTTTTCTCATTGGGAAATCATTTGTCATTGCCCGTAAGAAGGAAGACCAGGAAAACGGCCGCAGTTAACATAAATAAAAATGAAAGAGCATATCCAATGAAAACAACATCGTGGGTCTTCGAGCAGTGTAGCATGATAACTGTACGGAGGCCCACTTTTTGCTTTAATATAGCTTCTTTGCGATATATAAATATCGTTTTTTATGTCATTTTTTTAGTAATAAAAGATTTCGGATTTGCAAGAGGAATTTTATTTTAAGAGAGATTTTTCACAAAAAACGGACAAATAATCGACAATTTTGTTAACAATAAAAAAAGTGACCGCTTTTCTGCTATCTTATATAGGGGCAACATTACAGGAGTTCGTTAGTTTTGAGTAATTTACTATTTCCAAGGAGAGGGGAACAACATGAACAAAAAACCAAAAGCGATTATTGCGTTGGTTTTGACCGTGCTCACGGTAGCATTGCTCATTTGGACGTGTTTTTATGCTGGCGGAAAATACGTTGTTTTCGATCCGAAAGGACCCATTGGGCAAGCACAAAAAGAGCTGATCATTCTTTCGACGGCTATGGCAGCACTTTTAATTGTACCGGTCATGATTTTGACTTTTTTCATCATCTGGCGTTATCGCGACGCACCGGATAACAAGGCGAAATACCAACCACACTGGGATGACAGCAAAAAGCTGGAGACCGTATGGTGGGCTGTTCCGATCATCGTTATCTGCATCCTTGCGGTTATCACTGCGAGATATACCTATTTGCTGGAGCCTTCCAAGCCAATGGCAAGTACACAAAAGCCAGTAACCATTCAAGTGACTTCACTGGACTGGAAATGGCTCTTTATGTACCCGGAGGAAGGTATAGCTACAGTTAACCAGGTTCACATTCCTAAAGGTGTTCCAGTCCGTTTTGAACTGACTGCCGATGCCCCGATGAACTCGTTCTGGATTCCGCAATTGGGCGGTCAAATCTACACCATGTCAGGCATGGCTATGAAACTGCATTTGCAGGCCGATCACGAAGGAACTTACTTTGGCTCGGGTGCAAACTTTAGCGGTGAGCATTTTGGACAAATGCGATTTGATGTAGAAGTCCAGTCGGATGAAGAGTATAAAAACTGGGTCGCTGACATCAAGAAGCAGTCCAAACCGCTGACAAAGGACGGCTATTTGGCGCTTGCAAAACCAGGTTTGTCCCAGCCTGATGAGTATTCTTCGATTCCCGACGGATTGTTCCAGGATATCGTAACCAAGTACGTAATAGACGGTGCTTCCAACCCGCATGCAGGACATGGCGGAGGAGCATCCACTGAAGGTTCTTCCAAGTCCGGCACAGAAGATAAAGGTGCAATGGACATGAGTCATATGAATATGAGCGGACACAATTAAATGATTATAGGGAAGGAGGCTCCCAATGCTTGACAAAATAAAAGAGTTTGCATCCACTTTCTTCGTCACTGGAGATCCGATGATTTATGGAGCGGACGTTTCCATCGCTCTTGCGACGATCGGGATCGTGTTTGTGCTCACTTATTTCAAAAAATGGGGCTGGCTTTGGAAAAACTGGTTGACTACCGTTGACCATAAAAAAGTCGGTATCATGTATATCCTCGCGTCCATCCTGATGCTATTCCGCGGAGGCGTGGATGCATTATTGATGCGTATTCAACTTGCTTCACCGGATGTTACACTGCTGCATCCTGAGCATTACAATCAGATCTTTACAACACATGGCACGATCATGATCTTGTTTATGGCGATGCCTTTGATGTTTGGTTTGTTTAATATCGCGGTACCACTTCAAATTGGTGCGCGCGACGTAGCGTTCCCTTTCCTGAACGCACTGAGCTTCTGGCTTTTCTTTATGGGAGCGATGTTGTTCAACCTGTCCTTCGTTATTGGCGGTTCGCCAGATGCAGGCTGGTTGAGTTACCCGCCGCTTTCAGAATTGCAATTTAGTCCTGGTGTCGGTCAGAACTTCTATATCTGGGGTATTCAGATTTCTGGTATAGGTTCATTGGCTACAGGGATCAACTTTATTGTTACCATTATTAAAATGCGCGCACCTGGTATGACTTGGATGAAATTGCCTGTCTTTACGTGGTCCGTATTTTCATCATGTGTTATTATCATTTTCGCATTCCCGATTCTGACGGTTACTTTGGCTTTGCTATTCCTTGACCGCTTCGGAGGAGGACACTTCTTTACCCTTGACTTTGGCGGCAACCCGATGATGTATATCAACCTGATTTGGATGTGGGGTCACCCTGAGGTATACATTGTAGTATTGCCTGCTTTCGGTATTTATTCCGAGGTCATCAGCGTATTCTCCAAAAAGAAATTGTTTGGCTACAAATCCATGGTTTACGCCATGTTCATTATTGCGATCCTGTCCTTCTTCACCTGGGCGCATCACTTCTTCACGATGGGATCAGGCGCAGATGTTAATGCATTCTTTGCGATTTCGACGATGGTTATCGCAATCCCGACAGGGGTTAAGGTGTTTAACTGGCTGTTCACGATGTATCGGGGCAAAATCACATTTAAAACTCCGATGATGTGGTCTATTGCTTTTATTCCGAACTTCCTGATTGCAGGTTTGACGGGCGTCATGTTGTCTGTAGCGCCTGCAGACTTCCAGTTCCATAACAGTTACTTCCTGATCGCTCACTTTCACTCCGCTTTGATTGGCGGTGTAGTGTTCGGTTATCTGGCAGGTCTGTACTATTGGTGGCCTAAAATGTTCGGCTTCACTCTGCCTGAAACGCCTGGTAAATGGGCTTTCTGGTTCTGGAACATCGGTTTCTATGTATGTTTCATTCCGCAATATTCTCTCGGTCTGATGGGGATGACACGTCGTCTGAGCACTTACGGCTGGGATACTGGCTGGCAGCCGCTTAACCTTGTTTCAACCATTGGAGCATTCCTGATGGGGATTGGTTTCTTGTTCCAGGTTCTCCAAATTCTGCTGGGTATCAAAAATTTCCGCAAGCTGAAGGATACAACAGGCGACCCTTGGGGTGGTCATACGCTCGAATGGTCGATTCCTTCACCTGCACCGGAGTACAATTTTGCTACCATCCCGCAAGTAGAAGAACGTGACGACTGGTGGGCAGAAAAAGACAAACGTGCAAAAGGTATTTTCAGAAAGCAACCGCCAATTGAAGCAATTCATATGCCGAAAAATTCGGCGATTCCGTTCATTATGTCAGTGTTCTTTTTCATCGCAGGCTTTGGGTTCGTATTCGGTTGGTCGTTCTTCTATATTCCAGGGCTGATCGGTGTGGCAATTTGTATGATTTGCCGCTCGTTCTTCTCCTATGATGCCGACTACTACATTCCTGCAGATGAAGTAAAACGCACGGAAGCCGCAATAAGGGGGTCTGTATAATGGCACAAGCTGCAGCACATCACAGCCATGATCATGACCACGGGCATCACGATCCGCAAGAATTGAAGATGCTTGGTTTTTGGATCTTCCTTGTAACGGACGTAATCCTGTTCAGTACCTTGTTTGCAACCTTCGTTGTCCTTCGGAACAATACGGCCGGAGGGCCGGGGGGCGCAGAGCTGTTTAACATGACAGGGGTTATTATTGAAACGTTCCTCTTGCTTACAAGCAGCTTTACAAGTGGCCTGGCCGTGTTGGCCATGAACAAAGGAAGCCTGAAGGGATTAATCAGTTGGTTAATCGTGACGGCGATCCTGGGTCTTGGTTTCATCGGTTTTGAAGTTTACGAGTTTGTTGAAATGGTACACGAAGGAGCCAATTTTGGAACCAGTGCGTTCCTGTCGGCATTCTTCACACTGGTCGGTACGCACGGACTTCACGTTTCCTTGGGTCTGGTGTGGATGATCGGACTCATGTTCCAGGTGAAAAAGCGTGGGCTTACTCCTGAAACGAAGGGTAAAGTCTCAGCATTGAGCTTGTACTGGCACTTTTTGGACGCTGTCTGGATCTTCTTGCTGTCAGTTGTCTATTTGATGGGGGTGATGTAGGTGGCACAGCATCAATCAGGAGCAGGTTCTCATGGTCATGATGATTCTCACGGTTCAGTGAAATCCTATGTTATCGGGTTTATTCTGTCCATCGTACTGACCATCATTCCTCTCGGTGTGGTTATGAATCATATGTTGAGCCGCACTTCAACCATGGTCGTTATTTTGGCCACGGCAGTGCTGCAATTCCTGGTTCAGCTTTTCTTCTTCATGCACATCCGTGAGAGCAATGGACCACGCTGGAATGTCATGACTTTGATCTTCGGGGTAGTTATCCTGTTGACCATTGTTGGTGGTTCCGTATGGATTATGGAATACAACATGGTAGCACACTAATAAATAGTGCGAGCAACACTGTATGAAAGAGGGATCGGCTTTAAGCCGATTCCTTTTTTTTGTGTAGAATATATCGGAAATATAACTGTGGCTTATTGAACTCTAGTTTATATATGTGTAGAATGGAATTGTATAGCAGAGGAGTAAAAACGATAATACTAGTTGAGAGCGGAGGAACAAAGTAATGAATACCGAATTATTGTTTGCGCCTTTTAAGGCAGGAAATTTATCTCTTCCCAATCGGATTGTTATGGCTCCAATGACACGGAATTTTTCCCCTCAAGGTGTACCGGGCCCTGAGGTTGCTGCGTATTATCGTCACCGTGCGGAGAATGCAGTGGGCTTGATTATTACCGAGGGAACCGCTATTCATCATCCATCAGCCGTGGAGTACACGAGTATTCCTAACTTTTATGGTGAGGGATTGAAGGGGTGGGCGAAGGTTGTCCAGGAGGTTCATGCGGCAGGCGGCAAGATTATACCGCAGCTCTGGCATGTGGGCACAGCTCGCCAAATAGGTGCGGACAACCAACCGAATCCCGAGGCATTGCCTGTCGGTCCGTCCGGTATCTCTCCTGCTGGTGAAAAGGTAGTTGAGCCGTTGACCGAGACCGAGATTGCTGATATTATCGCAGCCTATGCCCAGGCAGCAGCGGATGCCAAGCGGGTCGGCTTCGATGGCATTGAGCTTCACGGTGCACATGGCTATTTAATTGATCAGTTTTTCTGGGACAAAACGAACAAGCGTACAGATCAATACGGAGGCAATTTGGTCCAGCGTACTCAGTTTGCGGTAGAGGTCATTGAGGCTTGTCGTCGTGCAGTAGGTCCGGATTTTCCGATTGTACTGCGGTTCTCTCAGTGGAAGATGTACCATTATGGAGAAAAATTGGCGCAGACACCGGAAGAACTTGAACAGTTTCTGGCTCCATTGGTGAAGGCTGGGGTGGATGTATTCCACTGCTCAAGCCGCCGTTTTTGGGAACCGGAATTTGAGGGTTCAGATCTGACTTTAGCAGCTTGGACCAAAAAGTTAACAGGCAAGCCGGTTATTACTGTAGGCTCCATTGGTTTGGAGAAAGCATTTTTGAGTGAACTGGAAAAACCTCATCATAATGAAATTGATAAATCAAACAGTGTTCAGGCGAGACTGGAACAACTTGTTGGTCTGGTAGAGCGGGAAGAGGTTGATTTGGTTGCAGTTGGACGGGCTTTATTGGTAGACCCGGCGTTTGCGGTCAAGCTGCGCGATCATCAGACAGAAGAAATTATCCCTTACAGTGATGAAGTTTTGAAATCATTGAATTAAGCTATGATTGAGCGCAACGTCATAGTGCGCGGATAGAGCCAACCAATGGAGACTTGAAATTTCCCTGTTACAGGGCAAGCTGTAATATAAGCTATTCGTAAATTCTACGAATTTGCTATAATAGGAGTATCAAGTCGAAACACATGGGGTGAAAAGGATGAATTCTGAAACGGAAGCTTTGGATTGTGAGCCGGCTTGTCACGGTTCAGACCAAGAAATTGAGCGCATAAAATCTTCCCTTGTTGAGGATTCCATCGCATACAAAATGTCGGAGCTGTTCAAAGCACTGAGTGATCCGACACGGATCAAGCTCATATACGCCCTGGCTCAAAAGGAGCTGTGTGTTCATGATTTGACTCAGGTGTTGAACATGGGGCAATCTGCGGTATCCCATCAGCTTCGTTACTTGCGCAACCTGCGTATTGTCAAACGGCGGAAGGAAGGCAAGACGGTGTTTTATTCGCTGGATGATAATCATGTGGAGCAGATTTTTTTGCAAACCCACCAGCACATTTCACATCAATAGTTTTATGGACAAACAACAGCAGGGCGCCAAGTGATCGGCGCTCTTTTGGTGCTTGTCCGTTAAAAATGATTTTTTTGGTTAAAAGAGGCTATTATCATTGACTTCTGACCCTAATTCTGAATATAATGGCCTTAACAAGCAATACATGAACAAGTGCTCATATATAGTTATCAGGAGGCCAATGATTATGGATGCTCTGAAAAGAACGGAACGTCACGAATGGGTTTTAGAAGGCTTGGATTGCGCCAATTGTGCTCTAAAGATTGAAAATGGAGTCAGTAAAATAGAAGGCGTGCTTGATTGCTCGGTCAATTTTGTTACGAAAACATTGACGATGACCGCAAGCTTGGATCAAAAAGAAGAGATTTTTCGCCAAACGGAACGGAAGGTTCACAGATTGGAGCCTCACGTTCGGATGATTGTCAAAAATCCCCGGGGACGCTTGCGTGAAGATAGTCGAAGTGAAGCTGGTATCGTTGAGGCATGCGCCACAGAAGACTGCGCATGTGGTGGCCATACTCATAGCCATGAAGCCCATGGCGGAGAAGCCCATGCGCACAACGGGCATGACCATGCCGACCATGCACATGACCATCATGACCACCGTTCAGCGGAGGGTCATAATCATGCGACCCATGATCATGCTCATTCGCATGGAGATGACAGTCATGCCGGGCATACACACGATCACGGTGCGGAAGGTACGCGCCGCATGATTATCCGCTTGGCTGCCGGGGCTGTCATTGGGGCTGCTGCCTGGTGGTTGCCTGTGGAAGGTGTGGGTAAGCTGGCCCTGTTCTTACTGGCATATATCATCGTTGGTGGTGATGTGGTCCTACAGGCTGCGCGCAGTTTGGTACGGGGAATGGCCTTTGACGAGTACTTTTTGATGACGCTGGCAACTGTTGGAGCCTTTGCGATTGGAGAATACCCTGAAGGGGTAGCCGTCATGTTCTTTTATCAAATTGGGGAGCTGTTCCAGGGCATTGCAGTCAACCGTTCGCGCAAATCCATCAGTGATTTGATGAATATTCGACCGGACTATGCCAACCTGAAGACGGCTGACTCTGTACGGAGGGTTTCGCCAGAGGACGTGCGGATAGGTGATTTAATCGTAATTAAGCCGGGTGAGAAAGTTCCGCTGGACGGTAAGGTTGTAGACGGTAAATCACATGTGGATACTTCAGCTTTGACAGGTGAATCTGTGCCTCGTACGGTTGAGCCGGGAAGCAGTGTATTGAGCGGATTTATGAATACGAACGGACTTCTGACCGTAGAGGTCAGCAAGGAATTTGGCGAATCCACCGTCTCCAAAATTTTGGAGCTTGTGCAAAATGCGAGCGCCAAAAAAGCGCCGACTGAAAAGTTTATCACCAAGTTTTCCAGATACTACACCCCTGTTGTAGTTATCGTTGCGCTTCTGCTGGCGGTCGTCCCGCCGCTAGTTGTACCAGGTGCACAGTTTGCAGATTGGGTATATCGCGCACTCGTTTTCCTCGTTATCTCTTGTCCTTGTGCACTGGTGGTATCCATTCCGCTCGGCTTCTTTGGTGGAATCGGGGCAGCTTCACGTTCAGGTATCCTGATCAAGGGCGGGAACTATCTTGAAGCTTTGAATGATGTGAAATACGCTGTATTTGATAAAACAGGTACACTCACCAAAGGGGTCTTCCGTGTGACAGGGATTTATCCTGCGGATGGCTTTACGAAGGAAAGCCTGCTGGAAACCGCAGCATTGGCGGAACTGCACTCCACGCATCCGATCGCAGCATCTCTGCGTGAATCCTTTGGTCAAGAGCTTCAACCTGAGCGGGTTCAGCAATATAGTGAAATATCCGGTCACGGGATTCAGGCACAGATTGATGGTCGTCTGGTGTTGGCCGGGAATGCGAAGCTGATGGAGCGAGAGCATGTTGCTTTTAACGCAGCGCAGCAGGCAGGGACACTGGATGAAGGAACGGTCGTTCATGTAGCTGTGGATAAGAAATATGCCGGATGTATTCTGATTTCGGATGAGGTCAAGGAGGACGCGGCCAAGACGATTGCTTCACTGAAAAAGCTGGGCGTGGTGAAGACCGTCATGCTAACGGGTGACAATCGGACGGTCGCAGAGGCTGTAGGACGTCAACTGGGTCTGGATGAAGTACGGGCAGAGCTGTTGCCTCAGCATAAAGCCGAAGCAATTGAGCAGCTGTCTGCAAGTAAGAAAACAAGCGACAAGGTTTTATTCGTGGGCGACGGAATCAATGATACCCCCGTGTTGGCGCTGGCGGACGTAGGTGTAGCGATGGGCGGCTTGGGTTCGGATGCTGCGATTGAGGCAGCAGATATCGTAATCATGAACGATCAACCCTCAAGATTGGTTACGGCGATTCATATCGCCAAGCGCACACGCCATATCGTATGGCAAAATATTATATTTGCGTTAGGTGTCAAAGGGATATTCCTCACGTTGGGCGCGTTTGGGATTGCTACGATGTGGGAAGCTGTATTTTCCGATGTAGGTGTGACACTGCTGGCCGTATTGAATGTAATGCGTGTATTGAAGGCTCGCTCTTATGAATAAAACTTTCGAATAAAAATAAACACTCTGGACTAACACTGGATGTATCCATCCTGTGAAATCCGGGGTGTTTTTTTATGGTTAGCGCATTTTGAATGATGCTTGTTGTCTGCAGCAATAGAGGCCTCTGATGATGACTTCTGGTCGTTGTACAGAGATGTATAAATGTGGGGTGTGCCTAATACGTTAAGGTAGAGGCTTACAGGTAAGGTTCATGTGAAATTGGCTTTAATTATGAGTAAGCGCTCTCTTTTGGAGTGGTGTGCTCGAATTCGTGTGTGCCAACTTGCTGACGGAGGAAAGGATGGATTAGTAGCATGGAGGCTAAATGGATGCATGTTTTCGCAGAGCTGTTGGACAGCAAAAACAGCCGGGATTGCGAGGATCGGAAGTCGATTAGTGAGGCTGCTGCACGAAGGTTGATCATCGATTCGTTGATGGCAGGATGCAGCGAAGTATCTGCTTCACAGGAGGAAGCGCCACTGATCTGGCTGGCTGGTATATCCGATCAGGGCGTTATTAGCCGGGAGGAGGCATTACTGGCTGTGACCCCGGAGTTGCTTGGGGAAATAACGCTGAATAAGGGTAACACCGATAGCAGGAAAGCGATAGATACACTGTTAAAATGGAGCGATGAATACAGGCATACACCGATACGGATTTATGGGGATGCTCCTGAAAATGTGAATCGTTTAAGTACCAAGCCGGCATCTATCCTAGCTATAGATAGTTTTGACGGCTACAGCCTTTTACACGGCCCCTTGTCACAGATGTCCAGCCGTGTTGCGGAATTATGCTATGCCTATCTGGATGCTGCAGAGTCTGGACAGATGAATCCTGTCCCTAATGGGAAGCCCAACCCCATCCTTATTCCAGGCTCCTGTGCATCAGACACGTACAAAACGTTTAATAAGGCGTCTGGCTTGCCTGGCTTGTGTGAGCATTTGTCCCGCAGAATCATCGGCCTGTTGGAAACGGAGTATGAAGGCCTGTTTGAGTCTTTGAACGGATCACCGCTCAGTATAGCCCTGATCGAACAGAATAACGTGGTGGGCATCGGCAGCCTGCAAGATATGCAATTGGAAGCATTGCTGCGTGCAGCATTGCGAAGCGTTCGCCAGGGAGGAGAGCCTCGTCTGGAGATTTTGGTGCGCAATCCGGCTGATGTTAACCAATTCCGGGCAATCCGGGACTGGATTGACGGTGTTGCGGAGCAAACCTTATGTGGACGTCTGCGTTGCATTCCGTATCGGGTAGGCGTTTTATTGACGGTAGGCGTATCTATGAAGCCTGACGAAAGCCAACTACTGAATGGACAGCATGTACATTCCGGGGAGCACGCCAGCGCCAAGCAGGCATCTCAAGCGGCGGAAATGGCACGCTTTGCTGATACGATGATTTTAGAGGTCATCCCGATTGTATCCGCTAACAGTGAGGCTGAGGAGCGGTTATATGCGGCTTGCGCGAATGATCATAGGAACGGTGCCGCTGCGCTCACTGGCATAACAGAGGCTATTCGGTGTGTAAAGCCTGAGCTTCCGATCTGGTTGGCGTTAGATAAAATTTATCCGTCTCTGGATGGGTCTGCAGTCTGGGGAAACGAGCTGACGGGGATCATCTGTCCGAATGAAGCCGTTCCGGCTGCACGCATAGGGACTGCGCGTTATGTAGTTCTGCAGCGCTCTGAGCAGCATTCATCGGATGCTTTACACAAACACGCGCAGCAATTTCCACAGTAGTACCAAAGCTCGAAGGTAACACGAAATTCAAATGCGGACTGCTGTAAAATCAAAAGGGTGCCTGCGTTGTTTACGTGGGTATCCTTTTAATTTGGGACCTTGCGGGTTTACAACCAGAAAAAGAGGGTATATAATAAAACAAAAGTTTCATTAAACCAAAATAATTGTATTAATGCAAAAATGATTATCATTCTCATTGCCAAACATGCTGCTTCGGGTTTCCCGAAGCAGCATGTGCTATTTTAAGGGCCTTAACAATGGATATCATTCTCAACGAGATGCAGGTACAAAGAACAAATACGGAAAGGAATGTGACATGATGCAAGCTGTTCAACAACTTCAAGAGAGCTTATCTTCTTCTGCTCAGATACGTTCAAAAAGCAGTGGCAGCGGACGCCCCGGTCCGAATCGCAAACCGCAGTTTCAGCTGAAAAGCATGCTAAAAAACAAGGAGATGCAGGCTGCTCTCGGCAGTGGAATGCTAATGCTGATGGCATGGGGTATTTCACATTGGTCGCAATGGCTATCGGTCATCCTGTATGTGGTGTCCTATGCCCTGGGGGGATGGGCCAAGGCCAGAGAAGGAGTAGCAACACTAATCCGTGAGCGTGATCTGGATGTTAATCTGCTCATGATTGCAGCATCCCTGGGGGCTGCGACGATCGGCTATTGGAATGAAGGAGCCATGCTGATCTTTATTTTTGCACTCAGCGGTGCACTGGAGAGCTATACCAACGAGCGCAGCAGCAAGGATATTTCCGAGCTGATGGCATTGAAGCCGGAGACGGCCCTGCGCCTGTCCCCCGAGGGGACAGAAACTGTCGGCATTGAGCAATTGCTGCCAGGCGACCTGCTGCTGGTAAAGCCGGGCGAACTGATTCCAGCCGACGGCCGAATTTCCAAGGGCATGTCGGCGGTGAATCAGGCATCCATTACCGGGGAATCTGTTCCGGTGAATAAGGTGGCGGCTGACGAGGTATATGCAGGCACCATTAATGGGGAAGGCGTGCTGTATATAGAGGTTAGCCAGTGCTCTGAAAACACTTTATTTTCGAAAATCATTCGCATGGTCGAAGAGGCTCAGACTGAAGTTCCTGATTCGCAACGGTTTATCAAAAGGTTCGAGTCGATTTACGCCCGAATTGTGGTTGTTGTCACGCTGATCGTCATTGCAGGTGCGCCCTTAGCATTAGGCTGGACGTGGGCGGCGGCGTTTTACAAGGCCATGGTGTTTCTCGTCGTAGCCTCGCCATGTGCCCTCGTGTCATCCATTATGCCAGTGATGCTGTCGGCCATTTCCAACCGTGCCCGCCGGGGGATTCTGTTCAAAGGTGGCGCTCATGTGGAAAATATGGCATTGACAGCTGTGGTCGCTTTTGACAAAACAGGCACGCTAACAATGGGAGCACCTGTCGTAACCGATTGGATTACCGCCGCAGATTACGATTCCGACGAGCTTTTACACATTGTCGCCACGATCGAAAGCTACTCCATGCATCCGCTGGCCCGAGCGATTGTAGCCAAAGCCGAAGCCAATTTGGGACAAAGGGAGCTTCTCGCAGCCGAGCAAGTGCAGGCACTTACTGGATGGGGGATGGAAGGCATGATCGGCGGGGTGAAGTGGAAAATCGGTCGCACAGATGTGCTGGATGAACCTGGTCCTCTGGCAGAGCCGGAGTGGATAGAGGCTCGCACCCGGCTGGAGGCCGAGGGCAAAACCGTTTCCATCATCCTCGCGGATGACCGGATTGCCGGAATGCTGGCGCTGCGTGACGAGCTGCGTCCACAGGCGCAGGAGTCCGTGAAACGCTTGCAAGCACAGGGCATCCGGGTCGTCATGCTGACCGGAGACCGACCGGAAACCGCCGCCGTGATTGCGGCGCAGGCTGGAGTAGACGCCGTATATGCCGGCTTGCTTCCAGAGGACAAAGTCAGCCATATTCGCATGCTGCGGGAGCAATATGGGCATGTCGTCATGGTCGGCGACGGTGTGAATGATGCTCCGGCGTTGACAGCAGCAACCGTCGGACTCGGCATGGGAATGAACGGCAGCGGAGCTGCGCTAGAGGTTGCCGACGTCGTGCTGATGAACGACGGAATTGAAGAGATCGCTCCGACGATAGCACTGGCGCGCAAGGCGCAGCGGGTGGTCAAGCAAAATATGATCTTCGCCGTAAGCGTCATTCTGCTGTTGGTGGTCAGCAACTTTGTGCAGGATATAGCCCTGCCATTCGGTGTGATTGGGCATGAGGGCAGCACGTTGCTTGTTATTTTGAACGGCTTGCGCTTGCTGAGGTCATAAGCTAATAAAATCACAAAACAGGAAGGAGCATTCAACTCCCTTAATATCCAAGGGCGTGAATGCTCCTTCTTGTGCAGTGCCAGCCTATCTTGTATACAAAGTAAGCCCATCTATACATCTGGCTCGCGCCGATGCTGGACGTCTATCTTCGGCGCGGTGTAGAGCGCCGCAAGAACAGGGAAAAGACGAGTCCCGCTAACGCAATCCCTGTAGCGATGATGAAGGCATCATTAATACCATGGATCGTCGATTCCGTAACGGCACTTCGGTATACCTGCTGTAGTGCCAGCGCAGAGCCGGTTTCCGGCGAAACACCAGCCGTTTGCGCGAGAGTTTGTCCCAGTTGTGCCACCCCTTCCGTAACAGAGGCATTGGCTGTGGTAGCGACATTCGCATAATCGGCCAAATGAATCGTAGTCCGACTGCTCATGACGGTAATAAGCCAAGCGGTACCGATAGAACCGGCGATTTGCCGCACTGTATTGGACATGGCTGTGCCGTGGCTGCCAAGATGGGGAGGTAACTGGTTAAGCCCTTCCGTCTGTACGGACATCATCAGCAGCGACAGACCAAAGCTGCGAATCGTATAGATGACCATAATGTGTCCGTAGGTGGTGGCATCGGTCAGCAGGCTGAATTCCCATGTCGTCACTGCTGTAATGATCAATCCGATAATCGCCAACGGCCTCGCGCCGATACGATCGAAAACGGCCCCTGATATCGGTGACATTACACCCATCAGCAGTGCGCCCGGCAACAGCAGCAGACCGGACTGCAGCGGCGTAAAGCCGCGTATATTTTGCAAATAAATCGGCAGTAGCAGCATACCGCCGAACATTGTCATATTGACAGTAGCCCCAACCAGTGTAGATACCGTAAAAATATCGTATTTAAACACCCGAAATTCCAGCATAGGTTCTAGCATGCTTAGCTCACGTACGACAAAAAATACAATAAATACGACCCCGGCAGCGAGTGAAAGTATAACGGTATTGCTGTTCCAGCCCTTGTCTCCGGCGGAACTAAAGCCATACAACAGCAAGCCGAAGCCCAGCGTGGAAAAAATGGTTCCCATCAGGTCAAAATGCGGCTTCGTCAGCTTGGACACATTTTTGAGCCAGCGTACGGCGAACAGAATATCAATGACTGCCAGCGGAATAACCAGCAAAAATAGCAGCCTCCAGCTATAATGCTCTACAATCCAGCCGGATAAAGTGGGTCCGACCGCCGGGGCAAACATCATAGCGATACCCATCGTCCCCATGGCAGCGCCACGTTTTTCCGGGGGGAACACCGTCAGGAATACGTTCATGACCACAGGCATGATGATGCCCGCTCCGCTGGCCTGAATGACGCGTCCGACCAGCATCGGTGCAAAGCCGGTACTGGCAGCGCAGACGACAGACCCGGCGGTGAACAGCCCCATCGCGGAGATAAAAAGCGCACGGGTTCCGAATGATTCAATCAAAAAAGCGGTGATTGGAATCAGAATCCCGTTCGTCAGCATATATCCGGTGGATAGCCACTGAACGGTAGTAGCTGATACATTGAAATCATTCATCAGGTGTGGAATAGCCACGTTAAGCAGTGTTTGGTTTAAAATGGAAATGAAGGCGCCCAGCAACAGTACGGACAGAATGCGTCCGACGGACATTTTTTGATCCATGACAGCCTCCTACTTGTGAACTCTGATGGTTGCACTCATCCCCGGGATAATACCCAACCCTTTGTAGCCTTGAATGGATATGTTGACAGGTACGACCTGTGTCACCTTGGTATAGTTGGCAGTAGTGTTGGAAGTAGGCAGTAGTGAAAAGGTTGATGCGGTCGCCAGGCCGATCTTTTCGAGCTTGCCGGTAAGGGAAGTGTCCGGAAATGCATCAATATATACATCCACTGTCTGTCCAACTTGAAGATCTTTTACAGCTGTTTCATCTATATTGGCGGTTATCCACAAATTGTTTAGATCAAAAGCCTTCGCCAAGGGTGTACCCACCCCAACAATCGAGTTGTTTACCGCTGATTGCTGCACAATGGTGCCATCGGTTGGAATTGTGATGCTAATCCGGCTTCCGCCTCCCTCTACCGTACCGAGTGTATTTCCGGCGGTATAGGTTTTGCCAACCTCGGCATTCCAGCCTGTGAGCTTGCCTGCGCCTGGAGAGGCAACGGTAACCGCTTGTCCGCTCACTTGGGCATTGTCGGTCTTTATGTAGCTGGCGGATTGATTGTAGTAATAGGCGGCGGCTCCGCCTCCTGCAAGAATAATGATAATAACCAGCAGATTGACTAATATGGCGCGTGAATTCATGTTGCATGCCTCCCTAGTTCTTGGATTTTCAAAGTATGCGCCATATGTTTTATAATATTCAGTTGGATTTCGGGAGAGGATAAGAGCGCATGCGAAAAGGATGATTTTGCAGACAAAGGATGATGCGCATAATGACGACCAGAATCATGATTGTATATGACAGTGAAAATGGGCATACCGAGCGTCTTGCTCGTTCGATCGCAGAGGGCGCGCGCCAGGAGCGCACGGAAGTGCTGCTAAAGCATGTGAATGAGGCCGATGTGAAAGAGCTGGGGAGTGTAGACGCGATCATATGGGGATGCCCGGGCCATTTTGGCACGATCAGCAGTGGACTGAAAAGCTGGATTGATAGGCTCGGGTATCTGTGGGCGCAGGGCAAGCTGGTGGATAAAATCGGCGCGGTGTTCTGCACAACCGCTACGGTTCATGGCGGCTTGGAATCAACACTTCTGAATTTGATCACCCCGATGCTTCATCAAGGCATGATTATTGTAGGACTGCCCGCCAATATTACGGAAAATGCACTCTACGGCTCTTATTACGGCGTAGGGGTAACCTGTCCGGTAGAGACAGACCCCAATGGGCCGCCAAATTTTCCAACAGGTGATGATCTTGTATTAGGTCGCTCTTTGGGCAAACGGGTCGCTGAGATGGCGGGACGGTACCGTAGCGCTGCAAAAGAATAGGAGGCCGCCCATGACCATTGCTTTTATCGGAGTAGCTGCGGTTGCCCTTATCTTTTTGCTGGTATTTAATACGAAGATGGTGCGCAAGTCTTCACCCAAGGCTCGCCAAGCCGATGAGGATTCACGGCAAAGAAGCAAGCGTCCTTATCCTGTGCAGGTGGAGCCTGAGATACGGGAGTTGCCGGATCATGCGCGAGAGGCACAGCATAAGGCTGTTGATGCCAGCGAACATCATGCCGAGGAGCATCACAAGGTGCCTGATACCCATGCGGATGTAAAGCTGGAAGGTGAGCGTAGAGATCACCAGGATGCTTACCGGGATACTTATCAGGATACTTACGATGATCAGGATTATCGAGCAGCTTTACGTGGATTTGCTGGAAAGGGCGAGGAAAAGGATGGACGCTCCAAAATGATCCAGGAAGAGAATGAGACTCCTAAAAGTGAGGACGAGCAGTACCGTGAAGCACTGCGCTCCATGAATCGGAACAAATGAGGGTTCTTCATTGAACACGCCAATAAGGTTGCTTTTTTGTCTGGATTACAGGCAGAAAAGCAGCCTTTTTATGTTGCCCGGCTACAGCCATTCGGTTAGCCCAATCATCGTAATCAAGCCGAGAATAAAAGAAAATGTGGCAATTCGCTGATTGCCGTCTCCGTGACTTTCGGGAATTAGCTCCTTGTAGACAATAAACATCATGGCTCCGGCGGCAAAAGCAAGGCCATAAGGCACCAATCCGTTCACCCAGCTGCTCAAAAAAAATCCGATCAGACTCGTGATGATTTCCACAGCTCCGGTAAGGGTGGCAATACCCAATGCCTTGAAACGACCGATATTTTGATTCACGAGAAATAAGGCTACGATAAAGCCTTCCGGGGCATTTTGCAGGCCGATTGAAAAGGCGATCAGATTGCCGAGATTTTGGGTTTCACTTGCATAGCTGACTCCGACGGAAAGCCCCTCCGGCAAATTGTGCAGCGTAATAGCCGCAATAATGAGAAAAGATTTGGACTCCAGCTGAAAGGTCTTGGAATCCGGGTCCTCCAGGTCGGCATGGGGGATATACCTTTCCATCACCAATAATACGAGACAGCCAAGCAAAATACCGGCAGACAGCACAAACCAATTGGAATGCTGCATGGCTTCGGGAATCAGGTTATACACGGATGCAGAGGTCATGATTCCTGCGGCATAAGCCAGCAGAACATCGCGAAGTCGATGCGTAACATTGCGCATAAATAATATGGGCACAGCACCTAGTCCAGTGGACAGGGCAGAGATAAGACTGCCTACAAAAACATCATTCATAATCGGGATAACCCTCCATACCTGATTAATCTTCCAGCGTCGCTTCATGAAAACTTCATTTGACTGTTTACAGCTCTTTCCGCATAATGAAATTAGGATTTAGAATCAGTCTAAGTCACAGGAAGCTATTAAACAAGAGATTCGTTTTTGCAACAGCCGGGTGTCCGTATTTTGGGATGAGCTTCTGGCAGAACTGCTTTTAGAGTATATGCAGCAGCCCAGCGCCCGGGACCGAAAACTGGCTATATAATACTTATGATATTTTAGGAGGAACCAAGATATGTACAAGTCTATTATTATAGGTACCGGCCCTGCCGGTCTGACCGCTGCGATCTATCTGGCACGTGCCAACATGAACCCGCTGGTGATTGAAGGACCACAGCCAGGCGGACAATTAACCACGACTACTGATGTCGAAAACTTCCCTGGATTTCCTGAAGGAATCATGGGACCTGATTTGATGGATAATATGCGTAAGCAGGCGGAGCGTTTTGGCGCTGAATTCCGCACAGGCTGGGTAAACAAGGTAGACACAACCGCTCGTCCTTTTACATTGGATGTAGAGGGTTTGGGTGAACTGGTTACCGACACACTGATCATTTCCACAGGCGCGACTGCCAAATACCTGGGGATTCCCGGCGAACAGGACAACATCGGACGCGGCGTGAGCACCTGCGCAACCTGTGACGGATTCTTTTTCCGCGGCAAGGAAATTGTGGTCATCGGCGGTGGGGATTCAGCGCTGGAGGAAGCCAACTTCCTGACACGCTTTGCCTCCAAAGTAACGCTGGTGCATCGCCGTGAAGAACTGCGCGCCTCCAAAATTATGCAGGATCGTGCTCGTGCGAACAGCAAAATTGAGTGGGCGCTCAACCATACTCCTGTGGAAGTGATTGCTGACGAGAACGGGGTAACCGGCTTGAAAGTACTGAACAATGCAACAGGCGAAGAGAAAATCATTACGGTTAACGGCGTGTTCGTGGCAATTGGTCACCATCCAAACACAGGCTTCCTGGAGGGCCAAATTACAACCGATGCGAACGGTTATATCGTGGTGAACCCTGGCACTTCCGAAACGAACGTACCTGGCGTATTCGCTTGCGGCGACGTACAGGATACACGCTACAGACAAGCGATTACAGCAGCAGGCAGCGGCTGCATGGCCGCTATGGACAGTGAGAAGTATATCGAAAGCCTGGAGCACAGCGCGTTAGCCTTGTAATATTTGCGAACAGGTATGAATAAATATAATGTTTACAAACAATAATTGATGAGGTGATATTCATGGAAAAAGCAATTGTATACACATCTACAAACTGCCCGCATTGCCGTCAAGTCAAAAGCTATTTGAGTGAAAAGGGCGTAGAGTACGAAGAACGCAACATCGAAACGAATGAAGCCTTCGCGCAAGAGGTATGGGATATGGGTATTCGTGCCGTTCCATTGACTCTGATCGGGGAAGAACGTATTTCCGGTATGAACAAAACCAAGTTTGAAAAAGTGTTGAACGCTTAATCAGCTTCACAGTAGATTCACAGCGGATTCACAGATCCTCATATGATTTTAATAAGATCCTCGTCACAGGTACAGACTGCGACGGGGGCCTTATTGCTATTTTTTTGAACGACAACAAATGATAAGTTGTAAAGCAGTTGTTGCCTTCTGTCCTACGGTTAGAGAAAATTTTGTCGAAATATGTTGCATCTATAGCTAGTTGGTGTTATATTTTAATTGTAAGCGCTTAAAACCCGGGTTGCTTAATGTAACAGTTCATTAATGTACAATCAACGATCAATCAGCAGTACCTCTAACTAATTAAATAGTAGATTATCCAATACAGGCGTGTTACTGTTCGGCAGGCAAGACCTAGATTGGGTGGGATATGTTTTCCTACCCTTTTTAGGTCTTTTTTTGTTCCTTATTTTAAGAAGGAAGGTGTAACTCATGAATTACAAAGACATCGCACAAGCCATTTTTAATAAAGTGGGTGGGAACGATAATATTAACAGTGTCATTCATTGCTCGACACGACTGCGGATGACGCTTCGGAAGCCGGAATTGGCACAAACCGATGAAATTAAAGCTCTGGACGGCGTTATGGGAGCCGTGAACAGCGGGGGACAATATCAGGTCATCATAGGTAATGATGTAGGCTATGTCTACAATGAGCTGATCAAATTGCTGGACCCGGATAAATCATCTTCGGATGAAGCCGAAAAAGTGAAGGTAGACCGAAGTCTTAAGGGATTGTTTAATACCTTTGCGAGCATGATCGCAGGTATTTTCCAGCCGATTATCCCGGCCATTGCCGCTTCAGGGATGCTAAAAGCGCTGCTCTTGCTGTCCACGGTAACCGGAATTATGAGCAAGGAAAGCCAAGCCTACACGATTTTAAGCGTGATGTCAGATGCGGCATTTTATTTTCTGCCTATGCTGCTGGCTTTCTCCAGCGCACAGAAATTCAAGACCAATCCATTCGTATCCGTACTCCTTGGGGGTGTGCTGCTTCATCCAAACTTAATCAGTTTGTTAGGAGGTGAGAAAGCTGTCACATTTGCGGGCTTGCCCGTAGCAGCAGTACAGTACGCCACCTCGGTTATTCCGATTATTTTGACCATATGGTTCATGTCATACATTGAGAAATTTGCTGATAAAATCTCTCCCGGACCTGTGAAAATATTTTTAAAACCATTAATCGTTATTCTGATTGTCGCGCCTGTTTCTCTTATTGCCTTAGGACCCTTGGGGACGTATTTGGGCCTAGGCATGTCCAACGGTGTGTTCTGGATTCAGGAACGAATCGGCTGGCTTACCGTTGTATTGATGTCAATTGTGATGCCGCTAATCGTCATGTTCGGTATGCACAAAGTATTTTATCCCATCATATTTGCTGCGCTGGCTTCGCCAGGGTACGAAACATTGGTACTGGTTGCCATGCTGGCTTCCAATATGGCACAGGGCGCTGGCGCATTTGCCGTCTCGCTGAAAACAAAAGATCCCAAGTTCAAGCAAATTGCTCTGTCCGCAGGTATTTCAGGCGTATTCGGCATCACGGAGCCCGCCTTGTACGGCGTACATTTACGCCTGAAAAAAACACTGTTCGCCTGCATGGTTGGAGCTGGTGTTGCCGGATTGTTTGCTGGACTTGTGAACTTAAAAGCATATGCCGCTGTAGGCCCTGGGTTTGCATCCCTGCCGATGTTTATCAGCGAAGATCACTCCAACCTGGTGTATGCGCTTATTACGATGGCCATTTCGATTATTGTGACGTTTATTGCAGTATATGTGATCGGCTTTAAAGATACGGTTACCGAACCAGCTAAAACAGAAGCTCGTCCAGAGCCTGCTCAAGCGCAAAGTAAAAGCTTCAAGTCCAAAACTGTTATTTTCGCACCGATGGAGGGTACTGTCATTCCCTTGCAGCAGGTAAAAGATGAAGCGTTCTCTCAGGAAGCCATGGGCAAAGGAATAGCGATTCAACCCAGCAGTGGAAAAGTGGTCGCACCTTTTGACGGCACGGTGGTCAACGTATTCCGCACCAAGCATTCCATAGCCTTACATTCGGTTGAGGGTGTAGAACTGCTCATTCATATCGGTTTGGATACTGTAAAGCTGAAGGGACAGCATTTTACAGTGCATGTACAAGAAGGTGACGTCATTAAGCACGGACAGCTACTGATTGAATTCGAGCTTGAAGCCATACAACAGGCAGGGTATGATACGATAACTCCGATTATTGTGACCAATACGCCTGACTATCTGGAAATCATGGGTCATGAAAGTTCAGAAAAGACAGGGCCGGAGAAGCCGCTGATTACTGTACTTTAACAGGGTGTCTGCTGGGGGAATCAAGCCTGGAAAGTGAGAGGTCATTGGATATGAAAGTCATAAAAGTTCTCAATACGAGTGTTGTTCTTGCCAAACGTGAGGATCACAAAGAGATTATCGTGATGGGGAAAGGGATCGGCTTTAAAAGCAAACCTGGCGATTTCGTCAATGAGAACGAGATTGAAAAGATATACGTTCTTGAAAATGAAAGTATGTCTTCCGATTTAACAGCCTTAATGAAAGATACGCCCAAGGAGTATTTGATTATGGCAGATGAAATCATATCTTATGCTAAAAATACGCTATCCAGTCACTTGAATGAGCACCTGTATGTATCCCTGACAGACCATTTGTATATGGCTACCAAACGGTTTAAAGATAACATGACCATTCAGAACCGGATGCTGTGGGAGGTCAAAAAGTTTTACCCGGAAGAGTTTGGCATTGGGCTGTATGCGCTCACCTTGATTGAAAAGCGAATCGGCTTAAAGCTGCCTGAAGAGGAAGCGGCTAATATTGCCTTTCATCTGGTTAACGCTCAACAGACCGACAACAATATGAACCAGGTTCTGTTGATGACCAATACGGTCAAGGACATTCTGAACATCATTAAACTGCATTACCACATCGAGCTGGACACTCACAGCATCAACTATTCACGGTTTTTAACGCACCTTCAATTTTTTGTGCAGCGACTACTTGAACATAAAATGCTGGATTCTCAGGATCAAGAACTAATGGATCAGATAGTGAACAAGTACCCTGAAGAAGAGAAGTGTGCGTTATCGATTCAACAATATATTGAAGCCAAATTCGAGCTTTCGATCCCGGATGAAGAACTCATGTATCTGATTATTCATCTAAAACGGGTTATAAGCAGAAATTAAAGAGGAGGAGCTAGAGATGACAGAGATCAAAAGAACATTTCCGAAGGGTTTTTTATGGGGTGGAGCGGTAGCTGCTAACCAGGTAGAGGGAGCCTGGAATGTCGATGGCAAAGGGATATCTACAGCAGATATGGCTATTTACAAAAGAAATGTGAGCAAAAGTGATTACAAAAAACACAATTCCATCACCGAGGAGCATATCCAAAAGGCGATGCAGGACACGTCAGATCGCGATTATCCCAAACGCCAGGGAATTGATTTTTATCACCGCTATCCTGAAGATTTGGCATTGTTTGGTGAAATGGGCTTTAAAACGCTACGGGTGTCTATTGCATGGACACGCATTTTTCCAAACGGAGATGAGAAGAAGCCCAACGAGGCTGGATTGCAATTTTATGATCGGCTGTTTGATGAAATGCATAAAAATAGGATCGAGCCGCTTGTCACTCTGTCTCACTACGAAATGCCGATGTATCTTGTCAATCATTACGGGGGCTGGACCCAGCGGAAGGTTGTGGATTTCTTCGTTCATTTTTGTAAAACCGTGTTTACAAGATACAAAAACAAAGTAAAACACTGGATCACTTTTAATGAAATCGATAGTATCGTTCGCCATCCGTTTACGAGCGGCGGGATTATACCGGAACGCTTTGAAAATGTAGAGCAGGCGGTTTATCAAGGCTTACATCACCAATTTGTGGCCAGTGCTTTGGCTGTGAAATACTGCCACGAAATTATTCCCGATGCCAAAATCGGCTGTATGTTAACCCGGCTGACGACATATCCGCACACCTGTAATCCGCAGGATATTCTTGCAGCGTTTAAAGATAATCAGTTTAACTATTTTTTCACGGATGTACAGGTTCGTGGCGCGTATCCGCATTATATGAAACGCTTCTTCCGTGAAAAGGAGATTGTGATTGAAAAGCTGGAGAGTGACGATGAAATTTTAAAAATGCATCCGGTGGATTTCATTTCCTTTAGCTACTATATGTCGCTGGTGACCAGTGCAGATAGTGAAGGCATGGAAAAGGTCAGTGGGAATACGATTGGCGGCGTGAAAAATCCTTATCTGGAGACGAGTGATTGGGGATGGCAGGTTGACCCGGTTGGCTTGAGACTTTCCCTGAATGAGCTGTACAGCCGTTATGAAGTGCCGCTGTTTATCGTAGAAAATGGTTTGGGAGCGTACGATCAGGTAGAGGAAGATGGCAGCATTCAGGATGATTACCGGATTGATTACTTCCGTGCTCATTTTGAACAAATGCATGAAGCCATTCTGGACGGGGTTGAACTGATGGGTTACACCAGTTGGGGAGCTATCGATTTGGTCAGCTATTCCTCATCTGAAATGGAAAAAAGATACGGTTTTATATATGTGGACAAAGACAATGACGGTAACGGAACGCTTGAAAGAAAACGGAAAAAAAGCTTCTATTGGTATAAAGAGGTTATCGCCAATAATGGTCTGTAAGAAGAGGATTTTGCAAAATCCTAACAAAATAAATGGGCGTATAGGAACTTTAATGTTCCTGTACGCCTTTTTTAGAGAGATACCCGTACACGCCCGAGAAAAGGGGCTGTTGCTGCATAGGCTGCGCCCAGCATGGTCGAACGGCTGCCAAGCGTGGAAAAACGGATTTGCAGCTGTCGACGGTGATAGGGCAGGGCGCGTTCATCAATTACCTCACGCATACTCTGCTCCAGCCATGGTCTGGCTTCCGCCAGTGGACCGCCGATGATGAGCATGCCGGGGTTGAGGCTGTTCACAATGTTGGTAATGCCCACACCCAAATATCGCCCGATATCACGAAAGACGCTTAACGTATCCGCGTCACCTTGCCGGGCAAACTGCAGTAATTCCGCTGTACTGTGCGCGGGCAGGGAGAGGGTGGGCGCTGTATAGGCTTTTTCCGAAGCGTATAGCTCCCAGCAGCCCCGGCTACCGCAGGAGCAGGAACGTCCGTTCCAGTCAATGGTCATATGACCCGTCTCTCCGGCGTATCCCCAAGCTCCTTGATACGGCTTGCCGTCAATGATAATTCCGGCCCCAATCCCGGACCCTGCACTGATGTAAACCAGATCCCGCACCATCTGCCGATGCTCGCCGTCCATACCATAGTGCAGCTCGCCTTGTGCGCCGACGTTGGCCTCGTTATCCACTACGACGGGCAGGCCAAGCTCTGTCTCAAGCTGCTGCCGCAGTGGGACCTCTTCCCAGCCCAGATTGGGTGCAAACAAAACAGTTCCTGATTCATCCACCATCCCCGGCACCCCCAGCCCAATGCCGACGATGCCATGAGGGGAGGGAGGAGTGACCAGCATGAGCTCCTGAACCAGCTTTCGGATCTGCTCCATGACAAAGGCAGGATCATGCTGCCTCAGGGGGAGGGTAAGCTCTGTCTCAATGGCTCCTGCCAAATCAGTCAGAGCACCCTGGATATAATGCACACTAACCTCGATGCCAAGCACAAAGCCGGCGCGGCTGTTAAACAGCAGCATTAAAGGCTTACGCCCGCCACTGGATTCACCTAATCCCGTTTCATATACAAGTCCCTCGGTGATTAGCTCTGCTACCAGGTTGGATACGGTGGCCTTGTTTAACCCGGTTTGACTTGATAATTGTGCCCGGGATAGCGGGGCATGGAGGCGGATACGCTCCAGCACAATGGATTTATTCAGCTTTTTGACAAGCGCCTGATCGCCGGTGACATTCATGACCTTTTCACTTCCTGTTGGTGTAATTCCCGATATTATATCATAAAAACAAACTTAGTTTAAGCAATAGACAAAGTTATTTATCTGTGCTAGAATCGTTTTTGTAAACGGTTACTATAACGATTGCTACAAAGGAGGAACTTATTGATGGCTTATTTCGAGCAGGTATCCAAAATTAATTTTGAGGGCAAGCAATCCAATAATCCTTTTGCATTTAAATTTTATAATCCACAGGAAGTTGTGGCCGGGAAAACGATGGAAGAGCATTTGCGTTTTAGCATGGCCTATTGGCATACACTCGTCGCAGGCGGCTCCGATCCATTCGGGGTAGAGACAGCGGAACGCCCGTGGTCCAAGTTTACCGGGCTGGACTTGGCGAAGGCTCGTGTGGAAGCTGCCTTTGAGCTGCTGGATAAGCTGAATCTGCCTTATTTTGCTTTCCACGATGTGGATATTGCCCCGGAAGGCGCTTCCCTGAAGGAATTTTACAGCAATCTGGATACGATTGTAGATCTGATAGAGGAGCATATGAAGGCTATGGGGAAAAAGCTGCTGTGGAACACAGCGAACATGTTTAGCCATCCTCGTTATTTGCATGGAGCTGCGACAACCTGCAATGCGGATGTATACGCACATGCAGCCGCCCAGATTAAAAAGGGCCTGGAAGTAGGCAAGCGCTTGGGCGCAGACAATTATGTTTTCTGGGGCGGCCGTGAAGGCTACGAAACTCTGCTGAATACGGATATGAAGCTGGAGCAGGATAATTTGGGCCGTATGTTCCATATGGCTGTGGACTATGCGCGTGAAATCGGCTTTGACGCTCAGTTCCTGATCGAGCCTAAACCGAAGGAGCCAACCAAGCATCAATATGATTTTGATGCGGCGACGACGATTGCTTTCCTGCAAAAATACGATCTGGATCAGCATTTCAAGCTGAATCTGGAAGCTAACCATGCGACTCTGGCGGGCCATACCTTTGATCATGAGCTGCGTGTGGCACGGATTAACGGTATGCTGGGATCACTGGATGCCAACCAGGGAGATTTGATGCTGGGCTGGGACACGGACGAATTCCCGGTTGATCTGTATGATGCGACCCTGACCATGTATGAAGTGCTGCAAAACGAAGGCCTGGGCCGTGGCGGTATCAACTTTGATGCCAAGGTGCGCAGAGCATCGTTTGAGCCAGAGGATTTGTTCCTCGCACACATCGCAGGGATGGATACGTATGCGAAAGGCTTGAAGATCGCCGCCAAACTGATCGAGGATCGTGTGTTTGAAGACTTTATCGAGAAGCGCTACAGCAGCTTTAAAGAAGGCATTGGAGCAGACATCGTATCCGGTAAAGCAACGCTTGCTTCGCTGGCTGAATATGCACTGGCGAACGAAGCACCACGCAAAAACGCGTCCGGTCGTCAGGAATATTTGAAGGCGACATTAAACCAATACATTTTGGCGGATTAAAACCAGAATCTATAGATCAAATCATGGATACATGGTAGCAGGGAAGGAGGAACTTCGATGCAAAAAGAGCCACAACAGGAGCAGGAGCGGTATGTCATCGGCGTCGATCTAGGGACCAGCGCAGTCAAAACGGTATTGGTCAACCGCAAGGGACAAGTGGCTTATGAAGCTTCCCAGTCATATCCACTCCATCAGCCTAAGGCAGGGTACAGTGAGCAGCATCCTGAGGACTGGGTCCGTGGTACGTTAGCATCTCTGGAGGAGCTTGTGGAAAAGGCCGGAATCGGCGGTACAGATGCCGTGGACGGCATTAGCTTTTCGGGGCAGATGCACGGGCTTGTGTTGACGGACAAGGACGGCCAAGTGCTGCGTCCGGCTATTCTGTGGAATGACACGCGCACAACGGCACAATGTCGCCGCATTGAAGAAAAGCTCGGGCCGGAGCTGCTGAGCATCGCACGCAATCGCGCGCTGGAGGGCTTCACGCTGCCCAAGCTGCTGTGGGTGCAGGAGCATGAGCCGGACGTGCTGGCGCGTGCAGCGTATTTTATGCTGCCGAAGGATTATGTGCGATACCGTCTGACCGGAAAGCTGGCGACGGAGTATTCGGATGCAGCCGGTACGCTGCTGCTGGATGTTGCTCAAAAGCAGTGGAGCCAGGAGATCGCCGCTGCTTTTGAATTGCCGTTGTCGTTGTTCCCGCCGCTGGTGGAATCCTTTGACCAGACGGGTACGCTCCTGCCGGAGATTGCGGAGCAGAGCGGACTTTCGCCTGAAACAAAGGTGTATGCGGGGGGTGCAGACAACGCATGTGGCGCGATTGGTGCAGGCATTTTAAGCGAAGGCCGCACCATGTGCAGCATCGGCACCTCGGGCGTTGTGCTTTCCTATGAGGAGCGCAAGGATATTGATGTGCAGGGACGGGCGCATTTTTTTAATCATAGTGAGCAGGATGCCTATTATATCATGGGAGTTACACTCGCGGCCGGGTACAGCCTAACCTGGTTTAAGGAAACCTTTGCGCCGGGGCTTTCTTTTGATGCGCTGCTGGAAGATGTCAGCTCTGTGGAGCCAGGCAGCCGCGGACTGCTGTTTACGCCTTATATCGTCGGCGAGCGTACCCCTCATCCGGATGCAACCATCCGGGGCAGCTTTATCGGAATGGATGCGGGGCATGGGCTTGCGCATTTTACACGGGCGGTGCTGGAGGGAATTACGTTTTCGCTCAAGGAATCCATTGATATTCTCAGAGGCACGGGCAAAACGGTGAAAGAAGTCATTTCCATCGGCGGTGGAGCCCGTAACGAGGCGTGGCTGCAAATGCAGGCCGATATTTTCAATGCGGATATCATCAAGCTGGAGAGCGAGCAGGGGCCTGCCCTGGGAGCAGCCATGCTGGCTGCATACGGCAGCGGCTGGTTTGCATCGCTGCAAGCGTGTGCTGAAACATTTCTGCGCGAGGCTGCGAGATATTCACCGAACCCGGAGCATGTGGCTCGGTATGAAGGTTTGTATGAGCTGTATCGTGTAGTTTACCCGCACACGCGGGAGCTCAACGAACATTTGGCGAAATATCGCTGAATATACGGTAAGGTTGAGAGAAAACGAAGGGAATCAAGATTACGATCTGCTTGTGTAACAGTCATTCGTACAAATCTTTCCCAACCTTAACATGAAATGAAGAAGCGGTTTCGGGTGCATATAGACCCGAATCCGCTTTTTTATTTTTATTGAAAAAGAAACCGTTTACTTCGAAAGCATAACAGTATACAATAAATTCGTACCAATGAATTTGTACCAATGAATTGTAATTATAATGATGAATATGGAGGTTGTGTAATGCTTACTAACGATGTGGAAGAATTGCAAATGAGAGTCTTCGGCTTGATATCCGGTGCAGGAGAGGCCAAATCCAATTTTTATGAAGCACTAGAGATGGCTCGCCTTGGTAAATACGATGAAGCGGAACAATGCAAGAAGAATGGTCAACAAGCTTTGAAGCAAGCCCATAGAGTACAGACGGACTTAATTACAGAAGAAGCGAGCGGTAACAAGACTGAGGTCGGAATCTTAATGGTACATGCCCAGGATCATCTGATGAACACAATTTTGGTGAAGGAATTGCTCGATCAACTGATTACGATGCAAAAAGAAATCAACGTACTTAAACAACAATTGGAGGTTGTGAAGCATGGTTAAAATCGGATTGTTCTGTTCGGCTGGAATGTCTACCAGTATGCTGGTGAGCAAGATGAAGAACGAAGCGAAGAGTAAGGGAATTGATGCAGAAATCAACGCCTATCCGGAATCTGAGCTGGAGCAGGTTGTAGATTCGATTGATGTTGCGCTGCTCGGACCGCAGGTCAAATTCCTGTTAAAGAAAGCCGAAGCCATATGTGCTCCGAAGTCCATTCCCGTCGAAGTCATCAACCCCGTGGATTACGGTATGATGAACGGCGCTAAAGTATTAGAGCAAGCCCTGTCATTAGCCAGTAAATAGAAGTAAGGAGTGACAACATGAAATTTCCACATGATTTTCTGTTCGGCGCGGCATCCGCAGCTTATCAGATCGAAGGTGCCTGGAACGAAGATGGCAAAGGCATAACCAATTGGGACGCCTTTTCCAAGATTCCCGGCAAGACGTTCGAGGGTACCAACGGAGATGTTGCGATCGACCATTATCACAGATATCCGGAAGATATTAAGCTCATGGCGGAGATGGGACTGGAATCGTATCGATTCTCTATCTCTTGGGCTCGAATCATTCCAGATGGAGATGGCGCGATTAACGAGAAAGGCATTCAATTCTACAACAACATTATTGACGAATGTCTGAAATACGGCATTGTACCTTTTGTTACGCTGTATCACTGGGATTTACCGCAGGCTTTAGAGGACAAGGGCGGATGGATTAACAAAGACATTGTGAACGCTTTCGCAAGGTACGCTGAGATCTGTTACAAGGCCTTCGGAGACCGGGTGAAGCACTGGATTACCTTTAACGAGACGGTTGTTTTCTGTACTCTAGGGTATTTGAACGGCGCACATCCTCCAGGGTATGTGAATGATGCGAAGAAATATTTTCAGGCGACACATCACGTATTCGTGGCTCATGCCAGAGTGATACAGATCTATAAAAGCTTGAAGCAATACGGTGAGATCGGCATTACTCATGTGTTCAATCCCGCCTACGGTGTAGATGAGAAGGAGGAGAATCAGCAAGCGGCGTTTCATGCAAACAACTATCAGACCTTCTGGTATTACGATCCCATTTTGAAGGGAGAATATCCCACATACGTGATTGACGCTCTGCGAGAAAAAGAATTGACTCCTGACTGGAATGAAGAGGAACTTGCTCTGCTGAGAGAAATGGCCGGCAACAACGATTTCATCGGACTTAACTATTACCAGCCTGCACGTGTAATCAAGATTGATGAGCCCGCTGAGTCCATAGCGATGGATCGCGATAAGTCTACAGGCAGACCCGGTAACCCTTCCTTCGATAGCTATTACCGGACAGTCATGATGGATGACAAGGTATATACCAAATGGGGCTGGGAGATCTCGGCTGAAGGGTTTATGCAGGGTCTTCGGATGATCAAGGATCGTTACGGAGATGTGAAGCTTTACATTACGGAAAACGGGCTGGGTGATGAAGATCCTATCATCGAGGGTGAGATCGTCGATGTGCCGCGGATCAAATATATCGAGGAGCATCTAAGAGCCGTCAAGCTCGCGATCCAGGAAGGCATTAACCTCAAAGGTTATTATGCATGGTCTGTAATTGACCTGCTAAGTTGGCTCAACGGCTATAAGAAACAATATGGATTCATCTATGTAGACCATAAGAACAATCTGGAACGGCGCAAGAAGCTGTCCTTTCATTGGTACAAACACATCATTGCAACACGGGGAGAAGAGCTATAAAGCTCTTTTCCCTCTCATGCAAGCATATCAATGTTCTCGCATCTTTATGTAAGGGTTTTCTATGGATTCAGGATTCTTATTATAGGTCGCATGATCAGCTTATCTTAGACATCATATCGGAGGAATACTATATGAACAGACTCGAGAGACTTTTCGAGAAGCTAATGCCTGCATTCGCTAAATTTTCAAATTTTAAAGCTATTATTGCACTTAAAGACGGCTTCGTACTCACCATGCCGCTTACCCTGATTGGTTCCATCTTCATGTTGATTGCCAACTTGCCTATCAGCAACTGGAATGAGATCATGACCGGATTCTTCGGACCGGACTGGGCAGCACCCCTGAATCAGGTTACAGGGGCTACCTTCGACATTATTGCTTTAATTGGTGTTTTTGGTATCGCTTACTCTTATGTGAAGAGCAATAATATCGAAGCGGTTCCTGCCGGAATCATTGGCATTATCTCTTTCCTGATTGTTACAAACTCCTTCGTACTCAGTGAGGCTGGTGACAAAATTGGCGGCGTCATTCCGAAGACTTGGACAGGCGGTCAAGGCATGATTACTTCCATTCTGGTAGGCCTGGCTGTAGGAGCCATTTATTCATGGTTCATGAAGAGAAATATTCGCATTAAACTGCCGGAAAGCGTACCTACTGGTGTATCCAATGCATTCTCCGCTCTCATCCCTGGTTTCGCTATTATGCTGTTATCCATGATGATGTACATCATTTGTGATCAGCTTCAAGGTATATCCATGACCGAGATTATCTATCAAGTTCTACAAATTCCTATGCAAAATCTATCCGACACATTACCAGGTATCATCGTAATCATGGCTCTTATCTCCATCTTCTGGTGGTTTGGATTACATGGTCCGAATATCGTAATGGGCATTATGGCTCCCATCCTGACCTCCAATGCTCTGGCTAATCAGGCCGTTCTAGATGCAGGTCAAGCCCTAACAGTAGGGGAAAATGCCAAGATTGTTACGGTCCAAGTCGTCGATATTTATGCAAAATTCGGTGGAGCCGGCATAACCTTGGGATTCATTTTTGCAGCTTTATTTGTAGCCAGATCGCAGCAGGTCAAGCAGTTATCCAAGATGTCACTCGTACCGGGTCTCTTCAACATCAATGAGCCCATGATTTTCGGTCTTCCAATTGTGTTCAACCCGTTGATGCTAATCCCATTTGTAACGGTTCCGGTGTTAGCTACATTGATGACCTATTTCTCCGTACTTACAGGTTTTGTCGCACCGTTCAATGCCGTTCAGGTTCCATGGACAACTCCGCCGTTCATATCCGGATTCATTCTGTCTGGCTGGCAAGGTGTCGTACTACAACTCGCTATTCTGATCGTTGCCGTAGTCGTCTATTATCCGTTTGTTAAGATGCTGGATAAGGTTAGTGTGGCACAAGAACAACCCACGACGGAGCAAGCTGTGTAACTTGATTTATAGGGGCTCCTAATCCAACTTCAATAAAGAGATGAGGGTTATCTTTACAATAGTCTTTAAAATCTATACTATATGTAGGGATAGCCTCATCTAAAACTCAATGAAGATAGATATCGTTGTAATCAAAGATCGGCGCTGAGGGAAGGTAACGCATAATATGACTTTAAAATATAAAATGGTTGTAGAGCAGATGGAGCAAGAAATTTTGGACGGCAAATATGCACCTAATACCAAATTACCTACCGAAGAGGAACTGATGAAGAAGTTCGATGTCAGTCGCAATACCATTCGCAAAGCTATCGATATACTGGCGGAGGACGGGTACATTTATCAGGTTCAGGGCAGCGGAATTTTTCTCAGGGAATTCTCCAGACCGGGCTGCATATCCATCAAAAATATGATTGGCTTAACCAGAGAATTTGCACAAGATGAGCTAACCAGTACTCTGCTACAGTTGGACTTGCTTGAAGCAGATGACGAGCTCGCGGAGCAATTGAAATGTGCCGTGAACACAAAGGTATACTATGTTAAACGGGTGAGAAACCTTAATGGGATGCCATTTGTCATTGAGGAATCTTATTTTAACAAGGACATTATCTTGTATCTGGACAAAGAAATTTGTAACCACTCCATCTACAATTATATCTCGCAAGATCTGAAGCTTAACGTTGGATTCACAGATAAGGTTATTTCGAGTGAGAAACTAGATGATTATGATGCATCGCTGCTCGACCTGCAACCCGGTGATCCTACATTAATCGTAGAAAATAAGGTGTTCTTAAATACGGGTGTGGTATTCAGCACCTCACGGGAAAAGTATCGCTATGATAAAATCAAGTTGCTGTCATTGACTACCAAATAAATCCGGTTTAAATCGGTCTGAATGGAAGCTAAAGTCCAGAAAAAAAACTTGGCAACTATCTCCTGCAACATAGTAGGAAGTAGTTGCCAAGTTTTTTGTTGTCCACTCAAATGTTATGACTAGCCTTTGGGTATAGTAGTCGTCTTTCTATGATGCTCATCCACAGCACTAGTGGCACAGCCCGGACATGACTTGCTTGATGAGCACCCGGAACAGGCGCCTTGGCGGCTTTTTCGCACAAAGCGTACCAATACCCATGCGCTATAACCAAGGATCACCAGTAAAATGATAACATTGATCATGGTATCCACTTCCTTTTATGTTCATAGGGCCTTGCTTTAACCCCAGCCTAACAATTTGCCACCCTGATAAATGAAAACGGTGATGATATATGCAACAGTCAAAGGATAAATGATAGAAAATGCAGTCCAGCGCCAGGAAAGGGTCTCTTTGCGAATGACCGCTACCGTCGCCAGACACGGCACATACAACAGAATGAACACCATAAAGCTAAAGGAAGCAAGCGGTGTAAAAGCATGACTCACCTGCAGCTCCAATCCCTGCATATCGGGAACGTGGTAAATGATATTCATCGTCGATACGACAACCTCCTTGGCCATAAAGCCTGTGAGCAGGGACGCCCCTGCTTGCCAGGTGCCAAAACCGAGAGGAGCCAATATGGGCGCAAACCATCCTCCAATCGTGGCGAGCAAGCTGTCATTCATTTCGGCACCAAAGCCCTGCGGCCCGAAATTGGACAACAGCCAGATGCCGACGGAGCCGGCAAGAATAATCGTTCCGGCCTTGCGGACGAAGCCTTTGACCTTTTCCCATGTGCTGCGAAACAGGGTAAGAGCTTGCGGTATCCGATAGGGAGGGAGCTCGACGATAAAGAGGGACGGCTCGCCCGACAAAATGGATACCTTGGAAAAAATTTTGGCAAGTATAAGCGACACGGTAATTCCTAGTACGTACATCAGCATAATAACGCTGGCCGCATGTGTCGGGAAAAACACTCCCGCGAACAATGCATATACCGGCAGGCGGGCCGAACATGACATAAATGGCACCAGCAGCGTTGTAATAAGGCGTTCTCTGGGCTGCTCAATGGTGCGTGCCGCCATAATCGCCGGAACATTGCAGCCAAATCCGATGATAAAGGGAATGAAGCTTTTCCCGTTCAAGCCAACAGCCTGCATCAGCCGATCCATTAATATCGTGACCCGTGCCATATATCCGGAATCCTCAATTACGGAGATGATCAGGAATAAAATAGCGATCTGCGGCAGAAACACGAGTACGCCCCCGACGCCTGCCACGATACCGTCCACGACCAGACTTTGCGTAAAAGCAGATGCATTCCATTGCACAAGCACCTCAGAGATCCAGATGCTGAGTGTCTCTGAAAAGAATCCGTCCAGCATATCTGAAAGGACCGTACCCGCCCAATCGAAGGTGAACTTGAAGGTAGCGTACATCAGCAGCAAAAAGATCGGAAGCCCCAGATATCGATGGGTTAGCACTGCGTCCAGCTTATCTGTCAGACTGTGCGGCTTGAACTTGGAGGTATCGAGCGCCTTGGTGCATAGATCAGTGATCCATGCTGCACGTACAGAACGGATATGCTGGGCAGGGGTGGCTGCATAGCCTTCGCCGAGAAGGTCTTCCCCGCAACGCTGGATACGTGCAGTTACCTTTTCACGCTGCACCTCAGTGGTCATCCATTCCATAACGACAGGATTGTTTTCCAGACATTGCAGTGCGGCCCATCGCAGTTGCGGTATAGGTGCATCCGTCAGCAGGCTGCTAATATCAGTAATGGCGGCTTCGACGGCGGGGCCGTAATCCAGTTGGAAATTATTCGATGTACGCCGTACCTCTCGAAGAGTGGCAAGCATTTGCTTGCTTCCGCTGCCTGTGCGGGCCACCATCGGAATGATAGGAACGTTCAATTGCTCAGCCAGCAATTCTTTGTTTACACGAAGACCCGTCGCATCGGCTACGTCGGTCATGTTTAAACCGAGTACAAGCGGGCGGCCATACTCCAGTAGCTGTACGGTCAGATACAGATTTCGCTGGAGCTGGGAGGCATCCACGATGTTAATGAGGGCCGCGGGCGGTTCTTCCAGCAAATAACGGGTTGCGACACCCTCATCCAGCGAAAGTGGAAGCAAGGAATACGCACCCGGCAAATCCACCAAAACGGCAGACTTGTCGCGCAGAAGCCCTGTTTTCTTTTCCACCGTGACCCCGGACCAGTTGCCTACCTCAGCATACGTACGAGTCAGCTTGTTGAATAATGAGGTTTTTCCTGTGTTGGGATTGCCGAACAGAGCGATCATGTCCATGTTGGGACGACCTCCAGTTGCTTCACCTGATTTTGACGGAGGCCAACCAGTTGACCATTGCATTCAATGACAATAGGACCGCCCAACAAACTGATTTTTTTTAATCGTATAATGGAACCTTCGTCAATGCCCATGTCCGTTAGACGGCGGCGCAATGAGGGATGAAGAGAGGCAAGAGATTGCAAGCGCACAGTCTGGCCGGGTGGAGTACGAAGGAGTGAGATACATTCTGGCATGGTGCTCAGCCTTTCCAATGTAGAATGAGAATCAATATCATTTACTTCCGATGCAAGTACCATATCATAAGAAGTGCTTTGTTGCTGTGATAAAATTCGCTGTGGACGACCATGAACATCTATTGTTCAGCCTGTTAAAAAAGCACGTACGATGTCACAACCTGCTGCTGGTCGGGCCTTTACTCGTCTGCAACCGACAAAACTAGAGCGTTTGGGGCAACTGTTTTTATGGTAAGATAGAGCTGTTAACAACTATGTTAAGAAGGGCAGGAACGCTCTGTATGAACAGAAAAATCGGGGTTAGGCTTGTAAAATGTCTGGTTGCAGGTACAGCGCTGGCTGTGTTGCTGCCGCAGGCTGTGGAGTGGAGCAGCAGCGTATATGCGGCGTCGGTCAAGCCGACTTCATCCGTATCGTCGCAGCAGCTTCAAAATAAGCTTTTACAGGCCATGGATACACGGAGTGAAACGCTGACCTTTACATATCAAGGGCGGGTGAACGGTCTCAAGCAGCAGTTGGAGACGGCCATTCAACAGGCCATGGAGAGCGATCCGTATGTGAATTATACGATCAAAAGCTACGCATTCAGCTATACTGGCACCACCACGTCCGCTCAGGTCACGATTCGTTTGAGCTACCGCGAGACGAAGGAACAGACGGCCTACGTGGATAGCACCGTTCAATCCGTGCTGGGGGATATCATTACGAAGGGCATGACCGATCATGAGAAGGTGAAGGCCATTCATGACTGGATTGTGGTTCGTCTGAAATACGATGAAACACAGCAAAAGTACACCGCCTATGATGGTCTGAAAACCGGGAGCACCGTCTGTCAGGGCTATTCACTGTTGGCGTACAAAATGCTGGAACGAGCAGGGATTACAAACCGGATTGTAGAAGGAAGAGCAGGGGGCCAACTGCATGCATGGAATCTTGTTTTGCTGGATGGTCACTGGTATCACATGGATACGACCTGGGATGATCCAACCCCGGATCGCGGGAACGAGGTAAGCACTTCCTATTATCTGCTGACCGATTCCGAAATGCGCCGGGACCACTCATGGGTTAAACCGTATCCTCAGGCGAACACATCGTATCGGCAGACCTTATCAGCAATGATCGCTGCGGGAGGACCAAAGGCCGCTGTGTATCAAAAGCTGTATAATAACCTGGAATATCCGCTCCAGGACGGCAAGGGTTTGGTTAACTCATCGGCCGACATCAAGGAGCAGGTTCGCACGGCTATAAATAAAGGGGGGGCGACGCTTACCTTCGGATATCAGGGAACAGAGCGAAGCCTCAAGGAAGATTTGCAGCCATTGTATCAGCTCGGTTTGAAGTCCATTTCCTATCAGATTACGAATTTAGGCAGTACCGGGAATCTTCGTGTAACGCTGAGATGGACCTAATCATCTTGCAGTAAAAAAGCTACACTACTGAAGGAGTATTTTATTGATATGCACAAGCGTTCCTTTACCTATTTGCTTGGCACGCAGACCATGTCAAATGCGGCCGACATTCTTTATATTATGGCACTTGTATCTCTCGTGTTTCATGAGACGGATTCGATCTTTTCCTCGGTGCTCGTTCCGCTGCTGCGGATGGGAGCACAGATGATCAGCGGCTTTTTGGCGCCGCTGATTTTGGCCCGATTCCAGTTGCCTTTTATTTTATTCGTTTCCCAGCTCGGGCAACTGGCTTTCTTTACTGTTCTGCTGGGCCACCTGTGGTCAGCAGGCACGGAACCGATATGGGCGATTGTGTTTATGATGGTGGCAGCCATGTCCTTTCTGGACGGCTGGACTACGCCTGCACGGAATGCGCTGATTCCTCGTCTTGCCTCCGGAGAAGGGCTGATGCGGGCGAACAGCCTTGTATCGGTCAGTGATCAGACGGTGCAATTGGCGGGATGGGGGCTTAGTGGCGTGCTCGTGGCCATGCTGGGCCCTGAAAAGACGCTGCTGGTGGCTGGCGGACTATATATGATAGCCATGATTTTCACCAGCTTGATCCGAGATCCATTAGAGGGCAAGACCCATTACTTGCTGCAGCCCGGGACACGGGTACGAGACGGGGAGGAGTTGGCGTTCGAAGCTGTGTCTGAGTTGGGGCAAGGACATCATGACCTGCCTCCCGTACAGCTGGAAGAAATGCTTCATGGCCCGGAGTCGGACAGCCCGCCGTTACCTCCGAAGCGTAAAAAAGAAATATTGCGTGAGGGCTGGAGCCTTATCGGAGCCAGTCGAAGGCTCAAAGCGCTTATTTTCATGGATATGATTGACTTGCTGGGGGGATCTGTGTGGGTCGGCGCGTTCACGCTTGCTTTCGCCCAGCAGGTTCTGCACAAGAGCGAGGCTTGGTGGGGATACATTAATGCAGCATATTTCGCGGGCGCGATTGGCGGAGGCTTCGTTGTCCTCGCCTGTGTCAAGCATTTGCAGCGCAGACTGCTGCCCGCCATGCTCGTGGGGATGACAGGCTATGGTCTGCTGACAGCCTGGTATGCTCTGAACACATTACCGCCGCTGACGCTGCTTATCGTGCTGTTGATGGGATTGCCTGCGGAAATGTCCGTCGTATCCCGCCGCACGATGATGCAAATGAGCGTATCTGTGCATGATTTGCCCAAGGTTCTGTCGGCCCAGGCCACACTAACCAGCCTGACCTTTTGCATTTCGCTGCTCTTAATGGGCTGGATTGCAGATCATCTGGGCATCGTTAATTTGTACTTGTTTTCCTCATTATTGACACTGATCGCTGTAATTTATGGCATCTTCAGTCGACGTGCCTTAGCTACGTCTTTAACAGCTGCAGTAGCCGCAGCTCCTTCCTCCAAATAAAACAAGAAGCCCGTCTCCGGGCATCTATAGGTGAACATGCGACTGAGCGGTCTGGGACCAGAATTACCAGCATGTTTTCCATGATATGTGGAGACGGGCTTTTTACTATTTTATTTATTCGCAGAAGCATCTGAACTCAAATCACATTCTTTTAATGGAACGACTTTGGTGCGTTTGATCCATTTGTAGCCAAACCACAGAATAAGGAACAGTGGCACACTCATGTACGTAGCAATCATCGTTTTCCAGTCGACCTCCTGACCGGTGAAGGCATCCGCACCTTGCCCGATAATAACGATGATACACAGCGCGAAGGCGAACAACGGTCCAAACGGGAACCAGCGTGCTGTGTATGGAAGCTCGCTCAGACTACGGCCTTGTGCCATAAAGGCACGGCGGAAACGATAGTGACTGACCGCAATACCGACCCACGTAATAAATCCGCACATCCCGGAGGCGTTTAGCAGCCAATTGTAGACGACACCGTCCCCGTACAGAGAAGCAAGAAAGGCCAGCATACCGACAGCAGTCGTGATCAGCAAGGCATTCATAGGAATGCCGCGTCGATTGATGTGTCCGAGGAAGCGGGGAGCTTTGCCTTCGCGTGCCAGAGCAAACAGCACACGTGTTGCCGCGTACATCCCCGAGTTGCCTGCTGACAATACGGAGGTCAAAATAACGGCGTTCATGACGGAGGCAGCAATCGCAAGCCCGGCTTTTTCAAACACAAGCGTAAACGGACTGACTCCAATGTCGCTGATATCTCCCCGCAGCAGGTTTGGATTCGTGTAAGGAATGATCAAGCCAATGACGAGAATCGCCAGAATATAAAAGAACAGGATGCGCCAAAAGATTTGGCGAATGGCACGCGGCACGTTCTCGCGTGGATTTTCGCTTTCTCCAGCGGCTACCCCGATCAGCTCTGTTCCCTGAAAGGAAAAGCCCGCAGCCATGAATACACCTAATACGGCGAAGAATCCGCCATGGAACGGAGCGTCTCCGACTGTGAAGTTGGCGAAGCCAACTGCCTTGCCCCCCATAATGCCGAAGATCATCAGCACACCTACAGCCAAAAAGATGACTACAGTCACAATTTTAATCATGGCAAACCAGTATTCAGACTCGCCATAGCCTTTGACGGTCAACGCGTTCAGCGTAAAGATAACAGCCAAAAATAGCAAACTCCACCAGGCGGAGTGGCTTTCCGGGAACCAGTATTTGATCAGCACCGTTGCTGCTGCCAGCTCGGCGGCAATCGTCACCGCCCAGTTGTACCAGAAGTTCCAGCCCATGGCGAAACCGAAAGCCGGATCAACGAAGCGACCTGCATAGGTGTTAAAAGAGCCGGATTCGGGCATGAACGTAGCCAATTCACCGAGGCTGGTCATCAGGAAGTAGACCATGAGTCCGACTGCAGCATAGGCCAGCAGGGCTCCGCCGGGTCCAGCTTCGGCAACCGCGCCTCCACTGGCGAGGAACAGGCCTGTTCCGATGGAGCCCCCGAGGGCGATCATCGTCATATGGCGGGCTTTGAGACTTTTTCGCAAGGTTGCGTCAGGTGTTGCTTTGTGTTGCACGTTCAAACACTCCTTCATGAAATTGTATTTCATGTCAGGGCAAGAGCCAGAAGGAGAGGGAGTATATAAATCAAAAGACCGCAGGGAATACGCCTGCGGTCCTGTCTATGCATTCCGCACCATACCTTCTTCTATAACAAGATAGCTCAACACACGTGTCTGTGTCAGGACATCGCGTGACAGTTCTGCTCCTTTCGGTCAGCAGCCCCAGCATCCGGAGTATTTACAAAGAGTCAGCTCCGCATACTTCGGCGGGTGTACCTTTCCACTGGAATCACAGACGGCTCTTGGCGTCTCCTCCGGTGTACTGATTACATCCGCGACCTCTACCTCATCATAAAACAGGGTTGATGAGGTGTATGACATGATATTTTATTGTATAGCGAACTACAGTATATCGTACCTGTACATCTTCTGACAATCGACAATTTTTTGAATTTGCCGCTGTAAAGTATAAAATCAAGAATTGCGCTTGGCCATCTGCTGCCACACGGTGCCTGCGGCTTGCTCGCCTGACTCGATGCGCTCCAGCGCCATTTTAGCCTGCAGACTGACCTCGAATTCGGGGTCATCGACAGCCTTCTCCAGCGCGTCACGCGCCTCCTCGGTCCCGACCTCGTATAAAAAACGGGCCGCCCGCCAGCGAACCAGCTTGCTGCTATCCGACAGTGCTCCAATCATCGCACCGGTAGCGACCGGATCACCGATGTCCGACAGTGTGTCGCCTGCGGTGCGGCGTACCGCGGCGGAAGGATCGCGCAGCGCCTCGGCCAGCAGCTCCATCGCCTCCGGTGAGCGGATATCGCCCAGATAGACGACACCCAGCCGCCGCAGCTGCATTTTGTCGTCATGCAGCGCTTGCCGGATAAGCGGCAAATGCTCGGGTGTCGGCTCCAGCCGATCCAGCGCGGCGTAGCGTGTGCGCCAATCCTCGTGCTGCAGGGCCTGCTCCAGCTCGGCATCGCTCCATTCGCGGCGCTCCTCCACGAATTCGCTGTTGTTCGCGCCGTGGGCAATCGCCTGCTGGATAATCTGCTCCAGCCGTTCCTGCGGAAAAGCGGCTTCCAGCTCCTGCTCGACCTCACGCGCAATATCCGGCAGCTCACCGTAACGAACGCCGTAATCACTGAGCTTGCGCTCCTTGATCAGCGTAGCACTCGCTACACGTGTAACGGCTTGCACAAAGCGGTCGGACAAGGAAATCCGTTCCTCCTTCTGTCCCGCCTTAACCCGAATTTGCATCGGAAGGCCGCGGAAAAATTGCACAAAGACTTGTGCTTCGCCAAACGCTTCCCCCGAGGTCTCCTCCGGCAAATCCCAGTTGGCGTCAGCGCCTTCCTCGCCCAACTGATCCCGGACTTGACCCAGAATGGTAGACCAATCTGCATTTCCTTTGCGGTCAAGGGCGACAAAATCTGTCGTATGAAACACGCTTTTGACCCCTTCAATGGCCAGCATGCGCCGGATGAATGGGGGGGCGGAACGCTCATTGTCCCGTGTATATGTTCTGCGAATACCTGCTTCCAGTCGTTCATCCAGATGCAGCATCATGGTGTTCGGACTGGGAGTCGGCTCGATAGATGTGATCTTCATAGCTCGGTACAGCCTCCTGTTCAAAAGTTCTCCATATATAGCTTATCTGTATTGTACCTCATTCTATGGATGTCTCCAAAGAGATAGTTTGTAATCTTGAGGAAAATGCAATGACATATCTCACATTAATCGTATAAACATGCCTTGTCTTGTAAGCATGGAGAAAATATTTTCTGATAAACATTCAGCACCAAAGCAGGGTTAAAAATCGGCTGAGTGAACCAAACTGAGAATAGGTTACCAAAATACGCCAAAAGATAAGTGGAGGAGGCGTTCGGATGTTCCGCAAGCAGGAAAGAACGCTCATTATTGTATGTATTGTGATTGCGGCTATTATGCTGTACGCCGTAATTAAAAGCATAGCTCGCTTGACTCCTTAGCTGGTAATCAAGAGCGATTTACGATGGTTTTCCTATTTTTAAAATGTGAAATGAAGGAGTGAAACCCATTTGTCTTCACTGGACCCTGTATTGCTAAGCCGGATGCTGACCGGAATTACCCTGTTTGTTCATATTGTATTTGCATCCATCGGTGTTGGCGTACCCTTAATGATTGCACTTGCAGAATGGCGCGGGCTGCGAACCGGTGATCCGCATTATACTTTGTTGGCCCGACGGTGGGCGCGGGGGTTTGTCATTACAGTTGCCGTAGGTGTCGTTACAGGCACCGCGATTGGTCTGCAGCTCAGCCTGCTTTGGCCTACCTTTATGCGGGTGGCTGGACAAGCGATTGCGTTGCCTTTATTTTTGGAGACGTTTGCTTTCTTTATCGAAGCTATATTTTTGGGTATCTACTTGTATACCTGGGATCGGTTTAAAAGCAAATATTTTCACCTGATGCTGCTTATCCCGGTAGCGATTGCCTCATCTGCATCAGCGGTTTTTATTACGACTGTGAACTCGTTCATGAACCAGCCTCAAGGCTTTACACTCAAAAATGGAGTCATGACAGATATTCATCCCATTCAGGCCATGCTAAATCCGGCCACGCCGACCAAGGTTTCACATGTACTGGCTTCGTCATATACATTAAGCGCCGGGGTGTTGATGGGACTGGCTGCTTACAGTATGCTGCGGGGGCGTAATCACTCGTATTTCAAAAAAGCGCTGAAGCTGACGGCTACCTGCACCATTGTGTTTGCCATTAGTACAGTAATGATCGGAGACGCGTCTGGTAAATTTTTAGCCAAATATCAGCCGGAGAAGCTGGCTGCCGCCGAATGGCATTTTGATACGATGACGCACGCTCCCTTTGTATATGGCGGCTACATGGATAAGAACGGCGAAATCAAGTATGCCCTGAAAGTGCCTTATGCACTTAGTGTGCTGGCCGGGAATTTGCCCAGTACGGAGGTCAAGGGATTAAATGATTATCCCGTAGATGAGCGTCCGCCGCTCTCTATCCACTATATGTTTGACCTCAAAATCACCACCGGGGTGCTGATTTTGGTCATTCCGTTGCTATATCTGATCCGGGGGCGTTTGCCAGGTCGCAAACCATACCCCAGATGGCTGCTGCTGGCGCTTATTTTGGTCGGTCCGTTGGCTATGGTAGCCATTGAACTGGGTTGGATGTTTGCCGAGGTTGGCAGACAGCCGTGGATTTTACGCGGATACATGAAGGTGTCCGAGGCAGCAACCACCTCTACCAGTGTCGGATGGATGCTGGTGCTATTTGTAATTTTGTATCTGGTGTTGTGCTTCTCGGCCATTAAGGTACTCAGCAAGCTATTCCGTAATAAGGATGCGGTAGAAGAGATGAAACAATTGGGCCTGGAAGGGGCTGAAAGCAAGTGAGCTATGAAATTGTCGGTATTGCCATTTTGTGGACCTTCCTGTTCGGTTATTTGATTGTGGCATCCATTGATTTTGGTGCAGGCTTTTTCAGCTTTTACAGTGTGTTGACAGGTCACCAGAACAAAATCCACAATATCATTCAACGCTATCTATCCCCGGTGTGGGAGGTAACGAATGTATTTCTCATCTTTTTCGTGGTGGGATTGAACGGGTTTTTCCCGGATGCGGCTTATTACTATGGGACGGCGCTACTTGTTCCCGGCAGTATTGCGATTGTGCTTCTCGCGATTCGGGGAGTGTATTATGCGTACAATACGTATGGGCATTCCGGTACCAATAATATCGTCTACATGGCGTTGTACGGTGCGACAGGGCTGCTGATTCCGGCGGCATTATCCACGGTTCTCGCCATTTCGGAAGGCGGCATTATTGTGGAAAACAGCACAGGTGTTCATCTGCAATGGGGCCAGCTATTAAGCAACCCCTATACGTGGGCTGTTATTATTCTCGCGCTGGTGAGTGTGCTGTATATATCGGCGATGTTTTTGTCCTTTTATGCCAAAAGAGCGGGAGACAAGATCGCCTTCGAAATCGTACGGGGATACGCACTGTTCTGGAGTGCTCCTACAATTATGGCGAGTTTGTTCGCATTTTTGCAGATCAACAAGCAAAATCCGGACCATTTTGCCAATATGCTGAGCATGGCCTGGATGTTTGTCGCATCCTTCATATGCTTTGTGGGAGCTGTTTATCTGGTATGGCAACGGCGATATTTGGGTACCTCATTCATCCTGGTGATGCTGCAATTTGCATTTGCCTGGTATGGCTATGGTCGCTCGCATCTTCCATATGTTTTGTACCCCTACATTAATGTGCATGACAGCTTTACGAACTCTGCGATGGCGTATGCCTTGATTACGGCGTTTAGTGCCGGTCTGCTGGTATTGATCCCTTCGCTGATTTTGATATTGAGACTGTTCCTGTTCGATGCAAAATATGTGCGAGGACAAGCTGGGAAGAAAGGATGAGTTAGAGTGGCTGCTTTCGAGCATTTTACGATTATGTACGAGTCGCCTATCATTATTGTCGTGGCGATTGTGTTTCTTTTTATATACTCGGCACGCTTTAAAAATCCGCAGGACTAACAGCGGCATTGGAAACGGGGGCCTTCCTGATCATGAGGAGGGTCCCTTAGATGTCCCTTGATATATGCTGTAGAATTTCCTTTACAGATTTCCTTTAGATTGGGGATTGAATTATACTTTACATATATCAGCATGTAGTATCATTTGGTTTTCATACTCACGTATAAAATATATAGATGAATGCAACCCTTTGGATCACTTGGGAGAACGGGTTCGTCAGGGAGGAAACTACATCATGCCCAAAGTTCGTTTTAACAATATGGATCATGTCAATACGGATAAAACCATCAAGCAATTCAGACAATGGCGGCAGGAACGACGCAGCAAAACAAAGGATTATACGTTTGTTGTTCCAAACCATCCCCCGGAGCTGGAGTTTTTGCACAGTAATCGGGACATGACGACAGCAACCTGGGTAGGCCATTCCACCTTTTTCATCCAATACCTTGGGCTGAATATCATCACCGATCCGGTATGGGCCGAGCGTATGGCATTGGACAAAAGGCTGGCTCCGCCCGGCATTCGCATTCAGGATGTGCCGCCGTTGGACATCATTCTGCTGTCCCATTCGCATTATGACCACTTACATATACAATCGTTGCGCAAATTATATCGTGCAGACACGCTTATGATTGTACCTTCGGGACTAAAGTCGAAAATGCTCCGCAAAGGCTTTCGCAATTGCCATGAGCTGCAATGGTGGGAGCATTTTACGGTAGGCGGGGTGCGGATTACATTTGTTCCGGCACAGCACTGGACACGGCGTACGCCGTTTGATACCAACACCTCACATTGGGGTGGGTACGTACTGCAAAGTGAGCAGCAGGTGATCGGCTCTGCCACGTCCGTTGCCGACTCGGATTCTCATGCAGACTCAGATTCGGCGGATGTACCAACGTTGTATTTTGTGGGAGATACCGGGTATTTTCGTGGTTTTAAGGAGATTGGCGAGCGTTTTTCCATTGACCTGACCTTTATGCCGATTGGTGCGTATGAACCGGAATGGTTCATGACCTCGCAGCACGTGACACCGGAGGAGGCATTGCAGGGCTTTGTGGATTGCGGCGCGGATCAGATGATCCCGATGCATTATGGAGCCTTTAAGCTGGCGGATGATACGCCGAGAGAGGCGCTGGATCGTCTCGAAGCCGAGCGTGAGCGTTTGGGTATCGCGAGGGAGCGTATCCATGTGTTGGGGCACGGAGAGACGCTGAAAATTAGGCGCCGGTGCTCGACAACCATCTGAGGAGTTAGGTAAAATACTCATCGAAAAAAGCGGCTCTGCGGACAAAGGATGTTGTCTGCGGAGCCGCTTTTTTTGTTGTGAGGCTGTGTTTCAGGATTAAACGGCTTTGGTATCGCTTGCCAAAGACGAATCGTTGTTGGCGATAGGGTGCCGAACGATTTTAACTTCATAAAACGTGATTTTATTTTCAATAATATAGTCCGGAATTTGGCGGTGGCTATGAGATTCGCGGAACGCTTCACTTTTGGTCCAGCCTTGGAAGTTCTCTTTATCCTTCCAGCGTGTGCTGATCGTTACTTCCTCATAATCCTCTGTATTTTCAGTCAACAGTACTTCCAGACCGAGGAAACCTTCCATTTTTTCTACTTTTCCTTCTTTGTTGAATCGTTCGATGAGCAGATGGGCATTGCCCGGCGTGATTTTAGACGTATTTGTAACAATAACCATATTTAAATTCCTCCTAAATGATGTGGTATGGTCGGTATAATGACCGGATAGCCAGCCTCGAATTTGATCGTAGCGTTCATTTCATAAATGTCGCGAAGAAAAGCAGACGTCAAAATCTGACGGGGTTCGCCAGCAACGGCAATTCGTCCTCTTTTAAGCGCAATCATATGATGACAATAGGCCGCAGCTTGCTGCAAATCATGCAGTACCATAACAATCGTCAAGCCGGACTCGTGATTGATACGCCGCAGCATATCCATAACCTCAAATTGGTGGGCGATATCCAGAAAAGTGGTCGGTTCATCGAGCAAAAGAATACCTGTTTGTTGGGCCAAAGCCATTGCAATTCGCGCTTTTTGTTGTTCACCTCCCGATAGAGTATGGAACATCCGATCCGCATAGGGCTTGATGCCCGTGATTTCCATAACCTTATCTACGATAAGCTGGTCCTGTCCGGTATGGCGTATTCTCAAGCCTTTGGCATGAGGAGATCTTCCGTAAGCGACCAGCTCACGAACCGTTAATAATGGCAGCATATCCTTCATTTGCGGCAGCATCGTAAGGGTCTGGGCAAAATCGCGCCGTGCGTAGTCCTCTACTTTCTTGCCCAGTACGGAAACCTGCCCCTGATCCTGCTTGAGCAGCCGGGTTATAATGCGCAGAAGTGTAGATTTGCCTGAGCCGTTGGGGCCGACAATTGCGGTGAGCTGCCCGGAGGGCAAGGTGATGTTGACATCGTCCAGCTGGAAATATCCGCGCTGTAAGGAGAGATGCTCCCCCTGAATGGCTGTCATCCGATATTCCCCCGTTTCTTGAGCAGGATTAAGAAGAACGGCGCCCCGATGGCGGCCAGCAAAATACCTACAGGCAGCTCAATCGGATCAAACCAGGAGCGTGCCACCGTATCCGCCAGGACAACCAGTGTCCCACCGCCCAGTATGGAAAGGGGGAGTAGGAAACGATAATCCTCCCCAAGGAGCAGCCGTACGACATGGGGAACGACCAGTCCTACGAAACCGATCAGCCCGGCCACACTGACTGCCGTACCGGCAAGCAGGGCGGAGAGCAGGATAATCAGCAAACGTTGAAGCTCTACCCGCTGGCCTAGCAGCTGTGCTGAGTCGTCGCCCAGCAACAGCAAATTGGCGGGCTTGATCGCAAACAGAGAGGCGATTAAGCCAAGGATGGCGTAAGGTGCCATGAACTCCAGGTGATGCCAGCTTCGCCCGTTTAATCCGCCGGATAGCCAAGGGAGAACGGCCTGGACGCGGTCGCTGTACATGACCATCACGCCGTTGGTGAGTGCACCGATCAGCGCGTTGATTGCCACACCAGCCAGTACAATTTTGACTGGGGAAGCCCCTCGGTCCCATGCCAGCAGGTAAATGACAAGCGCGCTCAGGAAGGCTCCTAAAAAAGCCGTTACCGGAAGAAGGTAGCTAAGCTGTGGAAGCATGACCATCGTGATGACGGCAGCGAGTCCACCCCCGGCCGATACACCAATAACGCCAGGGTCGGCTAGTGGATTTTTCATGACCCCTTGAAGAAGTGCTCCGGATGCTGCGAGACAAGCTCCTACAAGCAAGCCCACGAGTACTCTGGGTAGCCGTAGATCCATCAGGATCGTGCGATATACAGAGTTATCGTTATGTAGCAAAACCCGATTGATTTCTTGGAGCGGGATCGACACCGAACCGTAGGCCAGACCGTACACAGACACGGCCAGCAGTAGAATAGGAAGGGTGATCCAGGCGATTGTGCGTCTTCTGGCACGCTGTGCTTTGTTCATCGCCTATTTCGCCGGATACAGCTTGTCGTGCATCAAATCCAGCGCCTTTGTCACCCGTGAGCCCGGATTTGTTCCGAACAGATCTGAAGGCAGCACCTCGACCTGATTATTTTTGACCGCCCGAATTCCGTTCCAGGCTGCATTTTCCTGCATTTCCTTTAAAAATGCCGCTTTGACTTCGTCCGTATTGCCATGGGTCATGATGAAGATGTAATCAGGGTCAGCCTGTATGATGCGCTCTGTGTTCAGCTGTGCATATTGCGGAAAATTTTGCAGGCCCGGAAAATCAGCAGCAATGTTGGAGCCGCCTGCAAGCTCCAGCATGTTACCGCCCAGTGAATTCGGCAATGCCGCCATATACGTGGCCGGGGCCCCGTAGACCAGCAGCACCTTCGGTTTGGCGCTGGAGGCTGTTTCCTTTTGCAGCTTGACTACCTGTTGATCAATTTGCTCATTGAGCTTCTTGGCCTGAGCCTGCTTTTGCAGTAATTGTCCGAATAGTGTAATTTGCGATTGAATATCTTGGACGGAGTTGGCTCCAGTCAGCAGCAGCTGTGAACCGACTCCTTCAATGGCCGGAATGTCCTTTTCATTCATAGGGTAATTGCCCAGTACAACATCCGGTTTGAGCATCGTAATTTTCTCCAGATCGACCTCGTGAGTGGAGCCTACCTGCTGAACGTTCTCTGCGGCTGGGACGACGGAAGGTCCATTCGAGTTGGGCCTGCCGACAGCAGTCCCGCCCAGAGCATATATAATGTCCAGATCGCCGTTGCTTAGCGCCACGATGTGTTGAGGTACACCCTGGAACGCCAACGTTCGCTTGGAAAAATCAGTAACCTGAATCGTCGCATTGCTTGCCCAGCCTGAAGTGGCAGATACAGATGCACTGGTTGGTTGATGATCTGCGGTCGGAGTGCCACTACTGCATCCGGTGACAGCCAATAAAAGCGCTGCGGATGACCACAACACATAAGATTTCATGTTATTCCTCCTGCATTTCGAGTTGAACAATAATGATAATCATTTTCATTTAAACATAAGAAAATGATAATGAATATCAATGGGGATTGTCAATCGAAAAAATCAAAATTTTAAATAATTTTGAATTGAAAATGAGGAGAGGTTTGCTCATGTTATAGAGGAAGATGATACAAATTTTTCTTAAAAAATAGCATATATCAAGGGATTATATACACGTAAATATATATTGACATTTTCGAAAAGTGTGAGATATATTGATGATGGGTTCACTTGGTTTTGCGAATTCTTGGAATAGAGAGGTGGGGGGAAAAGCTCAATAAGAGCTATTTTTTTCAATTATCAATTGAGAATGATAATCAATTAGTTATATTCTCGTGGGGAGGGACTGCTGTCAAAATGAAGAAGGGGTTTTCTGCAATTATTGCTGTGTTTCTGCTGGTGAGTGTGCTGGGCTTTTGGCCAACTTCGTCATCTGTAGGAGCCGCTGCGGCTTCTCCAAAATTGGCGGATGGTACATACACGCTCAAATACAATATTCTCAAGGCAGAAAATGATTCGGTATCCATGGCTAATGATTATTTTGAAAAGCCAGCTAAATTGTATGTGAAAAAAGGTCAAATGACCATGCAAATTAAGCTGAATCATAGCGAATGGACAACCGGGTTTAAAGTAGATTACAAAGGCAAAATCATTGATACCAAGGTCATCCAAAAGGATGCCAAAACCGATACCCGAACTGTACAATTTCCAATTGCAAGTGTGAACAGCACGCTGATCTCTAAAATTCATGTTACTGTTCCTGCGTATAATTACGATCATGACTATACGATCCGTTTCGCGTTTGATTCTAAAAGTATCAAAAAAGTGGCAGCCGTTCAGTCTGCGAAATCATCCAAATCTTCCAAAAAGTAATTCAAACATCTTTATCGTTCATAAAATCAACATAAATTCAATCATAAACCATTGAGGAGTGTGTGTAGATATGAATATGGTAATGAGTCGTTTTGATCAATTTTCTTTGAAGAAGGTTTTTGTGGCATTGATCATGACAGCACTTGTTTTTGCACTCGTTGCTCCACTCTCAGCTAAAGCGGCGGCAGCAGACGGCACATACACCGTAAACTATACCGTTTTGAAGGATCAAACGAATGAAACGTCCCGATTGGACAGCTACCTGGCGAAGCCAGCTCAGGTCATTGTAGCTAATGGCAAAAATGTCGTTCGTCTGACTGTGAAAAGCAGCAACCTGATCACGGCGTTCAAGGTAGAGCAAAACGGTCAATTAAAAGATGCCACTGTTGTAAGCACGGATTCTGCCAGCAACACTCGTGTTGTTGAGTTCGAGGTTGCTGATCTGAATGCCAAAGTGAATGCTTATGCTGAAATCTCAATTCCGGTAATCGGCTATACAGGCAAGTACGATGTACAGCTGCAATTCGCAGGTATTTAAGGGAAAATGAAGTTCAAGTTTTTCAAAAACTAAAATAAAGAAAAGGAGATTTAGATATGAACATGATTATGAACCGTATGGAGAAATTGTCTTTGAAAAAAGTAATGCTCACTGTATTGATGGCTGCGCTTGTTTTTGTGGTACTAGCTCCATTTTCTGCTAATCAAGCGAATGCGGCTTTGGCTAATGGCAAGTACACTATTGATTATACCGTGTACAAAGATGGCACCAATGAAACTTCTTACATGGACTCGAACGGTTATGTCGCCAAACCAGCTACGTTGATCGTTACTAATGGTCAATACAAGGCAAGAGTAACAATTACTAAAAGCGCTTGGGTCACTGAGTTTAAGACACAACAAAACGGGCAATATGTCAACGCAACTGTAATCAGCACATCTGGAGACACAAGAGTGGTGGAGTTCCCAGTAAGTGATTTGTCGCAAAAATTGAATGTTAAGTTGCATGTAAGTGTGCCTGCAGAATACACAGGTGGAGTTCCATATGATCACGATTATGTCGTTCAATTTGGATTCAAAGAAAGTACTGTCAAGAAATAAGACAAGTTCTGATTCATAAACTTAAACATATTATTTATACTGATTTGGAGTCTCAAAGCTTCAAATCAGTATATTTTTAGTAGGGGGATTAATGCAATTGAAAAGGCAATTTAAAAAATATGTAATGCTGTTTGCCGCATTGGTGATGTTGTTCTCACTTGTGCTTCCATCTGCTCCAGCAGCATATGCATTTGACGGAACAAGTCAGACTGTAGAAGGTGATTCTTCCAGTACAGCTGTTACCGAAGATGTATATTCGACAGAGCCAGTGGAAGAGATCCCGGCAGAATGGACTGTACCTGCAAATCCAGAGCCACAAGCGTTTGTTGCTGAATCCCAAACAGCAAGCGTTGCTCCAGATACAAATATTTATACGATTAATTACGCAATGAAAAGAGACAACCAGCCCTCAAGTGAGAGCGGAGAATTTGAAAATCCGGCTACCTTTACAGTTGAACAGGGAACAACGGTCGGAGAAGCAACTTATCACGTTTCTTTAAAAAGCTTGAATAGCTCATATGCCTTCAGTTATTTTAATGTCAAAGTGGATGGAAATTCGATCCCTGTTCACATTGCAGACAAGGTTCAGGTTTCAGAAAGCAGCTATACTCAGACGGTAACCTTTGATGTATATCAATGGGACAAAAAAGTTGAAATTGATTATCAAAAGGGTCAACCGGACGATTACATTGATCCAGTCAATGGTAACGTTATTGAGTTTGATCCTTCGACTATAAAAGTGAAGCAAGACGTGGTTACTCCACCTGCTCCAGAACCAGGGACTCCAATTAAACCAGGAGAGTTGAGCTTCGCTATTTTGAAGGATAACACGGATGAAGTGTCGGTGATGGATGGATATACGGTAAAACCAGGCTCTTTAATCGAACGTGGTGGTAAAAAGTATGTCCAATTCACATTGAAAAATAGCAAGCAGATTGATGGCTTCAAGGTAGAACAAAACGGAGTGTTATCCAATGTAGCCACAGTAAGTGAAGACCAAACTGCGAATACACGAGTGATCGAATTTGAAGTGAAAGAAGTACCTGCCAAGCTGAACGCATGGGTAAGCATCAACTGGCCTGAGTTAAACTACGTGAATACTTATAATGTAGATCTTCAGCTCGCTTCTGTACCCGCGCCAGCAGATTTGGCAGATGGAACGTATTCCATTAAATTTAATACGCTGCACGCAACCAAAGATCAGCCATCGGCCATGGCACAATATCTGTTGTCTCCGGCAACCCTGACGGTATCCAAAGGGCAAAAAGAAGTTTCTTTTACCATCAAAGACAGCAGTACGGTGACGGAGTTCAAAACAGAACAAAACGGAGCGCTAACTGATGCTGATATTGTAAGTGAGGACAAGACAGCCAATACCCGTGTGGTGAAATTTAAGGTAGCGGATTTGGATGCTATTCTGAACGCGCAGGTGCATGTAAGCACGACCTATCCAGGTGGAGTTTATGAAATGGATCATAAGCTTCGTCTTCAATTTGATAAGAGCAGTATTACTGAAAATGGTACCTCTCCAGAAACAGGCTCCAATTTGGACTTCACCTTTTTGAAGGATGGAACGAATGAAAAGTCTGTAATGGATGGCTATACAGAGAAACCAGGCGTTTTGATTGAACGTGATGGGAAGAAGTATGTTCGTTTTACCTTGAAAAATAGCAAGCAAATTGATGGATTTAAGGTAGAGCAAAACGGAGTGTTATCCAATGTAGTCACAGTAAGTGAAGATCAAACTGCGAATACACGAGTGATCGAATTTGAAGTGAAAGAAGTACCTGCCAAGCTGAACGCATGGGTAAGCATCAACTGGCCTGAGTTAAACTACGTGAATACTTATAATGTAGATCTTCAGCTCGCTTCTGTACCCGCACCAGCGGATTTGGCGGATGGAACGTATTCGATTAACTTTAACACGCTGCACGCAACCAAAGATCAGCCATCGGCAATGGCACAATATCTGTTGTCTCCGGCAACCCTGACGGTATCCAAAGGGCAAAAAGAAGTTTCTTTCACCATTAAAGACAGCAGTACGGTGACGGAGTTTAAAACAGAACAAAACGGAACGTTGAAAGATACGGATATTGTAAGTGAGGATAAGACAGCCAATACCCGTGTGGTGAAATTTAAGGTAGCGGATTTGGATGCTATTCTAAATGCACAAGTACATGTAAGCACGACCTACCCGGGTGGGGTTTATGAGATGGATCATAAGCTTCGTCTTCAATTCGACAAGAGCAGCATTGCAAAAACTCCAACCCCGGTTGATCCAGGGACGCCTGGTACACCTGGGAAGGGTTTAGCCGATGGAACGTATTCAATCAAGTTCAATGCGCTGCATGCAACCAAAGATCAACCATCGGCCATGGCGCAATATTTGTTGTCTCCGGCTACATTGACGGTATCTAAAGGCAAGTATGAAGTTTCCTTTACCGTCAAGGACAGCGCAACGGTGACAGAATTCAAAACGGAACAAAACGGAATACTGACGGATGCCGATATTGTAAGTGAAGACAAGAAAGCTGATACACGTGTCGTAAAATTCAAAGTAGCGGATTTGGACGCTATTCTGAATGCACAGGTTCATGTAAGTACCAGTTTTAACGGATCGGTTTACGAAATGGATCATAAGATCCGCCTTCAATTTGACCGCAGCAGCATCACGGCAAAAGGAACAGATGGCGGTACAACTCCTGTGAATGAAAACGGCAGATACAGCATTGATTTTTCTGTACTCAAAAACGGAACCAATGAAATATCTATTATGGATGGCTATATGCAGAAACCAGCCACGCTGTTAAGACAGTCCGGTAAAAATGTGATTCAGGTCAAAATGGACAGGAGCAGCTGGATTAAAACGTTTAAAGTAAATGGTGCAGAGGCTCAGGTGGTTGATCAATCGACTTCCGCAGATACAAGAACAGTACAATTTGAAGTGCCTAATCTGTCGGATAAAGTGACAGTGAATACACATGTCATCGTACCTGGATTAGAATTAGGTGGCATCCTGTACGACCACGTATATGATGTGCAATTTCAATTCGAGCCTGCTACCATACGTAGTTTTGTTGAACCGTCCTCTTCGGGAACAGCAGATCCTACAGTGAAGTTGGATTTTGACAAGCTTGTTAATGGTAAATATGCTTTGAAATTCAGCATCGTTTTACCAGATGGCTCAACAGCACCGAATTCACCAGCTCTACGCTTCATCACTGACGAACCGGCGCAATTGGTCGTGGAAGGCGACAAACGGTTTGTAGGTCTGAAGCTGCAAAACAGTAATGAAGTGAAGGCATTGCGCATATGGGATAACGCAAGCGGGAACTACCGAGACGCAGAAGTGACCCAGGAAGATGCAACAAGCAATACGAAGCACATTCGTTTTAGTGTAAATGACTTTAAGAACAATGTAAAAGGCCAACTGGTTGTTTATGAGGCCCCTAAAGTGGCAAGTGCTGCTCCGATGGTCTTCAAGGCAGAGGATCGTGTAGAAAAGGTATACGACTTTGAATTTAAATTCGATACCAGTAATGTAACTTATTACAACGACAAGAAGTCGGCTGAAGCAGAAAAAGGGAAAAACAACCTGCCTGACGGAGAGTATACAGCGGATTTCCGTCTTCTGGCGAACGGTACGGAGAAGGACTCCATTGTAGCTCCTTTTGTAAAGCCTCTGGCGAAGCTGATCGTGAAGGACGGCAAGGTTCTGGCTCATCTGACCATTACGGACAGACAGGCTCTGAAACTATTCCAAACCGATTTTGAAGGTCGTTATGCAAATCCGGCGGTTATTGGTTCTAGCACAAAAGGGGATACAGACACGATCGCATTTGAAGTACCTGATTTGGACCAAAAGCTGAGCGTGTATACCCAGGTATATCTGCCTGAGAAATACATTTTTAATGAGAAATTCGGCGGACAGCTTCAATTTGACCGTGCATCGCTTAAAGGTGAGGGAATAAGTGCAGCCACAGCTACAACCGCCGCTGAACCGGCACCAGCCTCTACGGACAAAGCAGCACAAACATCCACACCTGTAGCTGAACAAAAGCCCGTAGTTGAGCAATCGGCTCAGCCTGCAGCTTCAGAGAAGCAATACACGATCAACTACAGCATATTTAAAGACAAAACGAGTGAAGCTTCCGTTATGGAAGGATATCTCGACAAGCCAGCTACACTGATTGAAAAAGGAGACAAGCGCTATATTCAAATTACTTTGAATAACAGCTCCTGGATGCCAGCTCTCCAAGTGGAGCAAAACGGCACTCTGAAAGATGTGGAAGTGATCTCGACATCCGGTGATACACGTGTGGTTCAATTCGAGGCAGGGGACTTGTCTCAGAAAATTAGTGCCTACACCCACGTTGCTGTGCCTGGTTTGGTTCTGGGCGGTGTGCCATATGATCACTGGTACACAGTTCAGTTCCAATTTGATGAAGCAAGCCTGAAAGCGAAGTAAATCCAGGCTATGATATCAATCAAGCCCGACTAAACAGCATAATTTGTATGTAAGCAAGTCTTGGTGCCTGGCATCAAGACTTGTCAGCATTTACATACCCGAAAATAGTTGGGGCTCATGCTGCTCTATATTTTGAATTGAGGTGATTTAATTTTCATGAAACGCTATACAGCTTTTACACAAGGGAAATCATTCTGCTTTTACATCTTGATCGGCATTGTAATCTTATTGCTCGCCGGATGCTCGGGAGGAGCAGAGGCCGAACAGAACAGTAGCGCTGGTTCGAAATCGCCAGTAACGTCAGAGGCGGCAGGAAAGCCGTCAGACGATAAAGTGCAAACGCCACGTATTGTTGCGACTACGGTAGCTATTACGGAAATTACGGATGCGCTAGGCTTGGATTTGGCTGGCAAGCCAACAAGTACAAAGGTGCTGCCTGACCGATACAAGGATGTGCCTGATGTGGGAAATCCGATGAGTCCTGACATGGAAAAGGTGATGTCGCTGAAGCCAACAGATATTTTGTCGGTCACGACACTTAAATATGATTTGGAGCCCAAGTTTAAGGACCTGAATATCAATGCTGAATTCTTGAATTTTGAAAGTCTTGCGAATATGCAAAAGGAAATTCAAAAGCTGGGTGACCGATTTGATAAAGCTGCAAAGGCGAAAGAAATTAATGGAGCTTTGGATGCCAAAGTAGCCGAGGTTAAACAGCAAATCCAAGGAAAGAAATCTCCTAAGGTCCTGATTTTGCTGGGGGTACCGGGAAGTTATCTGGTGGCTACCGAGCATTCCTATATTGGCGACCTGGTCAAAATTGCAGGTGGGACGAATGTAGTCCAAGATCAGAAGGTGGAGTATATTGCTCACAATACAGAAGCCTTGCAGCAGTCTAATCCGGATATTATATTGCGCGCCGCGCACGGAATGCCGGATGAGGTGGTCAAAATGTTTGACGAAGAATTCAAAACCAACGACATCTGGAAGCATTTTAAAGCTGTAAAAAATGGACACGTCTACGATCTGCCGGAGCCGTTATTTGGCACAACAGGAAATCTGGCTGCCAGCTCGGCGCTGGATGAGTTGATGAAGATGATGTACCCTTCGAACTAAAGGAAGCTGATGACATGTCAAGGAAAGTATGGAGTATTATCATTGTCACTGTCCTGCTCATCGGCGTCATTCTGTATTCGGCAATGACGGGCAGCCTCAAGGTCAGCTTGAGTCAATTAGTGTCAGGGTTATGGACAGGCACGGATGAGCAGGTAAATGTGGTTAAGGATCTGAGATTACCCAGAATTATCGTGGCTGTGATGGCCGGAGCAGCGCTTGCCGTGGCGGGTGTCCTGCTGCAAGCTGTCATGAAAAATCCGCTGGCTGATGCGGGAGTGATCGGCATTTCTTCAGGAGCAGCTTTAATCTCGCTGATCGCAGTGACAATCTTTCCGATGCTTTATTTCTGGATGCCGTTCTTCTCTTTTATCGGTGGCGCGCTGGCCTGCTTGATGGTCTACGGATTTTCCTGGAAATCCGGACTGCATCCGATACGCCTGATCCTGATCGGGGTCGCCGTGAACGCCATCTTTTCCGGTTTAGGGCAATCGTTTAACTATCGGGGAAGTTATGCGGTCACCAGCATTAATCAGGTCACGACCTCGACCCTGTCCATGAAAAAATGGGTTGATGTCGAGGTTATCCTGACCTATGGCGGAATTGGTTTGATTCTGGCCATGCTCGTGTTCTCCTGGTGCAATTTCTTGTCCCTTCAAGATAAAACGGCTAAAAACCTCGGATTCAATGTGACGCGCGCACGACTTTTGATTTCCGTCATTGCCGTGCTGCTGGCAGCAACGGCTACAGCCATCGCAGGAGTTATCGCCTTTATCGGCCTGCTCGTTCCGCATTGTGCCCGTTATTTGGTGGGTTCGGATCACAAGTGGCTAATTCCGTTCTCCGCCTTGTGTGGCGGCTTGCTGCTGCTGCTGGCAGATACGCTTGGGCGGACGGTGCTTGCGCCCAATGAAATTCCGGCTTCTATTATTATGGCTGTCATTGGCGGACCGTTCCTGATATTTTTAATCAGAAAGGCGGATCGCACTTATGGACATTAAGGATATTACCTTTTCATACGACCGCAAAACGGATCGTCTGCATGCCATCCATGCTGTGATTGAGCCGGGACGAATTACCACGATTATTGGCCCCAATGGCTGCGGCAAATCGACGCTGCTCAGTGTGATGTCCAACAATGCGGTTCCCCGCTTGGGGCAGGTGATTTTGGACGGGAAGGAAATTACCCGCTACAAGCCCAAGGAACTGGCCCGTCAATTGGCGGTGGTACATCAGCAGAATGAGGCACCCTCGGACTTGACGGTAGAAAAGCTCGTCAGCTTCGGAAGACTGCCTCATAAGAACATGTTCACAGCCAACCGGGACGAGGACGAGGAAGCAGTCGAATGGGCTATAGCCTGTACCAACCTGGAGGAACGCAGAGCACGTACACTGGATCAGCTTTCAGGTGGGGAACGACAGCGTGTGTGGATTGCGATGGCCTTGGCACAGCGAACGCCAATTTTATTTTTGGATGAGCCGACCACCTATCTGGATATGTATTACCAGCTTGAGATTTTGGAGCTTATCCGGCAGCTCAATCAGGAGCACGGGCTGACCATCGTGATGGTGCTGCATGATATTAATCAGGCTATTCGGTATAGCGACGTGATGATCGCTATGAAGGAAGGACGTATCATAGCAAACGGTCCGCCCGCAAAGGTTGTTACATCCGAACTGATTCAAGCCGTCTATGGTGTGGAGGTAGCCGTAAGACAGGACGACGAGGCGGGAATGTATCTCATTCCGCTTGGTGTCGGTGTTTCCTGATATTTACAAACACACGGAATATGAATGTTGAAACCGAATAACACGTTTGTCCTGGTGGCGGCTCATCGAATTTGAAAACAAAAAAATGGTTCTGTTCCATGTGTTTGTCGGGTGACAATCGTGGAGACAGAAGCATTTTTTTATTTTAGTTATAAGATATTGGGTGAGGTTCAGGGACGGTTCTGCTTATACTACGGTTCGAATCCGATCTTTTGTGTGTTATACTATTGCCGTCGGTAATTTTGTGTTTAGCACTTTACTAATGATAAGGATGGTATGCTTATATGATCAGTACAAGCGGCGTAACGCTTCGTTATGGTAAACGCCCACTTTTTGAAGACGTAAATATCAAATTTACTCCTGGGAACTGCTACGGCCTGATTGGGGCGAATGGCGCGGGCAAATCCACTTTTTTGAAAATTCTTTCCGGTGAAATCGAAGCCAATTCAGGCGAGGTCCACATGACACCGGGCGAACGGATGGCAGTGCTCAAGCAGAACCATTATGAATACGATGAATTCCCTGTTCTGGAAACTGTTATTATGGGCCATACGCGCCTGTATGAGATCATGAAGGAAAAGGATGCACTGTACGCTAAAGCAGAGTTTTCCGAAGCGGACGGCTTGCGCGCCGGTGAGCTGGAAGGCGAATTTGCAGAGCTGAACGGCTGGGATGCCGAGCCGGATGCGGCCGCATTGCTGATCGGCCTCGGTATTCCGCGTGACCTTCATGACAAAAAGATGGCTGAGATGAGCGGTAACGACAAGGTACGCGTTCTCTTGGCACAAGCGTTGTTTGGACGTCCGAACAATTTGCTGCTCGATGAGCCTACCAACCATTTGGATCTCGAATCCATTCAGTGGCTTGAGAACTTCCTGATGGACTATGAAGGCACCGTCATTGTCGTATCCCATGATCGTCACTTCCTGAACAAGGTATGTACGCATATTGCGGATATTGATTTCGGTAAAATTCAGATGTATGTCGGTAACTACGACTTCTGGTATGAGTCCAGCCAGCTTGCGCTTACACTGGCTCGTGATGCCAACAAGAAGAAGGAAGAGAAGATTAAGGAACTGCAAGCCTTTATCCAGCGCTTCTCTGCGAATGCTTCCAAGTCCAAACAGGCAACCTCGCGTAAAAAGCAACTGGATAAAATTACGCTGGATGACATCCGTCCGTCGAACCGTAAATATCCGTTCATTAACTTCAAGCCTGAGCGTGAAGCGGGCAAGCAACTGCTGACTGCAGACAGCCTCAGTAAAACCGTTGAAGGCGAGCAAGTGCTGAACGAGTTCAGTCTGGTTGTGAACAAAGGTGATAAAATTGCGCTCGTTGGCCCGAACGGCCTGCCTAAAACGACGCTCTTCCAGATCCTGATGAACGAAATGGAAGCGGACAACGGTGAATTTTCCTGGGGGATCACAACTAGCCAGGCGTATTTCCCGAAAGATAACTCCACCTATTTTGAAGGTGTGGATCTGAATCTTGTGGAATGGCTGCGCCAATATTCAAAGGATCAGGACGAAACGTTCCTGCGCGGCTTCCTGGGACGTATGCTTTTCTCAGGTGAAGAAGCACTTAAGAAAGCAAGCGTGCTGTCCGGGGGAGAAAAGGTTCGCTGTATGCTGGCGAAAATGATGTTGAACGGTGCCAATGTACTGTTGCTGGAAGAACCAACCAACCACTTGGATCTGGAATCCATCACGGCGCTGAACAATGGTCTGATCGACTTTGACGGTACCATTTTGTTCACCTCCCATGACCATCAGTTCATTCAAACCATCGCGAACCGCATCGTTGAGATTACACCAAACGGTGTAATTGACCGTACGATGAGCTATGATGAATACTTGGAAAGCGAAGAAATTACAAAATTGCGTGAGCGTATGTATCCGGTAGAAATCGGTTAATACCCGAACAGCTAATCCAGCTAATTTCAGCGAATAGATAACGAAAGAGGAGCTCCTTGGGCCATGGATATGGCTGGGGAAGCTCCTCTTTTTCGTTGGTTCCATCCTATAGCTTAAAAAATCGGTTCCGGCAACGAGGCAAGATTGACCTCGTCAGGCCTCCGTTACCGTAATAGCCTATGGGCTGGGTGGCTTATGATCCACCTGTTCGACGGCGTTGGTTGTTCGGCTTCTTCGTATTTTGGCTTTTCAGTGTTTTGGTGGAACCGCCTTGAAAGTCGCCCTGCTGTGAAGCGCCGGACTGCTGTTTTTTTTGTGCCAGCTTTTCGCGAATGGCATCTGCAAGATTAATTTTACGTGGTTCATTGGCATCGCTCATGAATAAATTCCTCCTGTTGCCGCCGGATTCATGTCAATCCTGCTGATTGAAGAACAACGCGGCTGTGTCCTCATTTTATACGTTTTTAAAAGAAGGGACAAGGGCAACAATAATATCACGAGGGCAGGGTGAACCGGGAACGGAAAGCCTGTTTTTTGCATGCAGGCAAAAATGTTTTGTAACCCCTACAGGAATGGGGCTTGGCAATACTTTTTCGTTGTTCCTACAGCGATGCGGAGAGGAAAGACTGTTTCTGTAGACCCACACAAATATCGTCTGCTATGCTGAAATAACAGTTGCTTTTGAAGGAGTGTCCTCCGTTGTGGTGAATGTTTATGAGGAAATACGAAAAGGTGAACGAGGGGCGTGGGTGAGCATTGGCGCTTACCTTTTGCTGTCCGGATTCAAGCTGATCAGTGGATATATCTTTGCTTCCAGCGCGTTGCTGGCCGATGGTTTTAACAATGTCACCGATATTGTGGTGTCCGTTGCCGTGCTCATTGGCCTGAGAATATCCCAGAAACCGCCGGACTCTGATCATGCCTACGGACATTTTCGGGCAGAAACGATTGCAGCACTGCTGGCGTCCTTTATTATGGCTGTCGTCGGTCTTCAGGTGCTTATTGATGGAATCGGGAGCATTTTTAAGGGTGGAAAGCAAACACCGGATATTACCTCTGCAGGTGTAGCCGTGATTTGTGCAGTTATTATGCTGGGAGTGTACCTGTACAATAACAGACTGGCCCGGCAGATTAACAATAAGGCGTTGCTGGCAGCGGCTAAGGATAATCTGTCAGATGCGCTCGTCAGTGTCGGAGCCGCGGTAGGTATTATTGGCGCACAGTTCGGATTGCCATGGCTCGATACTGTTGCGGCGATCGCGGTAGGATTTATTATATGCAAGACGGCATGGGATATCTTTAAAGATTCCACACACAGTTTGACGGATGGATTTGACGAGCAGGAGCTGTCTGACTTACGGAGTACGATTGCCCATATACCTGGAGTAGAGGGAATTCGAGATGTTAAGGCACGGGTACACGGTAATCATGCGCTGGTGGATGTGGTCATTGAGGTGAATCCGCAACTCAGCCTGATTGAAGGACATCGGATCAGCGACCGAATTGAGGAACGCTTGCAAGAGGTTCATAATACAATGCATGTCCACGTCCATGTAGAACCCAAATTATAGTTTAATTATTTAATAGTTAGCGCTAAAAGAGACTTTAGACCTATATGCAAAGAGTGGATACCTTCTCTTTTGTGACGTTTGGATTATATCTCTCTTCCTGCTGCTTTTACTATAATGAAGGCATGTCCGGCTATATTGGTCGGAATTGGACATGCTCTTCAAATTCGTAATAAACAGCCAGGAGGTGCAACATTGAGAAGACGTGTGATGGGAACGCTCATGACGTCAGCGGCGCTATTGGCAGCAATTCATGTGTCGCCGGGTCAGGTTGACGCAGCGGCATCGACAGCATCCACAAGCCAGAAGGCGGTTATTCAAGCGGCTGTAAAGCTTAGATCCGATCCTTCGACGACGGGGGATGTAGTCAGCTTTATGAAGCAGGGAGAGGCCGTAACGGTATTGGAGAAAACAAACAGCTATTGGTATAAGGTCAAGACTTCTGGTGGAGTTACCGGATACACAAGCAGCTCCGATAAGTACATAAAGGTTGGCGCTACCAGCGCCGCTGCTACTGTCACCCCGACTGCCAGCCGTAAACCGGAAATCACAGAACCCGTTAAAAACAACGTTTCAACTAAAGAGGCTCCAGCATCAGTGAATAGTTCTGCCGGTCAAACGAAAGCTACGATTCAAACGTCCGTTCGTTTGCGGGCGGAGGCATCCACTTCTTCCGAGATTTTGGGCTATATGAATACAGGGGATGTCGTTACAATTACCGATCCTAGTAACGCTTATTGGTTCAAGGTTACCACCGCTGATGGTACGGCAGGCTATGTCAGCTCGTCTCCACAATATATTCGTATTGGTGAGGGCGTTGTTGTGGAGCAGCCTGTAGCTGCTTCGGCGGCATCTGCTTCGGATACTACTGCTCTACCTGCGGTAGCGTCTCCTGCGTCAACGGTTAGCTTGCCTTCCGGTGATGTAGCGGCTGCAATAGAACAGGTTATTAACACAGGTATGACTTATCTCGGGACACCTTATGAATACGGTTCCGATCGTAACAGTACGGCTACTTTTGATTGCTCGGCCTTTACCCGCCAAATTTTCCGTCAGGCTCTAGGTATCCAGCTTCCGGCAGATTCGCGTTCACAGGGTGAGTGGATCAAACAAAACAGTCAGCCGAATACCGACATGACTACGCTCAAACGTGGCGATTTGCTCTTTTTCACAAATTATAATGCATCTTCCGGGACGTACGCGTCTCTGGATAATTCCTCCCAAACGATCACACACGTTGCTGTATATTTGGGAGACAACAAGCTTCTTCATACGTTTTCTGTAGCTGGTGGCGGTGTGAAAGTTACGGATTTCAGCAAACCTTGGCAGGACCGTTTCCTGTTTGGGGGCAGCGTGATCCAATAAAGCGTCGCAAACAGTTAAAAAAGCTGCATCAAAAAAGGATGTTCCACAGCCCTGTAATCAGGTTGAGAACATCCTTTTTTTAATATCGAGGTGAATATTACAGCTGCCGCGTCTTTGCCCACGACTATGAAGTCTGTTTCCTTCGGACCATTTCAGCATGTTCTGCATTCTCCTTTTTTTGTATATAATGTGGCATACTCGTGCCTGTTAGGCTTAGTTGCGAGTGATGGCAAAATCGTTCGTATTTTTCGTGGCTGAGCCATCGTTATACGGTGTTCTGAACCGTGATCTATTCCGTGAAACATAGCGCCTGGGGCGAAGAAAAAGCAAGCTTCGACGTTGTTTCGCGTCTGAACGTAAAGGGTAACTATGCAATAATCATAAACATCAGCGTGAAGGATGAAAGAGAGGTTACGCCATGTTAACACAGATCAGCATTTTTATTATTGCTATCGCATTTGCAGTTCTCGTTATTTTTCTTATTAAAACACTTAAAGCAGCACAAGGCTCTCTGGATAAGGTGACTCAAACCTTGCAGGATGTACAAAAAACAGTCGATGAACTGAGCTATGAAGTAAAACAAACGGTTCGACATGCGAATGACATCACCGCAGATGTTGATCATAAATTAAAGCAAGTGGAGCCTGTGATGGAATCTGTCAAAAACCTGGGCGAAGTGCTCAGCGAAGTGACGCTGGCTGCCAAACAGGCGTCTACCGCGTTAATGACCCGGTTTCAAAAGCCGCATAACACGGCGGATAAGACATCCAATATAGAAACTGCGAACAAGTCAGTGACACCGGACAGACCTTTAACTGCAACAGAACGGCCGGTTCAAAGCTACAATGCGACCTACGAGGAGTCTGCGGGGAAGCCGGCTAAAAACTGGCTAGGCTACGTAGATATCGCAGCGAGTCTGTGGCAGAAAATGCGCCAGTAGCATAGGGGGTGAACCGTAAACTTCAGGAAATCTATTGAAAGGGTGAGATTTATGATGAAGATTTTATTACTGGTTGCTGGTTTGCTCACTCCCTTTTCCGGACAGGATACGGTTCACCAAACCGTTTCCCCGCAAGCAGCGGGGCATATGGTGAGGGCTGTGCAGACATTCCCTGCTCAACATGCCGTACCGGCTGATTTTCATACGTTAAATGGCGTATCTCTGGAAGATACTCGTGCGGATGTATTGAAAAAGCTGGGCAAGCCGCTTCGGGTAAAAAAGGATATGCTGCAGCTTTCTACAGAATATCAATATCCTGATGTCATAGTAGGCATGCGTGGGGACGTCGTTTCTTATGTACATGTAGACCCCGCTGCTGGCCGAATCAAGGTCAATGACGAGTGGCTGCCGCTGAAACGGCAAACGCTGGATCAGGCGCTCGGCGGCTCGCAGTTTACAGCAGAAGACGGAGAGGTATATGTACGTGGGCAGCGGGCGATTAAAGTGTTCACCGATGAGACGTCAGATAAGCCAAAATATGTTGAGTTTTTTGACGAAACCGAGTGGTGAATTGATTTTTAAGCTCATGACATAACATGGAAGTTTCAAATCGATGTGTAGCGTGTAATAGTCAGAGAAGTCAATCAGACCCATCATAAATCTTATGCCAAAGTTCGACTCATTAGCCAAATTGTCCCGTTCCCGTGGCAACGAGCTTTGTGCTAAGATTACTTGCCCGAGATTTACTGACACGGAAGCTGATTTTTATGAAAAAGAGCTGAATCAGGGCAAGGTACATAAAAACAGGATGTTGACCGCAGCATGAGTGCTTTGCGGGTCCTCCAAAAACATAGATAGGGAATGGGGATTCAACCTCATTCCTTATCTATGTTTTTGGAATGCCTTCTTACAGGTACGCCACCTTATGGGAACGCTATTCCTAATCACCAAGGGTATTGCCGCTTAGCAGGTATAGTATAATACATGGGTTATAGATAAGGAGAGGCCAATGAGAATTCTAATTGTTGACGATAATCCAACCAATATCATTATTGTTCGCGAAATATTAAAAAAGGAAAATTATAGAGATGTAATTTCAGCTAGTTCAGCCGCAGAAATGTTGGAGCATCTAGGGATTGGTGATCGCAGCATTAGTCTTCGACCCCGTCCTTCTGATATTGATCTGGTGCTGCTGGATATGATGATGCCTGAAATGGACGGCATTGAAGCTTGTAGTATTGTGCAGGAGTACGAGCATTTAAAAGATATTCCGATCATCATGGTAACTGCTGTAGGGGATTCCAAAAAGCTGGCTGAAGCACTGGATGTAGGGGCCGTCGATTATGTTACGAAGCCGATTAACAAGGTGGAGCTCATGGCGAGAATTCGATCTGCCTTGCGTCTTAAGCAGGAGAAGGACTGGCACAAGGACCGGGACCAGCGAATTCAGGACGAACTGAAGCTGGCTGCGATGGTGCAGCAGGCAGTGCTGAGTCCTGCGATTCAAGACCCGATGCTGGAAGTGAATGCGCTGTATCAGCCTTCCTTTGAATTGGCGGGAGATTTATATTCATGGTATCCGCTAGGAGAAGGAAGGTATGCCGTCATCTTGCTGGATATGATGGGGCATGGCATTTCATCTTCGCTGTTCTGCATGTTTATTGCATCAGTGCTTAAGGATACTGTGACCACGTATGTGGAGCCTGAGAAGGTCATACAGGAGCTGAATCGCCGTTTTAACCAGCTGGATCTCGGCAAACAGCTGGTACAGTACTATTTTACGGCGATTTATATGGTGATTGATACTCGTTCTCGGCGGATTGACTATGTGAACGCAGGACACCCGCCCGGCTTGCTGTTCAGTCAGGATGGCAACATCACTAAGCTCGACCGGGTCTGTAGTCCGGTGGGCTTGTTTGACAAAATTGATGCGGAAATGCACACGATCCATTATGAAGGGACGGGACATATCGCTTTGTATACGGATGGCTTGCTGGAGGCTGTAGAGGGTGAATACGAGGAGCAAATAGAGTATTTGACTGCTTGTCTGCGCAAGCATGAGCAATGGAATGAAGAAGCAATGCTGGATGCCTTTTTTCGTAAAGTGACGCCTCAGGACCGCGATGATGACAAGTGCCTGATCTGGATTTCATTGAAAGAGGGAGAGAGCTTCCATGGGGCTTCATGAACCGATTCATATATTGCTGGTAGATGACAGACCTGAGAACCTGCTCGCTCTTGAGGCGGTGCTGGAGAGTGAGCAATATAATCTGGTAAAAGCTACATCCGGAGAAGAAGCACTGCGATGTTTGTTAAAAGATGAATTCGCACTCGTAGTTCTCGATGTGCAAATGCCGGGTATGGATGGAATTGAGACTGCAAAGCTGATTAAGGCCAGAGAGAAGACAAAGGATATTCCGATTATCTTCATTTCAGCTAACAGCAAGGAAGCTGAACATTTGTTTGCAGGCTATTCAGCGGGTGGTATTGATTATATGGTAAAGCCGTTCATCCCTCAAATCCTCAAGTCCAAAATTGAAGGCTTTGTGCAAATGTATTTGACGAACAAGCGCTTGAAGACACAGTCTATGCTGCTTCACCAGAAGACTCAGGAGCTGGAGAAGATGAACAGCGAGCTGATTGCCGCCAAGGAGGCAGCGGAGATTGCGGCCAATGCCAAAACGGAGTTTTTGGCGATGATGAGCCATGAGATCCGCACACCTATGAACGGCGTTATTGGCATGATTGATTTGCTGATGGAGACGGAACTGCAAAGCGATCAGCAGGAATATGCCGCTATCATCCGCCGCAGTGCAGACGGGCTTGTAGCAGTCATTAATGATATTCTGGATTTTACCAAGCTGGAGTCAGGCAAAATGGAAGTAGAGGAATATCCATTCGAGCTGGTTTCCTGTATCAAGGAAGTATTCAGCCTGTTTACGATAGAAGTGAAGCGGAAAAATTTGGAGATGGCTTATTTTCTCGATGAACAGATGCCTTCCGTGCTATATGGCGATATGGGAAGATTGCGTCAAGTACTGATTAATCTGGTATCCAATGCCGTTAAATTTACAGACCAGGGCGGGGTATATGTCTTCGCTTCTGTCAAAGAGCGTAGCGACAAGGGACTTACCGTTGAGTTTTCTGTGAAGGATACCGGTATTGGTATTGAGTCGGCTAAAGTTGGAAGGCTGTTTCAGCCCTTTTCCCAGCTTGATTCTTCAATGACACGTAGATATGGCGGGACCGGTTTGGGACTCGCCATATGCAAAACGCTGGTCAATATGATGGGCGGGGATATTCGTGTGGATACGAGCGGAGAACAGGGTGTAACGTTTCATTTTACAATGAAGCTTAGCAGGTGGCATTTGGAAGGTGCTAAAAGGTTATAGCTTGATTCAAGGGCCCGTATAATGGGTTAGTATGTAGGGAAATCTTTTTTTGGGAGCGTAGGCCTATGAATACAAACAAAAATGAGAAGTTCAATACAATTACAGAAACAAGCGATGGCGTAAATATCGTTTATCTGAGTGGAGAATTGGATCTTTCGGTGGCACCTGACTTTCGTTTGGTGATGGAGCCTTTGGTAGAGGAATCCGGCCAGGATTTGATTATTAATTTGAGAGACCTTAAATACATTGACAGCACGGGCATTGGCATTTTGTTATCCATTTTAAAAGCAAGACACGGGATGGAGTCCCGGTTTGCCGTTCAGGAGGTACCGCCTCAAATTCAAAAGCTGTTCGATCTGACCGGTATTGCCAAATTCTTTGTCCCCCAGGAGAATTCCCAATAGGAAAGGAAAGAAAAAGAAATGAATGCTCAAATTCAAAAAGTAGTTCTTAATTTGCCTGCCACTGCTGACTTTGTTGATATTGTAAGATTAAATTTATACGGTATTGCCGCGAAAATGGGATTCTCTTATGAGGAGATTGAAGACATGAAAGTGGCTGTATCGGAAGCGTGTAATAACTCTGTTCTTTATGCATATGGTCATAAGGGAGGAGTCGTGGAAGTGACATTCGAATTTGACAAAGCTTCGTTGTCTATCCGTGTCAAAGATGAAGGGGAGAGCTTTGAACGGGTGGAGGACCCGTCCCGTAATGCATCCTTGCATGACAAGGAGTTGAATGATGCACAGGTGGGCGGTTTAGGCTTTTATCTCATGCAGGCGCTTATGGATGATGTCCATATCTTGAATGAGGCAGGAAAAGGCACCGAAGTGGTGCTGATCAAGCGTCTGACCAGAAGTGAGGAGAAAGTATGAATGAAAAGGTAACTCCCCCGGAGTCGATGGATGAAGCCGTTGGTCTAATCTGGGAGTACCAGCAAACTAAAGATAACGAGATTGCTACCGTGCTGATCCGCAAGTATGAACCGATGGTCAAGATGGCTGCCGGGAAGATCTCTCGTAACCGTCCGGATTTATACGAGGATTTATATCAGACCGGTCAGATGGCTTTGATCCGTCTGCTTCAGCAGTACGATATCAGTCTGGGTATTCCCTTTGAACCGTATGCAATGAAAAGTATGCTCGGACATATGAAAAATTATTTGCGCGACAAATCATGGTACATTCAGGTTCCCCGCCGCATTAAGGAAAAGGGAGCGCTTGTTCAGCATGCCATCGACGAACTAACCGTTAAACTGGAACGTTCGCCGAATGTGAGCGAGATTGCGGAATATTTGGAACTGACTGTGGAAGAAACGATCGAAGTGCTTGCTGGTCGTGAATGCTACCATTATGTTTCGCTAGATTCGCCTTTATCCCAGGAAGAAAGTGCAGCAACGTTAGGTGAGCTTATTAGCTCGGAGGCCAACGATTATGATACGGTCGAAAAACGGATGGATTTGCAGCAGGCTTTAAGCCAACTGAAAGAGCAGGAACAGAAGGTGCTCCTCCTCGCATTTCAGGACGGACAATCTCAACGTGCGATTGCGCAGACGTTGGGCGTATCGCAGATGAGTGTTTCCCGTATCCAGAAGCGGGCAACAGAAAAGCTGAAGCAGATTATGTCTAATTCCTCTATTTTATGAGAACACAGCAGAGTTTACGGTTTCAAATATTTGACGTCACATCGTAAGGGCACGTTATTCCAAATAGGGAAGCGTGTCCTTTTTTAAAACGAACAAGCGCAACAAATTGTAGCAGCTGCTTAGCAGTTACAATATACTTAGTTTGCATAATTAGCGTCTAGAAAAGTGGATTATGTTTGTTTGTCCGTAATACATGCCTACCTTGCGAAGTCGGCAAATACATACTCCCATGAACGTCTCGCTTCTGAGTTAAGTACCTATTTTGATTTTGAAACAAAAAATGGTCTGAAAATTGAAACATCAGCGAATCCGTTCACGAACGAAAAACCAAACGCAATAATTTTTGATGAAAGTCAAGAAGCTATAATTCGATAAATTCACGAATGAGATTTTATGACGACAGGAGAGATTACGGTGCAACTTTCAGATTCCACCCATTCCGAAATCATCACTCTATCTAAACAAGGCGAAGATTTAGTGAAGGCAGGCGATCTTGAGGCGAGCAAGCATAAGTATGTTGCTGCCCTCCGCTTATTGCCGGAAAACCATCGAGAATGGGAGGCCGCTACATGGTTATACGTGGCTATCGGGGATGTTCATTTTCGAATGAATAATTACGATAAGGCCTTCAAGTGCTTTTTTAATGCTGTTCAGTGTCCGAAAGGGTTGGGCAACCCCTATATTCATCTTCGGCTAGGGCAGCTATATTATGAACAGGAAAACCTCGAAAAGGCGACAGACGAGCTAACCCGGGCTTACATGGGTGCGGGTATTGAGATTTTTATGGAAGATGACCCAAAGTATCTTGAATTTTTGGAGACAAGCATAGAGATTTGAAATTCCAGGTGGTTCAAGAGTTGACTGAGGTATTCAAGTGGCAGGTTAGGGGAGTACTGGAGTAGTATTAAAAAAACAGCCAGCTTCTTGCATGCTGGCTGTTCAGTGTTTGAGATCTATTCCTGTTGTAATCAGAACGTTTGGTTACTAGGATGTTGTATTCAATTCCTTTTCCGACTCCTTGACTGCCTGGGCTGTTGCATCCATAATCTCTTGATCTGCCTTGGCTGCTTCATCAGCAACGTCGGCAGAAGCTCTGGCTACGCTGGATAAGATGATGTCATTGCTCCCGGATACGGTTTTAGCCACATCTGCTGTTTTGGTAGACACCGTTTTGGCCAAATCCGTTGCTTTGCTGCTGACTACAGAGGCGACGTCTTTTGTTTTATCGGATACAATCGTCATTTTATCAGACAGTTCGCTGCGCAACTCACGTCCCGGCTTCGGTGCGAACAGCAGGGCTGCCGCAGCACCAATTAAACCTCCGATCAATAAACCCTTTGCAAAGCTTGAAGTATTGCCTGCCGTATTTTGATTGTCGATGTTATTCATGTCATATCACTCCTCTTATATAATAAAAAAATATATAAAAAACCATGCTGCTTTTGATGATGCGAAAGCTTCGTGTGCAGCTTTGTCTTGCTTACTTCGTATATAAACGCCGTGACCTTGAGTGAAACAATAAGCATCCGGTTCGCCTACAGGCGGGGAGTGGAAGAAGGGGAAGAAGGCTGCTGACACGCTCGCCAGTAGAGCACAGGAACGGTAAACATCAGCCAAATGAACCCTGCCATATACCCACCCGCAATGTCGGTAGGAAAGTGAACTCCTAAATATACGCGACTTAGTCCAATCAAGAGAATAAGCAGTACACCAAGGATGCACGGAGGGAAGAGCGAACGATTATGAATCTGGCGTTCTATAGCCCAGATAGCAAATAGGGTTCCGTAAAATCCCATGGAAATCATCGCATGACCGCTGGGAAAGCTGTAACCTCCGGCTTCTACCAAATGCTGAAGTGCCGGGCGCTCCCGCTGCAACATTTCTTTGATGATCGTATTCAATCCCCACATCGCCGTAAAGCTGCTTATAACTGCAAAGGAATAAGCCTTTGACCGAAAATATACCCGGCACAAGATGGCAACGCCGAGGGCAACGAGCAATGATATATGGAATGAACCGAAGGATGTAATGAATATAGCAACGGGGAGCAACCTGTAATGTGTAGTTGTTATCTCTGGAAAAATCATATTCTGAATACGTTCATCCCAATGTAAAAAAGGAGCTGTACCGATCCATCGGATGGAGTAGGCAATGAGAAGCAAAACAACAATCATGACCATAGACGCATACAGACTGCGGCGTAAATAGCTTGGCAGGAAACGAAATGATTGAGACTTTTGAGGCAGCATATATAGCTAATCTCCTCCTTAAGGCTAAGTGATAGATTGATCATGTTGTACTATTAACTTAACGAATAATAGGCTTGAAAGCAAAAACTTGACTAAGTCGCAGGCTGATTTGCCTTGAGTCAATGTATATGTAACCTATAAAAAATAAGGCTCGTACTCCGCTTGCGCATCTGTTGATGCGACCGGAGATACGAGCCTTATTTACGAGCACAGCGCACGATCATGAGCAGTGTTGTCCCAAATGATAGGTCATAAGCTAGTTAAGCGACCTGTCGTACGAGCTGGTGGTCAGGAGGGCTTGCGCAATCTGCCCAGCTCAGAAACGATGGCCTCAACCTCTGAGATGCTCAGGTTAGGTTTGCTTATCACCATATCATAGACATCATGGATGTCCTCATATTGCTCCAGCGAGAAAGCAGAGGCTTGCATAGCAGCTCCACTCGCCATACGAAGCTTGGTTTTAATACCTTCAATCATATACTCAATGTTGGCATGAGACGGTACAGACAAATCCATTGTTAATGTTCCATCCTTTCATAACAGGGGAAGTTGCCTGTATTGTATCATGTTTTTGTTGTAGAATGTACTGAAAGCCAGAATGCCGGTAAACAACGGAATCAAGGAGGATGGACAAAGGTGTCTTTGTATAATCGAGCTTCCGCATCCGGTCGCTCCCCCTTAGATCGTAATGTAGAAAAAACAGATCGTGAAGGACTCGCACCGTTCTTTCGGGAAATTCATGACCAGCATACTATAGATAAGCTGACCTTTGTTTGTATCGGTACGGATCGCTCGTCAGGTGACTCGCTGGGGCCGCTGGTTGGCACCATGCTCAAGGAGCAGGGGGTTCCACACGTCATTGGCACATTGACGGAGCCGTGTGACGCGGATCATCTGGTGTCGTATCTGGAGCGTATTCCCCAGGATCACCATGTCATCGCCATAGACGCTTGTCTTGGACAGCAGGGATCGACAGGGATGTTTCTTATTGCACGTGAGCCGTTGACTCCGGCCCGCTCCGTTGGGCTGGCTCTGCCTTCTGTTGGACACTATAGCGTCGCAGCTATTGTTAACGAGCGTAGCCCCAAGCCCTATTGGACCTTGCAAATGACGTCGCTCCACCTCGTCATGACGATGGCTGCACATATTGCCAACGCTGCGGCTTCTGAATTTGGGCTAAGAGCAGCCACGCAAGATTTTCCAGATGGCTACCGTTTCAGATATTGATGTTCTGCTTAATAATATACATCAGCATGTTCTACTTACTAATATATTCAGCTCCAATAGACTATATACAGAGAAGGAAGGGTTTCACATGAAAAAGGTATTGTGCGAAGGAACAACGATCTGCTATGCCGAACAGGGGAAAGGAGAACCGATCATTCTGCTGCACGGATTTTGCGGAAGCTCTTCCTATTGGGATGAGGTTGTTCCCTTGCTATCCCAAAGCTATCGATGTATTGTTCCAGACCTGCGTGGACACGGACGCAGCGATGCTCCACTCGGAGCCTATACCATTGATCAAATGGCAGATGATGTGCTTAAACTTCAAGGGCAGTTGGACATCCCGCAGGCTGCCTGGTTCGGTCACTCCCTAGGGGGCTATTTGACACTTTCCGCAGTACAGAGACATGCGGAGCGTCTTACAGTCTTTGGGATGATTCATTCGACTGCTTATGCAGATACGGAGGAAGGCAAAGAAAAGCGGGACAAGGCTGTATCCACCATTCAAACTGAGGGGATTACGAGCTTTGTAGACGGGCTCGTACCTGGGCTGTTTGCTCCAGATCATGTAGAGTCTATGCCCGGACAGTTACTTAAAGCCAAAGAAATTGGCTATAAAACGCCGCCGCAAGGGGCTGTAGGAGCTTCACTGGCTATGCGTGAGCGTTCTGACCGTCGGGATGTACTGTCAGCTTCTGCCTTGCCGGTCCTTTTAGTGGCAGGTGAGCAGGATCATGCAGTTCCTCCAGCCCGCACGTTTACAACGGATCGCACCGGGGTAACTCAGGTTACTATACCGAAAGTGGGTCACATGAGCCTGTTCGAAGCACCGGAATTATTAGCGGATGCCATCTCGTCATTTTTGGAACAACATTTGAAGTAAGCCTGAAGAAGAACTCAAAAACCGGGAACACCTGATGTGATAATCAGATGCTCCCGATTTTTTTTGTGCAGCCCATTGTTTTTGGGTGTGCAAGGTGTCTAATTTATATTGCTTTTGTTCAAGGCAAACGCCGTCGGTAAACCGTCAATACTCTCCAAACTTTTCTCATAGTTATACTTTTTAAGGGCTTCTTCACCCATCTGAATCGCGACTTCCTTCAGCTTTTCCCGTTCGCTTGTGAATGTCATGAAGGGAACCGCAAAACCACATGAATTCTGCACCATGTGAACGTCCACAACAATGATCTGTCTTGCTCCGGGAAGCGGGGCGAAGAGAGGGTATAGCTCATTCCATTGCTGGGTATCGGGCAGCACGACGGCACCAGTGCCGTAGAGCTTTAATACACTGGGCGCGCCCTCAAATGCACAAAACATGATGGTTACCCGTCCGTTCTCTATAATGTGGGCGCTTGTCTCGTTGGTGCTTCCCGCCAAGTCGAGATAGGCTACTTTCTGATCCGACAGAATACGCAAGGAATCATAACCCTTGGGAGAAAGATTAACGTGTCCAGCCTTGGATAGCGGTGCTGATCCTACAAAGAAAATATGCTGCCGCTGTATAAATTCTTGATATTCCGGTAATATCGAGCTAAATCGATTAGCCATGCGCAATCATCCTTTCTCATAAAATAATAATCAAATAATTGTTTCTTTAGAAAATAAAATTTAATAATAGATTGAATAGATCTTTTAATTTCATTGAATAATTTTTGTTTCTCTTGAAACAAAATTAACATGATACTGACGAAGAAGCAATATTAAATTTTTAAAACATTCGTCATTGGCCAGTCCTATAATAGGCCATAAAGCAATGTACCCACTGTAACGTCGGAATGTCACATGCCATACGTGAGCATGCTGACTACCGGATCATTGGTTGCTGCATGGCGGCGGCATTTGGCTTTTGGAGAAGGATGTCTTACAATCAGAAGGGACAGGGTTCCTGGTTGTCTAGGCATCGGGATGAAAGGAAGGGAACGGCTTGCTTAGAAAAGATTATTTGCTCAGTATGATGGAAGAATTGACATCCGCAGTAGCAACGGTGCTCGGTCTAAGACGTGAAAATAAACACATTGAAGCGCTGAAGCAGCTAGATGACCTGCTCAACAAGCAGTTTCGCCTTCGTTCAGATTTGCTCAGACGATTGCCGCCGGAGCAGATAATTGAGCTTTTCCGATTGGGCCCTGGAATTGAAGCGGATAAGCTGCAGCAGGTGGCTCGTATTTTAGAAGAAGAAGCCGTGATTTACCTGGAAACCGACAGAACAGACGAGGGAATACGAATCTTGATGAAATCACTTCATCTATATTTGTACAGCGATTCGAACGGCGCAGCTCGTGAACTACAGACTCTGCCTGAACGGATTGCGTGTATCGTAAATCTGGTGTGTGAATATGAGCTACCCACTGAAACCAGCAGGCTGTTGGCTGCTTATTATGAGCGTGAGGATAGGCTGGATGAAGCTGCCGATGTTTGGTTCGGACTGGCATGGGAGCAGCCAGAGCTGCTGTCGGAAGCAAAGTCATTTTATAGCCAATTGCTGGATAAGACCAATGCGGAGCTGGAGCGGGGTGGAATTTCACGCCAGGAAGTCACCGAAGGTTTGGCCGAGATCACCCAATTACATGAAAGAAAGTGAGATGTACCTTTTGGATTCACTGCGTGAACTTATATACCAATTGACCACAGGAGGCTCTCTTATAACCGCGACGCTAAGTCAGCTTCGCAAACGGGAGGATGCTTCCTTTACTAAAGTACACATCAAGCCTGTGGAATTGAAAAACAAGCTGCATTACCAGTTTGCTTTTCATTACAGCAACAAAGTCATTCATGAAAACCTAACCCCGGACGAAGCTAATGCGCGCATGACCGCCTTGTTTGAGGATACGTTCCGTCAAGGTCTTTTATGTGCCAAGGATGCGGACTATCAGGTGCTAATTAGTAAAAAATATAAAGTTTCCATTTTGACAAAATCACCAAGTAAAAGTAAAGCCGACCTGTCTCATAATCGTAAAAAGCAATATGTGCTGGAGGAAGGGGAGCGAATTCCGTTCCTGATTGAGTTGGGAATTATGAATGAGGACGGTAAGGTGCTGGCACGCAAGTACGATAAATTCCGTCAAATCAACCGTTTTCTCGAAATGGTACAGGATGTACTGCCTAGCCTTCCCGTAGGCCGCCCATTGACGATTGTGGATTTTGGCTGCGGCAAATCGTATTTGACCTTTGCCTTGTATCACTATTTGGCTGTACAGCAAAAACGACCTTTACAGATCGTCGGTTTGGACTTGAAGGCAGATGTCATTGAAACCTGTAACCTGCTGGCGCAAAAGCTACAATATCGCCAATTGGAGTTTCTGGTCGGTGATATTGCAGACTATAACGAGCTGGAGCAGGTGGATATGGTCGTTACCTTGCATGCCTGCGATACAGCCACGGACGCTGCGCTGGAAAAGGCTGTACGCTGGGGAGCGTCCGTCATTTTGTCGGTTCCATGCTGCCAGCATGAGCTGTTTAGCCAGCTGGAAAATCCGGTGCTGGAGCCATTGCTTTCCCACGGTATCCTGAAGGAGCGTTTTTCGGCACTGGCAACGGATGGAATCCGGGCCAAGCTGCTGGATATGATGGGATATCGGACACAACTTCTGGAGTTTATCGACATGGAGCATACACCTAAAAATATCCTGATTCGTGCCGTCAAGGGCCAAGCGGGAGAGAAGTCCGTTCTATGGCATGAATACACGGCATTTCGGGATTTTATTCATGCTGATCCTTATTTGGAACGCGCGTGTGCAGATTTGCTTCCCGAAGGAGCAGGGAAGACGCAGACACATCGTTAAGGAATATCGTAAAAGTGGGGCCACTACGGAGCGGCTCCACTTTTTTTGCTTCTATCCGCCATAGGCACTTCTAAAAGCAGTGCACAAAGCGTCGCGATCCACCTCCCATAATGCCGCGAGCGCCTCACTGACATCTTCGTCCCACCAGTCACACAGTAGTTTGCGGTTGCTACGGTTTTCCGCAATCCAGATAAGGTGTCCGACGACTTTGCGATAGTACAGCTCCTCGCCCTGCTTGACCAGATCAGGAGCAATGTGAACAGGCAGACGCTTGCGCGCTCGGTATAGCTCTTTGCTGCATGCGCGCCTGATACCACGGGCTGTGGGTAAACGGGATTGTGGATTGTCATGTTTGGGAAATTTGCCAGGAGGCATATCGTCCCCCCTCCTCTCTCCCACAGCTTATGCGGACAGAAGACCAGGGGTCACTGACTCCCTGTTTGAGCAAAGTGGCGACTTGTTCAACCGCTGTGATAAACTAATGAAAATAGAGCAAAAAGGCAGGGAGTGGCAGAGAGATGGATTATATATCTGGCATCATTAATTATTTGTTTGAGATTATTCGCAGCCTTGGATATTTTGGTATTATGCTTGGATTGATGGTTGAAGTCATACCGAGTGAAATTGTTCTCGCATATGGTGGTTTTTTAGTGTCCTCAGGCCATATTAATTTTTTTGGCGCGGTTGTGTTTGGAACCATTGGCGGGGTGCTGGCTCAGCTGTTTATTTATTGGATTGGACGTTATGGCGGCAGGCCGGTATTGGATAAGTATGGTAAATACATACTTATCAAAAAGAGTCATGTGGACCACGCTGAGGCTTGGTTCAACAAATACGGCACAGGGGTCATTTTCACAGCGCGCTTTATCCCTGTTGTACGTCACGCAATCTCAATCCCTGCCGGGCTCGCTCGAATGAACGTATGGCGCTTTATTATTTTGACGACGCTGGCGATTATACCTTGGTCTGTTCTGTTTATTTATTTAGGTATGCTGCTGGGAGACAAATGGGAGCAAATTGATGAAGTGGCTGCGCCTTACATCAAACCGATTTTGCTGGTTGCTCTTGCGCTCCTGATCATTTATTTTGTCATCAAATGGGTTATATCCAAAAACAAAAAAGGAAGTGCATAACATGAGCCGTACTAACGTATCGCAATATTTCAGAAAGGGCTTGAGCCCTGAGCAGTTTATGGAGGGAATGGAAAAGAACAAGGAAGCTTTCCGCTCCGGGTACGATCAGTTCGTGTGGAACAGCGAAGAGGATCAGGAGTATTTTGAAAGCTTGAACCATAGAGATGATCTGCGTGTGCTTATTTTGGCTGCCGACTGGTGTGGCGATGTAGTACGCAACGTGCCGGTTGTATTCCGTGCGCTGGAGAATAGCGGCATTCCGACCGAAGTATTGATTTTGGAAAATCACCAGGAACTGATGGACGACTTCCTGACCATGGGCGGACGTGCAGTGCCGATTGTGATTTTTGCCGATACAGGGGGCCACGTACTTGGTCACTGGGGACCGCGTCCTGCGCATGTCCAACAAATCATGATCGAGTTCAAACGTGAGAATCCTGATCGGGAAGCCGATGATTATCAAGAAAAAATTGCGGTTGCCCGCAAAGAAATGGCTGAAAAATATGGGGAGGGAACCGAGTCTCATCCTGTAATTGTTCAGGAATTGCGCGAGCTGATCTCGGGATTTTAACTCATGACGTTATCCGTTCGCAGCTTTAATCTCGGTCCACTCCAAACGAATGCTTATTTGCTTCAAGGGGATGATCCGCAACGTGCCGTTATTATTGATCCGGGGATGAATCCAGGCCCTTTGCTGAGAGCTATTGAACAATTGACCATTGAGGCGATCTTGCTGACTCACGCCCATTTTGACCATATCGGTGGGGTAGAGGCGATTCGCAATGCCAAAGGGTGCCCGGTTTACCTGCACGCCTTGGAGCAAGACTGGCTGACATCTCCCAAGCTGAATGGCTCCTTGATGTGGCCGGAGGCGTCGCCACCGATCTCGACGGAGCCTGCCGAATATGATTTGGCGGAAGGCCAGCAATTGAACCTGATCGGGCATACATTCAAGGTGCTCCATACACCGGGGCATTCACCTGGCAGCGTGAGCTTTTTGTGCGGCAAGGATCTTTTTTCCGGGGATGTGCTATTTCGTCAAGGCGTCGGTCGTACGGACCTGCCTGGTGGTCGGGAACGTGACTTGTATGACTCGATCCAGAACAAATTGTTCCCGCTTGGAGATGATGTTACCGTGTATTCCGGTCACGGACCCAAAACATCCATCGGCTATGAAAAAGCCAATAATCCGTATATTCGGTAAAATGTATGAACGTTTCAATTGGGGCAGAGCCAAAGTTGTGACAGGTTTTGCTCCTTTTCGACAACAAATTATAAATTATGTATAGACAAAGGTTTTTATTTTTGTTAACATAAATTTATTGAAGTTACATACTAAACTCGCGAAGCACGCAAGCTGTGGATGAATCCCGGTTTGCGTTCTTTTTTTTGCCCATTAAGAGGATAAAGAGGCATGAGGCCGTCAGATCACAAGGGGGAGCAAGAATGAAAAGAAAACATATATATGGGTTACAGCGTGAGAGTGGAGAAAGCCTCCGTTTTTCTAATATAGTAGGAGATAAAGCCTCCGTGGTAGGCTCTGAGCCGAAGGTCATAACATGGAAGAAGGTAACCAGACGAGCCTGCACCTATACACAAAAATGGCATGTAAGGCTAAATGAGCACAGGCTGGGGCGTGGAGACGGCCAATTTTAACCATTAGTTGTCAGAATTGCCCCGTCTTCTAAAGCGGGGGATGAATGGCAACGGTTTGCACTGTACAACCTCATAATACTATAAAGATTTATTCAGTCGTACTATGATAAAAGGTTGTGTTATCAGTGCAATTAGACTCAAATAATCATTCAGTGTTCTCGCTCAATTATCACCTAATTCTAGTAATCAAGTATCGCAGAAAGGTAATCAATGCTGAAATATCCGAACGTCTGAAAGAGATATTTGAGTACATTCAGCTTAATTACAACGTTACCTTGCAGGAATGGAACCATGACCGCGATCATGTTCATATCCTCATGAAGACGCATCCGAATACGGACATTTCCAAGTTTCTGAATGCCTATAAGAGTGCATCGTCAAGATTGATCAAGAAGGAATTCCCTATCATTCGTAAATTCTTGTGGAAAGAGTATTTTTGGTCACGTTCCTATTGCCTGCTTACTACGGGTGGAGCACCGATAAACGTGATCAAGAAGTATATCGAAACACAAGGTCAGAAAGGAGGATAGGACTTGCTGAAAGCCTATAAGTATCGCATCTATCCAACAGGCAAACAGCAACAGTACCTTGCAAAAGTGTTTGGTTGCGTTCGGTTCATCTACAACAAAATGCTTGCGGATAAGATCGAGCATTACAAGAAGACTGAAACCATGCTCAAGAATACGCCTGCTACATACAAGAAGGAATTTGACTGGCTGAAAGAAGTAGATAGCCTTGCACTTGCCAATGCTCAACTGAACTTGGACAAGGCATATAAGAATTTCTTCCGTGATCAGAGCGTTGGGTTCCCGAAATTCAAGAGCAAGAAGACGAACAGCCACAGTTATACAACGAATAATCAGAAGGGCACGATCAGCGTGGAAGGCGATTACATCAAGCTTCCTAAGCTGAAAAGCAGAATCAGAATCAAGTTACACCGTCCATTCGTTGGGCTGATCAAGTCATGCACCGTAAGCAAAACACCGTCAGGCAAATATGATGCGTCCTTACTAGTGGAAACGGATATTCAGCCTATGCCTAAGCTTGCGAATAAGATGGGTATTGATCTTGGACTAAAGGTGTTTGCTATGACTTCCGAGGGAGAAATCATTGATAATCCTAAGCACCTTCGCAAGTCTGAAAAGCGATTAGCAAAATTGCAAAAGGACTTGTCACGCAAAAAGAAGGGAAGCAATAACCGACACAAGGATAGGCTGAAAGTTGCCAAATTGCATGAAAAAATAGCCAATCAGCGTCAGGACTTTTTGCACAAAGTATCTTCCAAGATGATTAGCGAAAACCAAGTCTTTGTCATGGAAGACCTTCGAGTAAAGAACATGATGCAGAATCACAAGCTTGCTAAAGCGATAAGTGAAGTATCATGGAGCTTGTTCCGTTCGATGCTTGAGTACAAGGCGAACTGGTACGGACGTGATCTGATGATTGCACCCAAAAATTACGCTAGTAGCCAATTATGCTCATGTTGCGGTTACAAAAATGCAGACGTGAAGAATCTTGGCTTGCGTGAATGGACTTGTCCAAGCTGTAATGTACATCATGATCGGGACGTGAACGCTGCCAATAATCTGCTGAAACTCGCATTGTAATTGCATCTATTGGGTTAGGAACTAGCCTGTAAGCTTGGGTAAACTTGGAGCAGTAGCTCTATTGACTAAGAAGCACCCACCTCTTAGGTGGTGTGTAGTTCACGACTATAGATGATATAGACAAGCTACTTATTTTTTAGTAGACTTAGCAGATAAGTTCAGACAAACGGGGGGGCTAACGATGCATCATTTAGGAGCTAGAATTATGATCGTCGCGGATGCTTTTGAGCAGAATCTTCCTGTGGGCGAACACGGTTTTATCATTGCTTACGATCGTAATGCGGACAATGCTTTTGACTATGTCATTCGCGTCCCGAAGGTGAATCGCAACTTTTTTGTACCTTCCGGGGACATCGAGCTGGAAGAAAGTATTCTGAAGCTGGAAGCCGAGCGAATTGAGCGTGAAGCGCTGATAGATTACGCCCTTGCTACTCATAATGAGAAACTGTTCAAGCATGTGATGAACGGTGGTCTTGATTCGGTAGAGGCTGAGGAAGAAGAAACCGCGGCAGAGTTGTTGTCACAGGCTGATTTTATCAAACAAGTCAATTTACGTGCTTGGATATAGGAGTCGGCCACTGCCGACTCTTTTTAGGAATATATAACGGCACGATCTCGTTCCTATAGTTTTCGTGAAAGGCACCGAGAGGTGCTTTTTTTATATCCGTTTAGCAATATTTATCTCATTGGCGTACAGTATGCTTCTGTGCCGCGTCAAAGATTGAATTGTAAAAGGTTCTATCCTATAATTAAAAACGTTATTTCAAAGTTCGGTGCAGCATTTTTTGATATACATGAGGAGGGTATTGTATGAACATTTCCATGGAAGATGTCCGTCACGTAGCCAAGCTGTCCCGGTTGAATCTGACCGCGGACGAAGAAGAAACGATGACAGGGCAATTGAACGCCATTCTCCATTATGCGGAGAAACTGAATGAGCTGGATACGGAGCAGGTAAAACCGACCACTCATGTGCTGCACGTCAGCAATGTCATGCGGGACGACGAAGTTCGCGACAGTTTGACGCAGGAGCAAGTCATGCGCAATGCACCTGAAGAAGAAGACGGACAGTTTAAAGTTCCTGCTGTTCTGGAATAGATTTTACATTTGAAAGGAGGATGCAAATTGAGCTTGTTCAATAATACATTGCCGGAAATACATAACAAGCTGCATCAAAAGGAAATTTCTGTGAGTGATCTGGTGGGACACGCTCTGGAGACGATTGGTGCGCGGGAAGACAAGATCAGGGCTTATATCACCGTTGACGAGGAACAGGCCCGTGCATCCGCACGTCAGCTGGATGATCAGCTGGTTTCGGGAGAGGAACGCGGGTTGTTGTTTGGCCTGCCAGTTGGTATTAAGGATAATATCGTGACAGAAGGGCTGCGTACAACATGCGGCAGTCAGTTTTTAAAAAATTTTAACCCTGTGTACGATGCCACGGTTGTCGACAAATTACGAGCAGCCCAAACCGTAACACTTGGTAAAATGAACATGGATGAATTCGCCATGGGCGGCTCTAACGAGAACTCCAGCTTTTTCCCGGCGCGTAATCCATGGGATCTGGAACGTGTACCTGGCGGTTCCAGTGGGGGATCAGCAGCGGCCGTAGCAGCGGGTGAGGCTTATTTCACCCTTGGCTCCGATACAGGCGGTTCCATTCGCCAGCCCGCTTCTTATTGCGGTGTAGTTGGTCTGAAGCCAACCTACGGTCTGGTATCACGTTTTGGATTGGTGGCCTTTGCCTCCTCTTTGGATCAAATTGGACCCATCACCAAAAATGTTCAGGATTCGGCGTATGTCCTGCAGGCGATTGCAGGCTATGATCAGAAGGACTCCACTTCTGCGAAGGTTGATGTTCCTGATTATTTGAACGCTTTGACCGGAGATGTAAAAGGACTTCGCATTGCTGTACCTAAGGAATACCTTGGTGAGGGCGTCGATCCACAGGTTAAGGAAAAAGTGCTGGATGCACTGAAAACGCTGGAAGGACTGGGCGCGGTATGGGAAGAGGTGTCTCTCCCTCACACCGAATATGCGGTAGCTACATATTACCTGCTGGCTTCATCCGAAGCATCCTCCAATCTGGCCCGTTTTGACGGTGTGCGCTACGGTGTACGTTCTGATAATCCTGACAACCTGCTTGATCTGTATCATCAGTCACGCACGCAGGGCTTTGGCCCTGAGGTGAAACGCCGGATTATGCTGGGGACCTATGCCCTTAGTTCCGGGTACTATGATGCTTACTACCTGAAAGCTCAAAAAGTACGCACGCTGATTAAACAGGATTTTGACCGTGTATTTGAGCAATATGATGTTATTATCGGACCTACCGCACCGACAACTGCATTCAAAATCGGTTCGCAGGTGGATGATCCATTGACAATGTATTTGAACGATATTTTGACGATTCCGGTGAGCTTGGCCGGGGTACCAGCCATCAGCATTCCTTGTGGTCTTGCAGATGGACTGCCGGTCGGACTGCAAATTATCGGGAAAGCCTTTGATGAGTCTTCCGTGCTGCGCGTAGCGCATGCATTTGAACAAAATACCGAATTTCACAAGCAGCGTCCACAGCTGTAATTTATCGAAAAGGAGGGAAACCATTTATGTCTACAACTACATCCAAATATGAGACGGTCATCGGACTTGAAGTCCATGTGGAATTGCATACGAAGTCTAAAATATTTTGCGGATGCTCGACATCCTTCGGAGCGCCGCCCAACTCACATACATGTCCAGTATGTCTCGGACACCCAGGGGTATTGCCAGTATTGAACCGTCAGGCCGTCGATTATGCGATGAAAGCAGCGATGGCGCTCAATTGTACCATTGCTGATGTGAGCAAGTTTGACCGCAAAAACTATTTTTACCCCGATTCACCGAAGGCTTACCAAATCTCGCAATATGATCAACCCATCGGCGAGAACGGCTGGATTGATATTGAGGTGAACGGTGAGACCAAACGTATCGGCATTACCAGACTGCATCTGGAAGAAGACGCAGGTAAATTAACCCATGTGGATGGCGGCTATGCGTCTCTGGTTGATTTTAATCGGGTCGGCACGCCACTGGTCGAAATCGTTTCGGAGCCGGACATATCTTCGCCGGAAGAAGCCAAGGCTTATCTGGAAAAAATACGTGCTATCATGCAGTATTGCGATGTATCCGACGTGAAGATGGAGGAAGGCTCACTTCGCTGTGACGCGAATATCAGTCTTCGTCCGCATGGACAAAAAGAGCTGGGAACCAAAGCGGAACTGAAAAACATGAACTCCTTCCGTGGCGTACAGCGTGGACTGGAATATGAGCAGTTCCGGCAGGAGCAAATGCTGGAGGAAGGCGGAACGATTGTACAGGAGACACGTCGTTGGGATGAGGCCCAAGGTAAAACCCTGTCCATGCGTGGCAAGGAACAGGCGCATGATTATCGTTATTTCCCGGACCCGGATCTCGTTACACTGCATATTGATGAGGAATGGAAAGAGTGCATCCGTGCTTCGATTCCTGAACTGCCTGACCAGCGTAAAGCACGCTACACTTCGGAATATGGGTTACCTGAGTATGATGCCCAGGTGATTACGTCCTCCAAGCCATTGGCTGATTTGTTCGAGGATAGCCTTCAATACACCAAGGATGCCAAAGCAGTATCCAACTGGATTATGGGGGATTTGCTCGGCTATTTGAATAGTGCCAGTGTAGAGCTGTCACAGGTTAAGCTGACAGGTCGGGGCTTGGGTGAAATGATCGGACTGCTGGAGAAGGGGACGATCAACAGCAAAATTGCTAAAACGGTCTTCAAGGAAATGCTGGAGAGTGACAAACTTCCACAGCAAATTGTTGAAGAAAAAGGGCTTGTGCAAATCAGTGATGAGGGCGCGGTCCTGACGATCGTCGAACAGGTTGTAGCGGCTAACCCGCAATCGGTTGAGGATTACAAAGCCGGCAAGCAAAAGGCCATCGGCTTCCTGGTCGGTCAAGTGATGAAGGAGAGCAAGGGCAAAGCAAACCCTGGCCTCGCCAATAAGTTGCTGACAGAAGTGCTGAACCGCTAATGGCATAGATTTGACTGGGGGCTTGTCTTTTAGGGACAGGCCTCTTTTTGCATAGACGAGAGAAACTGTTGAATGAAAACGGAAAACGAGCTTTAGAAGCGTGATGGCACATTATGAGTTTCCTTTAGGAGGGAAAACAGATGGTTACCCTATGTTCATTGAAAGACGATGATATCGTAAGCCAGATATGGCGTCTTCAGCACGTTGCTTATAGGCTGGAGGCGGAGCTAATTGGGTTTGAGGAGATCCCGCCCCTCATGGATACATTTGATACGCTGAAAAGCTGTGGTGAGTCCTTTTACGGCTGGATGGAGGATGGTGAGCTGTTAGGCGCGCTGGCTGTGCAGTCTGAGTCGCCCGATTCGCTTACTCTTACGCGTATGATGGTTCATCCGGATCATTTTCGTAAAGGGATTGCGGACTCCTTAATGGCGCATGTTTTGAATGAACATCGTCATATACCGCTGTTTATCGTCTCCACAGGAACTTTAAATACTCCTGCGGTTGCACTTTATCGTAAACACGGCTTTCGCCCTGTGTCAGCGGCTGAGGTTGCCCCAGGCGTGGAATTAACCACCTACCATCTGCATAACGTGGAATAATGCTCACAAACCGCGCACTCGGAGAGGGAAGCACGACACAACCGGGAGGAGAGACTCAAATGAATAATCCGTGGATTATCGATGATTCACATATCATTTTACGGCTTTTACTGTCCATGCTTCTCGGTGGATTTATTGGCATTGAACGCGAACGCTCCAATCACGCTGCCGGTTTGAGAACTCATATTATGGTCAGCCTTGGCTCGACACTGATTATGCTGCTCTCCATTTATGGCTTTTCGGACTTTATTAAAGAAGCCAATGTACGTATAGATCCAGCTCGTCTGGCTACGGCGGTGATTACTGGAGTAGGCTTTTTGGGTGCAGGAACAATTATGTTTACAGGCAAATCCATTACTGGCTTAACGACTGCCGCTTCTATTTGGGTCGTGGCAGCCATTGGCCTTGGTGTTGGTGCGGGCTTTTATTTTCCTTCCATCGCAGCGACGGTGCTTGTGTTTTTGAATTTATGGGTATTTAACAAAATCGAACTGCGGTATATGCGTGGACGCACACGTCACCTGATTACTTTGTACGGATTGTCCTCTCATGGATTACTGGAGCAAATTTCGAATTATTTAAAACAAGAAAAAGTAGAAATACGCAAAATAACGATTAAAGAACATGAGCATGTCCCTTTTCATGAAGTGCACCCTAATCGGCAAAGTATGGAGGTCTCTTTGGAAGTATTGGCCAGCCGCGATTTTGATCCAGTGCGTACTGCCGCTGAGCTTCGACAGTGGGAAGATGTAGCGGCAGTTTCTGTAGAATGATGGGTTACCACATTTTTTCCCAGTTACTCTTAAATCCGATTGGGGTACTATTTAACCATCAATGCATTTTCAATGGAACACGTATGGAATTCAAAGGGGAGGATGGTATGAACTCGGAACAACCCTTACAGGGGAAGCGTCTAAAATACACTAAATTTCGCAAAGTGATTGCCATTATCATGGCGGCATTAATACCTGGACTGGGGCATCTATTTTTGGGATTGTTTATTAGGGGGCTTACATTTATTGTATTGCTCCTGTTAGATATTTTTGCGATGCTGTATGTTTCCTCTGACGGCCTAAGGATCAACATCCCGTTGCTTATCTTGCTTGGATTATTTATCCCTGTCTTATATTTTTACAATGTGTATGACGTCTTACAATCAGCGGATTATATGGTTCGTTATCGTCGCAAGCCGGATCGTTATTCACGAATGGATGCCAGAGGTCACCAAAGCAGTCCTTTTTATGCATGGGAGAGAGGCTTGGCTTTTGCTGTACTGCTGGTCGCAGGCGGTGGACTTATGATTCTGTTTCGTATGAAGCCTCGCTGGCTGGGCATTTTTTTTGAGGATTATGGATTCCTGACGCTGGCTATTTTATTAATACTGATTGGTGTATTCATTTTTCTGCGGGAAATTGTCCTGTCCTTTAAGCGGAAAAAATTGAAGGAAAGAGGGTGAGGCTGGCGTGCACCGCAAAATAAGAGTCGGGCGCTACACCTCATCGCTTCTGTTGATGGCTGTAGGTGTTCTGCTTATCGTAGATGTGCTTCAAAATACTGAATATATGCTTCAGCTTCTTGTATGGTGGCCTGTCATTTTCGTGCTTTGGGGATTGGAATATCTTATTTTTTTTGGTGTGTACTACCGCAAAGAGGGCAAGTCTGACAATGGTCGGCGTTTCAGGCCAGATCTGAAAGGGATTATCTCTGCTTTAGTAGTAGCTGCTTCGGTTTTTATCGTGACCCAGCAGAATCATTATATGTACCTGTGGAACCGGGTCAGTCTCAATCTGACGTCAGCCTCCATGGATTTTAGCCAGGCCAAAGAGAATCGATATGATATGGGCGGTGTGCTGGTGCCTGTAACCATGCAGACGTCCGATTTGGTGGTTGAATCGGTTAATGGTGATATAACGCTGATCAGACGACCTGTGTCCAATATAGAGGTGCGTGGGACCCTGTGGGTGGATCAAGCACCTGCTGCCCAAGCGGACAAGATTGCCCAAGCTTCCTCACTGGCTTCCACTGACGGCAAGACCATCCAGATCCGTCCGGAGGTTCAGCCATATGGAGCATCCAGCAAGCGTCAGCCCCGTATGAATATGCTGATTACAGTACCGGAGGATCGGCGCTTCAATATGCAGATCAGAACCTCCAACGGGAATATTACCCTGAACGGTGTAGATGCCATCGACAGCATCCGGCTTGAGAGCGGCAATGGGAATCTCGTAGTCACTGATGCTATCGGTAATGTCAAAGGGTCCACCCTGAATGGTCAGGTCAAATTGCACCGGATTACCGGAGACGTGGATATGCGAACAAACCGTGGCGACATGCAGGCAGGGGATATTGAAGGAGCCGTGTCGCTGTACACGGTGGTAGGCGATATTCAGCTTGCACGCTCAAAAGGGGATATCACAACGGATACGCAGAATGGTGACATCAATGTGCTGGACTCTACAGCCAAGTTGAATGCAAATTCGCTTAATGGTGCAATCAAGGTGAATAGCGAGCAGGTAGGCGGGGATTGGAAAATATACAGCGCCGTCGGTGATATTGCTTTAGATCTTCCGTCGAACGGAGATTTTCAGTTAGAGGGCTCCAGCAGTTATGGCAATCTTCAATCCGAGTTTCCATTTAAAATAGACAGTAAAAGTATTTCAGGCCAAAATGGGACAGGCAAATATGTGATCAACGTAGAGGGGAACAGTAATTTAATGATTAAAAGGTTACTGATACCGACGTTGCCTGGTTTGGATGAGTCCGGAAAACCGATTGTGCCTGGCATATCTGAAGGCTCTCCAGATAGTTCGGAAGCTTCTGTTACTGATACCTCCACAGAGACATCTGATAATACTACGGCGCGTTGACAAGAAACTTCGGTAGACCGTACAATGTGAGTATGTTTAAAATGGGTTGTCAATAGATGGGTTATACATGGATAGAATCGTAAGTAAGGGATAAGGCGGTGGACATATATGGCAGCACACGTCCAGCATGCTTTGGAACTTCTGAAGAAGACAGGTGTACGCATAACACCCCAGCGCCATGCCATATTAAACTATTTGATGGAATCTATGGGGCATCCGACTGCAGATGAAATATATCGAGCACTCGAATCCAAGTTTCCAAGCATGAGTGTGGCTACGGTTTATAATAACTTAAAGATGTTTATAGAAGCGGGTATGGTACATGAGTTGACCTATGGAGATAACGCCAGTCGTTACGATGCTAATGTTTCGGAGCACTATCATATCATTTGCGAAAAATGCGGGAAGATTGAAGATTTCAGTTATCCGTATTTGGCTGATGTGGAAGGCCATGCCGCGTTGGAGACAGGCTTCGAGGTACGTGGACATCGTATGGAGTTATACGGAGTATGCAAAGATTGTAACAACAAACAAATATAGCGAAACAAGGAATATAAGTTTTTTGGTAGGGTGTGTATATATTGTAATAGGTTGGAAACGTGAGGGATTCCCCATAAGCGGGGATTTACCGCGTTTTTTTGTTTAAATCACTTTTTAAAAGTGTTCTCTTAGAATTACGATATCCAGAAATCCAAAGTTTCTATAATGGAGGTTCGATATTGGCCAGAAATCATTCCAGACGCCGCCGTAAGCGTTCACGATTCAAAGGAGCGGCAGGCTTGCTACTGTTCGCAGCGATCATCTGCACTATTACTGTCGTAAGGTATGGTAATCCCTTGCATGAGAAACCCGATTGGCAAGGTAGTGTGCGTCCTATTTTTATCCAGGGCAAGTTAACCGGGTATGAGGCTCAGAGCTCTGGCAAGAATATGCTGATTCCGCTCAAGCTAGTGCAAAATCAAATTGATCCTGCAATTCGATATGAGGATGAGAACCAGACCATCATTTTGGCGACAAGACAAAGCTTGCTCCACATGAACGTTGCGAAGACACAAGGAGAACTGAATGGTAAAGCATATGCCCTGACCGCTGCCCCACAAGTAATTAGCAGTGAGTTGTACATCCCTATACAAGCTGTTCGTGAAGTATACGGTGTGTCCGTTCACGAAGATCCGGTGACTGGTGCAGTCATCCTGATGAAAGCCGGGGATAAAGTCAAACTGGGAAGTGTAGAAAAGAAAGATGGGGAGCAGGATGCTAAAATCGCTTTGCGTAAAGAAGCCTCCAGCCTATCTTTTATTTTGACAGATATATCTCAGCAAACGAAGGTACGTATTTGGTCCAAACAGGGCGATTGGTATTTTGTTCAATTGGATAATGGCTATGCAGGATACGTTAAGGTGGACAATGTTTCTGAAGGGGGAGAGCTTGCGGTGCCTTCAGTTAAGGATGTTTTGTCCATCTCGGAGAAGCATTGGGAGGGCAGACCAGTTAATCTGGCTTGGGAGGCCGTCTATAATCGTAAGCCTAATCCTTCTACATTTAATCCTATGCCCGGGGTCAATGTAGTGAGTCCCACATGGTTCAGTGTCATTGATCAGGAGGGTACTGTAGAAAGCAAGGCTGATCCGGCTTATGTCAGTTGGGCGCATCGCAAAGGGATGGAGGTATGGGGCTTGCTGAGCAACAGCTTTAATCCCGAATTAACAACAGAAGCATTATCTACCTTCGAACGGCGAAAGTCGATTGTGGATCAGATGATTTCATTTGCCCAAGAATATGATCTGGACGGCATTAATATTGATTTTGAAAATGTTCATACGAAGGACGGCCCTAATGTTACCCAATTTTTGCGGGAGCTTAAGCCGATGGCTCGGGAACATGATTTGATGTTGTCCGTTGATGTTACGCCCAAATCTCAAAGTGAGATGTGGTCTGCTTTTTTGGATCGAAAATCATTGGGAAGTATTACAGATTACCTTATGGTAATGGCTTATGATGAACATTGGGCTGCCAGTCCCAAGGCAGGTTCTGTAGCCTCGCTACCGTGGACGGAAGCGTCAATTAAGCGAATCCTTCAGGAGGACGAGGTCCCGCCGCAAAAAGTAGTTTTGGGAATTCCATTATATACCCGTGTATGGTCCGAGACTCCTGAAAAAGGGAAAATTAAGGTTAGCTCCAAATCACTTGGCATGGATTCAGCAGCGGCCATCGTGGAAAAATTTAAGTTAAAGCCTAAATTCAGAGCTTCGGAAGGCCAAAATTATGTGGAGTATACTGAAGACGGTGTGGTCAAAAAGATTTGGCTGGAGGATCGGGTGTCTCTGGAGGCGAGAGTGGAGCTTGCCAAATCCTTGAAACTCGGAGGGATTGGTGTGTGGAATCGGACCTTTGCAGATGAAAACGCATGGGAAACTTTAAAAGAAATAAGTAAATAAGCATAAAAAATTATACAATTGAAGAAGGAAGTTGCTTCTTTATGTAGAAGTGTTCACATATATCCAAATTTAGCGGTTGAGCCGCCTTGCAGGTATGGAGGGAGAAGTGCAGCAAACCAAATTAAGCTTGATGTATGATGAATTGTTGCAGAAAAATTCAATAGGAGTTATTTCGTACAGAAAGCCGGGAGAGTATTTTCACGGAGCGATGTTGTACGATTTTGATGAACTCATTCTAATTATTGGAGAAGGCCAGCAGCCAGCCCGGTTCATACAGCATTTACTTATTGATGGATTAAGATGTCAGGTGCTGTATGCAACACTTGCTTGTCTGAAGGGCTGGATTATCGCTGGTGAACAAGCCAACGTTATAGATTATTTGCTGGAAGGTCGTATCGTTTGGGAGCGGGATGATAGGGTCCGTCTTTTAAGAGAGGAAATTGTCGAATTCAACGATCCGTTGCGGGAGCAGAAGCGATTTCATGAGTTTTCTCGCTTTCTGGTCAATTACGTTCATGGTAAAAAGGCGATGCGAGAAGGTCGAACCATTGACGCGTATCAAAGTGTTTTGAAGGCGTTGGATCATTGGGCCTCAATTGAACTCATTGAGCGGGGAATATATCCGAAGGTACATTTATGGCTTCAGGTACAGCCGTTGGATCGGACGGTCTATAAGTTGTATAACGAGCTCACATTAAGTACGGAAACGTTGGAGCAGCGGATTGAGCTGGTACTGCTTGCTTGCGAATTTTCAGTCATGTCTAAAATGAAAGAGTGTTCTTCCCCGCTATTCCGTATATTAGGGAGCAGACGGGAGCCTTGGTCTATAGATGAACTCATTAATCATCCTGAGCTAAAAAATCTCCAATTGGATCTTACCGTCGTGCTCCGCAAACTGGTGTATCGTTCACTTATTAAAGAATCAGCTGCTGGGAACTTTAGAGATCACGGACATAGTCGTGAACTGCGCTACTCTCTTATTTGATGAATAAGAGCTGATTTTTCAGGAAGAAAGGTCGTCGAGCTGACTTTTCTTCCTTTTTTTATACGGTTAAAGTTGGAGGTGGCTTAAAACCACATATTAATTATTAATTTAGGTTGACGAGTATATAAAATATGTGATAAGTTATAACTCGCCCCATGAAGCAGCATGAATAATTTAGTACTGTTTAAAGCAGGATAAGCGTGTTGCATCAAGCGAAAATTTAAGTGAAAAATAAATTTTAAAAAAGTGCTTGACGAAAAACAGGGTTATGTGTTACATTATTTAAGTCGCCGCTGAGACGCGGTGGTGAAGCAAAGCAAGAACAAAGGCAAGACATAATGCAGGTTTGATCTTTGAAAACTGAACAACGAGTGAGTACGGATTTTGCTTGCAAAATCCACCGCTGAGATTTTGGTACATGCCTTCAGGCTGTATGAAATCGAAGCAAACATTGAGATATTTTATCTCGTCAGATTCAACGTGAGCTAATCGCTCTTTCTATAACCAACCTCGGTTGGTCTTTAATGGAGAGTTTGATCCTGGCTCAGGACGAACGCTGGCGGCGTGCCTAATACATGCAAGTCGAGCGGGATTATGTAGAAGC